>NZ_JBIOQM010000002.1:0-1260000 GCF_051713745.1 Enterococcus sp. DIV0421
CAAAGATGATCGCGGAAAGGATGCTGGCAACTGGCAAGGTACATTTACTAGAAAAGATCGCTAAAAAGAAGATGGAAAAGAGTTCTTCTCCAAGTAACATGATTGGAATAACTAGCAGAGTCAACCATTGAAAGCCTTCGTTCACTGGATTTCCGTGAAGATCCCACTTTAGTCCGTATTGCAAAACAAGAGAAACGAGAAAGCTGATCAGGATGTTTAAAAGAAAATACTTGCTGATCGTCTTCACTGGTGCGATGGGTTTTCCGAAGAGCTGCTTGACTGCTTCTTTACCGTAAACTAGCCGTAATGCCCAATAGCTGGCAATCGATAATGAGAAGATGCTGACGATGGCAGGGGCATACAAAAGACCGACCAAACCGATACCTGCGAGGACTGTTCCTAGTAAAGCGTTGCTCCATGAGATTTGTTTTCCTATAAGTTTGTTCATTTACTTTTCTCTCCTTATTAAGCTATAGAGGATGTACTATTTAGCTGTTTTCTCTGATTCTTCTGCTGTGTGCTTTTTGTGCCGTAATATAAGCGATAAGTACAACAATGAACGTTTTGGGTGATTTTCATATCATCGCTTCATTTGCGCCAATTCTTTGTACGGTACAAAAGATAGAGTAATCGATAACGAGTTTCTGAAACAAGATGGTCGTATATTTCGGACTTTTTTATGGTTGAGCAACTAAGTGATGGCGGATGCACAAGTACTAAGTTACTTCATTAAGAAAGGAAAACTGACTTCCAGATTCGATGGAATAATCGTCAACAAAGAAACGACATCGCTATGTACTCTTGAAATCGACTAAAAATTCCAGAATATTTCGAAAAATACCATTGCTTATTTATGGCAAAACCATTAGTATTATTAGAAAAACTGATGGTGAATCGATGATAAAGCGAGCCTTTAACAGTGAGAAAGCCGAATCAGTGGCATGAAATAGGAGTGATAAGTGTGGAAGAGTTATGGAATGTATTGAAACCAGCCGAACAAGTCGAACTGAAATTAAGAAAATTGTATACGCAGCATCATTTTTCACCTTATCACTCGAACAATTTTGAAGAGTATCGCAACTATCAGCAAAATGATCAGTTCTTGCGTGGTTCTTCCATCATCACGTTTACAGGCACGGATGGCAGGACGATGGCGCTAAAACCTGATGTCACCTTGTCGATTGCCAAAAATACACCTTCTGGAGAAGCGCGCAGAGTGTATTATGTGGAGGATGTCTATCGACAGGATCGTCAAGCAGGGGAATACCAAAAGATCGATCAAATCGGTTTGGAGCTCATTGACCAAATCACATGGGAAGATCAACTGGAGGTTGTAAAACTGGCTTGGGAAAGTTTGGCTCAGGTGGGAAAAGGGACCTTGGATCTGTCTCATATGGGGATTTTGGATGGCATCTGCCAACGCTTCCCCGAAGCGGATCGACAAAAGGTACTGCACTGCCTGCGGGACAAGAGTTCTCATGGCATGGATGCACTGACTGAAAAAGCTGGCTTGTCAGCAACAGAAGCTGAAAAATTGGCGAAACTGGTACGTTTGTCAGGTGATTTTGAAACCAAGTATCAAAAGGCCAAAGAGCTGCTGGCAGAGTATCCCCAAGCACAAGCTGGTTTAGCAGAACTAAAACAACTGTACCAAGCATTGCAAAAAGAACAACTGTCAGCCTCCATTCGGATAAGGCTGGATTTTTCAATTTTAAATGATGCCGATTATTACAGTGGCTTGCTGTTTCAAGGATTCATCGAAGAAGCAAGAGAGACGATTTTATATGGCGGCCGTTATGATCGCTTGATGAGTCGGCAAGGCAAAGAGCAAGGGGCGATCGGGTTTGGTATGAAGCTCAACCATGTAGGGCAAAAGGTGCCGACTGACAACGAAAGTTCAGGCTATTTGAACATTGCGCTACCTAAAGGCCGCATGGGGGATGCCGTATACGATTTATTCACGAAAGCTGGAGTCGCTGCGCAAGGTGTCTTCAAAGACAATCGCCAACTAATTTTTTGTGATGAAGAAAACAAGCTGCGCTTTTTCTTAGTCAAGCCGAGCGATGTGGCGATCTATGTGGAGCACGGAGTGGCGGATATCGGTGTCGTAGGCAAAGATATTTTAATGGAAAGCAAGGCAGAAGTCATCGAATTTCTTGATTTGCATATGGGGGTCTGCCGTTTGGCAGTAGCAGCGCGTACGGATTTCGAGGACGATTTCTCCCGCCCGCTGCGGGTCTCCACAAAATATCCGCAGATCACCCGCCAGTTTTATCAAGGGTTAGGTCGCTCGGTGGAATTGATCCAACTGCATGGATCGATTGAATTGGCTCCTTTGTTAGGTCTCTCCGATGTGATCGTTGACATCGTCGAAACGGGGACGACACTAAAAGAAAATGATCTAGAAGCGATCCAAGACATCGCGCCGTCTTCAGCGCGTTTAGTGATCAACCACGCCACGTGGCGTTTCAAGCAAGAACGCATTCAAACAGTGATTGAGAAGGTGAGGGAGCAATTATGAGAATTTTTTCGACCCAAAAAGATACGATCGAAACGATTGTGGCAAGGAAACAGTCGGAAACGAAGGATGTTTCAACCGTTGTCGCCCAAATCATTGCCCGTGTTCAGCAGCAAGGAGATCAGGCGTTGTTTCAATTAATTGAAGAAATCGATCAAGTGACCTTGTCTTCCTTAACCGTCAGTCTTGAGGAGGTTGAAACGGCTGTCCAAGCCGTCTCCCCTGAGCTGCTTGAGGTGATGGAACAGGCGAAAGAAAACATTTTGACATTTCATCAAAAGCAAGTCCAGCAAGGCTTTGTCTTGACGAAGGAAAATGGCGTTGTGATGGGACAGCGGGTCTTGCCACTAGCAAAAGTCGGGGTCTACGTTCCTGGCGGCACAGCAGCTTATCCTAGTACGGTTTTGATGGATGTCCTGCCCGCAAAAATCGCCGGGGTCAAAAAAATCGTTATGATCACACCGACGGACAGCCAAGGAAAAGTTCCAGCTGCTATCTTAGCGGCAGCTTCCGTTGCTGGAGTGGATGAAATCTACAAAGTCGGTGGTGCCCATGGCGTAGCGGCATTGGCTTATGGGACAGAAACGATTCCCAAAGTCGACAAAATCGTGGGACCAGGAAATATTTATGTCGCCACAGCGAAAAAAATGGTGTACGGCGAAGTTGATATCGATATGATCGCAGGGCCCAGCGATGTGCTGATCATCGCCGATGCCAGCGCAAATCCTCGTTGGCTGGCAGCAGATCTTTTGGCACAAGCCGAGCATGATATCTTAGCGCAAGCCATCTTAGTCACAACAGAAGCAACCTTGATTGAACAAGTCCAAGTAGAGCTTGACTTGCAGCTGAAGCAACTGCCCCGCAAAGACATTGCTGCTGCGGCGCTTGAATCTAGCGGAAAGCTGATCCTAGTCAAAGATTTGACCGAAGCACTTACCATTGCCAATCAAATCGCCCCAGAACATCTTGAATTAGCAGTGGCAGATCCTTTTGCTTTGTTGGGACAAGTAGAAAATGCGGGCAGTGTCTTTTTAGGACATCATACACCAGAAGTGCTGGGAGATTATTTTGCTGGACCAAATCATACCCTACCAACAGAAGGGACCGCCCGTTTTTACTCACCGTTATCAGTGGATGATTTTATTAAGAAAAGCAGCTACTTGTATTACCCAGAAGCAGCCATGAAGGCGGCTGGTCCAGCCGTAGCATTGTTCGCAGAAACCGAAGACTTGATCGGCCATGCCCGTTCGATCAATGTACGAAGAGAGGGAGAAAAATGACCTTTTTACATCAAAAGTATCACAAGCTGACTCCTTATACACCAGGGGAACAAGTAGACGAGCAAGCCGTTATTAAACTGAACACCAATGAAAGTCCTTATCCGCCAGCACCAAGTGTTCAAGCAGCGGTTGCCGATGCCGCCCACAAGCTGAATCGTTACTCGGATATTGCTGCTGAAGTGGTGACAACCCCTCTGGCTGCTTATCTTGGCGTTACACCAGCCCAGCTGTTTCTCGGTAATGGCAGTGACGAAGTCTTGTCCTATCTCTTTCAAGGCTTCACGGAAAACGGCATCGCCTTTCCCGATGTGACCTATGGGTTTTATCAAGTGTATAGTGCCTTGTACCAAGTCGCTGCCACCGTTGTTCCGCTGCAAGAAGATTTCTCGATTGCGTTAACGGACTACGATTCGCTCAAAGGGACCGTTATTTTTGCCAATCCCAATGCGCCGACTGGGATTTATCAAGAACAAAGCGAAATTTGTGCCTTTCTAAAACGGCATCCCGATCGCTTAGTGATTGTCGACGAGGCCTATATCGATTTTGGCGGCACTTCAATGGTTTCTTTGATCGATCAATACCCAAATCTCTTGGTTGTCGGAACGTTTTCGAAATCTCGGCAGCTGGCAGGGGCACGTCTGGGCTTTGCGGTTGCCAATGAAAGACTGATCCAAGACTTGAATCGGTTGAAATTTAGCTTGAATCCTTACAATGTCAATAGTTTGACCCAAGCCGCAGGTGCAGCCGTTTTGCAGGAACAAGCGTATGTCGATGAGAAGATCCAAGCAACGATCCACGTGCGTGAGTGGAGCAAGCAAGCCCTAGCGAAGCTCGGCTTTGAGCAGACCGACAGCCAAGGAAATTTTTTGTTTGCAAGGCACCCTGCGATTGCTGGTGAAGAGTTGTATCAGGCACTGAAAGAGCAGAAAATCTTCGTCCGCTGGTTTAATCAGCCCCGCATCAAAGAGTATTTACGGATCACGGTAGGAACGAAGGATCAGATGGAACGATTGATGACGGTGTTAACAACGATCATAGAAGAGGTGAAGGAATGAGAAAAGCAGAAGTTACCCGCAATACGACTGAAACCAAGATCCACCTGCAGTTGACGATCGATGGTACTGGTCAGCAATCAATCAAGACTGGTGTGAGGTTTTTAGACCACATGCTGGAATTATTTGTCCGCCACGGTCGCTTTGATTTGACGTTGGTCTGTGATGGTGATACAGAAGTAGATGCCCATCACACAACAGAAGACGTTGCCATCGCCATTGGCCGAGCGTTTTCAGAAAGTCTTGGGGAGCGACGAGGCATCAAACGCTATGGCAGTATGCTGCTGCCGATGGACGAAGCCTTAGTCATGACAGCGATCGATATCAGCGGTCGTGGCATGGCAGTCGTAGAGTTGGCGATACCGAGCGAAAAAATCGGGCAGCAGTTTGATACGGAATTGGTTGAAGAATTTTTCATTGCTTTTGCCCGTGAATTAGGTGCTACGATCCATTTCCATCAAATCGCTGGGAAAAACAGCCACCACATTGTGGAAGCTTGTTTTAAAGGCTTTGGGCGTGCCTTAGGTGAAGCAGTAGCGATCAATCAAGCAGCCCCAGATGAGATCCCTTCAACCAAAGGGACGATCCAGTGATTCATGAGGGAAAAATGATTACGTATCTTCCACACAGATGGATGAGATAAGGAAAGGGGCGTATTATGTTAGCAATCATCGACTATGGGGTCGGCAATTTGTTCAGCTTGTCTCGTTCGCTGGATTATTTGGGGGTTGACTGCCGAATCACGCGTTCACTAGCAGAATTAAAAGCTGCCGACCGCATTCTTTTACCCGGCGTAGGCGCTTTTGGCGATGCCCGCCAAAAGTTGGCAGAGTTGTCGCTGATCGAACCGATCCAAGAATTGGCAGCAGCTGGCAAACCCTTTTTAGGCATTTGTTTAGGGATGCAGCTGTTGTTTGATAGTAGTGAGGAGTTTGGCACACATGTGGGGCTCGGTTTGATTCCAGGACGGATCGTTTCCATGCAAAGCGCCTTTGAAGAAGCCAAACTGAATCTAAAAGTGCCGCAGATTGGTTGGAATCGGCTGACTGTCAGAAAGGAAAGTCCTCTAGTCAGCGGGCTAGGGGAACAAGATTTTGTCTACTATGTCCACAGTTATTTTGCTACTGATTGCCAAGAGTATGTCATAGCAGACAGTGACTATGGTCTAGCAATTCCCGGTATCGTGCAAAAAGACAATGTCTTCGGCACTCAGTTTCACCCAGAAAAAAGTGGGGCTGTCGGGTTGAAGATTTTAAAAGCATTTACGGAGGTGCCGCTATGAAAATTTTTCCAGCAATTGATCTGTTAGATCAAAAAGTGGTCCGTTTGTACCAAGGAGACTATGAGCAAAAAGAAGTGTTTGGGGATGATCCAGTGGCATTTGCTCGTTCATTTGAAGAAGAAGGTGCCAACTATCTGCACCTCGTCGACTTAGATGGTGCCAAAGCTGGCAAACTCCATTACTTTGATGTCGCAAAAAAAATCGTCCAGCAAACCAATCTGTTTGTCGAAGTTGGCGGCGGGATTCGTGAGGAAGAAACGATCCAGCATTGTTTGGCAGCAGGCGTTCATCGGGTGATCCTCGGCACGATTGCCCAGAAAGACCCAGCATTCACAAAAGCGATGCTCAAGAAATACGGCAACAAGATCGCCATTGGGGTCGATGCCAAGGAAGAAAAAGTGGCCGTGGAAGGCTGGCTCGAGAAAACGGCAACAGACGCGTTTACTTTTTGCCAACAATTGGTGGAATGGGGAGCGCAAACGATCATCTTTACCGAAATCTCGCGTGACGGTACAGGAGAAGGCATCAATCTGCCCTTATACGAAAAACTCAATCAATTGGATTGCGACATCGTGGCTTCTGGCGGCGTGGCTTCATTGGCAGATATCAAAGGATTAAAACAGTTGGGCATCTCTGGCGTGATCGTCGGGAAATCCTTATATAACGGCAGTCTCCAATTGGCGGATGTCTTAGCAGCAGGGGAGGCAGAAGCATGATCGCCAAACGAATCATTCCTTGCCTTGATGTGCGAGATGGGCGAGTCGTGAAAGGGGTCAATTTTGCTGGCTTAAAAGATGTTAATGATCCAGTGACTTTGGCGCGCTTTTACAATGAACAAGGCGCCGATGAGCTGGTTTTTTATGACATTACTGCTTCTGCAGAAGAACGCGGCTTATTCACGGACATTTTGCAGCGCGTGGCGTCAGAAGTGTTTATCCCCTTGACGGTGGGCGGTGGCATCAATCAAGTAGCAGATTTTGAGCGAGTCTTAAACTGTGGCGCCGACAAAGTCAGCGTCAATTCGGGAGCGCTTCGCCGACCAGAGTTGATTGCAGAAGGCGCGAAACGCTATGGCAGCCAGTGCGTTGTTTTATCCGTTGATGTTCGCCGAGTCGGTGAGAACTGGCATGTGTTTGCCAAAGGCGGCCGGGAAGATACAGGCTTAGAAGCATTGGCGTGGATTCACCAGGCTGAGCAGTTAGGTGCTGGCGAACTTGTTATCAACAGCATGGATACCGATGGCGTGAAGCAGGGGTTTGATTTAGACTTGCTGAAAGCTGTCAGCGAAATCACCAAATTACCGATCGTCGCATCGGGTGGTGCTGGCAAAAGTGCCGATTTTATCGAGCTGTTTCAATTGCCAAATATTGAAGCAGGGCTGGCGGCCTCGATTTTTCACTATGGCGAGGTGAAAATCCCAGAGCTGAAAAAACAATTACAGGCCGTCGATATTCCCGTACGAATCGTATAGCGTTGGCGTTTTGATAGGCAATAGAAGGAGTGGATAACATGGTGCAAGTACGATTTGATGAACAAGGATTGGTTCCAGTGATCGTGCAGGATGTGGAAACGAATGAAGTTTTGACCTTGGCTTATATGAACCAAGAAAGTTTGACCTTGACCTTGAAGGACCGATTGATGACCTTTTATTCCCGCAGTCGCCAAGAATTGTGGCGCAAAGGAGAAACCAGCGGCAATTACCAGCATTTAGTATCATTGACCGCAGATTGCGATCAAGATGCCTTAGTCGCCAAAGTAAAAAAAGACGGACCTGCTTGCCATACAGGCACAGAAAGCTGCTTTACAGAGGTGCTTTATGGTACAGAATCCTCTCCGACCATCGATGCGTTGTATGAGCTGATAAAAGGTCGTAAAGATACGCCGCAAGAAGGCAGCTATACCAGCTACTTGTTTGAAAAAGGCTGTGAGAAAATCTTAAAAAAAATTGGCGAGGAAGCAACCGAGGTCGTGATTGGGGCGATGAAGGAAGACCGCCAAGAAACCGTTTATGAGATTGCTGATTTGGCGTACCACACATTGGTTTTAATGGCAGAAATGGGGATTGATTTAGCGGCTATCCGCCAAGAGCTTGCCAAGCGTCATGTTGTGGATAAGAAAGTCAAACAAGAACGGATGCAATAATGGTCAGGGTTTTTCAGTAGAAAGAAAGCAACTGACGATAAAAAAGAAGCCCTTCAGCCATTGCTTGAAGGGCTTCGTAACCGTGGCGATAAAGTTGATCTGCTGGTACTTTGAGTGAGCACACAAACTGGCTATTTGTTTTCCAACTCTTCGATCAATTCTTTCATTTCTTTGATTTCTTTTTCCTGTGCGTCAATGATTTTTTCTGCAAGTTCTTTTACTCTTGGATCAGACAAATCGGCATTTTTACTGGTTAAAATCGCAATCGAATGATGGGGAATCATGGCTTTCATCCAGGCCGTATCTCCCACGGCGGTTTGGCTTCTGACCATAAACAGTGAACCAAAAAAGAGTACAACACTGACAACTAAAATTCCGATATTCATTTTCTTGTTGTCATACATCTTCCACATAAACAGCAGCATGATGATCGCCATCATCGCGCCCATCATAAGTGCCATAAACAGGCGGGTTTGGCTGAAAAAGATATGATCGAGGGCGTAGACATTGAAATACATCATACAAAACATAATCACCGTCGATATCCCAATCATCACCAAAAATTTCCCGTATTTCTTCATTTCTTTCCTCTCCTTTTTGTTTTTGCTACACGAAATAAAACAATAAAATCAACCAAAAGGGTCAAGAACACTTGCCTTGCTTTTGATTATTTTATTGTTAAGCAAAAAATTTTCTCGTTAAATTAAGTATAGCGGATAAGAAGAGTTTAGAAAAATAATACACTTAAGCAGGTTCCTTTTAGAGATGAGGAAACGATGACCAAGCGTGCATCCTGTCATCCATATTGAGGCAATGCTCGGCTTTTCCTAACAGAAGCCCCATTTTAAAAGAAGATTGAAAATCAGGGTATTTTATGCAGTAAATGAAAAAGGACGAAAATACGCCCTTCCTAAAAGAAATCAAACTCGCTTATTTCTTTTTTCTTTTGTTCGTTGAATAGATACTAAGCACAAGGGCAAGTCCTATACATAGAATCAACACAAATGTCATTTTTTCCCCTCCTAGTCCTTTGTCCTGAAAAGCGAAAATCATACATTTTTCTTCCGTCAGTGTTTGATTGCTTTATGAGGAAAGAAGGATAAAGCAGACCTACTTTTATCATCGGTAATGATCGGCAGTAGAAAATACCCGAATGATTTTCCTAATCTATGTACCATGTTACAGTGAAGAAGACAGATGATGGCGACAGAAACTGTTTTGGTCGTTACTGATTGTGTCGTGAATCAGTACAAGTGACATTCACATGAACGCAAACTGGTGATATCTAAGCGTTGGGCAATTGATTTTCTAGCAATCCCAAGCAAAGGAATTCAAAAATGATGGTTCTTAAGCATTTTTATTTGTTATAATCAACCTAAGAAATGGATGGTGTATAGAATGAATCACAATGATCGCTTGACGCGTTTACGCTATGCTTTGGATATCAAAGATACCGATATGGTGAAAATTTTTGAACTTGGCGGCGCTTCTTTCACAAAAGAAGAAGTAAGACAATTATTGAAGAAAAAAGACCCTGAGACCTATGAGATTGAATGTACCAATGAAGCCTTTGAGCGTTTCTTAAATGGTTTGATTCGCTCGCAACGAGGAACAAAGCCAGATGCTGCAGAACCTGTCTTAGAGTTGAACAATGGCAATGTAAATAATTTGATGCTGAAGAAAATAAAAATCGCCCTTTCCCTAACAACAGATGAAATGCTGGACATTTTCCAGCAAGCGGGAGTCAAAGTTTCAAAAGGTGAATTAGGCGCCATTTTACGCAAAGAAGGCCATCGCAATTACAAGCCATGTTTAGACAAATATGCTCGCAACTTTTTAAAAGGATTGACGATCGAGTATCGGGATAACTAGTAAAAAATCAATAATAGGCTGAACTTACAATGGGCTGCCCAAAGAGATGCATGTATGTGTCTCTTTTTTTATGTAAATTCAAAAACAATGTAAATCAGTAATTATAACGCTAACTGAGGCCAAGCTTGGAGCATGAAGGAGCAGGTGAAGTGAACGATCTGTTTGCTTGAATAACCTGTTCGTTAAAACCTGACAAGTTTGGTCATTTCTGATACAAATGTTGACGTGTTCAGAATGATGAACCATGTAATACTATCAAAATGAACAGGGGTATCCTGTGTCTAAAAGTTGTAATTAACAAGTCGTCACCATCATCAGAAGGGGAAGTTTGTCGATAGGTGAAAGATAGGAAAGCGTATCGTATTTAAACGAATATAAAAGGAGAATGTTATGAAAAGGAAATTTTGGGGTTATTTGTCATTGGCGATCTTGTTAAGTCAACCTGTGTTGGCACCTTTGGCACAAGTTATGGCTGAGGAACAGGAAACCATTCCATCAAACAAAGAAATAACGACATTAGGAACATTAGAAAAAGTGGAGGAGACTACTGAAACAGTCGATTCTTCTCGTATAGAAGAAATCAATGGAGACACCACAAGTAACTCAGAATCGCAAGAAGTGGTTAATGATGATGAGAAAAGTGGCTCGACGGAAAGTACAGAAAAAAACCTCCCTGATCCAAGTGAAGACACAGCTAGCTCGGCAACTGAATCATCAGCGGAAATGAAAGAGGCATCTAATCGCAGCGTTTCATTAGACGCTTGGATGCCAGATAAGAATTTGCAAAATGAGGTAGCTAAAGGGCTAAACAAAACAGTTGATACAATCACTCAAGAAGATATGGTGAATCTAAAACAGTTAGATTTTTCTTCTTTAGCCAAAGACACAGTAGTCGATTTTACTGGTTTAGAATACGCTAGCAACTTGCAAGCGTTATACACGACATCTATTATTGCTACGAATGTTCCCAAAATCACTATGGCGGAAAATGCAACATTGTTTACCCGTCCTAATGTACTAGCACACATTCTTCCAAAAGGATCTTTTTCAAATATCCACATAGGAAATTATGATGCCTATTTGACAGCCCAAGAATTAATTGGGGTTGGTCAACATCTTAGTGGATGGGTAACAGATTATCTGACGGTCTATGCAAGTAGCATGACGGATTTTTCTAAGTTAGAGCTATCTCCAGAACACCATCAAAATTCCCAACTATCTATTATGACTCAGGAGAAAATACTATTAGAGCCAATGCTAGTAAAAGATGGCCAATCTGATGTTCTTTATAAAGACCGTATGATGGTTGATACCCAAGGAAATGCGTTGCTCTCTTCTTTGTCCAACAAAAAGTATTCTTATTCGATTCGGGGGATAGATAAAAATGGCTATATCTTTCCCTTATATGAAAATGATGGGTTTGAACTGACTGAAGAAGGAATTCAATTTAAAAATATTCCCGCCAATGTTGACTATTTGTCAATCACTTCTCTTGTTCCTAATCGTTTATCCACCGAGAGAGCTGCTAGTACAGGTACCATTCAATATTTAGTGAATTATCAAGTACCTGTGAAGTATGTGAATACTGCAGAAGATGTTACGGTCAAGTATCTTGACGAAAACGGACAGACGCTTGCACCAAATGTCACTTTATCAGGGTATGTAGGCGACCCCTTTACTACGGAAGAAAAGGATATCTCAGGCTATACACTGAAAGAGATCCAAGGGGATAGGATAGGGACCTTCAGTGATGTCGCGCAAGAAGTCGTTTATGTCTATGAACGTAGCGATGCAGCGCCAGTGACGGTAAGATACGAAGATAAAGAAGGCAATGAATTGGCAGCACCAACCGTAATGAATGGCAAAGTGGGGTTACCCTATACAAGTGAAGCTAAAGCAATTAATGGGTGGTACGTTTCTCAAACACCAATTAACGCCAACGGGACTTACAGCGAAACAGCGCAAGAAGTCGTTTATGTCTATGAGCGTAGTGATGCAGCGCCAGTGACGGTAAGATACGAAGATAAAGAAGGCAATGAATTGGCAGCACCAACCGTAATGAATGGCAAAGTAGGTTTGCCCTATACAAGTGAAGCTAAAGCAATTAATGGGTGGTACGTTTCTCAAACACCAATTAACGCCAACGGGACTTACAGCGAAACAGCTCAAGAAGTCGTTTATGTCTATGAGCGAAGTGATGCAGCGCCAGTGACGGTCAAGTATGAAGATAAAGAAGGAAATCAATTAGCTGAACCAACGATCCTTAGTGGAAAAGTCGGCTTGTCTTATGAAAGCAACGCCAAAGAAATATCTGGCTGGCGGGTTTCAAAGACGCCTAAAAATGCAAAAGGTACCTTCAGTGATGCCGTCCAAGAAGTTATTTATGTTTACAGTGCTGATAAAGAGAATGAACCGGGAGAAGATTCAGGAGAAGATACACCAGAATCAGAAAACAAGACGCCGAAAGAAGAGAACGGGAATAGCTCAGGAAATAACAGCAAGCAAACAAACACACAAACCAAATCAAAAAATAAGTTGCCTGCAACAGGAGAACAACTTACAGGTCAACGAATCATGGGCTTTTTGGGAGTCATCACTGTTCTGATTTCTTTCGTAGTAATTTTGAGACGAAAAAGAAAAACTGAAAATTAAAAGCTATTTAATAGAGAGGAAAGAGTATCCAGAATTGATTATTTTCTGGATACTCTTTGTTTAACCCTATTTAAATATGAGCGAGAATATTAGATTTTTATCAGTTATCTTTCGAATGTTACGTTCTTGAATTCATCATTCAAGCCATCCCGATAGGCAATAGTCAAGACTAATTTTCCTGTTGTTTTGTCATAGTCTATCACGTTTAGTTCTAGAGAGAAGTTCTTAACATTGGCATCAATATAAGAAACAATTTCTTTTTCTTCCTCGCCGATTTTTATCGAAAGTGTACTTTCTCCTAATAAATTCGCCTCCTCCAGAGCTGATTTTGCTGAGCGAATTTCAGGCTGATAGAAGACAGTGTTTGTTTGAGTTAAATAGGTTCTATTTATTCGCAACGGAACGGTGATTTTTCCAAAGTCATTTGAGATAACGATCCTAGCTTTATTACTAGGGGAGAAAAAGACAGAGAGACCTATTAAAATTAGAACGAGAATACTAGCAACACTTGACCATACTATTTTTTTTGATATTTTCATTGATTTCAGTTCATTCAGCGAAGCATGAATAACTTTCCCCCATTCTTTTTAAATATCGTAAGAAGTTAGATTGATTATGGCGAAGATACTTTAAAAATGACTGTACTAATTTTCAATTTTATATAAGCGTAATTGATAGAAAGTAGAAGCTTTTGGAATTGTTGAAATGCTCAAAGGCTACCTAACTATTCGATTGTAAATACTCCTAAAAACCGAACCTCTTTTTATCGTAGCAAAATATACGATTTTTTACTTTTATTATTATAAAATAATTTTTTGATAAATATCGGTTTGGACTGTTTTGTCGTCTTAAACTAGCTGTTAGAAAGAGCAATGCTCTCCAGACGTAGTAACTCGTAGTTCTAAGTAGTTGTAGCCATGCTTTTGCTTATCCTAAATGATTCAGAAGGTGATAGTTTCAGAGATAACTTCTTATAAAATGAAATAAGTAATCAATGAATACACACTGAATGAAAATAGATCGTGAAAGGAGTATAATTACCTTAAAAATAAAGTTAAGAGGTATTAGTATGTATAAATTTCTTTTAACTAAATTAGACCAAGATGTTTATGAATTGTTTGCGCATTTTTTTGAGCAGGCTGTGGAGCGTGAAAAACTAAATATTCTTGCTGAAAAGACTAACTTATCAAAACGAAGAATCGTCTTAGTTTTTGAGCGAGCACTCGATTTGCAAACGGCATATCCTTATTTTGAGATTGCGTTGCATGAAGGTAGAGAGATGACGCTTTATTTTGCGCCCAATTTTCTTTTGTCTAAGCTTTATTCGGTCATGCTAGCAGAAAGTATGCCATTTCAAATTTTAGACAGACTCTTCAGTGATAAATATGTGTCGCTGGAAGAAACCGCCCAACAACATTATGTCAGCAATCGCACGGTTCAAAGAAAACTAAAGGAAGTAGAAACGATTCTTGAAAATTATCACATTCGATTGAACCTAAAAAGAAAACCGCTTTTTGTGGGCGAAGAATACCGCATTCGGCATTTTTTCCACATCATGTATTGGCAAATCTATGATGCAACGAACGCGCGTTATAGTGGATTGACGAAACAAAGTGTCAGTACATTGAAGAAAAAGTTGACAAGTTATCCCAGTTTTTATCGGGGGATTGATCAGGAGAAATTTGTTCAATTGCTGGCATTGAGTATTTATCGTTTTAAAAGAGGCTTTCCTGTAAAAGAGATTCCTCAAGAGATGAGGGAGATGAGGCATCTGACGATTTCCTTTGAAGAATTTAAAGAAGAGCTCATCAAGCCATTGCTAAGAGACAATTTGATTCTAAATGAGCTTCCAGAAACAGAATTTCTCTTCTTGTATTATATGTTTTCTGTCATGACGACGTACTTACCTGAAGAGATTCCTAGTCAGTTAACAATTGGGGAACATTTTTCTCCTCAAGCCATCGCTGCAGCAAGGCTATTTACGGAAACCGCCCAGAAAGTTTTTCTCGTTTCTGAAAGCAAGATTGATTATCTGTTGGTGAATGCCTTGAATATTCATTCGGTTTCGCTTCTTTTTGCATCGAAAAATAAGATCGATGCCTTTGGAAAAACAACAACAGACAAAGATTATCGTCGTGTCTTTCCTAAGATTTTTCCGCTTGTTCAGGAGATGTATCCATCGTTAGCGCAACAATCACCAATTTTTGCAACCATGTATGAAGCGAACAATCGCTTGCTTTTTCAATATAGTATGCTTCTTTCCCTGGTAGCGAAAATTGATCGTTCTACGGTTCGAATTTTTCACGAATCAAAATTCGGAAAAATCCAAGAAATCAGACAAAAGGAACGATTGAAACGCTGGTTCGGTTACACACTTTCATTTGTTTCCGAAAATCCCGATTTTGTCGTGACAGATTACCCCGTCAATCGGCAAGCCTTTATTGACCAAAACCCCAACGTCCAATTTTTTAAATGGAATAGTTTTCCAACGGGGGATCGCTGGCTTGAACTGATTGAAGCAGTTGAAAAATTCCAGAATGAGTTGCTCAAAGAAAAAGAGTCGAAGGAATAACCGTTTTCGTTTACTAAAAAATGCCAGAAGATTAAGACCGCATTACTTTTGTCAACCATGTATTTTTTTAGAAATCTATTCATTTTTTTATGACTGCAACAGAACTAGAACTACTCTCTCCATACGATGTTTTTCAATCGCAAGATGCGAAGGAAACAATAGTCATTTATCGTTAAGAGAAAGTTAGTTTAACTTCTTCTGTTGCAGTCTTTTTTTGATAATGTAGTGGTGAAGCAATGTGATTCAAGAATAGCGATTTTGGAAATAAGGGATCTGATAAGGCGTTCACAAATTTCTAAAATTCAATATACTTAGAAAGTATATTTATATTATTTCTCTACTCATTTTTCATAGAAAGAATTACTTTCTTTTTATTTCTATTTGCATAACGGATTTTGTATAACAGGACTTATTTTGTTTTTGCCAAGACATTTATTGACGCCTTTTCAATGAAAAACCGAGTGATAATACAGGCATAAGGAATGAGGACAACGAATAACCAACCAGCCGCTGGCAGTTGAGGACTTGTTTGTATCTGTAGAGTTAGACTGTTTTCATTCACTTAAATAGAAAGAGGTAAGAGTAATGAAAAAATCAAAGAAGCAAGAACTTTTATCACGTCTTATTGTCAGTTCCTCTATTTTTATCTTAGGAAGCCCAATTATAATGCAAGCAACTGTCAATATTCCAGCAGTGGCTGAAACATTCAGTACTCCAGAAACTGAGGAATCAACGATAGCTACAAGCGAAGCATTACTAGAACAACAAGAAATTATAGAGGAAGAAAAAGTACCTGCTGAGGAAACCAACACAACAGAACCTGAAGTAAGCAAAGAAACAACAGTTGCTGATGCGGAAAAAATGATAAACTATCCCATTAGTTCTATAGCCTCAGAAAACACACCAGTTAAGGTTCATTATGTTGATCTCAACGGCAATAGCTTAGCCAGTACTGTCACAATAGATGGCGCACCAACAGGTAAAGCCAATGCTTTTGGTGACTTCTCTTATGAGAAAGCTGTGGTTGATCCTAAAAATATTCAAGGGTACAGTTTAGTAAATGATCATAAGACATTACCAATTAACCAACTCCATCAATTGGAAGCCACTCTTTCATTAATGGGAGAATATGTGCTGAATCCTAATTTTATAGAAGATAAGATTATTTTTGCTACGAAGCAACTCAATGTACCTTATCCAGGATTCGCAGATAGATTCTATGATTTTGCTGGTAATATCGTGACAGATGGATCTGCGCCGTATGGAAGAGGCTACGGACAAACAGATGTCTATTACTTCTATGTACCAAATCAGCAAAAAGTGGTTTATAACGTGATTGATGATACTGATGGAAATATTTTAGAAGAAAATATTACTTTTGAGGATGGAGCAGCTGAAGCGAATCTAAATAAAAAACAAGCAGATTTACAAGCAATTGCAGAAGGATATTTACCAAAAGGATATGAAATCGTCTCTGTCGACTCCATTCCTAGTTTTTTTGACAAAGATGACATGAAAGATCAAGTTGTCAATATTCACTTGAAACATAGAACAGATGTCAAAGAAGAAACGAAAGAAGTCAAACAGACAATCTATTATGTTTATGAAGATGGCACGGAAGCAGCAGGCGATCAAAACGATAAGATCATCTTTACTCGCGATATAATCACAGATTTGGTTACTGGATTGTTCACCTATTCAGAGTGGGAAGCTAAAGATAATGATACAACATTTGATGAAGTAGCTAGTCCAGAAATTAAGAATTATATAGCTGATAAATCAATAGTTGATGAAGTGAATGGAGTAACGCCAGAGGACAGTTCTACCGAAATAACTGTCACTTACAAAGCTAGAATGAAAACCATAACAGAAACCAAAGAAGTCAAACAAACGATCCATTATGTTTACGAAGATGGTAAAGAAGCTTTACCAGACAAAGTAGATACAGTCTCTTTTACACGTACAGTGACAACGAATGAAGCAACAGGTGTTACAACATATGGAAAATGGCAAGCTAAAGATGACGATACAACCTTTGATGCGGTGAAGAGTGTGGAAATTGATGGTTATAAAGCTGATCTCGAAATAGTTAAAGAACAAACAGGAATGACAGCAGAAAATAAAGATTCAGAAATAACGGTTACTTATACAAAAAATACAACATACCCATCAACAGATTCTAGTGATTCTCCGACAAAATCGGGCGTTACCAAAGCACCGACAACAAAAGTGTCAGTAAAGCAATCAGCAGCAAATAAACAAAGCTTACCAAAAACTGGTGAACAAATAAATTCATACGTTTTATATAGTGGGGTCACGCTAATCACTGCAACATTGCTTGGTATTTTTGTGAAGCGTTCAAGACATAATGTGAAGTAACTCTAGAAAAAGATGAATAAATAAAAAGACTGAAATGGTTCCTTTATAAAAAGCTTCTCACAGGAATGATAGTCTGCAAGACTGCAGACGTTAATCGTATTTTGACTGTTATTGCAGTTTTTCTCTGAATAAAAAGTGAGTGATCTATGAACAGGTACTGATCACAGAAAACAAACTCGGCTCCCATCTTAAAGGGACCGAGTTTGTTTTTTATAAAAATTGTTTTCTATACTGATAAACCAAACTCAGCCCGCTCACTATAAAAGCCAGAGCATACTTGTAAAGGAAAAACTGATTCCACATGTAATCTTTTGGAAAGAGAATGTCTAAAAAGACGATCGTTAGCAGCATCGCATTCACGGAGATGTAATAAATTTTTTGCGAATGTTCATCTTCTTTGCCAATTTTTTTAGTGTAAACATAAACCAAAGCAATGCCAAAAATCAGTAAAAGCATACCGATACCTAGCAATAGGTTCCAGTTGGCATTAGAATATTCTGCCCAAGTTTTCAGACGGTAAAATAATGCGCTGGGAATATCTGAAAGTGATTTAATGACCATATTTCCTCTCTCCTTCTGTATAAGTAAATAAATCTGTGATGTCCACTTGAAAAACGTTCGCTAGACGATAGGCTAATAAAAGCGTTGGCGTATAGTTGCCTTTTTCCATGACAAAAATCGTTTGTTTTGAAACACCTACTTTGTCCGCAAGTTCTTGCTGAGTAAGCCTAGCTAACACCCGATATTCATATACTTTATTAGCAATAGAGTCGCCAAAATCTTCCTTCAAACGATCACCTCCCACAATCATTGTAAACCATAGTTTTATAAAAGTAAAGTTTAATTATACTAAAGCTAACTATATCTATACTGAAACTGAATGAATTGCCATAAAATAGCCGCCAGAAATGAACTGACGGCTGTTTTTTTAGATATCATCAATGTCCGCTGGTAAACTTGATGCCCAAAATCCCGACTATTAATAAAGCAACGAACACCCAAGTCAGAAGGGATAGCTGGTCTTTGAAGAACACGACGCCGATAATGATCGAACCAACTGCGCCTATCCCTGTCCAAACGGGGTAAGCAATACTTAATGGTAAGTTTTTTACCGCTAAAGCCAGGAAGCCAAAGCTGAAAATCATTCCGAGTAGTGTAGAGAGACTATACCAAAAGTGGGTAAACCCATTACTTAGCTTCATAGTCGAAGCCCATACTACTTCAAAAAAACCGCCTAAAAATAAATACATCCATGTCATATACTTTTTCCTCCTCAAAAAAAAATAAGCATCCAGTAAACTCTTCAAGGACCTAATGAGTTTACCAAACACTTCTATCACCCGGTGGTGGTTTGGATATTCAATTAATGTGACAATAAGAAAATCTTAGCTGAAAAGGGAGGGATTGTCAAATAAGTGGAAATTGTTGGTAACTATCGCTCTTTTGATTTTTAGTTGATAGTTGTCATTTTTTTCTATTGAAAGCAATTACTTTGAATAAAATGATACAATGTCTATAAGTAAAAAAAGCTTTGTCAGAGTCTAGTTAAATATACATTCTCATCTTATTTAGATGGTATAGAATCTCACAATTATTTTGAAAATTAGTTAAAAATAATCTTTAGGGAAGGAGAAGAACAATGTATCAGAATAAGAGTCTAGCTATTCAAGAAACGGTATTGATTGATATTTTGAAAAAAGATACTACTCTTTACAAGATCATTAAAGATGTCTCGGCTTTAGGTATTCCAAACCTTTATGTCGGCGGTGGAAGTATCACGCAGTCTGTATGGAATCATCTTTTTTCTAAGCCCATCGGTTACGGAATAAGTGATGTGGATATCGTTTATTTTGACACAGATTTGAGTCAAGAGAAAGAACGAATGGTACTAGAACAAATAGTGAAAACTACTAAACAAAATCAATATGCGCTGGATGTAAAGAATGAGGCAAGGGTGCACCTATGGTATGAAGAAGAATTCGGGTTTTCTATTCCCGCATATACCTCTACTGAAGAAGCGATCAGTACTTGGCCCAGTACTGCAACTTCGATCGGTGTTTTTTTCGATCAGGAAAGCAAGCTCCAGGTTTTTGCCCCTTATGGCATGTATGATCTCTTTTCTGGGATAGTAAGACCAAACAAAGCGATGATTTCCCGTGAAGTTTATGAAAAAAAGATTGAAAAATGGTGTTCGAAGTGGGCAGAACTTAATGTGATTGGCTGGCAGTAATGAATGCTTAGAAAAAAATTTTTTCGTTTTTTTATACTATAGCATTATCCGTCCCTATGCTCACTAAGCAATAACATATTGAATACTATTAGCTAATTTACACCTGACACCTCCCTTAAAAGATGTGTAATAGTCTCTCATTTGTTTCAGTAAGAAAGGGTGAAACAGACTGTTTGCCGTTTTTCATTCATTTCTTGTTTGAATCTCAGTTCGTGTACTTTTATCGTGTTTCACACTAGCAATGCAGAACGAGCGTTTCTTGACAAATAAGCATTCAAAAAATATAGTTAAGTCAAAAGCTGCAAGACAGGAGAATACTATGAAAATTAGAGCCGCAGCATTGTCTGATCGTAAAGAACTAGCTCACTTATCGAAGGTGCTAGGCTATCCAATCGAAGAAGAAGTATTGATCGAGGGTTTAAAGAGGATCATAGCTGAGGAGGACCATCTCTTGCTTGTTGCCGAAATAAAGGGTAAAGCAGTTGGGATGATTGAAGCACAGCCGTATTCAACAGTTTATTCTGCTGGGCAATTTTTTAATGTCTTAGGTTTGGTAGTGGATGATCAAGTGCAAAAGCAAGGCGTTGGCGGGAAACTACTGTCGGCAATTGAAGAAGAAGCCCGACAGCGAGGAATGCAAGGCATTCGATTAAATTCGAATGTTAAACGCCATGCTGCTCACAGGTTTTATGAAAACCATGGCTATCATAGCAGTCATGAACAGAAACGGTTTATCAAGGAATTATAAAAATACAAAGACGCTGGAGGAGTGACAAACGACACTCCAGCGTCTTTTTTTGTATTAACTTTAATTGGTTCAAAAGACTAATATTTATGGAATCAATGCCAACAACAGCCGTTTAATCTCCTCATACACCTCTCCGGTTTCCGGCGTCACACGTTGACGATTCTGAATGATAAAAAGATCACGATAGCGGTACTCTGGATCAAGTTCCTGCCAAGGCAACCCTTCTGGTAATGAAAGTTTCGAAATGATCGATTTGCCGATGTTTTGTTTTAATAGGGACAAAATCACTTCACTGTTATTGGCTTTGATGATTTGCGGATGCAGGTGCTGTGCGTACAGATAGGTTTCGTTAATGTAATACATCCCCGAGTCGTTTTCTCGCAAGACCCAAAAATCAGAAGCGATGTTGCCTGCTAACACCAATTCATCGCGATAAACGAATTCTTTTTGGATCAATGGCGAAACGATTGATTTTTCGATCAGGCCGATATGGGCTTTGTTTGATTCGACGGCATCGATCACTTCTTGCGAATTCATGATTTTGATTTCAAAGGCAAACGTTGGAAATTCTGCAATCAGCTGTGCCATGATGCTGGGCAGTAAGTAAACGGCGGTGGTATTCGAACAAGCGAGCACACACGCTGTTTTAAAATTTTTGGTGTCTTTGGCTTGCGAAAAAATAGTGGACAAAGAGCGGAGGGACTCGACCACACGAGGATACAAAAACTCCGCTTGGCTAGTGGGTAAAATCAATTGTTTTCCTTTACGTTCAAAAAGTTTGAAGCCAAGTTCCGCCTCTAATCGTTGGATTTGTAAGGAGATCGTTGGCTGAGTTTTATAGAGCCGTTTGGCGGCAAGACTAAAATTTCTCGTTTCATAAACAACAATGAAGGTTTTGAGCAATTCAATCATTTTGCGGACTCCTTTATTATTAATAAAATTTATAATTAGTATTTAAAAGTGCAATTTTACAAATAGTTATCAGGTGATTATAGTATAAGTGTAGAGAAAAAAGAAAGCAAATTTAATTGAAATTTTCATACGTTTAGAAAGGATGAGTTGATGAAAACATCGATCCAGCATTTTTTACATTCATTGCCAATCCCGATTTGCGGCTTGATTTTAGGCACTGTGTCTTTGGGGAATTTATTGTATTCAGAAGGAATGGAGACGGTTGGAAATGCGTTTTGCACCCTTGGTATTTTCATCATGGGGCTCTTCCTTCTGAAAGTATGCTTTACATTTAAGCACACGATGTCAGAGTTGCAAAACCCAATCGTTGCTTCGGTGGCGCCGACTTTTACGATGGCGCTGATGGTGATCTCCACTGTTTTTGAACGGGTCATTCCCAATGCAGTGGTGAATGATCTGCTCTGGTGGGGGGCTATCGGCTTACATTTTGCTTTAATGATCTATTTTGTTGTCGTGCATATTTTGCCTGTTGACCTTTCGCTGGAATACATTTATCCAAGCTGGTTTATTACCTTCGTCGGGATTGGCGTAATTCCCAATACTTCTGCTGTCTTTTTTAAAGAGCTAGGGGAAGTGATCGTCTGGATCGCATTGGTATTGTATTTTGCGCTTTTGCCGATTATTTTAAAGCGAGTCGTCCATCAAAAGCTGACGGAACGTGCGGCAGTTCCTTTGATCACGATTTTAACAGCACCAGGTTCTCTTTGCTTAGCAGGTTACCTTTCCGTATTTGAACAAGGCTCTGCTTGGTTTGTCGCCTTTATGCTGTTATTGTCACAAACGATTTATTTCTGTGTCGTCGCTTATATGAAAAACATGCTGGCAGTCGGGTTTTACCCAAGCTATGCGGCATTTACGTTTCCTCTTGTGATCTCGGCGACTGCAATGTTCAAATCAGCACTGTTTTTTGCAAATCACCCACTGATATTTGGGTTTCTACAAGCCTTAACGATTATTGAAACCAGCTTTGCCGTAATCGTCGTCAGCTATGTGTTAGGAAAATATGCTGTTCATTTGTATCAGCAAACCAAAGCGCTGATTGCCGGTCATAGTTACTAAGGAAGCACAAGAGATTATCTATTTTTTAAGAAAATGCGTACTCTACGCAAAACAATAGTACAAGTATTTGAAAAGAAAGGGAAGGGATCGCACATGAAAAGTACAAGCAGAAAAGTTGTCGTTGTCGGAACAGGTTTCGTTGGAACGAGCATTGCGTATTCCATGATCAATCAAGGACTGATCAATGAATTAGTCTTGATCGATGTCAATCGGGACAAAGCAGAAGGAGAAGCCCTCGATTTGTTAGACGGTATGTCATGGGGGCAAGAAAACATCAAAGTTTGGGCGGGAGAGTACTCGGAATGTAAAGATGCTGATATCGTCGTTATTACTGCAGGGATCAACCAAAAGCCAGGACAAACACGGCTTGAATTGATCGATGTGAACGCCGAAATTATGGCAAGCGTCACAAAACAAGTGATGGCTTCAGGCTTTGATGGCGTGCTTGTCATCGCTTCAAACCCAGTCGATGTCTTAACTTATCAAGCATGGCGTGTGTCAGGGTTGCCAGCCAATCGTGTCGTTGGTACGGGAACGACCCTCGATACCACAAGACTTCGAAAAGAAGTGGCGGCAAAATTAGCCATCGATCCACGGAATATTCATGGGTACATCATTGGGGAACACGGTGACTCGGAAGTCGCTGTCTGGTCCCATACAACGATCGGTGGGAAACCGATCGTAGAATTGATCAAGCAAAAGGATCGTTTGACCGTTGCCGATCTAGCGGTTCTTTCTGAACGAGTAAAAAATGCTGCCTATGAAATCATCGATCGAAAACAAGCAACTTTTTACGGGATAGGGATGAGTGTCGCAAGAATCGTTCGAGCGATCTTAAATGATGAGCAAGCGATTCTGCCGGTATCTTCCTACCTTAATGGGGAATATGGCATCAACGATTTATTCACAGGGGTTCCTGCAGTCGTGGATCAAAACGGCGTCCGCGAAATTATTGAATTGACGCTTACACCTGAGGAAAAACGGCAGTTTGATACTTCGTGTCATCAGTTACGAGCAGTAATTTCCACAATTGGACAAAGCAAAGTCAGCTGATCTCTAGAACACCAATAATGAAATCCTCGTGTTCGTTTTTGCCAAAGCATGGTTCGACTATTTACGGTCTGCCATGCTTTTTTTCATCTAGCAAAGAATGTTAAAAGGAAATGGCGTATTTTACGCGAAACGCCCAGTATTCAACTCTCTTTATTCACACTCCTTTAGGAAAAAACATCCTCAGTGAATGACAGAAAAAGAATGATCGATCAACCTTACAAACTTTCCGAGATGTATAAAGTGACAAAGTGTCACTTTATGTGGTATTCTTCAAAAAGTGACACTTTGTCAATATTTGGAAAGTAGGAGGAAAGAACAATGTTTCTGGCTATAAAAGAAATGCGTTATTCAAAATTAAGATATGGGCTGATCGTAGGAATCATGTTTTTGATCGCCTATGTTGTTTTTATATTGTCTGGGTTAGCAACGGGACTTAACTGGGATTTTAAAAAGGCCATCGTCGGCTGGGATTCATCCGCGATCGTTTTATCAGAAGATGCGAATGACACATTTGCGGCTTCGCAATTGACGAGAGGGGATCTAGACCGTGTAGCAGGGACTCAAAAAGCCCCGATTGGTTTATATAGCAGTGTCATCACGGTCAATGATGAACAAGTCAATGTGACTGTTTTTGGTACACAAGACGATGCGTTCTTGTTACCAGAAGTCTTAGAGGGCAAGCTGTTTTCAAAAGAAAATGAGATCACGATTTCAGAAAACTTAGCAGAAGAAGGTATCAAGGTCGGGGATCAAGTGAAAATCGGGCGTTCAGATGAAACCTTCAAAGTCGTTGGGATCACCCCAGAAACGTCTTATACGGTGTCACCAGTGATTTATACTTCCCTGGATACTTGGACGAAAATGAAGTTTGCTAATCAACCATTTCCATCTGACAAGGAGCAGCCCATCAATATCATTGTGACCAAATCAAGTGATCCGAAAGTCGATAACCAAGAAGGAACCCAGCTCAAAGTGTTGGCAACGGAAGACTTTATTGAAAAGCTTCCTGGATTTTCTGCCCAAAACTTGACCTTAAATGCCATGATCTACTTCTTGTTTGTTGTTGCAACGGCAATCGTGGGGATTTTCATGTATGTGATCACCCTACAAAAAACGGCGATTTTTGGTGTGATGAAAGCCCAAGGGATTCGGACCAGCTTTATTGCCAAATCAATTATTGCGCAAGCATTTATGGTCGGTGTGATCGGGGTAGCCCTAGCCTTTGCGGCGGCATACGGCACCAGCTTGTTTTTACCAGATGCCATGCCATTTTTCTTTGAATTAAAGCAATGGCTGCTTTATAGCGGCATCTTGATTCTCGTGGCAGTTCTAGGCGGCTTATTCTCCATTCGGACGGTCACAAAAGTCGATCCAATTACGGCAATAGGAGGGTAACAAAGATGAAAGACATTTTAGTAATGAAGGATATTATAAAAAAATTTGGCAAGCAGCATACCGAAGTAACGGCATTAAAAGGACTGAATTTTCATGTTCAAGAAGGGGAGTTTGTCAGTATCATCGGTCCTTCTGGTTCAGGAAAAAGTACCTTTTTGACCATCGCTGGCGGCTTACAAAGTCCAACATCGGGAGAGATCATTATCAACCAGGTGAACTTTTCCCAATTAAATGAAAAGCAACGAGGAAAGTTGCGTTTTAAAGAGATTGGGTTTATCTTGCAAAGCTCGAATTTGATCCCTTTTTTAACGGTAAAGGAACAATTTTATTTGGTCGACAAAGTTTCAAGAAAAGCCAAGGAAAAGGAAAGGATTGATGAATTGCTTGCTTCATTAGATATTCTCGATCTTCAAGACAAGTTTCCCCGCGATTTATCTGGTGGGGAACGTCAACGAGTAGCGATCGGCCGGGCGTTGTTTAATGACCCAAGCTTGATTTTGGCGGATGAACCAACTGCCAGCTTAGACACCGATCATGCGTATGAAGTCGTGAAGTTATTGGTGAAAGAAGCGCATGAGAAAAAGAAAGCGACAGTCATGGTCACCCACGACGAGCGAATGATCCAATGGAGTGATCGCATTTTCCGAATGGAAGATGGCAATCTGATCGAACAAAACGCCCCGTCAAGAGAAACTGCACAAGTCTGAGTGGAAAAGTAGAGGGATTTGTTTATAATAGAGGGAGTAGATTGCGAATGATGGAGGAGAATCCCTTGCCAAGTACAACATTTTTTCATTTAAAACAAGCGAAAAAAGAAAAAATCGATGCCGTGCTTTTAGAAGAATTCTTCAGCAAGCACATCAGTCAAGTCAAGGTCTCTGCCATCGTCGAAAAGTCGCACATTTCTAGAGGGGCGTTTTACAAGTACTTTCAAAACTTAGAAGATGCCTATGACTATGCGATCGCCGACTATTCAAACCAAATCCATTCTGCGATTTTTACGTTTATCAATCGCAACAAAAATGATTTTTTCAAAGGGATCGAAGAATACTTGGCTTGGTGCAGTCAATGGTCACCTGAAGATGATCATTGGAAAATGATCCACTTATGTACCCAAAGCAATGCCTGGACGAAGCGCGATGCGATCCCTGACGATTCGCCCATGATTCGCCAGTGGTTGGAGCTGTTGGAAGAAAATCGCTTCACGATCCATGATACGCAAGAAGCCGTCAGTTTCCTTTACTTTATTATGGCGGTCGTGATGGATAGTCTGACAGATTTTATTTCGAATGAATGGACCGCAAAAGAGCTGATCAAAGATTTTCGCTATAAGGTGCAATGGATCAAGTATGGAATCAAAGAGGAAAATGACGAAGAATGAACGCTTCGGCAAGAGGATGGAGCAAATGCCTCGCACGGCGGAAAAGTTCATATATAAGGAAAGAGGTGCCCGACAACCGAAATAGTTGTCGGACACCTCTTTTTTGAGGGAATGATTATTTTTTATTTACACGTTTCGCAATGATCGGCAAGATCAAGCCAATCAAAAGAAAGGCGATTGGCGTAATGATATTTAAGGCCAATTGGAAGAACCAAGCTTGCGGATCTGCCGCATAATCAAGTTTAGGAACCATCCCTAAAATGCAGGCAAAGGCCGTGAACAAGAAGCACCATAAGCCGATCCCAAAGCCAACCTTGGTGTTTTTCACGAATTTATAATCGGAAGTAAAGCGATTGGCGTGTTTGTTGACTAGCATAAAGGCTAAGAAGACCCATAAGTAACGCAATGGCATGACAACTGAATTCAAGTTCAGCAACCAACGATACAGTTCGGTCATATTGCCGATTCCTAGTGCTGGAATAATGATCAAAATGCTGACTAGGATACCAGTCATAATATACCCATTCATTGGTGTTCCTTTTTTGTTTAGTTTTGCTAAGCCATTTGGTACAAATTCTGAATCAGCATCAGACAATAATATTTTCAATGGGGCATCAATTGAAAATGCCAACGCAGAAATTTGCGCTAACGCATTGGCGATGGAATAAAGAATGACAAAGAAATTGCCGATTCCGTAGAAGTTTCCTAGTCGTTGAAAGGCTTCATAAGCGCCGTTGACCATCAAATCTTCTGGAATATGATTGGCATCAAAAAGCATCCCCATAGCAATCGAGCCGAGCAAGGCACATAACGCCACCATACCGGCTAAAAAGATCATGCCTTTTGGAAATTCTTTGGCAGGATTTTTTGTGTTATTTACGTAAGGCGAGATTTTTTCACAGCCACCTACCGCAAATACCAGCATCGAGATCGTGGTTAAATAGGTAAAGTCAAATTTAGGGATATAGGTTGAAACAGATGACATGTTTGGTGTAGCAATTTCAGCACCAGTCATTGCTGGAGCAGTGACTGCTAAAAGAATAAAAAGAATCGACATCACGAACATGGCTGTTCCGGCGATGTTCCCAATCATTTTTAAGGTCGTCAATCCTTTAGAGGCAATCCATAAAAAGAATAGAAAAATAGCTAAACAAATCAATGAGACTTCCATGGAGCCCATCGTTGATACAAATGTACCATTTCCTTTAAATAACCAACTCAATGACACTAAGATTCCTTGGGGTTTTTGTGCCAAATAAGGCACGTGAACGACCCAATAAGTCCAAGCAGCAAAAAAAGCCAACCGCTTTGTTGAGGTTTCTTTGATCCATGAGGAAACCCCACCACTTGACTCTTTGAAGGTTGATCCTAACTGACCAACACTTAATGCATAGGGTACAAAATAAAGAGCCATAATTAATAGCCACGAAACAACAACAGTCAACCCTTGTTGAGCGTAGTTGTTTACAACATTTCCCAGTCCCCAAACAGAGACGAACGCCATCAGCGCAATATTATACCAGCGTAATTGTTTCTCATTCATCGCTTTCTCCTTCTTAAAATGATTTTTCTGACTGGTTAAAATAGAGCGTTTTTTGAAATTTAGTGAGAAAAAAATTTCTTTCCATAAGCGCTTGATCACGATCAAGTTTCTTATGCACTTTTTCACAAATGTCAAAGGTCAAATTGAATAAAAAATTTCACTTGCTTCTTTTTTATCCAGTCGTTGATTTTCCATAGTTAGGATAAACCTCTGAATTCTTTTGGTCAAGAAAAATTAAATTGTTATTTAAAAAAAATAATAAATTTCTGATGATAGCAAAAGCAAACATCATCATTCATTAATAATCTGAAAGGAATCCAACTACATTCGGTCAAGGGCATGGATGAAAGAGGAATCGTTTCATTTAAATGGATGGACGCATAAAGATGGAAGAAACCCTTTCGAAAGGCTTTTCGCTGGTGCTTTTTGGATAGTTTTTAAGCAAAGTAAGTAGGAGAGTAGTCGTAGTTTTTTTGGTTTTCTAAGAAAAATTTTACGCGAACATTCTTTCAAAGAAACACGAAATCAAAGTTAGCCGAATGCTTCGTTCCATCGAAATCACTCGTTTTTTTTCGCCAATTTATAGGAAGTGGGTGTTATTCGCTCAAATACTGGCGATAAAAGCAGATAAAAGACGAAGTTTCCACTGGCATGGAAGAAATCGAACAGTAGTCCTTGAAGGTAATAGGCAAGAAACGAAGGAAACTGATAAAGCCAAACCTCCATCAACGAAACGATCAAGCCATAAAGAAGTCCGCAAAGAAAGGCAAAGAAAGCTTGCAAGAAGCGGTTTTTCTTGATGATCGGTATTTTTCCAATCTGATGAAAAAGAACGATGGTGACAGTAAGTGCAGCCAATTGACTGATCGTCCAGGGACCCATGCCTAGATAGATATTTGTTCCGAGCAAACTTAATAAGGCAATCATCAACGCATCAGATAAACGGTAAGAAAAAGCCATTAAAAATAAAAGGGCACTCATAGGCTGAATGTTAGGGATAAAGACAAAAACTAACCGTCCAACGATACAAGCCGCAGTGATCAGTGCTAAATGAGAAATTCTTTGGATGGAAAATATCTTGGTTTGGGGAGGAAGCATGAGAATCGCCGTCTTTCTAATTGATAATCATTCTCATTATACATGGAAAATAATAAAATTCAAGATTGAAATACACATTATATAGTACGATAATTAAAAACGAGCACAATATGTTGTGTTTTAGAAGGCGAGGGAAAGAAATGGAATACAAAAAACAAACGATTGAGAATTTGAACGAGGATATCAAGTTGTTCCAAGAAGTTTCGGCGATTACACCAGAAATGACCCAAACATTTGAGGGAATCGCTCGTTTGATTATGCTGGATCGTTATTCATACAAGGATCAAACCCATCATACATTGCGTAAGGATGATTTGGTGATTTTGACAACGAAAGCTGATCCTAAATATCCTGCAAGAGGAATCGGTGTTGTGAAAGCAATCGATGGGGAACTAGTCTCTATCGAAGTGGAAGAGGCCTATCGCTCAGCGTTAGAAGATATTGATGAACAAGCAAATGGACTTGTTAAAAGAAGAAAAAGTGACATTGAAAAACCATTAGAACTCTTTTTTGAGCAAGTGGCGCATCGTGTAGCCAAAGGGATTTCTGCCAACGAGTCCCATGACCAGGAGCGCTTCTTCGAGGCGTTTTACCAACAAATCGTAGCGCAAAACCTAATTCCCGCAGGCAGAGTACTTTATGGAGCAGGAACAAATTCTCAAGTTACCTACTTCAATTGCTTTGTGATGCCTTTCATCCATGATTCCCGAAAAGGGATTGCTGTTCATCGACAAGAAGTTATGGAAATCATGAGTCGAGGTGGCGGGGTCGGAACCAATGGGTCGACCTTGCGACCAAAATCAAGTGTGGTCCACGGTGTCAGTGGTCGGTCTTCTGGGGCAGTTTCTTGGTTGAATGATTTGGCAAACTTGACGAACCTTGTCGAACAAGGAGGTAGCCGCCGTGGAGCGCAGATGATTATGATGGCAGATTGGCATCCAGATATTTTTGCGTTTATTCTTTCTAAAATTCAAAATCCTGCTGTATTGCTTCACCTAAAAAAAACAATCACAAATGCGACGATCAAACAACTGATCAATGAAAAACTGCAATTTGACCCTCTGACAAAAATGGAAGAAAGAATGTTCACTTATCTAGCACAACTGCCTGAATCGTCAGATAAGGAACATAATGACATGATCCAAAAGGCAAAAGAAAAATTGCGCATAGGTGGCAGCTATACGGTGAAAGAAAGTGATTTCTTAACTGGCGCGAATATCTCAGTCTGCTTGACAGAAGAATTCATGGAAGCAGTGAAGACAGATGGGTGGTATGAGCTACGCTTTCCAGATATCGACAATTATTCAGAAGCAGAGATGGCGCAATATGATGCAAAGTGGGCTGAAGTCGGGGATGTGCGAGAATGGGCAGCTGCTGGTCATAAAGTCAAAACCTATCAAAGGATCAAAGCTCGTGAGTTATGGGAGTTGATTACTTTTTGTGCAACGTATTCTGCTGAGCCAGGTATTTTCTTTATCGATAATGCCAACAAGATGACGAATGCTACAGCATACGGACAAAAAGTCGTGGCAACCAATCCGTGCGGTGAACAGCCCCTAACCCCTTATGCGGTCTGTAACTTGGCAGCCATCAATCTCGCAAACATGGCGGATCACCAAAAGGGCACCGTTGATTTTGCCAAACTAAAAGAAACCGTGAAAACAGCGGTTCGTTTCCAAGACAATGTTATTGACGTAACGCCTTACTTTTTTGACAAAAATGAGCAGCAGGCGAAAGGGGAAAGACGTGTTGGATTAGGGATCATGGGCTTGGCAGATTTATTGATCTACTGCGGGAAAAAATACGGATCGGCAGAAGGAAATCAATTCGTTGATCAAATTTTCGAGGCAATGGCAGTCACTGCCTATGAGGCATCCATTGAATTGGCGAAAGAAAAAGGCAGCTTTCCCTTCCTGATTGGAAAAAATGACCAAGAGACGCAAGCGTTGCGGAAGAAATTTATCGATACAGGATACATGAAAAAAATGCCAGCGCACATCCGCGAAGGCGTGCTGCGATTCGGTATTCGCAACTCTCATCTTTTGACTGTTGCGCCAACAGGATCGACAGGCACGATGACGGGAGTTTCAACTGGTTTAGAACCTTACTACTCCTTTTCTTATTTTAGAAGCGGTCGACTAGGTAAGTTTATTGAAATCAATGCGGAAATCGTTGACGAATACCTGATGGATCATCCTGAACGAACCAAAGCGGAGTTGCCGGCATGGTTCATTTCCGCTATGGAGTTGACGCCCGAAGAGCATGTCGGTGTGCAATGTACCATACAACGCTGGGTGGATAGCTCCATTTCAAAAACGGTCAATGCACCAAAAGGATATACAGTAAGCCAAGTAGCCAAGGTTTATCGAGATCTTTATGAAGGAGGAGCCAAAGGAGGGACCGTCTATGTAGACGGCAGCCGAGATTCACAAGTACTTACCTTAGAAGCGGTTGAAAATGAGCTGACCGCACAAGTTGAACCGCTGTCTGTCGTTCAAGTAGATGAACCCGTCGCCTCTGGTGAAATCTGTCCCATCTGCCATGAGGGAACCATTGAGGAAATCGGCGGCTGCAGTACCTGCACAAACTGTAAAATCCAATTAAAATGCGGGCTCTAAGAAAAAACGAGATTGATAAAATAACTCTTATCCGCATACTGGATAGAAAAACGATTAGTATTTTGACTATTGGAGAGGAAGAAATAGATGAAAAAAGTATTTGTCGTATTCATGCTAGTGAGCACACTACTTGTCGCTACAGGATGCCAACAGGCAAGTGTAACGCCAGAAAGCACGCAGCAAAGTTCCTTGAAGCAAGAACAAGGAACAGCTACGATCGTCATCCAAAATCAAGAAGCTGTGACCTCAAAAGAAGTAACGTTCCGAGAAAATGAGTCGCTGCTGGAAGTAATGAAAGAAAACTTTGCGATCAAAGAAAAAGATGGCTTTATCACCTCTATTGACGGCATCAGTCAAGATCAAAAAGCCAATCTATTTTGGGTCTATACCGTCAATGACGAAATGACCGATAAAGGGGCACAAGCTTTGTTTTTAAAGAACAATGACAACATCACATTTGATTTGAAAGCATTCTGATTTGGCGGGACTACGAGCCTCTGCTAGTACAATGGTAAAGAGTTAGGGGGAAAGAAAAGAGGTGAATAGCGCAATCATATTGAAATTAATAATTTTTAGCAAATAGAAATGAATCAGAACGAATGATAGAAATATTATCTATTGGTCGTAGAAGTATTATTTATAAAAAATAAAAAGCGGCAGCCATTACTTAGGATGCTGCTTTTTGCGTGTTTTGAAAAAACGATCAATCTACTACAAGTTGTCTAGCTTCTCTGATCTTTTTAAGATATGATAATCAGATAAAGAGGACAAGGAGAACGGCGATGAAGGAACAATTACTTGCTTACTTACAAAATCAAACAGCTTTTTTCTCTACCGAAAATGTAAGCGATGTCTTTACTGCGAAGGATATTGCTGAGAAGTTTTCAGTCAAGAGAAACACGATCAGTCACTATTTAAATCAGTTAACGGAAGAAGGTCGACTAGTCAAAATTGCGACCCGGCCAGTGTATTTTTTCCATAAGCAGGCATTTGAAATCCAAAATTATCCTTTAACAAAAAACGTATATGATAGTCTGGCTGCTGTGGCGGCAGAAAAGCCCTTTTTTGATCAAAAAGAAGATTTTTTTTCCAGTGTGATCGGCAGCAAAGGCAGTCTAGCAGAAGTCATTGAACAGATCAAGATGGCAGCTTTCTATCCAAATGGCGGACTTCCCTTCTTGCTGACGGGAGAAAGTGGAACTGGGAAGAGTTTTCTTGTAAAAATGTTCCATCATTATTGTGTGGCAAATGAATTATTAGACAGCGATGCTCCGTTGATCACGATCAATTGCGCGCAGTATGCCAACAATCAAGAGTTATTGACGAGCAATTTATTTGGACATGTGAAAGGTGCCTTCACTGGGGCAGAAGAAGATCGTGGCGGTGCATTTGAAGCAGCAAACGGCGGGGTCCTCTTCCTCGATGAAGTTCATCGACTGAATGCAGAAGGTCAGGAAAAATTATTCACTTTTCTAGACCAAGGCGTCATTTATCGAATGGGGGATACGGGGCGGTCGATCCCATTGGATTGTCGGCTAGTGTTTGCAACAACCGAAGATCTGAAACAAACATTTCTAACAACCTTTTTGCGACGAATCCCGATTCAAGCAACACTGCCCGCTTTGGAAGAACGGACAATTTCCGAACGGAAACAGCTGATCTTGCAAGCATTCTTTGACGAGCAAAAACGCATCGGCTTACCATTGGAGCTCTCGCCCCAAGTGATCGAAATATTAACGACTAGTCATTTTTCTGGGAATGTCGGCGAATTGAAAAGTACGATCAAAATTATTACAGCCAAAAGCTATACAGCCAGTCTAAAACGGGAAGTAAAAAAAATAGCGGTCACTGTGTATCATTTACCAGAACAGTTATTGCAATTGACAGAGGAACCCAATGAATTAGCGATGATGCAGCCGATCCTTATTGATGGACAAACTCAAATTCAGCAGCTGACTGCGGAAAGTGAGCCAGAACAGCAAAAGATCATTCAAACGTATGAACAGATCTTGCTCAATTATGTCCAAGCGGGACAGGACTTTTCAGCAGCTGCCTCGCCTATTTCTAAAGTGATTGAAAGACTGTTTGAAAATTTATTGTTTGACCATAAGCAGGAACAAAAGCAGCGGACAATGATTTTTGTGACAGAGCATGTCCAGCGAATGATGGAGCAAATCGAGCATTCTTTCCAAATCAGCTTTAACGGCAGTATGGTTTATACGATTAGTTATTATTTGTGGTTGCGCAGGAATGTGGAGTGGCTGCCAGATGATCAAGATAAACTTTTATTGACAGAAAACCTGTTGAAAAGTGTTAAGAAGCATTATTCTACAAGTGATCGCTACACCGAAAATCTGATAGGCTTAGTGCAAAACGCATTGGATATTGAGCTAACGAGTATGGACCGAATCATTTTTACGCTTTATATCAATGATATGGGGTATTCCAAAGAATCGCTGCTTCCACGAAGCATCATAGTGGCCCATGGCTATGCAACCGCCAGCAGTATCGCAAACGTCGCCAACCGCTTACTGAATGAATCGGTTTTTCAGTCTTTCGATATGCCCTTAGAGGTCACTCCTAAGCAAATTGCGGAAAGGGTCACCGCATATATTCAGAAAAACGATGTATCTAATGGACTCGTTGTCTTATTCGACATGGGTTCTTTGAAAGAAGTCTATCAATATATTCCAGAATTGACGGTACCGATCGTCATGATGAACAATGTAACGACAAGTGTAGCCATCGCTGTTGGAGAATGTATTCAGCAGAAGATTTCGTTTAGGGAGATTCCAGAACGGGTAAGTGATTACCACCAAAACGAATGGGAAATCATTCTTCCGAAATTGAAAAAAGAGAAAGTTGTTATTACAACTTGTTCAACAGGTCTTGGAACCGCCGTACAAATCTCAAATTTATTAGAGAAGAGTATTCCTGATCAGTTGAAGATTCGGATTCTTCCTTATGAATTCAACCATTTGGAAAATAGTGAACAGGTGAAGCAGACATTGACTTCCTATGACATTGTTGGTGTTGTGGGAACCAATAGACCTCGCCAAGAGCTGGCTCCCTTTATTTCTTTAGAAGAACTGATTTCGGGTGCTGGAACAGAGAAACTGTTAAGTTGGTTGAAGGAAGAATTGGATGAAGAGATGATCGCATACGTGAACAATCAATTAGTAAGAAACTTTTCTTTGGATCGAGTCATTCAATCAGTGACGATTCTAGACACTGAAAAAGTGATTTCCCAAATGGAATTGTTTGTGGGGGAACTGGAGCGCATGCTGCAGCAGCGGATCGCCAATGATCGCAAACTTGCGTTGTTTGTCCATACGAGTTGCTTAATTGAACGTCTTATTCGAAACGAAGCCATTGAGCATTATCATGCCAGCGACACATTACTCCAGTGTCATGAAAAGCAGCTGAATGAGATCAAAAAAGCGTTTAGTGTCATTGAAAAGGTTTACAGTGTCGGAATACCTGAATCTGAAGTTTGTTATATCTACGATGTTTTATTCGGAAATACGGATTCCTCAATGGATGAAGCAGATTTTTAAGCGATAAGAAAAGCGTGCCGCTATTTTGGCACGCTTTTTGCATTTAGTAAGGTGTAACTTGGAGCAAAGTGAGGTGAAAGCAGTGAAACAAATCGTTATTTTAGCATCACACGGGCGATTTGCATCAGGAATCTTACATTCGTTAGAGCTTATTTGCGGAAATAAACAATCAGTTATTGCCATTGACTGTTACGTTCATGAAGCATTTGATCTAACGGTAACTGTGGATACATTGATGGAAACATATAAAGAGCATGAAATGATCGTTATCACAGATATTTTTGGCGGCAGCGTAAACAATGAATTTTTACGTTACATCAAACAACCCAATTTTTATTTAATCGCAGGTTTGAATTTGCCATTGTTGATTGAATTGACGACACAACTTAATGGAGGAGGTGTAATCTCAGAAACGATCCGCCAAACGTTGGCAAATTCCAAAAATATGATCCAATTTTGCAATGATAGTGCAGCAAAAGAAATCGAAGAAGAAGAATTTTAGGAGGGACGATATGATTATTTTGACACGAGTCGACCATCGACTATTACACGGGCAGGTCGCATTTTCTTGGACACAAAATTTAGGCGCGGACTGCATTTTGATTGCCAATGACGATGTGCCAACAAACGACATACGTAAAACAACAATCAAATTAGCAAAACCGCAAGGCGTAAAACTGGTGATCAAATCAATTGAGGATTCAATTCATGCCCTACAAAGTGGTGTGACGGATAAATACAAATTATTCATCGTAGTTGATTCCATCAAAGATGCGTATAAGTTAGCAGAAAACTATCCAGAGATCGACGAAATCAATCTAGGTGGAATCAAAGCCAAAGAAGGCTCTAAAAATATTGGCAAAGCAGTCAATGTATTACCAGAAGAAGAAGAACTTCTCAAGAAAATGGTCGCTAAAGGAATCGCTGTCGATATCCGTCAAGTACCTTCGGATAAAAAAGTCGCTGTTGAAGATGTTTTATAGAGAAAGGAGCAAAAGAGATGCTGCAAGCAATATTACTTGGAATTGTTGCATTTATTGCGCAGTCTGAATACGCATTAGGGACGTCATTACTGTCGCGTCCGATTGTCACAGGGTTGTTTACAGGAATCGTATTAGGGGACATAAGCACAGGAATTATTATGGGGGCTACACTGGAATTAGCTTTTATTGGTTCGTTTTCTGTAGGTGCTTCTATTCCGCCAGATGTTGTAACAGGAGGAATTCTTGGCACAGCATTCGCAATTACAGCAGGAGCAGGAACGGAGACGGCTTTACTATTAGGACTTCCAATCGCAACATTAACGCTGATTCTGAAAAATGTATACTTAGGACTGCTTATCCCTATGATGAATCAAAAAGCTGATTTATACGCGACAGAGGGGAACTACAAAGGTGTGGAACGAATGCACTTATTAGCCGGTTTTGGCTTGTCTTTGATGTTAGCCCTTGTAGTGACGATTTCCTTCATGGTGGGCAGCAATACGATGAGTAAGTTGTTAGAGATGATTCCGTCCTTTGTACAGAATGGATTATCAGTCGCAACTGGCTTGATCCCAGCCCTAGGGTTTGCCATGTTGGCTAGATTACTGATTAACAAACAAGTTGCTCCTTATTTCTTTTTAGGGTTTGCATTAGCAGCTTATTTAGAGATTCCTGTTACAGGGATTGCAATTTTTGGTGCGATAACAGCTGTTGTAGTTGTTAACTTGAGAAACTTTCGCGGACAAGGGCAATCTGTTCAAATGACTTCAGGGGAGGTATTAGATGATGATGAAGACTTCTAATGAGAAACCAGAAATTACTAAAAAAGAGTTGAATCGTGTCTTCTGGCGTTCGTTTCAAATGGAGTTCTCATGGAACTATGAGCGGCAGATGAACCTAGCTTATGTCTATGCAATGATTCCGATTTTAAAGAAACTCTACAAAACAAAAGAATCGATGGCCGATGCGTTGAAACGGCACCTGGAATTTTTCAACACGACCCCGCATATCGTCACGCTTATTTTAGGAATCAATGCGGCGATGGAAGAAGAAAATGTCAGTGATCCCAATTTTGATTCTTCAGCAATCGAAAACATCAAGACCTCTTTGATGGGACCTTTAGCGGGAATCGGTGATTCCTTCTTTTGGGGAACGTTGCGGCTAATTGCTACTGGGGTAGGAACTTCATTGGCATTACAAGGAAATATCCTAGGTCCTATTCTGTTTCTGCTGATTTTTAATGTGCCTCATCTACTATTTCGCTATTTTGCGACTGGTTGGGGTTATAAACTTGGGACAGGATTTTTAAAGAAAATTCAGGAAAACGGTTTGATGGAAAGCTTAACCTATGGGGCTGCCATCATTGGGTTGATGGTCGTAGGTGGAATGACCGCTACGATGATCGATATCAACATTCCGTTGCAGATTGGTTCAGGGGAGAATGCAGTTACAGTTCAAAGCATCTTTGATGATATCGTTCCGAAAATTTTGTCATTGGGTGCATTTGGTGCTGTCTTTTATCTTTTGAAAAAAGAAGTCAAACCGCTGATTATTCTGCTGGGACTAGCAGTCGTAGGTATTTTAGGATCCTTGATTGGACTTTTTTAAGGAGGAATTGTTGTGGCAACGATGATGGATTATATACAAGAAGAGCAAGCAACGTTAGTTGAGATCTTGCAGGGGTTTGTTCCTAAAAAAGAAGAAAAAAGAGCTGCAATCGAGAATTTATTGATTTTGGCAACGGGCTCTTCTGCCAATGCCTGTTTAGCAGCAAAGTATGCAATGGAGAAATTAGCGCAGATCACTGTCACGATTGAAGAACCATACCACTTTAATCATTACGGCCATCTTTCTAAAGAAATCGAGACAGTTTTGGCGGTTTCGCAAAGCGGAAAAAGTGCTTCTACGATAGATGCAGTGGCGCAGTTGTCCAAGCAAGATATTTATACGATCGGTTTAAGCAGTGATCCCGAAAGTCCCCTTGCTCAAAAAGTTAACGAAAGCATTGATCTAGGAACTGGGATCGAGACCGTTGGATTCGTGACAAAAGGATATGTAGCAACGGTATTGCAACTCTATTTAATAGGGGTATCTATTGGTTACAGCAAAGGTATATTATCCGACGACCAAGTGTCGACTATCAAAAGTCAGTTAGGGGAGATGATCGAGGCCATTCCTCAAGTTATCGATAAAACAATTGATTTTTTTGAGAAAAACGCAAGTATTTTTAAATTAGCGAACCGTTTTGTAGCAGTCGGTTATGGACCAAACTGGGGAACCGCTAAAGAATTTGAAACGAAGTTTACCGAAACCCTACGAGTCCCTTCTCAAGGATTTGAATTGGAAGCATATATGCACGGACCATATCTTGAAGCAAACCATGAACATGTGCTTTTCTTTATTGAAGCTCCTAGTCTAAATCAATCAAGATCCCAACTATTGCATGATTATATCGCTTCTTATGTGGGAAAAGCTTATACGATTACCACAGCAACGGCAAAAAATTCCGATACACTTGGGCTGGATGTTGCATGTGAAGAAACGTTTTCTTCTTTGCTCTTAGTTATTCCGTTCCAAATTTTCTCCTATCTCGGGGCTGCTGCTAAAGGGATCAATTTGAGTAAACGTATTTTTGATGACTTTGATCAAGTGCTAAAAAGTAAAATTTAGAGGTGGAAAAGATGCTGAAATTTAATGAACAACAACAAATTGACGATATTCAAGGAATGTTAGATCTACGTCCAGAAATTGAAAAATTAGTCGATGCCCTTGACGAAAAAGGCTTTGATGCGATCTATTATCTAGGAATTGGCGGTACCTATGCTTCGGCCATGCAAGCAGTTACTTACATCAATGGAAAAAGCGATTTACCAGTTTATGTCCAACATGCGGCAGAATACTATACAACCGGCAACCGTCGATTGACGAAAGACTCATTAGTCATCTTGTCCTCTGTTACCGGAACCACACAAGAAGTGGTAAAAGCTGTCGCAGAAATCAAAAAAGTAGGAGCGACATTATTAGGATTTATTGATACAAAAGGCAGTATCTTAGCAGAACAATGTGACCATGTCATTACGTATCCTGCACCAGGAACAGAACAAATTAAATTTTTTATGGTGGCAGATCGGTTAATGAAAAATCACGGAGATTTTCCTGATTACGACGCCTACTATCAAGAATTGGATCAATATTTAGCGAAAGGATTAGTGGAGGCCGAGAAACAGGCGGATGAATTTGGGCGAGCGTTTGCGGAGCAGCATCGTCATGATGCGATGCATTATTTCATCGGTGCAGGAAATCAATGGGGTGCAGTCTATTCTTACGCCATGTGCTACTGGGAAGAACAAAGCTGGTTGCGTTCAAAATCGATCCATGCTGCTGAGTTTCTTCACGGAACCTTAGAAATCGTTGACGAAACCACACCTGTCACAGTGTTTTTGGGAGAAGACGAGCAGCGCCCATTATCAGAAAGAGTTGCTAAATTATTGCCAAGGATTTGTGGAAACTATACATTGATCGATACCAAGGACTATCCTATTTCAGGAATCAGTGAAAAATATCGCGGCCGAGTGTTATCGCACTTATTGATGCATTGTGTGACGCAGCGCATTGATGCCTATGTCGAACAAATGAATTGTCACCCAATGGAAATTCGGCGCTACTATCGCCAATTTGAATACTGACAGAAAACCAAGAGGAAGAGGATTGATAGAAAGATAACCCAAAAGAACACTGAAATATAATGTTTCTATGGAGTGGATAGGGAAGCTATCTGAATAAGAAAAAGTGATCTATTCTTAAACACCATAAATGAAGAACACCTGAATTCTTAATTTAACAATGTATAGAGCGTTTCGTTAACCAAATGTTGATGGAACGCTTTTTTGGTATTTATTGGAGGAGCAAAAAGAAAAGAAAAGAAAAAGGGAAAGAATTTGAAAGGACTTAAACAGTTACTAAAATCTAATACCTTCTGGATGATAATAAACTAACGAAGTGCAATTAAGTTAGTTTAAAGTTAACGGGAAAAAGAGGGAGGCTGAATCAAAAGGTTTCTAATATTTGTAAAAAATGGCAGCAATCTATCGTTGAAAGACGTCTGAAAAGTGGGCGTTCTTCCTAAGAAGTTAGACCGAATTATTTTGATTCTTGAAAAGAACATAGCTGAACTACTTAGAAGCGAAGTGTTTTTGGGGGATAGAGATGAGTGTTAAAGATAGTCATGTAATCTTCCGAACGATCAACAGTGAAGAAGAAAACCCTTGTGCATCTTTTCAAGATAATAAAAATAAACAAAAAAATGGAACAGCATAAATGTTTTCGAAATGCTTTCGCACCAACATTTACCTGTTCCGTGGGTTTGGCACCCAATGGGCCGTGAGGGGTTCGAACCCGCGACCCGCTGATTAAGAGTTAAATAATTAATAGTTTTATTTAGTTTGAAAATGCTTTGGATGTGTTGAATTTTATTAGGTATACCAAGGCTTTTAGGTTTGTTTTAATACTAGTTAATAAACATAAATATAAAGAGTAAAAGAAGAAATACAGAAATAAACAAGAAAATTGTTGGCATGATGGAAAACGATTCTAACAAAAAAAGTTTTTTTTAAAAAACATCATTATATTTAGCTATTAACCAGTATGTAGGAATAAAGATAGGTGATAAAAGAAATTGGAAAGAAAACTCAATATATCAGTTTATCAGCAGGGAAATTTTTATAGAGTTCCCAAACTATTGATTCAAGGAAAAAAGTATGAAAAATTAACTTCCGATGCAAAATTACTTTACGCAGTCTATCAGGACAGAGCAGAGATCTCAATCCAAAATAAATGGACAGATGTAAATGGTGATATTTACTTTCTTTTTTCCATAGATGAAGTGTGTTTTTTTATGGGATGGGGAAGAGATAAGACTATAAAAATAAAAAAAGAGCTAATAGCATTTGATCTTCTATCTGAAAAAAGGCAAGGGAGAAATCTAGTAAATAAAACTTATTTGCATCTAATTGATTTAAACACAGATATACGAAAATTTATTTCTAAATCATTAATGATAAAGGAAATCGATAGAAGAATTATTGAGAACGAGAAAGTTTGTCAAAGTGAATGTTTTGAGGAATTTGAGAATAACTGCATTCTGGGCTTAGCACAAAACTTTCATTGTGATATTGGTAATATCAAATATTTTCTGAAAAAGTATCGAATTTCTTTAATTCAGAAGTACGATGATGGTAAAAGCTGTTTGTTAACTAAGGAAGTCGGAAAAGCAGACTTCCAAGAAATCTTTGATGAAACTGGGAAGACGGAAAAACCGATTTCTAGAAATAGGGTTAACAGACTTCTTAAAGTCGGCAAAAACGATCCTAATGATATTAATATAAACAAAAATAATAATATAAAAAAAGACGAAGAGAACTTAAAAAGAGAAAGTGAAAGATTATTAGGTAATAATTCTGTTATTCGGAAATATGCTCAACGATTGTTGTCGGAAAAAAAGTGTAGTACAGAGGTAGAGTATCAAATTATCAACTCTTTAGACAACTGTTGGCAATTATTACTTTTTGAACGTGACCATGGTAATGAAAAATTAACAGCTCATATGCATTTATATGGTAAAACGTCATTAGAAATCTTGTTTAGAGAAGTTTTTGAGAAGCAGCTCGACTATACTCAGCATAACTGTAGAAACTCCGAATATTTTTTGGGGTATTTTGCTGAAGGTATGAAGAATAGAATTGAAAATTTAATTTTTTGAAGGAGATTAGTCCATACTAAATTAGGTAGTCTAGTCAGATAGAATAATTTTAATTAAGACGAATGAGAAATCATTAGTCTTTTTTTTAGGGGGATATTATGAAAATAAAGAAATGGCGAAAGATAATCAGTTTGTTTTTCATAGCATTTGTGCTTACTACGAGTTTACCAGTGGAGATTTTCGCAGAATCGGTTGTTGACTGTATTTCAGAGAGTTCAACTGATAATAAAGAAACCAAAGAATTTGAAAATCAAAACAAAAGTAGTGATCAGAATAACGAAAAACAAAGTGTCACAGATGCAGACAATAAAGACTTTGTCGAACCAATAAAAACTGGGGAGAGCCAAAAGGCAAATGATGGACCAAATGTTGAAGTAAGAGAAGCTCCTGAAGACATGAAAGAATTCTTTATAGGTGAAAAAGATTTACATTCACTTGGTTCGTACTCAGAACAAGAAGAGCTGGCTGAACAGTCAAAAGAATGGCAAGCCCTGAAAAGGGAAAGTTTTGCGAGAAGTACTACTTATCGCTTGTCAGAAAACGGTCGAATGACTGCAAATGTAGCGAGATACACACCTGATGGCACATGGTATACGCATGATATTATCATTCGTTGGCAGATTGATGGCGAAGATGTATTTTGTATTCAAGAAGGTGTGTTTACTGAAGCAGGCATCAATTATGAAGCAAGAGCCGATCTAACGGCGATACAGGGAAGTAATAGTTTCCGAATGAGTCTGATTGGTTATTTTGGTTATTACAGCCAACGCAGTATGGAGAATTACGCCCTCACTCAAATGATGATTTGGGATGAATTGGGTGGTAGCTTCATTAATTACGGTGTCTTCGGTATGTCGAAATACAACACGTTCAAAAATACTGTTAATACAGCTATTTCGAATTACAGCTTACGTCCGTCATGGCATAACACAAAAATCCAAGTAAAAGTTGGCGAAACAGTAAGAATTCCTGATACAACAAATCGCTTCGCTTCTTGGAATGGTGAAGTACGTGCGAATACAGCGGGGGTTAGAGTAGAAAAAAGTGGTAATGATCTATTAATCACCGCCACAGCTAGCTCAAACACTGAGGGAGCTGTTCAGCTAAATAAGCATGGAAGCGGTGAGTCCGGAGTCGGTACCGCGTATGCTTATACGCATGGATCTGCACAAGACCTGGCAAGACTATATTTATATGACCCACTTTCGGCCCATTTAAACATTGAAGTCTTAAAAGAAGGGCATGCACGAGTTCAAAAAGTAGATGAAACAACAGGAGAAGCATTAGCTGGTGCTGTTTTCCGCTTTACTACAAGTGACAACCAATCCAGAGAATTTACGACCAATGCACAAGGAATCGCTGAATGGCGTGATTTGATGCATGACACAGAAGTAACGATGGAGGAAATCAAAGCCCCAACAGGGTATGTCTTAAATAAAACACCGCAAAAAATCATGATTCGCGCGAATGAAACGACCACAGCGACGTTTGATAATCGCGCGCAGCTAGGAACGATCACGATTGATAAATCCGGTGTCGAGTTTGATAAAGATATGCCAAATGGTAACTATACTTTAGCAGGAAATGTCTTTGAGATTTACGAAGGTACAGATATCAATGGTAACTTAGTAGATACGATCACGACAGATGCCAAAGGAACTGCTAAAAGCAGAAACTTGCCTTTAGGCACCTACACAGTGAAGGAAATCGAAGCGTCTGAAGGCTTTGTGCTGAACACAGAAACATGGACGGTGGAAATTGAGTATGCCGGACAAACAGTGGAAATCACAAACGTTGATCAAGCAATTGAAAATAAAGAACAAAAAGGCAATGTTGTCTTGAAGAAACGTGACAAAGAAACAAATGACGTCCCACAAGGGGAAGCAACGTTTGAAGGCGCAAAGTTTGATTTGTTCCGTACGTCAGATGATGAAAAACTAGGCACCTATACGACAGACGCAAACGGTGAGCTTACCGTTCGTGATCTTCTTTTAGATAACTATTACTTTGTTGAGGTCGAAGCCCCTGAAGGATACGTGCTTGATGATACACCAGTACCTTTCACGATCGCTTATGCCGGACAAACTGCTGAAATCGCAGTTGAAGCAAATGCTACAAAAGAAAATCAAGTGATCACTGGCGGTTTTGACTTAATCAAAATCGGTAACTACAGCTGGTGGAATAACGCTTGGAACTGGATCACAGGAAAAGACGAATCAGATCAACCCCTGGTATTAGAAGGCGTTGAGTTTACGGTGTATCAAGACTTTGGAAACAAAGAAGAAGTCGCACGAAAGGTGACGGATGCAACTGGCCATGTAAAATTTGATGCACTACCGTACGGCACGTATCGCGTTTCAGAAACTAAAGTACCGACAGGGTACCATGGAATCAAAGATTTCTATGTTACGATCACAGAACATGGTCAAAACTTCCACTATGTGATTGAAAACAAAGTGAAAGAAGCGCAGATTCGGTTTGTGAAAGTAGATGAGGAAACGGGCAAAGAAATCGTTCGTGACCGTGCTGGATTTGAAATATATTCAGAAACGACCGGAGAACAATTGAAAATGAAGGACTTTGAAGGTGTCGAACATTCAGTGTTTTATACCAATGAACAAGGTGTCTTACAACTTCCTACATGGTTTGCGTTTGGCAAATATAAAGCCGTTGAGGTCGAAGCACCTACGGGCTATGTATTAGCTGATGAACCCGCTTATTTCGAAGTGACCGGCGAAGAAGAAGACGGTGTTGTAGTTGTAGTGATCACGAACAAAAACCAAATGGGTCAAGTCGAAGTAAACAAAACGGTCGAAACGAATGTGTCCATTTCAACACAAGAAAGCGAACATGGCGAGTACAGCCAATTTGATTTTGAGCAACATGCAGGCGTCGGCTTTGAGTTTAAGATTCGCCCAACGGAAGATATCGTTACAGGAGACAACACGGTTCGTTATCCAGCTAACGAGTTCTTACAAGAAGATGGCGAGGATCTTGTTTGGACGACTGATGAAGAAGGACGTTTCGTTACTGATCCAATTCTCTATATCGGAAAATATGAGTTAATTGAAGTGGGTGCGCCAAAAGGGGTCGTCTTATTGGAAGATCCAATTCCTTTTGAAATCGAATATGCCGGACAAGCACTAGAAATCACTTCAAGCAATCTAGAAGTAGAGAACTTCTTGCAGGATATCAATATTTACGGCCAAAAGGACCAAGAAGTAGTGGTTGATTGGGCAGAAGGTCAAGCAGTGATCGATGTCGAAGCAGCGAACAATGGCCAAGTATTTGCCTTACGATTGGCAGAAGAACTGACGATCGGAGATACTGTTTTAGAAGCCGACACGACGTTGGCTTATACCATCGTAGAAGAAGGTGTTATTGCGTTTGAAGGCTTGAAATTGCCAAATCAGACGATTCAACTATACCTTCAAGAAGTAGACGCTGGTTCTGATCACGTATTGAATGAAGCGAAATACTTCTTCACTTATGAGCCAGAAACTAACGAGCAAACACATGATATTCATGTATCCGCTAAGCAAACAGAAATGGAAGGGTCGGAAGAAGATCCTGAACAGCCAAATGAAGAAGAACCAGCTGAAGAAGACGAAAACATTGAAGAAACAGATGTTGAAGCTGATCAAGAAAACGAAAATGATTCAGAAGAACCAGAAGCAGACGCTGATGCTTCTGAAGAGCAAGACAACGATTCGAACGAAACTGGGGAAGCAGAACAAGAAGACGCTGAAGAAGAGTCCGACGCGATTTTAAACAAACTGGCACGTGCCAATGTAAAAGTGATCAAGACGGACGGTATGGATCAAAAAGCACTACAAGGTGTTGAATTTGATTTGATTCGCATTGGGGAGTTCAAACAAATCGATTCAGAACCAGAAGACGAAACAACTGAAGGTGAAGAGGAACAAGCACCAGAAGAAGACGGTACTGAAGAATCTGAAGTAGAAGCACCAGAAGCACCGGAAACGCTCTCAGAAAGCGCAGAAGAACCAGACGAAACACCTGGCGATAAAGACGCAGAAGAGGAAGAATCGACGCTAGAGGACGAAACGCGGACGGTAATTGGAACCTACGTCACCGATGAAAATGGTGAAATCGCTATTGAAGATTTACCAACCGGTCAATATGTACTTGTTGAAACGAAACCACTTGAGTGGTATCACGAAAATGACGAAGAGTACGCTTTTGAGATTTCAGCTGAAAATAATGGTGAAACGATTATTATTGAAGTTGAAAACAATCGCTTGGATCTGGAAGTCGAAACACTTTTTGCGGAAACAGAAACAGGAGCAAAAGTGGTCGATCCGACCGTTGATAACAAATTAACGGATTATGCTTGGGCTTTAGGCGGCAAAGAAGGCCATGAGTACTTTGTTGTGACACAATTTATCAATGTAGAAACAGAAGAAGTGGTTGATACTGTGATTTCTTCCTTTGTTTCAACAGGAGAAGAAGAACAGGAACTTCTCTTTGATGTAACGATCCCAGCAAACACCATGAAAGACGGAGACGAGTTGGTCGCTACCCACATGGTGTATAGTGACGAGGATCTTACAGAACTTGTAAATGATCACTTTGATTTACAAAATAAGGAACAAACAGTCACATTTGAAAAACCAGCTGAAGAAGCGCCGGCAATCCCACAAGCAGGCAGCGTGACAACTTGGACATGGATTCAAGAAACATTTTCAAAGCTGTTCAAATAAAATTCTTGTTTTAAAGGCAAAGCTGATTACCAGTTTTGCCTTTTTCTATTAGTCAGGAGGTGAGAGACGTTAATAAGAAAAAAGTAATCAAAGTAGGGCGTTCGGGAGCAAAAAGAAAGAAACGAATCCTTATAACGGCAGGGGCTGCAGGTGTTTTTCTTTTTGTGTCTATTTTTTTCTTGATTGGGTATTTGCAACAACGATCGTTTGAAACAAGTATCGCAGAAATACAGGCTGAAGCGTTGACTGTGATGGAAAACAAAGACGAGATAAAGCCTAGACCAGCAGATTATTCGGGCATGGATGTAGAAACGTTAGAGCCAGGAACATTGAATGTAAATGTTCAGGATCAAATTTCTCAATTTGGTGTGGGAACGATCGAAATTCCTTCAATTGGGTTGAAATTACCGATACTGGAAGGAATCACTCAAGCAAACATTAGCATTGGTGTTGGTACAGTGAAACCGAATCAATCAATCGGAAAAGGCAACTTTGCCTTATTAGGACACTATATGACGAATAGCGGACTTCTGCTAGGCGGGTTGAAACAAGTCTCTAAAGGAGACGAGATCCACCTAACGTATTTTGACAAGCAAGCGACGTATCGAGTCGTCGAAAGCAAAGTGATACACCAATCTGAAGGGAAATACATGCTAGATGATCCTGAAGAACCACACTATTTGACCCTGCTAACGTGTGACGGTAGTCGAGTGGGAACAGACTATCGATTAATGGTTCGTGCCGAACTGATTGAGTAAATGAGGAGTGAAGGAAATGCCCGCAAAAAAGACCAGCCTGATTATTGATTCCGCTAAGGAACTACTAGAAGAAAGTGGTAGGAACTTTAATCAGTGGAAGAAAGAGATCCTAAGAACGAAAAAACTGGAGATTATGGAAGGGAAAAATCAACAATGGGAGCATTCCGTTGTTGAAGAGGCCGCATTAGAAGTGATCACCACAGATTTAAAGGAACGTAGGAAAAAAGAAAAAAACACTAGTGAAATAAGCAAAAATGTAGAAAAAGAAGGAGTCGAATACCCATGAAAGCAACAATCTTAAGCCTAGTCGTGTTACCTCAAAATGATTTAATTTCAAATTTAGTTAACTCTTTAAATTCATTAGTATCAGCAGCGCAGACATTAGCACCAGCAGTAGCAGCAGTGATCGGAGTAGGAGCCATGTTGATGTACATGTACTCAGATAAGTTTGCCGATGTAGCTAAAACAAAGATGTTCAAAATCTTTGTCGGGATGGGTGTTATTGCAGGGATCACCACGGTTATTAAATGGATGACAAGTACTGCAAGGTTCTAAAAATGTACCGGCTAAGTATTTGACTTAGCTGGTTTCCTTATTTTTAGCATTTAAAGAAATAGAGTGGAGGAAATGGCTTGTTCTTAAAAAAGAAAAATAAGCGACAATACCAGCGTGAATGCGAAAAGTTGATATTAGACTTCTACCATAGAGCGTTTTTACAGATAGTCGATATACATTTGAAAGAATCGACTTCCGAAGACTTACTTGTTGCGCAAAGAGTAATCAATTGTTTAGATACCAATTTATTTATGCTAGATTCTCAATGGATCAAAGGGAAGAAAAAGGAAGACGTCAGGAACAGATTACTTAGTATGGGTGAAGCTTTTGATCTTCATTCATTGCAGTAGACATAAAATTGTTCCATTTTTAGGACTAAAGGAAAGAAAGGAGAAAAAATGTATTTACTTAAGTTTGTTAAGGTACCTAAGACAGTAAAAAAACGGAAAGTAATTCCGTTGAAAAAGTGGCTATATCTCCCACAGGCGCAAGATTTGTATTTTCAAGTCATTGAAAATGAAGCGTATGAAGGTGAAATGACCGTATTAGTTCGGAATCAAGAAAACTTGCAAGAGATTCAGTTTGATATTTCCTATGAAGAAGGTTACACCTTATCGGATTTGATAAGCCAGGATTTAATCAAGGAGATTCGAAGTACAGCTGACGAAAATCTACGTACCTCTTTAGAAATTATGGAAAATGAGATCAGCTTGTCGTTTTCTGAACCTATTACCATAGAGTCAACGGAAACAGAAGGAACTAAAGCGAACCTTTTCTCGACAATTGGATCAAAACTTCCATTTAAGAAAAAAGAGAGCGTATCGGAAGAAACCGTTGAAGAAGAACAACCTGAACCAGTTGAAGAAGTGGTGGAACCAGAAGAAGAAAGTTACGTCCCAGATTATGAAGAGGGAGAGGAGACTGAAAAGGAGCTTTTGCTGCAACCACTTGAGGAAACTGAAGAACCAAAAGTTGATCAAAAAGCACAACATGATAAAAAAATGGAACCAAATACTCCAGAAGAAAGCAGACCAAAAATTCCTTCTCTACAGGAATATGTATCAGTTGAACAAGCACCGGTGATCAAAGAAATAGACCAGGTGATCGATCAGTTGGATGAAAGGGTAAAAAATGGATTAAACCACGTCTTGTCTGAATTCAATTTGTCCAACCCAACGACATTTATCGAGAAGAAACAAAAAGAATTTATTGAAAAATCTTTTACAAAAGATTTTTATTCGTCCCTCATTTCTAGCTTGGTAGAGACGAAAAGTAATTTATTAAATACGGCTATATTAACATTGACCGAACAGTATGAACGACAGGCAAAGCAAAGTGATCCCTCAGTGCTTCAAAAAGAGATTGCCGCCATTAAAGCGAATGTTGAGAGTCGCTGGCAACAAGAACTAACCAAACGAATCCAAACAATTTCAGGAAGACACAAACAAACGATCGATCAACTAAGAGTGAAACAAGAGGAAGAACTCGCACAACTGAAATTAAAGCATAGTCAAGAAATTGCCCACCATAACAATAGCTATGCAATCGAAAAAGAACAGCTTGAAAAAGAGATTCAAGAAATGATTGAACAAGAAGCACAGACCAATATCCAGAATTTCAAAAAAGAAGCAACTCGGAAAATGGAGTTGGATAATCTTCAAGCGTTAGAAACATTTAAAATTGCTCAAATTGAAAGTATGCGTAAGGTCGTGACAGAGACTTTAACGAATGCCAAAAAGAATGAAGGGAATTATCTAAATGCGCTCAAAAAACGGTTAGAAGACGAGCAACCAAGATTTGAACAGAAGTATAATCGATGGTTAGAAATGCAGCGAGCGGAGGAAATCAAAAGAAAGGAACAAGAAGAATTGAGACTTAAAGAGCGTGAAATCGAAGTCCAAGAGAAAAAAGTTGCCCTGGAAGAAAAAACGATTCAAGAAACCGTTGATTCCACAAAACGTATGGAAAAACAAAACCATGAACTCCTTGTCGCACAACAGGCCCAATTACTTGAAACAATCAAAGTTTTTCAGATAAACCCTCCGGCTACACTTCCTCAACCGACAGAGCCTAGTCCGACTCAGCAACCGAAAAATACCTGGTGGAAAGGATTCTTTGTCGCGACGATCACTTTTGTAACGATCGGTGGCATTGGCACATTACTTTATACGATTCATAATGTTTATGCTGCTCAAGAACAAACGACACAAGTGATCCAGAAACAAACCAGTGAAATGGAGCAACGCTTAATGGGAGTGATAGAAAATCAATCGACGCAGACCACAGAAAGTACGGAAGAAACACCACCAACGTTTGAAGATTATTTGATTGAAGACCAGTACCTAGAAGCCGCAGAGACGTTCCCAGAGAAGAAAAAAGACATTGTCAATTATTTACTTGCACAAGGAGATAAAAACCATCTGAATGAGTTTTTAGAGGCATATCCAACGACTGACAAATTACAGTTGTTACAGGTGGCAATCTTGAACGGCGACAGTGAGGAAATCTTTGATCTTTATCGGGAAAATGATTGGGATACACTCAAAAAATTGTCAGCTGGTCAAAAAGAAAAATTAGCATTGGTTTTATACCAAGAAAGCTATGCGGTAGAAGCGAATTTACTATTAGAAGATTAGACAAATAAAGCGTTTAAAAAAAGCAATCTAATTCTAGACTGCTTTTTTTGTTGTCTTTTTATTTGAAAAAGGAGAGAAGGAATGGAAGAACAAGCTTTAGAATTTCTACTTCGATATTCCGATTGGATCAAAGACGCAGGATTTTTTAGTTCTATTTGGCACATGTTTATCATGTGGTTAATTAAAATATCTTATCACATTGCCGTTTACACAGAAAAGGTCATTGATCAGATTTTTAAAGTCACAGGCTTTCTTGACGAGGGGATGATTGGGACCGTTTATACCAGCATGCGAATCTTGGCGGCTTCTATATTAACGGTGACACTCCTTTATATCGTTTACAAGTATATGTTCAGTGATCGTGTTGATTTAAAAGGAAGCCTTCTTCGATGGGTTATTTTCTTAAATTTGATTATTTATCTTCCTGGGTTGATGAACTCGGCTATGGATGTGACGAAAGCAACCTTTGATGCCACGAAAGACCTACATGGCACTGGATCAAGCTTATCCTACAATATCGTGCAAAGTAATATGGCGGATCTTACTTACTTATCGAGAAATGGCTTTGAATTACTTGATAGCAGCGACACAAAAGACCGGACAATGAATCTATCGGAAAATGCGTTTAAAAACGCCGATTTAACAGAAATGATTTTACCTAGTGATATCGGAGATTTAAAGAAAACAGCAAGCAATGAAGAAAATACAGAAGCTTTAGGTTATCAAATCAAGGTAGCAGATGATGGATCACTTTATGCGGACAAAATTAAAAATGGTTGGTTTTCAACGTTTGATAATGGGAAATTCCGATTTAGTGCAGATACTTCAACGATTTTGATTTCCTTATGGACAATGACATTTGTGTATCTTTGTTCAGGATTCACCATAGGTGCAGCCATCTTAGAATTGGTTTTTGCTCGAATTTTGTTCCCAGTTTTGGCGGCCATGGATATTGAAACTGGTCAAAAAGTGAAACGGATTTTTGAAGATATGGGCAATACGTTCGTGACGATCATGCTGACTGGTTTTTCAATCAGCTTATTTTCGATTTACTTCACCTATCTTGCCACATTGAACCTAAATATAGTCGCTTATGCCATTTTATGTCTTGTGGGTGTGTCTATGGCAATGACTGGTCCAAGAACCTTTGGGAAATATTTAGGTGTGGATACCAGCGTTCGAAGTGGGTTCAAATCAATCGTGGGTGGATACTATGGGGCGAAAGCGGCCATGGGCATTGGAAAATCTGCAGTTGGTTTAGGCGAAGCAGCGTTGCATGCACCGGAAACAATACGCGCGACAGGTGGCAAAATCAAGAATGGTGTCGCCAATAAACTAGATAGCGATAAGAAAATGCTGAAGAATATTGGTGAGGGCGCTCAAGATGGATTCAATAAAGCTAAGGATCATATCGACAATAAACTTGATGATAAAGTCGATGAAATCTTTGATAACCCACCAACGAATTTAGAAAACAGTAGTCCGATTCCAGAAGAGCAGTACGAAAAAGAGAATCTCAACCAATCGATCGATGGACAAGAAACTTCCAAAAATGAAGAAAGTAAAGATACCGATAAACCTACTGGTGAGCTTGATCAAGACGGAAAAGCCATTACAGCTGAAGGGGATAACAGTACGCACCAAGAACACAACACAGTACAAGATTCAGCTGACGAGAAATCTGTTTCTGATAGTGAGCTGAATACTGAAGGGCATGATTTGTCTGAAACCTCTGAAGCTCATGGAGAAGAAACCGACGAGAACGGAAAAGTGATCGTTCAAGATTCTTCAACGAAAGAGGATAAAACGATAAATGACGCTTCAGGTATCGACATAAATGGATCGGATCAACGTCCTGAAAAAATGGAAAATGAAGAACAAACGAATGGTAAACCGTCGGTTGATTCAGACGGAAGTACCGAATCTGATACTCAGAATAAAATGAATCCAGCAGTTGAAAATCCTGACAAGAAAAAAGTTAGCGAGGGTTCAGAAGAAGCACCTAAGAAAAACCCTACAGAAGTTGATGCACCTCAAGTAGCGCAAAATGCGGATGATTCTACGCAGAAACAGGTCGTACAAACTGAACAGTCAACCCCAGCAAGAAAAGAAGAACAGGTTGAAGGGAATCGCCCTGAAACTGTTTCTAAGGTCACTGAATCGACAAAGGATAATCAAGGGTCGACAAGACAGGAACAAGGAGCTATGAAGCCGTCAGAAACCTTAAAATCAACAGATAGAACAATTTATAAGGAATCTGAAGCGAAACCAATTTGGGAAGAAAAGAAACAAAGTGACACGCGATTTGCAAGTGCAAATGACAGCCTGAAGAACATGAATGCAGAAGATTATTTGCCACCAAGAAATAATGATCGAGGTGATAGAAATGGCGAATAAATACCAACAGATGAAAATCCAAAAAAATATTAAACAAGAAGTCCGACTGAAGGCGTTCTACTTTTTGGATCTCGCATTGATTCTAGGACTTTGTGGCGGCATGTTTTATCTGCAAGAGTTGATTCAGCTGCCTATTGGTCATTTTATCTTAGTTGAATGTTTGTTATTTGCTTTAGGCATATTCTTATGCGCGAAACCAAGTAGCAATGGTGGGCATAGAAACCTCTACACTCTTTATTGTCTGCTTAAAATGGATCGGACTACCTACGGCGTTCAGAGCTATAAGAAAGGAGGAAATTAGCGCAATGGCAAAGATAAAACAAGGAACAAGTCAGAAAAAGCGTCCCCTGAAAAAAGGGGAGCTTCCTTCTGTACAAGAAGTAATCCCTATCAAAAGAATGGATCAAAACGACGTTGTGAAGGACGACGATAGCTATTTGGCTTTCTTGAAGGTTTCTACCCAAGATATCAACGGACTCAGCGCACAAGAGCAACAGCAAGCACAGTCTCAATTTGAAAACCTCTCACGGATCTATGACGATGATATGAGTATTTTATCCATGATGTTTCCTACAAACATTGATTCTAACCTAACCTTTTGGAATAAAAAGCTGATGCAAGCAAGAAAAAGACAAAACATGGCGCAAATGGTGATTTGTCGAGAACAAATTCAGCGCCTCTTGTGGGTAGAAATGGAATTATCCAATCTGGAGTTTTACTTCATGGTCTATGGAAAAACAAAAAAAGACATCGTTCTGGCCAAGACGTTACTAAAACGTTCTGGTGGATCACTGCTAAAAATCAAAGACGTGAGTGCAGGTCAGACGGAACAAATACTGACAAAACTATTTAATATGAATACAGCGATTTAGGAGGAAATTATGCTATCGAGAAAAGAAGTATTGGATCTAGAAAAAAAGGGTTATGACTTAGACTTTATTTCTAGAATTCAGCCCCAGGGTGGGTTTAAGCCGACGGAAGACAAAATTATCGCTGGTGACGGCGTGTATGCGACGTTGCACGTTTATGAGCTTCCGAAAAATCCAGTGCCTTTTTGGCTTACCGCCCTAATGGGGAATAGCAACACAATAACGAAGGTTGATATTGCCCCTTTAGAAAAAGAACGTGCCTTGAAGGATATCAACAATTCTTTGAACGAATATCGGGAACAGGCAACAGAAGGACGGACACAAACTGATCGAAACGACGCCGCAGCTGAGTATGTGGCTCTAGAACGCTATGCTTCACAAATCAAGCAAGGGGGGGAGGTAACGAAATTAATTGATATCCGGATCTATTTGGTCGCCGATACCCAAGAGGAACTAGACAAGGAATTTACTACACTTTGAAAATCACTCAAAGCTTCAGACTACAAAGTTGTGGCATTTATTGGAAAACCGCTAACTGAATGGCTCGCTTTTGCCCAAAGCTACACCGAGCAACAGAAGATGCCAGGGGCAAGAGCAGGACTCACCGTCGGTACAACAGCAATCGGCGGTAGTTACCCGTTCAATCATAAATATTTAGTTGATCCAAGAGGGCAATATTTGGGTCAAACAGACACAGGTGGACCGTTCATTTATGATCCTTTTTACGTAACCAGCGTACGTAAATCCTTCAGCTCAATCCTTCTAGGAAAACCAGGAATGGGGAAGTCCACTCTCCTCAAGTTGATTGAGGAGGGGCTGTTTGGGAGGAATACGTGTATACGAGGATTCGAAAAAAATGGTGACTGGAAAAAGACGATCGGACACCAAAAGGGCAGAATCGTTGATTTGTCTGGAAGAGGCGGCATGTTAAATCCCCTGGAACCATTGGCCACAATTACGGATGAAACTGGAACGAAGATCGATCAGCTCAATAGTTATTTGCAACATCGAGCAAAATTCTTTAATCAAATTCGCTTCTTGAATCCGTCAATGCGTTCAGTTGATGTTCTCGATTTTGGAAAAATACTTGACGCTTTTTACATTGAAAAAGGACTTCTACCGGATAATTATATGGCAAAAGAAAATCAAATGAATATTAATATCATTGGTTTAGATCCCAAACAGTATCCAATCATGAGTGAATTTAATACCTTCTTAAATCAATATGTAAATAATGGCTATAAAGATCGAGTAACAAGTGTGAAAATGGTCGAAATGGAGAACTTCCTCTCTGTCATAGATTCAATGACCAACCAGTATGGTTCGATATTCAATGGTACTACGTCATTTAAGAATTTGAATGATGAACAGGTATTGTTTTTCGATATTGAAACGATCGGTCACTTTGACACAGAAATATACAAGTGCCTTTTGTTTACGGCTATGAACATTGTTTGGAATCAAGCACTGAACAACGGTCGGCGACAAAAAATCGCACTTGCGAATAATGAAATCGAGATCGACGATGTGGTATTCTTTGCTTTCTTCTTAGATGAGTGTCAGGAGATCCTCAGTCCGGACACGGTATTCGTCGTTACTCAAGTTGTTAAGTTCTTAAAAGAAATGCGAAAATTCTCAGCTGGTGCTTTCTTTGCGACACAATCTCCACAAGAATTGCTTCCTGAAAATTCCTCTGATGATTATATCTCAAAAATCAAACAGGTATTTGAATTGTGTTCAAGTAAGTTCTTTTTAGGGTTAGATGCTTCCGTTGCAGGCACGATGAGAAAAGCAATGGGGAGTCTCTTAACTGAAGGGCAATACAATGATTTAGCATTGATGGAACAAGGTGAAGTATTTATCAACTTAGGTGGAACGAACAACTACAAAATCACAACAGATCCTGATGAAAAACAATTGATACGATTTGCTGGGGGACATTAGTACTCAGATTTAGTTGAGGGAAGGAGGGCATTGTGTTTAGAAAAATTTTACGAGTCATAACTGGCGAAGCAACGAAAAGGGAAAAAATCATGCTTGCATTAAAGGCTTTCGGAAGTTTGTTTTTTACTACCGGTGGTCTTTTTTTAGTGTTTATTTTTGTGTCGGTCACTATGATTGTCTCCATGACGAACTCGTCAAAAGATGAAGGGGTAGGGAGCGCTGAAAATATACCGGCAGATGTATTAAAGTGGGAATCCTACTTTGTCAGAGAAGCACAAAAATACGATATTGTGGATCACGTGCCGATACTTATGGCTATCACAACAGTAGAAACTGGCGGACGTTTGCCAGACATCATGCAGTCCTCAGAGAGTGCGGGACTACCTATGAACACGATCGATAATGAACCGGATTCGATCGCTCAAGGGGTGAAACACTATGCGAGCGCATTACAGTTATCAGAAGCTGCAGGTACCGACAAATGGACAGTTGTTCAAGCTTATAACTTCGGGACAAGCTATATAGGATACGTATCACAACGCGGGAAAACTCATACGATCGATTTAGCAGAAGCTTATTCAAGGGATGTGGTAGCCCCTTCTTTAGGCAATGTTCTAGGAAGTACCTATCGCTATGTCAATGCTGTTTCAGAAGCGAATGGACGCCCCTATTTGTATTGGAATGGTGGGAATTTCCATTATGTTGATTTAGTCAGGCAGTATCTTAGTCAAGGTGAAGTTGGCGGAAACGAAGGGTTCATTTTACCGTTAAGTCCACCAAACATAACTTCATGGTTTGGTATGCGTATCTTGGGTGGAGTAGAACAATTCCATCGAGGAATCGACTTTGGCCATCCGCAAGGCACACCGATAAAAGCAATCGCTGATGGTGTCGTCATTGCATCTGAATACCATAATTCCTGGGGAAATTACGTCCGTATCGAACATGCCAACGGATATTGTAGCCTGTATGCACACAATGTTTTAAACAACGTAAAAGTCGGCGATCAGGTGAAACAAGGGGATATTATTGGTCATGTTGGAAACACCGGAAATAGTTTCGGCGCTCACCTTCATTTGGAAATTTCAACGTCACGAGATTTGACAGCCGCAAGCTTATTAGACCCAGCAGAGGTTTTGGGAATCAGTCGATGAAAGGAAAATAAGATGAAAGAAAACGAGAAAAAGATCATAGGAATTGGCGTAGGTGTAGGTGTAGTTATTTTAGCAATATTAGCTATGACAGGCTTCTTTCGCTCGGATAATGAAGAAGAACCAAGTACCGTTGAGAGTCGCACAGAAGAAACCATTTCTTCTGAAGCGTCCACTCAAATTACAGAAGATAGTACCCAAGAATCTTTATTAGAAGAAATACTTGGGGAAGAAAAAACAGAAGAATCGACAGGTGAAAGTTTAGAAGTGATCCCAGAATCAGATGTAGACAATGCGTATATCGAGTGGCAACAAATGACACAGTATGAAAGAGAAATGAAGAAAGTAAACGAGTCATTCATTGCTGCTTATTATGGAAACTTAGAACCAAAAGAACGAAATGCCAAGCTGAAAGAGTTAGTCACAGAATCTGTTTTTGAGGAAGAAGAAATGCCTGAAAGTGGCCAAGTATCCCAACCATACATTGAAGATTTAGAAACTGAATCGATCGTAAAAACTGTTGATCATATCCAAGGAACTGTAATCAATATTCTTTCAATGAAGGTCGATCATGTACCACAAAAAATGCTTGTGACAGTTTCAATGGTTCAATCAGATGGATGGATAATTGATCAAATAGGGTTCGAAGTTATTCTTTCTAATCAAGAGTAAGATCACAGAATAGAGAGGAAAAAGTGCAATGGAAGTAAACGATATCGTCATTGTTTCAGATGAATTTAAAACAACAAATGGCTATTTAATTGGACACATTGGGCGTGTTACCAGCATAAAAAAAGAAAAAGATAATCCGATTACGGTCACCTTTTTTCATACAGATGACATTAAAATCTTTCACGAATCGGAACTAACGATACTGAAAATGGGGGAGAGTAATGGGGGAAATTAAAAAATTTAAGCAAAAATATTTTGGTACAAAGAGCCAAGTATATTTCAAAACGCTGTTCGTTTTTCTCCTTTCCATAATCATTGTTTTTGTGCATGGCATGTCCCAAAAATCGGATTTGGATTACCAAGAAGTCGAATTATTTGAAGAACATTTGGTCCAACAAGGAGCCTTATCGGTTGTCAAAAAGGTCTTCAATGAAGAAGAAAAGAGCTTTCGAATGGACTTGTTTTTTGAACCAACGTCCCAATCCGTCGATGATTTACAAAGAAAAATAGAAGCTGATTTGGTCACAGATAAGAACCCAGAGGAACAAATAAAGGTAAAAGTTATTCCTGTTACCAGTCGCTATTTTGTATTAGTAGCGGAAGGAATTGAACCAGATGCAGCGACTGTAAGGTTGGATATTTCTTATTATACGACACAAGAAATGAATCAATCCTTGAGATTTTATACCTCAAAAGAGCATTCAACAGTCGAAACAGAATCAATTTTAAATACTCAAGAAATCGAATTACAAATTGATTCGATTCAAAATGATATTCGAATTCAAACCAAACTAATTGAAGAAAGTGAAAAAAATAGTCAAGAAATTAACCAAGATATTGCCCTTCGTTTAGATCAATATGAACAATTAACGGAAGAAAAAAGATTCCAAGTCGGAAGTGTTTTACAAGAAACAGAAGGTAAAATATCCGCGATAAAAAGTACCATTTCAAATTTAAACGACCAATTAGAAACAGAAAAAGATTTGAGAAATGAGGCAGTCGAACGTATTGAGTTACTAGAAAAAAGGATTGAAGAAATCAAAAAGTAAATGTACGAAGCCCTTGACCTAATCCGCCATTATTTTAATAGGGTCCGGTATTGGGTATGGTGTTGGGTCCGATATTCGAATTCTGCCAATTTATGGGTCCGGTGTTGGGTCTTTGGCGTGGACCCGCCGCCCGCCCCCGCAAATTGTGCTAAACGTTGTTATACCGCCTTTGTTGGGTGTGGGGGGTTAGCGCTCTTCGACCGCTAACCCCCCACACCCAACAATAATAAAATTTTTGCAAATTTGATTACCGGCAACATGGTATAACAAAGCACATTTGCGGGGGCGGGCGGCTAAGATAAGAGATCATATAAAGTACAAAAAAATTAAATAGATAGGATATAAAAGAATAAGAAAAGGGTGTGGAAGAGAGAAAATAAAGGGATAAGGTCAAGGTCAAAAGATCAACCCCCTACCCCCAGTCTTGGGGGTCTCGAACTAACTCCCTCCGCCCTCTTTCAATCGTTGTAAGAGGGAACTTACAACTACCCCTAGCGCCAACGCCCCTTCACCAAATCTTGAAGGGGCTGTCTTAATACCATAAAACCAAAAGAGAATGTTTGACTGATAGTTAGATTGGCATGTTGTCTTGTTCGATTCATAAACCTGAATGAGATCATATGACTGATGATAGAGTTTGGGTATGAGTTTTGATTCGAACCTAAAACCTTAAAGAATGCAGCTAACTAAGTTTTACAATGAGCACAAATGTTGTTCGAATAGAAAGAAGCGGAACCTCATTGCTTAGGCAATGATTTCCGCAGAAGGGAGAAAATAGTTCCACTATTTTCTTTTCTTAATTTGAAAGGTGAGGAAAGTATATGTTGTTAAACAATCGACTTGAACTAACTGATAGAGATTTGATGATGCTTGAAGTTGTTAATCGCTGGCGAATTGCACAACCGAAACATTTTTGTTCGTTACTTGGTTTTCCATCAATCGAATATGTACGTAAAAGAATTCGCAAATTAGAAATAAATGGATACTTAAAAAGAGATTTAAGACAAGGAAGGGAGGCGCAAATTTTTTCGCTAGGTAAGAAAGGAAAAGAGGTTCTCGAATTACAGAGTGTAGGAAAAGTGAGTGACGCAACAGTTCGTCATGAGTTGGGTGTATTAACGTGTACTTGCTTTTTTCGCGAGTATTTTCCTGAAGCAAAATTAGACTACCATTCTATTATTACGGATAGAGATTTTCGAGTTCATGAATACAAAAAAGTGTTTGTGGCAGAATTTAACTACACACTAATGCAGCCGAAAGTACACAACTATGCAGCAGTTTGACTGCGAACTAGTTTCCTTCCATCATAAGTTTTAGTGACTTAGTGATGGAGGTACAGAAAGGTTGTTAACTTTGGATGATATTAAAACGATAAAACATTTGAGAAATAATCGTGATCAGTCAATTGATCAGATAAGAAAAGCAATGAATATCAATTGGCGAACAGCGAAAAAATACGCCGACAGTGATCAGCTATTCATTACGGATCCTACTCGAAAAAATAAATCCATGATGGATGATGGCTGGGGAGAAATTATCGGTAGTTGGCTAGAAGAAGACCTACGCTTACGTAGAAAACTCCGTAGAACTGCCAAAGCTATCTATGAACAATTGAAACCTTTGGGTTTCCCTGGCTCCTATCGAACAGTTTGCGTCTATATTTCTCAATGGAAAAAACAGCGGTACGACGAAACGAATTACAAAGCTGTCGATCGCCTTGATCATCCGATCGGAGAAGCACAGGTCGATTTTGGAACAATGGAAGTCATGCACGAAGATCACATGAAAGACATACAACTTCTTATCATGTCATTTCCCTATAGTAATGCGACGTTCGCAAGTGCCATGCCAGCTCAAAACCAAGAGTGTTTCCTGGAAGCATTAAAGCAACTATTTGATCAATGCGGCGGTGTTCCAAAAAAGATCAGAATAGATAACTTAACTCCAGCGGTGAAAAAAACAAAATCAAAATTTGAAGAAGCACAACTAACCGATGAATTCTTACGTTTCACCATTCATTATGGTTGTGATGTTCAAGTCTGTAACCCACGTAGTGGGCATGAAAAAGGACATGTCGAAAATAAAGTGGGTTATGTCCGATACAATTTCTTCTCGACTTCGCCAATCATGGACTCTTTTGAGTCCCTAAATAAGCAGCTTGAAGAACAATTGAAAACAGATCGAAAAAGGACGCATTATTCGAAACATCAATTAATCGAAGATTTGTGGAAGAAAGAAAACAAGGCGTTACATTCTCTTCCCCAAGAGGATTACCCAATTTTTAAAGAAGTAGAAGCTAAACTAAATCGTTATCACGAAATGAAATTGGATCAAACGGTTATTCATATTCCTAAAGCATATGGATATTCTCAATTGACCGTTGTTTTGACTTGGAATAAATTTAAAGTTCTTACGCCTCATGGAGACCTCTTAATGAACGAATATCGCCCCTATATGAACAAAAAACGATTGATCCCATGGAGTGATATCTTGAAACAATGGAGTAATAAATTGAATGTCGTTAGTTATTCGAGGTATTGGAAGTACTTGCCTGCACGCCTTCAAAATTATCTAGCAATTGATAATAATCACCTTAAATACAGACGGATAAAACAATTACTAAGTTTATTAGCGACCTATGATATCCAACAAATTAATGAACAATTTTACGAATTAGTTGTTCAAGAAGATGCCCCCTCTGACTTTGATGTGAATTGGTCAAACTATGATGCATTAACAAAATCAGGAGGCGTGCAAAAATGACTGGACAGACGCTAGAAGATTATTGCAAAAAGCTTCGATTAAGCCATATCATCACGAACTTACCAAGAGCTTCTTTCGAAGCTCCAGAACAATTTATTACCGATTTATTCCGTTTAGAGCTTGAGACCAGACAGCAGATCAAATTAGAACGGATGGAAAAATTAGCCAAATTTCCTGTACCAAAATCGCTAAAGAACTATGAATGGCACGAAGATATTTTTCTACCAGCCCATCTAGATAAGGCGACCCTTGTCTCTCTTGATTTTCTAAAAAGGCAAGAAAACATTGTTTGTGTTGGCTCTCCTGGTACAGGGAAAACGCATCTAGCGATCGCATTAGGGAGAAAAGCCTGTAGTGAAGGTGTTTCAACCAAATTTTTCCGAGTAAACAATCTCGTTGAACAATTAGAGAGTGCCTTAAAAAAACAACAGCTAGCCAGTTTCAAGAAGCGATTCGAAACAACAGAATTAATTATTCTTGATGAAATGGGGTACTTACCATTGACGAAAGAAGGAGCTGAACTACTCTTTCAACTGATTTCAGATTGGTATGAGCAAAAGAGCATTATTATTACCTCTAATTTAGAATTCAGTCAATGGAATCGAGTGTTTATGGATTCTCGCTTAACAGCTGCTCTCGTTGATCGGCTAATCCATCACGCTCACATTATCAGCTTTAAAGGCGAAAGTTTCAGGTTGAAAAATTCATTATCTAAATCATATTGAAGGAAAAAACTAGTTGCAGCAAAACTCTGCACTTTCGGCTGCATTTTTTTGTAAAAAGCTATTGCACAACACACAAAAAAGGAAACTATCACGGTTATGGAAAAATGAATCGAACGGGTGATTTAACATTCAAGGTAGGAAACGATTGGTGGATTGTTGAATATGAGAAAGAGAAGAAAGACGCTTTTCGTTTACAGACGAATGTTAGTGCTAATAAAAACCGTGCTTACGGTCAAATTTGGGTTTATCCCAAAGTAAAAAGTTCGATTTATCATGGATTGTTAGAAGCGAAAGAGTACATTGGAATTGATGATGCTCAATTTAAATTGCTTACGTTTGAAGAGGTTGAGAAGGTACTAAAAAGACCGTCGAAGCGTCTTGCGACTCTTTCAACTAATCCTATCGATGTTCTCATTGAAGAATTCTATTCTTATTCCGAACACAGGGAAATGGACTTATTCCATACCCCTTATTAAATGAAAAGAAAGGTGAATGTATGTATCAAGATGTCGTTTTTGTTTGGCGAAGCCGATTATCAAAAGCAGGTATCGTCTTATGTTGTTTAGGAATATTTCTCTTTCCTTTACCAGGATCACTTGCTTTACTTTCGTATTTGATCCTTCAGGAATACTATGAAAAAAAATCGTCAAAGTTGATGATACTTACCTTTGGTTTTTTCCTAATTGTGGTAAGTATTTTTTATTTGAATCAGAAACAAATGAGTCGAAGTTCAATCGGCTTATTAAGCCTGATCTATACCCAACTCATTGCAAACCAAGATGGTTTTGCAAGTATGGTGGCATACGTTACAGCTGACGGATATTTCCGAGAACATTTCCTGCCGTCAGTGATTCAATGGATTTGCGGGATCAATCTATTTGGTTGGGGTATCGGAGTGATGATCGTCAGTTTCGGGCTACTATTACAGAAAAGTTCTTCAGAAATTCTCATGCACGAAACAGTCAAGCAGGAAACAAGAAGAGAAGTTATGTTGAATAGTCGAGGTGGGATCAACTTTAAAGACAAGGGGCACGTTGGTGCTTTCGGATCTACTCGTACAGGGAAGACAGCTACTATTTTGCATTATATCGAACAGTCGATTCGTGAAGGACAATTTACCGTTGTGATCGACGGTAAAGGGGGGACTTCAAACTACGATTTGAATATAGTCACCGAAAAATTGGCTAAAAAATATAACCGAAAGCTATATGTGATTAACCAATCAGAGATTTCAAAAACGAATCCGTGTAATCCGTTTAAAGGCATAACGGAGACAGAATTAAAAGATTTACTGTCTAGTTTAACCGAGTGGTCCGAAGAGCATTATCGAATTCAAGCACTTACTTACTGGCAAGTGATGGGACGTGTCATGAGAGCTGCCGACATTCAGTATAGCTTCCAAAGTATTATCAAGTATTCTGATCCCTCAAATTTCAAAAACTTAATTGAAGGACTGTATAGTCAAGACATTATTTCTAAGGAATTGTACAGTAGAGCGAAACAAGTATTAGCTTCTTGTAAAGATACTGTGGTCCAAGCGATCGGTCGTTTGGCGATTTTTAACGATGGAGACGGCCGCTATCTTTTTGGACAAGATGGTTTCACTTTACGCCAGGCATATGAGGAAGACGCAGTCGTTGTCGTGTACTTAAATGAATTCAAATACAGTGATTTTGCACGAAGCCTAGGAAAGCTGGTTGTTGCAGAGTATAAATTGTTTTTGAGTCAAAAAGCTGAAAGAGACGACCAAACAGAAGCTTTACTGGTAATGGATGAATTGGGTGTTTATGTTGATGAATCCTTTGAAGCTTTACTGAATAGAACCGCGTCCTTTAGCGTAAAAACTATCGTAGCTATGCAGGTAATCGCTGATGTAAATAAAGTTTCAGAAGAATTAACGAAACAGATTCTTGGTAATCTAACCAATTTTGTCATTCTACGTACAGATGATGATACAGCAAATGAATTATCAAAATTCATTGGAACAGAAAAACAAGTGAAGCAAACCAGTCGTAGCAATGAGGAAGGAAACACAGGAGAAAGTTCGAATAATGTGGTAGACGAATTTGTGATCAATCCAAATAAGATCAAGCGGCTTCCTAATCTTCATGGGTATTATTATTCTCACAATCGCCCAGGAGAACCCTCGAAATTTGTTACAACCTTTGTAAAAACTGGAAAGGAGAAGCCGACTAAAGAAAATGAGCGCAAAATTCATAAGAAAAAACCTGAAAGAATTGTTCTATCAAAAAAATAATCTGAATTGGGGCTTATTTGTCTTCAGTTTGGCGTTATTAGTTGGCTCCTCGTGGATCGTAACGTCCGCAGCTAACCATTTTTTTGGTGTCCTACCATTTGAAAATATCGCGCGTTCAGCAAGTCTCTTCAGTTTGATCGGAAGCATTACATGGGTACCGGTGATCGAGGAAATGATTTTTAGGAAATACCTAGTATCACTGCTACAAAAGATATTTTCTTGGAAAATAAGTGCAGGAATTTCTAGTTTCGTGTTCGCCATTCTTCATGGGCAAACGAACTTTTTGCCCTTTTTAATAAATGGACTCATTTATTCATGGACCATGAAAAAAAGTGGAACGATCGTTATGCCAATTCTGCTTCACATGGCGTATAACCTAATTGCAATAAAAACACAAATATAGTAAGGAGGACACCAAAATAGTGGTAAGGAAGGAGAAAACAATATTCAGTCAGCGATTATCCTCTCTTAGAGAAGAACGATATTTGACGCTGAGTGATATCAGTGAGCTTTTTGATCCGCCTGTAAGTAAAAGTACGGTCAGTAATTGGGAAAATGGTCATATGTATCCCAAGGGCCAACGGCTGATCGTTCTGTGTGATTTTTACAATGTAAGCATTGACTACCTGTACGGTCGTACAGATAGTCGAAAAATGAATAAAGAGGAGCGGATACAATCATGTACGAATACAAATTAATAGAAAAACTAAAATCAATCTATTGGCCGGGATTTTTATTAGAAAGCAGCAACGTGGTCGCACTCAAGATACTTATTGTTTTGTGTACACTTCTTATAGCATCTAATGGTACGACAATAAAAGAAGAGCTCATTTCATTTGCTTCTATGAATGATCTATCGTTAAATGGAGAGCTAGTGAGCGTTGAGTCTTTGAATAATGGTATTAATCTGATACTATTTTCGTCTATTTTCTATCTATCAGCATTTTTAACAGTTTTCTTGATGATTCGAATACAGGGAAATCCAAACATGAAAATGAATGGACCAATGAAGATTTGCCTAATTTTAATTGTTTCATCCGGACTAGTTAGAGCTTCTTACCAGGGTTCTGAAAGTATGTTTATGATCGGAATTGTTATCTGCTTATTGATTATGATATCTGTAAAAGTCAACACAGTAATCTTATGGCGTAAATACTTGAAGCCGCTTGTTAGAGCAAATACGGTTTGGGATCTGCCAGGAAGACTAGAAAATATAACCGAGGAGATTTCCGATGACCGCGTAGCCCTTTTTGCTTGTCTTTTTCGGAGCTATTTACCAGATAATGGTGTGATTATTTTAGAATCTTTACAAAGAAATGAGAGTCTGTCTTGTCAGTGGCTGGAAGTAACCTATCGATTAAAAAATTCGAATCGACGTTTAAAAAAAAGTGATTGACATACCTGACTTAAAGAAAGCGAATGACATTCCTGATGAAAGTCCAAGTAACTAAATAATGACACCTGATCTATTACTAAGAGAAGCACAAATTTTTCTTCTCTTCAGGTGGATTTTTTTTTGTTGCCCCGACACTCCGACCGCCTCCACCGCTTACGGGGCAACAAAAAAAGGAAAGACAAGCTTTCCCTTTTCGGCGTTTATGTGGTTTTTTCAGCGCTACCATGGTATAATAAGTATGTAAAGAGGAGTTGCGTCAACAACTCCCCAATGACAGCACCGTTTAAAGAACGGTGACAGATTAAGTTATTTTAAAAAATAAGCCGACCTCTGCTAAAGTGACGGCTTATTTTTTGTCGTTTCTAAGCATTTTCACAATCAGACTGATCAAAGCAATGGTAAACATACCAAAGCCAAGGATGGTCTGAATTGTTTCATATGCAGACAAAAGGCTTCTCCTTTCATAAGATTTTGTGAGTATTTTCATACGCACCACCTTCTTTCAAGGATTCGCCACCGTCGATTAAACTTTACTGTCACCTACTATTATACCATATGAACCAGTCTAAATCCTTAATTCTAAGGCATTTGGACTGGTTTTTTCTTTGCTGCATAGAGGTATTTCTTCCTTCGCTCCAACCACCACCGCCGCTACGGAAGAAGCCATGTGATCACTTCTAAAAAGGTCAAAATACTAGAAAGAGGGCGATTAAATGATTCAAACTAAGTATGTAAATTTTTCGGAAGATGGGACAATCATACAAGGAACATTGAGAAGAATAGAACGGATTAGTAGAGTACCTTGTCTATATGAACAAAATATTATTGAGTTTAATACGCAAGATCGTGAACACTTTCAAACAACAATAAAGAATATTTTATTATTTAGCAAATCTGAAGAGGAGTGTGTATATGAAATAACAAATTCGAAAATATTTGAGAATAGCGCTTCTTCACCTCTTGATCTAATCAATCATATGACGACTAAAATTATCCACACACTAAAAAAATGGGATTATCAGCTTATATTCATAACAATAACTGAAGAGACCAATCGAAGAAAATTACTAGATTTTCTGAGAAATGAATGTCTTGCATTCAAGTTGATCCTGATTATCAATCAATCCACTGAAAGTATATTACCGATAATTCAAAAAAATCTTACGAATACACAATCCATAGTTAATGTTGTAGGGTATCGCGAATACTATGATGAAAATTTTGATTTAATTGATCAGATATACAAAGTTATTAAGTATAGAATCATGATATAATGAATAAAAAAGGATAATTATATGGTTCAGAAATTTTATGCTTATTACAAAGGAAAGCCGATTAACGCCTATAAGGGTCTTAAACTAAAATTTGATAGGAAAATTTCTGTAAAAAAAGAATTAGCAGAAATATTTGATTCACCAAATAAAAAAATAGCGAAGCCTGTATTCCCCAAAGCAGGTAAGTACTTACCTTTCTATTCCTACTATAAAGATTCTGGAACAACTCCTCAGACTTCTGGTGAAGGGAAGAATTTTACAATAGCGCATGTACTGTTTAAATCGATTTTTGCTGATTTGAAAGAATTTACAATTCAGCAAGGAAACAACGATGCTATATCAGTCAGCGTAAAAAAATGTTATCCAGAATACAGAGTGAAGATATCTGAAAACAATGAACGAATTATTGAAATATTGTATACATTGGAAAAAACTTTTCCTTATAGTTACTATTACAAATGGAATGGATGTCTTGCTGTTGAAATATCACGAACCAATCGAATTGAAAAGACCAAGGTAGATGACTTAGAAGGAAAAGGGATCCAAATATTTGAAGTACCTGTACCCAAAGATGTGGTAGAAGGTTTGAACTATAAAGAAAAATATCTGACAAAAAATGATAAAAGTAAAATTATGTCAGAAACGGAGTTTGAATCATTATATAAAAAATACAGTTATCTTTATACATCCACTAACTTTATCGCTTATGGTAAATTTCTTGGAACTGCAGAATATCTAACTCCCATATGGAAAGAAAGGTACATGGAAATGAACAAGTACGAAGAACAGCTATCTCAATTGAAATCAGATATCGAAGAACAGCAAAGCAAGTGCAATAAAATGGAATTATCCATACAAGAAAAAATAAATGAATTAACAGAATTGAATAATAATATTAAAGAGGCTGAACATGTGTTAGGTGACATTGAAAAGTTAAAAAATGACAATGCTCGACTTAATGATTTATTGGCCCAAGAAAAGCAAGACAACCAAAATATCTCAATGGACTTGAAACAGACCAAGAAAGACCTAAAAAAATGTGAAGGGTATTCTCAAGAGCTATTGGAAAATAAAAAGTTCTCTAAAATAAAGAATCAAATTAAAGTGATCGTTAACAAAATAAATGGCAATTAAACAGCTGAATAGGCTGTTTTTTTGTTCATTAAAAACGGTAAAAATACTTTTCTCCAAATAAGGTCAAAAGAATCAAAACAAAGTACAAGTAATAAGAGAAGCGGAACCTCATTGACAAGCAATGATTTCCGCAGGGCGTAAGATTCCGATGCCGGAATCTTTTTTAGATTGTATTGACTGTCAGAGCGCAACGGATTTGTTTCATTCCTGTTTCTTGGTTTCGCGCCTATCGAGCAGCTGCTATCGGTTTGGCGAGAGTGCTTATACACCTTCCGCATTCAGAAAAAGAAGGGGCGGAAAAACTTTTGCAAAGAACACAAAACTTTTTCCTACAGCACTCCCTTTTTTTCTACCTGCTACAGGTGTAAGGGCTAAGCACGCCAACCCGCTATCAGCTTCAGCTCGAAATGATCGATATCAACCAACAAAGAAAGGAGAATTCTAAACAAATCGTTGCAGACAGTCAATACAATCAAATTTTTTCACCACCCACAAATCGCTTAACTGAAATGAACTTGTCAGGAACAAAAACCGACCAATAAGGAGAGATTCACATGGAAATTACCGCAGTAAATATCAAAAAGAGTTTGAGAGAGCAAGGAATTGATACGAAAAAGGTACGCATTCGGGTTGAAATGGTGGGCTACGGTAGCACTTCTATCAAAGTAAAATTACATGATTTAACGCTTGAAACTGAAAAAGTTCGTCACGAAATCCAAAAACGGTGGGGGAGCATTCGCTATGACGAAAAAGTACAAGGTGAGATTTTAGAAGGCTGTAATACGTACGTGTTTTGCGATTATGATGATGATGTTATAGAGCAAGCGATTCAAGCGAGATATGCGCAAGCAGAAACTATTTATCAACAGTTAGAGCAGTTAGACACATACGATGGTGAACAAATATTTGAAACTGAAACGATGAGAGCCGTTGCCTTTTTCAAAGACAAATCAATTTCATTGATGATGAAAGACCGGTCTAGTGATATTCGTTACCGAAGACATACGTTAAACAGTGTTTACGATTTAGCCCATGCCCTTGTTTTCCTCGAAACGATCGGACATTTTGGGGAACTCTAAGCCAAAGAATCAGGAAAGGAATGATTGAAATGCCAATTAATTGGATAGAGTTGGGCGAAAAATATACGTTGACCGAATTAGAGGGAATCAAGCAGGCAATCGAATCATTGAAGGACTTACACAAAGAACAGCACCAAGACAAGGAAAAGGAGGTATACGAAAGGGTTTCATAACCCTTTCGTACAAAAGAAAAATGAAAATCAATGACGGTAAAAAATATAAATTTAAAACTTCATTTGTCTTTCAGGAAGAAGAAATTTTACAGGAGGACATTATCGGAATCAACGATATCGAGTTACCAGTAGCCTATTGCGACGTGTATCGTGAAGATGAATATGGTATGAAACGGCTCAGAACGATTGAAATCAACTTGGCACGCTTAAAACAATCGATCGATTTTGAGAGTGAAGCGACTTATTACGGTGAGTGTGAAGAATGTCGCTACATGTTAAACGAATACCCAAGCGGTGCTTGGGGCGTTGGGTACGTTTGCGCACCTTGTGCAAAAAAACTAAGAGGTGAATATGAACTTTGACAGCTAAATATACGCCAACAAATCAAGAAGGAAGGTCTGAAAGTCAAAACCTTGGGCGTGGGTTACCAATCCACGCCGAGGGTTCGGCTGAAGACGAAGAACTATTTTTAGAATTGTTACAAAAAATGCAAGAAGAACACCCAGAAGATGACTAAAAATAAAGTAGATGAAAAGAGGAAATAATTATGATCAACAATATAACTTTAGTAGGACGCTTAACGAAAGACCCAGAATTGCGCTACACAGCTAACGGTACAGGGGTAGCGACGTTTACCCTTGCCATCAATCGAAACTTTACCAACCAAGCCGGAGAGCGTGAAGCAGACTTCGTTCAGTGTGTGATTTGGAGAAAGCCAGCGGAAACACTTGCTAATTATGCTCGCAAGGGAACATTACTAGGAGTGACCGGACGAATCCAAACACGTTCTTATGACAACCAACAAGGACAGCGTGTTTATGTAACTGAAGTTGTAGCAGAGAATTTTCAATTGTTGGAATCTAAGGCAACAAGCGAACAACGACAAAGCACACAAGCAAGTCAACCCACTCAGCAAGCCAATCGTCAGAATTACAACGAGCCATTAACATCCGGTTTCCCAAGTGATAGCGACATGCCAGCAGTCGCACCAGTAGGAGCCACGTTAGACGTTTCAGATGATGATTTGCCATTTTAAAGCAGAACAAGGAGGTCAGCCGCTTCGGCGGTTGACCTAGTACATAAAAAATGAAGGAACAAGAGAAGCGGAACCTCCTTGCTAAAGCAATGAGATCCGCAGGTGGAAAGATTCCGTACCGGAATCTTGGTTAGATTTGAAGAAATATCAGGGCGTTGGGCATTTGTTTCACTCCTGTTCGTTGTTTCGACCATCGATCATGCTGCTATCGGGTTGGCTAGTTCGCTTATACACCAGCGCCAGTCAGAAAAAAAGGGGCGAAAAAACTTTTGCAAAGATCACAAAACTTTTTTCTACAGCATTCCCTTTTTTTCTGCCTATCACCGGTGTAAGTTCTAAGCACGCCAAACCGCTATCAGCTATGCTCGAATGTCCGAGATCAACAACGAAGAAAGGAGAAATAAAAACAAATGCCCAATGACATTTCTTAAAATCAAAACTTTTCGCCACCCACAAATCGCTTAACTCAAATGGATTTGTAAAGACAAAAAACAAAAAATGGAGGAGATTTCAAATGGAATTTATCACAAATAACGCAATGATTGTTACGGCACTACCAAGCTTCAAAAAAGAGGTGAAGAAGGCACACGGCTTTGCTCAAGCATTGTTTGGGGGTTCAGTCACAACGATAGTAACAAATCCAATCGGTTATCAGACATTTTTTATCAGTATGACTGGTGCGTTGGAAGGAAGTGACCAATACAAGGAATTTGAAAGTAAAAGAGGAGAATTCACTGAATTCATTGTTAGTTTTGGTTTTGAAGACGATTCTAATCTTTTCCAATTAATCGATGTTTCGTACAACGAAGTGGGAAAAATCGCGATTGATAACAGCTTGTAAGAGGACAAAAAATTGTCAACCGCTTCGGCGGTTGACTGATATTTCTAAAAAGGAGACGTGATACAGATGGCTGAAGAGTTAACTTACTATGATAAAAAGTATGACCGAGGGTGGTATCGAAACGGTAAGAGGTACCGATTTTTGTATATAGTCGCAATCGGTAATGTCGCAAAGTACCAAACAAAAACCGCCTATCTAAGAAATTGGGAAACGATGTCGTGCGAGAATCTAGAATTACATGAAGAATGGTTTAAAGAAGCCGAATATTTAGGATTAGATTTGCCATTTGATTAATTTATTTTCTGATACGCAGGAAAAAGAGTGTAAAACCAACTGAAATTATTGGAGGAAAACATGAAAGACAAGCGAAACTATCGAAAAATGATCACTACGAAATTACAGAGTCTAGCAGGAAAACAAAATATCTCTACCGTTTTCTTCGATTGGGTGCATATGATGGCTTATGCTTTTTCAAACAGTGTGGATAAAGGTCAGTACGAGGAGCGAGAAGCCGCCTATTTAGCGACTGTTGTCAAATATACGAGGGAAGAAGCTTTTCTGCTTACGGACTGCTTAGGATTGCTTAGAATGGCGTTTGAATACAAAGTGCAAGATTGGCTAGGTGCAATTTACATGGAATTAAACATAAACAGTAAAAATGCAGGTCAATTTTTTACTCCTTCTCATATCGCAGAATTGATGGCTAGAATGACTTTTACCAACAATGAGCCGTTATTAGAGGAAAAGGGATGGATTGGCTACTATGAGCCATGTGTAGGTGCTGGTAGCATGATTCTTGCTTTTGCGGTCGCAATGGAAAGCGGTGGCTATAATTACCAAACACAGCTAAGAGTGCAGTGTGAAGATATTGACGAAAATTGCTTGCTGATGGCTTATGTTCAGCTTTCATTATGTGGGATCAACGCCGTATGCAAAGTGAAAAATTCCATGTCGGGTGAGGAAACCTCTACTTGGTACACACCGTTTCACATTATAAATCCCGCTTGGATCACGAGGAAGAAGCAGGAGCCAGCAACTGCACCAAAAAGAATACAAAAAAAGGAACCAGACGTTTGGGTCATTCCTGAATGTGCTGAACAACTCGCCTTGTTTTAATTGATTTTACGGAAAGAAGAAGGGCGCAAGGCTTCCTTATTCTTTGCCAAAATCTAAATTAAATCAAACTGGAGGAAATCAAGATGAAACTAAAGATTTTTGACATTGATTATGAAGAAATGTATCTAGCGATCGACAAATTAGAGAATGGAGAATCTTTGTCCGACCAGGATAGAAAGAACTTGTTGAAAATTGTTAAAAACGCTGAAGGGAGCGTGTTTCCAAACAGAAAAGATTATAAACAGCAACAACAGCGGAGGAAGCAAATAGGTGAGTTGGAGGAGCAAGAAAGGAAAGAACGACAAGAGCAGGGCTTAGAGTACATTAGAAGCGTTTCTCAGCAACAGATTGTAGATAAGATGTCTTTTCTTGTTAAAGATTCTGAAGACTTTGAAAGTAACTGGTACTAGGAAGGAGGAGTTATTTTGAATGCAAAAAGAAGAAAATCTCTGAAGGAGATTTTCGAGCAAGTAAGCGAATTAAAAAATCAATTAGAAAACTTAAATAGCAGTTATACTCGTATAATATCCACTTATGCCATTTATCGATATAAAATCTATACCATTTAAAACGAAAAATGACAATAGATTTATTAATTTTCTTTTTAAATGGAAAAAATTATTCTAATTATTTGGTGTCATTACCAATTTGTATTTACAATGAAAAATCAAGTCAAAATAAGGGTATAAGTTTCTTACTGATTTTAAAAATAGAATGCCTAGAAAATCTTTGTTCTGGACACTTTTTTTCATGTACTTGATTAGTAAGACTTGCTCTTTCTTTAAAGAATTGTGATTCAGATTCTTAATTGTATAGAGATAAGTTCGTTCATTTAAATTTTTTAAACATATTACTATACAAAAAATAAAATGGCCTATTTATAAAGTGTTTTTACTTACTTCTCACTTTTAGGATTAGTGCCGCTCTATTTTTGAGGGGTTTCTTATGAAATTATAGGATCATGATAGAGACTTGAAGATTGCTTCCATGAAGTTTCTTATTTATAATACTCTTTTTTGGATTGATTAAAGACCGTATGATGGAGTATATCTTGTGCTTCTTCCAAAGATAAATCGGTTGTCAACCAAAAGTCAATAAATCCACATATTCCACTAGAAAAATAGACAACTAAGGGAATATTAGGACTAACGTTGAATGGTTTGGTATGTTCTATCATTGATTCAACCATGGTATGACTAAGGCATCTTAAAAAGTTCATCTGGTTTTGTTTCAAAAGAATACTGACAACTTTTTTATTTCTGTCAATTGCTTGAAGTATTTGATCAGTATACTTTCTGGACTCATTTTCACCAATTTTGTTTAGAGATTTGACAACGGGCTGGCAACTTTGCTGGATATTATCAGTGATTTCACGGACAATACTGCTTAATAAATGTTCTTTTGTTTCATAATGTAAATAAAATGCATTGCGTGAACAATCTGCTAGCTGACAAATCTCAGTAACCTTGATTTCCGCGTAAGATTTAGTTTCTAGTAATTCCAAAAATGCCTCTCTAATTATGCGTTCGCTTCTAGCAAACCGTTTATCTTGTTTCATTTTTCTCCTTGTTCGGTGACATTACTAACTATTATGTCACATAAATGACATTTTTCGTCAATTTGACTCTTGTGAAATTTAAGAGACAGATGTAACTTAAATATAAATGAATGATAAAGAGGTGTCAACTATGGTAAAAAGCGTTACGGAAGTTTTAGGAATAAAAAAACCGATTATCCAGGGTCCTATGAGTTGGCTGACAAATGGTGAATTTGTTGGTGCAATAAGTAAGACTGGAGCTTTAGGAGTATTGGGGATAAATGCTGGTCAAACAGAAGCCGCAACCACGATTGATAAAACGATTGAAAATATGCGAAAGGAAGTACGAATTGCCAAAAGTATTACGAATAACCCAATCGGAATTAATGTTGTTCCAATGGTTGAAGGATTTGATATGTATACGCAACCTATGCTTGAAATGATGGTTGAAGAAGGTGTTGAAGTTGCTGTTATGGTGGGGCAATTTTCAAAAGAATGGACGCAAAAGTTTAAAGCAAATGGTATTAAAATTGTTTATCGTGGGGCTCCAACTGTTGAGGACACTAATGTAGCAATAGAAGGTGGTGCTGATGTAATCGTAGCAACAGGTTTCGACGAGGGTGGGACAGTTCCAGATCAAGTTATTGGCACGTTTTCAATAGTACCTTTAATAGTTGATGTAGTGAAGGGAAGAGTGCCTGTATTAGCAGCCGGAGGGATTACAGATGCTCGAACGGCAAAAGCAGCGCTAGCATTAGGAGCGGATGGTATTTTTTCTGGAACCGCATTTCTAGCATCAAAAGAATCTCCATTAGCTGATAATATAAAACATCAATTAATATCGTCGAATGCAACTGATATGTTATTGTATCGGACTGTTCCAGCTTATTATCGCTCTTTACCTGGGTTGCTTCCTTATAAATTAGTTGCAATGGATGAAGCAGGAGAAAGCCGAGAAGCTATTCTTCAGGCTTCTGGAGGGGGAAATGGAATGAGAGATGGAATGCTTTTTGGAAATCTAGAAAAAGGGTTTGCATCAGTCGGTCTAGGAATTTCAATGATCCATCAAATTAATCCTGTTAAAACAATTGTAGATCAATTTATGCAGGGAATAATGAATAGCTGATGTTGTTTTTTTGTTAGATAAACTAATAACAAAAAAGAAAAATCAGGTAATAGTTTTATTGCAATGAACTTTGCTTTTCCTTATACACAGAAATTGAGTTGACAACAAATAAAACGCCAAGCAAAAACTAGTGAATAGGTTTTGCTTGGCGTTTTTTTCAAATCATGTGATTAGGATCAAATGTCGAAGAGCCCTTATTTCTGTACACTCTTTTTAATTACCGTAATTTATATGTATTACTCTATTTTTGTGTTCATAAACTCGTAACTAAATCATTGTTCAATTAAAATTTAGATTTATGAGTATTAGGACAAATATTGTATGTGGTCAGAAACTTAATAGTTTTTGATCCTGTTTTAATTTAGACATTTTACTTCTTTGGGATATTTTTACTCATTAGAAACGGTGATCTTTTCAATATAGTTGAGTGTTACGAGAAAGGGGGGGATCTGCGATGTTGTTTGTAGTTATTCTGATTTTAGGAAATGTGATCGCAGGAGCGATTGCGGTCAATTAGTTAATCAGAAATATCAAGGAGCCATAAAGCATAGAACCTAAAAATAAATTTATATCACATTTTATAGCCGATTCCCCAAACCGTTTTGATATAAGAGGACTTCTTGTGGGTATCGTGCATTTTTTCCCGAAGGTTTCGAACGTGGACCATGATAGTATTATTGGAAGACGTGTAATATTTTTCGCCCCAAACCTCTTGAAACATTTCCTCAGAGCTTACCACTTGGCCTTTTCGCTCCATCAATAATTTTAAAATGGAAAATTCGATGGGCGTCAGGGAAAGTTCTTCTTCTTGCAAGAAACATTTTCGCTTATTGACATCTAATTCCAACTCTCTCACGATCAATTTGTTTTGATCTGAGCCGTTGTATTGGGTCGAGCGGCGTATCTGAGCTTTCACTCGAGCGATCACTTCCAACGGACGAAAGGGCTTCGTGATATAATCATCGGCACCAATTGTCAAACCAGTGATCTTATCGATCTCCTCAGATTTAGCTGTCAACATAATAATTGGGTAATGATGCTTCTTGCGGATGATTTTACAAAGGTCAAAGCCTGTGATATCTGGCAGCATGACATCAAGAATCGCCAAAGAAAAGCTGTTTTGCTCGATCTGTACCTGAGCTTCATGCCCATCTGCACAAGTGATGACAGAAAAATTTTCGTTTCGTAAATAAAAGGCAATCAAATCTGAAATTTCTTTTTCATCTTCAACTAAAAGTATCTTTTCCACTCGTATTGACCTTCCTTTTCAATTAACTGACTTTCTCGTTTTTTCATGTTGATTTGTCGCTAAAGGTAATGTGACGATCATTTGAATCTCATTGTTCTTGCTAGCAGCTCGGATCGTTCCCTGATGCGCCAAAATAATTTCTTTGGCGATCGCCAATCCGAGACCTGCTCCACCTGTCTTGGTTGAACGAGCTTGATCCAGACGATAAAATTTTTCAAATAATGCCTCCAATTGTTCTTGTTCGATCGGCTCACTTTGATTCGCTAGGATGAAAGTGGCTGCTTGTTCGTCTACGATTAGCTGCATTGTGATCGTGGTTTGATCAGGTGCATAGGCAATGGCATTTTTTAACAGATTGTTTAACACTCGCGCCAACTGTTCACTATCGGCTTCTAATTTCAAGCTCTCTGGTCCAGTGTAGCAGATGACTTGTTCTTTTTCTTTCAGCAGCGGATAGAATTCTTCTTGGATTTGCTTCAGTAAGAAGACGAAATCAAGTTCCCGTTGATACAATTGGATGTCTTGCAGATTAAAACGGGTGATGTCGAAAAATTCATTCATCAGCGTTTCCAAACGCTCAGACTTTTCTAAAGCAATCGTCAAGGATTGCGTCATTTGTTCATTGGTCAAGTTTTTCGTATCCAACAATAGATTGAGATAGCCAATCACTGAGGCTAAGGGAGTCTTCAAGTCATGAGCCAAATAGGTGATCAAGTCTTTGGTGCGCTGTGTTTCTTCCTTTAAAAGAGCTTCATTGCGGTTCATTGTATCTTTTATTCTTAATAATTCATGGTCAATGGACAGGCTACCAGTCGAACATTCCGCAGATTGAGAGAAAAAGAGCGGGATTCTTTCGGCAATCTTTGCAATTTTTTTCTTTGAATAATAGCGATAGATAAAATAGCAGATTAAGGAAACGGTAAAAACAAGAAATAGGGAGGATGCTAAAAACAGTTGCTTGAGGGGTTTTAAATCAAAAATTGTACCTAAAACCCTAGTGCCCTCACCTTTATCCGTTTCAACAACTTCTTGTATGACAAGGTTTGATACAAGATTATCTCTAACCGTTTGGACGATTCTGGTTTCTTTCAATAGCCATAAGGCTGCTACGAATAAACAGAGGGCAAACAAAGAAAAAACAAATGCCGATCGTTTGATATTCATAAAAAGCTCCTTTCAATGAAATATTCTTAATTATAGCAAAGAGGTAAGGATACAAATAGGTTTTAACTCTTAAGAATTCTTTATATGAAAGAAGGGTATTGATTACCAAGTTGATATTCTTAAGGAATCTTCAGATTATCTTAAGAGAATCGTTTTAAACGCTGCCTGATTTAATGATTAAATAAAGATGGTCAAACAATTAATCAATCAGGAAGGTGAAATATTTGAGAAAACACATAAAAAAATCAAAAAGGAGCATTCTGATCATTAGTGTTCTACTGATCATTGGTAGTTTAGGGTGGACAGGTACTTGGGCGTCTAATCGCCACGAGGAGCCTGTTATCACTCGCATATCTTTACAAGATTTACAGCCAAAAAATGATTTTCAATTAGTAGGGTCCATTGAGCCAGCAAAAACTGTTGAAGTAAAAGTAGATAGCAAGAGAGGCGCAGTCGTCGAAAGAAAAGTAGAGGCAGGGGATCAAGTCAAAGCAGGACAAGCCCTTTTTGTTTATTCCAACCCTGAGGGAGCCTTAGCCATTAAAGAAGCAGAACAGATAACGGCCAATCGTACGAGAGCTTTGGAACAAGCAAGGCGACAAACCAACCAAAAATGGGAGCAATACAATAAGGTAACCAATCAGTTGGAGGAGAATAAACAAAAACTCGCCGGTGCCGAAGAAGAGGACAAAGAAGCGCTAGAAGAACGCAAGACCGACTTGGAAATGCAGCAAAGTCAATTGTTGCTGGAAGCGCAAAATTTGGAAAGCAGCATTGGCGATGCCGAATTAGAGCTGGAACGGGCAGAATTAGAACTACGTTCAGTCAAAGAGCAGCATGGCTCAGATGTCGTGAATGCTGATATTGACGGAATCATTAAAGATGTGGATGAACGACAAATGAACATGAGTTCTGGTGAATCAGTTCCAGAAAATCCTTTCATGACAATTGTTGATACCAGTCGGCTTTTTTTAAAAGGAACTGTGGATGAATTTCGCCGCAATCAACTTGAGCCTGGTCAAAAGGTTGAACTTAGAGACCGTAATGGCGGTAGTCAGCGATGGACTGGAAAGATCACCCGAGTTGGGGATATGAAAGAGCCTTCCGTAGTGGTTGAAGAACAAGGCGCAAATCCCAATTTGTCGCAATTTCATTTTGAAGTTGTTTTAGATGAAAGTGAAGAGCCGCCTAGCATTGGTATTCATTGTTTTGTGGAACTGATTGAAGAAGATAAAAAGGAAGTCAAACTACCAAAATCATTTGTGTTAGATGAAGACGGAAGTTCGTTCATATATGTTATTGATAATCAGAGAATTAAAAAGATGAAAGTAGAGATTGGCGAAGATGAAACAGATGAAACCATGTATTTGTTAGAAAGTAAACTGGATATGCAACTGGAGCTTGTTTTTCCAAGAAACGGTATCAAAGAAGGAATGGATGTGAGATCAAATGATCCAGTTGATTGATGTTTACAAAAATTTCAAACAAGGAGCTGGAGAACTTCAAGTCTTGAAGAAGATCAACCTAACGATTGATCATGGCGAATTTGTTTCCATCATGGGACGATCAGGATCAGGCAAGTCTACTTTAATGAATATTATTGGCTGTTTGGATACACCGACAATGGGCAGCTACTTGCTTGATGGCAAGAACACCAGTCAGATGGAGGAAGATGATCTCTCTATGATCCGCAATCAAAAAATCGGCTTCGTGTTTCAAAATTTTGAACTGCTGCCGAAACTATCTGTTTTACAAAATGCTGCCTTACCGCTTTTGTATGCCGGTGTCAGTCAGGAAGAACGAACAAAACGAGCCATTTATGCATTGGAAAGTGTCGGGTTGAGTGATCGGATCGATTTTAGGATCAATCAGTTGTCTGGGGGACAAAAACAACGAGTGGCGATCGCTCGGGCATTAGCAGGAGAGGCAAATTTGATTTTAGCGGATGAGCCAACGGGATCCTTAGATACTGCCAATAGTCATGAAATTATGGCACTATTTTCGAAGCTGAATCATCTGGGAAAAACAGTTGTTTTAATCACTCACGAACAAGAGGTCGCGGACTATGCAAAACGCCAAATCGTTATAAAAGATGGGGAAATTGACGAGGAGGGAGAAAAATGATTGAACATATCCGCTTAGCCATCCAATCAATCTACCAGCATCGTTTGCGTTCACTCTTGACGATGCTAGGAATCATTGTCGGAATTGCCTCCATCATTTCCATTGTGAGCATCATCAATGGAAATACTGAAAACATGAAAAAGCAGCTGATTGGTGGTGATACTAACTCGATGCGGATCGAATATGACGCTAGAAGTGCTTTTTTAGCGGGCGAAAGCGGTAGAAATGATCGTTTGCCTGATTACGCCCCTCAACTATCAGAAGGAGATCTGCAACATCTACTGACCATTGCGCATGCGAAGAATGTCAGCTTATTCCATGAAGCCAATATGACTGTATATCAAAGAGATCAAAAAACAGACACGATAGTGCTAGGCATGGACAGTAGTTTCTTTGAGATATTACCGCATACGATCCTTGCAGGGAGAGCAATGACCGGAACCGAACTGCGTTCACAAAAACAAGTTGCCGTAATCACATCTGACCTCGCAGAAGTTTTTTTCAAGTATCAAAATCCTGTAAATCAATTGATCGAAATCAATGGCACACCATTTCGCATCGTTGGCGTAGCCGTTTCTGACACGGATCAATTATCAGGGAAATATGTCTTCATCCCTCGAGGCAGTCAAAGTATAGCTGAAGGAAAACTTAATCAAAAGCCAATAGTGCTTTTTCAGGCGTCAAATGCTGAAGACTTAGAATCAGCGGTCTTACAAGCCAGCCATGAATTAACCAAGCATATTCCGCCTTCGGATTTTGTTTTTTCTATTCGCAACTATGATGAAGTCAAGAAAATGACTGATGATATCAATCGATCGAATATGATTTTACTGGGGGGAATTGCCAGCATTTCCTTACTCGTCGGTGGGATCGGGGTGATGAATACGATGCTGGTCAGTGTGACAGAGCGTACCAGAGAGATCGGTTTGAAGAAAGCCTTAGGTGCGAAACGTAAAGTGATTTTGCAGCAATTTTTAACGGAAGCGATCGTTTTATCGGTGATTGGTGGATTGATTGGGATCTTTGTGGGCATGCTCATCAGTCTGATCGCTTTGAATCTGTTAAATTATCCTATGACGATCTCATTGTTATCGATTTTGATCAGTGTGTCATTTTCGATGTTGATTGGTACAATTTTTGGCTACTTACCAGCCTATAAGGCGTCGAAATTAAAACCGATCGAAGCATTACGCTATGAATAAAAGGAAGGTGTTTCTATGAAAAAAAGAAAAATAGTAATTGTTTTGTTTGCAGCGTTACTCAGTGGCTGTGGAGTCATTGCGAATGACAAACAGACGAGCAACGACAACGTACCCCTTAACACTCAAATTAATACGCCTCAGAATCAAACGGAAGATAGTCAAAGTGGGAATAATGATCAAGATACTGCGGATCAAACAGATGAAGAAAAGACAAATGCAGAACTGGATCAAGCCGACAAAACGGGAACACTCGTTAGTATAGATGGTGAGCGCTTTGAAATGGAATTGACGAATACGTCCCAAATTAAAGGAGAAGACGGTGAAGTCTATGATATGGCAGAATCCTCTGAAGAAAAATTTTCCTTTGTGATTACTACTGAGACTGAAATAAAAGTGATTATTTATGATGCACAATCTCAGAATTCTCGAATAGTGGAAGGATCTCGTGCTGATTTACAACTTGAAAGATCTGCAAATATATATGGCCAACAAGTTGGTGATACCTTTATCGCGACCAAAGTAATTGTCATGCAGATTAACTAGATATAAGTACAGATAATTTGCTAATATAATCGAAATCGCTAACCGGGAACGTAAAATATACTTCTAAAACTACTTATAGATATATTTAAAAATTAACACGCGTAAAGGGGATGCTTGAGTTTGGAAAACACTACTCTACTGTATTGGGATTTTTCTGTGTCAAAAATAGTAAATCTTATTTCAAAAATCTTTATTATAAAAATCTAATGGCTGAAGTATCAAGAAGTACGGAATTGATTATATGCCAAAAACAAAAGTTTAAAATGTACTATGTGTTACACAATTTCATATGAATGTTGGTTATCAAACAAACTAAACTATATTTGTGATAGCGATTGTTGCATTTTCCCCTGTACATTCTTTTCTAATAAAGAAAAATATTGACGAAAGATATGGATAAAGAAGTTGAATAAATCTGATCAATGTAAAGGAGCACGTAGAAAAAAACATGTCTATATTCACTACGCGAAAGGATTATTAAAAGGAGTCACTCAAGTATCTAAAGGAACCAAAAGAGACACAAAAAACTAGAAGTCTACATGGTAACACAAGTTCAGCGATTGGATACTTTATTGGAAGACCTAACGCGAGAAACCTTTTGGTAGCGGTGGCCTGAAAACTTAAAAACTGATGTTAAATTGTCCCTAGTCAAAGAATTAGTCCATTTTGAGAACTTTTCTAGTAAAGAGGTCGTTCGCATAGCTGAAACAGATTATCGCACATATTTCAAGGAGTTATGCGGGTATGATTTGAGCATGGAGAGCAAACACTTGATGATCTTCAATGATGCCTCCGCTATTAATTGATATATCTTTTCTTAGCGAAAAGAAAAAAGGGTTGTTAAGTTAGCTATACCGTTTATGCATGTCGAATAATTTACTGTAGGGTCAGAAACTTAAAAAGTTTCTGATCACTTTGAAGAACTGTTACACACATTATTATTTATAGAAATTTATTAGGTAAATATTTTCAGTTTATTCATTAGTTCCTTCAGTTTTATCGCATCCCAAGGTAAATATTCTGCTATAGTCAAACCAACGATTTCATTATTCTCAAACAAGTTCGTTAAAATGGATGTAACGACCGATATAGACATATTTCCTGCGCCAGATGGAAAGTTGTCTTTCCCAGGTTCCGCAAAATAGACCGATCTGAATAAAGTAGGATCTAAAACATCTAGGTCAAAGTGGATTGCAATTTTTTTGAACTTATTTTGGTTGATCCATTCCTGAATTTCAGGATAATTCAGATGCTTATCTTGTTGGATCGTATAATTGATTTTTAAATCAGCTAATATATCCTTTTCATCAAAGCTAGGTTCTTGCAAGCCTACGTACAGAATAGAATCTGAGGATAGTGGGTTTTCTACTATTTGTGAAAGTTCGGGATCCCCCATACCTAATAGATTGCCTAGAACCATTGCATGTTCATTGTGAAATATTGTAGGATTTGATATATCTGGATGCGCATCAATCCAGATGACTCCTAATTCATCTTTATACTTACCTTTCAGATAATCAAAAGGAGCCTGAGATACTAAACAAGATCCTCCTAATGTAATGATTTTTTCAGGTTGCTCTTCTTCGAGAACTCTCTTTGAGATTTGAACATTCTCTTTCACTACTTTTTGCGCGACTACACCATTTTCTTTCAATAAATTTGTAGTATCAGGATGCGCAATTGGAAGCCTAACTTCCTTTTGATTGTTATTTTGGGGGGCTAACCACGATAAAAGTTCTGCGCCGAAATAATATTCTGGTTTATTTCCAGCTTGCCAATCAGCAGCCAGTAGTCTCAATGTTTTCGTCATAAATATTTTCTCCTTTATGTTAAGATACTATTAGGATAAACTCTAACGTAACTAGAGAGTCAAGGGAGAGGTGTATGTTTGGAATATTTATCGATTGGAAAAATTTCAAAACTGAGTAATATCTCTATTCGAACTTTAAGGTATTATGATCAAATTAACCTATTTAAGCCAGAATATATTAACAAAGAAAACAACTATAGGTACTATTCTGTTCGACAATTATTCTATTTAGAGATAATCAAGTATTTGAGAAAATTAAACATGTCTATTGATGATATTAAAAATGCAATGTCTTTGTCACCTGAATATTTCTGTTCGTTTTTGAAAAAACAAGAAAAAGAAATACAAAGTCAAATGAATGAGTTGGGCCATATAAAAGGGTTGATTGAAAATCAAAGGAAGGAACTTAGTTTCCAAAACGTACTACTAAGTAAACCTGAGGGAAAGGTGTATCGAAGAACAATTGAAAATAGAACAATAATAAAATATATGTGCAATGAAAAAATTACTCCTTTGACTCAACCAGATCTTTATTTTTCAGAGCTTTATTCTCTACTTAGAAGGAACAATTTGATTCCAAAATCATATCAGTATAATTGCTCATATGTTCTAGGAGACTATTCTTCACTAGATGAAATAGAATACAGCTCTCTTTTTATCAATGTTTATCCGATAAAAAATTTCAACCTATACGCGATGACAGACGAATTAGTTGGGGGAGAATACTTATGTGTGAAATTTAGCTGGAATTTGGAGAACTATTTGAAGAGTTATCTTACTCTTAAAGAAGCATATGAAAGTCTTGGTTACAAAGGAAACCCAATGGTCTATGAGGTTTCTATGGCGAATCATTTTAATAGTTCAGATGAAGAGAATTTTGTTACGGAACTTCAAATACAAATATTAAAGAGTATTTAGAGAATGTATTTTCTAGATAGTCTGTTTTGTAAGACAAATTTGATCGTCTTACTAATTACTCAGCTAAAAATCATTTTTATAAGTATTAGGACAATTATTTGATGGGTCAGAAACTTAAGAGTTTATGAGCTCTCTTTGATTGCTATATATTATAAAATCGTTCAAGATTGGATATTATTGGACACTTTTTCTATGCTAAATTAACCTATAGTAAGAGCAATAACTATGCTATTAATTCCTTTTTACTTAGAAATTATGAGTAAACAACTTGACCTTATATAGATGGTTGTCTATATTATATATAGACAACCATCTATATAAGGAGGATCGAAAGAATGAATTATGAATCTCTTTCATTAGTATTAAAATCTCTAGCGGATCCAAATCGTATGAAAATAGTAGATGTGCTTTCTTGCGGTAGTTTGTGTGCATGTGATTTACTTGAATATTTTGATTTTACGCAGCCTACACTTTCTCATCATATGAAAGTACTTGAAAAAGCGGGTGTCGTTTGTGTAAATAAAAAAGGGCAATGGCACCATTATTCATTGAGGGAAGAATTTGTTGTAGAATTTATGGAATCTATTCAACAATTACTTGTAAATAATGAAGACAACTGTGTATGCAAAGTAAAAGAAGGATCTAAGTAGGAGGAAAGTAAAAATGAAATCAAAAGGTAAAGCTGAAGGGTTAGACTTTTTTGAAAAGTATTTAACTCTATGGGTAATCTTGTGTATGATAATCGGAGTATTGATTGGACAGTTTGCTCCAGCTATTCCTGATACATTAAGTCAATTTGAGTATTTTCAGGTCTCAATTCCAACGGCTATTTTGATATGGTTGATGATTTATCCTATGATGTTAAAAATTGATTTTACCAGTATTGTTCGTGCTGCTAAAAAACCTAAGGGATTAGTTATCACGTGCGTTACTAATTGGCTTATTAAACCGTTTACGATGTATGGCATTTCAGCACTCTTTTTTTATGTGATTTTCCAACAATTGATTCCAATAGAACTAGCAAAAGAATACGTCGCTGGTGCAGTTATTCTAGGAGCAGCACCATGTACAGCGATGGTTTTTGTGTGGAGCTACCTAACAAAAGGTGACTCTGCCTATACTTTGGTTCAAGTCGCAATCAACGATTTAATTATCCTAGTATTATTTGCACCTATTGTTGCTTTTTTGCTAGGCGTTGATAATGTAAGTGTCCCTTTAGCCACTTTATTACTGTCAACTGTTCTATTTGTAGTTGTTCCACTGTTTTTAGGCTTCATTACTCGAGTGTTGATCATAAAAAAAAGAGGTTTAATCTATTTTGAAAATGTCTTCTTGAAGAAATTTGATTCAGTGACGATTATTGGTTTATTACTAACTCTGATCATTATTTTCTCCTTCCAAGGTGAAAGAATTATTTCCAATCCATTGCATATTTTATTGATTGCAATTCCTTTAACGATTCAAACGATTTTAATATTTACAATTGCTTATAGTTGGTCAAGATTTTGGAAGTTGCCACATAATATTGCTTCTCCAGCTGGAATGATAGGAGCAAGTAACTTTTTTGAGTTGGCAGTAGCGGTATCAATATCACTTTTTGGATTACAGTCGGGAGCAACTTTAGCAACAGTCGTAGGCGTACTTGTGGAAGTGCCAGTTATGTTACTTTTAGTTAAGGTTTCTAATAAAACAAAAGACTGGTTCATAAATCCGGAATCTTTGAGTGAAATCAAGAACGTATAAAGGATAGGTGTGGAGAAATGAAAATCATCATTGTTGGATCTGTCGCTGCTGGAACAAGTGTCGCTGCAAAAGCAAGAAGAAATACGGAAGATGCAGAGATTGTTTTGTATGATAAAGATATGGATGTGTCTTACGCAGTTTGTGGGATTCCATATGCAGTGGGGGGAGAAGTGGAAAACTTTGATGAACTGACGCCTCGTAATGCTGAATGGTTTAAAAAAAGGTACGACGTAGATATTCATACCTCTCATGAAATAACTCAGGTTGACTATGATAAAAAATTGGTGCACGGAATCAATCTAATTACAAAAAAATCATTTACCAATAATTTTGATGTTTTAGTGTTGGCCACAGGATCGGTTTATAATACCCCAGAAATATTTGTTAATAGACATTTTGAGAATGTTTTTCAGGTGAAAAACATTTCGAGTGGGAAAAGTATCAAGAAGTTTGTAGATGAAAACGAGCCAAAAAAAGCAGTTGTCATTGGTGCTGGATATATTGGTTTAGAAATGGCCGAGCAGTTGCAGAGACTAGGTCTTGAGGTCTCGTTACTTCAACGAAGTAAATATCCCATGTCCCATTTAGACTGGGACATGTCTTCAAGAATCATTAATGAAATGAAAAGGAAAAACATTGCCTTTTTCCCTGAAGAAACCGTCAGAAAAGTTAACGGTGATGGTAGTCTAAAGTCTATTGAAACGGCTAAAGGAACTATCTTTTCGGCAGATATTTTTGTATTAGCTACCGGAGTAAAGCCGAACACCGCATTAGCAAAATCCATGGGAATTAAATTAGGAATTACCGGAGCTATAGAAGTAAACGATAAGTTAGAAACCAATTTTCCAAATGTTTATGCTGTAGGTGATGTTGCAGAAAGTTTTGATCGCATAACTAGGCGACCAATTTATCGACCTTTAGCTTCAACAGCCAATAAAATGGGAAGGATCGCAGGAGATGTTATTACAGGTGGCAATCTACGACACAAGGGAATCTTAGGAACTGGTATTTTACGATTCTTTGATTTAACAATTGCTCAAACTGGTCTCACAGAAAAAGATGCTTTAGCAAATAATATAGCTATTACTACTTTATATAATATTAAACCTAATAAGCCGGACTATATGAATGGTAAAGAAATGGTGATCAAAGCAATCGCAAATAAAGAAAATGGGAAGATACTTGGGGCTCAAATCATAGGTTATGATGGGGTAGATAAGCGGATCGATGTGCTTGCTACTGCTATTTCATTTGGCGCAGCTGCTGAAGATTTATTTCACTTGGATTTAGCATATGCTCCACCTTTTTCTACAACAAAAGATCCCATTCATTATACTGGGATGGCTTTGAACAACGATATAAATAATGATACCCCGTTAATGACCCCTATAGAGCTATTGAGAAGAATTGATAGCGGCGAAAAATTACAAATTATTGATACCAGATCAAGAAAACAGTTTGAAACTTCGAAAGTTGAGGGAGCAATTCACATACCTTTAGCTGAGTTAAGAGATCGATATGAGGAATTGGATAAAGAATGTGTGACCGTAACTTATTGTAATAAAGGCGTTACTGGAAATGCAGCACAAAATATTTTACTGAACAAAGGATTTAAACAAGTTTATAATTTATCCGGAGGAAATAAAAACTATCAAGAAGTTAGTGAAACGATACAAAAATCATGATAGAATTCTAAATATTGGAATAATTAGGAAGAAATTTATTTTGAGGTTTGATGTAACATTTGTATTTTTTTCAAGCTTCATTTTTTTATATATTATGTACCACTAGAGGTGAAATTGAAGATGGTAGATTTAACTAAAATTGAATACCGAGTTTTGATTTCATTATATGAATGCGAGGGAGGGATAACAAAACGGAACTTTGTAAAAAAATACCCAGAATTTAAGCTGAATACAGCTTATTTAGTTATTGATCGGCTAGTAGACAAAGGGTACTTAGAAATGAATTACTCAAAAAAAACTAAATTATTAGAAAAATTGTTTAGTCCAATCAAATCAATAACTGACTTCTATTCTGATATGTTTGGTATTTGCGCTGTTGATCGTACGGTGAAAAAAGTAATACGTGAACTAACTGATTATAGTCAAACAAGTTTTATTCTAGATAAAATAAGAGAAGCAAAAAGATATGCAAAATAAATTTATATAGTTGGAATGAAAAGGTAAAATCTCATACTTATAATCTTGGTATACAGTAAAAAAGAAATGGAGAAATGTCTATGGGACTTTTACATTTGCTTTATGTAATATTGTATTCAATTATAGTAATTAGCTTACTTATTTCCTATGATTTATTTGTAAAAAATTTTAAGAAACTCCATTTACGATATTCTTTTAAAATAATTATTGGTTTAATATTATTTGTATCGCAAATGTATTTTATCATAACTTTTTCTATAAATAATGTGGGGTATGTTTATTATGAATATACATTACCTTTATTTATCTTATACTTTAACTCATTCAAAATGAAAAATTATTTTCTTTTATTGGCGTTAATGGTGGTGTTTATCGGACTATCAGTAATAAGTATTATTGATATCAAGACATTACTTAGTATTCTAGTTCTAAGTATACTGGCATTCACTTCTAGTTTCGTAATTAAAAAAGCTTTTATAAATATAAAATACAGATACCGTTTTATATATTTTTTGTTTTAATTACTCTAATGATGGCTGGATTGAATTCTATGCTCTTTTTTGAATATAAACTTACTTTTGGGGAATATCTATCTTTGTTTATAGGGTCTATAATTATTTGTATTTCTTGGCAATACTATCTAAGTACTCAAAAACAATTCTTAAAAGATATAAATAGAAAACTTATTGAGAGAAACTACGATGAATTGACGAAAGTTAAAAATCTTAGAAGCTTAAATGAAGACGTAGATATTATGACAGATGTTGAAAAGGAAAAGCTTATTTTTGTTATGATGGATTTAGATCATTTTAAAAGAATTAATGATCACTATGGACACATTACAGGAAATCGTGCTTTAATATTCTTTTCAAAAAAAATAACAACTTTTCTTAGTGAAGCACACCAAGATCAAGTAGAGGTTTATAGATATGGAGGCGAAGAGTTTTTAGTTATTTTCAAAGATAGTACATTAAAGTCTGTTCAAAAGACTATATTAAGATTTCAGGCATTCTTATTAAAAAATAAGTTGAGTATTGGAGGGGAAAGAAAGATTACTCTTTATTTTTCTGCTGGCATTTCTAAGTATGATTCTTCTTTAGATGTATATGAACTCATCAATCAGGCTGATCAAGCGCTGTATGCTGCAAAAAAAAGAGGTAGAAACACAGTTGTTGTTTATTCTTGATTTATTATGCAATTAAACATGATTTTGGCTTGATCAAGATCTCTTGGACGGTTAATTTAAAATAGTATTGTTTAACAAGGGCATTTTACTTGCTATATATAAATAATTGTTCTAAAATTTTCTAGTGTGTCTCATTAAAAGAGTAGCGGGGAAAGCAGATTGGGGAAGTCTTCTTTTTATATGTTGCTTTTATATTTATAGGTGAGTAAATCTACTGTAATGATAATATATTTATCATTTTTCAGAAGGTTTCATCAAAGGACGCAAAGAGAAAGTTCTATTTTTCTCTTTGCGTCCTTTTCTAAACTATTTATTGGAAAGTAAAGATCTAATAAACTGAAACCGGTCATTGATATAACAAATCATGCACATAACTTAATATTTCTCATGCTATTGGAGGGCTTATGGAAGAAAATAAATACATCGAGATTGTTAAAGTGTTCTCAAAACTTGGGTTCTTTGCTTTTGGTGGACCAGCTGCTCATATCGCTATGATGGAAGAAGAAGTCGTGGATAAAAGGCAATGGATGTCTAAGCAAGAGTTTCTAGATTTATTAGGATTTACTAACTTGATTCCTGGTCCAAACTCTACAGAGATGGCAATTATATTAGGTCATCGGCGTGCTGGAAAATGGGGATTATTTTTAGCAGGTATTTCATTTATTTTACCAGCAATGGTCATTGTAATGATTATAGGGCACTTTTATAAATTATATGGAGACCTTCCTAGAGTTCAAACAATTCTGGAGTATATAAAGCCTGTCATTGTAGCAATTATTGTAGCAGCTCTAATAAAGCTTTTTAAAACAGCTATAAAAGATATGTCTACATTTATTGTTTTTTGCCTGTCTCTGCTTTTGGTTGTTTTTGGTGCTTCGGAACTCACTGTGTTAATAGTTGCCGCAATACTCTTACTATTAATAAAAAAAGATTGGAATTTTAAAAATTATGTCATAGAGCCATTTAGTCTCTCAATTTTATTTTTAACTTTCCTGAAAATAGGTTTACTTTTATATGGTAGTGGCTATGTATTACTTGCGTTTATCCAATCAGAATTTGTTGATAAGTTACAAGTATTGACCCAAGTTCAAATGATAGATGCCATATCTGTAGGCGAATTTACTCCTGGGCCTGTATTTACTACAGCAACTTTTATTGGATATTTACTTTTCGATATCCCAGGTGCTTTGGTAGCTACAGTAGGGATTTTTTTACCATCGTTTCTACTGGTTCTTATATTAGCACCACTATTTTCCAAGCTTAAACAATCCAATACATTTTCCAAAATGTTAATTGGTATAAATGCGGCAGCATTAGCATTGATGGCTAATGTTACCATCCAATTAGGGCAAAATATCTTTGTTGAATGGTATTTCATTTTAATTTTTTTTATTAGTCTATTAGGTATTCTTAAATACAAAATTAACTCTGCATTCTTCATCTTAGGGGGAATTCTATTAGGTCTATTTTTATGATTTAGATTAGATGATCTATTGATAAGAGTTTTGCATAAGAATGTTAGGGTATTTATGTACAAAAACAATAGAATTTTTTGTGGGTAAGGGGTAACATACTATTGTAAAGATATCTGATGTTGAATTGAAATTTATTTGATTACGTAATATGTATTTTTAAATAGCAGAAGTGGTTAGTTAATCTCTCTTTTCGCTGAGTTTTTTATTAAGGGAAGGACGTGATTTTCCTGAAAGTTGAGAAAGAAGAATTTAAACGAGTTATTAATGACGCGTCTCACTTAGAATATAATTATATTCATCGGGATTTAGAAAAGATTACTGATTCTAACTTGAAGGACGAAGAAGTAGAGTATTTGATTGTAAATCAAATACATCACAGACTTTTAAAAAGTTCACACAGATCGTTATTTGGAAATAAAATAATAATAAAAAGTATTGATGAAAAAGATTACAAGTTATTAAGATATTATGTGGAAGCATTATCGGAAAACCACTATAGAATAAAATAATATTCCTTAAAGTCTTAGGTTTCGAAAAGTTAATTATTACTTATGTGAATGGTTTTTTAATAATTGATTGCTTGATAAAAAATGATTATGAATTCTACAATATTGATTTTAACGGATCAGAATTTATAGGATTTTGCCCTATTTTAAAATCGAGCTGAAGCTGGATCTAAGAATAGGAGACAATAAATAGATGTACTGCTTTATTAACATAAAAAAAGCAATTTTTAATCTGTGATGATTGGCTTGCTAGTTTGTGATATTTTTTAGTTAAAAGTTACTTGCATTTGCTATGTCTAACTGTAGGTAATACCATTTTGGAGGGATGATATGGAAGAAAGTGAGAGTTTTGAACAGCACTGGCTATTGTCATCTAGTATCCAACGTGTAAAATATCTGAAACTTCTTTCCGCCTATCCAAAAACTACTTGGACGGAGGAGGAAAAGAAGGTATTTCTCTGGTTGTGTCAGATGGATATCGATACACTTGAAACAATGGAGATCATTTTTAGCAAATTAGCGCACAAAAAATGAATAAGACAGCTACTCATTCTTACAAGTAGCTGCCTTTAATATGAAAAGAGCTTGGCCATTAGAGAGTTTCACTCCTTATGCTAGTTTTTCTAATTCATGTACTGCATTTTCGATTGTAGTACCGGTTGCCACTTTGGTTTCATCGTTTTTAGAAAAAACAATAAACAAGTTTAAGTTAGTGTCCAAAGTAACACGATAATCAATTGTTTTGTTAGTGAATGTCATAATACATTCTCCTCTCTCAAATAGTGACGAAAGGTAACGATAACGTTCATAGCGAAATTCTATATAGATAGTATAGCACATAAAAAATAAAACAGTGTATAGTGAGTGATAAGTTTATAAAAAAATAATATTTTTATGTAAAGTTGCAACTAAAGATTTTGTGTGGTATACTACTTGTAGTGATAAACTTTGAAACGTATTAAGAGTGCTATACAGAAATTTATACTCTCCTTTTGCTTATCAAACAATTATTGCAACAAAACGCATTCGTAATGATGCACAAGGAGGAAATAGTATGAATAAAGGTACAGTAAAGTGGTTTAATGCAGACAAAGGTTTTGGTTTTATAACCGGAGAGAATGGTCAAGATGTCTTTGCTCATTTTTCTGCGATTCAAGCAGATGGATTCAAGTCTCTCGATGAAGGGCAAGCAGTCACTTTTGATACTGAAGAAGGTCAACGTGGTATGCAAGCCGTTAATATCTACAAAGCTTAAACGATTTTTTCAACCGTCTCAAATGCTTGAGACGGTTTTTTAAATACTCAAAAAGGGGAGATTATTATGGGTTTTGGACAATGGAAACCAATGCAACCATCCATCGAAGGAGTGGCTTTTAAAAAAAATCAACAAGTCACATTTAGATTTAGGAAAAAACAAGTCATTGGAACAATTGTAAAGTTGTTAAATAATTCAGCAGTCGTCACCTTATCAATCGCCAAAGTGACAGATACTTCTGAAAAAACAGTGATCAATTATAAAAAATTAATGGCGATTTGAATCAAGTCTCATTTATTAGCGAAGCTACCTATGTAACGATCTTAAACTTTGGATAGCTGAACGTGGAAGCTCTTATTTTTAAGGGCTTTTTTAGCTGTGCTGCAAGAACAGATGCAATAGAAGAGGTTTATCCTATTTTTATGACAAAATTACTGAGTCTTTTTTCTGTTCTATATAAAAGGGGCAGTATAATATATTCTGTCGGTATTTTGGTTTGTTGGGGGACAAAATGTATTATGTAAAATCAAATCTAGAATACTATGACGTGAATTATACAGAGTATTCAGAAAATTCCTGGCTTCTAAGCACTCTTTTTAAATACCACAATTGGCGTGTATCAATTTAAATCTGTATCAATAAACGTGTAAATAAGTCCTTGTTCATTTATAAATTAGGGTTATAAGTATTAGAACAAATATTGGCTGGTGTCAGAAACTTAAAAGTTACTGACCCCTTTTTTAGTGCAGAAAAATCGACATTAAGTTATGAATTTTTTTGTCTAAGTAGATAATCAAAATCAAACAATTTTACGAAGAGTAGAGGAAACTAACTAGAGAGAAATTTATAGCAAATACATAAGTCCTATTAAAAGATGAAAATAATAAATTAAAGCTTAGAGGCATGGATTGAAAGGACATAAGACTTCCAAACTATGTTTCGTAAAGAGAATTTCTTAGATAATTCAATTATGGAGAATTTCTTTAGCCTATTAAAGTATAAAATTTATGACGGAAGAGATTCTCATTGATGTGAGAAATTGATATCTAACTTGATTACTACAATTACAATCATATGGAGGGAAACTAAGCTGTCAGAGTCCGGTATAATATAGATAAGATGTATTAAAAGCTTCCTCAAATCATCAATAAAAGCATACAAAAATGGAGTGGATTTCTCCACTCCGAAAAAGTTAAACTTTTTACAATCGTATAAATTTTCTTTAGGAAAAATATTAAGTGATATGATTCTTAGGATTTTCTTCAACAATATTAGATGACAAAGAGCCTAATTGTTAAGTTGTCAATATTTTTACATCCTAATTATATTGTTAATGTCTTAATTTTGATAAAAATGAATTGTTTCGTCTTTGTTTAAAAAATCCTGGGCTGTCTCAACTATGTCCTAAGAGAATACGAATGACTTACTTTTATTATTGTTTGGGGAAGATACGTGCAATAATGCATCAATTGCGTAGTAAACTCATTCTTTTTTAATTGTAAGAAGTCGATTTAAATTAGATTTGCATTCTCTAATAGCTCTTCTATATAACTTCCTCTAATCTTCTTCAACGCTTCTTTTTCAATAAGGTGATCAATTAAAGGCATATTCACTTCATTTAGTCCTTTTTGATCATTTAGATAGTAAAGGGTTTCTAAAATAGTCCTGACATCAAAAGAGGAGGCAAATACTTCTGGAACACCACGATCAATCTCTAACAATGTATAAACGGCTTCCATAGCTGTTCTAACCGAATACTCTGTTGTAAAAACAGTATCCCGATCCGTTTCTGCAAAATTACCTATAAAGGCTAAATTTTGTGAACCTTTTGGTACAACTAACGGACGATCTCCCACAGCTCTTGGCATAAAGTAAGAAGTGATATATGGCATATGGCTTGGTATCGTATTCGCAGAATTTGTAGCAATATCATGAATTTCAGAGATTGGAACACCAATATGATATAGCCATTCTTCGCATAATTCAATACCTGTACATTCTGTAATTTTTTTCTTCACAAAATCGCCTTTTTTGTCAGAAAATAGACCGTAGACCCAAACAACTGTTTCATTTGGATTTTGAGCTTTATAAACAGGTTGTCGACTAATAGAATAGCCATAAAACCAGCTTGAATCTTTGATTGTAACAGGTCCACTTGTTACAATTGATCCACTACGAGGATCTTTTTTACTAATATTTTCAATATACGGTAATACACGATCATCTTTTAATGTAATTGTTCCTGAAATCACCCAGTTTTCTTTTGGAATGTTATCACAAAATTTTTCTGGTTTACCAAAGTCTGAATCTTGTCTGGCTAAAGCTTTCCATAATGCCCAAGAAGCTCCTAGTTCGTGATTGGTATCAGCAGGCTTGTGGTTGCTTCCGTACGTAGTACTTTCTGTAATAGAACCGTTCGTTACAAAGATCAGGTCATTCTCTGTCAAAGAGATGTTTTTTTCAATTCCATCGACCACTAACTCTAATGAAGTGGCAATTTTTTTGTCTTCATCTTTTTTTACAATTACGTTTTTAACCGCTGTGTTATATTGGAAATGAACATGATGTTCTTCTAAATAATGAATCAGTGGTTTTACCAATGATTCATATTGATTATACTTAGTAAATCTTAATGATGACATATCAGCCAATGCTCCTACGTGGTGTACAAACCTTAATAAATATCGCCGCATTTCCATCGCTGAAGCCCAAGGCTCAAAAGCAAACATTGATGCCCAATATAACCAAAAATTTGATTCAAAAAACTCTGGACTAAATATGTCATTTATCTTTGTATCATTCAATTCTTCCTCTGTCATTAAAACTAAGGATAAAATTTCTCTAATATCTTGTTTGGACAGTTTAAGTTGTCCATCTGTAGCCATTCTTGTTCCATTATTTTCAATTATACGAGCATGAGAGAAACTTGGATCTTCTTTTGCTAGCCAGAAAAATTCATCTAAAACTGTAGCATTTTTGGTATCTAAAGAAGGGATTGAACGGAATAAATCCCACAATGTTTCGAAATGTTCTTCCATTTCTCGACCACCACGCATAACAAAACCATTTTCGGGTTGTAGTGTGGCATCGAGGCTCCCACCGGGTAAGGATAACTCTTCTAAAATATGAATATTCTTACCTGGCATCTGTCCATCACGAATCAAAAATACAGCAGCTGCTAACGATGCTAAACCAGATCCGATTAAATATGCTGATTTATCTTCAACACCTTTTGGTTTCTTAGGATGTGCAAATGCATGATAGTTCCCATTAGAATAATACATATTAACTTCCTCCTTAATCAATTTGATTAATTTTTTAAAACTTTTCTAAAGTAATTTTGATTCTTGCAGTAATTCTTCTAAGAAAGTTCCTTTTATTTTTTTCAGCTCATGTTTTTCGATTAATTTGGCTAATAATGGAACTTTCACCTCTTTTATTCCTTTTCTATCATTCAGGTAGTAAAAGGCTTTAAGTAACATTCTTATGTCATAAGATGACGCAAAGACTTCGGGAACACCACGATCAATATCTAACAGTGTATAAACAGCTTCCATCGCAGTTCGGACGGAATACTCTGTTGTAAAAACAGTATCTCTTCCAGTCTCAGCAAAGTTACCAATAAAGGCTAAGTTTTTAGATCCTTTAGGTATAACCAATGGCCGGTCACCATTTGCTCTAGGCATAAAGTAAGATGTTATATATGGCATATAACAAGGTACAGTGTTGCAAGAATTTAGTGCTAAATTCTTAATTTTACTTACTGGTACACCCATTTGGTACAACCACTCCTGTGCAATTTCATTTCCTGTACATTCTGTAATTGATTTTTTAATATAATTACCTGGTTTGTTAGATAGTAGCGCATAAACCCAAACGACTAATTGATCCTTTGGCTGACTCTTGAAATGTGGCTGTCTGTTCAATGTGTAACTTAACTTCCAATTTGAATCCTTTACATGGACGATTCCACCGGTCACTACTTTTCCTGCATATGGATCTCTTTTACTTATTTTTTCAATGTAAGGAGCAATTTTTTTATCTAGTGTTGTAATTGTCGCGGAAACAAACCAGCTTTCTGGAGGTAAGTTTTCACAAAATTTCTCTGGACGTCCGAATGATGGATCCTGTTCAGCTAGTCTCTTCCATAGTGTCCAGCTTCCACCTAAATCATGTGTTGGAGGCGCTGGCGTATCATTATTACCATATGTTGAACTTTCTGTAATAGATCCATTAGTTACAAAGACTAAATCATTTTTACTTAGTTCAATCGTTTGTTTTTCGTCTTCGTTTGTTAAGATTATGCTTTGTGCTACTTTTTCATTATTTTTTGTGTCAATGATTATATTTTCTACTTTTGTATTATATAGGAAATGCACTCCATGATTTTTCAGATAAGAAAGTAGTGGTAAAACAAGCGACTCATATTGATTGTACTTAGTAAATTTCAATGATGAAAAATCTGCTAGTGCATCGATGTGATGAACAAAGCGCATTAAGTATCTACGCATTTCCATCGCTGAATGCCATTTTTCAAAGGCAAACATTGTACTCCAATAAGCCCAAAAGTTTAATTCAAAAAAATCTTTCGAAAATACATCTGAGATTTTTTTATCTTGTAATTGATTTTCTTTCATTAAGCAAAGAGCAAAAATTTCCTTAGTTGCCTTTTCGCTTAAGGTTAAATTACCATCACTTGGAAAGCGTTCTCCCTTTTTGTAAATAAGTCTACAGTGTGATGAATTAGGATCTTCTTTATTTAACCAATAAAATTCATCTAAAACAGATGCACCTTCTACCTCTAAAGACGGAATTGAGCGGTATAGATCCCATAAACATTCAAAATGACTCTCCATCTCTCTACCGCCTCTAGTAACAAATCCATACTCTTGCTTGTACATTCCATCTAAAGAACCTCCTGTAATTGGTAGTTCTTCAATGATATGAATTTTTTCACCTTTCACTTGACCATCTCTGATTAAAAATGCAGCTGCAGAAAGTGAAGCTAATCCGGAGCCAATCAAATATGCTGAAATTTCATCTGCGTTATTAGGTTTTTTTGGTTTAGCAAAGGCTTCATAATTTCCATTACTTCTATACATAAGTATACCTCCTTTTTTTATGACTTCATTTTAATGAAATCAAATAGGTATAAGATGCGATTTCTGTCGCATTATCCGACAGTCAATAGTTGATACGCTAAAAGGAAGTAAAGTATAACTGTAAAAATTATTCTTTCTTATAAACAAAAATTTGATTCGTTTTAGGGGGTGCAATACGAGAAATATTCTTATTTGATGTTGAATAATTTAGTAACTAAATGAACAGGAAACACTGGTTTATCTATACTTCTTAGAATAAATGACTTAATTCTTAAGGTTCTGTACTAATAAGGAATGGACGCTTTCTCAGAAGTAAAAATTTTCTTAAAGAAGATAATTAGAAAAATAATCTTTTAAACAGGGTTACGATACTACGAATCATTCTGCTCTTTTAAGAAAAGCGATAAACTAACTTACCATACGAGTCACTTGAAGATGTCTTATCATCGATGTTGTAAAATTCTTTAATAAAAAAACTTTTGATATGAGATAAGGTAAACTGAATAATTTTCGTTTTTAGAAAATTAAGTGAATTTTTTTTTGTTGGACAGTTTAAGATTGATTTAGTAGCAAAATGAATCACAAAATTCTGTATAGTTTTATCCGAATAATATTTATAGAGCATTTTTTTGTATCAAGTTAGCTTTTGCTCTGGTTAGGAATAAATCCTTATAAGATAAAAAGAAGGATTTAAATTTTTATCTGTAAGTATTGATTTTATTAGTCATATTTTTTCAACTTTAAAGCTACAAATATAACTAATCAGCATATTTAAAGGATTTTTTCGCTAAAGCTACTTTTTCGTCCTGTTGAAACATGGGTTTTTGTTTAAAGGTATTGCGAGCGGAAGTAAATAAAGGCATGAATAAAAATGGGGGTGAACAATCAATTCTGATTCTATACCTCTACAAACTTAAGATCCTTTTTGAAAAATTTATTTTAAAAGAAATTTATCATAGAAAGTTTTTATGGATAAAAAATCGGCGAATAATTGGACAATACTTTGTTATTACGAATAAAAAAAAGGGTTAATCTAGAGTTATGAAAGAAAAATATTAAACAAAAAAGGCGGTGAGATATGATCATTAACCAAGCATAATTTTTGAACAAAGCAGAAAAAAGTTTTAGTAATAGGAAATATAGCAAAAAGAAAGAAGATGAAAAATGACCCCTTTATTAGAATTTTGGAAGGACATGTTGAAGTGGAATTATACTGCAACTAGAAAACAATATTGGATCCCAACAATCGTTTATAGCGTACTATACAACTTATTGTTCTACAGTACAGGAATTACTTTAACAGGATTTTCTTATATTACATTTGCTAGCACTAACATATTTGTGATCAGCATAGGTATTCTATTGTTTATTGCACAATTCACGTTGACAGTTAGACGTCTACATGATATCAATCGATCCGCTGCATGGTTATTAATTGGTTTGCTACCGGTGATTGGGTGGATCGTCTTGATCGTTATACTTTGCCAACCGACGAAAAGACATCAAAAAAGAGAATTTGAAAAATATATGAATCAGTCATTAAAGTGAAAAGGGAGAGCAATGGATGACAAATTACACAGAAAAAGAAAAGTACGTTATAAAAAAAATTCAAAAAACTATCATCAAATTAGATAATAACTTTGACAAAATTGATTACTTGTCTAAAGGTCAACAAAAACATACGTTGAAAAAATCTTTCGCTGAAAAAGAAGCACTACATGAAATTCGTCACATTCTTAATGAAGCAGATCATTATAAAACATACGAAGTAAATGAATTAGTACAATCAATTAGTTACATCAATTAAAAGGGTGATATATATATGAAAAATTACGAAAAAAAGGACAAGAATGTAGTAGAGAATATTATAAAAACAATGAAAAAATTAGATTACGAATTAGCAAAATTGAATACCTTAGAACAAGATAAAAAGAAGCATGCTTTAAAGAGATGGTTCATTGAGAAAAGAGCATTACATGAGATCAAGCATATCTTACATGAAGCCAATCTTTATGAAACATATGATGAAAAAGAAATGGTTGATTTCGAAGATTATATTGATGAACTAATGTAGATGAAGAAAGCGCTCTATTTCAACAGGCATAGAGCAAGTTAGCAAATTGGTCGAAAATATCCTTCACTGAATCAATGAGCTCGATCAAAAAAAGTGAAAATAGATACCATCGAGCAAGATACTATAAATATTTTTTCAGCAAAACGGTTGTTGAGAAAAAGAGATTTTAATTTTTCAAGCACATTCTACATGAAATTAATCGCATAAATTTTAGGATGAAACAATATCTGACTTTGATGTATGCGTAAGATATTTATATTGAAAGGTAGATGAAACATTTGATGAATAATCTAGTAAAAACGAGTATTGGTTTAGGTGTTGTCGCATTAGGAATTTTTTATGCAGGAAAAAAAACAGGAATCTTGCAAAATGAGTCCCAATCTTATGACAAACATAATACTAAATGTAGGCGAAAATAAAGGAGTGAGAACCATAAAAAAAGCAAAATAGTCAGAGTTTATGCGTCAATAAGGAAGCAACTATTTACTTTAATCAAGAAAAAATGGAAAGGACCAGATATTCATTTTTTTCATTGGAAAATCAAGTATCAAACGATGAAGCACTTAATCTTTCAATGACATATGATTATCAAGCAATATTATCAAATAGTAAATAACAAAGAAAATATTGCTTGTGATTGACGAATGCTTAATTATCGCATATTTGTTTACGGATCCGTAAACAAGGATATTGAATGCGTTAAATTCAATTATCTCATCAAAGATAATTCATCAATCAGTTAAATAGATTCGACAGTTTCGGTTGTTAGTCAAGATTAACTTTATTTCACTAATATTAAACCAAATGAAATTGTTATCTGCGGGTACATCGTATACTAACTTAGGATTGGGTAATTTTTTCAAACAAACTTAAATTAAAGTGAATGAAAAAAAGTAACCTAGAAAATTAATTGAATATATAGGAAAAATATAACTAAGATTAATTGATATTAGAAAAACGGAGTAGAGGTCATAGTAAGTATTTAAAATATTGTATCAGTTCATATGATTTATGCATCTGCATATTTAACAATTCAACCAAACTGAATGCAATCAAGTAGTTCTAAAACATTAAAAAGATTTGCATTTAATAGATGATTTGTAGAGCAAACTTAACGAACTATCTTTACTAACAATGTGTTATCCACTCAAGTGAACCCGGAGCATTCGATTTTTCGTATGTACGGATGTCTCAAGTATTTGAGATACCTCGTTATAATAATATCAAGATGTACTTAAAAACATTCAAGAGAATGTTTGCTTAATAGGAAAAAAATCATGCACTGCTTGAAAGGAGTCAAGCAGATGTAAAAAAGGAAGTAAACTAAATGAAATTTAAAACAAATGATCTAGAATATCGTGTAACATTCAATATAGATAAAAATCAATTTATAGTGTACCTAGCGTCAAATGAAATGGTTCAAGTAAGAGCAACAACAATTGAAGAAGCCATTTCTAAATTAGAACAAAAAAGTTTTCTGCTTACTTAACTAAGAAATTAATGATTATAGAGAGTTACATGTACTAACATGAAAAAATATTCTTTAACTAAAGAACAATGGATCTAGGAGAAATCTATTCCTTAAATATCTACAATAAAATTTCTATAGATGGCTGTAAAAAATTTTAAGTGCCAAAAACATTAAACCATTACCATCAGACATGTAAAGCAGTTAAAGAATACAGACAGTTGACTACAGTTACAAGGAAAGAGGAAAATAATATGAAAAAAATAGCATTAGTAACATTTTCGGATTCAGCAACTACTTATGAAGCCTTCTCACAAATGAAAAATATTAATAACAGTAATACCTTATATATCAAACAAGCCGCAGTAATTGAAAAAAATAAAGTAGGTACAGATATTACAATCAAAGATAGTGTTGACTACGTAAGTGGTAATCGTGTGGTCAAAGGGAGTTTAATCGGCATGTTGGTAGGTATACTTGCGGGGCCTCTAGGTGTTCTCTGTGGTTGGATTGTTGGAGATATTGCAGGTATGAGTACTAATTATTTGAAAAATAAAAAAACAATCACAGTTTTTGATAAAATCGCTGGTGAATTGAAAGGAAATCAAGTTGGATTATTGATATATATTGATGAAACGGACGAGACATTATTAAATACAATGATTGTCGAAAAGTACAACGGTTCAATTGAACGCTTTGACTATGAGGAAGTTCAAGAAGATATAAAAACTGCACAAAATCATTTAGATTAATTTTGATACTGATTAAATAGAATATTCTTGTCAAAAAGAGATCAGTTTTGTGCTGATCTTTTTGTTTTTAAAGTATTGTTCGAATAGTTCTCTCACTTCTACAATTCTTTTTATTGTTCAAGTAATGGAGTTTTTGTATGGTTTGTCTTTTATTTCGACAATAATCGCATAACATTACTTCCTGTTCATTAGTAAACTAAAAAAGAAAATAAAATAAAAATAGAAATGGATGAAAGGAATTTAAATACATGAAAAAAAACAGTATGTCAAATTTTTCGTTTTTTGCAATGACAGCTTCATTATTTGTTACTGTATATGAGTATCCTACGTTTGCAGTTGTGGGTAAAGCATTGGTTTTTTATTTATTACTCTGTGGATTCTTCTGGTTTTTACCAGTGTCCTTGTGCTCAGCAGAGCTTGCCACAATTGAGGGTTATCAAGAAGGAGGCATTTATAGTTGGGTTGGAAAACCACTTGGAGAGAAATACGGGTTTGCAGCGCTTTTCTTTCAATGGTTCCAAGTCACAGTTGGTTTTGTCACAATGATTTATTTTATTGTGGGTACATTATCGTACGTTTTGGAAATACCCGCAATGAATAATGATCCAGTGTTTAAATTTGTCTCAGTTGTCGGTATTTTTTGGATTTTGACATTCTTGCAATTACGGGGGACCGAAACAACTGCTAAAATGGCGAAATTAGGGTTCTCAGTCGGAATCATTCTCCCGGTACTCGTATTGTTTGGATATACTGTTGCATACTTTAAACAAGGACATGCTGTTTCGTCTCACTTTACACATTCGTCCTTCTTACCTAACAAAGGAAATATTGGAGCGTTGACCTCATTTGTCTTAGCGTATATGGGTGTAGAAGCTTCAGCAACTCACTTTTCGGACTTAAAAGACGGCAAAAAGAATTATCCAAAACTTTTGATGGTTTTAGTCATCGTTGGGATCATGATGAGCACGATTGGTGGCTGTGTCGTTTCAACGGTTTTAACAGGAAAAATATCTGCTAATCAAGGGGTTATAGATACGGCGACGCAATTGATGTCTCCAGGGCATGTCGGATTGTTAGTTAAAATTATAGGCTTTCTAACTTCATTCGGCATATTAGCACAAGTTAGTTCTTGGATTGTGAGTCCAACTGAAGGATTACAATTTGCAGCAAGTAAGCATTTGCTTCCGAAAAAGTTGGCTCAAAAAAATGCAAATAACGTACCAGTTAGAATTTTGATGATTCAAGGACTTATAGTAACAGTATGGGCTGCATTACTTACTTTTGGATCTAAGGGATCAGGTGGAAATGTTGGTTTTCAGACAGCTATTTCTTTAACAGTATTGATTTACTTAAGCGCCTATATTTTGTTCTTCGTAGCTTATTTCGTACTTTTATTTAAACATAAATCGCTTAACCGAGAATTCCAAATTCCTGGTGGTCAGTGGACTAAGGGAATCGTAGCGGGTTGCGGCCTATTGATTTCGATTGCTGCAGTTTGCACAGCATTCATTGTTCCTTCAACGGTACCAAAGGGTAAAAGTAGTTTATATCTTGTTAGTTTAATAGTTGGATTTGTAGTGACACTTGCTTGTCCATTTATTTTTTATCAGTGTTATAGCAAACGTCACAAGGAAGAACAAATATCAAGGGGTAGCGCATAATGAAGATGGCATTAAAAGAATTCAAAAATTTATTAAATAATAAAATCTTATTAATATCAGTTATTGCAATAACGTTTATTCCTATTATATATACTTCGGTTTTTGATAAATCGTTGTGGGATCCGTATGGAGGAATTAAAGATTTTCCTATTGCTTTAGTCAACGAAGACGAATCTGTTGAAATGTTGGGACAAAAAGTCAATGTTGGTGAGCAGGTTATTGATAATATTAAAAAAAACAAAGATGTCGATTGGCATATAGTAGATTCAAAAGAAGCTGCAGAAGGCATGAAAGATATGAAGTACTATACTATTGTGACAATACCAAAAGATTTTTCGCAATCAGCAGTTAGCATTATGGATAACGAACCAAAGAAAATGGAACTTATCTACACAACGAATGGTTCATACAATTATATCGGACAAGAAATCTCAGAGGTTGTTGCCAATGCATTGGAGATCAAAATTCGAAATCAAGTAGTAGAAGCATATGCTAGTGCTGTCGATCAGATAGCAAGCAAAATGATTGGGGCTATTAGTGAAGCTGCTTCTGGAGCAAATGAGCTATCTTCAGGTACAGGGCAACTTGAAACAGGGATAGATCAGTACACGAATGGTGTTTCACAAGCAGATATAGGTGCCAATAAATTAGCTTCGGGTACTGAACAGTTGGAATCAGCGGTTGGACCTTTGGCCAGCGGTGTCGACAAATTAGCGAACGGATCACAAGAACTTAGTTCAGCTTTAAACAAAGTCGAAGCAGGGATTCAAGCTAATCAAAACCGTATCAATCTATTAGATAGTGGACTCTCAAATTTATCAACAGCTGCACAAGATATGGCTGATGCTCTAGAAAATTTTGAAAATCATTTGAGTGAAGAAACGAGAATCAAGCTGAATGAACAGATTGAACGCGCACAAAATCAATTAGCAGAGTTAATTACAAATACAACGGCTTTAAATCAAGCTTCTATTGATGCCAATGAAATAGAACAACAAAATTCTGCGATTTCATCTAAATTACAGGTCATTGCTGGAGATCTAGGAACGGCTAACCAAACAATCACCAGCCAGATTAAAGATTTGATTCAAACTAATCAGGAATTATCGGAAGAAGCGAAAAATAGTTTAATTAGTAACATTAGCGGTATTGTGGATCAAAATTTAACTAACTTAAATCAATCTATCACCGCTCATATAAATGAAATTAATGGAAACTTGGATGCTTTGTCAACAATTACAGCACAATTGGCACTACAAGCAAGTGAAATGAGTCAAGTGGCTAGTAGTATGTCAAAAAATACAGCAAATGTTCAAGATACTTTATCAGCTATAAAAATTGGAAGTCAGCAGTTAGATGAAGCTATGGGGATTGTTCCTAAGGCTGAAGGTGCACAACAAATTATTGCCCAATTAAATCAGCTGAGCCAGATGCTGAATACAGCTGCTGAGGATATTCCATTAATGGAGTCAGCAGTACAACAACTTTCTTCCGGTAGTTCACAGTTAACTGATGGATTGGGTGAACTTAATAGTAAAATCCCAAGCTTGAGTAGTGGTGTCGAACAGTTGTATAAAGGTAGCGAACAATTAGATGCTGGATTGAACGAATTGAACAGCAAGTCACCAGAATTAGTTTCTGGTATTAAAAAACTTCAAGCTGGTGCAGCAGAATTAGCAAATGGATTAGACGAAGGGGTCGACAAGGCGGACAGTGTGAAAATTACTCATAAAACTATCAACCAGTTTGTAGATCCAGTATCCCTAGATAATGATCTTTACACTAAAGTAGACAACTATGGCGAAGCTTTAGCACCTTACATTATGTCATTGGCATTGTTTGTAGGATGTATGCTATTCAATTTTGTGTATCCAGTCAGAAAATCTTCTATGGATGGTCAAAGTAGTGGAGCGTGGTGGTTAAGTAAAGCAAGTTTGGGATTTGTAGTTTCATCCATGATGGCTATTATCCAAGTAACAATTATGCTGCTCTTAGGGCTACCAGCATATAGTATTCCAGCTTTATACGTTACAGCCCTCATTACTGCTTGGGCTTATATGGCGATTGTGATGTTTTTAGCAGTTACATTTGATAATCCTGGTCGATTTGTAGCAATGATTTTGTTGGTCTTGCAACTTGGCGGCGCAGCAGGGACTTTTCCAATCGAAACGCAAGGAAAATTTTTCCAGATCATTCATCCATTTTTACCAATGACTTATTCTTTATACGCTTTTAGAAATGCAATTGCCAGCGGAATAAGCCACCAATTGATTATTAAATGTTTTACAATATTAGTTTCATTGATAGTTTTATTTCTTATCTTTTTACGTGTGTCTATGGCTATATTGCAAAAAAAACATTTACGAGATGTTTCCTTATTAAATGATAATCAAAAAATGTTAGCTTTAGAGACAGATGACAAAGAACGTTTAGCAGAACAAATTAAAATAACAAAGAAAAAAGATAAAGTACATGAGAAGGAGATACATCATGAATAATAAAAAAAGTTTTATAAAATCTTATCGCTTCCTACAATTGTTGACTGGAATCATTTACTTGATTATGGCGATATTAGCCATGAGGTATTCAAAGGAAAGCGTTATTGCTTCTATTCAATTAGTCGGCGTATTTTCATTAATCAAAGGATGTTTTGAACTGATGAATCATCAAAAAATTGCACAAAGAACTAAACGCAAACAATATTCAGCACTTGTGATAGGCTTTGTGGATTGTATCATTGGATTGATCTTGATAGTGAATACAACGCTAGATGTTAGTTCATTATCAATACTTTTTGGATTTTGGTTTATCTGCGATTCAGTATTGTCCTTCTTCATGTTGGACTTGGCTAAACTGATTGCAATGCCGTATTACTACTTTTCACTGATTGTCGATTTGATTGGCTGTCTAATAGGTTTATTGCTTCTTATTGGTGGTGATACATTGATTATTGCAGTACCGACATTGATAGGCAATTACTTCCTGCTTTTTGGAATGGCCAAAATCATAGGTGGGATCATCAATAAAGATGATTTGCACAGTGTGAAGTAGTTTCTTCCAGTTAATAAGGTCTTGAACGCCCATGACGGATATAGTCATGGGCTCTTATTTTGAAATCAAGTAGGGGAAATAACCAATGTACATACTTAAGCCATTAGTAGAGAAATTCTGAGTATAAAAGTATTAAAATTGGCGCAATAAACGACAACATCTAAACAATCATACCAATGATTTCCTCTTAAAATATTAATTGTAATAACAAAACAAAAAATCATAAAAGGAGAAATAGAATATGTGTACAAGTATTTTTACAAGAACAAAAGACCGGAAACATCTTTTGGCAAGGACAATGGATTTCTCATATCCCTTAAATGTTACACCACTTTATATTCCTCGTGATTATTCATGGACATCAGCGAGTGATCAAAAGGTCTGGAGCAATCAACTAGGCTTTTTAGGAACAGGAGAACAAATTTCAGGTAACTATTTCGTTAGTGATGGCGTCAACGAAGCTGGAATTTCAATTGCAGAACTTTATCTTCCTGGCGAAGCAGTTTACCAAAAAGAAGCAGAAACTGACAAAATTAATATTTGTCCCCACGAGTTTATTCTTTGGGTATTAGGAAATATTCAATCTTTGGATGCTTTAGAAGAACAATTACCGTTAATAAATTTAGTTAGTCGTCCTGTTCCTGAATTAGGATTCGTTACACCGTTGCATTGGATTATTTCAGATAAAAATGGTCGAGTAATCGTGATTGAACCAACTGAAAAAGAATTATACTTTAAAGAAAATCCTGTTCGTGTTATGACAAATACACCGCATTTAGAATGGCATATTCAAAATCTCAGAAATTATTTAGGTGCGCAGCCAAAACAACTTCCATCAGTGACATTTGACTCTTTTGAAGCAACCCCTTTTTCTCAAGGAACAGGGACCTCAAGCTTGCCCGGTGGATATACTCCTCCTGAACGCTTTGTCAGAGCTGCATTTTTCAAAGAATATATCGATCAAGCGGAGAATGAAGAAGAAGGCGTTATGAACGCATTGAATATCTTGTCTACTGTCAGCATACCTAAAGGAATTGTACTAAAAGAAACTGGTGACCAAGATTATTCTCAGTTTATTAGTATTATGTGCAACGAGACAAAATCAATCTATTATAAAGACTATGATAGTAATAGTGTTACAAAAGCAATGATTACCGAAAAATTACTTGAAGAGTCAACTGTACAAAAATTCCCAGTTGATCGTAACCTTATAATTAAATCTGTCTAACCAATATTTGGAGGAAAAATTAATGACTAACAACACACCACTGTTCGGCACCAAACAATCAAGTGAAGATGTTATTTTAAAAAAATTGAGAAAAAAGCCAGTACAACCAGAATTAGCCTATCGATTAATTAAAGATCAATTGATCGATGAAGGAAATGCTCGCCAAAATATGGCTACGTTTTGTCAAACGTATATGGAACCCGAAGCAACGAAACTAATGACAGAAACATTTGAAAAGAATGCTATTGATAAATCTGAATATCCAAGTACCGCACAAATAGAAAAAGCCTGTGTAAATATTATTGCAGATTTATGGCATGTTCCCGATCAAGAAAAGATGATTGGTACATCAACTGTTGGGTCAAGTGAAGCATGTATGCTCGGTGGCATGGCGATGAAATTTAAATGGCGTAATGAAGCCATTGCTCGCGGATTAGATGTACAAAAGAAAAAACCAAACCTTGTAATTTCATCAGGATTTCAAGTATGCTGGGAAAAGTTCTGTGTATACTGGGATATTGAAATGCGTACTGTACCGATGGATAAGGAACATATGAGTATTAATATCGACAAAGTTATGAATTATGTTGATGACTATACCATTGGAATTGTTGGTATTTTGGGAATCACTTATACAGGAAAATTTGATGATATCAAAGCTTTAGACCAGTTGGTTGAAGATTATAACCAAGAAAATGGTCGCTCACTAGGAATTCATGTGGATGGTGCAAGTGGAGCGATGTTCGCCCCCTTCGTATTTCCAGATTTGGAATGGGATTTCCGACTAAAAAATGTAGTGTCAATCAATACTTCTGGTCACAAATATGGTCTGGTTTATCCAGGTGTCGGATGGATTGTTTGGCGAGATCGAGTATATTTACCGGAAGAATTGATCTTTAATGTAAGCTATTTGGGTGGGCATATGCCAACTATGGCGATTAATTTTTCTCGTGGAGCGAGTCAAATTTTAGGTCAATACTATAATTTTTATCGTTATGGCTTTGATGGTTACCGAGATATTCACAAGCGTACCCAAAAAGTAGCAATGAAAGTAGCTAAAGCAATAGAAGAGACAGGTTTATTCGATATCTATAACAATGGCGAGAATATCCCACTTGTTTGCTACAAATTGAAAGACGATCAACAAGTGGCTTGGACTTTGTATGACTTAGCTGATCGATTGCAAATGAAAGGTTGGCAAGTTCCAGCTTATCCATTGCCTAAAGACTTGGATGAAGTTGTTATTCAACGTTTCGTTTGCCGAGGAGATTTTGGAATGAACATGGCAGAGGAACTTATCAATGACTTTAATTCCTCTATTTCTGAACTGACCAAAGCAAATGTTTCTATGCATGCTAATGAAGGTCCCCACACTCATGGCTTTACACACTGATTAAAGAAGGTAAAATAAAAATATTATTGGAGGAAAAAATAATGAAATACAGTAAAGGACTAGGAATTGCAACCGTGACCATCGGAATGTTTTCCTTATTAGGCGCATGTGGGAAAGTAGAAGAAACAAGTAAAATTGCTGATGTATCAGGAACAGAGGTTTTATACACAGACGATTCTGGTGATGAAGCAGTCGTAGGTGAAGGGTATCTTAAAGATGATGGCTATTTTAAACAAATCGTGTCGACAAATATTAATCCAAAAATAAAAGACATATTGTCTTATAATACTAACTATGAAAATGATGATTGGGATGCGATTAATCTTAATATTGATCATATGAAGCTAGTCACAGTTGATCACTATGAAGATACGGAGGATGACACATATAAAACTCTCCTCTCATTAAAATATAAAATGTATCTTAAAGATAATACTTATCGTTTTGTGTCACCAGATCATGCTGAAATTGTACTTGCTGATGGCTCAAAAGTTGAAGCTGATTTTTTCACAAATACATGGGATGATGAATTTACTAAATCAAATGACCATAAAGACGGCTATATCCACTTTAAAGTGAAAGATGAAGAAAATCTTCCTGATATCACAGCAATTGAGATTACTTTTCATGCAAGAAATGAGGATAATGATATGATAGAGCATACGTATACCGTTAAGTTCCCAATTGAATCTGAAAATTAGTAAATATACACTCAGTAATAATAATAATTACTGATTTTCCGAAAAAAATTTCCCAAAGAATTTTAAGATATAAATAAAATTAAACAATAAAGAAAGCAATTTGAATGTTGAATGGAGTGTTGGGTATGAGAAGAGAATTATTTCAATTACTGGAAAAAAGAAATAAAATCAGTTATCAATTAATTGAATTATTTCAAATTGAAAATAGTTGGCTCGAGGTAAAAAAAATAAGTTCTGAATTGGATATTAGCAACCGAAGTGCCCAACGCTACATTCACTATTTAGAAGAGTTAGTTAATGAATATAATGAGGAAAAACAAAAAAGTTTGATAATGCATTATGAAAAGTTCAAAGGTATTAAATTTGACTTTAGTGACTCTTCAATAGAACAATTTAAATTGTATATTTTTTGCAATGATCAAAATATGAGACTGCTTTTGGATCTTTGCTTATTAAAAACCGAACCAATCAAGAAATATTCTCAGAAGCATTTTATTAGTATATACGCAATAAAAAATGCATTAATAGAAATAGAGCCATTACTGACTTCTTTTGATCTTAAGGTCGATTCTAAAAAATTAACGTTGGTTGGTGAAGAAAAAACTATCAGGATCTTTATTTATAACATTCTCTGGTCAATCTACAAAAATGATTGTTGGCCATTTCACTATATCGATGAACAGCGATTGTACCAATCAATTGATACAATCGAACAAGAATTAGATTTAACTTTCTCCAATATTCAAAGAAAACAAATATCTTATTTCATGGCGATTTGTTTGATTCGTAATCGTAAGAAATTGTATATTGATCATTATCCTGAATGGGAAAAATACGTTAATATTAAATCTTTGAGCAGTAAAGAAGAAATACTCATTAAAGGTATGCGTCACTATCAAATTTTTGACAGTAATGAAATTTTGTTTATTCTTATGATAATGGAAACTAAGCACCGAATGTATAAATCTGATAAATTAAAAAAAAGAGTGCTAAAATATCATAAAAAAAATGATACCGATATTTATAGATTAACCAATCAAATGATAGATAAATTTGAACAAGAATTTTTCTCAATACCACCAGAGAGTCTTGAATTAGTTTACACGTACTGTTTCTGTACTCACCTTCAATCTAAAATTTTTCCGAATGTCCCTCTTGACGCAGATGGATATGGAACGTTTGAGAATACAGATGCACTTCAACATTTAAATAATAAGATTCTAAAGTTTATTCGCGAGATGAAACATGAAGAAAACGAGACAATTTTGGCGCAAGAAGCTTTCTTAGTTAAAAAATACTTGGCTCTCTTTTCTTATTTTGGTCGTTTGACTGATTATGAACCACAAATCGATGTAGTCATTGATTCAGATTTACCTTTTCTAGTTCAGGAAAATCTGAAAAGAAGATTAAGAGGGCAGTTTGATAAATATTTTAATTTGCAAATGTCTGAAACTATTCCAAAGGATAGAGATAACTACCTAGTTATTACCACAATGCCATCACTTAAAAATACGGTTGAAACTATATGTGTAGTTGACCCCCCTTTGTTTTACCGTGACTATCAAATGATCGAAGAAATATTAACGTATAAATTACAACAACTCTATCAAGATACAATGAATAGAACAAACCATCAATCAGTAAAAGTAAATAACAATGAGGTTTTGGCTATTAGTTAACAGGAAATGCTAAGTGGTTTAAAAAACAATTCTATGACAAAGCAATGTAAATTCTTTTCCAGATTAATTTTTTATTTTCAATGATTTGATAACCTTTGCTTAATTAAATTCTCCTTCAAACTTATATTTCATGCAAATGAAATAAAGACATTAATTCTGATGAATCAACAAAAGGACAGTTCGCTAAAAAATTGATTTGAATCGCCAATGAAGTGATTTATCAGCTGGAATTAATATGTGAAAATTTTCCTTGACTGCTTTTCATAGTTAATTAAAAATAAAAGAAGCTTTCATTAGTGCCATTTTAAAAGTACTTTTGTAGTATGCAGATAGATCTTATCTATGAATGTTTTGATTATAATAAAAAAACAGAAAAATGTTATTGAGAGTTGGCTCAAGAGGATATATATGGATGTAAGGGGTTTATATGTATAACAATTCTTTTTGGTAAATACATAAAACTCATACAAACCGTAAGTACTGATTTTAGGAAAGTGAAACTATGGAATTAAAACAAAACAAATTTTCATTTTATAATACATGAATCGTTTGACCAATTATCTCGATAATCAATTAACTATGAATTTGCCACCCAAAGAAGTCGAAATATATCTGATTAGTAGGGATTAAAAAAAACTATAGTTCTTGGTACTTTCGAAGAATTAAAATAGCCAATAAATTACAAAAATTTACCATGTTTAGAATTTCTTTCTTATTTTGCTCCGTTTATTTAATTAATTTCTACTTAATATTTGAAAATTGACTATATCGAGTAAAATGCTTTACGTGTAGCCTTACAATGAATAAGATGTTAATTTGAAACTTTGAACCTTTCGAGTTCGAAAAATTTGATAACATAATACCTTTTATCTTCGGTATGATTAAAAGAGGAAAAAGGAGGATTTTTTAGTGAAACAATCAAAAACATGGATCTTACTTGCACTAGTCTGTAGCCAGTTTTTAACGACTATTCCAGTTTCAGCTACACTTGCTGGTCCAGAGGATGCCATAGAGCAAACACCAACCGAAGAACAAAAATCGAGTACTCTTGAAGACCAGGAGACACGACCAAGTGAAACCCATGAAGAAACACCAACAGAGTCAGCGAAACCACCTATTGAAGAAGGTCCTGTTGTTCCCGAAGAAAAAACAGAAGAACCTAATCCACAGCCTCAAGCAGAAGATTCAACACCGGTTGATTCGCCAAAAGAAGAAGTGAAATCATCACCTACTCCTAAGCCAAATCAATCAACGGATGATGAATCAAAGTCGGAATCACTTGTCCCTGGGCCTGTTGAAAATCAACGTCCGCCATTATCAGAATTTGAGGAGAGCACTCCGGCTGAACCCAATCAATCAAAAGCTATTGAAATCACCCCTCTTAAAGAAACGTGGGAGTTTATCAAAGAGATTGGCGAAGATGCACGGAAAATCGGTTTAGAAGAAGACCTCTACGGGTCGGTTATGATCGCTCAAGCGATTCTTGAATCTGCAAGTGGTCAAAGTAAGTTAAGCCAAGCGCCTTACCATAATCTCTTTGGGATCAAAGGGACGGTTGAAGGAAATGGAATTACCTTCAAGACGCAAGAAAACGATGGAGCAGGTAACATGTATACGATTGATGCGACGTTCCGTTGCTATGAAGACTATGAAGCAAGCTTCAGAGATTATGCAAAGCTGTTGAAAGAGGGCTTAGCGCACTATAGTGATTTTTATAAAGGCACATGGAAGTCAAAAACAGGCTCCTATGAAGATGCAACGGAATTCTTAAACGGACGGTATGCGGCGGACACACAATATGGCGAGAAGTTAAATGCGATTATTGAAGCATACGCACTTACCAGCTACGACACGGAAAAAGCAACGTTGTTAGAAGGCAATGAAGAAATGATCTACCCTGTCATGAATCCGATTGTCTCTTCAGCATTTGGCCCACGTGGAGATGATTTTCACCGAGGCGTGGATTTTGCGGCACCGATGGGTACACCTGTTTATGCAACCCTTGCAGGTACAGTGATTAGTTCAGGATACCATGAATCATGGGGGAACTATGTGGCGATCAAGCATGAGAATGGACTAACCACACTTTATGCTCATAACAATCAAAACTTAGTGGCTGTGGGTCAAACGGTGTCTCAAGGAGACATCTTGGCATCGATTGGGAGTACAGGGAATAGCACGGGTCCGCATTTGCACTTTGAGGTAAGTTTGTCTCCAAGCTTACCCCAAGATCAGCTGATCGATCCGATACGCGTTTTACCAAGTAACGGATAAACGAAGAAAAGAGAGGCGGTATCTAATATATTCAAATCAAGGGCTTAAAGGATCAGAGTTTCTAAATAGTTACCCAAAAATCTGTACTTATTATCAGGAGATTTGAACACAAATAGTAGGAATTTAATAAATAAGTTTTAATCCATGCTCTTCTATACGTAGAAAAGATAATCTGTAAAGTGGTCACGAAGATGTCAATTTGTTAGATGGTCGGAAAGAATGGTTCTTGCTATCCACGAAAATAAAAAAACTATTTTTTGATACTTTGACAAATAAAAATAGATTCTTCTAATTTTCAAAATCACGACAACACGATTGTGTACAAAAAATTAAGCTACTATATTTTATAAAAAACTACAAGGATGTTTTTAAGTGTTTGTATTAAATATCAGATGTTTGTGTAAAAAAATGAAATGAAAGAGATACAATCGGATTCTTTACCATTCGTCAAAACAGCTCAATCCTGAGAGGCTCTAAGAGAAAATCACTTTTCTTTTAGCGCCTTTTTTCCATAACTTGTTTAAATGTGACTTATCATCTTCTATAATCCATCTTAAGTAATATTTGAGAGGTGGCTAAAAATGAAGAGCATGGAATCAATTCGCGACAAAAATAAAGATCTAAGAGTTGTTCATGACGATAATTCTTAAAAATATCAAAAAACTAACTTGTACTATGAAGAATTATATCGAGAGTTTAAACGTGTTTATAATGACGAGATAATTTTTTTGAAAATGGAGGAACCATATTGCGTTAAATGCATAAATTCAAATTTTGTTAGAATTAGATAAAGCATTCATTGGGGATTACTTCTTGAGTCAGAAAATCAGTTAATCAATATGATTCTTCATGAAAAAATTCATTTTATCGGGAAGCTACCGGAAGAAACATGGACGAACAATCAGGATGGGGAGGATTTATTAAGGGAAGAGCGATTAAAAGAGCGTTGGTGTGTATTGACAAGAAACCAATTATTTCGAAAATACAAAAAATGTAAAAGTAAATATAGTAATAAATTACGCACCTGTTTTCAATTTATTACTTAGCAAAGAATATTTGGAATTTCTGAAAAAGACTTATCTTATCAGAAGCAATATCAAATAATTTTATATAAATATTTGACTAGCGAGGAATAATTTGATGCTTTCCTCGCCAGATGAAGGCTGGAATGGGACAGAGCATGACGAAAATAATTTATCCAAGGAGAAAAATCAGCTTTTGAAACCAGCCCCTTACTCAACTTAACCTTAGAAGAGATTAATTGCCAAACAATTAAGAAAACTTAATTGTTTAAAAATCCATTACAAATAATTAAAAAATTACTTGTGAATATCAAGCTGGTCATTCTTTTAGACATTTTTATAGGTATTACTTCAATTGATTTTTAAGAGAGATATTTGAAACTAACATTTTGATCTTTTAATTGTTTAATGAGTTCTGTAACATAGGCATCCTGGAAAATTTTATGGAAGGTTTGTAGGAATTCTTCGGATGTGGAATTGAATTTTTTCTCTGAAAACTCAAGTACTTCAATGGGTGTTTCGAACTCTGCAATAACTGAGGTACTATCGAAAGAATCAGCCGCTTGTATGGATACATTTTTCATTAGTGAAACAATATCAATTTTTGTTTTTAACATAAAGTCACCTCTTTGTATAATTTTAAAATAAAATAATAAATCAGATAAAGCTAATGAAGAATTAGAATACTGCACCAGAGTATTAATTATACATCTCTTTAATGAACACTGCTTAAAGGAAATTATGACAAATTTCAATTAAAGCATGAATTTGACTGTGAGATACAAATTAACTCTATCAATCTTGAATAGCCTAAACTTATTGAAAAAGTTAATATAAGAGAAAGTACTATAGCTTCAGTTCTGTCATTTAATTCTGGTGAAGGTTTGATATTCCATAAAATTTTGGTTCTGAAGACATAGTAAATATAGTTTAGGTTAATCATAAAAGTAAAAATAAGCAAATATTAACATAAAGTGGAGTGAATCAAGTGAAATATATAAATTTTTTTAGCGAAAAAATGACTTCTCTACTTCCAATCAACTATTCTACTTTATTTACTCTTCCGCCTATCTTGGATGCAAATTCTTCTGCTTCAGATTTATATTGAAATAATCTTGCTTTGCTTTTAAAAAGTGTTCGGTACCCGTTAGGTGTTATATAGCCATGCAATACTTTTACAACGTACATTAAATATAGTCTCCTTTCATTAGTGCTCAGATTACTATTAATTAATTCCAAGGTATAGTAGATTTTGAAAAGCGTATTCGAGAAGAGGCTGTTTAGAATAATCAAAATTTATTGAAAATAAATTAATAAAAAGTGAAAGCTAGTATTTTGTTCATAAATGAGCAAAATTGGTCTTTATAATAACATTTTCTTTTTTGTATTTTTAATTTTTGAGAATTGAAAATAAGAATCAATCAAGAACTCTAACAGCAAGATATTCATCTTTGTAGAAATAAAACCTAACATCATTATCGTTATGATTCATATTTTCATCAAAAATTCTACGCAATACATCTTGATACTTATAACTACGAGTGATGATATATAAATTGGAAAGCTCCTCTGTATTTAAATTGACGAATGAGATTCTTTCTTCATGGAAGCCAACATAACTATTATTTTCTGGCACTAACCATATTACAGTCTTGTAAATCATGCGATCACTTCCTTTTATGTAGTATAACATATTCAACCTTCTATATCTCCTTATTGGTAGTAAGCGCTTAAATAGAAAGAAATTAAAAAGTATTTTTGCTTATGTATGATTCAGTTTAGTTCCGTTCTTTACTATTTTCTTTATGGTTTTAAAAGCTACTGTTAAAACTTTATATGACAAGCCTGATATTTTTCTCGCAACGTATTATTTGTTTGTAGGTTGATTACTTAAGATACTATACTATTTTATTAAATGTGGGTAGGAATAGACTAGGAAGAGCTTATTCTAACTGATCCGGATGAAATATATCCTTCAGAATTATGTCTCTATTGGTGGAAAATAGCAAATGGATTGTATGGGAATAATGTTAGTGTAAAGAGTTTATTAGGTTACATGAGAAGCAAAATAATCTTTTTACTTTACAAGGGTTAGTAAATTAAGCTTATTTAGCGTTTTAAACAAAATACTTTGTAAAATTTAATAATTATGCTATTTCGAGAATGATCGTTCTAATAATTTCGAAAAGAGGATTTCTTTTTTAGATATTTTTTAGAAGGCTCGTTCTAAATAATGGACCAAATGAAAATTACAAACAAAGGAGTTGATAATATGGGGAGACCAAAGGAGTTTGATACTCAAGAAGTTTTAGATCGAGCGATGGATGTCTTTTGGGAAAATGGATATGGAGCTACTTCGATACAGGATTTAGTCGATGCAATGGGGATTCATCGACGTAGCATTTATGATACTTTTGGCGATAAGCACAATCTATTTGTTCTATCCCTAAAGCGCTATGAAGAAATGATTTCTCGTAAAATAGAAAAAACGTTATCTGTAAGAATATCAGGATATGATCGTTTAAAGGGTCTTTTTTCAATCGTTCTTTCGACGGAGAAAAATAGGGCAGGATGCTTAATTGTAAATTCTGCAACCGAACTAGCATACATTGATCCTAGTATAGCTAAAGAAGTTCAAGATTATTTTGATCGTGAAGTTCAAATTATTTCTGAGATATTGGAGAAAGCGCAAGAGAAAAATCAATTGACGCCAAATACGAATATACAAGCGTTAGCATACTATCTTCATAATGAATTAGTTGGTATTCGAGTATTGGCAAAAACAACGAATGATTCTCAAAAATTAAATATAATTATTGACCAAACACTAAAAAATATATTCTAAAGGAGTCACAAAACATAGAATTTACAGTGATTACAGGAGCTAGTTCAGGAATTGGCTATGAAGCAGCTCTGGCATTTTCCGCAAAAGGAAAGAATTTGATATTAGTAGCCAGACGAATGGATAAATTAGAGGAACTGTAGGAAAAGATTCTTTTTGAAGATAATACACTTAACATTGTTCTCAAAAGTAGCGATTTATCTGATCGAGGACAGGTCTATGAATTATATGAAGACTTGAAATCCTATAATATTGAAACATGGATTAATAATGCAGGCTTAGGAGATTCGGGTTTAATCATTAATGAAGACCTCCTGAAAATAGAATCTATGTTACGAGTAAACATTGATGCAGTAACTATTTTGTCTACTCTTTTTGCACAAGAATATGCCGATAAAGAAAATACACAATTAATCAATGTTTCATCAGCTATGGGTTATATACTTGCATTAGGTAATACCATTTATTCGGCAACAAATTATTATGTTAGCTTTTATACCGAGGGTTTAGCGAAAGAATTGCAAGGACATCGACTGAAAGCGAAAGTTTTGACACCAGCAATCACGGAAACAGAATTTATTGCTAAAGCTAATAATCTTGATAGTTTTGACTATAGCACGGGTGTGAAACAGTATCATACAGCAAAGGAAATGGCACAATTCTTGATCAAGCTATATGAAAGTGATCATATCGTAGGGATTGTAAATGAAAAGAACGAATTTGTATTGAATGATGGAATTCACCCAATATGACAAAGATTATAAGATAAGGGAGAAAACAAAATGGATAAATTATTCGAAGAAAATCAATTAGGGGAGATCCTATTAAAAAACAGGCTGGTTATGGCGCCGATGACTCGTAATCGCGCAACAGAAGATGGTCTTCCTGGAGAATACGCAGAAAAGTACTACGGACAACACACTTTAATGGGATTGATTATTACTGAAGGCGTACAACCATCAGAAATAGGTCAAGGTTATCTTAATACGCAGGAATTTATACTATCGAACAAGCCAACGCATGGAAGACAATAATTGATGAAGTCCATGCAAAAGGTGGGAAAATTTTTATTCAATTAATGTATGTTGGGAGAATATCACACCCGGATAACTTGCCCTCTCATAAAAAAGCAATCGCACCTAAAGAAAAAATGTTTACACTTACAGGAATGCAAGATATTCCTGTTCCGAAAGCCATACAAACAAAAGATATTCCTACTATCATTGATGAGTACCGTCATGCTGCCTCTTTAGCAATCGAAGCAGGAGCAGATGGTGTGGAAATTCATGGAGTAAACGGCTATTTAATCCACTGCATGTAGGAAAAGAAGCGTTTTTACAAGATATTAGCCATTTATGGGACAGTGTTTTAATCGTAAACAGACCATATCGCCCATTATCAAGTTTAGCGAGTGATTTAGAGAATGATTTAGCTGATCTTGTTTCGGTAGGAGTCATCTCTTTGGCGAATCCTGATCTAGTGGAACGATTAAAAAATGAGTATCCCTTAGATGCACCGAATCCAAATACGTTTTATGTCAACCAAGGAGAAGTTGGCTATGCCGATTATCCTGAAATGAACTAGACAACAAAAGAAACCATCAATAAAAAAATATTGGTGGTTTCTTTAATAGGAGAGTGAAATTTAGATGAAAGCAGCGCAAATCAATCATTATTCCAAATCAATTGATGTAAAAATTACAGATATTCCAATTCCAAAAATTTCAAAGCATGAGGTGCTAATTAAAGTAAAAGTGGCCGCAGTCAATCCATTAGAAACTTTAAATATTACGGGTGCTGTAAAGTTGATTCAAGACTACCCAAAACCATTGACACTTGGAAATGAATTAACGGGGATAATCGAAGCTGCCGGAAGTGAAGTAACCAATTTTAAAAAAGGAGATAAAGTCTATACAAGATTACCAGTGGATAAAATTGGCGCATTTGCGGAATATGTCGCAGTCGATCAATCAGCAATTTGGTTTTTACCCACGAATTTAGATTTTGTTACCGGGGCTGGTGTTCCTTTGACTGGACTTACCGCTTATCAAGGATTGACAGAAATATTACAAGTTCAAGCTGGTCAATCTGTTTTTATTTCTGGTGGCTCAGGGAGCTTCGGGCAAATGGCAGTGCCACTTGCGAAACATCTTGGGTTACATGTCATTGTATCAGGAAATGCAGCTGCAAAAGAACGAATTCTCCAAGCAGGTGCAGATCGATATTTAAATTATAAAAAAGAAAACTATTGGGAAGTTCTAGATAAAGTTGATTTTGTTATAGATACGCTAGGCGCGAAAGAAATTGATCGGGAGCTTTCTATCATCAAATCTGGCGGGAAATTACTTAGTTTGATTGCAGGGCCAAATAAGCAATTTGCAGTCAATCAAAACATGCCAAAATGGAAACAATTGGTATTCGGAGTAGCAGGCGCCAAGATAGATCAAAAAGCGAAGAAACATGGTGTTGAGTATTGTTTTATTTTTGTTCAAGCGAATGGGCAGCAATTACGAGCAATATCAGAAATCGTAGAAAAAGAAAATATCGTACCAAAAATTGATTCACATGAGTTCGCATTAGAACAAGTGAACGAAGCTATAACATTTGTCAAAGAGGGTCATCCTAATGGCAAGGTAGTGGTCAAATTGGATTGAGAAAGGAGATACAGAAACAAATGCAACCGATAGTTCGTTATTTGAGGACAACACATTAATCTTTAGCAGGGAAAGCACTTATCAAGAAATTTGTTGATCTAATTGTTAGAGCCAACCACGATAATATAAAATCCTTCCTGTTCGAATCTGAATAAGAGGGATTTGGTCGTAAGAAAAAAATTGGACGATAGTTTAATTAATAATATCTATTATGTAATAATAATGATAAGATAAAAAAGAAGAGTGCTAGGTAAGCTTAGAAAGACTTCCCCCAAAACTTCCCCAAACTTTCTAGCCTAGTACTCTTCTTTTTTAATACACCTTGCATAATAACCCTACATTAAAAAAAATTCATTAGCAAGCATTTTTTGTCAATTTATATTAGCTTAATTTCGAACTATAGATTTTACTCTTGGTAACTATGCACATCCGCTTTTTTTCAAGCGGTTTTTTTTATTAAAATTGTAAGTCCGCTTTTAATAAGATGTCAGATTTCGGTCTATTGTCGGTCCAATGGCTAAACAACCGTATCCACCTACGCCATTTTTTAATCACGTTATCCCAATAAAACAATTGAACTGATCCGTTATGCAAAATAACTTTATGGTAGGCTCTAGTTCCCCCATCCTAAATTACGCCAATGGTTTTCAAATACCCACACATCACCTTTTGGTGTTGCTGAATGGTACTGAGCAATTTTAGTAATACCTGCCACGAATCTGTCCGGTTTCATTGATCCCATGATTCTTGAATCACCTTGTAAATCTACAATTTTTGTCATAATGTCTCCATCCTAATTTTTTAAGCTTTAACAACTTTGTTTTCCAACTTATTATATGCATTAAAGTAGTACTCGTCTTTGCCACAGTGCTTTCTAAGGGATACTATACACAGAATAAAAACTTTTGAGCGTTTAGGATATACGGTGTATACATAATATGGGAGCTGATAATATGAATATTAAAAAAAGGAAGATTAGAGAAGTAGGTAACTCAATAGTTGTAACTTTATCAAAAGAAAGTTTATTACAAAAGGGTTTGAAGTCTGGAGATACAATTTTTATTGATGAAGACAAAATGATGGATGCGATCGTGAAGGAAGAAAGCAATTTAGATCTTGAAATTGATATGTATGTGAACCAAGCTCTATCTGAATGTGATGTTGCATTTAAGGAACTCGTTGATGGATGATCTATTTAAGTGAAAAAGATATAGTAAAATTAAATGTCATTCAAATAAAGAATTATTCACCGCAGGAAACAATTGGTATCATTGATAAAAATGCGTTGAGTATGGCTGTTAATGAACCCAAACAACATATTTTTGAAAAAGATTTATATCATGATGGGTTCAGCAAAACAGCAGTCCTGTTAATAAACCTGATCAAAAAACATCCATTTCATAATGCAAACAAACGTACAGCATTTTTAGCTGCATATGTTTTTCTTAAGCTAAATGGCCATTCCCTAAAAATGGAAAATCAGGAAGTTGTAGAATTTGTAGTTAGAATTGCTACGTATCAGGGTGAATTTGATACCTTAAAGAATTTAACAACAGACATGCTAAAAAACAATTCAACGAAGATTGATCCCAAAGAATAGAAGCAAACTAGTGATTCATTTAAGTATGGAGATTTAGTTTACTTCTATTTTTGGGGTTAAGAAATATTATTATGTAGATATAGGAAGAGCTTTTAAGAGATACTTACATAGACAAAAATTGCCATGTGCATCAGGCGTAAATTTCATGTCATTAAGCTTTGCTTTAAAAAAATACCTTATTTCCAAAAAACTACATTCCTATATAATTATGTGGTATACTACTTATAGTGATATATTTTGAAACGTATTAAGAGTGCTATACTTAAACTTATACTCTCCTTTTGCTAATCAAACATTTATTGCAACAAAACGCATACGTAGAGATGCACAAGGAGGAAACAGTATGAATAAAGGTACAGTGAAATGGTTTAATTCAGATAAAGGTTTTGGGTTCATTACAGGAGAAGATGGTCAAGATGTCTTTGCTCATTTTTCAGCGATTCAAGCGGATGGATTTAAATCTTTAGATGAAGGTCAAGCAGTTACTTTTGATACTGAAGAAGGTCAACGTGGCTTGCAAGCTGCTAATATATATAAAGCATAAAAGGATCTTTTAAACTCGTCTCAACGTGTGTGAGGCGGGTTTTTTCATACTTTAAAGGAGGGGTGAGAATGAGTTTTTCACAATGGAAACCACAAGAACCTTCAGTAGAAGGACAAGAATTTCATAAAGATCAACAAGTCTTATTTAAATATAGAAAAAAACAAGTAGCAGGAACAATTATAAAACTACTCAGTAATTCAGCAGTTGTAAGCTTATCACATTCAGAAGTGACGAATACTACAGAAAGAACAGTTATAAATTATAAAAATTTAATAAGTAACTGAAATCAATGGAGAACATTCTTAGTGTATATGATGATTTACTATTTATAAGTAAATAGATAGTCGATTTTTTGAATGGAGGAATAAAATGCAAAAAGAAGCTATTCATCAGTTAATTGTAAAATTGACACTTAACAAGGATTGGCTTAATGACCCAGTGATAGTTAATCAGGTGAAATTGTTAGGAGACCAGCTTTCTTGCACTCGACGTTCACCGATTAATTATAATCAGATTCAAGGGATCATTGTTTATTATCTGGATGGTTCGAAAAAGGTGTATACTTCCTTAAAAAGTTGTTGTGAAGGAGAAAAACTCTTTAAAGGAACCATCCAAAAATATATTTTATCCGACTCTCCAATAGCGGACGGAAGATATTTTCGTATCATTCGATAAAGTTATCAACGTCTTAGTCTATTATCAAAAGTATAGCGTTAGATATTTCTTTTTATCAAGCGGATGAACGATGAACATTTGGGTTTAGTTTTAGTTTATTAGAAACAGATAAACAAAAAAACTAGCTATAATCAGCTAGTTAAATCATTTATACATAAGAGAGTTGCATCTAGATTTAGCTTCCTCTAAAGTAGAAAATTTTTCGATATCAATATCGTAAATAAATAACTTGAGTTGAATATTGCGCAACTCTTTCAAATTTAACACGGCAAATGAGGTGATCAAAGGCGGTCTGGATTGAAAATCATACAAACTTGTTTTTGCTTTTGAGGAATATAAACGATAGTCTGAACTAAAAACTTCAACTGGGTAAAAATTAGTATTCATATTTGAACACCTACTTTCATGATACTTATCCAGTATAGCACTTTAAAGAAGACAAAAGTAAAAACAGAAAAAACGTAAGGGATTCCTAAGTATTATTTATGCACCGTTGCTTGATCAATTAATATTATTTCTACACCTTAACACGTTAATATATCAGTGATTTGTTGATTTTAGATAAACAAAAGACAAATAATCATAATTAGTACAGTGGCGTATATTGCTTGCAAAAAAAGATTTTATAACGTAGGCTGAGTAAGCAACATGCATTAATCTAAGAAGAGTACTGGCACAGAAAACTTGGGGAAGTTTTTCTGGACTGCGCCTAGTACCCTTCGTTTTTTTATTTTAGCATTATTTAAGCATAATGAATATTAAAATACAAAAAATCGTATCTTTAAATTAGATACATATAACAATACGATGAATCGACATACTTTTTGATGGAGCAAAAACGAAAACTTACAATCTATTCTAAAGTATAAGCGTTTTATCTTGTGATAGCTTTAATATGATAGACAAATAATTTCCACAGAACACTTGCTCTGCAGCTAAGACCAGGGTTTATTATGGGAATAACAAAGAGGAGACAATTCGACGAATATCAAAAAAAGCAAAGGACGTCATGACCTATTTACCAATCCTGTATTAGCGGAAACTGGTAAACAATATGGCAAGACGGTTGGTCAAGTTGTCCTTCGTTGGTTGATGAATAGAGGGATTGTCGCATTAGCAAAATCAGTTCGTCCCGAACGAATGGCTGAAAACATAGCGAGTTTTGATTTTGAGCATTCACATGAAGACATTGAAAAAATAGCAGATTTAGATAGGGAAGAATCTGCGTTCTTTGATCACGATGCACCCCAACAAGTAGAATGGTTTATGAATCGGATGATGGAGACTGAGTAGTATGTTATATTTGTGATAATACATCTTTAGAGTTAAAACTCATTTTCTTAAGTTTTAATTTAAAAAAATACCTTTTTTAAAAAAACTACAATCCTATCTGATTATGTGGTATACAACTTGTAGTGATATAATTTGAAACGTATTAAGAGTGCTATACTTAATTTATACTCTCCTTTTGCAAATCAAACATTTATCGCAACAAAACGCATACGCAGAGATGTACAAGGAGGAAATAGTATGAATAAAGGGACAGTAAAATGGTTTAATTCAGATAAAGGTTTTGGGTTCATTATAGGAGAAGACGGTCAAGACGTCTTTGCTCATTTTTCAGCAATTCAAGCGGATGGATTTAAATCTTTAGATGAAGGTCAAGCAGTTACTTTTGATACTGAAGAAGGTCAACGTGGCATGCAAGCCGTTAATATCTACAAAGCATAAAAAAATGTCTTTTTAACCCGTCTCAACATGTTTGAGGCGGGTTTTTTCATACTTTAAAGGAGGAAAAAGAATGAGTTTTTCACAATGGAAACCACAAGAACCTTCAGTAGAAGGACAAGAATTTCATAAAGATCAACAAGTCTTATTTAAATATAGAAAAAAACAAGTAGTTGGAACAATTATAAAGCTACTAGGAAACTCTGCAGTTGTCACCTTATCGACTGCAGCAGTGACTGATACCTCAGAAAAAACAGTCATAAATTATAAACAATTGCTAAGCATTTAAACTGATTCTATAGATTTTTAATACCTTAGTCACGATAAATTAGTATTGTTTTCTACATGAATCACTTGCATAAATGCATTTTATAGAATAAAGTGTTAGATAACGTGCATAAATGTTTGAAGAGATTCTAGAATGACTACTCGGGGAAGTATTTCAGACTTTATCATAAAGATAGAGTAGTAGCAATATAGAGTTTAGGTTTTTACTAAATTCACAACTGAAAATGGGACCTTTTGAAAGTTTGTGTATGCATGTTTAATGTGTTACAAACGATTGTAATTCCCTTTTTTAGTTTACATAAGAATTATTGGCTTTATAATTTATGAAACTGTTGGATCAGAACTGATTCTTCAAACCCATTTCTATTAACTAATTTTGTAGATATTTGTGTGAGTTTAAGGATATACAGCGATTTGATTTTTGATTTTAATCACCTTCTAAAAGAATTTACTTTCTTTTAGAAGGTGATTATTTCATCTGCCAACAGACTCGAACTCGTGCAATGCAGCAGTTTGGCACAAAGCACACGTTGACCTTTTTGCCGTTACAACATCTGATACAAGAAATGTTAAATGCCGATCATATTGATTTGATTGTCACAAACTATAATCGATACTTCTTAGACTATATTATTGAAATTGATTACTTGTTATTAAAAACTGTCCCAGATGAGCATGGCTGGCGGAATCTGGAAAGAAAAATTGATCCGTATCGAAAACCATTTCTCTAATCTCCGTACACTCGTTAAAGGTATTAACAAGTGTTTTTTTTCATTTATTTCATCTTCATATGAAAATATTGATTCCAATTTGACCAAAAAATCATGTAACCTTAATCATGTAAGAAAAAGGTATGCATACAAACTTACAGACAAAAGTATCAAAAACCTTCGTTTTTTAGAATAAACATATGTTATGTATTCTCTAAAATAGAAAACCTAATCTGATAACTTTTCTAGGACATTCGATCGGATCGGATGTCTTTTTTGTTCCTCTCTCAAAATCGAAGAATTATGAGACAAATCAGTTGTTATACAAGAAAATTAAAAAGTTGAAACAGGTCGAATAATTAGTTTAACGAGTGTGTATGTCCCTAAAGAAAAACCTGATCCAACACCAACGAAATATGGGGAAACGTAGAATTTTAATGCGGTTGATACTATTTTCACAAGTTCAAAAAGGGGTGATTATATGTGCAATTATTAAAGAGGAAATGTATTTGGTTTTGTTTGTTAGCATTGTGGATTTTTGTCCCAACTGTTTCTGCCCAAACGGTTCAATCGAATAGTTCGATTACCTTTCAGAATATCATTCAAGACGAAATACAACCGGAGCCACCAAATGGAGGTCAGGCAGACATTCAAGAAATCCCCTCATACAAGAAGCCAGGAAGGTTTCCCAAGTTAATGGCTACAACAGAAACACATAATGTCTTTTTAGGAGGCATCTTGTTGATCGTTTTTGTCCTATTAAAGAAAAGGAAAGAAGGAAAAAGAAGTGAAAAAGAAGTATTTAGCACTTGGATTACTTAGCAGCCTATTGTTTGGAAATGTTGTTACAGCTTCAGCCGAACAAATAACAAGAAATGCAGAAACAGAAGGAGAAGTAACTCTTTCGATAATTGATGATGTTGATACGGTTGATCCAGATCCAGACCCAGGTCCTGGAATTATCATTCCCCCAGTACAAACCGGGGAATTTTCCATAACCTACGTGCCCACTTTAAATTTTGGGATCCACGACAATGTTAACTCAACAGGTTTATTAAAATTTGAGGCCCAGGCAGAATCCTTTGAAGTGAATGACGATTCTGGGGAAGAAGTTTTGCGTCCACATTTTGCTCAAATTCGTGATACTCGTGATGTATCAACAGGATGGACATTGAGAGTTGAACAAGTAACACCATTTATCAATGATAATAATGTGCAATTGAATGGTGCATCCATTACGTTTCGTAACCCAAGACTTTCTCAAGCTTGGGATTCCGAGGTTGCTATTCACTCAAATCCTGTCACTATTTCGGCGGAACATGGCAGCCAAATTCTTATGGGTGCAGAAGTGCTTAACGGGCGTGGATGGAATTCGATTACCTGGGGAACGTTAAATGGTGAGGTGAATCCGAATATTGTTTTAGAAATTCCAGGAGAACGAGCAAACGGCCAATTCACAAGTGAATTGAATTGGAGTCTAAGCAATGTCCCTTCTTCGCTGGCCCCTGTTATTTAAGAACAACGAAAAACGTATTGGCAGAATATTGTTGGTCTCTTTTATATGAATGAGATCAACAATATTTGTAAGAAGATTATTTCGTTGAAATATGAGGAGAAGAAAATGAAGAAATTCATAGTTTTAATAGCGATATTTTCTTTAATCAGTCATTCATCCCCATTGCTAACTTTTGCTCAAACAGTATCTATAAACGAAGTCTATGAGGAAACTAGCGATTCTTTCATGGAAGATAGTGTTGAGGAAAGTAGTGATCATAATGAGGAAGATGAAATACAATCAAGCGATAAAGTGGCAAGAGATGACGCGGTTTCTCCCAGTGATAGTGGTAGGGACACTTCAGAAAGCAAGCAAGAAGAGAATGCGGTTTCTTCTGAAAACCACTCTTCCGCAGGTCAGTTGATCACTGGCGTATGGGGGACAGTTCCATGGACCTATGATTTGGTATCGTCAACAATCGTTCTCAGGGGAGGCGAGGTTGGGTTGACCGGACTAGCGCCTTGGAAAACCTATACTGATGTTGAACAGATAATTCTTGAAGATCGAGTCATCCTGGATAGTAGTGCTACAAGCTTGTTTTTGAGATTAACTCAATTGAAAAATATACAAGGGATTGAAAAGTTTGATACTGCTAATGTAACAAATATGAACTCAATGTTTCAAGGAGCAAGTAGTATAACAGAATTAGATTTGAGTCAATGGGATATGTCCAATGTTACCAGTACTACCACAATGTTTGCTGAAATGTCCAATTTAAAAAAACTAGATATAAGTTCATGGCATCGCAGTATCCAGGTTATTAACATGTTTAGAGCGACATCTTTCGAGCAACTCACTTTAGGTACCGGAACAAGAATTAACGGTACCTGGTTATCCAATATACCGGCAACGGAAACCTATACGGGGCGTTGGGTACTTCAAGATAGTTTGGCTAGTTCAACTAATTTTGTTTCATTTGCTAGTTCAACTGCATTTATGTCTGGATATAATGGTGCGAATCCTGGCGTATATGTTTGGGAAGAAACAATTGATCTTGAAGCACAAGTAAGGCCCCAGACAATCCTTCTAGGAGAGGGAACCCAAGACATTGATTTAGGCAGTGCGATTCATACGGTAACGGCAGATGGTGTCTTGTTGTCTTCAGGGGAGTACGATGTTACTTACATTGATTCATCCCCCTATCTTTATATAGGTGATCGATTTAAAGATGTGACCATTACATATCGAACGGTGCATACGTTATCTGTCCGCATTCCCATTTCCGTTCGTTGGGGCAACACAATACGTTTACGTGGAACATGGGCGAATAACTTCGAGGAGTGGCGAACAATAGCCGCTTTTACACATCACGTTGGAGAATCGGGCCCCGAACTGTCCCTATCGCCAGGACGCGGTGGGACAAATCCAACTACACCAATGATCCAACAGTTGCCAAATCAAGAGTTTGCTTCACTTCATGCATACTCAGGCTCCGCCACTATTCTTGTAAACCAAGGCCAACATTTTTTTGACTTTACGTTGTCTACTCAGCAAACACCTGCCGAAGCACAACAAGATTTTGAAAATGCGGTGGGAGAAAATGGACGTCTGCAGTTATCGGTTGGTGATATCGTCAGCGCGACGCACTTGTTTTCATCAGGAGAGGAATTTGATGGCGCCTTAGCTGGCTTCTCTAATCTAGAATGGAATGTACTTATGCAAGATGAAGCAGAAGAAAATGTAGGCACAGATCACACGAATCATAAAAATAGTGCATTTTATGAAGTGACAGCAACTAACCTAAGACCGTTAGTGATCAATCAGTTGAAGCCGTTGCTGAACAATGAGGTTTGGCAATATATTTCTGAAGAGGAGTTATTGGTAGTAGCAGAAAGTTTTTTTGATTTTGACATTGCTGAAGGGTACGTTTCTATAGCGGAGATCATTGAAATGCCTGATACGAATCAGCCAGGAGATTCATCCATGGTTGTTCGAGTGCAAGAAAAGTTATCCTCTGGGCAATACGCTCAAATGGATTACACCGTTCCAGTAACAATAAGGCCGTTACAAGTCTCACCTAAAGATCCAGAGAATCCTCAAGAAGAATTGCATCCAGAGGTGATGCCAGATCTGCCAGAAAATCAAGGATTTTTAAGCATTGATTTTGTTCCTACGATTCAGTTTGGGGATCAAGAAATATCGTATTTTGCACCGGAAACACTATACGCCGAACCATTAAGAACAACAGCAAATGAAACACGTGCAAATTTTGTGCAAGTTTCTGATAGACGTGGAAGAAATCAAAGTGATGGGTGGCGCTTATCTGTGAAACAACGAGAACAGTTTAAGAATAGCGAAACAGGGCATGTTTTAGCTGGCGCTTCTTTGCAGTTTCATCATATTCAAGCAATAGCAGCATCCGGTCAAGAAAATCAGCCTACCCATTCAGAACAACTCTCGCTCCTTCCGGGTGTTTCATCTACTGTCGCTCAGGCACAAGCAGGATCGGGATTAGAAACTTGGCTATTTGCCTTTGGTACAACAGACCAAGCGGCTGAGAGTGTTGTACTGCACTTAGAGTCCGAACAGGAACGTCAAACTGGAACATATGAAACCACCTTGGAGTGGATTCTTCAATCGGTCCCTGATAATGTCATTCAATGATAGAAATCAACTGGATGCGTACTTCACCAGATGTTCAAACAGCCTAACATCCAATAGGAAATCATTTTGGTTGTTAGGCTATTTTTCTGTTTGGCCATTTGCGAGGATTACAAGCGAGAGGAATCTGGCGGTACTGCTCCTCATTAGTAATCATGATGGTCAGTTTGGTCATCGTCCCATGCACAAATCGAGCGTATATGATTCATGAATTTTGCTATGCTGGGTAGGAATTTGGCACTAATGGTAGTAGCAAAAGAAATGAAGGCAATCCCCGTGGAATATAGAGAGGAAGATCGTTATGAATAAAATACTATTTGACAGTAAGAAAACTATGATGTACATAGTGGTAATTTTTATATTGACCCTGTTTTTTTGCCCAGTTGCTTTTGCTGATCAATCTGCTGGTTTTTCAGTTAGACCGATTCTGAGTGAAAATCAAGTGAATTCTGAGGTAGGCTATTTTGATCTGAATCTTGAGCCTGGAGAAAGCCAGACGTTATCTTTGGAGTTACGAAATATGTCTGATGAAGAGATCAACTTATCAATATCCGTACATACAGCTTTTACAAATGTGAGTGGTGTAGTGGAATATGGTAGCGACGCCGATGTCCCAGATGACACCCTACCATTTTTTTTGGCTGATTATATTCAAGGTGATGGCAAGATTACTCTTAGTGAAGGGGAGACGAAACAAGTAGATCTCTTATTGACCTTACCAGAAGATAAACCATTTGAAGGTGTTCTAGCAGCAGGAATTCGCGTGGAAGAAATCAAAGATAGCGAGCATTTGTCAGAAGAATCAATGGCTATTGAGAACACACTGTCTTATGTTATGGGCCTCGTTGTATCGAATAAGCGGGAGCAACTTTCTCCCGAGCTAGATCTCTTAGCTGTCTATGCGGATCAATTAAACTTTAGAAATGTGTTCAGTGCTCAGATCCAGAATCAATCGGGGACGTTTGTTAATCAGTTACAGGTTATTGCCTCAATTTATAATGAAGATCAAACAGAACGCCTCTATTCCACAGAGGCATCAGGAATGCAAATGGCGCCACACTCCAATTTTGCCTTTCCAATTCCTTTGAATGGTGAGTCATTTGTTCCAGGTACTTATGTTCTTCATCTACAAGCAAATTCTGGAGAACTGGAATGGGAGTGGACGAGAACATTTGCGGTAGATGATCAGACATCTAAGACATTTAATCGACAAGATATAACTATTCCTAGCCAAACTAATTACTGGTTATTAGTCTCGATTTTTCTTGTTATACTATTACTCTTAGTGATTCTTATAAGGAAGAGAAAGTAACCTCAGAAGATTGCATAGTGCTAGGAGGCCAAAATAAGTGGATTCTCTAGCAACAAAATTAATGCTTAATGCGCATAGTAAACGATCATTACAGTTGTTTATGTTGTTTAAAGTAAAATCAGTGATATGGTAGTGGTTCTTTCAAAGGTTCAGTGTATTTTTACATGTCTAAGTGTATAACGATATTCACCTGATTGCTATACGAAAAACCTACTTTTAGGCTTGTACAGTTTCTTTAAACGGATAGAGAACGTAAAAATATCGTGGGAGTGAAAATAATAGGTAGCTGGAAGGTAACGAATATAACATTTTAAAAGTTTGGAAAAGGAAATAAATATGCTTCTATTCGCAACAGAAAAAGAATATACTAACTATTTTTGGCAAGAATTGGGTGAGTCTTGCAGAGATACATTAGAAATGCGAGAGTATGTCAATAAACAGATAGTCAGACTGATAGAGCTGACTGATAATATTTCAAAAACAACATTTTGGCAAGATTTTCTGGAAATTTTTGGGCTTGATGCAAAGTTAAATCTTTTAGTGGAATTGTGTGAAATTCAAGAATTTTCAAGCAATGAACTCATTCGAATCACCGAAAATGATTATAGAACATATTTTAAAGAGTTATGTGGCTATGATCTCAGCATGAAAACGAAAAATTCAATAATATTTAATATCTCTTGATATCAGGAGAAAGAGGAAAAATATTTTCTTAAAAGTTAGTGGTGGAGGAATATGAAATCTAAACAAAAAACATTATAAAAAGGGACTTTGCTTAGCATGGACGCAACTATTTTCCATTTCTTGATTTCACAAAGCATAAACAATGACTTTACAAGTAATGCAGGAATAGCTTTTCAGTAAGTGAAAGATTTTTCTGGGCATGTAATAATAAGTAGATTTGAATTTAATACATGATCAAAAATGGCTCTTAGTCATTAAGACTTGATTAGTTGTGCAAAGTAAAATCTGTGTCAGATTGAACCTCATTCTGGCTCAGATTTTTTGTTTTCCCATATTGAACAATTGATGATCAAAAAGCCCCTGTTTATCAATTACCCAAATGATTCAAATCCGTAGGATACTCCTACTATTGTCTTTGTCTGGGTATTCTTATCTTTAATTTTTCTATTAGAGTAAGGATAAAACATCGCATTAGTGATAATTTTTTCTTCTGAGGTTAGAAAATTTTGAAGATTTACTCGAAAACCGTTATATAAAACTTTGGGAAGTTCAATAAATAAGGAGAAAGAATAAATCCAGGTTTGTGTCTCCAAAGGCTTCAATTAACTCTTATAAAGTGGGATTTAGACGTTCGAAAATTCTGCTACACTATTTGATTATTAAAAAATATTTTTTGCAGGACTTCGTGAGCAGACTTGAAATTTTGATAGTTAAGGTAAGAAGTTATTTTTAATTCGTTAATACAGTTTTTTAATCTTTGTTATTTCTCAATATGTAATATATTTTACTGAATTTTGGATTGTGTAGTGAATCGGGTAATAAAGAAAAATTATATACTGGTAATATAACATTGATGGATTGAAATATTTAGAAGTGAAAATAATAATTTATAATTTGAATCAATAATTTTACATTTTTAATCATCATTTTTTGAAAGCGTTTTAATTATTAATTTTTTATGATAAAAGTGAATTAAGAAGTTGATGAACACGTACAGAATATGTCAACTTTTACAAATAAAGTGAGTAGCATAAAGTAGGAGGGTGAAAAGAATGATAGAAATCAAAAATATCTATTATACAAATGGTAATAACTATTCTCCAAATGATCATGGCGCAAATGGTTGGGCTATCCTGTTGAGGAAGAAAGGACTGTATATGGAGAAATCTGAGGTAGAAATAATTCTGATAGAATCACATATGATCTTCCATTACATTTCGCAGAGCTTACTGAATCAAATTATTATTGTCGAGTTGAATTTATTTTGTAAGCCTTCTTCAAACTATATTCAAAAGATTGATCTGATAATCAATCAAGAGTTATCTAGCTTAATCCAGTTACTTTTCACAAGGTTTGAAACGAGAGATCGAACATATGTAGTGAATCCTGCTATCGAAATAATAATAAGAAAGGCATTTCGCTTGAATCTTTCTACGCTAAAAGAATACTTTGAAATATTTAAGTTAATAGCATTCATACAAGAGAATTTATCTGGAAATGTGACCGTTAGTGACTTAGCAGAGTTTATGCACATGTCCAAACCAACTTTAAATCGTTTTTGTATGAACAAATTAAATAAAGTGCCTCAGGACTTAATTAATGATATCAAAATTACGTTAGCGAAAAATTTATTGGAATCGACAGATGAAAAAATTTTTGAGATTGGTGAGAAAGCTGGTTTCTTTAACGCCAGTGCATTTACTATTTTTTTTAAAAAGGAAACCGGGTTATCTCCAAAAGAATATAGACAAAACTATTTTAATTCTTGGAAAGAGCACAGCCTAACTATTTAGAGGTGAAAGTGATATGGGAAGTAGAGAAATAGAAACTCGTCTAATAGAAATCATGGATGAAATTGTTACTTTATCAAAAGAATATGTTCTGTTAAAGAATCAAAGATTTGAATACGACAAGAAAGTTTCGCAAGAGAGAGTTTATGAAGAATATGTAAGAGAGAATTATTACCAAAAATATAAGAATAATTATGACATTATTTCGTTATATATAGCTTCTTTTTTAAAAGAAAAAGGTATCCCAACTAGCTCTAAAACTATTTATGAATACTTGGTGAAAGAAAAGCTAATATCTATATCTTATAGTAATTTGCAAAGCAACTATCTTAAGAGGATGCACAATGATACTCATGTTAATGTTGAGCGAGCATATAAGGGATATTATCAATATAGAAGAAAATCAAAATGAACGATAAATGAATCCAGTGGCGTCTTCAATCACTAACAATTAATTGAAGGAAGGAGACATACTGTTCTTTTAGAATCACTAGTTTTTGTGTTTCGGATCAACTACTTTTCAATATGTGTCATTCTAGCCTGTACTTATATATCTTCTGAAAAAAATTTGGTAAAACTATTTTAGAAAGGAACGCTTTCGTTCTTTTATTGCTCATTGATAACCGAATAGCCCATTTTCTAAATTCTTTTCAGTGATTAAGTAGCAGGCAACTTTTGCGCCAAGATCTCTTAGATTTGAAGGAGCGATAAACCAAAAGTTGCGACTAAAGCATGGAAACTTTAGGCAAAGAGATAATTGTTGAAGATAATGATACTCACGTAAGCGTCCCGCTGATGAACAGGGGGAGGAGGAGACTCCTGTGTACCTTTTCCAAGGTGGTTTAGAAAATGTTTAAAATAAAAAAAGGAACAGCATAAATGTTTTCGAAATGCTTTCGCACCAACATTTACCTGTTCCGTGGGTTTGGCACCCAATGGGCCATGAAGGACTCGAACCTTCGACACCTTGATTAAGAGTCAAGTGCTCTACCAACTAAGCTAATGGCCCAAAAATTATTACTTTGATATAATATCACTATTTTAAAATGTTGGCAACAATAATCTATGGTTTTTTTAAGGAGGTAAAAATGGAGCGAAACATTTATGACGTCATGTTTGAGAACTATAAAGATCTGGTTGGAATAAATGAATTGAGAGAAATGTTAGGAGGGATAGGGAGAAATAAAGCTTATGGGTTACTAAAATCGAACAAGATAAAACATGTCAAGATAGGCAGCAACTACAAGATTCCTAAAATGTGTGTGATCGAATACTTACAAGATGCCCAAAATGTGGCAGATGAGCATACACAGGCTATGGTATAATAAAGGTGTTAGAATTGCGTTTTCCATAGCTTGCTTTTTTCAGTTTTAGGAGGATTTGAATTGAAATTACGAGCGAATATTGTAGAAAAAAGAGGAACTCTCCAAGTTGTTGTTGCAATAAAAGATGATTTTGGAAAAACTTCTCAACGATGGAGAGATACCAAACTAAAAAAGAAAGGAAATAAGAAAAGAGCTGAAAGAATAAAAGAACAATTTATATCTGAGATTGAGCAAGAAATTGCTATGAAACGAGAGGATTATCTTGTTTTAAAACAGGAAAGAATCGAAACTCCTTTTGTCGATTACCTATATAGTTATCTTGAAACTGCTAAACCACAACTATCTAAAACGTCTTACTTTAGTTATAAACGTTACATCGATATTAGGATAAAGGATTATTTTGAACCAAGTGGAATTATGTTATCTGACTTAAAACCGGTCCACTTGCAAAGGTTCTATCAAAAAATATTAGATGATGGGTGCACTGGAAATACGGCTCTACACTATCACGCCTTTATTAGAAAAGCTTTACAGGAAGCTTTTATGACAGAACAGATAGATAAAAATATTGCTGACCGTGTACGTAGACCAAAAAAGGACTCCTTCGTGCCCAACTTTTACACAAAGGATGATGTGCTAAAACTACTTCAAATATTCAAAGGCGAGAAGCTCTATCCAATAATTCTATTAACAGTATTTTATGGATTTAGAAGAAGTGAAGTTTTAGGGCTTAAATGGGATGCGATTGATTTTGTGAATAAGACGATTACCATTAAACATGTAGTTTTGGAAAATAAAGAAGACTTAACAACTGTTCTTAAAGAAGACAGAACTAAAAATGCTTCCAGCTATCGTTCTGTTCCTTTAATAGAAACAGTTAAAGAGGAGTTAGTGAAATTAGCGAGGTGGAAGGAAAAAAATAAAAAGCTTTTCGGAGCTGAATATAATTACGAAGACGACAATTACCTCTTTACCATGGAAAATGGAAATATCATAAGACCAGATTTCGTTTCCAAAAGATTTGCGAAGGTAATCAAGAGAAACAATATAAAAAGGATACGATTCCACGATTTGAGACACACAACCGCTTCTATAATGATTGGAAATGGTGAGCACATGAAGAAGGTACAAGAGTGGCTTGGTCATGCCTCTTATACGACAACTGCTAATCTTTACGCACACCTTGATCCAAGTTTTAAATATGCTTCTGCAGAAAATTTAGCAAATACATTTGGATTCAAAAAATAAATAACAAAAAAAGACTTGATCAAAATTGAATGGCAAGTCTTTAAACGATTACTATTAAAAAAAGTCTGTTAGTTTGTTGGCAAATTGTTGGCAATTAAATGGCTTGAAGATTATCAACTAAGTAAACCTCATTAAAACCTCTATATATCACGTTTATAAATACACCTCTACATAAGAGGGCAGGTGATTAAGAGTCAGCTGCTCTACCAACTGAGCTAACGGCCCGTACCAAAAGTACTTCATTATCTTAGCACTCCATTGTTGAAAAATCAATCATTCTTTTGAAAAAAATATGCGCTTTTTTCAGTTGAGAAACTGGCGTTATCTTAATAAAACACCATTTGTTTCCCAAATTCAAATGATAGGAAATTCTTAAAAGATTGATCAGATTGCTTTAAAAACTCAGAAAACCGTGATAAAATGTATCTAGTTATCAAAACTAGATGATTAGTTTGTGATAATCTAACCTTCTGTTCGTCAAAATGGAGGATGACATGGAAAAATTACAAGCAGACATGAAAAATTGGGGCAATTCATTGCTGAAGTTCCACCTGCCGAGATGGGAAGAATTGCCAACGCTGGAACTGTATATGGATCAGGTGATCACATTGATCGACCAATATTTATCGCCGGTGATCCAAACGGAAAAGCATCCGCTATTGACCTCTTCCATGGTCAATAATTATGTCAAAAAAGGGATGATTCCAGCACCAGAGAAGAAACGTTACAATCAAAAGCATCTCGCATTTTTGATTGCGATCACGATGCTCAAGCAAGTGCTGACGATTCCTGAAATAAAGACAGGGATCCTTTTTCAAGGGAAAGTTGTCGGCATCAGAAATGCCTACAATGTATTTTGTGAAGAACAAGAAAAAGCGATCCACCTTGTCGGCAAAGAAGCGATGGGAGAACCCGAACAAATGACGTCGGAACCGATCCCAATTGAATTAGTAGCCATGAAAGGTGCGACGCGTTCCTTTGCCAACAAACTATTGGCAGAAAAAACGATTGAATTAGAAGTCATTTATTTAGACACACATAAAGGAGAAGCCCATGAATAAAGAGAAAATTGCCCTATTAGTTGATTCAGGTACCGATGTTCCCGCACAGATCATGGAGCAATACGGCATGTATATGCTGCCATTGCAAATTATCTACAAGGATCGGACCTATACCGATAAAGTTGATATTACTGCGGAAGAAATTTACGAGCGCTTGCCGCAAGAGATCCCTAGTACCTCGTTACCTGACGGTGTTGCGATCGGGGAAATCTTTGATCGGATCAAAGCCGATGGGTATGAGAAAGTCTTTGCCGTAACCATCTCCAGCGGATTGAGCGGAACGTTTAACGTCGTTCGCCTGTTAGGTGAACAACGGACGGATCTTGAGGTTTTCGTGCTTGATACGAAAAATATCGGAATCGGTGCAGGGCTGCAAGCGATTCGTGCAGCAGAACTGTTAGAAAAAGGCGTGACTTGGGAAGAACTGCGGGCACAATTAACGAATGAAGTGCCGAAAAACAAAGTCTTTTTCAACGTAGCTACCTTAGAGTATTTACAAAAAGGCGGCCGCATCGGTCTGGTTGCATCCATCTTAGGCAATGCCTTGAAATTGAATCCAATTATCTCTTGTAATGAAGAAGGGATCTACTATACGGTCGCAAAATCTCGTGGACGGAAGAAAAGCTTGGACAAAACCGTTGACTTGATCAAGCAATTCATCGGTGATCATCGCCATGTGCGTTTAGCTGTGGCGCAAGGTGATGCACTGCAAGAAGCCAAAGAAATGAAAGCACGATTAGAAGCCGAATTTCCTAAGGTCAAAGAAATCTTATTTGGACAAATTTCTCCCGCATTAGTCGTCCACACGGGTCCTGGGTTGTTAGGGATCGGTATCCAGCTTTTAGAAGAGTAAAAAAGAAAGGCCCCGTGCCTTTCTTTTTTTGTGCTTTCCTTAAGAATAAGGCTGCGGTTTTTGGGAAAGATGAAAAGCCCGTTTAAATAATGTATAATAAGTAAGAAACCAAAAAAAATTGAGGTGACATTTTTGAAAAAGATCCTAGTCGTGGACGATGAGAAACCAATTTCTGATATCGTCAAATTTAATTTAACCAAAGAAGGATATGAAGTATATACCGCCTATGATGGAGAAGAGGCATTAGAAAAAGTAGCCGAGGTCGATCCTGATCTGATTTTGCTTGATTTGATGCTGCCAAAAATGGATGGGTTGGAAGTTGCACGGGAAGTGCGCAAAACCCATGACATGCCGATCATCATGGTCACAGCAAAAGATTCTGAAATCGATAAAGTACTAGGCCTCGAGCTTGGTGCGGACGATTATGTAACCAAACCATTTTCAAACCGGGAATTGGTGGCCCGCGTCAAAGCCAATCTGCGTCGTGGCTCGGCAGCTGCGAAGGAAGCAGACGATAACGCCAACAGCGAATTAACGATTGGTGATTTAACCATTCATCCTGATGCGTACATGGTCACTAAAAATGGTGCAGCCATCGAATTGACGCACCGGGAGTTTGAATTGATGCACTACTTGGCAAAACATCTTGGTCAAGTGATGACCCGGGAGCATTTATTGCAAACGGTTTGGGGCTATGACTACTTTGGTGATGTTCGGACCGTTGACGTGACGGTGCGTCGTTTACGTGAAAAAATCGAAGACAGCCCGAGCCATCCAAATTATTTGGTTACTCGTCGCGGAGTGGGCTATTACTTGCGGAACCCAGAACAGGAATAAGCTATGAAAAATAAAGTTCGCTTTTTTCAATCGGTGAACTTCAAAATCGCCCTGACTTTTATCTTGATCTTATTGATTGCGATCCAGATTATCGGGGCGTATTTTATTCGCGAATTGGAAAGAACAACGGTCGATGCCTTCAAACGCGACATGGAGGCACGTGCCAGCACGTTAGTGGTAACGTTAGGCTCTGAATTGAGTCGAATGGATAATGATGACGGTTTAGATTGGGATTCCATGAATGCTTCCTTGAATCGAATCTTAACGAGTACCAACTCATCGGAAATTTTGGAGATGCGGGTGGTGGATGAGCAAGGGATCATTCGTGCAACCACCAATATCAATGATCGTGGCTCGGTGGGAGAAAAAAATGATTACCGTGATTACGATACGAACCGCAGTGAAGTCCTCTATGATGAATCCAGCGGCCAGCGGGTGTTCAATATCGTGCAGTCGATCCAATCACCGACAGGGGATACCGTTTTAGGAACCCTTTATTTACGGAGCAATCTTGAGTCAAAATACAATGAAGTCAGTACGACTGCGGTCATTTTTGTGACAGCCTCGCTGATTGCGGCAGTGATTTCGATCATTGTGGCACTATTGGTCTCTCGTTCCATCACCCAACCGATCGGGGAGATGCGCGAACAAGCGATTCGCATCGCCAAAGGAGATTATAGCCGCAAGGTCGCGATTCATGGAAAAGATGAATTGGGGCAACTGGCGGAGACCTTTAATCAACTAGGAGAACGAATCGAAGAGACTCAAGAGGCGATGGAATCCGAGCGAAACCGCTTGGACAGCGTCTTGTCTCACATGACAGACGGCGTTGTTGCCACCGACCGACGAGGCAAAGTCATTACCATCAATGAGATGGCGATGTCCTTGTTAAATGTCAGCAACGAAGAAGCGATCGGGCAGTCGATTTTGACGTTATTGGAAATCGATGAAGAATACACGTTACGAAAGCTTTTGGAAAATCCTGAAGACATGCTGTTGGAGCGTCCTAGCAATGATTTGACGGGAGCAAATATGATTTTGCGCATCGATTTCTCCATGATTCGTCGGGAGTCTGGCTTTATTTCTGGGTTAGTTGCGGTGATGCACGATGTTACAGAGCAAGAAAAAAATGAACAGGAACGGCGAGAGTTCGTTTCCAACGTTTCTCATGAGTTACGGACACCATTAACGAGTATGCGCAGCTACATCGAAGCGTTGAGTGAGGGTGCTTGGAAAGACCCAGAAATTGCGCCGAACTTTTTGAAAGTGACGTTGGATGAAACGGATCGAATGATTCGGATGATCAATGACTTGTTGAGTCTGTCGCGGATGGATAGCGGCAATTCGCAACTGCAGTTGGAATACATCAACTTCAATGAAATGGTCAATTTCGTGTTGGATCGTTTTGACATGATGGTGACGAATGAAAGCAAAAAATACTTGATTCGTCGGGAGTTCACTAAACGAGAATTGTGGGTGGAAGTCGACACCGATAAAATGATCCAAGTGATCGATAACATCATGAATAATGCCATCAAATATTCGCCAGATGGCGGGATCATTACGGTGAAATTGATGGAGACCCATAACAACATCGTACTTAGCATCAATGACCAAGGACTAGGGATTCCGAAAAAAGATCTCACGAAGATCTTTGATCGTTTTTACCGAGTCGACAAAGCTCGTGCCCGTCAGCAAGGAGGTACTGGCTTAGGATTGGCGATCTCACGAGAAGTCATCAAAGCTCATGGCGGTGCGATTTGGGCGGAAAGTCGAGAAAATCGCGGGTCAACATTTTACATCATGTTGCCGTATGAACCGTATGAGGAGGATTGGTGGGTATGAGAATCTCAGAAAAAATCATTCGTGTAGGCTTGATCGTGATGATCGCCTTGAGTTTTTATTTCTCCTATATGATTTGGCTGAATCCGACTGGGTTCAACAATGCCAGCACGGAAACAGATACCGGCGTCAATCCTTCGGTTCAAACCTACAAACAAAAAAGCGATTTGTTTTTGCCCCTGTATTTGACTTGGAATGACGAGGACGCGATCAAAGAAACCAACTCTGAAGCGGTGATTCGTGAGATCCAAGAGGCGATCAATGAGGCAACGATCAGTGATTTGACGCTGCGAACCTATGGCGAGGAACAAGCTTTTTCAAAAGCCCAAGAAGTCAATCAAGGGGTGTCCTTAAACTACTATACAACGTTTTACTTGAAAGATTATGAGAAAACCTTTGAAAAAGAGCTGTCCTTAGAGGACGAAAGTGAAACAGAGGATTTTCCGTTTTCCCGCATCCAGTTTGACCTTGAAGAAAACACGATCCAATTTGTTGATTTTACCCATCAACGAGTGGTGCGAGGCAAAATCGACTGGGACAAAAGCCAAGTAAAACACTTACTAGCAGACAACCCTCGGGAATGGACCACAATGGTGGCAGATGAAGAACGATCCAGCAAGCAATATTATACGCAGGATTCGATCAAGCTGAAAAAATACAGCTACTATTCTTCGACCCAATCTCAGAGCTTATTTCGAGAAGCTTTTTTCAGCAATCCTAAAAACGTCAAGATCAATGATGAAAGTGTCGATACCTACTATTATGAAGGTGGGCAAAACATGACGGTCTTGCAAGATCAGCAGCAAGTCAAGTTTGAAACTACCACAGACAGTTCCGATGAAACGGATCTGGCGATGTTGAGTGCGGATTATATTATTCGTTTAGGCAACAATTTTGGGACGATCCGCTATTTTGATCAACAAGACAAGCACTTGGATTATCGGGTTTTCGTTGAAGGCTATCCAGTCTTTAGTACTGGTGGTCAAGGGGTGATCAGTGTGGCTTTTTCAGAAAGTGGTCAGACCGGCAGTCGGGAAATGACGATTTCTGCCAGTTTGAACGCGATTCAAGTGCCGATTCCTTCTGAAACCGAGATTGAATTGCCCTCTAGTTTGTCGGTCAAAAATGAGCTGATTGCGGCAGGGGCTGATCCTGATTTATTGCAACAGATCATCGTTGGCTATCAATGGGGGGAGATCAAAGATGCACCACTCGTTGATTTGACGCCTGCTTGGTATGTCAATTATGACTCGTCTTGGATCAGTTATGATGCATTAATGACAAAATTAGCAGAAACGGAGGAGAATTAATTGGATTTTAAACGAATCGAATGGATTTTTTTCCTCGCTTTTCTTGGTCTGAACGTCTTTTTATTCAATGTTTACAGTGAGGCTCGCAGCGAGCATCAGATGGTTTCACAATCAAACCAAACGATTCCTATCGAACAACGTCTCGAGTCTGAGGACATTCGGTATTCTGGCGAATTATCAGATGAGGTCTTGAGTGGCTATTATTTGAGCGGTGAACAGACGGATTTTGATGTGGAGCTACGAAATCCGCAACTCAATACGCAGTTCAAAAGAGGGTCGACGGTCAAAGGGCAGCAGTTGATCCATGTCTCAACCAATGGCTTTTACATCAGTGATGATTCTCAAACGGAAGAAACCGTCAATGGTTTTTTGCAACGAAAAGATCAAGTCCTGTTTGGGGATGAATATGACTATTTGGAAAACCTCTCTGTCTTGAACGCCAATCATCCGACCGTGGTGGCGGTTCAATCCTATGAAGGCATTCCTTTCAATGACAGCTCAAGTCGAATCGATATCACCTTAGAACAAACGGATGATCTATTGCAGATTGCTCGTTACACGCAAACACATATCTCCAATATTACGCCTCTAAGGGAAAAGATGACGGTCTATTCAGAAAAAGAAGCAGTAAATACGCTTTATCTAAACAACAAGCTGCCGAGTCACTCGAAAATTCTCTGGACGGAATTAGCCTATACGATGATTTTGAAGGTTAGGGAAAAAAATGTGTACATTCCTGCATGGTTTATTGCGTTCCAATTAGATGGCGATGACACCATCCAAATCGAAACGGTCAATGCCTTTAGCAATCGGATCATCACGAATAATGCCGTTCAAAAGGTAGAAAATCCATAAAAAAGCGGGTATAATGGAACTCGTTGAAACAACCAGAGAGGAAGTCACGTAAACCATGATGAAGGAAAATGCCTTTCAAGTAAGTATTCTAGCCAGCGGAAGCTCAGGAAATTCGCTCTATATCGAAAGCAATAAAAAGCGGATCTTAGTGGATGCCGGTTTGAGCGGCAAGAAGATCACTTCATTATTGGATGAAGTAGGGCGTAAACCAGAAGATTTGGACGCCATTCTTGTGACCCACGAACATCGAGATCATATCCACGGTGTCGGAGTACTGGCGCGAAAATACAAACTTGATGTCTATGCGAATACAAAAACATGGCAAGCGATGGATCCAATGATCGGTAACGTCGCTGTCGAACAAAAACATATCTTTGAAATGGGAAAAGTGCTGACCTTGGGTGACTTGGACATTGAAAGCTTTGGCGTCTCTCACGATGCTGCAGCGCCGCAATTTTATCGTTTCCATAAAGACGGCAAATCATTCGTAATGTTGACGGATACCGGTTATTGCAGCGATCATGTGCGAGGCATTATCAAAGGCGCCGATGCGTATCTTGTGGAAAGCAACCATGACCTAGAAATGCTGCGAATGGGCCCTTACCCATGGAGCCTCAAACAACGAATTCTTGGAGACCGTGGTCACTTATCGAATGAAGATGGCGCTCTGGTCATGACGGATATCTTGACCGACAATACCAAACGGGTCTATCTTGGTCATTTAAGTAAAGAAAACAACTTGAAAGAGTTGGCGCACTTAACGATGGTCAACACCATGAAAGAACATGATCTAGGTGTTGGAGAAACATTTGAAGTCTATGATACCGATCCTGACAAAGCGACGGAATTATTTGCAATCTAATCGATCAAACAAAGGATAAAATTGTCGGGTGGAGGCAGCAGGTATGTTTGATGAAGAAAAAATCAAGCGTCTGAACGAGCTTGAAATGGCTGTTTACAAGTACATTGTCCAGCATTTTGAAGAGATCGATCAGTTGACGATCCGCGAATTTTCAGCTGCATGCCATGTCTCGACCTCGACGATTTTACGATGTATCACGAAATTAGGCTATCGCGGGTATTCAGAGTTAAAGTATGCGATCTGTCAAAAAAAGGAACAAGATGCACGAGCGTTTGATCTTTTCTATGATGCAACGATCCAAGTCAATACATTTTTAAAAAAAGTCAATAATGAAGATTACCGTAAGTTTATCCAGCCAGCGGTAGAACTGATTCTTTCCGCACGCCATGTGGCGTTTTCAGGTATCGGCACAAGTGGCATTCTTGGCACCTATGGCAGTCGCTATTTTGCTAATTTAGGCATCAATGCCTATAGCATCGTCGATCCCTTTTTGCCAGTACCGCCTCGTGGGATGGAAAATACGTTAGCGATCATTTTATCAGTTTCGGGGGAAACCATTCAAATGATCAAGCAAACGGAGGACTTCAAACGGTATGGGGCAAAAGTACTCAGCATCACCAATGATGAAAAATCGACGATCGCCCAAATGGCAGATTACAATATTTCCTACTATATGCCCGTCGTCAGTGGGGGAAAAGAAGTCGATTTGAACCTGACGACGCAAGTCCCGGTGATTACACTGATCGAACTTTTAGCCCATCAAGTCTACAAGCAAATCTAAGTGATCGTAAAAAAACAGCTTCGGCTGTTTTTTTTGTTGGAACATGTTTCATAACTTGGAAAAGCTATAGGCAAGGGGAATATTATCTATTAAGATTTATTTGTAAGCGAATTCACTGGCCAGTGGATGGAATTTTATTTTAGGAGTGATGTGAGATGAACGAATGGATCAATGAGAAATTATTACCCCCAATATTAAAATTTGTCAATACGAAAGCAATCACTGCATTAAGAAACGGTATGCTCTATACGATGCCCTTTTCAATCGTAGGATCGATTTTCCTGCTATTAGCAAACTTTCCCGTCCAGTCGATTGCGGATTGGGTAACGAATAGCGGCTTAGGTGAATACTTCAACCAAGCCTATGGCGCCTCTTTTGCAATTATGGCCTTTTTCGCCGTAATGGGCATCGCCTATTCATATGTAAAAGCAGAAGGTTACGAAGGACTCCCTGCAGGAATGATTGGTTTAGTTATTTTCTTATTAACTATGGAGTCAAGTGTGACGGATGCTGAAGCAAATGTGACCATCGCAAATGTCATTGATAAGACGTGGACCGGTGGACAAGGAATGATCAGTGCCATCTTAGTGGGACTTTTTGTGGGTTGGGGTTATACGTGGTTCTTGAAACGCGACATCCGAATCAAACTGCCAGAGCAAGTACCCACCAATGTCGCAAACTCATTTACAGCATTGATTCCAGCCGCTGTTTTGACGACCATCGCATTAGGCATTTATATTTTCTTTGATAAAGTTTTTCAAACAACCGTGGTCGAATGGATCTACACCGTGATTCAAAGTCCAATGCAAGGGGTGACGGATTCTCTTGGTGGTGCAATGATGCTAGGCTTCTTAGTGCCATTCTTGTGGTTCTTTGGGGTTCATGGTTCGACGATCGTGGGCGGGATCATGGGACCAATTTTACAAGCCAATTCATTAGCCAATACGGCTATTCTTGAATCTGGTAAAGCATTGACATTAGAAAATGGCGGACACATCGTGACCCAGCAGTTTTTGGATCAATTTATGACGGTAACTGGCGCAGGAATGACGATTGGGATCGTGCTATACATGGTGGCTTTTGCCCGTTCGGCGCAGTTCAAACAATTAGGACGTCTTTCCTTGATCCCGGCATTCTTTAATATCAATGAACCAATTATTTTTGCGACACCGATCGTCATGAACCCAATCATGGTATTACCATTTATTTTGACACCGATGGTTTCAGGCGTGATCACGTATTTTGCACTTTATACCGGTATCGTACCGCTATTTACTGCTGTGCAAGTTCCATGGACGACCCCGCCGATCATTTCAGGTTTTCTAGTAGGTGGCATTCGTACCGCTATCTTACAATTTGTTGTTTTAGCAATCGGCTTCTTTATTTACTATCCTTTTATTCGTAAGGTCGATAGTTTGAACTATAAACAAGAAACAGAGATCGTTTAATACCAAGGAAGCAGGTTGAATAGAAATGAATAAACTAAGAAGCGATTTTTTATGGGGTGGCGCAGTCGCTACTCACCAATTGGAAGGCGGCTATCGTGAGGGTGGAAAAGGCGTGAGTGTCGCTGATGTCATGACTGTCGGAGGCAACGGAATTCCTCGCCGAATCACGGAAGGTATCCAACCGGGCGAAAGCTATCCCAATCATGAAGCGATCGATTTTTATCATCGGTATCCTGAAGACATCAAGCTTTTTGCCGAATTAGGGTTGAAGTGCTTCCGAACATCGATTGCCTGGACCCGTATTTTTCCAAAGGGGGATGAGCACGAGCCGAATGAGGAAGGCCTGGCCTTTTATGATCAATTATTCGATGAGTGTTTACGCTATGGCATCGAGCCAGTCATTACCCTGTCTCACTTTGAAATGCCTTATCATTTAGTGACCGAATACGGAGGTTGGCGTAACCGTAAGTTGATCGATTTGTTTGTCCGCTTTGCAGAAGTTTGTTTTACGCGCTATCAAAAGAAAGTGAAGTATTGGATGACCTTCAATGAAATCAATAATCAAGCAAACTATAAAGAAGATTTTGCGCCATTTACCAATTCTGGTCTGTTCTTTACGGAAGGAGAAGACCGAGAAAAAGTCATGTACCAAGCAGCTCATTACGAGCTCGTTGCCAGTGCAAAAGCGGTGGCGCTAGGACATGCGATCAATCCTGCGTTTCAAATCGGATCGATGATCGCGATGTGCCCAATCTATCCGTATTCTTGCGATCCCAAAGACATGATGGCAGCTACGGTGGCCATGCAACGGCGCTATTGGTTTTCAGATGTTCATGCCCGTGGGCACTATCCGAGTTATATGCGCAGCTATTTTGAAAGAAAACAATTTGATTTAGATATCACCCCTGAAGATGAAGCAGCTTTGGCAAAAGGTTGTGTTGACTACATTGGTTTTAGCTACTATATGTCTTTTGCGATCAAAGGCAAGGAGAATGATCCAACCTATGACTATGATGAGAGCCAAGATCTGGTGGACAATCCTTATGTCGATGCTTCTGAATGGGGCTGGCAGATTGATCCCGTAGGCTTGCGCTATGCCCTGAACTGGTTTAACGAACGCTACGAATTGCCGCTTTTCATTGTAGAAAATGGCTTTGGTGCGGTGGATACGGTGGAAGAGGATGGACAAATCCACGATGACTACCGTATTGACTACCTAAAAGCCCATATCGAAATGATGAAAGAAGCAGTAGCTTATGATGGCGTCGACTTATTAGGTTATACACCGTGGGGCATCATTGACTTGATTTCTGCGGGGACAGGGGAAATGAAGAAACGCTATGGTGTGATCTATGTGGACAAAGACAATGAAGGAAATGGAACCCTTGCTCGTCAGAAGAAAGATTCATTTGCATGGTATCAGCAAGTGATTGCGTCCAATGGCACGAAGGTCTAAAGAAAAAAACGTTACGCAAAATTTCTGCGTAGCGTTTTTTCTTTAGGGCATTTGGATATAGCCGTAATGAAGCAATAACTGAATAATAATAACTAAAGTGTTCATTCCCACATGGGTGATCATGGAAGTCCAAATACTGCCGGTCAAAGCATAAAGCCCAGAAAAGAACAGTCCTAAGAAAATATAGACTAAGAGATGATTGTCATTGTGGGCAAAGGCAAAGGCTACGGCGCTGACCACTACACCAACCCAAACATTGCTGTATTTCCCAATGATGCCAACTAAGGCTCTGCGGAAGACAAATTCCTCCATAATTGGCCCACCGACCATTGCTGCGAGAGCAAAGAGTGGGTTTTGCACCACGATGGCAATGATGTTTTCGGTATTTTGCGAAGCGCTGACTTCTCCGAAAAAGGATTCGATAAAGATGGCTAGATTTTGTAACAAAATCGCTGCGACAATGCCGGTTAGCCCGTAAATAAGAATCGCTGAGACTTTGGTTTTTTTGTGTTCAAACGATAGCGGTTCTGTTTGTTTGAAATACAAGAAAAACATGATCGCTGCACCAGCTAAGTAACCGATCGTTGTTGCTGCTACTTGATGTCCGCTAGGGACGAAGGCGATCGGTAGAAAAAAGACGATGCCGTAAGTAAGAATCGTGGACAAAGAATATTTTGATAAAGACATAGTTGTTTCCTCACACTCCTTTGCTTCATTATAGACTAGGTTGCTTCTAGAAACAAAAAATCCTACTATATTTATCAATCAATTAGAAATGCAAAAAAAATTTAGCAAAAGGCTTGCAAAAATTTGGGAAAATGAGTAATATTGAAACTGTAAGTTAGCACTCGATATAAGAGAGTGCTAATGCTAAATTCTATAACATTCATTGGAGGGATTTATCGTGTTAAGACCATTAGGTGATCGTGTGATTATCGAAGTCGCAAAAGAAGAAGAAAAAACTGTAGGCGGAATCGTGCTTGCATCAGCAGCAAAAGAAAAACCACAAACGGGTACCGTTATTGCAGTCGGCGAAGGACGCACGCTCGAAAACGGTGAAAAAGCTCCTGTTGCTGTCAACGTTGGCGAACAAGTAATGTTCGAAAAATACGCTGGCACAGAAGTGAAATATGAAGGAACAGAATATTTGATCGTTGCTGCAAAAGATATCATTGCAGTAGTAGAATAAGAAAAATAAAAAATACTTGAGGTGATGAAATCATGGCAAAAGAAATCAAATTTGCAGAAGACGCACGCGCAGCAATGCTTCGTGGGGTAGATAAATTAGCAGATACAGTAAAAGTAACCTTAGGCCCTAAAGGTCGTAACGTGGTTTTAGAAAAATCTTACGGTTCACCATTGATCACAAATGACGGTGTAACGATCGCTAAAGAAATCGAATTAGAAGATCATTTTGAAAACATGGGCGCAAAACTTGTTTCTGAAGTCGCTTCAAAAACAAACGATATCGCTGGTGACGGAACAACGACTGCTACGTTATTGACACAAGCAATCGTTCGTGAAGGATTGAAAAATGTCACCGCTGGTGCGAACCCATTAGGTATTCGTCGTGGGATCGAAATGGCAACAAAAGTGGCTGTAGAAGAGCTACACAACATTTCATCAATCGTTGATTCAAAAGAAGCAATCGCACAAGTTGGTGCTGTTTCTTCTGGTAGTGAAAAAGTTGGTCAATACATCGCTGATGCAATGGAAAAAGTCGGCAATGACGGTGTTATCACTATTGAAGAATCAAAAGGGATCGAAACAGAATTAGATGTTGTGGAAGGAATGCAATTTGATCGTGGTTACTTATCACAATACATGGTAACTGACAACGATAAAATGGAAGCAGCGTTAGAAAATCCATACATCTTGATCACTGACAAAAAAATCTCTAACATCCAAGATATCTTGCCATTGTTAGAACAAATCTTACAACAATCAAAACCATTATTGATCATCGCTGATGACGTTGATGGCGAAGCATTACCAACACTTGTATTGAACAAAATCCGTGGAACATTCAATGTTGTTGCAGTGAAAGCACCAGGATTTGGTGACCGTCGTAAAGCAATGCTAGAAGACATTGCGATCTTAACTGGTGGTACAGTGATCACTGAAGACTTAGGTCTTGAGCTGAAAGATGCAACCATCGATAACTTAGGTCAAGCAAGCAAAGTGGTTGTGGATAAAGACAACACAACAATCGTTGAAGGTGCTGGTGAAAAAGAAGCAATTGACGCACGCGTTCAATTGATCAAAAACCAAATCGCTGATACAACTTCTGACTTTGACCGTGAAAAACTACAAGAACGCTTAGCAAAACTTGCTGGTGGGGTTGCAGTGATCAAAGTTGGGGCACCAACTGAAACTGAATTGAAAGAATTGAAATTACGTATTGAAGATGCATTGAATGCAACACGTGCCGCTGTTGAAGAAGGCATGGTCTCAGGTGGGGGAACTGCCTTAGTGAATGTCATCAACAAAGTTGCAGAAATCGAAACAGATGGCGATGCAGCAACAGGTGTCAAAATCGTTTTACGTGCCTTAGAAGAACCAGTTCGTCAAATTGCTGAAAATGCAGGCTACGAAGGTTCAGTTATCATCGACAAATTGAAAAACGCTGACTTAGGCGTTGGTTTCAATGCAGCAACTGGCGAATGGGTAAACATGCTAGAAGCTGGGATCGTTGACCCAACAAAAGTGACGCGTTCTGCATTACAAAACGCAGCTTCTGTTGCCGCATTATTGTTAACAACTGAAGCAGTCGTTGCCGACAAACCAGAACCAGCAGCGCCAGCAGCTCCTGCAATGGACCCATCAATGGGTATGGGCGGCATGATGTAAGCAAGCCTTGAGAACTCCTCTTTTGAGGGGTTCTTTTTTTGTGCGATCTAAAAATACTTCAACACAGAAAAAGACAAAAAACCTTTCTTCTTAGTATTCTAAGCACCAAAGAATTGGTTCATTGCTTGAATAAAAGGAGAAAGGATTGGTAGATATAAGCTATCTATTTGTCTTGTAAAGGCAGCGAGTTTTGTAAGGAACGTCAATTACAACCGTTCCCAAAATCCCTGCGCAAAACCAGTAATAAATTCGTAGAGAGCCGGCAGTATCACCGAAATACATAAAACGACAAAGACCATTTTCTGAACAGCAGTTAATTGTTTGAGGAAATGGTTTTTTGTGAACAATAAATACGCGATACAGATAACGGCAAGCAGCTGCAATAGATCAAATAAAATGGACAAGAAAATCACCTTTTCTGATTAGATTGAATGGACGATAGAATGATGGATTCTCTCAACATAGAGCAAAGAGTTGAATGATATGGTTCTGAGAAAATGTGAAGATCAACGTTTATAAAGAAACGGTATTTCGACTCCAAAGAATGCGAAGATCCCGCTTAAAAGAAAGTAAGTCAATAAGCCTAGATAAAAAAGGACTTTCCAATTCAATTTCTTTTTCATTCGATCCACTCCTTTTGTGTATCATAGCATAAAAAAACGATAATATAAATAAATAATCTAAAGATGCAAATTTGCATTTTTCAGCAAGTGTAAGCTCTCTCAAGCTACATTTTCGCTATCTTGAAAAACCTGAGCTAAAATAGAAAGAGGAACAAAATCATGGCTCACTTTGATTTTTAAATGAACAACGAGTCGAAAGAAGGAGACATTTCTTTGAAAAAACCATGGATAAAACGCAAAAAGAAGCAAAACGAAAATGAATTATTAACGGAACAGTCCGTTCAAGTCGAGCAAAGTCAAACGAGAGAAGAGCTGCAAGAAGAAGCGGAGTTTACTTCTTTTTTTGCGGATGTCATGAAGCGAATGCCGAAAAAATCGGCTTCCCTGGTGATGAAAGGCTATGACGGATCAAAAGCCCAGGCGGAAAAAGTGTTAGCGAAAAGCAAGGATCAATTTGATCAGGTGTTTGAGGAGTTTTTGGTTGGCGTAGATGATGAAACGCGGAAAAAAGCCCACCGCACGATCCATGCGGCTTCTTTGACGGCGGCGATCATCGGCTGTTCACCGATTCCCTTTTCAGATGCAGTGTTACTTGTGCCAGTTCAGATGACAATGATGGCCCGTTTGTATCGTATTTTTGGGCGAACATGGCGTGAAGGGTTAGCGAAAAGTATTTCGAAAGAGCTAGTCGTTGTGAGTTTTGGTCGCAGTGCCGTTGGCAATATCTTGAAATTTGTCCCAGCAGTCGGCACCGTTGCTGGAGCTGCAATCAATGCCAGTGTGGCTAGTGGTATCACCGAGGCATTAGGCTGGGTGACTGTCAAGATGCTGAATGATGGGGAAGATGTGTTTGAGCAAGTGATGTCCTTTAAAGGCCAATTTCACACGCTGTTCAATGCGTTGAAAGTTGGCAAGAAATCCAAGTGAGACAAACAGAAGAAGAACGAAACAGGTCCAGAGGACTTGCTTTTGTTGCTTCTTTTTCTTCACAGCAAATAAATAGTTATTTTAAAGGAGTGAGTAAAATGAAACAACGAGTGACACGGGAAGAAGTCAAAGAACGGTTGGTCACCGATGCGTATTTTCAAAAAGGTCGTTCCGCTTTAAAGACCCGCCAAACGATTTTGACGATTCTTGCTTGGCTGATGGTCTTGGTTCCCTTTGTCTGGCTGGCCATTCCGTTGACGCTGCCGAATCTGGCGGATCGGATTGCCTTTCGAACATATCTGGAAGAAGCAGTGACTTTTGATTTTTTGGCGTTATTTTTAGGCATTTCTTTTTTGATTTTAATTCTTACGTTTGCTTTATTAACTTTGAGGAACAACCGCCGCTTCAAACGATTGCTGCAAAAGCAATCGATGCATGATGAAGCTGCCTTGGAAAAACGCAAAGAGTTGCTAGAAGCATTTTACGAAGAACGCTTCGGGACGAAAGAAGAACGCCACGGGGCAAAATACTACGCGGTTGCACCGGAGCAAAACATCGGAGAAAGAGAGATCCAAGAACTTTTCCGTAGAAATGGGGTGGGCTGATGGTTGTCAATTTTGATACTGGGTTCCCGTGGTTGGATACATTTTTAACAGTCGTTTTAATGATTCTGTTCACGTATCCCATTTTGGGCGGCTTTGCTTGGTTCATCGGGGTGATCTGCAATCGTTTTTTGTTCCGTTATCGACAATTAGAGTGGATACCGATCCCCGAAGAGATCGAGCCGATGATCACGATTATGGTACCAGCTCACAATGAAGAAATCGTTATTGAAGACACGATTCATTATTTAATGAACAATCTGAACTACAGCAATTATGAGGTGTTGGTGACTGATGATGGTTCAACGGATCAAACTCCTGTGATATTAGGCCGATTGATGGAACAGTACCCAAATCTAAGAGTGTTGCGCATCGAAAAAAACCAAGGAAAAGCCCATGCCTTTAATATTGGGGTAGGGTTTGCCAAAGGGGAATTGATCTTGAGCAACGATGCAGATACGGTTCCTGAACCTGATGCGTTATGGAAATATGTCAATTATTTCATCCGCCAAGACTCCATCAATATCTCTGCCATTACGGCGAATATGGACGTTCAAAACCGCACAACGATCGTAGGAAAATCACAAACTGTTGAGTTTTCAAGTATCGTAGGAATTATCAAACGGACACAGCAAGCCGTTTTCGGCGTCATCTATGCCTATAGCGGTGCCAATACGATGTATCGCCGCGCGGCCTTGATGGACGTGGGTCTGTTTCGACAAAATCGAGCAACAGAAGATATCAGTATTGCCTGGGACCACCAATTCCGAGGTTGGCTGTCTTTATTTGCTTCACGAGTGATGTTTTTCATGGAGGTGCCAGAAACACTCAAGATGCTCTACCGACAACGGAAACGCTGGGCGAAGGGCGGTACAGAAGTATGGCTGACCAACTTTAAAAAGGTCTTTTTGCATCCTTTTGAAAACATTGGTCGAACCGCTATGTTTGTCGATCAAACATTAAGTATCATTTGGTCATTCTTTTTCTGGCTTTCATCTGCCTTGTTTGTCTTCTATCTGATCTATTATGGTGCAACTGGGAATTACGAACGGATCTATCATATGTTTACGATGGCCTTTCTCTTCGTTTGTTTCGAGATGATTGCGGGGGTCATGCAGCTATTTACCAGCCTCTTGGCGGATGATAACCGCAGCAAGCTGAAGTATTTCCGTTTTGCCCCTTTTTACATGCTGTTTTACTGGATGATCAATGCCATAACGATCGTCACTACCTTTATTCCAGCCGTCAAGACCATCCTTGGCTACGGCAGCGGTGTTTGGGTCAGCCCTGAGCGAACGGCGAAAAAAACCGAAGAATCTTAACGAATTCACCTTCCCTGGACAATAAAAACAAGTCTGAGTTTTCTTCAGACTTGTTTTTTTGCCATTAAGGTTCAGAAAGATAGTAAATCTCACGATTTTGGTATGGATAACGAGTTTGCGAAAATTCGAAGGGCCGTCCGTCGGAGAGACGAGCAACTTGTTCTAATTCTAAGATCGGATCATTGGGATCGACTTCTAAATATTTGATATCATAGGAATCTGCTTTGTCGGCACGGATTTTACGTATGGCGGGACCTATTTTGAGATGTAAGGAATCAGTGATATATCGATAGATCGAGTGTTCAAGGATCGCCATATCAATATCGGGAATGGTTTTGATGGGCATGATCGTGTACTCCAATTCAAAGGGTTCGTTATCAACATAGCGCAGTCGTACGATATCATAAACAGGTTCGTTTTCTCGCAAAGACAAGTAATCCATTTCGTTGGCTTCTGGAAAACGTACATTGAAACTAATGATTTTACTTTGCACTTTATGCCGTCCGCCATATCGGTTGACTAAACCGATATACTCATTGATCTGTCCTTGGTAGGTCGCTGAATTGACATAGGTGCCATGACCTCTTTTGGTAGAAATCAGGCCTTCTTGCTTCAATTGATTTAGCGCTTTTTGGATCGTCATTCGCGAGGTTTGAAATCGTTTGGCTAACGCCGTTTGTTCCGGTAGTTTTGATAAAGCTGGAAAAACTCCTTCATAAATATCTGTCCGCAACTGATCAACGATCTCTTTGTATTTTGTCATAGTCATCACTCCTTATGTAAAGAAATTCATGGACTTGAGTTTTGTTTGAAGGGGATAAAAACAAGGTATATCACTAAAGAATCCGCTGAAATTCACATGTATAGAAAAAGCTTTACATGTGTTTTTGAAAAATTTACATGCCTGTTTCGCCTAATTATAATAGGTTTTGTAAGCGAATACAAACGATGGAGGAATCAATATGAAAAAATTTTACTGGGGAAACAGTGTCAGCAGTATGCAGACAGAAGGTGGTTGGAATGAAGGCGGTAAAAGCTTATCCGTTTATGATATACGGGAAGCTTCGGAACAGGCTAGCGATTGGCATGTAGCAAATGATAACTATCATGCGTATACAGAAGATTTTGATTATATGCAAGATTTGGGGATGAACATGTATCGTTTCCAAATTTCTTGGTCAAGGGTCGTTCACGATGGAGATGGTGCCTTTAATGAAGAAGGGATCGCCTATTACGATCGTTTTATTGATGATCTGTTAGCTCGAGGGATCGAGCCTATGATTTGTTTGTACCATTTTGATATGCCTCTGCATCTGGCGAAAACCTATAACGGGTTCATCAGCAAAGAAGTGAAGGACGCATTCATTCGTTTCGGAAAAGAAATGGTGGATCGTTTTGCGGATAAAGTCCATTATTGGTTAACCTTTAACGAACAAAATCTTTTCCACCAAGACCATGGTTTTAAGATCAGCGGTTATTTAGAAGGGGAAGAAACGACAGAAGAATTGTATCAGATTTTCCACAATGTCATGGTTTGCCATGCAGAAATCTGTAATTATCTTCATGAAACAACAAATGCGAAGATCGGCGGCATGCTGGCGTATTCTGAGGCGTATCCAGCGACTTGTCGTCCACAAGACATCAAAGCAGCAAGAGAGTTTGATGAATTTGCGAACTTTACTTTATTAGATTGCTATGCGCACGGCAAGTATTCGGCAGCACAAGACCGATACGTGAAAAATCATCAACTCAATATGAATATTTTACCTGGGGAATTAGAAGCGATCGCAGCGCAGAAAAATGATTACATTGCCTTTAGCTATTATGCTTCTTCTACCTTGAACGCTGAAAAAATTCCTGAAGGAACGCCGCCAAATCGGTACATGACTTTTGGAAAACAAGACAATCCGTATATTGAAACGACGGAATGGAATTGGCAAATTGATCCACTCGGCTTCCGTGATGTCTTAAATAAAGTCTATCAGCGGTACCGGTTGCCAGTGTTTCCGATTGAAAACGGGATTGGTGTCAGAGAGCATTGGAATGGCAAAGAACCGATTCAAGATGATTACCGTATTGCCTACCATCAAGAGCATATTCGAGCGATGTTTGAAGCGATGGTGGAAGATGGAGTGGTCTGTCTTGGGTATCTTGGTTGGGGGCTAATCGACATTTTGAGCTCGCAAGGTGATATGGAGAAACGATACGGGCTCGTGTATGTCAATCGTGGCAACCATGAGTTGCGAGATATGAAACGTGTGCCGAAAAAATCGTATGAATGGTTCAAAGAAGTGATCAAAACAAATGGTAGTACGATCTATGCAAACCCATATACAGAATAGGAGGAACAAAAATGGCAGCAGAAAAGCGCACGTTTTTAGATAAATTTACAGAGTTTTCGGTCCGTCTCGGCAATCAGGTTCATCTCAAAAGTCTTCGTGATGCGTTTGCGACCTTAATGCCTGCCTTTATTATCGCAGGGATCGCTGTGTTGTTTAATAATGTCTTCTTTCCATGGTTTTTAGAAGGGGCTGCCTTGGCGCGAATGCAAGTGTTTGGCAATTCCATCACCAATGGAACATTGAATATCGCCGGTCTGCTGATCGCCCCGATGATCGCTTATTTTCTTTGCCGCAACAAAAACAATCCGAGCGCCATCAATGCAACCTTTGTGGCAACGACTTGCTTAGTGGTCATGTTGGCGATGGCTCATGCCGTGTTGCCAGAAGGCGCTCAAGCAGAAGTGACCATCAGTGGTGTGATGCTATTTAACGATGTCGGGACCAAAGGGATGTTTTCTGGAATCATTTGTGGGTTAGTTGCCACGGAATTATTTATTCGACTGTCAGAAAACAAGCACCTAAAAATCAATTTAGGGGATCAAGTTCCTCCTGCCGTCAGCAAATCCTTCAGCACGTTGATCCCTGCTATTTTGGTGATTTCCTTCTTTGCCGTAGTTGCGACCGTGCTAGCAGCCTTTGATACCGACCTGATTCAAATCATTTCAACAGTGATCCAAGAACCACTGCGTTTATTGAACACATCGATTTTTGGGTTCTTGATCATCTATTCAACGGGAAATTTTCTGTTTACTTTAGGCATTCACCAAACCGTCATCAATGGCACCTTGTTAGATCCATTGCTGTTAGTCAATATGAATGAAAACATGCAAGCCGTGCAAGAAGGCGCTACGCCACCCAATATCTTAAATTCAGCATTCGTGACGGTTTTCGCACAACTAGGCGGGACTGGGTTTACGATCAGCTTGATCATTGCAGTGCTCTTATTCGTCCGCAATTACCAACCTTTTCGAGATGTCGTCAATCTATCCCTAGCTCCGGGTATTTTTAATATCAACGAGCCAATCATCTTTGGTTTACCGATCGTCTTCAATTTACCAATGATCATTCCCTTCGTTGCAAGTCCAATTGTTGCGACGTTGATTGGCTACTTTGCTACCGCAGTAGGATTCATTGAGCCACTTTCTGTGATGGTTCCTTGGACGACACCACCAATTCTTAGTGCATTGTTGGCATCAAAAGGGGATTTCAAAGTTGTTTTGGTTCAAGTGATCATCATCGTCGTCTGTGTAGCAATCTATTTTCCATTTCTAAAAATCGCTCAACGGGTTGCAATCAAATCTGCTGAATTGGAGCGGGCAGAATAAACAAAACAGGATGAATCCTATACTAGAGTGACCTACAAAAGTTAGAACAAAATTCTAACGTTTTGGGGGTCACTATTTTTTGAGGTGATTTTTTACTAAGTTTCTATTTTGAACTTTAATTAAATGGTATACTATCCCAAAAGGAGCGACTATGAAACTTTCAGAAATGCAAAAAGCGATTTATCAAAACAAAATCGATCACCAATTCAATGTCACAAATATTGAAAAAGAGTTTTTGGCTTTATATGGTGAAGTAGGGGAAGCCTTTGACGCGTATCGGAAGCAACAAGAGGTAGGAGAAGAATTGGCGGATGTGGCGATTTATCTTCTTGGGTTAGCGGAAATCCTTTCCATCGATCTTGAAGCAGAGATTCATAAAAAAATGGCCGTCAACCAAGAGCGTCGTTATACGAGTTATGGCAATGGCTATGCCAAACGAATCGATAATTGATACACGCACAAAAACTAGTAGATTCCTCGAGTATAGGCCCTTACCGAAATAGAAATGGAAGCAGGAGATAGGATGGAAAAGAACGTAAGCATGCGTGAATTAACCACGGCAGATTTAGCAGAAGTCGTGGACCACTATATTGCCGTATTTTCAGCAGAACCATGGAATGACCAATTGACAGTGCCACAAATCACCGACTATGTATCATCAATGATGGCAATGAATACTTTTATTGGTTATCGACTAACAGACCGAGCATCGAATGAATTGATTGGTCTTTCATTAGGCTTTATCAAGCCCTGGTATCAAGGAAAAGAGTATGTGATCGATACCTTTTTAATTACTGGCACGCATCAAGGAAAAGGCCTTGGTTCCACTTTTTTAGAAAGGATCAAAGAGGATCTGCTCAAGAAAGAGATTCCAACGATCCTGTTAGATACCGAAGAAAGTATGCCAGCAGCGGATTTTTATAAAAAGAATGGCTTTAAACCGCTACCAGATAATGTGAGCTATTATTTATCTCTAGAATAATAATAGCTTGTCAATAAATAAAAAAGTCTGCGAAAAAATCGCAGGCTTTTTAGTTATGCACAGTTTCAACAGGTTTATCCACAATATGTTGTAGGAACATGTTTTCGCCTACTAAATATTGGGTGTGTGGTTTTTAGAAAAGGATTTCAAAGAGATTCTTATGGACCAATGAGCGTAAAAGTGAAAAAAGTACTGAAACGCTTATAGAATATAGCAATATTTATCTAGATGAGAGGCTCTGTTGGTACCGATCAGCTAATTTCTATCATCTTCGCGATAGGTTTTGCGATACTGTAGCGGCGTTAAACCAAATTTACGCTGAAATCTTTTGCTAAAGTAGCTCAAGTGATTGAAGCCAACGTGGTAGCAGATGGTTGAGATCGGCTCATCCGTTTCGATCAATAGGTTTTTGGCTTGAGACAATCGATAATCAATCAGATAGTTGATTGGGGTCAATGTCGTGTATTGCCGAAAAAGGGCGGTACAAGTACGTGTATTGATGGCAGCAGCTTTAGCGATCGCAGGAACCGTTAATGGTTCTTGATAATGCTCATGGACAAATGCCAGCATTAAGTAGATAGTTTCTTTCTTTGGTGAAGCAGGTCTTGCAGCCATTAGCTGTGAAAGGGCAGCTAAAAACAATTCATAGAGAGTAAATCGTTGTTCAATAAGCAGAGGCAGACGCACGGTTTGAACAAATGCTTGATGTTGGGCGGTTAAGGTTAAGCGCCGATAGCTGCGGGTGCGATCGTGGACTAATTGTTCGATCGCTTCTTTAAAAACAGGGTCAGCAATAAAGCCTGAAGAAAAATCAAAGCAGCAATATCGGATGTTTTCTGAAGCTAAAACAGCACCATGGAGTACACGGCTATTAATAATGATCGCCTCATTCTTGCTTAGCAAAATTTGCTCGTCGTCTATCGTATACACGAAGCTACCTTCTTCGACCCATACAATTTGCAGCTCGTCGTGCCAATGCAGAGGCAATTGGTCGCCACGCTTTTGTTGCAAGCAACGTTGATAAATTGCGAAGGAGCGATTTGTAGTTGTATGTTTGGTCGTTTCTTCGTTTTCTTCTGTGCGTTCAAAGTACATACCGCACCACCTTTTTACAGAATAGTGTTAAAAACAATCAGGATATTGACAAAAGTTCACTATCTGATTCGGTATAATACTAACAAAGTAAAGTGAAAGACAAAAGGTGTTTTTATGAAAAAAACAGTTGGGATTGTTTATGCTTGTTCAGCAGCAGCTTTGTGGGCAGTTTCTGGCATCGCTGGACAAATTTTATTTACGAAATATAGTATTTCAGCAAATTGGCTCGTTTCAACAAGATTGGTTCTTTCAGGGTGTTTGTTGCTAAGCATTGGGTTAAAGGATCGCGCTCGATTGATTTCCCCATTTCGGGAGAAAAAGGACTTCATTCAGCTGCTCTTGTTTTCTTTCTTAGGCATGTTTCTCGTTCAATTTACCTACTTTAAAACGATTGAGCAAAGCAATGCTTCGTTTGCAACGATTATTCAATATACAGGACCTTTCTTTGTTTTACTCTATGCCGCGATAGCCAAAAGGCAGCTCCCCTCGTTAAAGACATGTTTCTGGTTATTGGTAACCTTACTTGGTGTGACGGCTGTGGCATCAAAAGGACAGATTGAGCAATTAGCGACTTCCCAATCTGCACTAGGCTGGGGGTTAGCATCAGCGATATCACTAGCTTTTTATTCTATACAGCCGCGTAAACTCTTGCAAAAATATGGGAGTTTACCAATTGTCGGCTGGGGGATGTTGATTGGTGGAGGCTTGGGGAATGTGGTTCATCCAATGTGGCAGATAGGTAGTCAACTGAACGTTCAAGTAATTCTTTATTTGCTGGTGGTCATTTTATTTGGAACAGCACTAGCGTACTTGATTTTTTTAACAAGTTTACGCTATTTATCCTCAACACTTGCAACAGTTTTAACAGCAGTTGAGCCATTGCTGGCTGCTTTCTTATCGATCATTGTTTTTCATGATCACTTCACAATGGTGGAGATACTAGGATTTATGGCAGTCATAGGGAGCATCATGTGTTTACAAAAAAAATTGTGAAAAAGACGAGATTCGCCAAAATCGGTGAAGTCTCGTTTTTTTTATAAATCAACAGAAAAAGAAAACGCAGGAGTCTACGCTTTCTTTTTCTGTTCTTCTTTTTTCTTGTCTGTGGTCGGTACGGAATCTAGGGCTTTTTTGAAAATCTCTTCTTTTTTCGTTTTATAGTTATGTTGTCGTTCAGCATACACTTTTTCTTTCGTCTTTGTTTTCATACTCGGTCACCTCTTCCTTTTTTTTAAGTATAGCATAATTTCACAAACTTATGCAAATCCTTGATTTTCTCCTTGATGTTATAATCTTTCTTGTAAAATACATTGTGAAAATATTTCTTTTGGCAGAGATGAGGGACTTCTCTATTAAGAAATTCGCATCCGGTTGGAAGCGATGTAACAGGATTTCATCTAAGCGTCGATCACACAGGTGAAAGCAGCGTTCTTTTTGAAACAATTTTTTCACAGAATCCCTCGTGTAAAAAAGGAATGATAAATGGGTGGTTTTAGTATCGATTTTTGAAAAAGGGAATCAGGAAAGAAATGTTATTCAAATAACAGTCTTGTTTTTCAAAAAGTGGGTTTGTTTGCAAAAAAAATCCTGTTTTTATTCGCGAATTAAAATAACGTTGAATGAAATAGCGTTTTTCTGTAGTTTATAGAAATCTTTGTAAATAGAGTGCCATTGAGCAACACCAAAGAGAAAGTGATCAAAAAGAATAACGCAGGAAAATAAATGACACGTTTTATTAAACGTAAAGTAAAAAAATACAAAACGAAAACAATATCAAAAAATATTAATTTTTGTTAAAATGGGGTACAGGGGGTGTTTTATTGGAATCTCGGAAAATCAAACGTAAGCGTTTAGTGAAACAAAAACGGTCCCTTTTCGTACAAAAAGGATTGGGTATCACAGCAGCGTTAGCATCGACTTCAGGTGTCTTTACGTCTCTTGCTCATGCGACCGAAACGACAAACGCTTCGTCATCAACCAACACAACTGCTACTCTTGCCAGATCGTCAGCTGAAACGGCGATCAATCGACAATTTAAAACAACAGCTTCACTGAATGTTCGTTCAAATGCTTCAACAAGTGCCTCTATCGTAAGTGGTGTAGGAGCAAATACAACAATCACTGCGGTGGCTCAAAAGAACGGTACCTCAGTGAATGGCAATACAACATGGTATAAGCTATCAACAGGCGGCTGGATCTCAGGGGCTTATGTGAAAAGCACTTCAGGCTCTTCTTCTGCCAATACAGGCTCGTCCAATTCGTCGTCTTCATCGGAAAAAGCAATTTCGAAATCAGTGAAAACGACCACTGCATTGAACGTCCGTTCAAATGCAACGACTAGTTCTAGTGTCGTACGTGGACTAAGCAGCAATGCGACGGTGAAAGTCGTTGCACAAAAGAGTGGAACGTCGGTGAATGGCACGACCACTTGGTACAAATTGTCCACAGGCGGTTGGATCACGGCGGCCTATGTCAAAGATGTTTCCAGCAGTTCGACAGGAAATAGTTCTTCTGGCGGCAACACAAGTGTTTCTGCAGAAACGGCTATCAACAAGAACGTGAAAACAACAGCGGCATTGAATGTCCGTTCGAGTGCCTCAACAAGCGGGAGTGTCGTTGGTAGCCTAAGCAACAGCACGACGGTGAAGGTCGTTGCCCAGAAAAATGGCACATCCGTTGGCGGCACCAATGTTTGGTACAAAGTATCGACTGGTGGTTGGATCACAGCGGCATATGTGCGTGACGTCACGTCTAGTTCTGGAAATACAAGTAATAACAATAATTCAAACACAGGTTCAAGCAACACTGGTTCATCAAATGGCTCAAGCAATGCGAGTGAGCAAGCCATCAATAAAACGTTCCAAACAACCACTGGTATGAATGTCCGCTCAAATGCATCGACTTCTGCAAGTGTAGTCAGCAGTTTGGGCAGCAATGCGACCTTCAAAGCAGTCGCTCAAAAACAAGGAACGTCAGTCAATGGCAATGCCACTTGGTATAAGTTATCAACGGGTGGCTGGGTATCTGCAGCGTATGTGAAGGAAGTCAGTGCAACGACTCCTGGCAACAATAACAACGCAGGCAATACCAATGTTCCGATGAGCGTGAACGGAGCAGCGATCGTTGCAGAAGCTAGAAAACATATCGGCACTCCTTATCAATGGGGAGGCAAAGGACCAGATGTCTTCGACTGTTCCGGGTTTACACGCTACGTCTTCTTAAAAGTGACGGGCAAAAACATCGGTGATTGGACAGTCCCACAAGAAAGCGCAGGGACGATCATTCCTGTCTCGCAAGCACAAGCTGGCGACTTGCTGTTCTGGGGTCAAAAAGGGAATACCTACCACGTAGCGATCGCTACCAGTAATACAAGCTATATCCATGCGCCAAGCACGGGTTATACAGTCACTGAAGCACAATCAGGCTTTTCGACTGCTAGCTTCGCTCTACGAGTGAAATAAATGTTTCATTGAATAGGCAAAGGGTTTGTCCTTTGTTAGAAACGCCCATAAGAAAGCTGCCATCAGTTTTCTTATGGGCGCTTTTTGGGTTGGGCGCAGATCTTTTTAAAAGGTGGGCTTTGCCCTGTTTTTTTGACAAAAAGGCCGATTTGTCAAAATCACTTGTTTTTACTAGTACAAATTTTTGTCAAAAAAAATAGTTACTGATACCATAAATACGTACCAATATTAGGAGGGATCTACATGAGATATACGAACGGAAATTACGAAGCTTTTGCAAGAAGCAGAAAACCGAAAGATGTCGAAAAGAAAGAAGCCTATATTGTTGGTGGGGGATTAGCAGGACTTGCTGCGGCAGTCTTCTTGATCCGTGACGGCCATATGGCGGGTGAGAAAATCCACGTCCTTGAAGAACTTTCTTTATCAGGCGGTTCATTGGACGGAAAATTCATTCCCCATGATGGATTTGTGACCCGCGGCGGTCGAGAAATGGAAAATCATTTTGAGTGTCTGTGGGATCTATTTCGCTCGATTCCATCTTTGGAGGTGGAAGATGCTTCGGTGTTAGATGAGTTTTACTGGTTGGACCACGATGATCCAAATTCGTCTAACTGTCGGATCATTCACAATCGCGGCCAACGAGCAGCAGATGATGGAGAATTTACCTTGTCTGCTACAGCACAAAAAGAATTAACCCAATTATTTATGACTTCAGAAGATCAATTGATCGGGAAAAAAATCGAAGATGTTTTTGGCGATGAATTCTTTGAATCCAATTTTTGGCTATACTGGTGTACGATGTTCGCCTTTGAAAAATGGCATTCGGCGATTGAAATGCGCCGCTATGTGTTGCGTTTTGTGCACCATATCGATGGCTTGCCTGATTTTACTGCGTTAAAATTTACCCGTTACAACCAATATGAGTCATTGGTCAAACCACTACTTGCTTATTTGGAAGAACAAGGAGTTGACTTCCAATATGAATGCACCGTCAGCAATATTGATGTTCGGATCGTGGGCGAGGAAAAAGTTGCTCAAAAACTTGTGCTAGAAAAAGCGGGGGCAATCGAAGAAATTCCTTTATCAGAAGATGACTTGGTCTTTGTTACCAACGGATCGATCACTGAAAGTTCCACGCAAGGGGACCATTATACTCCAGCGCCTATCTCAAAAGCACCTGGTGGCAGCTGGCGTTTATGGAAAAACTTGGCGGCGCAATCGCCTGAGTTTGGTCATCCAGAAGTCTTTTATGAAAACTTGCCTGAAGAAAGCTGGTTTGTTTCGGCAACCGTGACTTGGCAGAATTTTGATGTGGAACCTTATTTAGAAAAATTGACCCATCGCAAGTTACGAACAGGCAGAATCGTCACTGGCGGGATCATCACCATCAAAGATTCCAATTGGATGATGAGCTTTGCGACCCATCGCCAACCGCACTTTAAAGAACAAAAAGACCAACAAACGATCACATGGGTGTATGGCTTGTTGTCAAATACACCAGGAAACTACATCAAAAAACCAATTGAACAATGTTCTGGACAAGAAATCGTGCAAGAACTGCTTTACCATTTAGGCGTGCCGGAAGCAGAAATCCAACGCATTTCAAAAGAATCAAGTGTGGCAGTTCCAGTCTACATGCCGTTTATCACTTCTTACTTCATGCTGCGTGAACCAGGGGATCGGCCATTGGTTATTCCAAATGGCTCCAAAAACTTAGCTTTTATCGGTAATTTCGCAGAGACTGAACGAGACACTGTTTTTACAACAGAATATTCCGTTCGGACTGCAATGGAGGCTGTTTATCAGCTATTAGATGTGGAACGTGGGGTACCAGAAGTGTTTGCTTCCGCTTATGATCTACGTACTTTGGCCAAAGCTGTCTATTATCTGACCGATAAGAAAAAAATTACGGAAATGGAGCTGCCGTTTATCGAACGGAAACTCTTGGAAGGCTTCGTTAAGAAAACCGAACATACCTACATTGGCGATCTGTTGAAAGAAAACCATTTGATTTAAATAAAACGCAACGACAACGAGGCGAAAGAAGCTGCTCGTTGTCGTTGCGTTTTTTATTTACTTTTTAGCGCAGTTTGAACGAATCATTATTCCTCAGATAAAATCCGAACTTGGATCTCTGTCAAATAAGCTCGCTCGTTGCTAAGGGTCGTTTCGTGGATCGATCGTTCATAGAAGTAGTCATCGACTTGCCATTGGTGCGTCGCAATCAGCTGCTTGAGTTTTTGATAGACCTGCTTCAATCCTTCGTCATCCCCCTGATAAATGGCGGTTAAATAGCATCCTGCTGGTTTCACGAAGGAAGTCCTTTGCGGCTCTTCTTGACGCACGTAAACGTAGTCGATGTCTTGCGTATCGTCTTTGTTCGTCCGAATCATAAAACCGTACTCGTTATTCGAAAAAAGATAAGGCTGTGCCATCAAAAGGTCGTAGGCTTGGGTGATCATCTCTGGGATGGAGCTGCCGTTTAATCTAGGACTAAGGGAGAAATATTCCTCTGGCTGTTCCTTCAAGGTGAAGGGGGAAGTTTTTTCTGCAGCCAGGCGCAAGTCCGCAGCTTTTCGTTCGATGATTTTTTTGATGTTGGTCAACTGCTGAATTTTTTCATCGATGGTTTGCCGCTTGGCTTCCAATAAGTTTCTCATGGTCTCGGCATCCCCCTGCAGCGCTGTTTGGATCTCTTTTAAGGGCATCGATAATTCTTTCAATGACAGGATCAATCCGAGATCCAAAAGTTGATCAAGGGAATAATACCGATACCCGTTCTCGTCTTTACTGTTTGGTTGAAATAGCCCAATCTCGTCATAATAGTGGAGTGTCCGAGGATTGATCCGCGCGAAGCGTGCCATTTCCGATACTTTTAATTTGGTTTTCATGAAACTCCTCCTTGACCTTACAGTTACTGTAAACTTTATACTAAGGATAGTCAACTACTGGGAGGAAGATAGAATGAATAAAAAAGTAACGTATCGACCATTTAAACGAGAAGATCTGCCTGCGCTTGTGCAAGTAATTATTGATAGCTGGAACTACGACAAGCAATTTGACAAGAAGACCGCCAAGCACTTTGCTCATGTCTTTTTGTGTTATGAACTTGCCCGTGCGACCTATTCGCGGGTGGCTCTTTTAAATGGTGAAGCTGTCGGTATCTTATTAGCAGACAGTAAGAGAGGGAAGAAGCTTCATCCAGCGCGCTATTGGGGGAAAACGATTTGGCATGCTGGCTGCTTACTGCTTACGAAAGAAGGGAGAAACACGCTGCTGCATTATGCCAAGGAGGTGGCTGAGTTAAATCAAGCGATGTTGAAAGACTTACAAATTCCTTTTCAGACCGAAGTTGGTTTGTTTGCCGTTAGTCCCAAAACACAAGGATTGGGTGTAGGCAAGCAGCTCTTTACTTCCTTTTTAGCGATGGTCCAGCAGAAAAAAACGGCTCCGTTTTTCCTTTATACCGATACCACCTGTAATTTCGGTTTTGATGAGCATATGGGCTTGAAGCGGGCAGCTGCTGTGAAACGCTGGATCAAAAAACCGATGAAGAAGGAAATCGAGTTTTATATCTATACTTCCTAAGAGTGCAGCGATGCACTCTTTTTTCATTGGCTAGTATGGTAAACTGGAAGCAAAGAAGGTCAAGGAAGCTGTTTTCGTTTTATGGAAACGGCGCTTATTTTGGTCGAAAGCGATGGCTCAATCCGCTTTCGTAAAAAGGATGGGGAATGGGAAAGGATGGTTTATTTGGAAAAAAAGCAGATAGGGTTTATTTTAAGTGATATTGATGGGACGATCTTGGATCATAAGCATCAAATCGATCTGGATTTGATTGAAGAAATCAAACGATTGAAGCAGCAAGCGATTCCTTTTGTTTTGGCTTCCGCTCGCTCCCCGAAAGGAATGCTACCGATAGCTCAAGAATTAGGGATAGAAGACTGGCCCTTGGCTTGTTACAACGGTGCCCTGATTGGAGGGTACGATCAAAAGGGCACACTGGTACCGATTTTCAGTCATGAGGTCAAAAAAGCAGAAGCAAATACTTTGGTTGCGCGCATCAAAGCTGATTTTCCTGGTGTTTCCATCAATGTCTACTCTGGTGATCAGTGGTATTGCGAAAGAGTGGACCAATGGGCACGAGCAGAAGCGGCGATCACCAAAGAGACTCCTGTAGAAACTTCATTAGAACAACTGTTGGCACAAGAAGCTTTTGAGGTTCATAAGTTTCTTTTGATCGGCACAACGGCAGAAATCCAAGCGCTTCATGCTGCCTGCCAGAACGCTGGATTTTTAGAAAGCGCCTTTTACTTATCCAAAGAGAATTATTTGGAAGTCACTCATCAAGCTGTGGGAAAAGATAAGGCGCTAAATGAATTGGCGGCCTATTTTCAAGTGCCGCTGGCGCAAACCTTAGCGATTGGCGATAATTTTAACGACCTGCCAATGATTGCTTCAGCTGGTATTGGTGTTGCGATGGAGAATGCGCCCGAATTGGTCAAAGCAAAAGCTGATTTTGTGACGACTAGCAATACAGACCATGGGGTTGCTGATGCGTTGCGGCGATTTGTCACAGAATAGATAAAAAAACTAGGTTTTTTGAACAAATTGATTGACTTTCATTTCTACTCTCCTTAAACTTTTAGCTATACCTAAAAAGGTAAGTGTTTGTTGGAAAGAAGGAGAAAAATGAATAAGAAGATCGAGAAGACATTGACCAAATTTGCCGAGCCGTTGGGGCTCTCCGTTGATACTTCCACTGGGGTGATTTATGGAACGTATCATAGTTATAAACTTTTTTTAGTTCAAGAGAATAACAATAGTTATTCTCTAGTGGCTCATTTTTCACTTAGCAAAGATGGCGAACTTCCCAACCAAGAAGAAGTCAAAGAAGTTTTAAGTGAGTCAAAAGAGATCATCGACTGTGTGATCCAAGGATATCAAGTTGCCTATACTTTACGCGGAGCGATGACTGCAGGGAAAACCGTGGACAAGTTACGTACTGCGTTGGACCAGTTGACGAATTTTTTGAAGACGAAAGGCTTCAAAAATGCTTGTACCTTCTGCGGCGCGGTCACTGAGCCGGTTTCGCTGTATGCTATTGGCGGCGCTCCTGTCATTGCCTGTGAAGCTTGCTTTAAGAAACAACAAGAAGCAGTCCTTGCGCAAGAACGGGAAAAAGGGCAGAAAAAAGAAAATTGGTTAGCTGGAACCGTGGGTGCGTTTCTTGGCTCACTGATTGGTGCCGGCGCAATTATTTTATTAGGACAACTGGGGTATGTTGCTGCATTGTCTGGGATCGCGATGGCGATCTGTGCCATCAAAGGGTATGAATTATTAGGTGGAAAACTCAGCACAAAAGGTATTATTAGTAGTATTATCGTCATGATCATCATGGTCTATGTCGGGAATCGTATCGACTGGTCGATCAGTGTAGCGAATTATTACACGGACGTTGATGTCTTCTATGCCTTCCGTATTTTACCTGATTTGATTCGTGAAGGATATTTGGAAGCGAGTCAATATTACGGGAACTTAGGTCTGGTCTATCTCTTTACGGCGATTGGGGCTGTGCCAACTATTATCGCTACGGTACGAGAGGGGAAAGTGACGCGTCAAAGCTATAAAATGGAGTAATCCACGTTTCTATCCAAAGATAAAAAAACACAAAGTGAGATCTTTTTCGCTTTGTGTTTTTTGTTTTTGTGTCATAAATAATAACATGCAGTGTTAACATAAAAAATAAATAATAATAAAATGAGAAAAATAGCTTGCTTTTATAATTAATATTTATTAAAATCTTATTTACATTCAGAGTTTTGTAATAATTCTGAAAATTTTGGATTTTCATAAGGGGTAGGTAAGATGAAGAAAAAATGGGGATATGGTGTCGTCGCTGTTTGTGGAATCGTATTAGCAGGTTGCTCAACAGGAGGGACATCAAGTACAGGTGAAAGTTCAAGTGGTAGTGGGACAGCAGCTGCCGAACAAATTTTTAATGTTGTGGTTCAACAAGAAATGCCGAGTGCCGATCTATCCTTAGCCACCGATACGATCAGTTTCAGTGCTTTAAATAATGTGTATGAAGGGTTGTACCGCTTAGATGCTGATAGTAAGCCCGAACCTGCAGGTGCCGCCGAATTAGCGGAAGTCAGTGAAGATGGTCTGACCTATAAATTGAAACTACGAGAAGATGCCAAATGGTCAAATGGAGAACCAGTAACGGCAGCGGATTATGTGTTTGGTTGGCAACGCACCGTAAGTGCGGAAACAGGTTCTGAGTATGCGTACTTATTTGCGCCCGTAACCAATGCCGAAGCGATAACAGCAGGTGAAAAAGATGCCTCAGAATTAGGGATCAAAGCAGTCAGTGACTATGAATTAGAAATCACGCTGACGACACCTACGCCATACTTCCAATACTTATTGGCATTTCCATCCTTCTTCCCACAAAGCCAAGCAGTCGTAGAAGACAACGGCGATCAATATGCTTCAACGAGCGACAATGCCGTTTACAATGGACCCTTTGTGTTGGCTGGCTTTGATGGGCCAGGAACCGATACAGAATGGTCATATGAAAAGAACGACCAATATTGGGACAAAGAGACGGTGAAACTTGATACCATCAATGTTAGTGTCGTAAAAGAATCATCGACCTCCTTGAATCTATTCCAAGATGGGCAAGCAGACGACGTCATCTTAACAGGAGAATTGGCACAGCAAATGGCCAATGATGAAGCGTTTGTGTCAGAACCATTAGCCCGTACTTCCTATATCGAGTTGAATCAGCGCGAAGAAGATTCGCCATTCCGCAATGAGGATCTGCGTAAAGCAATCTCTTATGCCATCGATCGTGATGCATTAGTGACATCGATTTTAGGGGACGGTTCATTGGCTTCCACAGGATTGATACCAAAAGGAATGACCTTTAACCCAACTGATAATACTGATTTTGTCGATGAAGCGGAAAGTGTCATTGAATACGATCAAGAAAAGGCCAAAGAACATTGGGAAAAAGCCAAAGAGGCGTTAGGAATCGATTCCTTGAGCTTTGAAATTTTGGCTTCTGATACAGATTCAACCAAAAAGGCCATTGAGTATATTCAAAGTGCGATTCAAGACACGCTGGATGGGGTGAAAGTTAGCCTAAGTCCTGTTCCTTTCTCCGTTCGTTTAGATCGTTCAAACTCAGGTGACTTTGATGTCGTCATGGGTGGTTGGGGAGCTGACTATGCGGATGCTAGCAGCTTTACTGATTTGTTTGTTACCGACAATTCCTACAACCGCGGTCGTTGGACAAGTGAGGAGTACGATGCAGCAGTGAAATCGTCTGCCACGACAAATGCTGGCAATCCAGATGCTCGCTGGCAAGATTTGTTAGATGCAGAGAAAATCATTATGGATCAACAAGGGGTCATCCCTGTGTACCAAAACGTTGAAGCTCATTTACGTGCACCAAAAGTAAAAGGGGTCGTATCACACGGTGCTGGTGCGCAATATGACTACAAGTGGGCAGTTATTGAAGAATAAGCGCCTAAAGAAGAAACTGGTTTTGCGTAAGCAAGCCAGTTTTTTTTCTTGGGCTTTGTTCTTACTTACACAATGTTAGTAATGAGAGCGGATGCAATTGTTTATAAAAAAACAAAAAAAGTTGGCAAGGGATCAACGATCGACTTGCCAACCTCGTTTTTTGTTCATCTATTTCACAGAAATCCAGTGAAAGATTATTCGCTAACTGTTACGTCACCTGTTACAGAAGCGCCATCTTCGTCAAGTGTTGCTGAATCTTGGAATTCTTTTGAAGTGAATGTTACGTTACCTTCAACTTTTGCACCGTTCAATACAAAGCCGTTAGCATTCACTTCAACGTCACCTTTGATTACACCGTGAACGATGTTGAAGTTTTCTGAGTTAACGATCAATTTAGGAACAGTTACTGTGTATTCAGCTGTTACGTTGCGGTCTTCATCTTGTGAGTACAATGCAAATTTACGGTAGATATCAGCAGAGTCGTCACCTTTGTCGTGGAATTCGCCATCAACGGTTACATCGTTATCAAATGTCATGTCGCCAGTTACAGCAACGATCCAGTTACCATCTGCGCTCAATGCTTTTTCGATCACTGAAGTTTGGTCACTGATAGAAGCAGTTGAAACAACGTCATCTGATGATTCAGTTGATGCAGCAGTTGAAGCTGCTGTTGATGATGATGAGCTTGCAGCTGTATCGTTATCTGAACTACATGCAGCTAAAAGAGTGCCTCCCATAAGCAATGATGCAGCGATTAAAGTGATTTTAGTTTTTTTCATGTTTCCTTCTCCTTTGTATTCCCATAGTTTTCTTAAAAACAAAATGATTATACCATACCGAGGTGAAGTTTGTGAAACAAAAAACATAAATGAGGAGAAATTTAATAAATAGCAGCCTAGGATTAAAAAAATTTCAAAGAAACTAGGAATAAATGAGTGACGCTTACGAATGAATGAGACATCTTATTCACAAAGAACCCTCCATTATGGAAGAAATGCCCTTCTTCTATAATGGAGGGTCATTACTACATGCGCTTTCGATCCGTCAACTGCTTGAACTTCGATACGATCAAATCCATGATGAACTGATACATAAAGGCATGGGTTTGGAAATGGGTTTGATGAGGGAAGATGATTGCTTCTTGGACAAAAGGAAGTTCCGAGATCTGTGGGTTGGCGGTGATCACAATGACTTTGGCTTTGGTTCGATCAAAGAAATCTTTTCGAGGCGTTCCATTTCGAATTTGTTGCTTGGTCAGGTAGTCACCGGAATTGGTAAAAATAATAAAAAGCGATTCTTCATCGGCAGATTTGATGATTTCTTCCTGTACGAGATCGTCTTGGAAGGTCCGAATGAACTTGCCGTTGTAAGCTAGTTTGATCTGGAAATCAATAGCAGCCGATTCTGAGAATAATATTCCAAAAGCAAAGACATTTTTATGCGAAACAATTGCTTGTGCGACCCGTTCGATGGCTGGCAGATCAAGATGATGCCGCAGATAATCGATGTCTTGTATCACTGCGTCAAAATAGGAGTCTACGCCTTCTTGCTCCAAAGCAGACAAAATATTCGAGCGATAATTTAGCGGATTGTTGAAGCGGTTCTCGATGAAAGCTGCGTTGTCTTTTAAATCACCATAGTCATCAAAGCCTAAGGTACGGGCGAATTTTGAAACGGTTGACTTTGACACATGGCAAAGAGCGGCGAATTCACCAATACTTAGAGTTTGGATCTGATCGTAATAGTTGATCATGGTCAAACCGATATAGTAGTTGGTGGAATCAGTGGGTGCATTATTTAAAAGATTCAATAAACGAATGATTAAGAGGCCCATTTTCTTTCCTTTCTTGTAAGCAGTTTCCAAATTGCGAACTTTCGCAGGTGAGAGAAAAAAATCTGCTATAGTAACGCCATAAAGCGCTTTATAAATCAAACACGGGAGTGAGTCATTTGGCAAAAGATTATTCAAAACTTGCTAGTGAAATTATAGCACAGGTCGGTGGGGAACAAAATATCGTTAGCCTGTATCATTGCATCACTAGATTGCGTTTTAAGTTGAAAGATGTCGAGTTGGCACGAAAAAATAAGGATAAGATTCAGCAGCTTGATGGGGTATTGTCTGTCATTGAAGGAAATGGCCAGTTTCAAGTCGTGATCGGTAATCATGTAGCAGATGTTTTTCAAACGATCATGAGCAAGTATTCGATCCAAAATGCTTTGGAAAGTGATGGGGATGCCGAAGAATCAACAGAAAAACAAGGCAATGTATTTATCCGATTCTTCAATGTATTGTCTGCGATCTTTAATCCAATCATTGTTGCTCTTGCAGGGGCAGGGATGTTGAAAGCTTTGCTAGTTGTTTTTACAACCTATCATTTGATGGATGCGGAAGGAAGCACCTATAAAATATTAGCTGCTGCTGGCAATAGTGTCTTTTATTTCTTGCCTTTATTTTTAGCGATCAGTGCAGCGCGGATTTTCAAAGTCAATATGTTTATTGCTTTAGCAATCGTTGGGGCGTTGCTGGAGCCGAATTTTACAGCAATGGTGACGGAAAACGGTGTGACGGTCGATTTCTTTGGCATCCCAGCTGTGTTGATGGGGTATTCGGGTACCGTGATTCCAGCGATCGTTTCGATCTATATCTACTCGCACTTGGAACGACTACTTAAACGGATCATTCCTAAGAGTATCGAGATTTTTGCTCTATCACTAGTGGCTCTTTTGATCATGGTGCCTTTGACCGTTTTGATCATTGGACCGGTCGGTGTAATGCTTGGGGACGGTTTAGGCAATGCCATGAACTTTATCAGCGATAAGAGTGGGCTGTTGGCTGGCTTGTTGATCGGTGGCGGTTGGACATTCTTAGTAATGATCGGGATCCATTGGGGAGTTGTACCGATCATGGTCAATAACCTAGCGGTATATGGCTATGATACGCTGCGCCCGATGATCGCAGCAGCAACATTTGCGAGTGCTGGGGTTGCTTTAGGTGTGTTTTTACGCTCTCGCAGAAAAGAAACCAAAGGCCTGGCGCTATCTTCTTTGCTTCCAGCATTGCTTGGAGGAATTACAGAGCCAATCGTCTATGGACTTTCGGTAAAATTTAAAAAGCCGTTGATTGCTCAAACCATCGTTGGTGCCCTTGCTGGTGCGTTTATGGGAATGATGCAAACCAAGGCCATCGTCTATGTTTTCCCAGCATTGACGACATTGCCAGCTTTCTTTGGGGACACCTTTGTGTACTATTTGATCGGCATTGCCTTTGCGTTCTTCGGTACTGCTATTTTGACCTATGTATTAGGATTTGAAGAGACGCTAGAACCTGTTTTAGAAGAAGGTGCAGGGCTGCAAGTGATGACACCAGTTGCTGGTGAAGCGATCACGCTTGATGATGTCAAAGATGAAGTATTTTCTTCTCGAGCAATGGGGGATGGATTAGCCGTTTATCCATCAGCCGGCGATATTTATGCGCCACTTACTGGTACGGTTGTGACAGTTTTTCCAACTGGACATGCTTTTGGGATCCAATCAGCTGCTGGGACGGAAGTGTTGGTTCATATCGGCTTAGACACGGTTGATTTAGCAAAAGGCGTGTTTGAGATTTCGGTGAAACAAGGGGATCAAGTCGTGAAGGGGCAAAAAATTGGCACCTTTGACTTAGCAAAAATTATTGAAAAAGGATATGATCCGACAACCATGCTGGTCTTTACCAGTGTGATCAAAGAAGATGCATTGACAGTTGTGGATCAAGCGAAAAAAGACGTTACCGCTTTGGTAGCAAATGATTTATTAAAAGGAGCGATTTCATGAGTGTATTTCCAAAAAATTTCCTATGGGGCGGCGCAATCGCCGCAAATCAAGCCGAAGGAGCTTATTTGGAAGGAGGAAAAGGATTAAGTGTAGCGGATATTTTACCAGTTGGTGAAAAACGTATTGAGCAAGTTTCACTGCAGCTTGAAGAGGATAACTTTTATCCGAGCCATGAAGCCATCGACTTTTATCATCGGTACCCAGAAGACATTGAACTGTTTGCGGAAATGGGCTTGAAGTGTTTGCGTACCTCAATTGCTTGGAGTCGCATTTTTCCGAATGGGGATGAGACGGAACCCAATGAAGCAGGTTTACAATTTTATGATGATTTATTTGATGCCTTGAATGAAAAAGGGATCCAACCAGTTGTTACATTAGCTCATTTTGAGATGCCACTGCATTTGGTGACGAAATATGGTGGTTGGCAAAATCGTGCACTGATCGATTTTTTTGATCGGTATACAAAAGTGGTTTTTGCACGCTACAAAGGGAAAGTGAAATATTGGATGACTTTCAATGAAATCAACCATACCCATACGATCCCGTTACTCGCAGCAGGTATCGATGTGTTTTCTTTCGAGACTGAAGAAGAAAAATTACAGGCACTTTATCAAGCAAGTCATAATATGTTTGTTGCAAGTGCCAAAGCAGTTCTGAATGGGAAGGCAGTAGATGAAAACAATCAGATTGGCTGTATGCTGTCACTGAGTCCGATTTACCCTGCAACGTGCAACCCGCAAGATGTTTTTGAATCGTATCAACTGCGCCGTCGTTCCTTGTTCTATAGTGATGTGCAATTGCGAGGAGCCTATCCGGAATACTTCGACCGCATCGTGAAGGATAATCATCTGTTGCTGGACATTACAGAAGAAGATCTAGCGATCATTAAAGCGGGGACCTGCGATTATTTAGGCTTTAGTTTTTACCGCAGCTCATTGCATGAAGCAGGCATGAAAATTTTAGGCAATACTGGCGGATTACTAGGGAAAAAGAATCCTTACCTAAAAGAAACTGCTTGGGGATGGCCGATCGATCCGCTGGCATTACGCTATGTTTGCAGCGAATTGACTGATCGCTATCAAAAACCATTATTTATCGTTGAAAATGGAATTGGTTTAAAGGATGTTGTCAATGAAGATGGATCGATCGTCGATGAAGAACGGATGGCCTATTTGAAAGACCATGTAGAAGCAATGGCGGAATCGATCAAAGATGGCGCAACGATTCTAGGCTATACATGGTGGGGACCGATCGATATCGTTTCTGCGGGGACAGGAGAGATGGAAAAACGATACGGCTTTATCTATGTTGATAAGCAAAATGATGGTAGCGGAGATCTTTCCCGCAAGAAAAAAGCTAGTTTTGCGTATTATCAGCAAGTGATCGCCACGAATGGGGAAGCGTTGGCGTACGAATCATTTTTGAAAGGCGGCAAGTAAAATGAAAAGTTATTTTCCAAAAGATTTCCTCTGGGGAGGAGCAACAGCTGCCAACCAAGTTGAAGGAGGTTCTGGAATCGATGGAAAAGGCTTGTCGGTTTCTGATGTCTATCTATTCGATTCCTCAATGCCGAAAGAACGATGGACTGACCAATGGCATATGATGACTCATCAGCAAGTTGCAGAAGCACAGGATCCAAACAGCACGAAATACTATCCGAAAAGACAGGGAATCGATTTTTATCATCACTTTAAAGAAGATATTCGTTTATTTGCTGAGATGGGCTTCAAAGCCTATCGGATGTCAATTGCCTGGACACGGATCTTTCCAAAGGGGGATGAGGTAGAGCCAAACGAAGCTGGATTGGCATTTTACGACGCAGTCTTTGATGAGTGTTTGAAGTATGGGATCGAACCAGTGGTATCACTATCCCATTATGAGATGCCTTTGTATTTAGTGACTGAGTATGGAGGATGGCCAAACCGGCAAGTGATCGACTTTTACGTCCGTTTTGCCAAGACGGTGATTGAGCGATACCAAAAGAAAGTCAAATACTGGGTGACTTTTAATGAAATCAATTGTGTCAAACACCATCCATATGTTAGTGTCGGGATCATTGAAGAAGGTCATCCTAATATTGAACAAGACAAGTACCAAGGGGCGCACCATCAATTTGTCGCCAGCGCAATCGTGACTGACTATTGCCATCGATTGATTCCCGATGCCAAGGTCGGCTGCATGATCAGCTATCAATTATTAACGCCGTACAGCTGTGATCCAGACGATGTCCAAAAAACAGTTGAAAGTCAACGTACCTCACTCTTTTTCAGTGATGTGCAGGCAAGAGGCTATTATCCAGCATATGCCAACCGCATGTTTGAAGAAAAAGGAGTGGAATTGGTGATCGAACCAGGAGACTTAGAAGTCATCCGAGAAAACCCGGTTGATTTTGTTTCCTTTAGTTACTATATGTCCAGTGCAGTCAGCGCACATCCAGAACGATTGGAAAGTGCTGTTGGGAATCTGATCACTGGTGGGATTAAAAATCCCTATTTGCCAAGCAGTAAATGGGGCTGGCAGATCGATCCCAAAGGGTTGCGAACAGCATTGAATCAACTCTATGACCGCTACCAAAAACCTTTGTTTATTGCCGAAAACGGTTTGGGAGCAGAAGATGTCGTAAACGAAGATGGCACCATCGATGATTTTTATCGAATCGACTATCTGCGTCAGCATATTGAACAAATCAATGAAGCGTTGCATGATGGCGTCGAGGTCTTTGGCTATACGGCATGGGGCTGTATCGATATCATTAGTGCCTCAACCTCACAAATGTCGAAACGTTATGGCTTTATCTATGTTGACCAAGACGATGAAGGCAATGGCACAAAGAAACGCATCAAGAAAGCGTCATTTGATTGGTACAAAAAAGTAATTGCTTCAAACGGCGCAACTCTTTGATTTTTGATTCTTCCAGATAAAGCAATTGCTAGGCTTAATCATAAGGTTTCTTAACAATTTAGCTTTTTATCAAGAAAAAAAGCCAACTTTATTTGCTATTTTATTTTAACCATGCTATGATGAATAGGTAAAGTTCTGATATGTTAATACTTGTTTATCTTTTCTATTGATACACACTTCAATTACACATCATTTTCTATTACAAACAAATAAACACAGTCGATGTGTAATATGGAGGTATACGTTTATGAATAACGGTACAGTAAAATGGTTTAATGCAGATAAAGGTTTTGGATTTATTACAGGTGAAGACGGCAATGATGTATTTGCTCACTTCTCAGCTATCCAAGGCGACGGCTTCAAAACTTTAGAAGAAGGTCAAGCAGTGACTTTCGACGTTGAAGAAGGCCAACGTGGCTTACAAGCAACAAACATCGTTAAAGGTTAATTGACGTTAACAAGCGAGAATCCATTGGGTTCTCGCTTTTTTTGTTTTATTTTATATAAATATTGAAATGGATCGGGTGTTGATGATCTGCTACAAGAGAATAGTTGCAGGTTTTGAGGACCTGACATGGTAAATAGTACATCTTTGATTTCACTATTCAACTAGCCCTAAGCGTCGCGGTTTACTTACCTATGATTTCTCATTCGATGATAAGCGTATAAAAAGAAAGAGGGGCTGTATACCGTATTCAATAAATTAATAAAGTGGTTGAATAGGTTTAGTGGCGTTGCTACCATTAAAAGCAATGATTACTAGTGATTCAAATGGCATGACTCATGTGAATGGAATAAAGAAACAGGTAAAGCAAAACATGCTACGATTCAATATATGGTACCCCGTACTTATACAAGAGTAATCGATGTGAAAGATCGATATTTCTTATTCGTTTCATCGATATTGTCTTGAATGAATTGTAAAAGTAGAATATATTGGTACAAATTAGCTGCTTTTTTTATTGCGATTGGAACAAAGATGATTACATTTCGAGGGGGATTTATATGAAGCCAAAAGAAATACTTTGCCAATGGGTTGATGCGTTTAATCAGGCAGATGTAGGATGTATTTCAGAATTATATGATGAGAATGCAATAAACCACCAGGTTGCCAATGAGCCAGTTGTTGGGAAAGAAGCGATCAAGCAGATGTTTGAGCAAGATTTTTCTAACGCAAACATGGTTTGTATCGTTGAGAACATTTTCGAAGATGGACAATGGGCAATTTTAGAGTGGCGTGACCCCTTAGGTTTGAGAGGCTGCGGTTTTTTTCAAATAGTAAATGATAAAATTTTATTTCAAAGAGGCTACTGGGATAAATTATCTTTCTTAAAACAGCACGACTTGCCTATTGAATAAAAGGAATTCCCTTATAGGAATGGTTAGCAGATATGCATGACAGGAAGGTTGATCGCTTCACGTAGAATTCTTAAAGGAGCAACACTGTTTGAAAACAATACCTTTTGTTTAAGTAATGATTAAGAATAAGCTAGTTTACTTCCGTCGGCGCCTTGTTGCGTGGTATAGTTATTGATAAGCGACAAATATTTTTGTACCACACGTTACTTGTTTTGAAGAAATTTATTCAAACCTGGCGTAACTTCAGAGTTACAAGGATACAATAGAGGTTAGGGATTGTATCGTTTAAATGAGAAATAAATAATAGTAGTAATAGTATGCTGCACTTTCAAAGAATAAATATTGACTCGTCAGATAGCCTTCTCGTTTACCCAAACGAGAGGGCTATCGTTCATTAGAAAAGAAAAAGTGTCTTTTTCCTAAAAGAAAGGAAGAAGACACTTTTTAGCTTTATTCTGCTGTGAGGGGGATCGTCAGCTTGCGATCATCGGTTTGATCGTCCAGCATTGAATCGACATATTGCTTCAAAAAGTAAGAATAGGTCGCTAACCACTGATACTCCTCGGAGTCTTTGATGGCAGCTTTTTCTTCGGCTGAGTAAGTATCATTGCCAGTAAAAAGGGCAGTGTTCAACTTCGTGACAAACGTGCAAAGTTTTGTCATCTGGGCATCTGACAGTTCAGACACTGCGGACAATTGGTCACGGACCAGTTGGTCGGTGTCTTTTTCAAAAATACTTTTCTGGTAGTTTTGATAGTTCAGCAACTGTTCATCAGTTTGCTTCGTTTCAGCCGCCCAAGCATCGAGATCAATCTGCCGAGCTTCATAGTTGATTTCCTTGTCAGAAAGAGAAAGGACGCCGTAGCCTAATTCTGCTGTTGAATAAGACCCAGTGACTGCTTCATAAAGCGAATCATTCCCTTCGTTAATGTCTTGAATGTGGATATGACCAGAGAAAACGGCTGGCACGTTGAAGCGTTCCAACAAAGCGACAGTCTCAGAGGCGTTGTCGAGAACATAACCGTCTTGTAAGAGTTCATTATGACCAAACAAGTTATGGTGCAAAAAGACCAGTGGTACTTGCTCCGCTTCTTTCGTCAGGGTTAATTGCTCCTCCAACCAAGTTAGAGTAGCCGGTTTCAACTCACCATTCGTAGTAGGGTCATCCCAATTAACCTCAGAATCGTAGATACATGAATCGAGCAAAAAGAGACGATACTTGTCGTTTAACTGAATGCTGTAGCTAAGGGAAGACTTGTCGATACTGTTGGCTTTTTCGTAACCTTCAGCAAAAATCGTTTGAAAATCCTCAGGACTGATTTGATCTGCGTAGTATTCCTTTTCACCTTTAAATGCTCGCGCCCAACCATTGTAAATCTCGTGGTTGCCAGGTAATGCTAAAACCATAATGTCAGCTTCTTGCAATGGTTCAAGCAATCTTGCCAACTCTTGAGCACTTGCTTTCTCGCCATTGAGCGTCATATCACCGGTCAAAATAATTCCCGTGGGTTTCTCTTTTAAGGCTTGAGCGGTGAAGGCCTCGATCGATTGTTCTTGATACGTCATCTCTTTGCCAGCAGCTCCCTTTGTGAAGGTCTGAAAGGCTGCGCCGTTATCATGGAGCGTGGAGGAAAGAAAATGAATATCACTTAAGAGCCAAAACTCACTGTTGCTCGCCTGTTGCAATGGAGTATCGGCTTCATGCACCTTACGAAATTGAAAGAATAACAGGAAACAGGTGACAAAAAGTGTAAGTAGTGCCAATGGCCAAAACCATTTTTTGTGTGTACGAATCGCGATTCCCTCCTCGCTTGTTTTATTTATTATAGAAAGGAATAGGGATCTTGTCACATAAATGGTCTTTTTTTGAATGATTTCTTGTTTTCATAGTTTTTTTTATTAAAAAAAGTGTGATCAAGCTTTAAACCCTGACGAATTAGCTTTATTTTCGATAAAGATAACATGAATTGATTTTAGTTTTGATGATGAAAATGAAAAGAAAACGCGGTAATTTATTCAGAAACGTTGATTTAACGGTCTTTAATTGTCCTGTTATTTATCGTTGAGATAAAGGGAGTGTTAGATTGAAACATTTTTGTAACATTTCCTTTATCTGTGTGTCATATCATTATGGTAGAATTCATTTGTCGTTAAATCGAACATTAAACTTTCTTAGACAAAATTAAGTTTTTATAAAGGCAGTTCATCTGTCAAATCAACCAGCTAGTCGGAGGAAAAACGAGTGAAGAATAGTTTGTTATCAGCATTAATGGTGTGTTCACTAACATTAACAGCAGTTGCAGCACCTGCATTAGCATTTGCAGATTCCATTGATGATCAAATCGAGCAGCAAGACCAAAAAATCAATTCTCTTAAAGGTCAGCAAGCTGACGCCCAATCACAAATCGATTCTCTAGAAGCAGAAATTGAAACAGTGAGTGCAAAAGTTGCTTCATTAGAAGCGAAACAAGTTGAGTTAGGTCAAGAAGCTGAGAAATTGCAAGACAAAATCGCAACATTGAAATTGCGTATTGCCAAACGTGAAGAAGCAATCCAAAAGCAAGCCCGTGATGTACAAGTTAACGGTCAAAGCACCAATTTCATTGATGCTGTTTTAGAAGCAGATTCTTTAACGGATGTTATCGGTCGCGTACAAGCGATGACAACGATTGTCAATGCAAACAATGATTTAGTTGAACAACAAAAACAAGACAAACAAGATGTTGAAGACAAAGTCAAAGAAAACGAAAGCAAAATCCAAGAAGTTGCTGCGAACCAAGCAGAACTTAGCCAACAAAGAGATGCCATCGCAGCAAAACAAGCTGATTTAAATGTCTTGAAAGCAAACTTAGCAGCAGAACAAGCGACTGCTGAAAAAGACAAAGATGCATTGAACAAGAAAAAACAAGAAGCGGAAGCTGAAAAAGCCCGTATCTTGAAAGAACAACAAGAAGCTGCTGCTGCTCAAAAAGCAGAAGAAGAAAGACAAGCTGCTGCTCAATCAACTGAAAGCACGACAGAGAATACAACAGCTTCTACTGAAACAGCAACAAGTAGTTCTTCAAGCAACACAAGCTCAAGCAATACCAGCAGTTCTAACAGCTCAAGTTCATCGAACGCAGGCTCTTCAAACACTGGTTCAAGCAATTCAAGCTCAAGTAACTCAGACTCAAACTCTTCATCAAACAATAATTCTACCGGAAGTATTTCTACTGGCGGCGGAAAAGATCATTCAAGCTCAGGTAACATGTATGCTTGGGGTCAATGTACTTGGTACGTGAAAAGTGTTGCACCATGGGTAGGTACTTACTGGGGTAACGGAGCACAATGGGGTGCGTCAGCTGCAGCTGATGGGTACACTGTCAATGGTACACCAGCAGCCGGTGCCGTTGTAGTCTTTGCCGCTGGTCAATCAGTTGGTGGCGAATGGACTGCTGATCCAGTTTATGGACACGTTGCTTATGTTGAATCATACAACCCATCAAACAATACCATCACAATCTCTCAAGGCGGAATGGGCTTTGACAGTCCTGGTGGACCAAATAGAGCTACGATGAACGCATCTGGATATACTTACATCCATCGCTAATCAATTCAAAAGCAAAGCATCAACGCAATCGCGTTGATGCTTTTTTATTTGATCGATAGCTTTCTAAATCAATCAGATAAGAGAACTACTCAGAGAGGCAAGACAGGGTTCTCTCAAATCTCATCAAGATTCTATAGAAAGTAGGAGGTTTCTCGTTTTACTATTCAAGGAGTGAGAAACGGCGAAAAGGTTCCTTTTGAAGTTACCACCAGTTCTTCCATTGCACGAGAAATCGCCGTGTAGAGAATTCGCCGGTCTTGATCGGTATGATAATTTTCTTCTGAGACATCATATAAGAGGACCTGCTTAAATTCCAATCCTTTGGCAAGATGAATCGGTAAAACCGTTCCATGAAATGACACGGCCTGTTTATCGAAGAACTGTTTGAGCTCCTCACTGGATCGACTATCTTTGGTGATGATCGTTACTGGTTGCTTAAGTTCCTTTACTATGTCTACTAACGCAACGTCAGGCAGATTGGCATAAAACTGTGGCAACTTTCCTTCTGGTCGAACGGCAGAGATGTTTAAATTGGTTTTTTTTGGGAGCATTTGGGCAAATAACCGCGTGATTGCACCGCTAGAACGATAACTCGTAGTCAGCTGATACGTTTCGAGGAATTTCGCCTGTTGTTGAAATAACGTTTGGATTTCTGATACGGTGATGGCACTTGTAAAGATCGCCTGTTGCTGATCCCCCACGAGGGTAAAAGCGGTCATAGGAAAAAGACATAATAGAAACTGAATTTGTGCTGGCGTATAATCTTGGACTTCATCGATAAACAGATAGCGTAACGCAGGGACAGGTTGTTTTTCGGCGAGCAAATGACGAATCAGCAATAGACAAACGGTATAATCCAAACTATCTGTTGTTTGCGTCAAAGTGATCTGTCCGTGAGTAAAATAGTCGGCACTGTCTGCTAACAATCGTTTCGTATCAAACCAAGTAAGGTCTTTGATTTGTTTGGAAACCGTTGCGTATTTTTTCTTCAGGAGGCGAATGGCTGCTTTCTGAATTGTTTTTTCTGAATCATCCTTTAAAACTGTCCCTAATAGGGAGCGCTGTTCGTCTTCAGTCAAAGAACGAACTTGGTCGTGAACATTTGTTGCTAAGGCATTTTTTTGCAGTCGTTCCTCCCAAGCGTAAGCCAATTTCTTTTTGACTGCTTGGATGCGATCGCGCAAGGATGCCTGTTTCGGTGTCTCTTGGAAGAAAGTGTCGATCGTTTCTTCAGAAAAAAGGACGACGTTTTTTCTTTTGATTGGTTTAAACTGAAGCACAAGTTCTTCTGGCAGCTGTTTGCTCAAGGATTGAAGAAAGCGGCTGAAGTCAGCACTGCGCAAAAGGTCGATTGCTTCACTGGGTGTTTGCTGGATGCGGTCAAAATACGCCTCTTCCGATTCTAAGTCAACACTAGGAAATGCTTGGCAAAACTGCCGCATGGTCAACGTCAATGGATTTTTTTCACCGAGGGAAGGCAGCACTTGCGAAATATAATCAATAAACCGAGAGTTCGGGGAGAGGATCAAGACATTCTCTGCGGTCATCTCTTCACGAAAATGGTACAGCAAAAAGGCGATCCGTTGCATGACAGCAGACGTTTTTCCGCTTCCAGCAACACCGTTGACCAGTAGGTTTTTATGCGCTAAGTCACGGATGATGACGTTTTGTTCGTGTTGGATCGAAGCAGTGATGTCTTGCATTTTTTTGCTATTATTGGCCTCAAGGGCTGCCAGTAACACTTCATCTTGAATCGCGACTGAGGTATCGAAGGCTTGCTTCAATTGATCTTTTTCGATAATAAATTGTCGGCGATGTTCAAGAGCGGCAGAAATCGTCTGATTGTTCACTTGATAAGAGACTGGGCCCAAGCGTTTGGCATAGAACAATTCGGCAATTGGGGAGCGCCAATCATAGATCAGCCCTTCCTTATTTTCATTAACAAAACCATTGATCCCAATGTAAAAATCTTCTATTGTTTTCTCATCTTCAAACTGTAGGGAGATTTTACCAAAGTAGGGACTATCCAGTAGACGGTCGATGGCAGCTAATTCACGTTCAGCAGATTGAAGAGCGGCGTTCATTTGGTCGATCTCACGGTTCTTACTTTCGATGGCAGCAAAAGTATCTAAACGGTCAGCAAAATTATCAAAGTTTAAGCGAATCTCTTCGCCGATGCTTTGCATCGCAAGGCGATCTTTTTTTCTGCCTTCAGTCAAGAAACTGCTCAGCCCTGTCTTTCGCGTCAGCAATTGCTGGTACGTGTCTGCGAGATGCTTCTTTTCAGCCTTTAGGTCGTTCATTCAGACTCACATCCATTCTCCAAAGTATCTCAATTATACGAGCATCCACCAAAAATACTAGTCTATTTTTTTGACTCTGGATGCGGTATAATAATAGTGGGAAGAGGCAGCTGATTGTTCCAATGTCATGGGAGCAAGCAGAATGCGTCTATTTTTTTGTTTTAAAAATGAGAAAAAGGGTCATTGCTTGTGTTTTTGAAGGGGCTGTTTATACTGAATATAGAGAAAAATACAAAGCGAAGAATCGTTGAGGGAGTGTCAGCATGTCCAAATTATTGTCACCAGTGAAGCTAGCGAATTTAGCATTGGCCAACCGCGTCGTTATGTCGCCGATGTGTATGTATGAAGTAAAAAAAGAAGACGGTGTTGCGGAACCCTTTCATTTTGTTCACTACGGGGCACGAGCATTAAGCAAAGTCGGCTTGATCATTATTGAAGCGACTGCCGTTGAACCAGACGGACGAATCACAAACAATGATCTAGGGTTATGGAATGAAGAGCAGCAAACAGAGCTGACGAAATTGGTGGAACTGCTGCATGGGTTCGATGCGCAAGTAGGCATCCAACTAAGCCATGCAGGACGAAAAGCAGTTGATGCCACCAATCCTTTGGCACCAAGTACCGTTGCCTTTAACGAACGCTACCCGTTACCGTCAGAAATGACCCTGTCGGAAATCAAACGGGTGCAAGATAGTTTTGTTCAGGCTGCCCAACGAGCAGCCAAAGCGGGTGTCACGATGATCGAACTTCATGGGGCTCATGGCTACTTGATGGATCAATTTCTTTCGCCTCTCGTCAATCAACGAACCGACCTGTATGGTGGTTCCTTAGAGAATCGGTATCGCTTTGTAAAAGAAACGGTACAAGCAGTTCGAGCAGTCTTTTCTGGGTCCTTGTGGATGCGCTTGTCACTGACAGACTATGAAGAACCAGGACGCCAAAATTCGTTGGAAGATTGGCAGCAAGTAGCCCAATGGCTTCAAGCAGATGGCATTGATTGTCTTGACTGTTCCACAGGCGGTGTGGTGGATAAAAAGCCTAATATTCCGATCTATGATGGCTACCAAGTGCCCTTTGCTGCAGCTATCAAGCAAGTGGTCGATATTCCCGTAACAGCAGTCGGTTTATTGGATAATCCTGATCTTTGCGAATATCTTTTGCAAACCAATCAAGTGGATTTGGTTTTACAAGGCCGCGCATTGATCAGAAATGTCAACTGGTTGGCAGATGCAGCGGCGAAACTTCACGATAAGTCCTTTCAAGCGTACAATGATTCCTATCAACGCGGGGGGAAGCGTTGATTCATGTTTTATTACATGAGCGTTGATTCGAAAGAATGACTTGTAAGTGTAGATATCGGAAATGGAAGAAAAGTAGAGATTTACTTACGGTTCTTCTTTTAAAAAATTTTTTAGTATAGGTTAGGTATTAATCGAAATAAGAGAGCAATGGACGATGATTTGTCGTTCTTTGTTCTTTTTTTTGACTTTTATAGATCATTTTTATGAACTTATCCCACTTTTTTTCGTCTATTTGCATTAAATAGCTCATAGCATTGAACTGTTTAGTTCACGATGGTATAGTTTAGGCAAGTTTTCGAAAACGATTACAAAAAATGGAGGTGTTGAAATTGGATATCGGTCAACTGATTGATGAACGATTCATTTTATTTGATGAACAAATTCGGACAAAAGAAGAATTGTTTACTCAAGCATCTGTTTTATTCGAGTCCTCAGGAGTTATCAGTAATATAAAGAAGTACAAAAACGATTTATTTCGTCGCGAGAAACAAACCTCTACTGGGATTGAGGATCATTTTGGTATTCCTCATGCAAAAAGTAAGGCAGTGCTAAGACCCGCAATCGCCTTCGTAAAGTCGAGTCCAATTACTGATTATCAAGCAATTGACGGAACGGCAGTCACCTATTCTTTTGTCATCGCAGTACCTGAAAAGAGTACTGACGATCATTTAATCATCTTAAGCAATCTCGCACGATTGTTGATGCACGAAGGATTTCGAAATGCAGTAAAAAAGGCAGAAGACGCCTCAGATATTATTAACAATATTCAATCAAATCAATCAGAAAAGAGGGAACCTGTATGAAAATTGTCGGTATTTCTGCTTGTCCGACTGGAATTGCGCATACGTATATGGCTGCTGAAAAACTGGAAAAAACGGCAAAATCATTGGGATATACAATCAAAATCGAGACACAAGGTGTAAAAGTCGAAAACATTTTGAGTACAGAAGAAATTCAACAGGCAGAGGTTGTCATTTTAGCGGTTGACAAAGAAGTACAGACCGACCGATTTGCTGGAAAAAAAGTTAAAAGAGTGTCAACCGCAAGAGCAATCAGAGAACCAGAAAAAGTAATTCAAGAGGCAATAGATGGGGTAGAAGTGACCACGATTGCCCAAGCCGAGCATGCTTCAAACGAATCTGGAAAGAAAGCTGGCATTTATAATCATTTCATGAATGGCGTTAATTACATGTTGCCTTTGGTTATCGCCGGTGGAATTTTAATTGCGTTTAGTTTTGCTTTTGGGATCAATGCAGCTGATCCTAGCGATCCTTCATACAATCAAATTGCCGAAGTTTTAAGCACGATTGGTGGGAATACGGCTTTTGCATTGATGGTTCCTGCACTTGCAGCAGGAATTGCCACTTCCATTGCAGGTAGACCGGGCTTTGCCGCTGGTTTGGTTGCGGGAACGATGGCGGCAAGTGGAGGATCTGGTTTTTTAGGTGGGATGGTTGGTGGTTTACTCGCTGGGTATGCTACGGATTATTTAGCGAATAAAGTAACAGTAGCAAAATCATTTGCCGCACTCTATCAGTTGATTATTGTTCCTTTGATCTCAGTTGCTGTGACTGGCTTTGCCATGTTTTATTTCATTGATAAACCAATCTCTTATGTATTGGATGCTTTGACGAATTGGCTTAATGGACTTGGTTCTACGAGTGGTGTGGTATTCGGCTTACTGATAGGCATTATGCTGGCAGCTGATATGGGCGGTCCCATCAATAAATCGATTTCAACCTTTAGTATTGGTTTGATGTCGGCAGGAGTTAATGCACCAATTGCGGCTTGTATGGCTGCCGGGATGACACCGCCTCTAGGCATTGCCTTAGCTTCTATCTTGTTTAAGCAAAAATTTACTCAAGAAGAACGAACTTCCGCTCAGTCTTGCTGGGTTTTGGGATTATCTTATATTACTGAAGGTGCGATTCCATTTGCTGTCGCTGACCCATTACGAGTAATACCTAGTTTGATGGCAGGTTCAGCAACCGCTGCTGCAATATCAATGGGCGCCGGCGTAACTTCATTAGCTCCACATGGGGGTATCTGGATCTTACCGATTCCCAATGTATTGAACAATCCGTTGATGTATGTCGTGGCAATCGTTTCTGGAACGGTGGTTACAGCATTGATGTTAGGATTTCTGAAAAAATCTAGAACTGAAATGGAACGCCAACCAACCGATGAAGGAAAACTGATTTAGAAACTATTTATAGGTTGAAGCGCAACGAATCAAAAGAAAAGAGGAATGTCACAATGTTAATGACAATGAAAGAATTACTTGCTGTAGCAAAAGAACATAAATTTGCTGTTCCAGCATTTAATATTTGCAGTTTTGATATGTTAAAAGCAATCATGGAAGAAGTTGAGGCACAGGATGCACCAGTCATTTTAGAAATTCATCCTGATGAGATCGAATACTTAGGAGATTGTTTCATAGCGACAGTGCGGGAGTACGCATTAAAAAGTAAGGTACCAGTCGTTATTCATTTGGATCACGGGGGATCAATCTACGATGTCATGCGTGCGATCCGTAATGGCTATACCTCGGTGATGATCGATGCATCATTAGCCGATTACGAAGAAAATAAAAAAATCACGAAAGAAGTTGTTGAACTGGCACATACGGTTGGTGTCAGCGTTGAAGCAGAAATTGGTACGATTGGGAACAACGGCTCCGCAGAAGGGGGAGCTGCAGAAATTATTTACACAGATGTCGACCAAGCCGAAGACTTTGTACGCGCTACCGGCATTGACACCCTTGCCATTGCGATCGGAACGGCTCATGGGTTGTATCCAAAAAATATCATCCCTAAACTGAACATCGATTTGTTGAAAAAGTTGAACGATCGTATTGCTTTACCATTTGTATTGCATGGTGGGTCAGGAAACCCAGATCATGAAGTGCGAGAGTCTGTAAAATATGGCGTATGCAAAGTAAATCTTAGTTCTGATTTGAAATCCGTATTTTTTGATTCAGTCAGAAAAGTATTGACGGAAACCCCTGCTATGTATGAACCAAATCAAGTATATGTACAACCAATAGAAGATGTGAAAACTGTTGTACGCCATAAATTGACACTGCTGAATACGGTTGACAAAGCAAGTTTTTATCAGAGATAATATAGGAAATGATTGATTGGCACAGGATTAAATTGGTGGGAATTTCTTTTTTAAAAGGAGTTTATGTATGGGGAAAGCAAAAGATGAGCGTAAGCAGAAAATCATGATGTATTTAAATGAAACGAAATTTGCTTCTCTGGGGGAATTAGTTGAATTCTTACATTATAGTGATGCTACGGTCAAACGCGATCTGATTGAACTGGAAAACGAAGAACAAATCAGACGTACCCGAGGTGGTGCTATGCTGATCGATTCAGAGAAGGTCGATGCGGCTTATCTGACAAAAGTGGGGAATTATGTCAATGATGAAGAAAAACGCAGAATTGCAGAACGTGCAGTGACGTATATTGAGGACGATATGACCATTTTCGTAGACAGTTCTAGCACAGCTTTGCACCTGATCCCTTACCTGAAAAAAATTCATGGGTTACGAGTGGTAACCAATAGTGTGCTAACTGCCGCACTACTATCGGAACATACTGCTGCTGAGGTGACCATCGTTGGCGGGACGGTAACGAACAAAAAGTTTACCGTTAATTCAGTTACAGCAGTCAACCAGCTCAGGACCTATCATTTTGATCTTGCGCTTCTCTCTTGTAGGGGATACGATGAAGAAAAAGGAGCCACTGAGAATACTGAAGGGGAAGCAGTATTTAAACAGGTATTGAAAGACTGCACCGAAAAAATTATTCTAATGGTTTTAGAATCAAAGCGGAATAAAGTATATTTTTACAAGAGCCTCTTACCCGAGGATATCGATATTGTCATCTAGAAAAAAAGCATCGAGTTTGTCAAAAACGGTCTTATTTAAAAGGCCGTTTTTATTTTCACTACTAGTATGCTTTACAAACTAGTGACAAACACGTATACTAGGTACAACACTAGTTTGTATAACAAACTAGATAAAGGGAACCAAAGGAGGGAAATCGTGAAAGAGACGCAATTGCTAAAAGGGGTTTTGGAAGGGTGTGTTTTGCAAGTGATTGCTCAAAAAGAGATTTATGGTTATGAACTGGTACAGGAACTGAAGCAAAGAGGCTTTGAAACGATCGTTGGCGGCACGATCTATCCTTTGCTGCAGAAGTTGGAAAAACAAGAACTTATTACCTCTGAGATGAAAAAATCACCTGAAGGACCTGATCGCAAGTATTTCTCGATCACCCCGAAAGGCATAGACTATTTGGCACAATTTAGAGAACAATGGACGAACCTAATGAAGAAAGTCGAAGGATTATTTAAGGAGTGAGGAAACATGGCAAATAAACAAGAGACGACCTATTGGCGAGAGCAAACCAATCTGATCGAGCAACAATTCAATGAGAAAAATCGCCAATTTTTTGATGATTTTCGAAGCTACCTCTTACTTTCCAGCCTTTTTTACGATGAGCATAAAGTCACAGAGCAGGTATACGCGATTGCAATGGATTTATTAGAAGCACAAACTCATGGAGAAGAGGCGCAACACTATTTTGGCAATGATCCGAAAGGGGTGGCAGATGAACTGTTGGCAAACACGCCAAAGAGCAATCTCAAAGAGCGTCTCAAATTGGCATATCTAGCGGTTGGTATCAGTTGGGGGATCAAGTTTATAGCTGATTTTACAAATCAAGGACCACTGGTTCTTAACCTGCTGGATTATCTTTTAACAGGATTGGTAACTGTGGTAGCGGTCATCGGGATTTTTGCGATCATCAGCAAAACCATCTATCAAAAGAAGGACACAAGCAAGGTGATTCGTTTCGGCTCCCTTTGGCTCGTTGTGAGTGGCTGGATTGGTCTTTCACTGTTGATCAATCTGCTGACCCCAAACTGGTGGCTCCTGACGATCGCATTTCCTTTTGATGTAGTATTGGTTGGCAGTTTGCTGGTAGCGGCGATCGTTTTTGTTGTATCACGCAAAGAAAAAGCTTTTTATCCGATCGTTTTTCTACTGGGGGTATTTGTGTTGCTTGGTTGCCTACAAAAAGCCATGGCATTTTATCACATTGGGGAGACCGGAGGACTTTTGACACTGCTCGTTGTAGGGTTTCTTATTTTTCTCTGGTGGACCCGTCGAGTGATGAAAAAGCAATAAGCAAAGCCAGAAACAAGTGTGTTGCTTGTTTCTGGCTTTTTTACATGGACAAAAGCATTATCCTGAGGAATCTTTCTGCTTCATGCTACACTTAAAAAAGAAACGGAGGGAAATCAAGATGTTGACAACAGATCGGTTCTTTCACGGCCACGACAAGCAGACCGCTTTTTTTGAAGGCTGGTACCATAAGCACCAAATTGGTGAAGAAGTCTATGCTTTTATTCCTGGTCTTTCGATTCAAGAAGACGGTACCAAAGAAGTGTTCATTCAAGTGATCAATCATGAGGGCGCGCATTACTTCTCCTTTCCAGAAACTGATTTTCAGGTTTCAGAAGAGGAGCGAAAAGTAACGATTGGTGACAATATCTTTAGTGAAGCAGGCATTCAAGTTTCTTTAAAAAATAACGATCTCCAAGTACAAGGAGCAGTAAAATATAACGACCACAAACCGATTCAGCGGACACGTTATGCGCCGAGTATCATGGGGCCTTTTTCGTACCTGTCATTTATGGAGTGCTACCACGGTGTCTTGAGCATGAGTCATACCTTAGAAGGTACGCTGTACTGGAACGAAGAACCAATCGATTTCACGAACGGGATCGGTTATTTGGAAAAAGACTGGGGTACCTCCTTTCCAGCAGCTTATATCTGGGTTCAGTGCAACAGTTTTGATGCACCAGATGTACGGTTCTTTTTCTCCGCAGCCGACATTCCCTTTGCTGGTTTTGCTTTTTTGGGAACGATTTGTGTTCTGCAAGTCGGCAGCCAAGAATATCGTTTTGCTACTTATCATGGTGCAAAGATTCATGATGTCAAACGTACGGAAGACCGTTTAGTGATCCATCTCAAACAAAAACAGTGGCTGCTGACGATCGAAGTGTTGACGAAAGAAGGCCATTCGTTGTTAGCACCTTCTATTGGGCAAATGAATCGGATCATTCGCGAAAGCGCCAGTACGGAAATTGCCTTGACCCTTTTAGAAAATGGGCAGGAGATCTTGCGGCAGACAGGAACGTCGGCTGGTTTTGAAGAAGTAGCGAATCTGCGAGGATTTCACTATTAAAAAAAGGCGGGAAAAAAGCAGAAAAATTCGTTTCTTTTGATATACTAGTAGATAGTTACTGCGAAAACACGTATCTTTGGAGGGAAACGGATGGAAAAAATAACGAATGAGACACTGTTTGAACTGAAAACGATTGCGCAGCCTGCAGTGGGGCAAAATCAGGTTTTTTACTTGGAAACGGCAGTCAACCAAGAGACTAATACGTATGATTCAGCGATTTATAGTATTGACCCAAAGACCAACGAACGGCGTGAGTGGGGCACCGAAGCGACGACCCACAACAACCTAAAGGTCTCGCCAGATGAGCAAAGGCTCAGTTTTGTGACGACCGATCCAAAGAAAGGTGAAAGTACGTTATGGACGATGCCAGTGTCCGGAGGCAAGCCCCAAGCACTTGTCACTGAGAAGGGTCTGGGGGACTATTTTTGGAAGCAAGACGCAACGGCGGTCTATTATAAGCTGGCACAAGAAGAGCCGGTCTCAGAGAATCAAGACGACACAGAAAAGACGGACAAGCAAAAGGAATTTCCAGAAGTAAAAGCTACTACGAAAGTCAATTATTTGGCGGATGGCGTCGGATTTTTAAAAGAAAAAAAACATTCGATCGTCAAAAAAACGATCGCGACACAAGAAACGGAACTGATTTTTGAGCATGATTCTCCCTTTGTTTTTTCTGGCATCGCGGATGATCAGAAGACGTTGTTCCTCACCTTTGACAAAGAGGAAGAAGATGAATGGGACTATGGCTCGAAGGTTTGTCTCCTTGATAGCCAGACGAAAAAGACAGAAAGTTTAGAAAACATCCTGCCAGAAGGAACCTACACTTTTGCTGCTGTGCGCAATGATCAGCTGTTACTATTAGGCAATGATCTCTCTTACGGATTTGTGACCTTGGATGATTTGTTTTTGATCGACTTAAAAACGAAAGCAGTCAAAAATCTTTCCAAGGAGTTAGATGTTGCCTTTGGCAATGCGATCATCAGTGATTTTCAACAAAAAAATCGTGGCGTAGCGATCACCTGGTTGACGGATGACACATTCCTTGTACCCGTAACAGAACATGGCAAGCTACAATTGTACCGTGCCACGACCCAAGGAGAATGGACCAAACTACTTGATGAAAAAATGGATATCCTCGATGCGGCGATCTATTCAGAAGCCAAACTTGCTGTTGCTTATGCGACGCCAACGATCCCTAGTCGCTTAGCGTTGATTGACTTAACAAGTGGCGAAGTAACCGATCTCTATGATCCTAACCAAGCAGTTATGTCACAATTAACGATCAGTAAACCCGAAGCGTTTTGGTACGAAGGAGCAGATGGCTGGCAAATTCAAGGCTGGTATTTGCCTCCGACCGAAACAAAGGAAAATCATCCAGCGATTTTGTACATTCATGGCGGTCCGCAGGTCTGTTATGGGGAAACATTTTTCCAGGAGATGCAAGTCCATGCCGCTAATGGCTATGGGGTCATCTTGTTGAACCCTCGTGGCGGGCAAGGATACGGTCAAACATTTGTCAAATCGATTTTAGGTGATTATGGCAATAAAGATTATCAAGACTTGCTGTTAGGGGTGGATGCCGTGATGGCAAACCATCCAGAAATCGATACGAACACCATCCATGTGGCTGGCGGCAGTTATGGTGGCTTTATGACCAACTGGATCATTGGCCATACCGATCGTTTTTGCGCGGCCGTTACGCAACGCTCGATCTCAAATTGGATCAGCTTTTATGGGACGAGTGACATTGGACCTGCCTTTGTCAAATTCCAATTGTTGCGGGAACTTGATGAGACCGAAGGACTTTGGAAGATGTCGCCTTTGGCCTATGCCAGCCAAGTCAAGACACCTACGCTAGTCCTCCATGGGGAAAATGATTTGCGATGTCCGCAAGAACAAGGACAGCAGTTTTACATGGCATTGCAACGTCAAGGCGTCGATACGAAGCTGATGCTGTTTCCCCAATCCTCTCATGGTTTATCACGCAATGGCTTGCCGAACCTGCGGATAGAACGCTTGCAGGCGATTAGTGAATGGCTTGCGTCACATGAGAACCAATCAGTAAATTAACCGAATGAAATCACCTGACAAAGAATCACGACTTGGGCTGCTTGAAAAGCCCAACCAGTGATTTCTTAAAGATCAGGTGATTTTTTTGCGGGATCAAAAGCTATAGGTTCCTGATATCTTGCCGCCAATGACAGCGACGGTTGAAAACAAATTCATATGACGTTTTCTTCACGTGTTAAATAACAAAAAGAAGAAATAGTTTTGCTTGCTTCCTGTGTTTTAGTGTGATATGATACAAAACGTAATCGTTACACTTTGAGTGTTCTTTTGGTGTGACGCAAGAGAAAGGAGCTGGTTATTATGAGAAACAATATTATTTTGGCATGTGTGGAGACAGGGGAAAGACTTTATTTGACCAATAAGAACCAGCGCAATACGCCGGAACGTTTAGAATTAAAAAAATATTCACCAAAGTTGCGGCGCAGAGCGATTTTTCGTGAAATCAAGAAATAGGAAGGAATATAACTGAATGGCAAAAAAATCAAAAATTGCAAAATACAACAAACAAGTACAACTCATCGAACAATACCGAGCAGTACGTCAAGAACTAAAAGCACAAGGAGATACCCAAGCATTGGCCAAACTACCGAAGGATTCGAATCCGACTCGTTTGAAGAAACGGGATATGATCGATGGTCGTCCGCGCGGCTACATGAATAAATTCGGCATGTCACGGATCAATTTCCGTAAGCATGCACATCTCGGAGAAATTCCCGGCGTTACAAAAGCAAGCTGGTAACAGAAAGGAGTCAATATGGAAAAAACGGACTTGTCTAGTGCGTATCGACGTTTAAAGAGCCCGAACATCAAAACAAGGAAACGCGCATTAAAGATCATTCATGAATTTAAGCGAAATAAACGAAAAAATGCATTGCAGCTGCGTGCATAATGAGAAAGTGAAAGAAAGTTGGAAATGACATGGCAGTACCTGCAAGAAAAACATCAAAAGCAAAAAAGAATAAGCGCCGGACCCACTATGGCGTCAAAGCACCAGCGATTTCGTTTGATGGGACAACAGGAACCTTCAAGCGCAGCCACCATGTATCATTAGCAGAATATAAAGCGCAGCACCCAATCGAAAAGAATTAACGCCGTCTTATGACGCCGTCCAGAAAGCAGGGGGAAAATGGAGATCATCTATCCGTCATTGATTGAAGAAGCCTATCGTCACAGTAAAAAATTTCATCCAGAGATCACCAAAGAGGCAATCTATCGCCATTTTTACGAAGCAGGCTTGATTAAAGAAAACGGCGATCCGACGGAAAAAGCCTTGTCAGAAGGGGTCGTTAAAGATTATACTGAGGACTGGGATCTTACCTTTGAAGAATTTTTGATGATCTACCCCGTGTTTCGTTCCTTTGACTCAAAGCATTTCAAGAAGATCGAGCATTTTTGGGAAATGGATTTGGCTTTGCAAGAACAAATTCTTGCCCAATGGGAGCAAGAAACCTTCACAGAGGAAGAGATCATCGACCTAACTGCTTTTTTTGAAGAGCGATTACCTTCTAAAAAGGAACAGTGAATGAACCATGAAAGGCGTACATGTGATGAAAAAGACGATCCAGCCATTTTTAAAACTTCTAAAGCCCTATGATTATCTGCTGTTTGTTCTGTTAGTTGTCGGCTCTTTTTTACCACTTTTTCTATTTGAAGCACAAGCTCAAAGTGATACCGGCGATCGGTATGCAATCGTGCGGATCAATGGAGAAGAGGTTGACCGTTTTAACTTAGAAGAAATCGATGCGATGGAAAAAACCTACTATCCAGCAGAAGGTCAGTACAATATCGTCGAGATCAAAGATGGCGCGATCCGAGTTCGTGAAGACAATAGTCCCGACCAGATTGCTGTCAAAACCAGCTGGATCTATCGCAATGGGCAGACGAGCATTTGCCTGCCTCATAAGCTGGTGATCGAGATCAAGCAAGCCGGTGCCTCTGACTATTTAATTTATTAACAGAAAAAGGAAGCCAGCTGAACAATTCCTGTTCAGCTGGCTTTTTTATGAGGATGAGCAGAAGAAGCTGTCAAAACCGACAATCGACCAACGTGTAAGTCAGCCAGAAACAGCGTTTTTGATACAAGAAAAGCGCAGAATTCCAACCGTCAGAAGAAATGGGAACTATGGGTGGAAATAGCAATCTCTGTCCAATCGTTCACAAAAATTTCTGCCCAATCATCTAAAATAGTTGGGGAACTGCGGCTCTATTTGGTATACTTAGGCAAGTCAGTTCCTTTGAAGCTTCTTTTTCTAAGGACTATGAACGAGCGATGATACAAATATGACCAATTTTCGGAAGTGATAACTTTACTAGATGGGGGCTTAACGAAGATGGGAAATGAAACAATTTGGGAAAACACAGACAATTTTTATCTGTTATGTCAACCAATCATGCAGGTAGAATCGCTAAGTCAGCAAGAGGTGAACGGCTATGAGGTCTTGCTGCGCAGCGAGAAAAACAACCGCTTTCCGCAACAAGAATTCAGCGCAATGATTCAATCTGAAAGTGGCAACCAGCAGTTGATGGAGTGGTATGCCCAGGAGCTGCGACGGTTGTGCCAAGAAAAGCCGAAAACCCGCTTTAGTGTCAATATTCATCCACAACAGCTGCTGTGGCAGTCAACGTGGACCTTTTTTGATGGGATGACTGCTCACAAAGAGCAGTTGCAGATCGAATTAACAGAGCATCCTGTAAAAGGTCAGCATGATTCTTTTGATTTGTCTACTGCCCTTGCAAAAATCAAAGCCTATGGCTATGTGATCGCTGTCGATGACATCGGCTGTGGCTAAAATACCCTGTCATTGGTCTTTGCCAATCTTGAAAATGTGGATTGTTTGAAATTTTCACTACTGCCGTTTATTCAGCTCGATGAGGAGATCGGGTTTAGTTTCTTGACCTGTTGGTTGAAGGTCGCCAAAAAGTATCAGCTTGAGTTGATCGTTGAAGGCATCGAGACCCGCGATAAGATGGCGCAACTGCTTGAGATGGGGGTTCATTTACAACAAGGATATTTATGGTCTAAAGGAGAGCGATTGTGATGGAATGTTAGAACGAGGCGTGCTCTTGGCGTTTGGTTTGCCGCTGATGATTGCCAGTTTACTGGTGACCGCAGATGTTTTTGTACGAAGTGTGCAAAAAATATCGGTTTCTCGTCCATTTAAGTATTTTATTATTGGTATTCTGACGTTTACGCATTTGTATTTTATTCTTTCTTTCTCAATGAATTCAGTTGGGTTTATCTGTTATCAATACACAACTGCTTTTATTGCGAGTCATTTTTTCTATGGTGATCGTGGCAAGATCTTGATTTTGATAACGCCGTGTATGGTCGTGTTCTATTTACTGTTTGTCGGTTTTTCTGACATTGGCAAAGCCTTTTATTTACCACTATTAGGTGTCGGCGTCTTTGTCCTTGATTTTCTCTTATCAAAAATCAAGCCGTTGCGTCCGCAACAGCAATTTTATTTGATGTATTTTTTGACCTGTCTGATCTCACCGCGTTTTTCGATGTTGGTCCATCATACGACGACCTATGACTGGGAAGCGATGTTAGCAGTACTTGTTGGTTCTTTTGTGCTGTTGGGTGGCTTTATGTGGCTGCATCGGTTGATTGAAGGCGAAGAGTACCAAGTACTGGCAGAGTTGGCGAATAGTAAGATCGATGCGTTGACCGGCTGCTTCAACTATGGGACCTATAACCACGATCTGCTTCAAGCCGTTTCACAGAAAAAGACTGTGACGATCGCCATGATCGATCTCGATCACTTCAAAAAGGTCAACGACCGTTATGGTCATATCGCCGGAAATGAGCTATTGAGAACTTTCGCCTCACGGACGTCCACTTTTTTAGATGCGCATTTTGCCGAGACCTTTTCCTTTTATCGTTATGGCGGCGAAGAGTTCTGTGTCGTGATCGAAGGGGATGTCAAAGAACAGACCGTAGCTGCGATGACGACACTGTGTCAAACCATTTCTAGTAGTATGTTTCCTGTCGCTAATTTTGAAAAAGGGACGATGTCTTTGTCTTGCGGCGTTGAAGCGAGCACCGTTTGTCATGGGGATATCTTGGCAGCCGTTGAAAGAGCCGATCAAGCACTCTATCTCGCAAAACAAAGTGGTCGAAACCGGGTGTGCACCTTGCCTGAGACGTAAAAAAATAATGGAAAAATAATTTGCACAAATTCACAAAGAATTAAATGTTTATGCACAAAAAGTTAGTAATAATAAAGAAATAATGTTATTTATTTATAAAATATACATTTTGATTATTTTATTTATCTTGAGAATCTTCGCATATTAACAAAAAGATTGAAACTATGTATAATTTCTGGTAAATTATTCTAAATCAAGAGTGATAAAAACTGTCAATAATTAATAGTGATTCTTACTTGATGCTTTGTCCGCTTTTCCAATGAAATGTTTCTGGAATTGTCCCGTCGAATCAGCAAGTAAGGGTTCTTTTTTTTAGAAAGGAAGCACAGGAAATGGCAAATACGCTGGTTGTCAATACACTCGCAAATTTAGGCGCAATTATCATCAATATTTATTTGTTATTCAAAATCAGTGACGGATTCGTTGGCCAAGGGACGTTCAAAGCGAAACAGATCGCAGCGGCGATTGCTTGTGAAACCGTGGTGGGGATGCTGATGATGAATTTCTCTTATGTCGTATACGAAACGCGATTTGACCTGCGCTTTTTGCTTTACGCTTTTTCCATGAAATATCTGGGGTGGAAGGTGACCGTACCGACGATGGTCAATCTAGCGTTAGGGCGTTTCTTGTTTGAAGTATCAAAATCGTCTTGGTTGAACTTATATCTTACGTTTTTTTTGATAGTGACACTGACATTTCTGCATGCTTGGGCCAAACGGCGATTTACTGACAAACAAGAGTTATTCCTATCAATTACCTACTTGATCGCTATCTCCTTTCTTTTTGGTTTTTATCTGACGGGCGATATTCAAAAAACGACCCTAATTTATATAGTTTATGGCATTCTCGCCTATACGTTGGCGTTTTTCCTTTACTCGATAGTAAATGATATGCAGCGCATTTTGGCATTGGTCAAAATCGATGATCTTACGCAGTTGAACAACTTCCGTAAATTTCAAGATGACCGCCAACGCCTAGACACGACCGAGGTGGACTTATCGATCGCTTTGATCGATATCGATCATTTCAAAAATTACAATGACCGTTACGGACACCGTGCTGGGGATGTGATTTTGCAAGAAATCGCTCGTATTTTTTCGACCTACTGTACGGCGAGCAACCCGGTCTATCGCATCGGTGGGGAAGAGTTTGCGATCTTGATCCAAGGAGACGCACAGGCTGCTGCTGATCTCCTCGAAAAAATCCAAAAGCGCATCCGTTACCAAGAGATCATCTTGGATGCAGGCGATTCGGTCAGCATCACGTTGTCGATTGGGATCGCACAACGGCAAAAGGGCGAGTTGCTACAGCAAACACAAGAACGAGCCGATCAAGCATTGTATCGAGCCAAGCGCAGCGGTCGCGACCAACTCTGTCTTTACTGACGGGGTTGGCTTCTTTTCTTTTTTATTTTCAAAAATACTACCTTAAATGAGGAGCGCATATGGAAAATAGTTTAATCATGATTCCTTCGCTAGAACCTGACCACAAACTGCTGGCTCTGGTGGAGAAAATTCGTTTGCATAACCAGCACCTGCCGATTTTGGTCGTGGATGATGGCAGTGGGGTAGCTTATCAGCCTGTCTTTTCGGCATTGGCACAGCAGTTTGGTTGTCAGGTTTTGACCCATCCAAAGAATCTTGGAAAAGGCGCAGCCATCAAAACCGCTCTCACTGAAGTGCTGACAAACCAGCCAGCTGTTGAATTTATGGTGACCATTGATTCGGATGGGCAGCATGAGTATACCGATATGATGGCTTGCTTAGCAAAGGCCCAAGCCCATCCCGACAGTATTATTTTAGGGACCCGATCCTTTGGCAAAGAAGTGCCCTTGCGGAGTAAGTTCGGCAACATTTTGACCCGAAATATCCTACGTTTAGCGACTGGTCTTGCCATCGAGGATTCGCAGACGGGCTTAAGGGTTTTCCCTCGGAAATTCATGACAGATTTGTTGGCGATCTCAGGTGAGCGCTTTGAATATGAAACGCGGATGCTGATCGAAGCCCAGAAACGGGGGTGGCCGATTCTCTCGCAACCGATCGCCACTATCTATATTGAAGAAAATGCCTCTTCCCATTTTCGGGTCTTGGCAGATTCCGTCGCTATCTATAGCGTCTTTTTGAAGTATTTGTTTTCATCTGTGGTCTCCTTCTTTGTCGATGTGATTGCCTATGCGTTATTGATCCATTTCTTGTCTGTCATCGATCTGTCCTCCATCGTGATCGCTTCGTTGGGTGCCCGCTTGATTTCGGCGATCGTCAATTACTACATCAATCGCGAGCTTGTTTTTGGTCAACGGACAAAGAACAGTATGCTGCAGTATTTTTTATTAGTGATCGTACAGATTTTGCTGTCCTCTTTCCTCGTCTACCTGATCTATTTGATCCTGCCGATCGGGGATTCTGTGTTGTTAAAAATAGGCGTCGATTGCCTGCTCTTTTTCTTTAGTTACCATGTGCAAAAAAATGTCATCTTTAAGGAGTGATTGAGGTGGAACAAAAACGTTTGCCTTGGGCGAAAAAAGTCGTTTACTTTCTGGCGTTTGTCTTTTCGCTGATCTATTTATCATGGCGGGGGCTGTATACATTGCCATGGCACGAGTCTTGGTTTGCCCTGCTGTTTGGTTTGCTGCTTTGGGGCAGTGAGATCGTATCGAACTTTACGGGCTTGCTGTTGATTTGGAACAAAAACAAAGCAAAGCCTTTTGAAAAACCGATCGTGCCAGAAGCCGACTATCCAGCGATCGATGTGTTGATTGCTACCCATAATGAAGAAGTGCCGCTTTTATTAAAAACAGTCAATGCGGCAGTTCATATGAAATACCCCGATCCCAAAAAAGTTCACATCTACTTGTCAGATGACACCAACCGTCCAGAGGTCAAAGCACTGGCAGATAAATTTGGCATCGGCTATATCGGATTGACAGGCAATCAGCATGCCAAGTCAGGCAATCTCAATCATGCATTGTCAAAAACCAATTCGCCGCTAGTGGCGACCTTTGATGCAGATATGATCCCTTACTCAGATTTTTTGCTGGAAACAGTGCCATATTTTGTGGCAAATCAGCAGGAACGCCGCAAAGATCAGACCATCAAACCGTTGGGCTTTGTCCAAACACCGCAAAGCTTTTACAATGCGGATCTTTTTCAGTACAATCTTTTTTCAGAAGCGGCGATCCCTAACGAGCAGGACTTCTTTTCCAGAGAAGTCAATGTTTTGAACAACGCCCATGATACAGCTATTTATACAGGATCCAATACGGTGATCGCACGAGAAGCGATCGAAGCCGCTGGCGGATTTCCGACGGACACGATCACGGAGGATTTTGAATTAGGCGCCTTGATCAATTGCCAAGGTTATCGCAGTTTATCAACACTGCAGCCCATGGCCAGCGGTCTGTTTCCCATTGATATCCCAAGTGCCTTAAAGCAGCGGATTCGCTGGGGAAGAGGAGTGGTCCAAAGTGTCCACAATCTCCATCTTTTTAAGAACAAGACGTTGTCTTTGGCGCAAAAAATGGTTTTCTTAAACAGTTATTTGTATTGGTGGTCGTTTTTACGTCGGTTGCTGTTTATTTTCGCGCCGATTTTGTACACCGTCTTTAATGTAAGGGTCGTAGAGACCAACTTTTGGGTCTTGCTACTGTTTTGGCTGCCAAGCTATACGTTCTTGCATTTGGCGATGCAGGATTTGAGCAGTGATATTCGAACGCAGCGCTGGGGCGAGATCCAGGAAACGATTTTTGCACCTTACCTAGTGATTCCTGTCTTTTTACAAGCCATTGGCATCAAAGAGACCCGTTTCAAAGTGACCAATAAAGCAGCAACTCAGTCTAAAAAAGACTTGTTGTTTGTGGTGCCGCATTTGTTGCTGTTGATTTTGACGATTATCGGCTTAGTGAAGTTTAATTACGGCAAATTCGGTTCAGAGATTTTCTATGGCAGCGTGTTGACCTTCTGGCTGCTGACCCATTTCTTTAACTTAACCTTTGCGGTCTTATTTTATCTCGGTCGCCCGATTTACCGAACGACGGAACGGTTCAGAGCCCATTATCCTGTTGAAGTTTCCGACCAAGACGCCAGCTATTCTTTGATGACAGAAAATATCTCAGAAAACGGCTTGTCCTTCGTTTCTGACGTTCCTCTTTATTTTCCGCCAGATGCGCAGCTGACGTTTAAAATCACCCGTAACGGCTACCAAGCAGAGATGACGGGAAACGTCGTCCGCGTCTTTTCAGGCAAGGATCGCTGGGTCTATGGGGTTGCTTTACACCAATTATCAGAAAAAGACTACTTGGCTTATTTGCAGATCATTTATGATGGCTTCAATCAAAGCCTGCCAGTTCTGCGTGACCCGTGGATGACCTTCTTTGACAGTCTTTTTGAAAATCTCGGTAAGCATCTGCTGCAAGCCAAACAAAAGCCATTGCCGCCTCAACGAGTGCCCATACTGACCATTGATCAAAAATGGAACTTTGATGAAGGAACCTTTGCGGTCACAACGTTTGGTTTTGACCAGCTCACGTTGGTAAAAACAGAAGAAGTCGAGATGCCTGCCCGTCTAACCTTGCCGATCAGTAATCTTGTGCTTCACGCTGAAAAAGCAACGCTTCAACCAACAGAAAATCAAGTGATTTATCAAGTAAGCAATCTTTCCGAGCTGCGTTTTACAGCAGCCTTTCAAGAATGGGTGGACAGCTTGCTGAGAAAGGAGGAAGATGATGATCGAGATCCTGCTGCGATTTAGTCTTTTTGGTTTATCATTAGCTGGCTATGCCTATCTTTTTGTACGAGTTTGCCATTTTCCCAAACACATCAGCTGGATCGCTGCTTGCTGTTTGCCGATCCTCGTTCTTTCCTTTGTCGCATATGGTCCAAAAGGATGGTTGATTCGGGGGGCATGGGTTTTATTTGGTCTTGGCTTACTATTATGCGTTTGGCGTTTTTGGCAGGAGCGCCATCAGGTGCGTTGGGGCTTACAAGAGCCAATCATGCTGTGGTTTTACGGCTATTTTACTTTGTTCGTTTTAACCTTGCTTCACAGTCATTTGACCCACTATGACAACTTCTCCCATTGGGCGACGATCGTTAAATTCCTTTATACGCAGGGACAATTGCCAACGGCAGCCGATGCCATCATCAGTTTTACTTCCTATCCTTTAGGCAGCTCGCTATTTGTTACTTATACAGCAATCATCGTTGGCTATCATGAGAATGTCTTGCTGATTGGTCAATTGATTTTGATTTTCTGTAGTCTGTATAGTTTTTTTGCGATTATTCGTGATCCGAAAAGAAAGCTGGCTTTTGTCCTGATCTTCACCAACATGGCCGTTTTCAATTATTTTAATATTGCGATTCGAATGAATAATTTGTTAGTAGACTTTATCCTGCCAGTGTTGACTTTAGCTGGCATCGCTGGCTTATTCGCTTTAAAAGGCAAAGTACTACCGTCGATCGGTTTCTTTCTTTTGATTGGCGCCTCTCTTGATTTGGTCAAAAATAGCGCCGTCTTTTTTCTGCTGATTTTAGGTGGCTATTTACTAGTCTGCTTGTGGCAGGCATCAGTTCGTTGGCGGCAACGGCTGGGCATGATGATTGTAGGATTAGCTGCCATTGGGCTATCTGTCCTGCCGGCGATTCTTTGGAACCTGCATGTCAAAGCGAATTTTCCTAAATCGAAGCATGAAGTCAGCGTGACCGCTTATAAACAGATTTTTGGCGAAAAGGATTCTCAGATACTGCAGCAGATAACGGATGTTTTTGTCAAAACGATCACGGCTGTTGCGACGATCTCCACGCAAGGGATTCTCTTGATCCAGGTCATCCTTTTGGGCAGTTGGCTATTTGTCCGATTTATCATGAAAAAACGCAATCCATTTTTAAAAGAACTGCTGTTGATCGATGGTATCATTGTGGGGTATTATTTAGGAATCTATGCCATGTTCTTGTTCTCGATGCCCACTGATGAAGCACTGTCTTTGGCAGGGTTCGATCGCTATGCCTCAAGCATCGTGATTTTAGCACTTGGCTTAATGACCTTTTTCATGGTCCGAGGCATTGATCATTTGTATCATGAACAAGCAATCGACCGGCGAAACTACCGTAGCTTTGCCAGTTTGACCACAAAAAAAATCTATCAATACAGCACCTTGATTCTGTTATTTTTTGCGACATTGCTGATCCTTTCAGAAAATAATGGCATGCGTTATACCAATCGTGAATATGCTGCTTCGATTCCAGCACAAGTTTCAGCCGTTACTGGCGATCACTTTGACCTAAACCAGAAAAAATATTTGGTGGTCAGTACTAACAAAGAAGCAGTAGATAGCTACTTAGTTGGCTATGTCGGCAAATATTACTTGTTTTCACCCAATGTCGATGGGCGAGAGAATTTCCTCTTATCCGATGCAGATTTTCGCACGCTATTAAAGCAATACGATGAAGTCGTCGTCTTAGAAGAGCACTATACCTTTAATGCCATGACGAAGAAGCTAACAGGCAAGACCTTTGCCCCAGGCGTTTATTCGGTGGCGGAGGTGTTGGGGCGTTAAATGAAGATTATACACAAAAAAGCCGATCCTACTCTAGAGAGGATCGGCTTTTGTGGTGTCTGAAGGTTGATTTATAAGGAATGAGCATCAATAAAAGGAACGGCTGACATGCGTATAGGCCCTAAAAAGTTAAACTTTTGCGGTCGTACTTTCTACACATGGTAGTAAGTGCTTTTTTAATAAGAACCAGTCCTACCGTCCATTCTCCGTCTGGCGATAATCACTAGGTGAAATGCCGACTTTTTTCTTGAATAAACGGCTGAAATAGGCGGTGTTTTCGATGCCGATCGCCAATGAGATCTCTTTGATGGAAAGCCGAGAATAGCGCAAAAGGTCTTTCGAATAAGAGATGCGTTTGCTGATCTGGTACTCGATGGGGGGCAAGCCCATATATTTGGAAAACTCCTTGACGATTTGATACTTATTGATATGATACCTTTCCTCCAAAGATTCCAAGGTGATCCCTTGACGGAAATCTTCTTCTAGCTGGTCACGAATCTGCAAAATATAAGGCGGGATTTCACTATCCGAAAAGTCGAGATGATATTTTTGCAGGAGCAGCTCATTGAGCAGCTGATGGATCAAAACAGAGCTTTGGAAGGCAGTTTTCGCATTTGGTTCTGGCTGTAACATCAATAAATCTTGTAAGACCAAATGGATCGGATTTTGACGGCTGCTGGCAGGATTGGTGTGAAAAACTGGACTGCCATTTTTGAGGAATTCCTCATAAAACGCTGCGACGTTGGCGCCATATAGATGGATCCAGTCCATTTCCCAGGGCTCTTGACTAACGGTACGGTAGTACTGATAGTCTAGACAGTCGATAAAAAACACATCACCTGCTTTCAATTGATAGCTTTTTCCTTTGTAGCGCAATTCACCGCAGCCGGACAATGTATACTTGATCAAATAAGAAGGCAGGTTCTCTCGTTCTGTAAAGTAAGGTTTGCTGGCTTTGAAATAGCCGATTTCTTGAATGTAATAGAAAAGTTCACGCTGCTTTTGGGTTGAAGTATTGATGTAACGCAGTGAATCAGTTGACCATGAGTGGTTGGCTTTTTCCCAGTAATCCATCGGATCCTCCTTTTTACCAAGATTGTGCAAGTCTTTATCAAAATTGTGTGATGAAACTCGTTGATTGTCAAGCTAAAATTGAGTCAACAAGAATGAATCAGTGAATTGTAATCGATTTATTTTTAAACAAGATAATGAAAGGTGGAGACCAGTGAACACATTTATCGCAATCGATATCGGTGCATCAAGCGGTCGTCTGATGCTGAGCCGTTGGGAAAATGAGCAGATCACTTTAGAAGAGATCCATCGCTTTAATAACGGCTTTCGTCCTCATGAAGGCTTTGACCGTTGGGCGATCGATTATTTGATCCAAGAGATTTTAGTAGGACTGCAAAAAGTGAAACAAGCAGGTATCAATGACTGCTTCGTCGGAATCGACACCTGGGCAGTGGATTACTGTTTGATCGATCAAGCAGGCGAACGTTTAGGCGACCCAGTCGCTTATCGAGATAGTCGCACCAATGATGCGATCGCAGCTTTTGGTCAGCGCTATTCTTTGCAAAAACTGTATGAGAAAACAGGCATTCAGCTGCAACCCTTCAACACGATTTTTCAGTTAGCCGCAGAAGAAGCGCAACTGCTGCAAAAAGCCGACAAGCTACTGCTGATTCCAGACTACTTGGGCTACGTTTTTACTGGCAAGATGGTCACGGAAAAAACCAATGCCTCGACGATGCAGCTTCTAAATGCCAACATCCAAACATGGGATGCAGAATTGTTAGCTGAGATCGGCGTAACAGAAGGCCTATTCCCACCATTGGTTGATGCTGGAACGGTTTTAGGCGCACTGCAAACACAGAAGTTTCCAGCCTATGATTTGCCACAAGCGACCTTTGTCACTGTCGCTAGTCATGATACGGCATCAGCGATCATCGGTACACCTGGAGAGGGGGCAGATTGGGGCTACATCAGCAGCGGGACTTGGTCATTGCTGGGGATCGAAACCAAAGTACCCAATGTTTCCCTTGCCGCCTTTGATGAAAATTATACGAACGAATGGGGTGCCCACAACACGATTCGCTTTTTAAAAAACATCATGGGCATGTGGCTGATCCAAGAAGTGGCTCGGCAGCAAGACTATCAGTATTCCTATGCAGAATTGGCGGAATTGGCGCAAGCAACACCTGCTTTTCAACAGTTTGTCGATGTCAATGATCCTCGTTTTTTGAATCCAGAAAACATGATTACTGAACTGCAAGCGTATTGTCGAGAAACCCAGCAGAAAGTTCCAGAAACCGCAGGGGAACTGGCTCGCTGTGTGTATGATAACTTAGCGCTTTGTTATGCCAGTGAATTACAAAAACTGGAACAGCTGACAGGTACGACGAGCAAGCTGCAAAAACTGCATATCGTGGGGGGCGGTTCCAACAATCGCTTTTTAAATCAACTGACGGCTGATGCTGCGCAGCTGACGATCGAAGCTGGCCCAAGTGAAGCAACGGCGATCGGTAATCTTTTAATGCAGATGATGAGTGCTGGCATCTTCACGTCGCTGGCTGAAGCACGCCGTGCGGTCAAACACTCATTTCCTTGCAGTGTTCATGAACCACAGCCTTTTGATCACAAGATTTTAAGCAACTATCAACGTTTTATAGAAGGAGTAGGAAAAAAATGACAACGATTCAACAGCGTTATGAAGAAGCTAAGACAGCATATGCCAAATTAGGCGTCGACACGGATGCGGTTTTGAAAAAATTAGCCGATGTGAAAATCTCGATGCATGTTTGGCAAGGGGACGATGTCCAAGGATTTTTGAGTGATGAAGCATTATCTGGTGGGATCTCTGTAACGGGGAATTATCCTGGTGCTGCCCATACCCCAGAGGAGTTGCGCCAAGATTTAGAAAAAGCCTACTCTTTGATTCCTGGAAAACACAAATTGAACCTTCACGCCATCTATTTAGACACCGAGGAAGCAGTGGATCTAAATGAATTGGAGCCGAAGCATTTTGAAAAATGGGTTGCTTGGGCGAAAGAACAAGGCTTAGGTTTAGACTTCAATCCAACCTTTTTCTCACATCCCATGTTCAAAGATGGCTTTACCCTTGCTTCACCAGATGAAGAAGTTCGTCAGTTCTGGATCGAACACGGCAAACGTTCTCGTCAAATCGCTGCTTATATGGGGAAAGAAACTGGGCAAGTCTGTGTCAATAATTTCTGGGTGCCAGATGGCTACAAAGACAACCCAATCGATCGTTTTACACCACGGGAACGCTTGATGACAGCATTAGATGAGATTTTTGATGAAGAATTGCCAGCGGAATACACGGTAGATGCCGTGGAAAGCAAGTTGTTTGGTCTTGGTGCCGAAGCCTACACCGTCGGCTCTCATGAATTTTATATGGGCTATGGCTTGACACGCGATAAATTGATTTGTTTGGATGCTGGACATTTCCATCCAACCGAAGTGATCTCCAATAAACTGTCTTCACTGGCACTATTTAGCAAAGGCATTTTGCTGCATGTCAGCCGTCCTGTACGCTGGGATAGTGATCATGTCGTGATCATGGACGATGAATTGCAAGAGATTGGTCGCGAATTGGTTCGCAATGACTTATTGCCAAAAACCAACATTGGGTTAGATTTCTTTGATGCGACGATCAATCGGGTCGCTGCGTGGGTGATCGGGACGCGCAATACTCAAAAAGCGTTGCTAAAAGCGATGCTAGAACCGATCGAAGAACTAAAAGCAATCGAATTGTCAGGTGATTTCACCACTCGTTTAGCCATGACGGAAGAATTAAAAGACTATCCGTATGCAGATGTTTGGAATTACTTCTGTGAAAGCCAAGGGGTACCAGCAGGTCTGGATTGGCTATCAGAAGTGAAAGCCTATGAAGAAACCGTCTTAAAAGCCAGAAAGTAGGAGAACGATGAAAAAGATTGATATTTTACAAGCGAATTTTGTACAAGAAATGATGGAAACGACAGCAAACCTTTACCGTTTAGGGTGGGATGAGCGCAACGGCGGCAATATTTCTTACTTATTAACAGAAGAAGAGATCTTGCCTTTCATCGATCCGCAAAGCGTCTTGCGGGAAATTCCCATGATTTTTGATGCCACGGCACTAGCTGGCAAGTACTTTATCGTGACAGGTTCAGGAAAATACTTTAAAAATGTAGCGGCACATCCAGCGGAAAACCTTGGTGTGATTCGAGTCAAAGAAGATGGGCAAACATTGGAATTGCTTTGGGGCTTGGAAAATGGTGCGGTGCCAACGAGTGAACTGCCAAGTCATTTCATGAGTCATATTGCTCGCTTGTCGGTCGATCCAGAAAACCGAATCATCATGCATAACCACGCATCGCATCTTTTAGCCATGAGTTTTACCCATGAGTTGGATGAACGCAGTTTCACGCGGACCTTGTGGCAAATGTGTACGGAGTGCTTGGTGGTCTTCCCAGAAGGCGTCTCCATCATTCCTTGGATGGTCCCAGGAACGAATGAGATCGGCGAAGCAACGGCTGCTAAAATGAAAGAGACCCGTTTGGTTCTTTGGCCGCAACATGGGATCTATGGTGCTGGCAAAGATATGGACGAAGTCTTTGGCTTGATTGAAACGGCAGAGAAAGCTGCGGAAGTGTACACCTATGTCAAAGCGCAAGGCCCAATTTTACAAACCATTACAGATGAAAATCTGAAAAAACTGGCTGACGCTTTCAAAGTCACTCCCCGAGCAGGCTATCTTGAGGTATAATCAATGGTAGAAGAATAGAAAAGGCTTTCAGTCTTTTCTATTTAAAATATATTGTGAATAAACAAACAAATGGAGGTAGGAAGAATGGCAAATAGAATGATTTTGAATGAAACATCGTATTTTGGAAAAGGAGCGATCGAGAACGTACCGACCGAATTCAAGGCACGAGGGTTTAAAAAAGCGGCAGTGATCACCGACAAAGATTTGGTGAAATTTGAAGTTGCGACCAAAGTGACGAAATTATTAGATGAAGCAGGTGTCGATTATGCGTTATATGATGGGATTGTGCCGAACCCAACGATCCAAAATGTCAAAGACGGCTTAGCGTTTGTCCAAGAAGCCCAAGCCGATTGTATCATTGCGATTGGCGGTGGTTCACCGATCGATACGGCAAAAGCGATCGCGATCATTGCTACGAATCCTGAATTTTCCGATGTGATTAGTTTGGAAGGCGTGGCAGACACGAAAAATCCATGCTTGCCGATTTTAGCGGTACCGACAACTTCTGGGACTGCAGCCGAAGTAACGATCAACTATGTGATTACAGATGAAGACAATCATCGGAAATTTGTTTGTGTAGATCCTCACGATATTCCTCTGGTAGCCTTTGTGGACAGCGATATGATGATGGGGATGCCTAAGAGCTTGGCAGCCGCAACGGGAATGGATGCCATGACCCACGCCATCGAAGGCTTCATCACCAAAGGCGCTTGGGAAATGACTGATATGCTGCACATCAAAGCAATTGAGATCATCGGCCGCTCATTGCGAGATTCCGTGAATGGCGATCAAGCAGGACGAGAAGCGATGGCGTTAGGACAATACATTGCCGGTATGGGCTTTTCAAACGTCGGCTTGGGCTTAGTCCACGGCATGGCCCATCCATTGTCCGCTTGGTACAACATTCCTCACGGAGTAGCGTGCGCGTCCTTGTTGCCAACCATCATGAAATACAACAAAGACTTTACGGGTGAAAAATACCGTGAGATCGCGATCGTTTTAGGCATTGAAGGGGCAGAAACGATGTCACTTGAAGACGTCCGCGATGCTGCTTGCCAAGCAATCGATCAGTTAAGCAAAGATGTGGGCATTCCAGCGACCATTTCTGAATTAGGCGTCAAAGAAGAAGATATCCCAGCCATCGCCAAAGATGCCTTGAACGATGTCTGCACACCAGGCAACCCGCGGGATACGACTTTAGAAGAAATTATTGAGCTTTATCGTTCGTTGATGTAATCTTGTTAAAGGTACGAAATTCGAAGAAATGAAAGATGCTTCTGCAAGTTTCCCTTAACAACGATCTGCTGATCAGTTGCTGTTTTATTCTGAAGACTTCAGTAAAATTGCGAGGCAAAGCGTTAGATTTTTGAAGAAATCGTTGTGCCCATATACTAGTAATCAAATCAAAAAAAGTGATCATTAGAGTTGGTTCTCTAATGGTCACTTTTTTGCTGTACGCAAGATCACAGCGTACCGATCGCTTCAAAATCATCACCTATCAAGAGCTGAGAGTTTCAGAATTGGTTAGTCAGCCACCCAATCATCTCTCGATAGCACTCATCAGCGATCACATTTGGTGTCCGATCAAAGTCATGCTGATCTAAGTCGAGCCAAAGTGTTTTGGTATGGGGGACTTGTGCAGCGAAAGCTTCGGATGCGCTGAAGGGAACATCTGGATCTTTTTTGCAATGAACGACAAAGCAAGGAGGAAAGTCTTGGTAAGCGGCAGCAGGAATCGCCAAGGCTGCTAGCTGTTCCCGATTCCCTAAATAACGCTGCCAGTTGCCATATTGACGGGCGGAAAGGTACAAAGGGAATCGTTTTTCTAACGTGCCGTGGGTGATGGGTTGGCTTTCGATCATGGCTTCAGCGACGAATGGTGGGACTTTCGGAAATTGTGTGTAAAAGCGTGCCGGCTGCAAAAATTCTTTACAAAACAACTCTTGGTAACCGTAAAATCGGATCAAGCCCTTTTGCTCCGAGTGCTTTGTGCGTGCGGTCAGTAAGGTCGCTAAAAAACCGCCGGCGGAGCGACCGAACAAAACGTACTCATTTGTACCAACGCCGCTGAACTGCCAGCCTTCGTCCAAAAACCACTCCACTACCTTTTTTGCATGAAGGTAGATATCGTGTAGCGCTACTTCGGGAGCCAGTGGATAATCGAACAGGTAAAGGCTAACACCGCAGCCAGCAATTGGTGGACATAATCCTGCGGAAGGTCTTCTCGCTGACCATAGAGGAAGCCACCACCATGAAAATACAAAAGGCTGATCCGAGGCTGCGCTGCTTTTAGGATCGTCACTTCTAACGGCAAAGTGCCGTAGGTGTCAAATTGGATTTTTTCTGTTTGCGCAAAGGCATTTTTAGGATAAACCATTGTTTTCTTCCTTTCTCTTCTTCGATAGTATAAGGAAGAGTATAGGAGAAGGAAGCGGTTTAAAAAACAGCGTTATGACTAAAAATAGAAACGGTTTTGTCGAAAGTGAACAATGATGTCCTTCAGTAACACGCTTACAATAACCGTATAAATCAAAGGAGGCAGAACAATGGAGTTGAAAAAAGAAGTAGCGGCAATGATCGATGCACTATCTCAGATTGGGAGTGATCCCACTGGAGGAATGACTAGACTGCTTTATACCGATTCATGGAAAGAAGCGCAATCATTTGTAGAAAAACAATTAAAAGAAACTGGCTTAACGACGTCCTATGATGCAGTCGGCAATCTCTTCGGCAGATTGGAAGGCAGCCAGTATCCAGAAGAAACGATTCTTTCAGGGTCACATATCGATACCGTCGTCAACGGTGGCACATTAGACGGTCAATACGGGGTCGTTGCTGCTGCTTTAGCGATCAAGTATTTAAAAGAGACCTATGGGCAACCTTTACGCTCCTTGGAAGTCATCTCAATGGCAGAAGAAGAAGGCAGTCGTTTTCCAACCGTTTTTTGGGGAAGTAAAAACTTTGTCGGAGAGGCCAAAAAAGCCGATGTTGAAGCGATCGCAGATTTTGAAGGCAATCGCTTCGTGGCAGAGATGCAACGCCAAGGCTTTGATTTTCGCGACCCACAAGAACCGGTTCGATCAGACATCAAAGCCTTCGTGGAAATCCATATCGAACAAGGCAGTGTTTTAGAAAAAGAAAATTTGCAGATCGGTGTCGTCAATAGTATCGCTGGTCAAAAGCGCTACACCTTTGTTTTAAAAGGACAAGCCAATCATGCAGGAACCACACCGATGGGCTATCGCCAAGATGCTGTGTATGGTTTTGCCAAAATGTGTGCCGCAGTGATCGACCGTGGCTTAGAGCTTGGGGATCCATTAGTAGTGACATTCGGTAAAGTTGAGCCAAAACCGAATACGGTCAACGTGGTTCCTGGTGAAGTGTTGTTTACGATGGATTGTCGCCATACCGATGGGCAGCTATTGGATGCCTTTACTGCTGAAGCAGAACAGATCATTCAAGCGATCGCCAAAGAGCACGACCTGACAGTGGAGATGGATCTATGGATGGATGAACGCCCTGTGCCGATGGACGATACGATCGTTGCCATGGTGGAACAAGCAGTGAAGCAAACCGGCAAACGCTACAAAGTCATGCATAGTGGGGCGGGGCATGATTCCCAAATCATTGCACCACATTTTCCAACTGCGATGCTGTTTGTACCAAGTATTGATGGAATTAGCCACAACCCAGCCGAAGCAACGACTATCGAAGATTTAGTAGCTGGGGTTGAAGTTTTAGCAGCTTCCCTTTACGAGCTAGCATACAAAGAATAGAAAGCAGGGACACACATGGGATATAAAAATAATAATACGGGCTATTTAGATGGATTGCTGCAATCACGAGCAGTCATTAGAAAAAATAATTTTGCGATCTTGCCGCATGATGGGCTAGTGAATAATGTCATTCCAGGCTTCGAAAACTGTGAATGTTCGATACTCGGCTCACCAAAATTAGGGGCGTCTTTTGTCGATTACATCATTTCATTCAAAAAAGATGGCGCCAACCAATTGGGCTTCGGCGGTCCAGAGATCGAGAGTTTCTTGTATGTCATCTCGGGCAAACTGGAAGTAAGTGATGGCAAAGAAACCCATACATTGACGGACGGAGGCTATATCTATCTGCCTGCTGGAGAAAAACTGTATATGAAAAATCTCCAAGAAGAAGCGACAGAAGTGTTCTTGTATAAGAAACGTTACCAACCACTTGAAAATCACCAAGCCTACAAAGTAGTGGGGAATCTTTCAGAGTTGACACCGATCCAATACGAAGGGATGGCAGACGTCCTACTTTGGGATTTCCTGCCAAAAGAGCTGGGCTTTGACATGAATATCCATATCCTTTCCTTTGAACCAGGGGCAAGTCATGGCTACATTGAGACCCATTACCAAGAACATGGGGCGTACTTACTGTCAGGTAAAGGGATGTATAACTTAGATAATGAGTGGTTCCCAGTGGAAAAAGGCGACTACATTTTCATGAGTGCCTATGTACAGCAAGCGGCCTATGGTGTTGGCCGTGACGAACCATTGACCTATATTTATTCCAAAGATTGCAACCGCGATCCGGAAATTTAAAGGAGTTTAGAAGATGGAAGAAACGGTTATTGTACAGTCACAAGAGTTACAGCAATTGATCCAAAACAAATTAGCGGCTGCTGGTTTGTCTGAAGAGCACGCAGCCATCGTTGCAGAGCATTTGGTTTTTGCCGATGCCAGCGGGATCCACTCTCACGGGGCTGTGCGGGTAGACTATTACGCAGAGCGGATCGCTAAAGGTGGGATGAATCGCACTCCACAGATCACGTTTGAAGAGACTGGGCCGAGCAGCGGGATCGTTCACGGTCAAAATGGCGCAGGGCAGGTCGTCGTATTAGAAGCGACAAAGTATGCCATTGAGATGGCCAAACGCTCTGGGATCGCGGCGGTTGGTGTACGGAAAACGAGTCATAGTGGGGCGCTATCCTATTATGTCAAAAAAGCTGCAGAAGCTGACTTGATTGCATTATCTATGTGCCAATCGGATTCAATGGTGGTTCCTTTTGGCGGCAAAGAAAATTATTTTGGTACCAATCCGATTGCCTTTGCGGCACCGCGAAAGCATGCTGCGCCGGTGGTTTTTGATATGGCAACGACGGTCCAAGCGTGGGGCAAAATTTTAGATGCTCGTTCCAAAGATAAAGAGATTCCAGCAACATGGGCCGTTGATGCCCATGGCAAGCCAACGACAAATCCGCATCATGTTCATGGGTTATTGCCAATCTCAGGACCAAAAGGCTTTGGGTTGATGATGATGGTGGATATCTTGTCTGGAATGCTCCTTGGGCTGCCTTTTGGCAAGCATGTTTCCTCTATGTACAACGATCTGACGAAAGGCCGCGACTTAGGGCAATTTATTTTGCTGATCGATCCGCAACGATTTACAGATTTAGAGACATTTAAAGAGTCAGTCGAAACGATGATCGAAGAGCTACACGCCATACCGGCTGCTGAACAGTTCCAGCAAGTCTATTATCCAGGCGAGATCAATCAACTAACCTATGAAAAATATATGGCAGAAGGCATTCCTATCGAAAAGAACATTTATCGCTATCTCATTAGCGACACGGTTCATTTTGACCAGTATTCTGGGTCAGATGCCTTTGCACAGACAGGAACAGGAAAGTGAGGAGACCCATGTTACACACTATTATTCAAAAAAACAATTACCAAGATTCCATTGTTTTAATGCTTTTGACCAATCGTTTACTGACGATCGAAGGGATCAACAACGCTTCGGTCATGATGGGTACACCTGCCAATAAGGATATCTTCAAGACGGGTGGTCTTTATACCGAGGAGATGAGCAATGCGACCTCCAACGATATGGTGCTCGTGTTAGACATTGAAGAGGAAGAAATCATCGAAACAGTCCTGTCAGAAATCGATGCCTTCTTATCGGACCAAAGCAATAGCGCAGGAGAAGAAACCCAAAGCGTCAAAACTTGGGAAAAAGCCTTAGATCTTGGAAAAGATGCGAAGGTCGCTGTCTTATCGATTCCTGGTACTATGGCAGCACCAGAAATTGAAACCGCATTAGCAGCGGGCAAACATGTTTTTTGTTTCAGTGATAATGTTTCATTGGAAGAGGAAGTTCGGCTAAAGAAAATGGCTCATGAACAAGGACTTCTTTTAATGGGACCAGATTGTGGCACAGGGATTCTCAATGGGATACCAGTAGCCTTCACGAATGCCGTTCGTAAAGGGAAAATCGGTGTTGTCGGCGCTTCGGGTACGGGCATCCAAGAAGTCACCACCATCATTCATAAATTGGGTGCCGGTGTGACACAAGCCATCGGAACCGGTGGACGAGATCTCAAAGAAGCCGTCGGTGGGATCACCATGAAAGACAGCATTCTTGCCTTGGAATATGATCCTGATACGGAGGTGATCGTGGTGATCTCCAAACCACCTGCACCACGTGTCCGAGATGAAGTGTTGGCATTATTAAGAAGAGGAACAAAACCTGCAGTCACGATTTTTCTGGGGGAAGAGCCAACGGACCACGAAGAAAATCTTTACCGAGCTTACACGCTGGAAGAAGCGGCACAATTAGCCGTGCAGCTGCTACGTCAAGAACAGATTGGATTAGAGCCAGTAAAAGAGGAAACGGCAGCTGCCGCTTTTGGACCTGAACAGCAAAAAATCAAAGCTTATTATTCTGGCGGAACATTGGCGTACGAAGCAGCGATGCTGGTCAAAGCAGGATTAAATCTAGAACAAGAAGATGCCCATCAGGAAGGGTACATTTTAAAAGCAGCTGGCCATGAGATCATCGATTTAGGTGATGACATCTATACGCAAGGCAAGCCCCATCCGATGATCGACCCAACAAAGCGGATCGAACTGTTGAAGCAAGCCGGAGAAGATCCTGAAACGGCAGTGATTTTGTTAGATATCGTTTTAGGGTACGGCTCTCATCAAGATATGGCGAGTGAATTGGCACCGACCATCAAATCGTTGAAGGAAGCAGCGCAAGCAGCTGGCCGAGAGTTAGCGGTGATCGCTACGATCGTCGGAACTGATTTAGACCCCCAAGACAGCAACGAGCAAGCTGAGATTTTAACCGCAGCTGGCGTGATTTTGTGTCAAAGCAATGCCCAAGCAGTCAAACAAGCTTTAGCAATGCTCGGTCACCCTTTTTCACCAATTAGTCGTAAGCTGTTGCCAAAAGCAGTGACAACTGCCGATGCGTTGCCAGAGCCATCTGAAAAGAGCCGCGAATTGTTAGCCAATGACGCGTTCATCAATGTAGGATTGCGTAGCTTTGCGGAAGCGATCCAGGCGCATCACGGTCAAGTCGTTCAATATGACTGGCAGCCAATTGCTGGTGGAAACGTAACGTTACAAAAAGCCTTACGTTTCTTAGCACAAGTGTCACTATCAGAGTAGGAGGAAGTTATCGTGTACGAAACTATTGAAGAAGCAAACCAAGCCGTTATTGCCAAGATCGTTGCCGGTTCGCCTTTTTTGCTGGATGTCGTTCCAGCAGTCAGTGTCATTCCAGAGTTAGGTGAAGGAAAAGTCCTATTGCATGCAGGACCACCGATCCGCTACGATCAGATGATCGATCCGATTCAAGGTGCTTGTGTTGGTGCGGGGCTTTTTGAAGGCTGGGGCGAAACGGAAGAAGAGGTACGTCATTTATTAGCATCTGGGGAAGTTCAACTGATTCCTTGTCACCACGTGCAAGCGGTTGGCCCAATGGGGGGCATCACCTCTGCCAATATGCCAGTGCTCGTAGTGGAAAACAAAACCGATGGCAACCGAGCGTATTGTACGATGAACGAAGGGATCGGGGCAGTTTTACGATTTGGCGCCTATTCTCAAGAAGTCATTGATCGCTTGCATTGGATGAAAAATACGTTAGCGCCAGTTTTAAGTGCTGCACTACAAACAAAACCCGATGGCTTGAACATCAATGTCTTAGTCGCAAAAGCAATCGCCATGGGGGATGAGTTCCATCAACGGAATATCGCTGCTTCGTTGGCGTTCTTAAAAGAAGTAGCACCAGCGATCGTTACTCTGGAAGGATTTGAAAAAGAAAAACCAGAAGTCATTCAGTTTCTAGCAGACACGGATCAGTTCTTCTTGAATATCATGATGGCTTCTTCAAAAGCGGTGCTTGATGGCGCCCGGACGATTGAAGAAGGCACGGTTGTGACCGCAATGTGTCGCAACGGGCATGAATTCGGTATCCGTATTTCTGGCATGGGAGATGAGTGGTTTACTGGACCTGTCAATACACCAAAAGGGCTGTATTTCTCAGGATTCAGTGAAGAAGATGCCTCTCCAGATATGGGCGACAGTGCCATTACGGAAACCTTTGGTGTTGGGGGAATGGCAATGATTGCTGCCCCAGCTGTGACACGCTTCGTTGGTTCTGGGGGATTTCACGATGCGTTGAAAACCAGCAATGAGATGTTAGAGATTTCCATTGATACCAATCCGAATTTTCCCGTTCCTACATGGGACTTCAAAGGGATCTGTTTAGGGATCGATGCTCGTAAAGTCGTAGAAACAGGGATCTTACCGGTGATCAATACAGGGATCGCCAACAAACAAGCTGGACGGGGACAAATTGGTGCCGGGACAGTGACACCACCAATGGATTGCTTTGAAAAAGCTGTCTTGGCTTATGCAAAAAAATTAGGATTTGAAGAATAAATCAGGAACTGAAAACGTGAAAAAGGAGCAACATAGTGATGATACAGGCAAAATGGATCGACCAAGCTTTATTTGAACCCGCATTTATCAATGACAACTGGCTCGTTCACAGTGTGTTTCAGCATAGTTTCAATCTGCAAGATCCTCGTCAGGATCAGCTGATCTTTGTCTCCAAACAAGCGGCTCGCGTGCCCAAAGGGATGATTTTAGCTGCCGACGATTATGCAGCATTGGCGACAGGCTTAGTTGCTGGTACCACTCTTTTGGTTCAGCAACGGGTGATCCATTTTCCGCATCATCGTCTGTCTTTTCAAAAGGCAGCCCAATTTACAACCACCTTTCCAGCTGGCACAGTCCCATTTGATCGAGAACTGTTTTGGTCAACCCTTCAAAACGTCACGGAAAAGACGGGGATTCAAGAAGCTGTTTCAGCAACCATCCGCAGCAATCATCCGTTTTATGACGCAATCGATCAGCTATGCAAGCCTTCATTTAAGGAACAACGGCAAGCAGTCGCTTATTTAGTCGGACGGGGTGTCGGATTGACCCCCACAGGCGATGATATGCTAGTTGGTCATTTACTGGCTCGCCGAGTGATGGGGCAAGAAGATACCCGCTTGGTGGCTTATCTACAAAGAAGGCTGTTGACAGTCAATGATTTAACGACTGACGTCAGTAAACATTATCTTCTGCATGCACTGACAGGCGCATTCAATCAATCGGCATTATCCTTGACCAAGTGTACCGATTCAGTGGCTTTTTCCCAAGTAATTAAAGAGATACTAGCGATCGGTCATACCTCGGGGGCCGACTTTTTGGCAGGGTTTGCTCGCAGTATCGATCAATTTCAAAACAATAGAAATGAGGAATTCATATGGCAAAACGAGTGGTCATCGCTCTAGGGGGCAATGCAATTTTAAAACCGAATCAACCAGCGACCGTTGAGACACAGCTTGCAAATATCCAGTTAAGTGCAGAACAGATCGCTAAAATCGAGAAGCTTGACCATCAAATCGTCGTGACGCACGGCAATGGTCCGCAAGTCGGCAATATTTTACGACAAAATGAAGAAGCCAAAGAAGTCGTGCCGCCTTTTCCACTAGATGTCTGTAATGCAGAGTCACAAGGCTTTATCGGTTATTTAATGGAGCAAAGCATCAAAAATAAAATCGAGCAAGAAGAACTGACCAGCAATGTCGTGACCTTATTGACCCAAGTGGAAGTGGCAGCGGATGATCCCGCGTTTGAAAAGCCAACGAAGCCGATCGGCTTGTTCTACTCAGAAGAAGAAGCAAAAAAGATGGCTGAGGAAAAGCATTGGGTGATGGAAGAAGATGCTGGACGTGGGTACCGTCGCGTCGTGCCATCTCCACAACCTGTGACGATCCACGGCGTGGAATCAATGGTTCATTTATTGAATCAAAATACCATCGTGATCGCTGGTGGTGGCGGAGGGATTCCAGTCGTAAAACAAGCGGAAGGCTTGAAAGGGATCGAAGCAGTCATCGATAAAGACCGAACCGGAAAGAAATTGGCAGAACAAGTGGATGCCGATGTATTTATGATGCTGACCGACGTCAACAACGTTTATATCAATTACGGAACACCGGAGCAAGAAAAATTAACGGGCTTATCCGTAAGTGAAGCGCAAGCATATTTTGATGCGGGGCATTTTGCAGAAGGTAGTATGGGGCCGAAAATGGAAGCGGCGATTGCGTTTGCCAAACAAGGAAAGACAGCAATCATCTGCTCATTGGAAGAAGCGGACTTAGCATTGTTAGGTGAAGCAGGCACAAGGATCGCTGGGTAACACCAGCGATCCAACTGCTTGATTCGCCTATTAGTCGCCTTCTTCGGACAGCTCAAGGGCTAAACGCAGATCCAGGCTGATGCTAGGATTATGCACGTTTTTTCCTAGTAGCTTTTGACACTGTTCGATGCGGTATTTGATCGTGTTGCGATGAACGAACAAGGCTTTGGCGGTGCGGGTGATCTCACATTGATAATCCAAGTAAGCTCGTAAGGTTTTGCGCAATTCGATGGTGGCATCTTCTTGCGGAAACGCCAATTCTTTAAGAATCGTACGGCAGAAATAATGGATATCTTCAGGACTCATTTTTTCAAATAGACTCCGCATTCCCCGTTGATGGTAGAAAGAGACGATGGACGAATCATGTTGGCCTCTTCGTTCTTCATAAGCAGTCTTTGCTTCGATGTAGGAGCTGGCTAAATCATTGATACTTTCACAGATACTCCCTACCCCAAAGGCCATTCGAAATGGCAACCGATTGGTCAAAGCATTGGCGGTCTCGATCAAATGGTCTTCTAAGGCGTCACACTTGTGCTGCACGAAAATCGCAAAGTGATTGCTGCCCTTTAAGCGAAAGAGACAAACATCTTTGATGCGATAAGGCAGTTGTTCACTAAACCACTGATAAACCAAGTCACTTTCTTCTTTTAAGTATTTGTCTTTGCCTTTGGTTTCTTTGGTTGGTTCGCAGGCACCATAGATGACACGATAATGGCGGGCTTTGACTAACCCGTAAGTCTTTCCGAGATCTAACCAATCCTTTTGTTCTTGCTTGGTGGATTGCTGGTATTCGATCATCCGTGTTAAAAAGTCACTTTTTAAATCTTCAAAAGATTCTTGCACTTTTTGGTTTTTGTAGAGCATAAATGACAAGACCAGTGCTGCTTGTTCCAGCGCAAAATCCGAGACAGGATAAGGAATTGCCTCAGGATTCAAAATGACTAAATAATGCGGGAAATAAGTGGAGGTTTCAATGGCATAATAAGAAATTTGTGACGTTTTTTCATGGAGATCTTTGATAGGGATCGCCCCGCTTTTTTCACCAGTAAAAACCCCTTTCGTTTGTCCTAATTGATGGATGTAGTACTCCGCGGGTTTTGACATGCGGGTGAAATGCTTGGAGTGAGCAATCACTTGTTTGAAAGGATTCAACAAAATGATCGGTGTATTGACCATTTGGCCAAAATCAGCGATAAAGCGAGCGATGCTGACATCCTTCATCAAGGAAGCAGAGAACCGTTTTTGGATATCTAAGGCATAACTCAACTGCTCGGTTTTGGTGTTCCATAGTAAATTCAAAAGCTGGTGCATCAAACGGCCCAGCGGCATCGTGGCAGGTACTTCTACGATGGGGAAACCTAAACTATCGGCGTAGGCGATGACTTCAGGATCGATGACATCCAAAAAACGACCAATCTTGATGCCTAATCCAGCGGCATTTTTGGCTACGAGAGAATCGATCAGCTCCAGAAGCGCTCCTTGATTATCTTTATAAACCATCGCCGTACTTAAGATAAAGGTATGCTCAGGAATATAGTGGGCGATATCGGGGGTCTCGGTAATTTCGATACTGTCGACGGGAATTTCCGCAGTCAGGGGATCTGTCAATAAACGCAAATTGGAAAAGCGTGGTATAGCAAGCAATTCAGCAACTAACTTCATAGAGAAACTCCTTTTGGAATTGAACAAAATAAACAAAAATATGTCCTTTTTTAGCTTTATTGTACAACAAACTTGGAAACGTTGACAAGGCGTTGGACAGTGAAATCAAAAAGAGAAATGAGGGGAAAAGATGTATAAAGAGTTAACGATCGCACAACGTACGATCATGACACCTGGGCCTGTAGAAGCCCATCCTGCTGTTTTACAAGCAATGACCAATCGCATTTTGGGGCAGTTTGATCCGAATTTTTTGGCGATCATGGATGAGGTCAAAGAAATGATCAAACAACCGTTTGGAACCAAAAATAAAGAAGCATTTGCCATTGACGGGACTTCCCGAGCTGGTTTAGAAGCGGCGCTGATCGCTTTGATCGAACCAGGGGACAAAGTCTTGATCCCAGCCTATGGGCGCTTTGCTTTCTTACTGGGAGAAATCTGTGAACGTGCTCAAGCACAAGTCAAATATGTAGAAAAAGAGTGGACGGCTCCTTTTGCACCCGCAGAGGTCATCAAAGAAATCGACGCATTTCAACCTAAGATCGTGGCGATGGTCCACGGGGAAACCGCCAACGGGCAAATGCAGCCGTTAGCAGAAATCGGGCAGTATTGTCGCGCAAAAGATATTTTCTTTGTCGTTGACATGGTGGCGACTTATGGTGGCGTGGCCCTGTCAGTCGATGATTGGTGTGTCGATTTAGCGATTGCCGGTACACAGAAGTGTTTAAGTGTGCCGTCTGGTCTTTCATTAGTGACCTACAACGATCGCGTCGAAGCCGTCCTTAATGCCCGTTACCAAAAAGAATTAGGCTTGAGTAAAACGGATCGAAACAAGCGGCACATTATGAGCAATTACCTGGATTTGAGTCAACTGCAACGCTACTGGAACACAGAGCGAATCAACCATCACACAGAAGCGACGAGTATGATCTATGCGCTTCATGAAGGATTACGGATGCTGCTAAACGAAGGCCTTGATGCAGCCTATCAACGTCATTTGACGAATGAAGGCGCGTTGGTCGCTGGACTGGAGGCAATGGGGCTGTCGATTTATGGGGAAAAAGCAACCAAAATGCCGACAGTTACCCCCATCTTTATTCCAGAAGGGGTTGATGGCGAAGCTGTCCGAGAAGAGATGCTTCACTCCTTTGGTGTAGAGATTGCTAGTTCATTTGGTGATCTAAAAGGAAAAATCTGGCGGATTGGAAATATGGGCTACAGCAGCCGCAAAGAAAATATTTTACATGTCCTAGCCGCGTTAGAAGGGGCACTATTGTACCAGCAAGCACCAATTTCTGCTGGCAAAGCGCTCATCGCTGCGTTAAATTACTACCAAAAAACGACTTAAATTTTTAGCACAAATGCACAACGACTGAAAGCGCTTTGTGAAAAATGACAAATGCAATCGTCGGCAAAAAAACGTACACTAAGACTATCTTAAAGCGCTTTCGTTGGCGTGCTTCACAAACCTTACTTGTGTAACTGATGGAGGGAAAAAAATGGAAATCAATAAAGAACGTGGTGGGCTTGCCTACTGGAAACAAATTATTATCTTAATGTGTTCAGGCTGGGTCACTATCTGGATTTATCGCGCTGCGTTATCTCCAGTCTATCCGCAAATCAATGAGTCACTTGGCGGCAATATTTCTGATACAGCATTAGGATCGATTGCCAGCTTTTACTTTTTCGGCTATGTAATCATGCAGATCCCGGCCGGCTTTTTGGTGGATAAGATTGGGAAGAAAACAGTTCTGCTTCCAGGATTCGTGGTATTTGCACTGGCAGCTTTACTGATTTCACAAGCCTCTTCAATCTCCATGATCTATACCGGTAGCTTTTTAGCAGGGATCGGCTGTGGGTCATTTTACGGTTCAGCGTATTCTTTGACCTCACAGAACATTCCGAAAGAAAAGAAGAGCTTCTCAACAGCGATCGTCAATAGTGGTTCTGCCGTTGGTTCAGGGTTTGGGATGATCTTATCAAGCTTTATCGTTATTCAGATGAACATGCCTTGGCAAACAATGATGTATTTATCCGCTTTCTTGATCGTTTGTATGACGATCGCTTTTGCATTGGTGATCCGCAGCAACAAAGAAGACGTGGCTTTCTTGGAGAGCCAAGCAGCAGCTGAAGAAGAAACAACGGATCAGCCGAAAGAAAAAGTTTCCCTTTCGACCTTGTTCTCACTGCGGATGCTCTTTACTTATGTGTTATATTTTGCGACGTGTTATGCCTACTATATGACGGTTACTTGGCTACCAAACTTCTTAGGAACAGAGCGAGGCTTCCAAGGAGTCGCGATCGGCTTCTCTTCTTCATTGGTAGCATTTGCTTCCATTCCTGGGGCATTGTTCTTTAGCCGCTTGGCAGACAAATACATGCACAAAAAAGTAACTTTTATCGTTATTTTAGAAGTATTGGCGGCGTTGATGTTATTAGTAACGGTGCAAGCGACAAATTCGACCTTCTTAATGATCGCGTTGATCTTGTACGGGTTCCTTGGGAAATTAGCGGTTGAACCAATCATCATTTCTTGGCTAGGGGAAAATGCACCCAAAGTTGGGGTCGGTACGACATTAGGGGTCTTCAACTTTTTCGGCATGATGTCTTCCGTTATCGCACCAACATTGACCGGATCGATCTCGGATGCAACAGGTTCAAAAGTAATGGGCTTTTATATCGCAATTATTTTGTTGATCGGTGGTACATTCTTATTCTTGACTGTAAACTCTAAGAAAACAGCCAAGTAGAAAAGTGAGGCACAACAGATGAAAAAACGATCCTTAAAAATCAGTTTGACCAACCAAATCATGATTGCAACGGTATTGGGGATTTTTTGGGGCGTTTCCTTTCCCGGGTTAGGTGATCAAATGCAGCTAGTCGGGGACTTCTTCTTGCGACTGATTCAAATGTCTGTGGTCGTGCTGGTCATGGGCTCGGTGATTGAAGCGGTGGGGGGACTTGATCCAAAAGAATTAGGTGGGATCGGCGGGAAAGTCTTCCTCTGGTTTACTGGATCGACCCTCGTCGCCGCTATTTTCGGTCTCTTGTTCGCCTTGATCCTCAAGCCTGGCGCAGGCCTTGATCAGTCCCTGCTGCAAAGTACAGAAACCGCATTAAGTACCAGCAGCATGGAAGAAGTCATCTTAAACTTTGTTCCACTGAACATTATTCAAGCCATGGTGGAGCAGAATATGATCCAAGTGATTATTTTTTCGCTCTTCTTTGGCCTTGCCTTGAGCTTGATCAAGCATGAAAAAAAGAATCAGCTGTTTCTAGATATGATCAGCAGTTTTAATAATATTTTGATAAAAATGGTCAACATGATCATGAAGTTGGCGCCGATCGGGATTTTCGGCCTTGTTGCTTCCTTAGTAGAAGATACCGGTATTCGTGTGTTGGGAATGTTAGCCAGTTTTTTATTGACGTTAGCAGCAGCATCTTTGCTCTTTTTGTTTCTTTGGTTTCTCTTGACGTCGCTCTATTGCAAAGTTTCCTTGTTTCGTTTGATAAAGAACATGTGGCGCCTCTCGGTGGTTTCCTTTACGACCACCTCCTCTGCTGTTTCATTGCCGTTTCAAATCGAAGATGGCAAAGAGCGATTTGGGATCAGTGATCGAATCAATAAGCTCGTGATGCCTCTGGGCATGACCTTAAATAGCAATGGACTCTCCTTATTTTTAGCCCTGGCAATCGTAACCGTTGCTCAGGCGTACCAGATCCAATTGAGCTGGGGGGATCTTTTGCAAGTGGTCTTGTTGTCCTCGTTGGCATGCTTGGGAACGATCGTCGTTCCAGGCGGCGGATTAGTCACACTGGCTACGGTTTTACCTATGTTAGGACTGCCTAATGAAAACATCGCCTTACTGGCTGGGATCGATTGGTTTTCTGGGATGTTTCGGACCCTCTTGAATGTTGACCCTGACGTCACAGTGGCGTTGATCGTTGCTCATGATGAAGGAGAACTGGATCATGCAGTCTTCAATGGTGAAAAAGCCTCGGTCAAATTAGCAGAAAAAATCACCGATGGCGTATAAGACCAATCATTCTTGTGATGAAACTTTACTCTTTTTTGAAAACGTGCTACGATTGATTCGTTGATAGACGAAAGAAGCTTCCTGAAATACCGTGAACGGTAACCAGTAGCGGCTGATTTTCCGCTGGTCATTCAACAGACAACTACGACAAAAAGAGGAGGAAAAAACATGACAGCATCGATGAAATTGTGGATTGACCTTTTGAATAGCTAATTTAAATCTATTTCAAAAGTCTAGGCAATCGTGATTTCAAGGGATGAGTGTCCTCTTTTTTCCAATTTCTTATTAAAATCAGGGTATAGCGGTAGGCTATGCCCTTTTTTTGTGCTTGCGTTTTCCTAGACGGGAAGGACAGACTGATTGAACAATTAAGTGTAAAAATAAACAATCTAATCAAAAATTATGGGTCCAAAGAAGTACTGAACATTGAAGAACTGAGCACCTATCAAACGGATCGTATCGGGATCGTGGGAGCAAACGGGCAAGGCAAGTCTACCTTGCTGAAATTGATTGCGGGAGTCGTCGATCCTGATTCAGGAACGATCCAAAAAGAAAATTCGTTTCACTATTTCCCGCAAATCGCTGAGGTGACTGAAAAGACGGATGCCCTTGACTGGGCGCTGTTCGGTCGTTTTTCGATCCCAACAAATGAATTGGCGACACTAAGCGGCGGGGAGGAGACCAAATACCGATTGGCACAAACGTTATCTTCCTATCAGTTAGGACTTTTGCTCGATGAGCCAACGACCCACTTGGACCAGCAAGGAATTCAAGTCTTGATTGAGGAATTGCAGTATTATTATGGCACCCTGATCGTGGTCAGTCATGATCGGTATCTATTGAATCAGCTGGCAACGAAAATCTGGGAAGTCGATCAAGGAAAAGTCACCGAGTATGCTGGCAATTATGACAGTTACCGACAGCAAAAAGAGCAAGCGGCACAGCGTATTGACTGGGAGGCTGCGCAGTATCAGCAACAAAAACAGCAGTTGACCCAAGCAATCCAAAAGAAAAAAGAACAAGCGATCAAGAGCAGTCGCATTTCTGAAAAAAAGCGACAGCAGAACATCCGACCAGACCGTTTGTCGTCATCAAAACAAAAAGACACGGTGCAAAAGTCATTGCAAAAAACAGTCAAAGCCATGGAAAGCCGCTTGGATCACTTGGAAGAAGTGAAGGGTGTCGCCCGGCAGCAGGTGATTCGTTTTCCAGTAGTCCCTGCAGTGGAGCTGCATAATAAACGACCGATTCGTGGGGAGCAAGTAACCATTCAAAGAGGGGCGAAACGTTTGCTAGACAGCAGCAGTTTCCAGTTTGCTGCCGGGAAGAAAATCGCTATCGTGGGTCCGAACGGTTCGGGAAAGTCGACTTTACTAAAAGAAATCATCGCAGGTGGAGAGGGAATCTATGTATCACCGAAAATCGTCTTTGCGGTCTACGAGCAAATGGGCTATCGAAAAAACAGCACCACACCGCTTTTGACGGAATTGATGGCTCAAACAGACTATCAGGAACCACTGGTCCGCAGTATTTTACACAATCTGGGATTTAGCCAGATTGACGTGATGAAGCCAGTCAATGTGCTAAGCGGCGGAGAAGCGACACGGGTCGAACTCGCACGCATCTTTACTCAACCTGCCAATGTTTTGATACTTGATGAACCGACGAACTTTATTGATCTGCCGACAATCACCGTCTTGGAACAATTGATTCGCAGCTATCGAGGCATGGTTTTGTTCACATCTCACGATCAAGCGTTTATCGATGCCGTCGCGGATGATGTGTATCAAATCGATCATGGAAAATTAACATTGGTTTCCAGTAACTAGCTGCATTGTCGCTTTTATAACTGTATAAAGAAAAACAGCGCGGAAAAGGAAGCGACCGCCCAACGTTCGATCAACAATCGGCCGTTGAGCGGTCACTACAAAACCCGTTCTGTTTTTTTCGCAATCATCGGTATCGCCTAGCTGTTGCTACATCGCTTAATAAATCTTTTTCGTAAAGTATTTTAAGATCAGGGGAGAGATCAAGGTACTCAACAAGACAACGATCACCAAAGGGGAATACAATGCGGACGAAATCAATTGGTTTTGTTGACCAATCTGCAAAATGATCAATGCCATTTCACCTCGGGAAATCATTCCAGCTCCCACCATCCAAGCACTGTTGTTCGAGAATTTCGCGATTTTCGCCCCGACATAGCCGCCGACCAGTTTGGTCAAGATCGCGACCACGGTAAAGGCAAGAATAAAGAATAATTGCTCATTTAAGCGGGAAAAATCAACTTCTAAGCCAACGCTGACAAAGAACACCGGAATGAAGACGGCGTAACCTAATGCTTCGACACTGTGTTCCACTTCCTCACGAACCTTCGTTTGACTGACAGCGATCCCTGCGAAGAAGGCACCAATGACAGAGCTTAACCCAACGAGGTCAGCAAGATACGCCATTCCTAAGCAGATGATCAGTGACATGATGATCACCGCGGAATTTGCAAATAGCTTTTCTGCAAGTGCCAATAAGAACGGAGCGATCCATTTCACTAATAGAAAAATCAACACAAAATAAATCAATTCTACCAATAAGGTGACCGGCAGTGGTGTTGCTTGGCTGCTTTCGCCGCCTAAAAAGGAAAGGCTAAGACTCAAAACCAACACGACCAAAATATCATCCACGACGGAAGCACCAAGAATCGTCGACCCTTCTTTCGTATTCACCACATTCAACTCTTTCAATACTTCGACAGAAATACTGACTGAGGTGGCAGCTAATACGATCCCGAAAAAGAACGCTTCTGTGGGACTGCTTTGAAAACCGACCCCCGTGGCATACCCGAAGAGCATTGGGAACACGATCCCCAAAAGGGCAACGAGCATCCCAGGACGAAAATAGCGTTTCAATAAAGAAATATCACTTTCCAGTCCCGCTAAAAACATCAGCAAAATAACACCAATCTCTGAAAAATCATGAACCAGAATATCTGGATGGACCCAATTGAGTCCTGCGCCTCCTAATAAAACCCCTGCTAACAACTGCCCGATAACAGCAGGAACGCCCATCCGTCTCGCCAGATGCGAGAAGAGGGTCGTCGTGATTAGGATCAAACACAAAATCCCGACAAAATGCATAAAACCTCATCCTTCTTTCCTATAACATACTCCCCTTTAGTATAGCATTCTCTCTTGAATTGAGCCTGTATCAAGCCTTTTTTATTAAAAGAGTTTCATTAAACCACACGTTTTTTGAGATAAGGAGGAAGCGAAGGCAATCAGAGTTTTTCTGTGCACTCGTCGAAATAAAAAAACATTATTTTCACTTTACTTGTATCAAATTATTGTTTGAGCCAACGGGCGAGCTGCTGAAACACCATTTGGACTTGCGGCTCCTCGACGTTTTTCAAAAAGTCGTGGGGCAAATCATAGACAGGGACAAATTTGCTTTTAGGCACTTTCTTCAAGCCTTTGCTGTAACGAAAAGGAACTTCCTCATCGGTACTGCTGGCACTGCTGAAAATTGGAGGAAATTGAGCAAGCAGCTCAGGATCAATGGCATAGTCAGAAAGAGCTTCAGCTGTTAGACCATAGATCGTGGTGAGTTCTTGCTGTTGAACCCAATAAACATAAGGCAAATAGCGCTGAAACTGCGGATCATCCCAAACGATCTCGGTTTGATCCAAAGAAGGGACTTGCTCTTTGCTTAAGAGCGGCTGCTGCAAGACTCGTTTGTTTTCAATAAAAGAAAGATCGGTATACCCATAAAAATTGACCAGTTTTTCAGGCAATCTCTGTTGTTCCTTCAGTAATTGCTGGGTCAGCGCCAGCATCAAATAACCGCCAGCTGAGCGTCCGCAGAAACAAAACGGGTTATCTTTAAGCACAGTTGCTTGCAATTCTTGAAAATTTTGCCAGTTCAGCGCCAAAATCTCCGCTAACGAGGAATTGGGCGCCAGTAAATAATCGACTGTGAGGACGCTGTATTGCTGCTCTTGAAATAGTGCGATCAGTGATGCGGGAATGTCTTGACGGGTTCCATAAACAAAACCGCCGCCGTGAAAGTAAATCAGGTATTTCTCCGAAGCAGGATAAAGGGACACCGAAGCACCGGTGGTCAATTGCCATTCTTTTTTCATTTTGCTTGACTCCTTTTCTGAAGCTCTAATAAATAGGTGCCGATCTCGTAATTGACTAATTGGATCGGACTTGTCAGATCGATCTCTAGTAGCTGTTCGATTTTGCTTAGCCGATAACGAATCGTTTTGGCATGAAGAAACAAGGTTTCAGCCGTATTTTTGTAATTGCGATTCGTGATAAAAAAGGTATACAGCGTTTTGAACAGCTCTTCATTTTCTTCCGAGAGTTGATACAGCTTCGGGGGAATGCTTTGCTGCAGCTTTTCCAGTTGGTTCTCCTTGATAAAGGAACTAAAGATACCTAAGTCGCTATAGGCAATGATCGGCGCCAAATAAAACTGCCGATTGAAGCGGATCGCATCCAAACACTCTGGCAGGATCTCTTTGATCTGTTCCTTGCGCAAGACTTCGCTGACCACCAAGCAGCCATGTTCATCGGCTAACAGGGCATCATCAAAATGTGTCTGCAGCATCTGTTTCGTCACCTGATGGGCGATCGATTGGAAATTATAGAGGATCACCAAATAATTGTGGTGTTCAAAAAAGACGTGGGGTGTTTTCAACGCCCGTAGCTTGTGCAAAACGACGGACTTACGCTCCTTATCTTTAAAGCTGTTGGAAGCAAAGGCAATGCCTTGGTAGAAATCGTAGCGATCCAGTTGCGCTTCTTCTAACAAAAGATCCAGCTCAGACAAATTACTAGGAGTGTTTTGTAAGATCGCATCGGCCAGATTGTTCATGCGATTGTAGCGTTCTTTCTTCAACAAATACTCCATTTGGAGGCGTTCATAAATGACGTCGATCACATTTTCAATGATCATGACTTTTGCCTCACGGATCTGCGAATCTTTCTGATAAACGATCAAGGTACACAGATCATTGTAAGGATTGATGATCTCTACTTTTATGGCGGTCACATATTGATTGTTCTCATGAGAAAATAATTCCAAATATTCGTAGTGGTTCTTGGTAAACTCGATGGTTTTCATGGGTTCTTGTTTGGTCACCACGAAATTCTTAAATGATTGACCGACGGACACATGCACATCTAAATGGGGGATGCGCAACGAACAAGGCTTTTCGATCAATTGATAGAACTCCTGCATGATCTGATCGAAAGAAGAGTGGTTGCGCTCAACTTTCATGAAGCGCTGGCGAACCTCGTAATAGGTACGCAGCAGCTGGGTTTGGTGATTTAGCAATGGTTCGTAAACCGCTAGCATGATGGCTTCATAGCTGACTTCTTGCTGCACTTTGATCAAAGGGATCTGATAAGCAAAGCTAAGCTCAATCACCCAATCTGGGATCATAGGGATCAAGCGATCCACTTTGATCACTAAACCGCTGACACCGATTTGCTGCATTTTTTCAAAAAAAACACGCAGTTCCTCAGGGGATTGGTCTTTGAAGGCATAAAAAGAAGTCAAAATTAATTGATGGGCTTTGCTCCACTTCTCAATGTCCATCGCTTCCAGCACCATGACGGAACCAACGGAATTTGTTAAACCAATGGAGCCAGTCAGGAGTTTACTTTTTTCAAAAAGCGGCAGTTCAACCAATTCTTTTAATTTCATAAAACGCTCCTTTTTTCTCTTTTGGATAAAAAGTATAGCATTTTTTTAGAACTTTATCCAATGAAAACGCAAACAAGGCTCATTAGAATGAGAGTATAAGAAAAGGAGGAGAACAAATGCTGCACACAGTAATCTTAAAGAATAACTACCAAGATTCCATTAACTTAATGCTGCTGACGAATACGATCAATGATCTAGGCGATGTCGAAATGAGTCAAATCATGATGGGGACGGATGCAAACAAAGACATATTAAATAACACTGGCTTGCTTTCTGAAGAGGCTGAAGGTGCTTCACCCAACGATATGATGATCGTAGTCGATAGCCAAAACGAACAGATCATGGATCAAGTAATGCCAGCGATCGATTCATTTTTAGCTGATCTTTCAGCAAAAGATCAAGGCAAAGAAACGCCAGCGGCGGCTTCATGGCAAGAAGCCTTGAGCGCAATGCCGGATGCCAATGTTGCATTATTTAGTATTCCTGGGGAATATGGCGCAGCCGAGATGGAAAAAGCCTTGAAAAATGATTTGCATGTTTTCTCGTTTACGGACAATGTCGCTATCGAAGATGAAGTGCGTTTGAAAAAGCTGGCTCATGAAAAAGGCTTATTGATGATGGGGCCAGACTGTGGGACCGGTATTATTTCCAGCATTCCGATTGCCTTCACGAATGTCGTGGCACCAGGAAACATCGGCGTCGTTGGTGCCTCTGGTACGGGGATTCAAGAAGTTACGACGATCATTGACCGATTAGGCGGTGGTGTCGTTCATGCCATCGGGACCGGCGGACGTGACTTAAGCGACAAAGTTGGGGCGATCACTGTCAAAGATGCCATCGTTGCTTTAGAAAATCATGAACCGACAGATGTGATTTGCGTGATCTCGAAACCACCTGCAAAAGAAGTGCGAGATGAAGTCGTTCAATTGCTGCAAAGTATCAGCAAACCAGTGGTAGCGATTTTCTTAGGAGAAAAACCAGAAGCCCATGAAGGAAAAGTCTATTTGGCACATACTCTGGAAGAAACAGCGCGCATCGCTGTTGATCTTGCCAATGAAGAACCCGTCAAAGCGAACTATTTTGAACGCGTGGCAACCCCAGATGTGCCCAAACTCGCTGAAGACAAAGTGGTCAAAGGTCTTTATTCTGGCGGTACATTAGCTGCCGAAGCAGGAATGCTGATCTCCGAAGCCTTGAATCTAGAAGGCCTTGTAAAACAAGAAGGCTATATCTTGCATTCCCACGGCTATGATGTGATCGACCTTGGTGATGATATCTATACCCAAGGCAAACCGCACCCAATGATCGATCCTGAAGTGCGCATCAAAAAAATCGAAGACTATGCGCAAGATGAGCAAACCGGGGTCATTTTATTTGATGTGGTGTTAGGTTACGGCGCACATGCAGATATGGTAGGTGCACTGTTACCAGCCATCGAAGCTGCACAGCAAACAGCCCAAGCAGCCGATCGCGCGTTGTACTTTGTTGCTACCGTCTGCGGAACTGAAAAAGATCCGCAAAACTATCAAGAAGCAGTCAACCGTTTGAAAGCAGCTGGCGTCTATGTGGCACCAAGCAATGCTCAAGCAGTGCAATTAGCCCTCGCCTTAAAAGGGGCGACTCTTTCTGAAGCAGACAAAGCGGTCAATGACTATACTGGTAGCAAAGTTGAGGTGCCGACAGTTAGCGAGAAAGTGATGGAGCTGTTGACCACCAAACCACGGATCATCAATGTTGGCTTGCAAAGCTTCAATGAATCGATCCTGCAATATGGCGGGAAAACAGAACAATTTAACTGGCGTCCTCGTGCCAACGGCAACAAGAAAATGATCCGTATTTTAGACGCGTTAGAAGAATTTGACGAAAAAATCACAGCTGAAAACCAAGCAGTGACGGATAAAATCAAAAATGCCCAACCATTCTTGATCGATGTCGTTCCAGCTAAATCAGTGATTGCTGAATTAAACGAAAGCCAGAAAACCTTGCTGCATGCAGGACCGCCGATCCAATGGTCGGAAATGACGGGACCGATGCAAGGGTCTTGTATCGGCGCTGCCTTGTTTGAACGCTGGGCGAAGGATGAAGACGAAGCCCGCCGCTTACTCGAAAGTGGGGAAGTCCGCTTTATGCCATGTCACCATGTCCAGGCAGTTGGACCAATGGGCGGGATCACTTCTGGGAATATGCCTGTCTTTGTGGTTGAAAACCGCCTTGTCGGCAACAAAGCCTACTGTATTTTGAACGAAGGGATCGGTAAAGTCTTACGATTTGGTGCCTATTCACAAGAAGTCATCGATCGTTTGGATTGGATCAAAGACGTCTTAGGACCAACCATTGCCAAGGCATTGCAATTAACAGAAGAAGGCATCAACTTGAATGTATTGATTGCCCGGTCGATCACAATGGGGGATGAATTCCATCAACGAAATATTGCAGCATCATTGAACTTTTTGAAAGAAATCGCGCCGTTGATCATCCAAACAGAGATCGATGAAAAGCAAAAATATGAAGTGATCAAGTTCTTAGCAGATACCGATCAGTTCTTCTTGAATATCATGATGGCAACCGGGAAAGCCATCGTTGACGGTGCCCGTGTCGATGCTAAAGGAACGATCGTGACCACCATGACGAGAAACGGTGTTAACTTTGGGGTTCGTGTCGCCCAAACAGAAGACCAATGGCATACTGCACCAGTCAATACGCCGAAAGGTTTGTACTTTACTGGGTTTACCGAAGCAGATGGCAATCCTGATATTGGGGACAGTGCCATTACTGAAACCGTCGGTGTCGGAGCAATGGCGATGGTAGCCGCACCAGGGGTAACACGCTTTGTCGGCGCTGGGGGCTTTGAGGATGCGCTGGAAACTTCCAACGAAATGGCAAAAATCTGTTTCGGTCATAATCCGACCTTCTCGATCCCAACATGGGACTTCCAAGGGACTTGTTTGGGGATCGACATCCGCAAAGTCGTTGAAACAGGCATCACCCCAATCATCAATACTGGGATCGCCCATAAAGAAGCAGGTGTCGGTCAAGTCGGCGCAGGCACGGTGCGTGCACCGTTAGGCTGTTTTGAAAATGCTTTGACGGCTTATGCGAAGGATCTGGGGATCGATGTTGACTGAGAAAATCAAAATCAGTGATTATCTAGACCCACTGCAACGATTCGGTCGTACCGGTCGGGTGCATAGCGTGTTTGATCGTTCATTCAATGTGATGATCGGGCAGCAGCTGGTCAATATCAACAACTATCGCAACTATTTGACTGGCTTCGGGGTCTTTTTACCTGATGCATTGTTTGTACAAGTCCTACCTTTGATCGAGGTCGGCAATCGGGTGCAAGTCCGAGAGCATGGTCTGACCTTTTACAGCACAAAAGGAACATTTTCTCTTTCATTAGAGGAGAAAGAATTGGTTTCGCTGCAGGTGAAGGAGTTAACTTTCACCTCAGCGGAATTGCAGCTTTTGAAAGAAATACTGCTTCAACAAAAACTAGAAACCAAGATTGGGTTGCCAGAAGATGAGAAAACCCAAGCAGTGTTTGCGGCATTGCGGCAGCCTGTCTCAGATTGGGAACCAATCATTGACCACCTGATTGGCCGCGGCAAAGGATTGACACCTAGCGGCGATGATCTTCTCGTTGCCTATCAAGCGATGCTCTATGCCTTGCAGCAGCCAGAAGCCGAAACGTTAGCGCAAGCATTGGCAAAACCGCTGTCTACGACGGATGTCAGCCTTGCATATATTCAAAGTGCCAGTCAAGGGTATGTCAATTCGGTAATGCTGCAATTATTCCAAGACGTAAAAAGTAAAAACCCGCAGGTGCTGGAAAACGATGTGCAGCAGCTGATGTCCATCGGTCATTCGTCAGGCAAAGATCTTAGCTTTGGGTTGTTGTTAGCGTTGGAGTCATTGTCACTTGAGGAGAAAGAATAGAAAAGGGGAGAAATCATGGAAATCAGTAACCAGAAAGATGCGGTCAAAGTAAGCAATTCTTACTGGAAAAAAGTCGTTGCTATTTTCTTTGTCGGCTGGATTTTAATGTACGCCACACGGACGATCTTCAATCCAATCATGGGTGTGATCGGTGAAGAATTCAATTTAAGTAACACACAACTAGGACTTGCCAATAGTATTTTCTTTTTGACTTATGCCGTTGCGCAAATTCCTTTTGGGATTATCGGCGACAAAATCGGTCGTAAATTAGTGATCGCTCTAGGCTTTGTTTTATTGGCGGTGACTACGTACTTCAGTGGGCTAGCCACAAGCTTTGTTTTGTTTTTAGTGATTCGTGCCATTGCAGGGATTGGTCAAGGTGCCTATTACGGTCCGCAATACGCATTGTCTACCGAAGCGATTCCCGACAACAAACGAACCGTCGGAAATGCCATTATCAACAGTGGGATGGCGTTTGGAACGTCTGGCGGGTACTTGCTTTCTAGTAAATTGGTCTTGGATAACGGGGGCCATTGGAGCCAACCCTTCTTCCTAATGGCGATTCCGACCTTGATCGTCGGTGTCTTGTTCTATTTTGTTTTGAAAGAAAAAGTGATTCGTCCAGAAGATGAAGGACAAGAAATAAAAGAAGAAGAGCCGAAAGAAAAGATTTCCTTGAAGCAGATTTTTTCAAACCGCAATCTCGTGGCAGCCTTTGTTCTATGCTTTACCAGCATTTATGCAAACTTTGTGATCATTACTTGGCTGCCGCAATTCTTGATTGCCGAGCGTGGCTTTGAAGGGGCGAGTGTCGGCTTTATTGCTTCCTTAGTCCCATGGGCATCAATTCCAGGTGCGTTGATTTTTGCTCGATTGAATGATAAAACAGGCGCAACGAAAAAATTAGTCTATTTATTGGTCCCATTGGCGACCCTTTCCGTATTTGCCATTGCCTTTGTAACGGATCGTACCTTATTGATCACTGTCTTGATTTTGTATGGATTGACTGGCAAGCTGGCGCTTGATCCAATCGTCGTGACCTTTGTGACGAAAAACGCACCGAAAGGCGCCTTAGGAACGACTTTGAGTGCTTATAATTTTATCGGGATGTCGGGGTCGATCTTAGCACCTTATGTTACTGGCTTTTTAGCCGATTCTTTAGGATCGATGCAGGTCGGGTTTTACCTGTCTTGTCTATTACTGCTGATCGGATTAGGTGTTTTTGCCGTATTAGCAAAGGAAAATCAGAAGGAGAGCATAAAATGAGTTTGAATGTGATCGCGTTAGGCGGCAATGCTATTTTAGATAAAGACCCTAGTGATGAAGGACAAAAAGCAGTTGTTGCGCAAGCAGCACGTTATATTGCCGATTTTGTCGAAAAAGGGGAAAAAGTCATTGTTTGTCACGGCAATGGACCACAAGTCGGCAACTTACTGTTGCAGCAAAAAGCAGGGGAAAGTGAAAAAAATCCCCAATTGAAATTAGACAGCTGCGTGGCTATGACCCAAGGAAGTATCGGTTATTGGCTGCAAAATGCCTTGATCAATGAGTTTGCCACACGTCAAGCACATCCTTCGGTGATCTCATTAGTCACCCAAGTTCGTGTCGATCCAGCAGATCCATCCTTTGAGAAACCTTCCAAACCAGTCGGACCTTTTTATAGTGAAGAGGAAGCCAATGCTGCGATGGCAGCCAATGGCGGGGTATATCAAGAAGATGCTGGGCGTGGTTACCGTAAAGTGGTTCCATCTCCGAAACCGCAAGAAATCGTTGAAAAAGAAGCCATCAAAACATTGGTCGATGCTGGTGTGATCACGATTTGCGCCGGTGGTGGTGGCGTACCTGTCGTTCGAAACGACAATGGGTTTACTGGCGTGGAAGCCGTCAACGACAAAGACTTTACCGCTAGTGTCTTAGCAAAAGACGTGCAGGCCGATCGCCTGATCATTTTGACTGGTGTCGACAATATCTACATCAATTACAACCAGCCGAATCAGCAAGCCCTAGGGGAAATCAGTGTGGCACAAGCCAAGGGCTACATCGAGGAAGGCCATTTTGCAGCGGGTAGTATGTTGCCAAAAATAGAAGCTGCGATTGATTTTGTCGAAGAAGATGCAGCCAGAACCGCGATTATTACCTCAATCGAAAAGTTAGCTGAACTGGATCAGCATACAGGAACCATACTTCGAAAATAAAGAGGGGATCAAAGTGAAAGCAAAAAAACTACCGATGGTGACGCAGATCGTTATTGCCGTTCTTCTAGGGATTCTTTGCGGTTTGTTCTTTGGGCAAGCCGCTTCGTTCCTAAAAATTTTGGGCGATCTTTTCTTGCGTCTGATGCAAATGGCGATCCCATTATTGATCGTTGGCCAAATCATTCAAGCAGTTGGGGGGATTGCCCCGAAAGAACTCACTCGTTTGGGTGGAAAAACGATCGCTGTCTTTGGGATTTCCTCCTTATTCGCTGCTGCATGGGGCGTGCTGATGGCGCTCTTCTTTGCTCCAGGCAAAGGGATCGACTTTTCACAAGCTGCCGGCGAACCTCTGCAAGCACAAGAAATTTCTATATCAGAGACAGTGATCAACTTTATTCCCACGAATATTTTCGATGCGTTGAGTAAAGGGTCAATTATTCAAATCATCGTTTTTGGGTTATTTTTTGGTGTTGCCCTCAATCGCTTTATGCAAAAGAAACCTGAGTCAGCTCTTTATGGGCTGATCGTGGATCTGAATGAGGTCGTCATTGCCATCATTCGTTACGTGATGATCGTGGCACCAATCGGTATTTTTGCTTTGATCGCTTCAACGATCAGCTCCCTGGGCTTGCAGATCATTTTGCCATTAGGCAGCTATTTGCTCGTCTACGGTCTAGCCACCGTCACGTTCCTTGGGCTGTGGCTAGTCTTGTTGACCGTGTATTGTCGGATCAATCCGTTACGATTGATCAAAAATATGAAAAATATGTCGGTCATGGCATTGGCGACAACCTCCTCTGCCATCACGCTGCCGATCGCTATGGAAGAATCCCAGAATAAATTAGGACTCAGTAGCCGCATCACCAATTTGGTATTGCCGTTAGGGATGTCTTTGAACAGCAATGGGTCAGCGATGCATATGGCGATTACAGTCATGACGATCGCCCAAATGTATCAAATCAACTTTGACGGGATCCAAATGGTGACGGTAGCTGTAACTGCGACTTTCGTTTCTTTAGCCAATGCAGTTGTTCCCGGAGCGGGGTTAGTTTCCTTGGCAATCATTGTTCCCCAGCTCGGTTTACCAATCGAAAGCATTGCGCTATTTGCTGGTGTCGAATGGTTTGTTGGCATGTTGCGGACGATCTTGAACGTGAACTCAGACGTCTATTCAGCGCTTTTGATCGCTAAATCAGCTGATGAACTTGATCATCGCGTGTTTAATCAATAAGAGAAGCCGTTGCCAAGCGTGCTTCTCTTTTTCTAAGGAGGAGAAAAGATGGAAGAAATGAGCAGACGTTCTCTGCTGGAATTAGAAGCATTGATGAAAAAGAAACTCTTGGCTGCTGGTTTGCCAGAAGCCGCTGCCAGTGAAACAGCGGCACATTTGACCTTTGCGGATGCTTGCGGGATCCATTCTCATGGTGCCGTGCGGATGGACTACTATGCCGAGCGCTTAGTAAAAGGCGGCATCACGCTAGAACCAAACATGTCTTTTGAAAAAACAGGCGCCGCTACTGGAATTTTTCACGGAGATAACGGCATGGGGCATTATGTGTGCAACGAAGCGATTGCGATCGCCATTCATCTGGCGAAAGAAGCAGGGATCGCTGCAGTAGGAATCGAGCAGACCAGCCATAGCGGGACGATGGCGTATTACGTCAAACAGGCTGCTGAAGCCGACTTAGTGGCGATCGCCATGTGTCAATCAGATCCGATGGCGGTGCCTTTTGGTGGGACCGAAAACTATTTTGGTACCAATCCAATTGCGTTTGCAGCACCACGAGCCAACCATCCACCGGTGGTTTTTGATATGGCGACAACGGTTCAAGCGTGGGGCAAAATTTTGGACGCTCGCTCGAAGAAACAGCAGATTCCCGATACTTGGGCCGTAGACGAGCAAGGCTTGCCTACCACCGACCCGTATGCAGTCCAAGGATTATTGCCAATCGCTGGTGCCAAAGGGTATGGCTTGATGATGATGGTGGATATTTTAGCCGGCTCGATGCTGGGCTTAGCTTTTGGTAAACAGGTCACCTCCATGTATGCGGATTTGACGGAAAAACGCCGCTTAGGACAATTTCTTCTTGTGATCGATCCGTCTCGTTTTACGGACACCGAAACCTTCAAGCAAAGCGTCGATCAGATGGTGACTGAGCTGCATGCAATCCCGCCAGTAAAAGGGCAATCACAAGTCTACTATCCTGGAGAGATCAGCCAAATACACTTTGAAAAAGCTCAGCAAGAAGGGGTCATGATCCCCAAAGCGATCATCGATTATCTCGAAAGCGAAACCCTCCATTTTGATCGCTATGGTAGTCAAGATTCCTTTGCTAAATAAAGATCTGCAGAAGACGGTTGGTTCATAGGGGTATTGAACCAACTGTTTTTTTTGCTGTGTGGAGCAAAGAGGATTTTTCCGTAAAAAATCGCAGCTTTTTGACAGGAGCAGACGAATTCTTTGAGTTGGTTCATTTTTTTCAAAGCATTTCTTAAGCCATTTAACCTTTGATTGCTTGTTTTTTGGAATATGGTAGAATAGGTCGCATAAGTTTAGATCACTCAAGAAATGAGAGAAAAGCGAGGATGCAGCGTGGCAATGAATAAAGTGGTTCTTACTGGGAAAATCGCAGCGATGCCTAGTAAAGAAGCGTTTGATGCGGCGGACGATCAGGGCGTACGTTTTGATCTTGTCATTGTATCTCAATGGCAAAACAGTGAAGAAGTGCATCATGAATGGTTTGCTTGTGTCGTTCATGGGAAACAGGCAGAGACCTTTTTACGGTATACTCAAAAAGGAGCAAGTATCAAAATCAACGGACACTTGCAAGGCTGTCCGTATGAAACAGCAGAAGGGCAAAGATTTTGTGCGGCAGAAGTCGTGGTGGATACCTTTCAAATTTTAGAGTTAGCAGAAGAACCAGCGGCGCCTTTTCCTAAAAAGCGACCATCGACACTTGATGAACCGACGCAAACAAAGTCGATCCGTAATGAAAAAGATCCCCTAAAAACACAGATGCTGGAGTTTTTAAAAGACAATCGATTATTTTAATGACGAAACATGCGGAAAGCAACGGCTTCTCGCATGTTTTTTTACGTAGAGAAAGCGTTGGTAAAATTCAATTATATCTGACTAGCGGTGTTCTTTATTGCGAATCATAGAGGCGGTTAAATAGAATGGTGATTGTAATAAATGATCGCGAAAGTGAAAATAGTGTTTCACAAAAAGTGTCGATTGGTTTAGAATAGTTGAAACATATCTTGAGGGAAAAAGCGGCGCTTGCCTTGTTCAACTGCTAGATGCCGCTTTTTTCTGAAAAAATCGTTAATCAGGGAGGGATGTCGATGGGCAAACCAATTATAGGGATCGCTGCGAATGAAGTGCAAGATGCTGGCGATGTGCTGCATCATTTGCCGATCGCCTACACACCATTAGGGTATGTGCGAGCGATCCAGCAAGCGGGCGGACTGCCATTGCTCTTGCCAATCAGTGAGCCAGCTGCAGCCAAGGACTATGTTTCACAGATCGATAAACTGGTGTTAGCTGGTGGACAAGATGTTTCACCCAAGTTTTATGGGCAGGAGGCTCATCAGGCAACTGGAAGCGGCTTTTTGGCACGGGATGAGTTTGAACTGGCGCTGATCGATGAAGCGCTGCTGCAAAAGAAACCAATTTTTGCGGTTTGTCGGGGGATGCAGCTGGTCAACGTGGCCTTTGGGGGCACGCTGCAGCAAGACATCAGTACCTTCAGTGAGATCATTCATATGTAGGCGCCGATTCCGAAAGAAGTGCCGACCCATGCCATCGCGACGGCTGAAAAAAGCATGTTGGCTCGTGTATACGGTCAAAAAACAAAGGTCAATTCCTTTCATCATCAAGCGGTGGATCGATTGGCTCGTCCATTGCAAAAGACAGCTTGGAGTCCTGATGGCATCATTGAAGGCATTGAACACGTGGATCAGCGCTTGTTGGCGGTTCAATGGCATCCAGACTTTGCCTATGATGCGCTTTTACAAGAACAAGCGGTTTTCAAGTATGTCGTTGACGTGTTGTAAGAAAGAGGGTCACGCAAGGAGGAGAAAAATGAAAAAGAAAATGATGGGTATCACTGCTTTCACAGTATTGGTTTTAAGTGCCTGCAGTACCACGAGTCCCACGACGGATTCTGGACAGCAAGAGGAGCAAGGAGCTGGAGCTGTTGCGCAAGAGATTCAAGTGTCAACCGCTGGCGCCTTATCGACCCTTGATAGCGGGCAATACACGGATGTCAACAGTTCCGATATGATCGGACAAGTGGCAGAAGGGTTATACCGTCTGGATCAAGAGGGGGATCCTGAGCTTGCGATGGCCGCTGAAGAGCCTACGGTATCAGAAGATGGACTGGTTTATACCTTCACCATTCGTGATGCAAAATGGAGCAATGGCGATCCTGTTACAGCGGATGATTTTGTCTACGCCTTTCAATATGTTGCCAATCCAGAGAACGGTTCTAGCAGCAGCAATCAAATGGATGTGTTGAAAAATGGCAGTCAAGTACGTCAAGGAGACGCTGAGGTCAGTGAGTTAGGTGCCAAAGCATTGGACCAGCAGACGTTAGAGCTGACATTGGCAAGTCCGATCTCGTATTTGGATCAGATTCTGGTCGGGACACCTTTTATGCCAAAAAATCAAGCGTTTGCTGAAGAAAAAGGCGCCGATTATGGGTTATCAGCGGAAAATTTTGTTGGCAACGGCCCATTCTTGATCGAAGGGTGGAACGGGACCAACGAATCATGGACGTTAACGAAAAATCCTGATTATTGGGATGCTGAGAATGTCCAATTGACCAAGATCGACGTGCAAGTAGTGAAGGAAACGGCAACTGGTGTCAGCCTTTTTGAAACAGGAGAACTGGACTACACCACCTTAACGGATACTTACGCGCAGCAATACCAAAACTCAGCTCAAGCCAACTATGTGCCAAAGGCGCTGGTGGGGTATTTAAGTGCCAACCAAAAACGAGAAGTCACAGGCAATGTCAAGGTACGTCAGGCGATTTTACAAGCCATCGACAAAGAGGCATTTGCCGAAAATATCTTAGGCGATGGATCCACTGCATTGAACGGCTTTGTGCCAAGCAACTTTGCCAAAGATCCTGAAACAGACCAAGATTTTCGTGAAGAAAATGGCGATTTACTGCCGTATGATCTAACAGCCGCACAAGCGCTTTGGGCACAAGCCAAAGAAGAGTTGGGACAAGACGAGATCACTTTGGAACTGTTGTCAGCAGATACAGCAGCAGCCAAGAAAACCATCGAATTTATCCAAGGACAGTTAGAAACTAATTTGCCTGGATTAACCATCGATGCCAAGTCGATTCCTTTACAAAACCGCTTGGACTTGCAATCCCAAGGTGAATTTGATCTCGTCTTCGGGACTTGGACACCAGATTATGCGGACCCGATCAACTTCTTAGAATTTTATGATTCGACAGGTGGCTTGAATACCTCTGGGTATGCTAGTGAAAGGTACGACCAAGGGTTACAAGAAGCACGGACGACTTTAGCAAACGACCCAGCTGCCCGTTGGGACTTATTGAAAGAACTTGAAAAGCAATTGATCGTTGAAGATACAGCCGTCTTGCCGTTATATCAAGGGGCGGTAGCGTATTTGAAAACAGATCGTTTGCAAGGGGTGCAAGTGTTTCCTTTTGGACGAACAGTATCCTATCGCCTAGCATCTGTCACAGAATAAACAGGAAGTAAGAAAACAGAGGAACTTTTTTTCAACCAAGTGTGCTGACCAAACAGCATTTGTTGAAGAGAGGGGAATCTGTTTTTTTATTTTGCCAGATTCCTTGCAGCGCTTAGGATAAATCGAGAATTCGTTTTCAAAAAATAGTTGTTAAAAAGCGAGAAATTGAGAAACGCCTTTTTAGAAAAGTCAATCTTTTTGAAAAAAAATTAATAAAAGTTGTTGCATTCTCAGAAACTTATCTGTAAAGTGTTAGGTGTAGTCAGCAAAAATAAAAAGAGAAGGAGGGATTACGATGCAAAAAGTATTTGATAAAAAAACAACCAAATTGAATAAAGTGAATCCCTCATTCGGTAACCATTAGTGTACAGATAATGTCTATAATAACGACGTTTATGCTCTGTCCTTTTTCCGAAGGGACAGAGCTTTTTTGTGTACTTTTTTAGAATGTGAGGGATAAAACATGAAGTATGTATTAAAACAATTAACATCGTATTTTAAAGAACATAAGGTGCGCTATACCTTTGTATTCGTCTTTATGGTGATCGCTAGTGCGATGTATGTCGCACCGATCTATATTCTGCGCTTGTTCATCGATGCGTTGATTCAAGATAATTTTGATTACTCCGTACTGATCCAATATGTGAGCCTCTTCGCGGGAGCTATCTTGTTAGGATATTTGGCGGAATTTGTTTGGACGTTTAATTTATTTATTGGTTCCTACGATCTGCAAAAACAATTACGGGAACAATTGATGAGCCACTTTCTCAAAATGGGGGCGCCGTTTTACCATCGTTTCCGAACAGGTGATTTAATGACTCGTTCCAGTGACGATGTCCAAGTGATGGGGATGACCATTGGGTATGGACTGATGGTTTTCTTAAATACTAGTTTGTATCTAAGTTTTATCGTAGCGATGATGGCTGGGACGGTTTCTTGGCTACTGACCTTGATTGCCCTGATTCCCATGCCACTTTTAGCCTATTACATTTTCAAATGGGGCTCGCAAGTCGATAAGGCGTTTACGGAAGCGCAGAATTCTGTTTCTGAGATGAACAGTGAAGTGCTGGAGATCATTGATGGCATTCGGGTCGTCCGAGCTTATGGACTAGAAGGAGCCACCACGGAACAGTTTCAAAAGAAAACACTGGAAACACGAGCGAAAAACAATATCGTTTCTGAGATCGATTCCCGTTTTGGGCCGCTGATTACCATCATCTTAGCAATCAGTTTTGTGATGAGCTTTGGTGTCGGGGCGTTTCTTGTTGCCAACCAAACGATCACCATCGGTGCGATGGTTTCTTTCCAAGTGTACTTGACAATGGTCGTTTGGCCGATGATCTCAGCAGGAGATCTTGTGAATGTGATGCAGCAAGGTGCCGCATCCTGGCGTCGGATCAATGAAGTGCTGCAGACGGGGGATGAATTAGAAACGCCAGGTGAAGCCGACCTGCAAGCTATCAATACGATCCGTTTTGAAGCATATCATTTCCAATACCCGCAAGCAGCTCGTTATGTGTTAGAAGGACTGGATTTGACGATCACTCGTGGAGAAGTCTTAGGGATCGTTGGGAAGACCGGCAGCGGAAAAACGACGCTGCTAAGACAATTCGGTCACCGCTATCCATACTCTGATCAAGTCCCCTTGATCAACGAGCAGCCGTTGACGGCCTATCAAACAACAGCAGTGCGGAACCACTTTGCAGAAGTACCGCAAGAACATACCTTGTTTTCACGAACGATTCGCGAGAACTTGTTATTCGGACAGCCAGACGCTTCCGAAGAAGTATTGTGGGAAGCACTGGAAGCTGCTTGCTTTAGCGAAGACATCAAGCGGATGCCAGAAGGGCTCGAAACGGTCGTCGGTGAGAAAGGTGTTTCCCTTTCTGGTGGACAAAAACAACGCTTGTCCTTAGCACGGGCGTTTTTACGAAACAGTGAAGTCCTCTTACTGGATGATGCCCTTTCGGCAGTTGATGCCAAAACGGAACAAGCCATCATCACGAATTTGAAAACGATGAAGCAGGCACCGACCTCCATCATCGTGACCCATCGATTGTCCGCCATCACCGAAGCGGATCAAATCATCGTCTTAGAAGACGGACGGATCACACAGCGTGGTACCCATCAGGAGTTGATCGAAACGCCAGGCTGGTACCAAGAGCAGTATTATCATCAACAGTTAAAGGAGGACGATACGAGTGTTCTCAACGATTAAACGTTTGCTCACGTATTTGAGCTATTATAAAAAACAATTTACCGTGGGTGCGATCTTGCTGTTGCTGGCTGCAGCGCTCGAACTGACTTCCCCACTGATTGCCAAGCAGCTGATCGACCGAGTGATGACACCAGCGGTTAACAGTAGCAATTTAGACACGATGCTTTTGATCCAATTGCTCGCTGGGTATTTGCTGGTCAATTTGATTGGTTCCCTCTTTCGTTATATCAGCTTGCTGCAATTGCGAAAAATGTCCAACAGTATCGTCAAAAAAATGCGGGATCAGCTTTTTGACCATATGCACAAATTACCCGTTTCTTACTTTGACCAAATCCCAGCAGGTAAAGTCGTTGCACGAATCACGAATGACACCGAAGTCTTGCGGTCGAATTTCTACGTGATCGTGATCAGTAATTTGTTAAGCAACATCATCCAAATCATTGGTGCGTTTATTGCATTGTTTCTTTTGAACCGCACCTTAGGAGCAGCGATGCTGATTTTGATCCCGATTTTAGGAATCTGGCAGCATTTTTATACCAAATATGCCTCTCGTTACAATTTAGCAATGCGGGAGTACATCTCACAAATCAGTGGGCAGTTGAATGAATTTGTCCAAGGAATGGCGATCATCCAAGCCTTCCAACGAGAAAATCAGTTGCAGAAAGAATTTAATGAAACAGTAGAGAAATGGTTCAAAACTGGACGTAAATACCTCTTGCTCGATTCAAGTATCGCTTGGGGATTAGGCAACTTGTTGCGAAATTCAACGATCTTGATTTTGATCACGACCTTGGCCGCCTTTTTCCTTGATGGCCGCTTGGCGATCTCAGCAGGCTTGCTGTATGCCTTTATTGATTACATCAACCGCCTGTATGATCCCATCGAAGGGCTTGTCCAAACCATCACCAATGTGCAGCAATCATTAGCTGCTGGACAGCGGGTCTTTGAGTTTGCTGATCAGCCGGTTGAAAAACAACAAAGTGAGCAGCTGACTGTCACGAATGGCGATGTTTCTTTCCAACAAGTGACCTTTGGCTACGACCCTAAGCAAGCGATCTTGCACGATATCAACTTTGACGTTGCCGCAGGAGAGACCATTGCTTTAGTTGGTCATACTGGTTCTGGAAAATCGAGTATTTTGAACCTGTTGTTCCGTTTTTATGATCCGCAGCAGGGAAAAATCGTTGTGGATGGACAAGTGATCGCTGATTATGATCGTCATAGTTTAAGAGATTCAATGGCGATCGTCATGCAAGATCCCTATCTATTTACTGGAACGATCGCCAGCAACATCGGAATGAATGATCCAACGATCACCGAAGCGATGATTATCGATGCCTTGAAACAAGTCGGCGCTGACTACCTTTTGAGCCGCTACGAAAAAGGCATCCATCATCCAGTCGTTGAAAAAGGCAATGAGTTTTCTAGTGGAGAACGCCAGCTGATCAGTTTCGCCCGTGCGCTGGTGTTTGATCCAAAAATCTTGATTCTGGATGAAGCGACGAGCCATGTGGACACTGAAACAGAGTCCATCATTCAAAAGGCGATGACCGTCTTGCAAAAAGGACGGACGACCTTCATGATCGCTCACCGTTTGTCAACGATCAAACAAGCCGATCAAATCTTGGTCCTAGACCAAGGGAAGATCGTGGAACGGGGAACCCATGCGAGTCTTGTCCAAGGGCAAGGAATCTATCAGCAAATGTATCAAATGCAGGCAGAGCAGCTGTAATCAGAGGTGATTGCCGACAACAGTAACCGTAAAAGAAAATCCTTGAGCCTCCTGCATGGGAAGTGGCTCAAGGATTTTTTATATAATGCGAAGGTGCAGCCAATCATCTATGGGGAGTAGGAAGAGGAGGCCTTCGCTTATATATCAGTAGGAAAAGCGGCAAGGTGTTGTCGTAATTTTGTTAAGAAACGCTCGCCGATCACTGATAATGGGCGAGCGTTCTTTTTAATGAGGATGATCTCACCCTCGGACGCGTCGATCAAAGGAAGAAAAGCCAAGCCTTGGCGTTCTGGTTGGGCAACGATCCCCGAGCCGGTTCCATAAAGATCCGTCTGCTGTAATAGCTGGACCATTGTGCCTCGATCGCTGACATGCACCACTTGGGGGCTTTGAGCAAAGTCGATCAAATCCTCGGAAAAGAACGAATAGCGCTCATCTTCTTGCAAAAAGCGTACTTGCGGATAAGGGGCGAGATCCTTTAAGGAAAGCCGCGTTTTTTCTGTCAAGGGATGAGTCCCTCGTAAAAAGACATGGGGGCGAAACCGTCCCAACGCCTCGAAGGACAATTGGGCGCCTTGTAACAGTCGTTCCAATCCTGCTTGGTTTTGCTCATTCAAATAAAGAACCCCAAATTCACTTCGATATTGCTGCACGTCCGTGATTACCTTTAAGGTCGTGGTTTCTAATAGGCGAAATTGGCGACAGTCGGGAAATTCCTGCAGCAGCTCACTGAAAATTCCAGCCGTGAAATCATAGTGCTGGCTTGCGATGGCGAAGGTTTGACTCGCTGCTTGCTTGCTGGAAAAACGCGTTTGCAGCTGCGCCACTTGACTCAAGATCGGCTGGGCATGGTCTAGAAATTCCGAGCCTTCGGCAGTCAAGCGGGCACCTTGATTCGTACGCTCGAAAAGCTGGACCTCCAATTCTGCTTCCAACTCTTTCACGGCTTGGGAAAGACTTGGCTGTGAGAGATACAGCCGTTTGGCTGCTTCACGAAAACTTCCATGGTCAGCGATCGCTTGCACGATCCGCATTTGTTGAATATTCAATTTTTGACCTCCTTTACAAAGATTCAGACGGAAAAAGGGTCCACCAATCAATAGTAGTCAGTTCTTTTCCTTCTATAATAGAAGCTTCTTAAAAAATAAGACGACAGTTGCTACTTATTGCTACTTGTGAAGCGGTTATTGCAATTCTTCAGGAATAAACCAATAGCCCGTTTGATTCTCTTCTGCCAGCAGTTCTTTAAAGGCTTTGGAACGATAAGCTGCCACCACTGCCTGTGCCCAATCACTGTCTTGGTTGGCTTCTTTGACCGTTGCCACCAGTTCATACTCTTGCAAAATGTCTTCACTTAATAAGCTTTCCTCTGCAGCAATTCCAGCACTATAAACGATGCTGCCGGGAATCACCGCATAGTCTAAGTCTGCTAAGCTGCGGGGGATTTGCGCAGAATCCATCTCGACGATATCCAGGTTATAAGGATTGTCAGTAATGGTTCTTAACGTCGCGTCAATGGGCGCCACTTCGGGGTCAAGTTCGACCCATCCAGCTTTTTGCAGCAGCAACAGGGCACGGGCGCTATTTGACGGATCATTGGGAATCCCGATGGTATCGTTTGCTTCAATCGCTGCTAAATTGTCCTTTCTGCCAGGATACAAGCCAGCTGGAACAGTAGGGATCGGTGTGATACCCACCAAATCGGCACCCGTGTTTTCATTAAAGTTCTCTAAATAGGCGGTATGCTGATCGACGTTTAAGTCGATTTCGCCATCGTTCAGTGCAATGTCTGCTTCCAATACCCCAGTAAAGCCAATATCAGTCACGGTATAGCCTGCTTCTTCTAAAATCGGTTTGATTCCCTGAAGAAACAGTTCGCTGTAAGGTCCTGGTGTCGTACCAACTCTGATTTCTGTCTGCTGCTCTTCGGCATTTCCGGTCACTTCTTCTTGGTTGCCGCAGCCAGAAAATAAGACCAAGGACAACAGACCAATGCCCATACCTAATCGAATCCTTCGTTTCATACCTCTTCCTCCTTTTTTATAAAAAAAACCTTCCCAAAGACAATTCTTTGGGAAGGACGATCATTTCGCGGTACCACCTTCATTTGTTTTTTGTTGAAACAAAAAACCTCAGTCAGTTCATCAAATAAACTGCATTGCGCTATCGGGCTTTCTCCGTCGGGGATTGTTCGTCCACGAATGCTCAAAGGTCATCTTCGGATCGTCTTCCTTACTCGTTTCCACCAGTTCCGAGCTCTCTTGAAAGAAAGGGGGGATCGTACTCTTCTTCTCACTGCATGTGTATGAAATTAGTAGTATCTTAGAACAAGATGAGAAAGTTGTCAATTGCTTTCGTGATAGGTGATTCCAATCACTACGCAGGTAGTAGGGGAACAAATGGGTAAGGGTAAGAATAGACCAATAAGTCAGGAAAAGCAGATGAATGGTCGAAATCGCTTGGTTGGGTTAGAATCGAAGCACAAAACGAAAAAAGAGGCGAGGAAATGAAATTACTTTTGATTGGACACACCGGCACACTTGGGCAGCTTTTAGTTGAAGGCTTTCAGCAGCTACCAGAGGTGGAGCTGATCACGGCTAGCCGTAGCAGCGGCGATCATCAGGTCGAAATTGCGGATGCAGACAGTGTCAGCCAGCTATTTGCAGCTACTGGGAAAGTGGATGCCATTGTTTCCGCTGCGGGAAGCACAGTGTTTAAACCCTTTGAGGAATTGACGCCAGCAGATATTCAACAGTCGGTGGCTTCGAAGCTGCAAGGACAAGTCAACCTTGCGTTGATTGGCCAGCATTTTCTCAATGAAGGCGGCAGTATCACACTGACTTCTGGAATTATCAAAGACGAATTTATCCCAATGGGCACACCTTCAGCACTGGTCAACGGCGGTTTGGAAGCCTTCGTGGCATCGGCAGCTTTTGAAATCGGTCATGGGATACGAATCAATGCAGTCAGTCCCAATGCGCTTGTAGGCTCTTGGAAAACCTTCGCCGATTCTTTCAAAGGCTTTATTCCCGTTGGTGACGCACCCGTTTTTGCAGCGTATCAAAAAGCAGTCTTTGGGATCATGACTGGCAAAACCTTCACCGTTTATTAAGAAAAAGCAGAAGTAGAAAAAACCGCCAAATCAAAGCTGACTTGGCGGTTTTTGTTCTGCTGAAAAAGAAGCAGCAAGCAGTTAAGAAGAGAGCAATTGGGTTTTCAGCTTGGGCATTTCTGCTTTGAGTTGTTGGCGAGCAAAAGCCAAGTCATTGATCCAAGAAGCAATCGCTTCTTTTTCTAAGAACAGAGGCATTCGATCATGGACTGGTTCAACAGAATCGTTCGCGGCAGTCGTTAGAATGATTGATTCGGTTTCGATCTGATCCTCTTTTTGAAGGATGCGATAAAAACCAGCGGCATAAATCACGTGATCTTGCGAAAAGAGGAACTTTTCCTTTTCATGATTCCATTCATAGAAACCAGACATCGGAAAGACACAGCGATGCTCTTGGAAAGGTTTGCGAAAAGTCGGTTTTTCTTCAACGGTCTCAGAACGCGCATTGATCATCAAATGCCCTTTTTTAAAGCCGGTAAAGCCCCATCTTGTCACACCAGCTACAACTTGTTGTTGTTGATTTGCACCGATGGTTACGACATGATTGGAAGGGAAAACATCATTGACAGCGACAGTCTGTTGGCGCTTGCGGGCTTTCGCCGCGGCTTCTTGATAATATTCTGACAATTCGCCAGTTGTTGGGTCAAATAAGTATCGGCCGCACATGGACGGGTCACTCCTTTTTTTGGATTGGCTGGTGCCTTTGTTTCAGTATAAAGACTCAAGGCGTCAAAACCAACTAACTTGCTTCACTTCTCGATTCAACAAGAAAAAGATCTTAAACATATGTAAAAAGTCAGGAGTATCGCTTGATTTGCTGGAAATCAGATAACAAAAAAAGGCAGTCACCTACTGAGGTTGACAGCCTTTTTTATTCTAGTTGGTTAGCCAATTTTTTTAACTCTCCCGCCGATTTTATTTGCGAAACGTTCAGCATCTTCTCTGCAAGTATAGGTCAATGCAATTGTTTTGTCCCGTGTTCTTTTTCCTTCGGCGGTTAGATAACCATGAAAGATTTTAATCGCATACAATAGATAAACACCTCCTTATCCTTGGTAATAATAACAAATTTACCGCTTACATTCAAGGGCTATAGTAAATTTTTATTTTTTGTTAGTTATTTTATTAAGAATTTATTCAAAGGTTTAAAAACGATTGAAGGAGAAAGTAAGGGGTGGTGGAATAGACCAATGATTGCTGTTAAAAGGAAAAGCTCCAAGGAAAAAGAGGCATGTTTCTGAATTTCCATCAAATAAAGAAACTGGCAACCGCTTGAATTATTCTTTTGCTGTGCCAATCGAATAGACCAATCCCCGCGAATCAAAACTACCGAAAGAAAACCTATGATAAAGCATAGCTGCCAAGCAGGGAATCCATCGTAAGGGATAGGGGCAAGTAAGAAAAGGGAGAGTGGTCCAAACTAAGCACCTGTTTCTGTATTTTTTGATCAAAGAAAAACACCAGACCTTGTACTTTCACAAGATCTGGTGTTTCATCAGTTATCCCGATAAACAAACCGCCCATCAAATACCGTCGCTTCAACAGTCGTTTGAAGCAATTCTTCGGCAGTCAAAGGCAAGATGTTTTGGGACAAAATACAAAGATCGGCTAAACAGCCAACTTCTAATCGACCGATATCTTGCCGACTCAAGGCTTTGGCGGCGCCTGCGGTGTGGGCATAGAGGGCATCGGCGATGGAGATTTTTTCTTGAGGCATCAATCCGCCTGCTGGCTGGCCGTTTTTTTCCTGCCGAGCAACCGCATAATACAGCGAGTCTAAAGGGGTCACGTCGATCACGACTGGCGTATCAGTCCCAAAAGCCAAGGTTGCGCCTTGCTCTAGAAAGGACTGAAAAGGAAACATTTGACTGGCACGCTGAGGTCCTACTTCTTCATCGAGGGTCTCATAACCGACTAATAAATGGCTAGGCTGTACGGAGAGTACCAGTTGTTCTTGGCGAACTAGTGGCAGATCAGCGGCATCCATCACTTCCAAGTGTTCCAAGGTATTGGCTTTGCCTTTAGAAAGCGGGTGAGCAGCAGCACTTTCTTGATAGAAGAGGAGTGCTTGTCGAATCGCTTCATCACCGATGGTATGGATGCGCATCGGCCAGTCTTGCTGGTTGGCTTGTAAAATAAAGCGGCGCATCCGTTGAACATCGATCAACGGCATCCCGACATCACCAGCAAAATACGGTGTTTCATATTCCTTTTTTAAAAAAGCTGTGTGCGTACTCGTCACGCCATCAAAAAATTGTTTGACGCCGCCCATTTGTACTTTTTCGGAGCGATAAGTATGGTAAGTTTCTTTCAGTTGCGTGATGTCTTCTCGCATGGCTGGATAAAAGACAGCGCGCAAGGTCGCTTCTGCTTCTGTTTGCCGATAAAGAGTGGGGTAAACCAAATCGTCCCAGCTTTCTCCTGTCAAGGCAACATCACCGATCGTCGTAATGCCGTATTGATTGAGCTGCTTCATATAGGTCAGAAAGGCAGCAGGGCTTTGTGCTTGGAATGACTGTAAGACCTTTGCTAAATAATGAATGGCGATCGCTTCTAAAAAGCAGCCGCTTAATTGTCCGCTGTTTTCGTCAAGCAGTGCCTCCCCGCTGATCCCTGCTGGTAAGTTCTCAGGTGTGATCCCTAAAGCAGCGATCCCTTGGCTATTCAACCAAATACTGTGGGCATCACCTGAAATCAGCATGACAGGCGTGTCGGCACAATAGTTGTCGATTGAATCTTTCGTCGGGTAGACTTGCTGACCGAAATCACTGCTGAACCAGCCGATGCCGATTTTCCATCCATGGGTGATGGGCAAGGCGGGTACTTGCTGGGCAACGGCTTCTTCTGTCACTCCCGTAAGATGGGTCAGTGCCCCTTGATGGAGTAATGCGGAAAGATAAAAATGAACATGAGCATCAATAAAGCCTGGGATGATCATTTGTTCTTTGAGATCAATGACCTGGGTGTCTTCAGCAAGTGTTGGCAGCGCTGAAAGAGGACCTACAGCCGTGATTTTCTGGTCTTCTATCAGGAGAAAGCCCGCAAAAGTCGTTTTCGTTTTGGTATCAAAGATGTGTTTAGATTTTAGTAATAGTGACAATTATAATCCCAACTTACATTCAAGGAAAAGGTCGTTGTAAAGCTCAACCGCTTCTTTTCCTAAGTATTCATAATGTTCCATTTGTTCCATCGCACTTGGCTCAGGGTAGAAAGCCTTGTCAGCAGTCAGTTCTGCTGGCAGCATGGCTTTGGCCGATTCACTCGGCGTGGCGTAGCCCACGTATTCGGCATTTTGTGCGGCATTTTCTGGTCGCAGCATAAAATTGATGAAGGCGTAGGCTCCCTCAAGATTGCCAACGGTTTTCGGGATCGCAAAATTGTCTGTCCAAATCGCACCGCCGTCATTGGGAACGATATAGGTGACGGCAGGATTTTCCGCCATCACATAAGCGGCATCGCCCGAATATCCGATTCCTAAAGGGGCATCGTTGTTGATCATCAAGGTTTTGATCTCGTCGGTCAAAACTGCTTTGACATTGGGACGGATACTTTCCAGCTTCTTCAAGGCTTTGGCGACCTTGGTCGGGTCTTTTTCATTTTGGGAAAGACCGAGCGTCTGTAACGCGATTCCTAAGGTTTCGCGAGCACCATCCACCATCAATAAATCATTTTTAAATGCAGGGTCCCATAAATCACTCCAGCCATGGATCGAAGAAACATCAACTTCTTCAGTATTTGCCATGATTCCGATCGTGCCCCAAAAATAGGGGATCGAGTAGGTATTGTCAGGATCAAAGGCTTGATCCATCAAAAAAGGCGACAGATCTTCCGTTCCCGTCAATTTCTGATGGTCTAAAGGCACTAACAGTCCTTCTTCGATCATTTTCGGAATGATCGATTCGCTAGGGAAAACCAAATCATAGCGCGAGCCGCCTTGTTTGATTTTCGTTTCCATCGCTTCGTTGGAGTCAAATGTATTATAAATCACTGAGTAACCAGTCTCAGTTTCGAATGTTTTGATCAATTCGGGGTCAATATATTCGCCCCAATTGTAAATAATCACTGTATTTTTGTCGGACGACGTTGCTGCCCCCGATTCTTTCGTTAAAACCGAAGCACCTAAAAACAGCAACGCGGTGATGCCGATCACACCGCCAAAAAATACCCACAACCTTTTCAATTCATCAATTCCTTCTTTCTCTACAATTTCGTATTTCTTGAGTAGCGTAATTGATTTTTAAAGAAAAGGCAATAAAAAAATGAAGAAAAAATAAACCCGTTTCTTTCAAGGCTTTGAAGGAGGAACGGCCAGGTGGCTGGGGCAGTTTCCAAACATATCATTTGTCAAATTCCCTCCTTTTGCCTAAGCTAGGGAAGTGAGAAATCAAGGGATGGAAAAACAGGAACCTCTCTTTGATGAAGAATGAATGTAAGGAGTGAAGCATCAATGGAAACACGTGCTGTCGTTATTGAAGCCTATGGTGGAAAAGACCAATTAAAAGAAGCAACGGTCCAATTACCAGAATTAAAAGCAAATCAATTATTAGTCAAAGTTGCCGCAACGTCCATCAACCCGATCGATTGGAAATTAAGAGAAGGCTATTTAAAACAAATGTTTCCGTGGGACTTCCCAATTATTTTAGGTTGGGATGTCGCAGGGGATATCGTAGAAATAGGTGCTGACGTGACAGAATTCAAAGTTGGTGATGCGATCTATGCCCGCCCTGAAACGACTCGTTTTGGGACGTATGCTGATTACGCCATCGTGGATGCTGAGTTAGCAGCGATCAAACCAGAAAACCAAAACTACGCAGAAGCAGCTGCAGTGCCATTAGCTGGTTTGACTGCTTACCAAGCGTTGTTTGAACACGGTCGTTTAAAAGAAGGGGAAAAAGTCTTGATCCATGCCGGAGCAGGCGGAGTTGGTACCTATGCGATCCAACTAGCAAAAGCAACTGGCGCTTACGTCATCACGACGGCTAGTCCTCGTAACCATGAGTTATTGCAAAAACTTGGTGCCGATGAGATCATCGATTACCATACGACAGATTTTGAAGAAGTCTTGCAAGACATCGATTTGGTCTTTGATACGATGGGGGGCGACACCCAGAAGAAAAGTTTCACTGTCTTAAAACCTAAGGGCCGTCTGATCTCGATTTTGAGTATTGAAGACGAAGACTTGGCAAAAGAAAAAGACATCTTCGCCAAAGCAATTTGGTTACGAACCAACGGCAAACAATTGGCAGAATTGACAGAGCTGATCGAAGCAGAAAAAGTCAACAGTATCATCGGTGCAACCTTCCCATTGACAGCACAAGGAATTTACGATGCCCACGCATTGAGTGAAACACACCATGCAGTCGGCAAGATCGTTATTGAAAACCAAGACAATTTCATCAGCCAAGACGCAGAATAAAGGAGGCTGAACCGATGCGCTTATGGCATGAAGCGCTGATACCTGCTTTGCCTCGGCAGCAGCTGTTAGGCCAGCATCGTGAAGCAGCAGCCTTACGAGGGTTAGGCTGGGGCAAGAAGCATGCAACCGTCGATTACGTTTTTACTCATCCACCCTATAAATTGTTTCAATACCATCAGTTAGTGCTGGATGAAATGACCCGTCGAGGCTATCGGCCAGCACCTGAATGGTACGATCCGGCGTATCGTGGCAAAAATCTGCCGCTGGAACCCTCCGTTCAAGCCGTCCCTTTGACTACGCCGATCTATCCAGAACATGATGAAGCATACTTGGAAGAATGCTTAGTGAATCTCCATCGTAAGGGGATCTATCTTTAAAGACCAAACACTTTCCTGAATTTTTGTTCGGGAAAGTGTTTCTTTCGCTTTAAAATCGTTAACTTACAAAAAGTAAGCATATTGTTCGCAACTTTTTTTGTTCCTTGTTATAGTGAGAACAGAGAATCAGTAATGAGAAATGAGGAAAAGAAAATGACCATCAATCACAGAAATCTTGAATTTGGGTTAGATACTTTTGGCGATCTAGCCTTTGATGATACAACGAAAGAACGAATCAGTTACAGCGAATCGTTGCGCAATATCGTAGCAGAAGGAAAATTAGCCGATGAAGTCGGCATCGATGTCATTGCCTTAGGGGAGCACCATCGGGAAGAATATTCGATCTCAAGTCCTGATACGTTACTAGCGGCTTTAGCAATGGTTACCAAAACCATCAAATTAGGTACCGGTGTAACTGTCTTGAGTTCGGATGATCCTGTGCGGGTCTACGAACGGTTCGCGACCGTTGATGCGTTGTCGAACGGTCGCGCACAAATCATGCTGGGACGAGGATCTTTTACTGAATCATTCCCTCTATTCGGCTATGACTTGCAAGATTATGAAGAACTATTTGAAGAAAAAACAGCAATGTTCAGTGAATTGAGAAAAGGCAAACCATTAACTTGGGAAGGCAAGTTTACGCAATCCTTAAAAAATGCCGACGTTTTTCCAAAAATTGAGGGGCATCAACTAGATACCTATGTGGGTGTCGGTGGAACCCCTGAATCGATCATTCGTGCCGTCCGTTATGGGTTTCCTGTTATGTTAGCGATCATCGGTGGCGAACCCGCTCGTTTTGCGCCCTATGTTGACCTGTATAAAAAGGCAGCGCAGCAACTAGGGCAACCGACTTTACCAATCGGCATGCACTCTCATGGTGTGATCGCCGATACCGACGAAGAAGCTTATGAAATCGGCTGGAATTACATCAAAAAGAGCATGGACAAAATCGGTCTTGATCGCGGCTGGCCAGCCATGAGCAAAGAGCGCTTTGACTTTGAAGTCGAACATGGGTCTTATTATGTAGGCAGTCCAGAAACCGTGGCGCAAAAAATCGCTCGTATGATGCCGCAAGTCGGAGTAGAACGCTTTGATCTGGTATACGGTACTGGCGGACAACTGCAAAAAGACCGTTTCAAAACGATTGAATTGTATGGAACCAAAGTGATTCCACGAGTGAAAGAATTGTTGGCAGCAGGTGATGGCAATGCCTAAAACCATCGGTATTTTAGGCGCAGGCAAGTTAGGCTTAGCGCTCGCAAATCTTGGTGCCCAGGCGGGCTATCGGGTCTTGATTGCTAGTACGAAGCCAGCAGAAAAAATCGCCTTGTCCGTTTCTGTGTTGGCTCCGGGAGCAATCGCAAAAAATGCCGCTGAAGTGATGGCGGAAGCTCAAACGATCATTTTGGCCATTCCGTTGAGTAAGTACCAACAGCTGCCGGCAGAAGCTTTGGCTGGTAAGCTAGTGATCGATGCCATGAATTATTGGTGGGAAGTCGATGGCAAAGAAACAGAATACTCATCCATCGAGCAGACTTCTTCGGAACGTGTGCAACGCTATTTTTCCCAAAGTAAAGTAGTCAAAGGATTCAATCATATGGGGTACCACGACATCCAAGAGGAATCCTTGCTGACGAGAACGGCTGCTCAAGGAACTGCCAAAAAAGCCATCGCCATTGCTGGTGATGACCAAACCGCCCTCGATCAGACAGCCGAAATCGTTGACGCTTTCGGCTTTGATCCCTTTCCTATCGGTGCTTTAGCTAATGGCATCATGTTGGAACCCGGCAGTCCTTTCTTTGGTGCCAATCAAACCAAAGAGGGATTGACGGCATTGATGAAGGAGTTTTGGAGCAGTGAGAAAGGGCAAGCGTTTCTGGCGCGTCCTTCCGCTGTGAGTAACAAGCAGCAGGCTTCGCAGTAAAAGAGCCGCCTCCATGTACGACTGGATACGATAAAAACAACCCTCTTCTCAAAAAAGAAGAGGGTTTTTCCCATCCAGTCAAATCAGCACGTGGTCGCTAAAAAATACAATGTGATTGTTACGATTGTGATTCGTAAGCAGTGGTTGTTACGTTTACGTCTCTGCCAGACGTTCCATAGTGTACATATCAGCCTGTACCTGCTTTGTGCTCGCCTTTGACACCCACCCATATTGATTAAAGATCGACCAGCCAGTTGGTTTGTTGGATCTTTCCATCTAATTCTCGCAGCTGCTTGGCGGTCGCATTCAATTGCTCCGTTAGCGTTTTTGTATCGATCGTACGCACCAGTCGAATTTCGTTGCGACCTATTCGGGGAGCTGCTTTGGTTTCATCCAGTGCTTGCGTTAGCAGTGCATGCTTGCGGCGCAGCTGTTCTCGCTGTTCTAGTGCTTCCATCAGCAATAACGCACTATCTGCTAAAGAGGCAGTCGCATTTTTCCGATTGATGGCAACGACTAATTCTGAATATTGTTGATTGATCTCATCGTATTCCTTGAACAATTCTGTGATACTACGATCCAAGGTATCGCCTTCTTGGACTAACACACTGCTAGAGATCTCGTTACGTAATTGAAACAGACGATTGTTCAAATCCCGTCTTAAAAGTAACGCTTCTGCTAATTTCATTTTGGCACACTCCTTTTTACAAATGAGAACAGCTTATCTAGTTCTTATCCTAGAGAAGAACGTGATGAAAGGCAAGCAAGATGCAAAAAAAGGTCTGCCAGAAAAATCATAAAAAACTGAATATTCGCAATTCTTGTTGACTTCCAAAAACACCAATAGTATACTTTATAACAATCATGAAATAGACAAAAAAACGTCATTTACCTGTTTTTTAGATAAAAAGAAAGACGATGAAGAGAAGAGTAGCTTTGGAATCTGTTAGAAGAGAACCCGGATGGTGAGAAAGGGCAGCAGAAAAAAAGTGAAGATGAGCTCTGAGTGATCTGATTTGTTCACGCAACTCAGACGGAAAGCAGCCGTTACCGTGCCAAGTATCTTAGCGTACTGTTGAGGTGCCATTTGTGAGAATGGTGCGAAAAAGGGTGGTAACACGAAAATCTCGTCCCTTTGTTTGTCAAAGTTGATAAGCAAAGGGATGAGTTTTTTTCTTTTTATCGTTGAATGCGTTTTTTGATGTCATGAAAAACACTTGCGTTGGTTGCGCAATCACATAGGAGGAAGAATGAAAATGATCTGGAAGAAGCGTTTATTGGTTGCAGCAGGAGTGATTGGGTTGACCCTTTCTGGCTGCACGACAACAGGAAATACTGAGGGATCAGAGGCTGAAACTAACGGAGCGCCGAATCAAGCGATCGCGGTGAGTCTACCAGCTGAGCTGACGACTCTCGATACGACCCAAACGACGGATAAAGCAACGTTTACCATCGTACAACATTTATTCGAAGGGCTCTACCGTTTCGATGAAAACAGCGAACCAGTTCCAGGCTTGGCAGAAGGAGTCGAAATCAGTGAAGATGGCAAAACCTATACCTTTACTTTGCGAGACGATGCGAAATGGAGCAATGGCGAAGCGATCACTTCGGCTGACTTTGCTTATGCGTGGAAAAAGTTAGTCGATCCAGCAACGATGGGACCAAATGCCTATTTGTTGGATAATGTAGTCAATAGTAAAGACATTCGTGAAGGCAATGCAGACGTAGAAACGATTGGTCTGGAAACCCCAGATGACGCGACCTTTATCGTGCAGTTGGAGCAGCCGCAGCCTTCGTTTTTATCCTTGATTTCCATCGGCTGGTTGGCACCGCAAAATCAAGCCTTTGTTGAAGAAAAAGGCGAGACCTATGCCCGGACAAGTGAAGATTTGTTGTATTCTGGTCCCTTTACTTTAACCGATTGGCAACAGACTGGAGATGAGTGGACGCTAGTGAAAAACGACCAATACTACGATGCTGATGTCGTTCAATTGGAGGAGATCAAAGGCTCCACCATCAAAGAAGAAAATACGGGGATCCAATTGTTTGAAAGCGGCGACCTTGATTTGCAAAAAATCAGCGGGATCTACGTCCAACAATACGGGGACAATGAAGAACTAGTTACGCAAAACGATGTGGCGAACTTTTTCTTAGACTTCAATAAAACCGCCAACGATGCCTTAGCAAATGTTCATGTGCGTAAAGCGATCGCGTTGGCGATCGACAAAGAAAGTCTCGTGGATAATGTGTTGAACGATGGAGCGAAAGTTTTAAATGGATTGATCCCTACCGGCTTAGCAGCGAATCCAAATACTGGCGAAGATTTTCGAGCATATAGCGGTGATTATAATCTGTATGATTTAGAGGCTGCCAAGGAAGAGTGGGAAAAAGCCCAAGCGGAAATTGGCGAAAGTACGACGCTGCGTTTATTAGTGACAGATGATGACAATGGTCAAAAAATCGGGGAGTACTTGCAAAGCCAACTGCAAGAAAACTTGCCAGGCTTGTCGATCTCCATCAACAAACAGCCACGTGCCAGCTTGAATCAATCAAGAGCAAATAGTGATTATGAGCTTTCCGTTTCTGGCTGGATCGCTGGAAGCAGTGACATGGATATGTTCTTTATCTTATACAAAAACGGCGCTTCCTTTAACTACGGCGGCTATGTCAATGAAGAATATACGGCGTTGACGGAAGATGCGCGCACCGTTCATGCCAATGACCCCGATCAATATTTTGAAGATTACAAAGCGGCAGAAGAAATTTTGTTGGAACAAGATGCTGCGCAAGTCCCTCTTTACCAAAGTGCTTCAAATTATCTGATCAAATCAAATGTTAAAGACATCCAATTCCCAGCTTATGGCGCGCATTTCTTTTTCCGCACCGCCTATGTTAGTGAATAAGGGGAAAAATAGTTGAATGAAACGCGCATGTTTATTCGATGAACATGCGCGTTTTGCAACAAAAAAAGCAGTTCAGAAAGCTGAACTGCTAAATGCGGAAGATGGGAGTTGAACCCACACGAGATAAACTCACACGCGCCTGAAGCGTGCGCGTCTGCCATTCCGCCACTTCCGCATAAGATAAAGATAATCCTTTCTAGGAAGAAAATCAAGTCCAATCTCACAAAAAGGAGCCCGCCAGCGGGGACTGGCGGGATAGGAGTAAAAATGAAAAAGTGTTAGGGTTGTTTGTTGGTATACATTTATAATAGCGGGAAAATGTGAAAAAAAATTGACGAATCAAACAGAATTCTGAGAAGAAATCGCCAAGAAAAAGTGATACCATCTAAAACAGTCAGAAGACAAAAAGGAGCCCGCCAGCGGGGACTGGCGGGAAGGAGTAAAAATGAAAAAGTGTTAGGGTTGTTTGTTGGTATACAAGTATCATACCGAGAAAATATGAAGAATTTTCGCGTGAAATTTAGAAATTGCGTGAATCTTTTGACAAATTATGGCTTCTGTTTGAATTTTTTCTTAAAAGAGAATTGACAAAAGGCACAAGCTTTGATAATTTTAATGAAACAAAATGCAAACGCGATGAAAAAGAAAGTAGAATCACGGGCGTTGTCTAGCAGAGAGTTCCAGCAGGTGAGAAGGAACGACAACAAATGATTTGAAAATGACTTTGGAGCGGATTTTCTGACTAATTAGGAAAATACGGTTGCCCCGTTAACAAGCGACAGTCTCCGAGTGTTTTCGGGTACTGAATGAGGTGAGGCCTGTGAAGGCTTTACAGATTAAGGTGGTACCGCAGGTGATGCCCTTAGCTTTGGCTAAGGGCTTTTTTTGTGTCTGTAGGGTCAGCTGTTTCATGCGAAGGTTTTGTTGAAAAGGAGAAAGGTTGTTGGGAGGAGAGAAAATGCACAAATTAGTGGTTCAAACCGATTTTGGTTTGCAAGATGGAGCGGTCAATGCGATGTACGGGGTAGCCTATCAAGTGGCACCAGAGCTGGTCATTGCGGATTTGACTCATGAGATCGAGCCATACAACATTCATGACGCCAGCTATCGCCTGCTGCAAAGCGTCACCTATTGGCCAGCAGGAACAGTCTTTGTTTCAGTGGTCGATCCTGGCGTAGGGTCTGATCGACGAAGTGTGGTTGCCAAGCTGGCGACCGGGCAGTTGGTTTTGACACCAGATAACGGCACCCTGACCTATTTAGCGACTTATATCGGAATCGCTGAACTTCGGGTGATCAATGAGGCAACTGAGCGCTTGGCAGGATCAGCCGAAAGCCATACGTTTCATGGTCGGGATGTTTATATGTATAATGCCGCTCGGCTCGCCAGCGGCGCCATCAGCTTTGAAGAGCTAGGAACACCTGAACCTAAAGAAGCGATCCAAGTTTTTGCCATTGAAAAGCCAAGCCAAACAGCTGAAACGATCACAGGGACGATCGATATTCTCGATATCCGCTTTGGTTCGTTGTGGACGAATATTCCCCACACGTTCTTTAAGCAATGGCAGGTCCAATACAATGAGTCGCTGCTCGTCAGTATCTACTACCAAGATACCCTGCGTTATCAAGAAGAAGTGCGTTTCGGACGCTCCTTTGCGCAAGTGGCAGAACAAGAACCCGTCTTATATGTCAATTCCTTGCTGAATATCGGTTTAGGGCTCAACTTGGCTTCATTTGCTGAAACCTATAAAATCGGAACTGGCACAAATTGGAAAATTACCCTCAAAAAAAGGAGAAATGAAAAATGAATCAATCAAAATTTACAGTAAAACACATTGTTGCAATCGGTATCGGTGCTGCGGTCTTTTTCGTCTTAAAACGTTTCGTCACGATCCCGACGGGTTTCCCAAATACAGATATCGCCACAGCCTATCCTTTCTTGGCGCTATTAGGCGTTGTCTACGGTCCGATCGTGGCTGGTTTAGCAGGCTTTATCGGGCATGCCCTAGGAGATTTAACGACTTATGGTCCATGGTGGTCTTGGATCGCCGCCTCTGGGATCTTAGGGGTGTTCTTTGGACTTTTGACTCGTTGGATTCCAATCCAGCAAGGAACCTTTGGCGCTAAAGAAATTCGGACCTTCTTGATCGGTGAAACGATCGCAAATTTGGTCGTCTGGGTGATCATTGCCCCGATCGGGGATATTTTGATCTATGGCGAACCAGCGAACAAAGTCTTTACGCAAGGAGTCATTGCGGGATTGACCAATGCAGTCGTAACTGGGATAATCGGAGTGATCCTGCTAAAAGCCTATGCCCAAACCAAAACCAAAAAAGGCAGCTTGAGCAAGGAATCCTAACCAAAGAAATGTGTGAAGGCTAAAAAATGAAACAAAAAATCATTCAATTTACGAATTTTTCTTTCCAATATGATGCACAAGCGGAACCGACCTTGAAAAACATCGATCTAACGATCTATGAAGGAGAAAAAGTCCTGATCGTCGGTGCCAGCGGTTCTGGCAAAAGTACATTAGGAAAATGTTTGAACGGTTTGATCCCGCAAAACGACAAAGGCAGTAGTACTGGAGAATTGACGATCGGTACCAATGCCTTTGGGCAAGCTTCCATTTACGAGCTGTCTTTGACCGTCGGCACGGTGCTGCAAGACACCGATAGCCAATTTGTAGGCTTGACCGTAGCAGAAGATATCGTGTTTTCATTGGAAAACGATCAGCGTAGTCAAGCAGTGATGCAAGAGGCGCTGCGTTTTTGGGCAGAAAAGACTGACTTAATGGATCATTTGGCGAAAAAACCGCAGGAATTATCGGGTGGCCAAAAGCAACGTGTTTCAATGGCAGGTGTTTTGATCGATGAAACACCGATTCTACTGTTTGATGAGCCGCTAGCCAACTTGGATCCGCAAACAGGTGTGGAAGCCATCAAAATGATCGACCAGCTGTATCAAGAGAAGCGTTTTACCACCATCATCATTGAACATCGCTTAGAAGAAGTGTTAGCCGCAGCTGTCGATCGCATCATCGTGATGGAAGAAGGCCGCATCCTTGCCGACAGTACACCGAATGAACTATTAAAAACGGACATGCTACAGCAAGTCGGCATTCGTGAACCACTGTATTTAGCTGCTTTAAAAAAAGCGGGGGTTCCCGTGACCGACGCTGCTGATTTGGTCGCGGTAGAAGCATTTGCATCACCTGAGATTGCCGAAAAACTGACTCAGTTTCAGGAAAAATTTCCGAAAACGGCACTTCCTAGCCACCAGCCGCCGTTGTTGCAAGCAAAAAATCTATCGTTTTCCTACCAAGTGGGCAAACCAATTTTGCAGGCACTGGATTTTACCATCCATCAAGGAGAAATGATTAGTTTGGTCGGTCATAATGGCGCAGGAAAATCGACCTTGTCCCATTTGATTACTGGCTTTTTGACTCCGACTTCTGGCAAGTTGCTTTGGCAAGGAACGGACATGGGCAATGATTCCATCAAAGAACGAGCGCAAAAAATCGGGTATGTTTTACAAAACAGCAATCAAATGCTGTCGAAAAACTTCCTGTTTGACGAAGTTGCCTTAGGCTTGCGCAACCGAAACGTTCCAGAGGCTGAAATCACAGAAAAAGTTCACCAGACCTTAAAAATCTGTGGTCTTTATCCGTTTCGCTCATGGCCATTGTCGGCACTAAGTCATGGGCAAAAACGCCGAGCCGCCATTGCAGCGATCCTCGTCTTAGATCCTGAACTCATTTTATTGGATGAGCCGACAGCGGGACAAGACTATCGCCATTACACCGAAATGATGCAATTCTTACAGGAGTTGAACCAGCGGGGATTAACGATCGTTATGATCACCCACGATATGCATTTGATGTTGGAGTATACACAGCGGACGATCGTTTTGACACAAGGAACGATTTTGCTGGACGCACCGCCAGAAGTTGTTTTAGCAGACAAACAAGTGGTGAGTGCCGCGAACCTCAAAGAAACCAGCTTGTACACACTGGCGACCCTTAACCAGCTGACAGATCCCGCCGCTTTTACTGCTGCCTTCATTGCCAGCGAGAAGGAGGAGCACGATGGAAAGTAATCTAATCGGCTATCTTGACCGCAAAACGTGGATTCACCAATTAAGCGGTGCCGCAAAACTGATTTGTTTTTTGCTGCTATCCGTCATCGGGATGATCTCTTATGATACGCGTTTTCTCATTGGACTGGCATTGTTTTCGGTCTTTCTATTTGCCAGTGCTGGAATTCGCTACCGAGATATCGCTTTTGTATTGAAATTTATCATCTTCTTTTCGCTTTTGAATTTGGTGGCGGTCTATCTTTTCGCACCAGAATATGGGGTGGAGATCTACGGTACGCGCCATGTGATTTTCGAAGGGATCGGTCGGTATACATTGACTCAAGAGCAAGTGTTTTATGAGCTGAATCTGTTGATCAAATATTTTGTCACGATTCCCCCAGGGTTGATTTTCCTGTTTACCACCAATCCTAGTGAGTTGGCGTCCAGTATCAACCGCATCGGGATTTCCTACAAGATCGCCTATGCAGTCGCACTGGCTTTGCGTTACATTCCCGATATTCAAGATGATTTTCGGACCATTGCCAAAGCGCAGCAAGCACGGGGCGTGGAGCTTTCTAAAAAAGCACCTTTGCGCAAGCGAGTGGCAGGCAATGTCGCGATCGCGATTCCTTTGATTTTTTCCAGCTTGGAACGGATCGACCATATTTCTGCTGCCATGGAGCTAAGAAGGTTTGGCAAGCATAAGCAGCGTACCTGGCTGAAAGCTAAGCCGATCCAAGGCAAAGATCTCTTGGCGATTGCTGTCGTTTGCTTGATCGTGGCGCTCGGACTGTCCTTGATGGTCCTTAATGGCGGACGTTTCTACAATCCGTTTCGTTAACAAATCACCCCATGAAAACTTAAAAAAACGGACGCATTGTCAATAATGAAAGTGGGACGGATGAGTCAACTCTGATTTATCCGTCCCAGAAATGATCGAGCCAAAAAACGCAGGATAGTCAGACAATTGACTTTAGCGAATGCTACATTTGCTAAAGTCAGTTGCTGCTAGGTCTGCGTTTTTTTGCCGATAAAAAAAGGAGCCCGCCAGCGGGGACTGGCGGGATAGGAGTAAAAATGAAAAAGTGTTAGGGTTGTTTGTTGGTATGTATTGATAATAGCGGGAAAATGTGAAAAAAATAGGAAGAGAAAGCAATAGAAGTGTGTCAATCTGTTGATGATTTTCGTAAAACATTCCAGCGGAAGCCTTTTAGATCTTTGATTGACGGAAACATGAAATAAGGCTACACTGATGGCATCAAAGCAGTACAAGGAGGGGACAGGATGGATGCCATTACGATCAACGGACTAAGCAAACAATACAACAAGAAGTACGCCATCGAGAATGTATCATTGCAAGTGGCAGAAGGAGAGATTTTTGGCTTTATCGGACCAAATGGTGCGGGAAAATCAACGACCATCAAAGTATTGTTGAATTTTATCAAACCAGATGCAGGACAGGCGGCGATTTTTGGACGAGATTGCCAACAAGCAGCCAAAGAGATCAAAACGTTTACTGGGTATGTTTCCAGTGATGTACGGTTTTATTCAAAAATGACGACAGTAGAACTACTTGCATTTACGGCAGATTTTCATCAAGTCAAGCAGCCAAAAAAAGAGATTCAGGAGTTGATGGAGCTTTTTCAAATTGATCCCAACAAATCGATCGCAGAACTTTCTTTAGGGAACAAGAAAAAAGTCGGGCTTGCGAGCGCCTTGATTGCACAACCGAGAATGTTGATTTTAGATGAGCCGACCAATGGCTTAGATCCCTTGATCCAAAAACGGCTGTTTGAAGAGCTTCTCAGAAGAAACAAACAGGGGATGACGATTTTTCTATCCAGTCATGATCTGCATGAAATTCAGACCTATGCCCATCGGACCGCCTTTATTCGTGAAGGACAGATCATCACCGTAAAAGAATTGAGTGAGGAAGAAAATTTCGGCAAAGTTGTAACGCTCACGAATGAGGACAGCCTCTCATTAGCCGGCTTGGAAAATGTACAGGTTCTTGCTCAGGAATCACACAGCTTGCGTTTTTTCTATCAAGGGGACATGAATCAGCTGGCACATTTTTTAACCAATCCTGCCATTAAAGAGTTCACGATCGAACACCCAACCCTTGAACAGCAATTTATGCTCCTGTATGAAGGAGGTTCTCAAAAATGACTTTAATGAAAATCGATCTTAAAAATACCTTCAAAGGCTGGCTAGTCTGGGCGATCCTTTTTGCAGCAATCATTTTTGCATTTACGGCTATCTATCCTCAAATGATCACGCCAGAAATGAAAACGTCGTTAGACCAGATGTTGGGCTCTTTCAGCCCAGAATTACTAGGCATCTTTAACATCCAACTGACAGGACCCTCAAGTTTGGTTTCTCCAACAGGTTTTTTCGGGTACTACTTTCAATACTTATTTATTGCTGCGTGTATTTATGGGATGCTTTTAGGCTTGAACAGCCTGATCACTGAAGAATCAGAAGGAACGATCGAGTATTTATATGCTCAGCCTATTAGCCGCAGAGAAATCGTTGGGTGGAAGTTCCTCGCTCGATTGTTGTTGCTGACTGGCTTTTGGCTGATTGCCTATGGCAGTAGTCTGGCCTCATTTGCTTTGTTCAAACTACCTGAAGATGACCTGTCCGCTTTTATTGAAGAAATCAGCAAAATCTTCGTTGCCGAGTATGGTGTCTTAGTCTTTTTCCTCTGTCTAGGTTTCTTTTTATCCACGATCTTGCGTTCCAGCAAACAAACCGCCAGCGTCGGCTTAGGCTGCGTGTTCGGTCTGTATTTGCTCGGCATCGTGGGGGAACTCTACGATAAATTGGAATGGCTAGCAGGACTTTCACCCGTCCGCATGGCATTACCCGTCCAACTCATGGATAACGGCGCCACATCAGTCCTATGGGTACTGCTGATCGGTATCATCTGTTTCTTTGGCACCTTTTCCCGTTATGAGCGCAAAGACTTGCAGGTCTGAGTATATCAATCAAAAGACAAAAAAAGAGCCTGTCAGCGGGGACTGACAGGCAAAGGAGTAAAAATGAAAAAGTGTTAGGGTTGTTTGTTGGTATGCTTATATAATAGTCTCGAAATGTGAAAAAAGTATGACGAAGCAGGCACGTTTTTGCGAAAAAATCATTGCGAAAGTTAAGAAAGCGTAAAGCGTCCCTTCACCAAAAGGCTTGAAGGGGCAACAAGAACCTAAAATCACTCCGAAGCAGCAGGCGGTTCATGCTGTTTCGGAGTGATTTTTTAGTTGAAGCTACTTGCTAAAGTCAAGGCTATCGACATTAAAGGTGTCGCCATGTGCTAAGTCACCATAACGATAGCCACGGTTAAACCAGTCAACGCGTTGCTGCGATGTGCCGTGCGTAAAACTATCTGGAACAACATAGCCTTGGTATTCTTTTTGCAGCGTATCATCCCCGATGGCATTGGCAGCTGTGATTGCTTCTTGAATGTCGCCAGCTTCTAAGATCGGTTGTCCTTGATAGGTTTCGCCTTGCAAGTATTTCGCAAAAGTACCAGCTAAGTAGTCAGCTTGCAGCTCCAAACGAACGCTGTACTGATTGTATTCCTTTTCTGAAACTTGCTGGCGGATTTTGTCCAATTGTTGGGTGATCCCCAGCTCATTTTGCACATGATGACCGACTTCATGGGCGATGACATAGGCCATTGCGAAGTCGCCGCTTGCGCCATATTTATCGGAAAGCTCATTGGCAAAGCTAAGATCAAGGTACACATTCTCATCTGCTGGACAATAAAACGGACCAACCTGTGACGTGGCATAGCCGCATGCCGACTGGACGCTTCCCGTAAATAATACAAGTGTCGGGTCTTGATAGGTTTCTTGCCGCTCTTGAAAAACGTCTTGCCAGTAATCTTCTAAATAGCCGAATACGACTGCGGAAAACTCTTTTTCCTCCGTGTACTCACTGGTGCCCACATTTTCTGTCTGGTAATTGGCTGCTTGACCGCTGCCACCCAAGACATCCGGCAGCGAATTTAAATCACCACCGCTAAACAGGAAAAATAAAACAGCGATGATCACCGTACCGATCCCGCCACCAGCAGCCAGCATCCCGCTTGAGCCAGATGATCGCCCCGTTCGATCATCGACATTTCTGCTTTGTCTACCCCCACGCCATTTCATGTTATCTCCTCCTATATAAATCCTAGCTTAATTATAAGAGAAAGGCGGCAGATTGTGAAAAAAAGCGCCTTGAAATTGTTATAAAATGCCTGCAGGAGCTTTGAAAATCAAAGTGTACACTCCTTTTAATCATTCTTTAATCTAACAATTAGCCTTCTAATTTGGTACAGTAGCAATAAAATAGAGGTAGAGGGTGAGCGTATGAAAATGAATTATTCGGGGACATCGGAACGAAGGATTTTGATTTTTAAACGGTTGATTGCTGGCGAGCACCTCAGCTATCAGCAGTTAGCAGAGGATTATTTCGTTTCCCGCAGCAGTATTGCAAAAGATATTTCTTATTTAAAAGAACTGTTTCAAAAAGAAAGCTTGCGCCTGAGATTTGATAATTCAGGTACATTTTTTGAAGGAAGTGAATCCCAGATTCATCGGGTGCTCAAACGCTTTTGCTTAATGATGCTGGATCAACCAGCGGCGTTTTCCTTGTTGGTGGAACCTGAGAAATACCAGGAAGTAAATCAGGCGTTTCGTCGAGCGTTAATGGAAAAACAAGTGGAAATGCCCGACAGCTACATCCAAAGTATCGTCCTTTCCATCGTGCTGCTGATCGAACGGGCGAGTCATGCGGAAAACTTAGTGATTGAAGAAAATCGCCAAGTGGGGAAGCTGTTTTTGGAGTTCGACAAATATCCGTTAGTCTATGAGCTACTGAAAGAAATCGAAGAACAGCACATTTATCAATTTTCACCAAAAGAAGTGCAATATCTAACCTACCTGATCGTCGGTAGCGGCTTGAAATTTTTTATGAAAAGTGAAAAAGTTCCTTTCGTCTTTCGGGGAAAAGTACGCAACTTGATTCAAAAAATCAGCGAAGGCTTAGGCACCGACTTGACCCAAGACAATCGATTGGAAGAAGATGTGACGATCCATCTGTATCAGCTGCTGTTGCGGATCGAAGCGCAAACCACAGTCATCAACCCTTTGTTAGAGGAAATCAAGCAAAACTATCCTGCCTTGTATGGCGTGGTCTGGTTCTCGCTCCATGATTTTTTGAAAGCGTATCAAGTGGGGATCTCTGATGATGAGATTGGATTTGTCACGATCCATTTTCAAGCAGCGATCGAGCGAATGCGCCGCATGAACAAAATCATTTTTGTCTGTCCCAATGGCGTCGGCACTAGCTCGTTTGTCTCTGCGAAAATTCGTCGCATTCTGCCAGAGATCGACAGTATCGAAACCGTTTCAGTAGAAAAATTAAAGCAGATGGACATCTCGGCGATCGATTTTATTATTTCAACCATCGATCTCGTCGGGATTCAAAAACCTGTGGTACGGATCTCGCCTATGGTGACCAATCGCGACATGAAGCGGATCATGAATCACTACATCGATTTAGTCATCGATAATGAGGCGGTAGTCGATCAAAATGGTTTACTTCTTCAAGCCCAATCGATGATCCAGCCAACCGTCTTTTTCGAGCGATTTGCCAGCAAAACAGAAGCCATCAATTTTTTGATCGAACAAACCCCTTTTAGTGATGAAAAACGAAAAGCGCAGTTTCAGCAATCCGTCATTGAAAGAGAGCAGCTACAATCAACCTATTTAGATAATGGCTTTGCCATCCCTCACGGCAATCCGAATTATGTCGAAAAAACAGCCATCTCGATTTTACTTTTGGATCAGCCAGTAGAATGGGGCAACCAAAAAGCCGACATCATTATTTTATTGATGATCCGAGAGGATGAGACGCAAAAGGTGGAACCAATGATGAAATTGATCATGCAAGGAATCGAAAACAAAGAATGGTTCCTATCAAAAATGTTGGAGGTTAAATCAGAATGAAAGTGAAGGATTCTTTGCCTGAAAAGCATATACAAACGGATGAGACAGTGACAGATTGGCGCTCAGCCGTAAAATTAGCCAGCCAGCCCTTGCTGGATGAAGCGCTGATCACGTCAGCTTACATCGAAGCGATGATTCAAAGCGTGGAAGAAAATGGTCCTTACATGGTGTTGGCGGATTACTTTGCGCTGATGCATGCCCGTCCTGGAGAAGGGGTTTTGGAACAAAGTATGAGCCTTTTAGTAACGAAACAGCCCATCGATCTTGAGGGTAAACCGGTGCGGATATTTCTTGTCTTAGCCGCCGCAGATAGTGAAAGCCATCTAGAAAGCTTGAAAGAGATCATGGCGATCTTTATGGATGAAGAAAAATACAACGTGATATTAAATGGCGATCGGGAACAAATTTGTCAATTATTCCAATAGGAGGAAAAGGATATGAAAATTTTAGCAGTATGTGGATTTGGTGTAGGAAGCTCAATGGTATTGAAGATGACGATCGACAAGGTGATCAAAGAGTTAGGGTTAACGGCAACTGCCGAGAATACTGATTTATCGACGGCAAAAGCGACACCAGTAGATGTTTATTTTACGAGTAATGAATTATTGAATGAGTTAAAAGCATCCGTGAAAGCACCCGTTTATCCAATCAAAAAGTATATGGATAAAGAAGAAGTCAAACAGCAAATGGAAAAATTTTTAGCTGAAAGAGAGGGATAATCATGAATTTTGTCACGGATTATATTTTAAAAAATCCGCCAGTCCTACTGGGGATCATTGCCATGATTGGGTTATTGGTACAAAGAAAACCTTTTGCAGAAGTCGTCAAAGGAACCTTAACAGCTTCCTTCGGGATGGTGGCATTGACGGCTGGGGTAAATATGTTGGTGGGAACGATCGCACCGATCAATGCAGCGGTTCAAACCCAATTAGGCGTTGCTGTGTCAGATGGACTCTCTGACATCACCTTTACGGCAGAATACGGCGGAACAGTTGGTTTAGCGATGTTTTTCGGACTTGTCATTCATTTATTGATTGCTCGCTTTACACCTGTGAAGACGATTTTCCTCACCGGTCACATGTTGTGGTGGTTCCCGTTCGTCATCGTCGCTGGGGGCGTTGAAGGCGGACTTACCGGAATCCCACTGTTGATCTTAGGGGCGGTTCTATCTGCTTGCTACTGGTCCTTCATGCCATGGATCATGCGTAAATATGTGTGGGATGCCACAGGCGATGATTCATTTTTGATCGGTCATCCAACGGGGATCTTGTCATTGGTTTCAGGCTTTGTTGCAAAACGGGTCGGAAACAAAGAAAAATCGACGGAAGATTTGAAAGTGCCTGAAAATCTATCGTTTTTCCGTGAAATATCGATTACTGGCGCGTTAGTGATGTTTTTGATGAATGTCGTCATCGGTTTGATTGCGCCCGTATTAGTTCCTGAAGGGGGCAACTTGGTGATGTTTGCGGTTGATGCTGGCTTGAACTTCGGTGCAGGATTATTGATCATGTTGTATGGGGTACGTCTATTGATCAACCAAATCATTCCCGCCTTTCAAGGGATCGCAGAAAAAGTCGTTCCTGGAGCAAAACCAGCTTTTGATGTGCCCATCTTGTTCAACTATCGTCCAAATGCTGTAATCATCGGCTTTATCGTGGCGATGATCACCTCAACGATTTTAGTGGTCATTGCCAATACGACCAACGTCTTTGGCATTTTGATCGTTCCTTTAGTCATCACCAGCTTCTTTGAATGTGGCGGTGCTGCGGTGATTGGCGAAGGACAAGGGGGCTTGCGAGGTGCCATTATTGGTACGATCACAGCTTCTGTCGTTATGGTAGCACTCGTTGGGATCTCTGCAGCGTTGTTCTCAACGACGATTCAAAACTGGATCTTGATTTTCGGTGGGAACGATTTATCTCTATGGGGCATCCTTGGTGAATTGATCGGCAAGCTGTTTGGAGGGTTTTAAATGTTTCAATACTTTGAAAAAGCAAAAGAACTATTGTCTATTGTAGAAGAAAAAGAAGCACCAGCGATTGAGCAAGCCATTGAATTACTGACGCAAGCCAACTTGACCAAAAAAGCCATCTACATTTTTGGCGCAAGTCACGCTGGGATCTTAGCTGAAGAGATGTATTATCGAGCAGGTGGCATGATGACCATCAATGCGATCTTTGGAAGAGAACTGATGCTTGATCGCAGTCCAATCACCTTCACTAGTAAAATGGAGCGCTTAGAAGGCTACGGTAGTGCCTTGGCGGCGACCCAACCCTTTACAGCAGGTGATGTGCTGATCTTGCATTCGGTGTCTGGGCGAAACCCAGTTATCATCGATATGGCGCTTCATGCCAAAGAAAAGGGGGTCAAGATCATCGCATTAACGAATCTTACCTATTCAAAAACAGTCACCAGCCGTCATACATCAGGCTTGCGTTTATTTGAAACGGCGGATATCGTCATCGACAATCATGGGGAGATTGGCGATGCAGCGTGTACGATTCCTGACGTCGAACAAAAAGTCGGGCCTACATCGACTGTGGTCGGCGCAACGATCTTAAATGCGATCATCGTTGAAGTTTGCCAAAAACTAAAAGAAGCCGGTGTCGACTATCCGCCGATTTTTTACTCAGCGAACCTAGACGGCGGGGATGAATTGAACCAGTCCCTGTTTGAAAAGTACCAAGAAGCGATCCATTATCAGCTGTGACTGTATAAGTAACTTATCTTTTTATTAGAACGATCAGAACGATAAATTTGAAAACTACTAAAAGAATGAAATGCCTTGGGGAATCATTTCGTAAATGTAGGGATCAAATCTCGTTCAGATCGTTTTTTGTGTATTAGAATTTTAAAGCTTAATGAATTTTGTTGGTACGATAAGTACCTGGTGTCGTCCCTTCAAATTGTTTGAATACCCGAATAAAGGAATTGGTATTTTTAAAGCCGACTTTGCTAGCAATTTCATTGATTGAACTTTCTTGTTCACTCATTAGACGTTTGGCTTTTTCCACACGTAGTTGATTGACATATGGTTTGAAGGACATGGACAATCGTTCTTTGATCAAACGGCTTAAATAGGCTTCACTTAGATGAAATTGCTGGGCAATATCTGTTAAACTGAGGTCGCTGCAATAGTTGCTATTAATAAATTGAATGATTTCATCTGTTTTGGATCCATTATTATTTTCAGTGGTTTCGATCTGAGTGATCAGCGTGTCAAAAAGGAAAAAAATCGTTTTTTTCACATCGGGATCTGAAAAACCTTTTTTTAAGTAAAGAAATTGTTTCTTATTTTGTTCGTAGAATTCAGGGTAGGAAATCTCTTTGATCACAGCGATACGTTTTATTGTTAAGGTCAGAGCGGCTGAAAATTCTTGAAGGAAGCCTAGAGAACGGTTGCTGGAAATATTGATATCCACGATTTGTTGCAATAATTCTCTAGCATGGACAAAATCACCTACTTTGAAATATTGGATCAGTAACTGTTCTTCATCAACGGTATAATTGATTTTATGAAAAGCATTGGATGTTGGAACCGGTATTTGATGGAAATGATTATTGCCGTTGCATTCATCTGACCACTGACAGGTTTCATGAAAGACTTCGATAAAATGTTCGAGAGAATGAAAAGGTTTGGAAAGTAGATAAGTCATTCTCAAGTTCAAACTGTCTTCTATCGTTAGTTTCAATTGATCGATCTCTTTCATAATTTGTGAATATTCCTGATCGTAAAAAAGAATGACAAGGTGTTTTTCGGAAAAACTGATGATATCATAACGCTCGATAGGAAGATTTTTCTTGATCAACTGTTTGCGTACATGAATGATCTCTGTTTCATTAAAAGTTGCTTCTTCTGCCATCTCACCTGAGAAGGTCAGAAAAGCAAAACTCCCGCCTTTTTCTATGCCTTCAAGATGAAAAGTAGGCAGTAAACTCTTGCTCATATTGTACGTATATTTTCCGTAAAGCAGATTCTTTAAGAATAGTTCCTTTACTTCTTCTGAGACAGGGGACTGGAGCTGGTTGATCGAACTAGACGACTCGATTATCTGGTGCAAAGCTAAGTTGATATCATCAACCGTTAAAATATCAACATTACTCTTTTTGATTTCATCTAATATTTCTAGATAAGGTTTGTACATCCGCTTACTCAAGAAAACGACGATCAAAGCACCCAGTACGATCAAAACCATTAATGGAAGGAGAAAGGAAGAAATCGTAGATAGTGGAAAACTGCTTTGAATCGCGGATGTCAATTGATAATTGGCAAAAGGGAGCACCTCTGAATTTTTTGTAAAAACGATAGTATCTGATTTGGTCTCTTGCTGAATGGTATTTTGTGTAAAATCAGTAAGTATCGGTGAATTGGTCTCACTAGAAGGATATTGGTGATCAGTAACTTGTATTTCTTGATTCATCGGAGACAGTAGTTCATTTTTTTTCCAGTAGGCAAAGAAGTAGAGGGTCTGATTCTCTACTTGCTCTTTATGAAGCATAATCAGCCGTTGATCAAGGGTTTCGAAGATGGAGGAACTGAAGCTGGCATCTGCCAGCATTTCGGAAAGAAGCCCGGCTTTTGTTTCTATATTCAAAAAGGAAAAGAAATCATTGTAAACAAAATAGCCGTCAGAACTTACGATGATATGATTCTCTGGATTCAAGATTCCGATAGAGTATTCAAACTGATTCATTAATAAATAGTTTTCACGAATTTCATCATACATCGCTGAAAACAGCGCATAATCAGATTCAGTACTTTGGGAAAACAGTATAATACTTTCTTTTGTTGCTAAAGATTTCATTGAATTGAGGGCAAATCGAAGTTGCTGATCAATGCGAAAAGCACTGTTTTCTAGCGTCATGATACTTTGGGTAGTTTGTTCAGTTTTCCGCTGATTGACTTCATTATTGATGACGATCACCATAATAAAAATAGTATATGCAATAATAACCGTTAAAAAGGTTAAGAATATTTTACGATAGGTTTTTGATTTCATAAGTGCTCCTTTCTTTTTTTTGGTAACGTTTACATTGATTATAGAGATAAATCAGCTTGAGTCAAATCATCATTATTTGTAGTTATCTACAAAACTTGATATTAAGAGTAAAAAATGTATATTTCAACGAATAATAATGATATTCAACAATGTCTAAACACGCTATATTTAAAGCGCTTACTTTAAGCGAGAGAAAATGAAAAAATTCAGGAGGAATGATTATGTCGATGAAAAGAAAAGCTCTATCATTACTGTCTCTACTGACACTTCCAATGGTTTTAGCTGCTTGTGGGAACAGCGAGGGCTCGTCAAATGGGGACGGGGCAGAGGGGAAAACCGAGATAAAGATCACTTGGCGCAATACTGGGGAAAACGATAAAATGACCCAATATTTGGAAGAAACATTTATTCCACAATTTGAGAAAGAAAATGAGGACATAAAAATCGTACTTTCTCCGATTACCGCAAGTGAGGGGGATTATTTTTCAAAAGTTGCTCTTTCTATGCAATCGGAAAGCACAGCACCCGATGTAGTGGCAGAAGATTCGTTTATGTTGAATTCTGATGCAAACGCTGGTTACTTAACCAATCTTGATGAATATGTTGCTGACTGGGATCAATGGGATAAATATACAGAAAACTTAAAAGCTGGTGTTATTGCTGAAGATGGTAGTACGTATGCCATTCCAGGAACTTCTGATTCTCGCGGGATTTGGTACAACAAAAATGTCTTTAAGAAAGCCGGTCTGCCTGAAGACTGGCAGCCAACAACTTGGGGGGAGATCATTGAGGCAGCTGAAGCAATCAAAGCTTCCGATGAGAATGTGATCCCCTTAGGATTAGGTGTGGCTAAAGCCAATGGTGAGTCGGTTTCGATGCAGACTTTCCAGATGCTCTTATATGGTACTCAAGATACATTATTTGATAGTGAAACGCGTAAATGGCAAGTGAATACACAAGGAATCATTGATTCATTGGCTTTCATTGATGAAGTGTATAACCAAAAACAATTAGGACCATCATTATCCGTTGCGATCAACAGCAATTACGGATCTGTGATGTTCCAAGATAAATTTCCTAATGATGAAGTCGGCATGCTTTTAGATGGATTTTGGAGTGCAGGTAATTGGGCCGAAAATGGGGCAACTCCTGTTGAGAATATGACAGAACGCTTTGGTTTTGCAGCCATGCCTACACAAAATGGTGGTGAACCGCCATTTACGACCATGTCCGGAGGCTGGACATGGGCCATTCCTGAAAAAGCACAAAATAAAGAAGCTTCATGGCGAGTAGTTCAAGCACTCGGTGGAAAAGAACAGCAAGCTGCACGAGCAATCGCTGAAGGGAATTTAACCGTCCGAGACGATTCAGCAGAAATAGCTGAATATAAGGAGCAACCTTTTATTGAGCAAGCAACCTCTTTCTTACAATATGCTCATTTCCGTCCGGCAGATGACAAATATCCAAATGTTTCAGTAGAGATCCAAACAATGGTTGAAGCAGTTGCCACTGGCAGCAAGACACCAGAAGAAGCAGCTAGTGATTATGCCGCCAATGTAACAAGGATCGTTGGAGACGATGCCGTTAACTAAATCATTAATAAAGAGAAGGAATTGCAGCAAACAATCCGAATGGAGGCTAACGTTTCTTCTCTTTAAAAAAAGAAAGGAGAAAAGAATGGAAAATTCGCTAAAACGAGAGCAGCAAATGTCCAATAGTAAAAAAGCGTTGATTTTTTTATTTCCCAGTTGGCTCTTGCTGCTGATATTTTTTGTTGGTCCAGTTATCTTAACTTTTATCTTTTCCTTCACGAACTTGGCTCTGACCGGTGCTGAAGCAAGTCAATTGCGGTTCATCGGCTTTGAAAATTTTGTGCGCATGTTCAATGATCCGGCTTTTCAAACTAGTGTCGTACGAACCTTGATTTTTGTCATTTTTTCTGCAGTGATTGGTCAATGTTTCTTAGGTTTTTTGATTGCATTTATGATGCGAGAGAAAAATCGAGCCTTTCGGCGAGTCGTTGGTCTGATCATCATTGCTGCATGGGTTACACCGGAAGTGGTTGTTTCCTTTTGCTGGGTCGCTTTTTTAGGAGATAGCGGAACAGCTAATTGGTTGATGGGACTGATGGGATTTGAGCCGGTTGCTTGGCTGTTTGCTTTTCCTATGATAAGTGTTGTGGTTGCCAATATTTGGCGAGGAACCGCTTTTTCAATGATGGTGTTTCAATCCGCTTTAGATGAGATCCCTAAGGAAGTAGAGGAAGCTGCAGTTATGGATGGCGCCAGCCGCTGGCAAGTGATTCGAAAAATTACGATACCGATGGTCAAAGGTACCATTGCAACGAATTTGATGCTCGTCACTTTGCAGACATTGGGTGTCTTTACGTTGATTTATACTATGACTGGTGGTGGTCCCGGCAATCAGACTGCAACCCTGCCGGTCTTCATGTACAAACAAGCTTTTGTGAGCTATCAGCTAGGATACGGAACAGCGATTTCGCTGGTCTTGCTGCTGATTGGTGCTGCCGCAAGCTTGATTTATATGAAAATGCTGAAAGTGAAAGTGTAGGTGAAAAAAATGGTAAAACGCAGTGAAAAATTGGAGACCATGATTCATTATCTGCTTTTGGCAGTATTAGCCTTATTGTTTTTGCTCCCATTGTTGTGGATGCTGATCGCCTCTATTGATCCGGGCGCTATTCAAACTTTGAAATTACCTGAAGCAGTATCATTTGAAAATTTTACTTCGATCCTTTCTGATCAAACTATCATTCGGTCATTCGGAATAGGCTTGCTTTTGTCCGGCTGTCAATCGATTTTAGTTGTTGTCTTATGTGTTTTGGCAGCATATCCCTTGTCGAGGTATCAGCTAAGATATAAAAAAAGTTTTTTGATGGCGGTGCTGTTCATGACCTCATTACCGATGACTGCTGTCATCGTGCCGGTCTATCAACTGTTTATCTTTTTGAAGTTTCAAGATTCATTACTGGCGGTGACGTTCTTCTTGACGGCGTCCTCACTGCCTTATGGGATTTGGATGATGAAGAACTTTATGGATTCGGTACCAATCGACTTAGAAGAGTCCGCTTGGGTCGATGGGGCTTCAACATGGCAAGGGGTACGAAAAGTCGTAGCGCCGCTGATGGTTCCAGGTATTTGTACGGTTGGTATTTTTACTTTTACTGGAAGCTGGGGCAACTTCTTTGTTCCTTATATTTTGATTCAGTCACCCGAAAAAATGCCGGCATCGGTCTCGATCTTTCAGTTTTTCGGCAACTTTGGTATGGTCAATTATGGCCGTTTAGCCGCTTTTTCGGTGCTATATACCTTACCAGTCGTCATTTTATATGCTTTGTCACAAACGTATATGTCTAAAGGATTTAGCATGGGAGGAGCGACGAAAGGATGAAAGATCCATTTCATACGACAAAAAAATTAACGAAACGAATCACTGAACTAAAAGCGTATCGTTTTCAAAAAGTACAAGACCTGACAATGTGGTCGGCAAAAGAAGATAAGTCAAAAACGGAAAAACACCCACCAGAAGAGTGGGACTTTACACTTTCAGTTGGCGATTTCTGGCAAGGGAGAGACCGTTATATTTGGGCTCATTATGAATTGACAGTTCCAGAGGAGGAAGACTTATGGTTACTGATCGATTTTGGTCGTACAGGTGGTGGCTATAATTCAGGCTTTGAGTCCTTGCTGTTGATCGATGGGGAACCTTATCAGGGTGTCGATTCGAATCATACAGAGATTTTTCTGGCGGATCATTACCGGGGGAAAACCATCCGACTTGATTTAAAACTATGGTCGGGCTTGGAAGGCGGTGGGGCTGAAGTCATTCAACGGCATGAGTTTCGGCAAGCTTATTTGGCAAAACGACACTTAGCTGCTGATGACTGTTTCTTTCTCGCTGATATGATGGCGAAAACTATCGATGGGTTACCGGAAAATGAACCAATACGATACAAGCTGTTGAATCTTTTAGATGATGCCTTTCGGTTGATTCAGTGGCAGGTACCCGGATCTATCTCTTTTTACCATAGCGTTGAGGAAGCTGATCATTATTTAAATCAAGAACTGCAAAAAATACCTAAACTTTCGGAGATTACTGTAACGGCTATCGGCCATACACATATCGATGTTGCTTGGTTGTGGCGGCTGAAGCATACAGGGGAAAAAGCTGTCCGCAGTTTTTCAACGGTTTTACGTTTGATGGAACAATACCCAGAATATATTTTCTTGCAAACCCAACCTCAGCTATACAAATATGTCAAAGTAAGCTATCCAGCTCTTTATGAGAAAATCAAAAAGAGGATCAAAGAAGGCCGTTGGGAAGTGGACGGAGCCATGTGGCTGGAAGCCGATTGTAATATACCGTCAGGCGAATCATTGGTCCGTCAGATACTCCATGGGAAGAAATTTGTGAAGGAAGAATTTGACAAAGAAATGCATTTCTTGTGGCTTCCGGATGTGTTCGGTTATTCTTGGGCACTGCCCCAAATCTTGAAAAAATCCGGCATTGAGACGTTTATGACGACCAAAATCAGCTGGAATCAATATAACCGGATGCCTCATGATACCTTTTATTGGCGGGGAATCGATGGGACAGATATTTTGACGCATTTTATCACCACGCCAGTTGATGGTAAAACGGATGAATGGGCAGAAGAATGGTTTTATACCTACAATGGAACGCTTTCTCCGGAGACCGTTCAAGGAATTTACGACGGATATCAAGACAAGCGTTTGAATCAAGAATTTCTGCTGTCTTATGGTCATGGGGACGGCGGAGGCGGTGTCACTAGAGAGATGCTGGAAAATCGACGACGCCTTGACCAGATTCCAGGATTGCCGCAAGTCAAAACAGGAAAAGCGAAAGCCTTTTTTGAACGACTGCATCAGACAGTAGAACAAAATAAGCCGCTGGTCTCTCGTTGGGATGGCGAATTGTACTTGGAATATCATCGAGGAACCTATACCTCGCAAGCGTTTGTCAAAAAAATGAATCGAAAAGCTGAAATTGCTCTACGGGAACTTGAGATTCTCTATACATGTTTAGCAGCCAGCAAAGAAGACGAGTATCCTAAGGATCCGCTTTTTGAAACATGGGAGACGGTTCTTCGTAATCAATTCCACGATATTATTCCTGGTTCTTCGATCAAAGAAGTTTATCAAGACCATAGAGCAGAGTTTGCCGTCGTGACTCAGACCATTCAACAGTTATTTGAACAATTAGATGGACCTGCTAATCAAAAGTATACAGTCATCAATACAGCTAGCTGGTCAAGGAATGAACTGATTGAACTTCCACTTTTACAAGAAGGTCGCTTTATTGATTCACAAGGAAAAGAACTTCCGGCTTATTTTGATGGAGAAAAACAGTCTGTTCTTGTGACAAATGTTCCGCCAATGAGTCAGGTGATGATAGAGTTTCAACCGATAGCAGAAAATAAAGACATCAAACCGCTCGCTGAGTTCACAGAGGGAGCGCTTGAGACCGATCGTTTGCGAATTTTATGGGAAACATCGGGAAATTTAATCAGCATTTTTGATAAGAAACTAGGTAGAGAAATGTTGGAAGGAAAAGGGAATGTTTTTCAGCTATTTGAAGACAAACCTTTAAATTACGATGCATGGGATATCGATAGTTTTTATCAAGAAAAAGCAACAGTGCTTCAAGCCAATCAAATACGATTACGCTCAAATAATGCACTTTACGCTTCCGTAGTATTTGAGTATACGTTTGGTAATTCGCAGATACATCAGGAAATGCGGGTCTATGCTCATACACAACGAATCGATTTTTTAACAAACGTGTCATGGCATGAACGCCAACAACTGTTGAAGGTAAACTTTGATGCAGCAATTCGATCAACTGAAGCAGTATTTGATATTCAGTACGGAAATGTAAAACGAGCTACCCATGCTAATACCAGTTGGCAATTGGCTCAGTTTGAAACAGTAGGCCACCAATGGGCAGATCTTTCAGAAAAATATTGTGGGGTAAGTTTATTGAATGACTGTAAATATGGTTATGCTGTTAAGGAAAATCAATTAAGCTTGACCTTGCTTAAAGGCGCTATCTATCCTGATCCACTGGCTGACGATGGCGATCACAAATTTACTTACAGTTTTTATGCCCACGAGCACGATGCCATCGATGGGGGAACAATGGAAGAAGCATGGTCCCTCAACTCGCCATTAACGGTTATTAACGGAGAACATTCTTGGTTGCTTCCGTTGCAAATAGACTGTGAAACCTCAGTTACCATCGACGCAATCAAGCAAGCAGAAACCGGCAAAGGGTGGATTTTACGCTTACATGATCACACGGGAGGAACTAGAAAGGTTACATTGCAGTTGCCAAGCAGTTTTTGGCAAGAAACAGATTTAATGGAGATACCTTTAAATAATGAGCAGTGGAAAGATAAAGTCTCATTTACCTTGTCACCCTTTGAAATAAAGACATTTCATTTTTATCTAGACTGAAATAACACAAGTGGGTCTACCTATTAAATGTGTCGTGTGTTTAAAAAAGTATTAGGTTTCGCACCTGTCTGATACAGAGTACTACTTCTTATAAGTCTTAAAAACTTAGAAGGTTTTATAAAAAAACTAAGAGAAACAAAAAGACATTTTTTCATTACGAGAGAATGTCTTTTTTGGTGATTGCTTGCTAGAGGAGGATATTGGTATAGATGGGACAAAGTGGTTTAAGTAAATAAATAAAGATTGATAGAGGTCTGGAGTTCATTTGCGGTATAATGGTCTTTAAAAATAAAAATACGTAAAATGATATATAAAATATGAATAAAATTCTACGAAAACGATTGTTGTTTAACTTCCCGCTCGGTATAATTAGCTTGGGAGCTACAGCAAGACAACGAATAATGAATAAAAAATCTACAAACCGTTGATTAGAAAGGAGCAGCTTATGGAGTAGGTAGTGAGGAAAATCGAAAAAAGACAACATTGTAAGAGTAACAGATGGTGAATTCTTCCATATCTCTAACTTCCAACAATTAGCAGAAATTTTTGAAAAAATTCGTTACGAACTATTTGACGAAGATATCCAAAAGCTGCAAATCGAACTTTCAGATACTATTGCTCAAAATCTTCAGACGATCAATGTGGAGTCTGAACGTTTAGCAGCATAAGGTTCTTTTTAAGGAATCTGAATTTGTTGTTCATCAAATGGTTGTCAATTAGTTGATGTTTAACTAATGAAAAAATAATCATTTGATGAACATTTTTCATAAACTTCCAAAACCTTAGATGTAAGGAGTGAATTGAATGCAATCAGATAAACGCATAACCGCAATGAATAAGAAAGAGGCTGATAGAGCAGATCCCTTATGTATCATTCTTTGTATTTTATTTATCTATTTCACCATCTGTCACTTTTTAGTTTTACCTGTAAAAGCAGCCGAAGTTTCAGATACTGGTTCAATTCAGATAGAAGGCGTCTTAGCCGACATCCTCAACAGCGAAAGGATTACCCCAGAACCCACAGAGCCACTCACTGAACCATTGCTGGAAATCGTCACAGAGCTACCCGATTCAGAACTAATGATTCCCTTTTTTGAATTGATTTATGCAGTGACACCAAGTGAGGGGGAAATGCTGAAAGAAGTCTATGTCAATGTGAACGGTGAATATGATCGGCATTTGTATCAAAGAGCGATAGGGGAGCCGAAGGTCATGGAGCGAACATTCGGTGAAGCTCGTCTCTTTCTTTCTACCGATGAACAGGAGAGCCGATTTGAATTAGTCGCTGTCGATAGCAGTAACAAAAGGACTTATTATCCCATAGATCAGTCATTTTGGTTATCGGAAAATCCCGAGCCGCCGTTGCCGACTATTGCCGACATATCAATACTTGATCGTTATGAAGGAAAGATAGCTTTTGTACATAATCGTCTCCATCTCCAATATAATGACGAGATACTTACAGGAATAAACGAGCAAAACGGCGAAACGAGTTTAGATCAGCTGTTGGATGAACTTTCTTACTATGACATGGCGTTGATTGCTGGACCAGACAAGAATGAGAGAGTAACGATTCAGTTAAAGCAAACTCCTTATAGAGAGCTTAATAGATTCTTTTGTGATTTAGAAACATTTACTTCTGGTATTGTTACCGATGGAGAAATTGAAGAGATGACTTTAGCTGAGGCGGACCAGTTACCCAAAACAGCAGCACCCGTCGATCGCTCGGTTGAGTTTAAACGGCATATGTTAAAAATCGGCTGGGTACCGGGTTTGTTTTTCCGAAGATATCAGGACAACGTGGTAGGTTTCAAGCTGCATGAAGAAACCATTTTTTTAAATCCCGAGTCGTTTCCTGAAACTTATCTCAGTAAGAAACTGATAAATGAAAAAATCGACGAAGCTGTTGCAGCGATTGATGGCGTTCGTTTAGAAGAAAATCGACTTTCTTATCCTTATGTGCAAATAGCTGTAGGAGGAAATACACCAAGGAATTTAGTGAAGAAAGGGCAACAACTACTGACGAATTATCCCGAAGTCTTTTCAAAAGGGTATGTAATAATCAGAGGAAGGCAAAATTTTTATGGCTATAATACCACAGCCGAATACAAACGACGATGGCGTGTTATGAGCACCTTTGAAGAACGGAACTACCCTATCTGGGCAATCATCAACCCGAATGGCACAGTTTCGTCGTTAACGAGTATGGGTTGGCACGGCTTGACTGTCAGCATGGCGTTAGTGATAGGATTTGGTTCTATCGGCTTTATTGTGTTTTTATTTGAATTTTTTGCTTGTCAAAGGGCAGAAAAACGGAAGAGGAATAGGCAATCAGGTAGAAACTGATACCCGTTTGTCATTCTTAAAATCTGAAAGAATTCTGTTACCTCTAAAGAAGAAAGGAGCAAAGTGAATGCAAGTCGCTGCGCAAATAAATTCAACCGAAGAGAAATTTTTTGAAAATATCTTTCCCATCTATAAAATCTTTAGTCTGTGTTTCTTTGCTCTTGCCATCTATCATATGACCAGTTGGCAAGTATTAGCAGCCGAAGTACCAACCGACCAGTCCCAAGGCGTCTTAGCTGACATCCTCAACAGCGAAAGGAATACCTCAGAACCCACAGAGCCGCTAACTGAACCATTGCTGGAAATCGTCACAGAGCTACCCGATTCAGAACTAATGATTCCCTTTTTTGAATTGATTTATGCGGTAACACCAAGCGAGGGGGAAATGCTGAAAGAAGTCTATGTCAATGTGAACGGTGAATATGATCGGCATTTGTATCAAAGAGCGATGGGAGAGCCAAAGTTCACGGAGCGAACATTTGGTGAGGCGAGGCTTTTTCTTTCTGCTGACCAACAGGAAAGTAAATTTGAATTGGTCGCCGTCGATAGTAGTAACAAAAGGACTTATTATCCCATAGAGCAGTCATTTTGGTTATCGGAAAATCCCGAGCCGCCGTTGCCGACTATCGCTGATGTAACGACGGAAGAGTATTCCGGTGAAGAAGTGACCTTCATTAACAATCGGCTCCATTTTCAACTGGATAGGGAGCGCTTTAATCGAGAATTCGGGTCAAACCATGAAACGGTTTTAGACAAATTGCTTTATGAACTTTCATATTTTGGTGGTGAACTTCTATCCGGTCCAGATAAAAATGATTTTGCAACAATTCGTTTGAAGGGAACTTCTTATGAAGAGCTTGAAAGGATTATACAGAAGTCAATCTCAGAATCCTATGGATTTATCGCTGATGGAAAGATCCAAGAGATAGCTTTAGCCACATCAGATTTATTGCCTAGTGAGGAAGAACCTGTCAACCGCTCCTTTGAGTTAAAACCTGAAATGGTGCGAGTTGGTTTTGTTCCTGGATTGTTTTTGAGAAGGTATCAAAACAATGTGTTGAGCTTTCAATTGCATGAAGAAACATCTTTTTTGAATGCTGAAACGTTTCCAGAGACTTACCTTAGTAAAAAACTGATAGAAAATAAGATTGATGAAACAATTACAGCAATAGATGGGATTCGCTTGGAAAGAATTCCTTCTAGTTATTCTCTTTTCCGCGTAAAGGTTGCTGATGGGACACCTAGAGAATTGATAAAAAAAGCCCAAAAACTATTGGCAGAGCACCCCAACATTTTTGCAGAAGCACGTTTAGCTATATTGGCAGACATAAAAACACCACGTTATGCCACAATTCCTGAATACGAAAGAAAACCTCTTGATAGGCGATTAAATCACTTAGAACAACAAATATACCAATTTTGGGGAAGGATTAATGAAAATGGCACAGTTTCTTCAATGGCAGATATGGGCTTAAGAGGGCTGCCCACTATCGTGAAACTACTAGGAGGCGCCGGTCTATTTTGTGGCATTCTGAATTTCGCCATCTTCATTTACCGAAAAAGACCTCCTCGCAAGAAACACGAGTTTTGGGGATAACGTTCACTGATTGGCATGTGGAAAGTCCTTTCAAGCTGAAGGAGAACGGGGGAAACGCTGTTGTCTTTAAGTGTCGAAACAGTGAAGGACAACCTTCTTTCGAGAAACTGACATTCGATTAAAAGCTGTGATGAACGCCTAGCTGACGCTTGTCACCTTTAAGAAAATCGAACTGCTAGCAAGGATATTTCTGCCAAAAAGAATATTTTGATCGTACGACTTTGATTCACGCAAAGCTAACCACTGGAGCCTTGGTTACATAAAAAACCTCTCAAAAGCAGCTGGTCGCTGATTTTTGAGAGGTTTTGTCTACCAAGAGATAGCTATGGTGTTTTTTCCAGTTGAAATTGTTTATTCAAATTCTTCATACTCATTTGGGTCTTGCCCATCGATGCGGCCGTCTGCTTTGTTTAACTGATTGATTTGATTGATTTCATCTTCAGTCAGTTCAAAGTCGAAGATCGCAAGATTTTCTCGTTGATGGGCGAGGTTTCTTGATTTTGGAAGGGGCAATATGCCACGAGCAACATGCCAGCGCAAGATGATTTGACCAGCTGATTTTTGGTATTTCTCAGCTAATTCAGTGATCAGTGGTTCTTTCAGGGCATCGCTGCCACGACCTAATGGGCTCCAAGCTTCCGTTACGATGCCGCGTTTTTTGTTTTCTGCGACCATTCGTTCTTGGACCCAGTAAGGATGGATCTCAATTTGATTTAGTGCAGGAGTCACACCAGTTGCTTCAATGATGGCATCCAAATGTTCTGGTTCAAAATTGGAAACGCCGATGGAACGGATCAAGCCTAATTTTTGGGCGGTCACTAAGGCTTGCCAAGCTTCGACATATTTGCCGCGTTTTGGTAATGGCCAGTGGATCAAAAAGGCATCGAAGTAGTCGAGCCCCATGCGAGCAAGGGATTCTTGAATGCTGGTTAAGGCATCATCATAGCCATGGTATTTTCCTGGTAATTTTGAGGTGATATAAAATTCTGAACGTGGGATACCCGAGCGACGGATCGCTTTGCCGACAATGCCTTCATTGTCATAATTGGTTGAAGAATCGATCAAGCGATACCCGTCGGCGATCGCTGCTTGCAGCTGGCTCAATCCTTCGCCACCACGGATCTGATAGGTACCGATGCCCACTGCGGGGCGTAAATTGCCGTCGTTTAATGTCAGTAAAGGTGCTTTCATAAAATGATTCCTCCTTTTCTTCTCTACATTTTACTCTAACGCTTTTTTGACAGGAACGTAACCAACTTGCTCAAACAGACAAAGAAAAAAGAGCAACGGTTTCTGTTACAGAAACAATTGCTCTTTTTGATCAAATTATTTTTCAGGCGGTGTGCCATACATTTTTGGTGTGACTTGATCGAGTTTTGGCGCTTTTCCTTCGACTTTTGGTTCGTCTAGCCATTGGTATTCGCCTTCACCATCAAGGGCTTTGCCTTTCGCCCAAGAGCCTTCTTTACTTTGGTCGCCTTCTGAGAAGTTATAGAAATCATAAGCGATATCTAAGCGTTCGTTTTTGCGGTCAAAGGTAGTCGGCACTAAAATCGAGCCTTCGTTTTCTTCCAATTCTTTCACGGCAGCTGCCCAAAGATTTTGGTGGTAGCTATCACGTGCTAATAAGACCGAAAGTAAGTCTTTGACCCCACGGTCATCGATCATTTCATAGATGCGTGCTACTTGCAGACGACCTTGTGATTCCGCATTTAAGTTGGCACGGAAATCAGCAAGTAAGTTGCCACTAGCAATGATATACGCACCTGACCATGGATTGCCGACGCTATCAGCAGGACGTGGTCCTAAGCCTGCAACGATGGCATGTTGCGGATTCATTCCAGAAATGATCGCACCGATCGTTGGGTCTTTTTTCATAGCCGCTTCTTGATCTTCCACAGGTGCACCTTCCAGTAGACGTGCAACCATCGTTGCTAACATTTCAACGTGTCCAAGCTCTTCAGTAGCGATATCCATTAACATGTCTTTGTATTTTTCTTCCCCACGGCAGCTCCATCCTTGGAATAAGTATTGCATGGCAACACTCATTTCTCCATATTGTCCACCGATTAATTCTTGAAGGTATTTCGCAACTAACGGATTTGGTTTTTCTGGCTTAGCTTCAAACTGTAATTCTTTCTGATGACGAAACATACGATTCCTCCTAAAATTTTTTATTGGGCCCATAAAAAGTTTCTCATGAATCGAAACGTTCGTCTAATAAAACGCACTTTGCCAAAATGAAAAAAGCATCGAAAAGAAAAGCCATTTATTTTGACAAAAAGCCTGAAGCGTTAGATAGTTAAATTAAGAGAGAATTAGAAAAGGAGCGAGTCACCATGTTTCAGTATTACAAAATGGAAGACCGAAAAATAAGAAAATCTTCGGAGGAAGATTACAATTGGCTAGTGGTTTCTGGCACAGATCCAGAGGAACAACGACACTTGTTAGATAAGTATCAACTGCCTGAAGATATTTTTATTGGCGCCAATGAACCGGAAGAAGTGTCACGGTTGGAATACTTGCGCAACACTAAGTTGAATCATCCGATTCTCTATACCTTGATCGATTTGTCGGAAGTGACTGAGGATCGAATCGAAGACCGTCTTGAGCCTGTGACTTTTATCTACACCAAAGATCTATTGATCACGTATGTCTCTCATCAATCCAATCTGATCAAACGATTGATCGAAAAGCATGAGCAAGATATCCAGCGGTATGAAGATATCGTTGCCTATTCGACGTTGATGATCTACACCCATTACATCAAAGGTCTGCAGGAGATGAAGAAGCAAATCGATGATTTGGATCAAGCAGCCCGTAAAACGACAGAAAACAAGGAATTGTTTAACTTAGCCGATACCGAGCGAGACATGGTCTATCTTGATCACACCTTGCGGGACCAAAACCATACCGTCGATCGTTTGATGGATCGCAAAGAATTTTTGGATCGTTTGGATAATGAAGCCCTTGTTTATGACATCAAGCTGCGGCAAAAATTTGCCATGAAAATGGTCACTATCTATCGCGACTTGTTAGAAACCATCGGTGGCTTGTTCTCCGATATGATGGACAACAATCTAAACCATCTGATGAAATACTTAGACTCTGCAGCATTAGTGGTGGCAGTGCCGTCCTTGATCGCGGGGCTATGGGGGATCAACACCGGAGGACTGCCAGGAAAAGACAATGCGATCGGTACGATCGTCGTCTTTGGCTTGGCTATTTTAGTCGGCATTTTAACTGCCGTCTACTTGTCACGAAAAGACTTTTCAAAATAAAAAGCGCCGCTGCTCTGTGGCACCGTTCATCCATAAAAGGAGAAAGGTGTGACGAAGCAGTCGGCACTTTTTTTATTTTAGTCCGCTGTCTAAATTGCTGTCGAGAATCCAGCGCTGAAAGGCGAGGAAGACCAGCAGCAAAGGCAAAATGGAAATTACCGAGGCAGCGATCAAAATCGTCCAATTGATATTTTCCGCGCCCACCAAGCTGCGGATCGCCACTTGCAAGGTGTATTTTTTCGGATCATTCAAGACGATCAAGGGCCAGATATAATCATTCCACCGCCACTGGAAGGAAAAGATCCCCAGTGTCATAATGATTGGTCGGGCAATCGGCAGCATGATTTTCAAAAAGATCATCCCATCCGAAGCGCCATCGATGCGGGCTGATTCAATCAGATCGTCAGGAACGGAGACGAAAAAGGTTCGGAACATAAAGATACCGGTTGCTGTATTGATGGAAGGGATGATGATCCCCAATAATTTATCATATAAGCCTAGTGAACGAATGACAGAAAACGTTGGGTTCATGATAACTTCCGTCGGCAGCATGGTGGTGGCGATGATACAGATGAAGAAAAAACGCAGCCATTTCGCATCATATTTTGCAAAGGCATAGCCACAGGCGGCGCTGACTAGGATCGTCAATAAAGTGGTGACCACCGCTGAAATCAACGTATTATTGAAGTAACGAAAGAAATCCAATGTTGTCCAAGCATCAATAAAGTTTTGAATGGTTGGATTTTCAGGAATGATTTTCAAGGGATAAGCAAATAGTTCAGTCCCTGGTTTAAAGGCACTTAATAAGAACCAAAGTAGTGGAAAAAGGTACAGCAGGGAAGTGATGATCAGTGCCAGCGTTAAAAAAAACATCGCTGACTTTCTTGTGACAGGTCGTTTGGTTTTGATGGTCTTAGATGTCATTCTTGCCGCCTCCAATCTTCATTTGTGCTAAGCCTAACAGTAAAAGAATCACGAAAAGTACCATGGAGGCAGCACTGGCATAGCCGACCCGCATTTTGTCAAACCCAGTCGTATAGATATATTGCACGATCAACATGTTGTCGGTTCCTGGACCACCATTGGTCAGCGATTGCACGAGGGCGAACTCTTTCATAGCGCCGATCGAAGCCAATAAGATGACCATAAAGGAAGTCGGCCGCAGCATAGGCAAGGTGATGTAGCGTAATTTGTGCCCAAAGCTGGCGCCGTCGATCTCGGCAGCTTCATACAACGAGCGGGGGATATTTTTCAAAGCTGCAGTAAATTGCAGCATGTTAAAGGCAGTCCCGCCCCAGATGGCAGCCAAAATAATGACAGAAAAGGCAGCATTCGAGTCGGTAAACCACGGTACAGTTTGTTGTCCTGCTTGCTCTAGAATAAAGTTGATAAAGCCAAAGTTTTCACCAAACAACCATTTCCAGATAACCCCAGCGATGATCCCAGAGATAGTCCATGGTAAGAAAAAAATGATCTTTGCGAGAAATTTGCCTTTCGCCAGCTGACTATTCAACATCAAAGCGACGGCGAGAGAAACGACATAGATGCTTGGGACCAGAATGATCACATAACGAAATGTACGAAATAGTGCTTTATAGAAGCTGGCGTCTTGAAACAATTCTTGATAATTCGCCAAGCCGATAAAATTGGCTGTCGCAAAGCCTTTATAGTCAGTTAACGAGTAATAAAGTCCTAAGAGTGCTGGAATCAAAAAGAAGATAATGAACAAAATGATGCTTGCGCCAGTGAATAGCAACGGCCATTTGTTTTTTTGTAAAGTACTCACAGAAAATTCCTCCTCCGACGATCGTATCAGCAACAAAGAACCCGCAGTCTGCAAAAAGTCAGACTATGGGTTCTTTGTGGTTGAACGTCTGTTTATTTCTTCAAAAACCCATCATTGTAATCCTTGATCGTCTTGTCGATTGCCTCATCTAATGTAATTTCATCATTTAATACTTGCACGATGGCATCACGGTAAGCCCCTGTCAATCCAGTGTAGCCTTTCATACTCATCGTCACTTGATCGGTAGTTTGCTTGCTGCTGATTGGTTGAGCAGCGGCTGCGATCTCTTGGTTGTAGATTTCATAAGCATCCTGACCTTGTTCATAGTCGACCGTCAAATCTTCCACCGCAGGTAAGTAGCCAGCATAGGTACAAAGCTGTTTGTAATTTTCTTCTTCGTACAGCCATTTAATGAATTTTTCGCCTTCTTCACTGTTTTTACTATTGTTGAAGCCAGTGATGAAGTTGCCGCCCATATTGACCGCGCGGGTCTCTTCATAAGGAGAATAGGTGGATTGCCAGTTAAAGTTGCTGATGTTGGTAGAAAAATCAACGATCTGCCAGCTGCCAGAAAAGTAAGCTGGAACACGGCCGCTCTTGAACATAGCAGAAGCATCTTCTCCAGAGGTCCAAACCGATTTTGGCATTACTTCGTCATTGTTCAAATCAACAAATTTTTGCAAAGCCGCTTTCGTAGCATCATCGGTCGTGTAAGAATCACCGCTGTCATCTAAAAAGAAATCTTGTCCCCCGTATTGATAGGTGAAAGCCCGTAAACGGTGATCCGACGCGTCCATGACCATGCCGTATTTGGCATCGGTTTTTTCAACGACTTCATTGATCGCGGTTAAAAATTCATCCCAAGTCCAAATGTCCTCTTCCGAAGTGGGGTAGGTCACACCAGCTTCGTCAAACAAATCCGTATTGATAAACAACCCAGTGGCAGTGACATCAGAAGGAAGTGCTTTGACGACATCTGCTTCATCTTTGATCGTCATCGATTCCAATGTTTTTGCCTCACTGGCGATGTCCGATAGATCCATCAGATAGTCATTCCAGTCAGGTTGAACGGTTGAAACCCGCACGACCTCTGGCGCATCATCCGCTTGAACAGCTTTGGTGATCTTTGTCAGCAAGTCCGCATAAGGCACGTCGGTGACTTCGACAGTCACACCAGTTTCTTCCTTGTATTTTTCCGCCATTTTCGAATAAGCGCCGCCTTCACTGGTATCTCCAGAAACGAACATACGAATCTGCTTGTTCTCGCTGGCACTGTCACCACTGCCGCAGCCAGCGATTCCTAACATCACTGCCGCCAAAGACAAAATTGAATACCCTATTTTTTTGTTCATTTTGTTCCTCTCCTTTATTGAATGATTTTTGTTCAAAAAAACGTTTCCAATCGAAAACGATCGAAACGTCCCCCAATGAAAAATAGCTGATGTACTGAAAAGATAGCAGTCCTAGGACTGATCGAGGAGTGAAAAGTGCCAATTATCTGACAAAATAAGAGTGGTTCTCCCTCAGTTTAGCGGATAAGATGCAAAATACAAAATAAAACGATTTCAAAAAATGCACCAATACTAAAAAAAACGAATTAAAGCTCTTACAACGATAATTAAGAAGTGCTGATAAACGTTAATATAACAAGGCTTGAAAATTATTTTTGCAAATTGAGTGCAAATCTTTTGTCTAAAACGGGGATTAAGCGTAACATAATATGTGTAATAACTACTTAAAAGAAAGAAGGAGAAAAATATGCATTGGTTATGGGTATTAATCGTAGGAGCTATTATCGGTTTGATCGCCGGAGCTATCACAAATAAAGGTGGATCAATGGGTTGGATCGCCAACATCGTTGCAGGTTTAGTAGGTTCAGCTATTGGACAAGCGATCTTAGGTTCTTGGGGTCCATCACTTGCTGGAATGGCAATCGTCCCATCAATTATTGGTGCGGTTATTGTAGTTGCTGTTGTTTCATTCTTCTTAGGACGTTCAAACGGCTAGTCCATTCAGCAATTGTTTTCATTCATTTATTTCGGGTAGGAACTACCTTGAATAGACAGGCAAATCCAGAGTTTCTGGGTTTGCCTTTTTTGTTTTTTAAAAGGATGCATAAGCAATCCTTTTGTCAGATTAGAAAATTGTCGTTACACTTGAAGTAGGTCAAAAAAGAAAGGAAGAGGTTCAATGAAAAAGCAATATGAAACAGCGATGATCAATCGAGGCGGACGTGTCGGAGAGGTCGAAGCACCAAACGGTAGTTTTCACCTGAAAATCGACAAGCCAGGTCTTCATAGTGAAGGGACCAATCCAGAGCAATTATTTGCCGCAGGCTATGCTTCATGCTTCAACGGTGCCGTACAGCATATGCTGAAAGAGCATAACATCGAATCCGAATCCGAAGTTAAAGCAAGAGTGTCTTTGTATCAGCATGAGGACGGTAGTTACCAAATCGGCGTGATTTTAGAAGTATCGTTACCAGGCGTTGAAAAAGCCGAGGCAGAGAAAATCGCAGAAGAAGCCCACGATTTTTGTCCGTATTCTCGGGCCACTCGCGGCAACATTGATGTTGAAGTTCAAGTAGTCTAAGCAGTATTACGAATAGACAAACAATAAGCGGTTGGTAAATCAACCGACAAGAGGGAATTCATCAAGGAGGCCAATCAATGAGACAAACAGAGAGCTTGCTGCTTTTGGGCGTGTTTGTGGTTGGCCTTTTTGTGGTGTACTGGCTGAAAAAGCAACGACATACACGCCACAACCAAGCACTGGCAGTTCAACTGAAGCGTTACCCCAGCGTCCGGCAGGCGTGGCTGGCAGCCGGGGCAAAAAGGGAAGCAGTCCTTTTGGTTCCTGGTTTAAAAGAAGCCACTGCCGCAGTGGCAACGACGGCAACGGCGAAAGCAGAAACGAGGCTGCACAAGCATGCAGATCAATGTCAGGCAATGACCCCACAAGGGTTGGCCGTTTCAGAGGACTATTTGTTCATCTCAGCGTATTGTTCGCAGCAGGAACATCACTCACAGCTTTATATAATAGAAAGAACGAGCGGGCGGCATCTGAAAACGGTGGTTCTACCAAAACGCCCCCATGTCGGTGGCCTAGTCTTTGATCGAGCAACGCAATTGCTGTGGCTAACCATCACTGGAAAAGGAATGGGGCGCGTGGCGTGTGTTTCTCTACAAGCACTGCTGGAAGATGATTCCTTGGCAATCAATCAGCCTATCGCTTATCAGCAAGTCATCGAATTGGCAGGCATCACTCACAGCTCCTATTTGGCAGCCGATGGCGGTGAACTTGTCTCAGGGACCTTTGCCTTGAAACAAGGAGGCGTGGTGGCGAATTATCCGCTGCCTGTTCTTTCAGACAGCGGTCGCAAAACGCCTCCTCGCATCAAGCCTCGTAAGAGAAGGGTCACCACCACGAAAGTCCAAAGTATCGCCTTTACCACTGAATACATGTTGCTGGCACGTTCATTTGGACCAGGGTCGGCGGAGTTATGGGTCTTTTCAAAGGATGCAACGGTGCTGACCCGCAAACATGCGTTGCGGCGCATCAAGTTTCCCCATTACCTTGAACAGATCGTGGTAGAAAAAGGACAGCTGTACTGCTTGTTTGAAAGTGGGGCATGGGCGTATCGGCAAAAAGGCGGCAGCATCGATGAAGTCGTGGTATTGGATCTTGCGACCTTGCTCCAGTAAAAGCACTGCTTAAAAAGAAAAAAGACCAGCCTCTTAAGAAGCTGGTCGTAAGTGCAGTGATTAGTCCACGATTGCTCGTTGGATATCTAAGACGGTGCCTGTATGAGCATCTGCCAAAAATTCATAGGTGACAAGCTGCCCGTCTTCGGTGCGGGTAATGCCGCCAGTATATCCTTGGGAAGTGATCGCAAATTTGCGCAAAGGTTGTTTTTCGAAATTGATCCAGGAACCTTCGATCGGTCCTTCTTTGATAAATGCTGCTTTTATATTGTCTAAGACATCATCGGCATTCATGGCTTGCCTTTTCTTCAACCAGATCGTTGAAAAAATCCCTCCTGCAAAGCCAAGACCTAAACCGATGGTCAGTCCATTTTTAAAATAATGCAATGGATGCTCATTCTCCATCTAATGTCCCTCCTAAAGTAAGTTTTCCCGAATGTTTTGATCTCGGTGAAAGCACAGGTTCTCTTAACAATAGTTTACCATAGTTTAGAAATATTCTATAAGAAAAATAACCAACAATAGAAATTTGCGCTATAATAAAGAATATCAGTAGGAATAAGGAGGAAGAGAGCACATCCGTTGTTTCACCCAAAAATTGCTGGAAAACACAGCAACAGCAAGCGTTGCTTTTTCAAAAAAAGCAGCTTTGTTTCTTTAGGGCAGCAAACAACCGATACGTGTTTCTCGAATGATCATGGAAGAAAAAACATTTCAACGCATCAAAGAACTAACGGAGTTACAAGGAACCAGTGGGTTTGAACACGACGTGCGGGCGTATATGCGTGAAGCGATGACCCCCTTGGTGGACGAGATCCAACAAGATGGCTTAGGCGGCATCTTCGGTTTGCGTCACCACCAAGAAGCAGATGCACCGCGAGTGATGGTAGCTGCTCATATGGATGAAGTTGGTTTCTTATTGACGACGATCACCGATCGTGGCTTATTCAAAGTCACTCCTTTAGGTGGATGGAACCCTTATGTGGTTTCTGCCCAACGCTTTACATTGAAAACCGCGAAAGGCGATTATCCATGTGTTTCTTCTTCAGTACCGCCACATTTGTTGCGAGGAAGCAGCGGTCAAAAAAATGTTGAAGTCACAGATATTTTGTTTGATGCTGGGTTTGAATCAAAAGAAGAAGCAGAAAGTTTTGGTGTACGTCCTGGCGATACGATCGTCCCACAAGTGGAAACCATCAAAACAGCTAATGGGAAAAACATCATCTCGAAAGCTTGGGACAACCGTTACGGCTGTGCAGTCGTATTAGAAGCACTTGAAGCCTTGAAAGAGGAAACGTTAGGCCATACGCTGATTGCTGGTGCCAATGTTCAAGAAGAAGTCGGCTTACGAGGTTCTCGTCCGTCTGTGACGAAATTCAAACCAGACTTGTTCTTTGCGGTCGATTGCTCGCCAGCAGATGACACAGTCACCAAAAATGGCACCTTTGGTCATCTAGGGGCAGGGACTTTGATGCGAATCTATGATCCAGGCATGATCATGTTGCCACGGATGAAAGAATTCTTGTTGGATACAGCAGAAACCAACAACATTCCTTACCAATACTTTGTTTCCAAAGGCGGTACCGATGCTGGTGCGGCACACATGGCAAATGAAGGGATCCCAAGTTCAGTCATCGGTGTTCCTGGACGTTACATCCACACCCACCAAACCCTATTCAGTATCGCTGATTATGAAGCGGCACGGGAAATGGTGATTCAAGTCTTGAAAGGTTTGGATCGTTCAACCGTTGATACGATCTTGGCTGGACAATAAGCGAGAACGAACGAAAAGAGACAGCCATCCGTTGTCTCTTTTTTTGCAGGGTTTTGCAAGATCAGCATGTCAGTTGGTAGTCCCTGAAAGAAAGGTGTATACTAAAAGAAAAGAAAGTGGTGAGCATTTGATTATTCCAAAAGATTTAGCAGAGTTAGCAACATATGTGGAGAAAGGCAAAAATGTCTTCTTTTTCACCGCCGATTGGTGTGGGGATTGCCGCTACATCAAACCGCAATTGCCTGAGATCGAAGCGGACTTTCCAAATCTTCAATTTATCGAAGTCGATCGTGATGAATACATGGATGTAGCGGTTGAATGGAACATTTTTGGTATTCCTAGCCTCGTCGTTATCGAAGACGGCAAGGAGCTGGGACGGTTAGTCAACAAGGATCGCAAAACCAAAGAAGAGATCGAAGCCTTTTTAACCAGCGTACAATCAACATAGGAGGGGAAAAAGATGGAAGCACAAAGATATCAAAACATTTTAGTAGGGATCGACGGTTCAGATCAAGCGATGTCTGCCTTCAAAAAAGCAGTGGAAGTCGCTCGTCGAAATCAAGGGAAGGTCTATGCCGCAACGATCATCGATCAGCAAGTGCCTACCATGATGGGCTATGCACCTTTGGATAGTTCCATCTTGGAACAAGAAAAAGACACGGCGAAAAATCTGATCGACGACTGCAAAGCCTACGCAAAATCAGTGGATTTTGATTTAGTAGAAGGCATCGTCGCTTACGGCTCCATCAAAGACGCCCTTGCCACTCAATTACCAGACCAATACGACATCGATTTGATCATGGTGGGGCAATCTGGGCTGAACGCAGTGGAACGCTTCATGATGGGGAGTGTCGCCAGCTTCGTTATCCGTGAAGCCCGGTGCGACGTGCTGATCGTATCGCCTGAAGAAACCAAAGCGTAAGGTCATTTTTTAAAAAAAATAAGCTTGTCGTTGCCGAGTTCTTTTTCTTAGAGAAGATGGCAGCAAAAGAAGACAAGGGTTAAAAGAAAGTTCCTGAGAACCAGCGATGTTTCACTTGTTAGCAAAGCACCGTCTTTCGCTGATGAGCTGCAGCTGGTTCTTAGGTTTTTTTGTGCTCGTTTTGAGGGAAGACATCTGTCGCTGTTGTCTTGTTTCGTAGGTAATAGTGCCAAACAGAAGTTTTTAGAACCAGCGTTTATCGGCTCGTTAGCAAAGCAGCGTCTTAGCTAATAAGCCGCAGCTGGTTCTTAGTTTTTTCCTGTATCCGTTTTTTGGGAAACTTATTGTTGTTGCCTTCTTTCGTAGAAAGTAGTTCTACCAGCAAGTTCTTGAGAAGCCGCGGGTTCTGCTCCTTCGTCAATTTTCAAACTAAGCCAGCCAGCAGAAGTTGGTTCTCAGGCGTTTTTTGTCTTTGAAAATGAGTAGAATTTCAAGGAAAACAAAGAAATTCCATGACGGATGCCGAAAAATTTGTTAAGATTATGGGCGGAATGTGTAAGTACCTAAGGAGGAAAAAACGTGATTTTTGCTTATAACAAAGAATATGTCAGTGATACACTGCTTGCCATCACAGCAGATGATAAAGGATTAGAACAAACCGTCGAACGCAAAGGCAATGTTGCCCAAATCAAAAATGAAGAAGGCACGATCGTCGGCTGGAACTTTTTTGCGATCTCAGAAGTGATGACGATCGAAGGTCGTGGCCAAGTGACGTTGACGAAAGAACAAATCCAACAATTGAACACCATGATCAAAGAAGCAGGATTCAGCGAAGAACTGCCAGCAGATACAGAACCAAAAATCGTCGTTGGCTATGTGAAATCTTGTGTGGAACATCCAGACAGCGACCATCTGTCTATCACGGAAACAGAAGTCGGGGATGGGGAAGTCTTGCAAATCGTCTGTGGTGCTGCCAATATCCGTAAAGGCTTGAAAGTCGTTGTCGCAAAACCTGGGGCAATGATGCCAGATGGCTTGATGATTTGGCCGGGGACGCTTCGTGGCGTAGAAAGCTTCGGAATGATCTGCTCTGCTAAAGAACTGCATTTAGAAGGTGCACCAATGAAAAAAGGCATCCTTGAGCTGCCTCAAGATGCCGTTGTAGGTGAAGCTTTTCCAGTCGGTAAAGCCTAAAAAAATGAACTGCCGCTTCCTGTTTTTGCGGCAGTTCATTTTTTGATTGTTTCGATTGGTTTTGGTGATTAGTTGCTGCTGTCTGTTGATTGTTCGTTGATCGACGTATCAACGGAAAGTTTTACTTCTGCTGTTTTTTCTTCATCGCCACGATAGAAGGTTACAGTGATCGTGTCACCGACTTTGTGTTTGTACAACGCAGATTGCAGATCCGTTGTTGTGCTGACTTCTGTGTCATCGATCTTCGTGATAACGTCATATTGTTGCAATCCTGCTTGTTCTGCTGGTGTTGCATTGTTGACTGAGTAGATCACAACGCCTGAAGTTACGGATGAAGGAACTTTCAAGATTTGTTCTTGTTGTTGTGATGTGATGGAACCTAAATCGATCGTTTGGATCCCTAGTGCAGGGCGAACCACTTTGCCGTCTGCTTCTAGTTGATTGATGATTTCAACGACATCGTTACTTGGGATCGCAAAGCCCATCCCTTCGACACTAACACCTGAAGCAGAGCCAGAGGTGCTGGCGATTTTACTTGAGTTGATCCCAATCACTTGGCCATCAACGTTGATCAGTGGACCACCTGAGTTCCCTGGGTTGATCGCAGCATCCGTTTGGATCGCATTGATACTGATCGTACCACCAGATTCGTTTTGGCTTGTTACTTGACGATTCAAGGAAGAAACGATCCCTTGTGTCACAGAGTTTGCGTAATCAGAGCCTAGAGGTGAACCGATCGCGATGGCTGGTTCGCCGACTTTCAAGGCACTTGAATCACCAAATGTTGCGGCAGTCGTCACATGCTCTGAAGAGATTTTCAATACAGCTAAGTCTGTGTAAGCGTCAGTACCGACCAATTCAGCTTTGACTTTCGTACCGTCAGCTAAAACAACTTCCAAACCGTCTTGACCTTCAACGACGTGGTTGTTGGTTACGACATAGGCATCGTCGCCATCGATTTTGTAGATGACCCCACTCCCTTCAGAAGAAGCTTCTAAGGCACTGTCGTCGTCGCTTTGGCTATCGCCTTCACTTTGTCCGCCTTGCTGACCAAAGAGGCTGTTCCAATCGTTGCTTTGACTTTGTTGTAGATTAATGATGGAGACGACAGAATCTTGTACTTTTTCAACTGCCTCAGTGACATCGCTAGTCACATCAAGTTTTACATTGGATACTTGGGTTTGTCCGTTAGAATCTTGGACCCCGCTGTTGGTCGTGGTTTCTGGTGTTGAAGTCAAAGATGACCCCATTGCCAGATACAGACCGCCGAAGGTCAATAAACCGCCGACCATACCGCCTAAAATCCCAATGCCTAATCGTTTTAATAAACCAGGAGAAGTTTTCTTGCCTGGTGTGACATATTTTCTTGCCATTACTATTTCCCCCTTAATGAATAATTCGTTATAATCAGTATATTCCTTCTATCTGAGATTAGTCTACTAAGAGATTTTGAAAAAAATATGAAGAAGTTGCGTAAGAATCTGTTTCAAACGATGAAATTTTCTTCGCAAAACCCGTTCATTTTTGAATAAAAATAGCAGGCAAAACTGGGGAGAAGCGAAGGTCTGTTTATCCACAGTGTGTGGACAAACTTGAAAGCTTTGGTTGGGTGGATGAAGAAACCCTTGAAGTGTCGCATTTTTATAGATAAGATAGAAGAATTTCAAAGAAAGTCAAAGTGTGTAAAAGGTTGTGGATAGCATTGTCCACATTTTCATAAAATAAAGGGATAACGAGGAGGAATCTATGAAAATCAAAATCGTCACAGTAGGAAAATTAAAAGAAAAGTACCTAGTTCAAGGCATCAACGAGTACGCCAAACGATTGGGGGCATACGCAAAGCTTGAGTTTGTCGAAGTACCAGATGAAAAAGCACCAGAAACCTTGAGTGAAGCCCAAATGCTGCAGATCAAAGAAAAAGAAGGGCAGCGCATTTTAGCCAAAATCAAAGACACCGAATATGTCTTTGCCTTAGCGATCGAAGGCACCAACCCCACCAGCGAAGCCTTCGCCAAACAAATCGATCAACTCGGCATCCAAGGAAAAAGCCAACTGACCTTCGTCATCGGCGGCTCCCTAGGCTTAAGCCAAGAAGTCATGACCCGCAGTGATGCCAAAATCTCCTTTGGCAAAATGACCTACCCGCATCAACTCATGAAGTTGATCTTATTGGAGCAAATCTATCGCGCGTATCGAATCAATACGGGGGCGCCGTATCATAAGTAAATATCTCAAGCAATAGAATAGAAAAAATTATCCACCGGTACTACCGGTAAAAAGGAGCAACAACCATGCGAAATATCAAATTAACGATTGAATATGACGGCAAGCGCTACTTAGGGTGGCAACGACTAGGAGATTCTGAAAAAACGATCCAAGAAAAAGTTGAAGGGGTCATCAAATTATTGACGGGAGAAGAAATTGAGATCGTCGGTTCTGGTAGAACCGATGCGGGCACGCATGCTCGAGGACAAGTGGCAAATTTCAAGACGACCCATCAAATGAGTTTGCCAGAGATGCAGCAGTTCTTTAACCGCTATTTGCCGCAAGACATCGTCGTCAACAAGATTGAAGAGGTGCCTGAGCGCTTCCATGCACGCTATCACGCCAAAGGCAAGCAATACAGCTATTATGTTTGGAACAACGCGATCCCATCAGTCTTTGCTCGCAATACTAGTTTTCATTGCCCGCAGCCCCTTGATTTGGAAAAAATGCAGCAAGCGGCTGAGAAGTTGATCGGCACCCATGATTTTATCGGCTTTTCTGCATTGAAAAAATCAAAAAAATCAACGGTGCGCACGATCGATGAAATCACCATCACACCAGAAGGCGACCTATTGCGGTTTACCTTCAAAGGCAACGGCTTTTTGCATAAAATGGTCCGAATCTTGATAGGCACACTGATTGCCATTGGCGATGGCACACTGCCACCAGAAGTGATCGATCAAGTGTTAGCCGATAAAGTACGACAAGCAGCTGGTGAAACAGTGCCTTCTCATGGCTTATTTCTAGATGAGGTGTATTATTAAAAGAAACAGGGTAATGGCTATTTAAGGAAAGGAGATCATCTATTGATCACATTAAAATCCCCACGAGAGATCGAACAAATGAAAACTTCTGGTCGTATCTTGGCAAGTATTCACGAACAGCTACGAGAGAAAATCGTTCCCGGTATCACTACGAACCAAATCAACGCCTTTGTCCATCAACAGATAGAAGCTGCAGGGGCAACAGCCGCGCAAATCGGGTTTGAAGGCTATGAATTTGCGACGTGTATCAGTGTCAATGAAGAGATTTGTCATGGTTTCCCCTCAGAATATGTTTTAAAATCAGGCGATGTCGTCAAAGTCGATTTTTGTGTCGATTACAAAGGGGCAATCTCTGACAGCTGTTGGACGTATGCGGTAGGAGAGATTTCACCAGAACATCAAGCACTGATGGAAGTCACGAAAGAAGCCTTGATGAGAGGCATCGAGCAAGCACAGGTTGGCAACCGAGTTGGCGATATTGGTTATGCGATCCAAAGCTTCGCTGAAGAAAAAGGGTATGGTGTCGTGCGGGACTTTATTGCTCACGGCATTGGCCCAACCATTCATGAAGAACCATTCTTTCCTCATTTCGGGTTACCTGGCAAAGGAATTCGGTTGAAAGAAGGCATGACGATCACTATCGAGCCGATGATCACGACCGGCACTTGGCGCATGAAAATGGACCCGAACGGCTGGACAGCACGCACCATTGACGGCAGTTATTGTGCCCAATATGAACATTCGATCGCCATCACCAAAGAAGGTCCAGTCATCATGACGTTGCAAAAGGAAGAAACGTGAACACAAGGCCGATAGAATAGAAGAAAATACGAAAATCGTTCGAGTGTTTCTACACGAACGATTTTTTGCATTTACTTGTCGAAGTTGCGAAGCTAGGGTATAGCACATTCAAATTGGAAGAAAAGTAGGTCTTTTTAGGAAATGATTATGAAACAATCAAACTACTTCCAGTAGAAGCTTTTTGGAGTAAACATTAAAAGATATAAAAGCTGGATATAAGAATAGTCAGTATCGAATTATTTTTTTGTTATTTCCTTTTTAAAATATCGTCATAGTTTTGAGAGAACGAAAAAAATTCTTGGAAAAATCAGAATCGTTAAATTTAGAAGTTTTTATTCATCTATATTTATCTCTTTATAGCCTTTATTTACTGAAAAAAACCGTGATATACTTTTAAGATAAAAAAATAAAGGAGAGATAAAGTGAAAAAACGTGTATGGGGTATTTTATTATTAGGAATTGGTTGTTTTTTTGTTCATAATTTCACATTCCAATCTGTACAAGCAGATGAGTTTGACGATGGGCAGGTGACTTTTGAAGACTATTCAAAGGATAATCGTAGTTCAGTTATGACATATGAAGAATATGTAGAATTCATCAATGAAATTAATTCTCAAAATAATCAACTAACAAGAGAGGTCGTATCTCGTTCATTATCAGGCGGTAATCTGAGTCAAAGAGAGCAAATTGTAGCAGAAGCAAAAAAACATATAGGTAAACCATATACTCAAACAAATCCTGATAGATTGGGACCTGACAAATTTGATTGTTCTGGCTTAGTTTATTATGTTTTTAATCAAGTTACAGGAAAAGATGTCGGAAAATTGACGTGGGAGCAAGAGTATGCTGGAAAGCAAATTCCTATCTCTGAGGCTAAACCAGGTGACTTACTTTTTTGGGGAAGTAGAGGGAAAACGAGTCATACTGCCATTTATATTGGAAATAATCAGTATATTCATGCTCCAACTTTTGGAAGAACGGTTGAATTATCTCCAATCTGGGACAGTTTCTATCCATCATTTGCCATCCGGATGGATCTATCAGAATACCAAACAGTGCCTTATGGAAAAACGGTTATGGCGGTCAGTAATTATCCAATATGGAACAACTTAGAATTTACTTCTCAAAATGGAAATACTTCTAATTTTCAAGATGGTTTAGTTTATTATGCGAAAAATCAAATCTCTTTTAGTGATGGTAGAACGTTTTATGAACTATATCGTGGAGATTCCTTTGTAGGATTTATTAATACTGTAGCAGTTGAAGAATTAACCGCTACAAGCGAGAATAAAAATATTATGGCAACTAAAAATTATCCAAGATGGGGAAATCTCTATTGGACTAGTAAACTAGGCGATACTTCTGATTTCGCCGATAATCCAGTGTACTATACATCTGTTAGTTATACTTTAACAAATGGTAAAAAGTTTTATTCTCTCTATCGTGGTGATCAATGGTTTGGTTATATCAATGCTGAAGCGGTTATTGATTTGAAGGCTGAAAATATTGATAAATTTGTCAGTGCGACGAAGAATTATCCGATTTGGGGAAACCTATATTGGACGAGTAAATTGGGAAGTACAGAAAATTATTCGAGTGGTCTGGTCTATAAAGCAAAATATAAATATACTCTGTCAAATGGAAAGATATTTTATTCTATATATCAAGGCGACACATGGATAGGTTATATTAATTCTGATGCTACTGAAGATTTAAGAACTGAAAATATTAACATAGGAGTACAGATTACTAGCAAAAACTATCCTATGTGGAACAATTTTTATTGGACTAGTAAAAAATTCGAAGCAGGTCAGTTGTATGGTAATAGTTACACTGCTAAAGTAAAATATACATTAGGAAATGGAAAGACCTTCTATTCCTTATATGATAATACAAATACATGGATTGGATATGTTAACACTCAAGGTACAAGTGTTAAATAAGTTCTCGCAAAAATTATCAATATTTTTTATTATCCTAGATGAAAGCAAAAAGCCAATCCACACTTGATTCGCTTTTTGCTTTCTCAAGTTTAATTAATATAATTAGGACAATGAATTTCGAACAATTCATTTAAAAGGAAAAAAACTCAAATCGTTTTGCCCCTTTTTCTTATCCCTCTCACCGCTCCAGTGAAAGCTTTATTCAACAACCCTTTAGCAAGCACATCAATCATCCCCATGATTGAGTTTGTCAGCCACAAAGGTTTCTACACTATACCTGCCCCACTTTGAGAGACTCTCTATAAATAAAGGGAAGGTTACATCTGTAAAATGACTGACCAAGAGATAACAAGCTTGACCTGAAACTTTATGAAAAACCTCAATTTCTTTGTATTGATTCACGAAGGCTTCAAAAGCTGTATAGCGATTTGAATCCATAAAAAACCGGATGTATTGCGTACTTGGGTAATTCACCACAATACTAAATCGCTGAATGATTCCCTCATCTTGCAATTTCAAGATCCGATTGCCCACGGCTTGTCCCGTCAGGTGGACCATTTCGCCGATTTCTTTGTTCGATAATTTGGCGTTGTGTTTCAGGATAGCTAGGATTTGTTCATCGATGATGTCCATAAGGGTTCCTCCTTTCATAATGAAAGTAAATTGACTTTATCTTTTTCAAGAGACGCTTTGTTGTAGGGTCATATGTATTTATACTGGATTATAACAAATAAGAAAAGAAATGGTGATTCTATGAAAAAAGCTTTAGTAATTATTGATGTCCAAAATGACTATTTTAAAGAGGGGAGAATGGCCCTTCATTCCCCTGAACAGGCGCTTGCGAACATAAATAAACTAGAAGCGTCTTTTATCGAAAAGCAACTCCCGATCATCTATATCCAACACATCAACGATCAAAAAGCAGCTGATTTTTTTGAACGAGGGACCAAAGGTGTACTGCTGCATGAACAGTTAAAAACAACGCATTCTTCTATTATTATCGAAAAGCACTTTCCCAACTCGTTCATTGAAACAAATTTAAAAGAGACGTTAGACTCTTTAGGTGTTCAACAAGTTATCATCACTGGGATGATGACGCATATGTGTATCGATTCAACCACAAGAGCTAGTAAAGAACTCGGTTATCAGCCCATACTGATTTCTGATGCCACGGCAACGAAAGCATTAACATTTGAAGCACACGAAATTCCTGCGGAAGCTGTTCAACGAGCGTTTTTATCGGCGTTGGAAACCTTCTCTACGGTGATGAAAACCGATGACTATTTAAACGGATTGTAGAAAAATTGCGTATTTACTAACAAAGGCAAAGGTTCATTTGCATTGAGTGGTTCTTGATCACTCTTTGAAATTGGCGATCCTATCTCATTCCGCTTCAATGTTTCTAAAAAAAATGAATGCCCAGTTGCGTACCCACCAATGATACTGAGCTGATCCCTCAGAGGATGAATAAGAACCAACCCATACAAAAGCCAAAAATGTTCGAGGATTTCTCTCGAACGTTTTTTGGGCATCAAATTGGGCGAATCGGCGAAACTATGGTACAGTGCAACCAAACAAGGAGCGAGAGCCGCTCCTTCATGAGGCAAAGGGGCAATGGTGATGAAGCAAACAACGATGGCGTGGCTGTCAGAAATCTATAATTTGATCTTGCATCCTGGCACGAGACAGTGGGAACGAGAACAACTGGTGCAAGCAAAAAATACACTGGAAACCCAGCTATCGACCAAACAAAAAGCAGGCAAACACGAAAAGGAATCGTCAAATAGCCTTGAAGACCAACAGACCAAGCGGGTTTTGGAAAAACTAGAAGCGTCGTTGCGTCCGTTGGCACTGAGAAACAATCTGACCCCGAATGTTGCCGAGTTTTATCAAACAATCAGCCAGTCAGCACCGAAAAAGGCAATGAATGAAGAAACAAGCAAAGTCCAACCAGCAGAAGTTTCCGTGGAGCCGAACGAAACAGGTGGAAAAGCACAAGAAGTGGCTATTTTTGCTGGCGGCTGCTTTTGGTGTATGGTAGAGCCTTTTGAAGACCAGCCGGGCATTCTTTCCGTCTTGTCGGGGTATACCGGGGGAACAGTCCCGAATCCGACGTATGATCAAGTACTAAGCGGAACAACAGGGCATGTCGAAGCGGTAGAGATCGTTTTTGATCCCAAAATCATCACCTATCAGGACTTGTTGCAGTTGTACTGGCAAGTGACAGACCCGACAGATGCTTTCGGACAATTTCAAGATCGCGGCAATTTTTATCGCCCAATCATTTTCTATACGACTGCTGAACAGGAAGTGCTTGCGCAAGAAGCCAAAAAGGAACTAGCCCAATCTGGTTATTATCAGCAACCCATCGTGACTGAGATCCGCAAGGCCACGCAGTTTTGGCCAGCGGAAAACTACCATCAAGCATTTTACAAGAAGCAGCCAAAGCGCTACCAGCGGATCAAGCGAGCGCGCAAACAACTGATGCTTTTTTATCGGCTGAAACGCTGGACAAACCGAGGAAAAAAACGATCATAAACAGAAGATCACTAAAAAAAGCGGGGCTCCGAGAAAAGGGCAAAAGGATCAAATGAAGGCTCTTTTCTCCACAAGCTGCGCTTTTTTCTGCGCTTTTAGCCAATTGGATAAAAAACGTATATTTATTTTAGAATAATGTCCAAAGAAAGCGTTAACAACAAGAATTATAATAGAGAAAGAAAAAGTGGCGAAAAAGGTCGAAAAAGCAGGTGTCTTTTGCTTGATTCCTTTCTTCGAGGAAAGAAGGTGGGAAACACCAGAGAAAAATCAGCGGGAAAATCAATCGGCAACACCCCATAGCAACACAACATTTATTATATGAAGGTTCATATAAGTTAGGAGAAATGTGATGAAAAAAAAGGGAACGTTCGTCTCACTGTTTATGGCTCTCATTCTTTTTATCTTTTCAGAAAGAACAGTGTTTGCGGCAGAAGCGATCAATGAGATCGTCGCACCAACAGGAGTCAAAGCATTTCTAGTACTGATTCCATTAGTGTTAGTGCTGGTTTTGCTCTTTAAAAAAGTAGATATGATCATTGCTGGCTTGATTGCTGGGATCTTGGCGATGATTATTGGCGGGATCAGTTTAGCTGAAGCCAATTCGCAACTGTTGGAAGCTATTCCGACGATGTTGAGTATTACGGTGCCAATCATCAATTCCGCTGTAGCGATGGCGGTCTTCAAAGCGGGTAGTTATACGGCGGCCTTAACCTTAGCCAAAAGAGGAACCAAAGGAAAAGTGGAATATGTGGCTGGTTTTATTGTCATCTTATTGGCAGCAGCGACTTATATGTCTGGAATCGGCGGCGGGAGTGCGATGGTGATCGCACCGTTAGCATTTGCGGCAGTTGGGGTGGTACCCGAATTGATCGCAGCGATGTCGTTGGCGGCAGCGGTCTCCTTTACGACTTCTCCTGCCTCTTTGGAATCTAGTATCGTGTCTGAACTAGGCGGTTTTAGTGTCGCTTCTTACGTTGATCAAATGCGCCCATTTTGGTTGCTATTCGTTGGTTTGGCGATTTTATTGGCATTCTTCGGGACCAAGCGTCGTCATCTAGGCTTCAAAGAATCAGCCAACCAAGAGTACGAAAACAAAAGCAATGGCGAGTTATTCAAAACGACACTGCCTGCGATCTTCTTGCTTTTTGCGGTCATCTTTGGTCCGTTGATCAATGACCTGATGGGCTTTGTCCTCTTTACGCCGCTAGTTTATATGGTGGTCACGTTGGCGTTGATTTTTGTTTGTACCGACTTTTCGATGAATCAATCGGTGGAAGCGATGGTGGACGGATCGACGTATATTTTGACCCGCTTGTTCCAAGTGGGGATCTTTTTAGCCTTCATCAACGTAATCGCTGAAACGGGGACGTTTGCTGTAATTGCCGGTGCGGCACAAAATGCCCCCGCAGCGATCGTCGTTCCCGTGGCGATCTTGACGGGTGTCTTGATTGGGATTCCCGCGGGTGCCTATGTCGGCTCCGTTTTAACACTCGTGCTACCAGTTGCCGTTTCATTAGGCTTCCCAGTCTTAGCTCTTGGCTTTGTAACGATGGGGGTTGGCCTCGGCAGTCAAATGAGTTTCGTCAACATTACGATGCAAGCTTTATCTTCTGGTTTCCAAATTCCGATTCTGGATGTAGTCAAAGGAAACGTGAAGTGGTTGAGTTTAGCAGCCGTATTATTATTAGTCATCGGCTTAGTGTTTGGCTGATGGATAGGAGGAAAACATGGATTTATTGATCAAGCAAGCACGTCTTGAAGACGATGCAGAATTAGTAGATATTGCAATTTCAGAAGGAAAAATCACCGCAGTTGCACCCAACATTGAAGAATCAGCAGCAACAACGATTGAGGCGAAAGGCAAAGTGGTGATCCCTGGCTTGATCGAAAGCCATATCCACTTAGACAAAGCCTTGATCGCCGATCGTGAGCCCAATAATTCAGGTACGTTGCAAGAAGCGATCCAAGTTACGGCAAAGCTGAAACCGACTTTTACCGAAGAAGATATTTATGATCGAGCGAAACGTGCATTAGAAATGCTGATCCTGCACGGCACGACTGCTGTGCGCACCCATGCCGAATTTGATCCAGCACAAGGCTTCACTGGATTTGACACCATCATGCGCTTAAAAGAAGAATACCGCGACTTGATCGATATTCAGGTCGTTGCCTTTCCGCAAGAAGGGATTTTTAAAGCCCTAGGGACGGATAAAATGATGATCGAAGCGATGGAAAAAGGCGCCGATGTCGTTGGCGGGATTCCTTACAATGATGCGCCAGCCAATGAGCACATCGACTTGATCTTTGAGATCGCCAAACGATTTGATAAAGACATTGACTTGCATCAAGATTTTGCCGACGAAGCAGACGATACATCGATCGTCTACCTGTGTGAAAAAACCATCGCAGAAGGCTACCAAGGTCGGGTATCAGTAGGACACTTGACTGCGCTGCACGCTATGGAACCAGATCAGCTGGCAGAAGTCATCGATTTGATGGTCAAAGCCCAAATCAATGTGATGCCGTTGCCTGCGACCGACTTGCACTTAGGTGCTAGAAACGATGCCTACAACGTTCGCCGTGCCGTGACGCCGATTCGCAAGTTACGTGATGCTGGTGTGAATATCTGCTTAGGCAGCAACAATATCCGAAACGCCTTTACGCCCTATGGCAATGGGGATTTGATCCAAATCGCTATGTTGGCTGTGCCAGTGGCGCATTTAGGCGGTGCCGATGACCTGCCGACGGTCTTGCCAATGATTACGACCAATACCGCCAAAGCATTAAATATCAAAGACTATGGAATCGCTGTTGGCAATCGCGCAGATTTGATTCTTTTAGATACCCAGAGAAAAGCCGATGTGCTGATCGATATTCCTGAACGTTTAGTGGTCATCAAAAATGGCCGCATCACCGTGGAAGTCAAAAAAGAAGTGACGATCCACCGCTAAGCGATTTTTCGCCCTTATGGGGGTTGTCACAAAAAAAGTGAATCACTGAAAGAACACGTCCGTCAAAGGCAGTCTGACTGCTTTTGACGGATGTTTTTTTGTATAGGAGCAACCAGGTCGAACGGTATGCGCTTTGATTTTCTGAAACCGACAGTGGGACGTTTTCGCTTCAATGACCTCTCCTGATCTAGAAGTAGGAAATGCCGCCCATGCAAGGATTTCCTTGACTGATGAATATCCTGATTTTTGATCTGTGGCGCTGTCCATTATACTTAAAGAGACAATCAAGGAGTGTGGGTCTTTCTCCGAAGGAAAAGAGGAGTAAGTACTTGTTTTTCACTTCTAAATCAGATTTTTCAAAAGCGTTTAGGCTGGGACCTCTGGCAGCTATCCATAAGAAACGCATTGCTCAGCTTAAGCGAAGAAAAGGGGCAAAAACTGTATTGGCTTTGAGTATTTCGTTGGCTGTGTTTCCTAGTTGTTGTGAGCAGTCACTAGCCAATCGTCACAATCATAGTACCTAGACAAAGAAAGGAGGAGATCAACAAAATGAAAAAGAAGCCGCTAAAATTGCTGCTCCTAGTGATTGGGCTAGTGAGTATTCCGTTGAGTTTTCCCTTCTTACGAGATACTTTTATTGCGCCATTGTATGCGCTGCAAGAGCAAGAACGAGAAGAGGATGAGCTTTCTTCAGCGGAAGAAATGGCTGATTTAACAGACGTTGATTTTCAATTTTTAACAAGTAACAAGCAAGGCTATTTAGGGGAGAAAATCCCCATCGAAATCGTGGCACATCAGCCAGTAACCGAAGTGGCGGTGGTTCTGCCGCCAGAGGCAGTGATCGAGCCCTCCTTGTTTCCCGAAGGAATGACAATTGAACAGGTGGAGGCTGACCAATGGCAGCTGCTTAGCGAAATACCTCAGAGCAATTGGCTTTTGCCGATAACCTTTGAAGAAGAAGGAACCTACGAAGTCATGGTAGGAGAAGAACGGATAGAGATAGAAATCCAAGATCCACCAGCAGAAGGTGAGGAAGGTCAGGAAGAAGCGCAAGAAAGTGATCGAGAGGAAGCAGAACCTGAAAACGAAGAGCAGCCAGAAACAAACGATCCTGACCAAACAGAGCAAACGAGTCAACCGCTTCTCTATGATGCCGATGATCCGGGCAATCTGTATTTATTAGGGGATGATGTTCGGACGATAGAGGTAGATAATTGGGTGGATTTTATGATTGCTATACAGGATGTTAGATATAATCATATTCTCTTGGTAGATGATTTTGAATCTCCTGATCGCCCGATGGAGGGATTGCCTGGAGCAGGAACGTCGACGAGTTCACATTTTACTTTACGTGACTGGGGGGGAGTGTGGATGCACCCTGCCAATACGGTTATGAATGAAAGTCGAGGAGTTGCCTACCTAGATAATAGGAGACCAGACATTTCTCGAACGTTAATCATCGATGGACAAGGAAAACATAAAATTGATTTTCGAGCCGTGTCGGTATGTTTTTGGAGCTCAACGGTCAATGATGAAGAAAATATACCGTGGGATATTACACTCCAAAATATTGAAATTTATAGTGGAAATTATTTTGGACCCATTCAATACAATGATTTAAATGATGCTGATCAAAGGAATGCAACGATGCGTTACCATAATGTCACACAGGTCGGTAATCAATTGTTTCATGGGTTTCATGCTACAGCTAGTTTATCGGGGCATGTTTCTTCTGTACAAATGGATCCTTATGATGTAGGATTCGGACGTGGTAATTGGAATATTAATGCGACCAACCAAGTGAATTTTGAAGTCGGTTATTTGGAAGTTCTTGAGGGGGCTAAAGTTCACCTTTCGACAATCAATTCAGGAAATGTTTGGTTTCCTCATAGTCCCAATCCAACGTTTACGATTGGAGACAATGCGGAGGTTACGATCATTGCAAATGGTACAGGACAAGGTGAAGCGTGGGGAGCAAATATATTCTTTAGATTTAGTCCTGTCTTAACCGTAGGTAAAGGTGCGACCCTTGATTTGACGTCTAAAAGCAATTTTCCTGCTATTTCAACTAATGGCTGGACTCCGGCTCAGACTACTCATATCAATCTACTAGAGGAAAGCACATTAAAAATCTCCAATTCTGGACGTAATACGGGGCTTAATAATGATACGACCAATATCATTTCTATGCCACCTGGTCATGGTAGCAGTATTAATCTCAGAAAAGGGAGTACGCTTGATATTGAAGCAGTCAATCAAAATAACTCTGCTAGTCATCCTATTTTTTTTCACGCATCTGGACAAATTAATATTGATGAAGATGCTACCCTAGATATTAAGTCAGACAGTCTCTCAGCAAGCCAAAGTTTAATTATGTTTTCGACCAACAATAATACGAATAACTCAACGATCAATATAGATGATGCTGCAAGGATAAATTTACAAAGGACTAGATCAATCACCTCAAGTACGGCACACGTGATTCGAAATGCAAGACTAAATGTAAGTAATCAGTCGATTAAGCAATGGATCCCTGGAAATACAAACGAGAATCCTAATTTTGATTGGGAGAATATATTGAGGTTGAACGCGAATATTAATGCAACAGGAATACCGACTAATACGGTTAGCGCAGTAGATCCCAATATAGCAGAACATGCCAGAGCGAACTTTACGCCAAGAGCGCAACGTCTCTTGTTTGAGAATATTCCTCCTGTCGAGATCGCGCTTGATCCTCTGACCAATGATCGCTCTCAACGCAATTCCTATACGATCACGGGAGAAACCAGTCCGGCGCTTACGTTCGTTTCAGTAGGGATCTGAGTTTACCAGAACCAACCTTAGATACTGTTGTAAATGGTGAGGGCGAAACAGAAAGGTTCCATGTCATTGCCGAAGAAGATGGCTCCTTTGAATTTGATCTCTCCCAATTTGATGACTTTGATTATTTCCGCGGGCAAGAAGTTGTAACGGCGACGGCATTTTTAAATGGACGACGCGATGAGACCTCCGTCATCGTAGACGGTGTCGATCCTCGAGATCCTCTGAATCCTGATGTAGATGTTGATCCAGACAATCGTCCGACTCTTCCTGAAAACCAAGGGTTGATCAGTATCGACTTTATCTCGCAATTTGATTTCGGACACGTGCCGATTCGTTCGAGTCAAGCCTATTATCCAGCACTGCCGCAAAAGCTGCGCAATGCAGAGAATGATCCTGCTGGTGAAGAACGTCCAAATTATGTTCAAATTTCGGATCGGCGTGAGGAGTCCACCGGCTGGACACTGAGCGCACGGCTTGATGAAGCAGGGTTTGTCAGTGAGGAAGGCCATCAGCTGCGGGGAGTCCAGCTCTTACTCAACAACATCCGCATGGCAACGACAAGTTCGAATACCTCCAGCGCCCCAACCTACTGGGAAAGTCGTGAACTAAATGCAGGCAGACAAATCTTGGCAAAAGCAGAAGAGGGACAAGGCAGCGGGACATGGATCCAACGTTTTGGTGATGGAGAAACAATGGATCAAAGTGTGATGCTGGAAGTTCCTGTCAGTGCTACACCGCAAGCAACAAGCTATACGGGCATTATCCATTGGGAATTAAGCTTTGTCCCAGAGATGGACTGAGCCGCCCCAATGTTTCTCAGTAATCGAAAAAAGGAAGAAAATGGAGCCAGCAGCTGCAGAGAAAATCTGCAGCTGTTTTTTTATCTGCAAGCAGCCATCGATGATGAAGCAACCGATAGCGCTCTTTATGCTTTGGCGAATCTTCTTTGCTTAGAGAATGAGGGGATCATTCATTGCGTTTACTAGAGCAGATAATGCTTTTTATTCCTTCACGTTGAAGGGCAAGAAGTAGATCGGAAAAATTCTGTCACAAAAGATGTAGTCGATCGCTAAATGCTTCCCCAAAAATAAGAAGATCATTTTCTAGTCATTTGTTCTTTTTTCAACTATGATAGAAAGAAAACCGCTATCACGGAGAGTTCGTTTAAGAAAATCCTGTCAAAACTGTTTGACAATGCCGTAATATCAATGGATTTGAGCAGAAATCACAGCAGGTCTGCGTTAAGGTAGGAGAAGGAGGGCAAGATGACGATTGGGGAAGCACTAAAGAACCATCGAGTCACACAGCAAATGAGCCAAGAAGAAGTAGCAACAAAAATTTTAGTGACCCGCACATCGATCTCAAATTGGGAAACCGGCAAGACGGTCCCAGACAGTTTGAATTTATTGAAACTGAGTACCCTTTATGGGTGCAGTGTCGATGAGCTATTAAAAAAGGAGCGAGCAGGAATGAAAAAGAACTTTCGTACGATGACCTATGGTGCTGGATTGAAAGATGGAACGATGCGTTTGAAAATCGAGACCGATGCCAGCAAGTTTTTCCCACGAGGGGTTGAAGTCAAAGCATCCGTCGATTTAGAAACAGGAGAAGTGACCTTTTTTGTCGAGCAAGAGGAGTTGGAAAAACTGAAAGCAGCTACTGACGAAAAATAAATTTTTTATACAGTTTTTTGCTAAATTTTGCTTGGACAAGAGAAAAAAAGTGATGGATAAAAAAACACGAGCCTAGCTGCATCGTGTTTTTTTATGTGGGATGAAAGAGGGCTGAGGCAATCGATGAAAGCTGATTCTACTTTTCCTTTTCTGCTATTTTCAAGGTTTGTAACGTTTAAGAAAAAGCGAAAAGATGCTAACGACTATATACAATATATGGTGAATACAATGGATTTTTTTCGAATGGAACACAATATGTAGTGTTTACTTTTTTAAGAGATTGTGTAAAATAGCAGATGTAGTGAAGAAGGAGCTGTTGTTTTTGAGAGTAACTGTATGTTGCGGCACCCGTTTAGAAAATGAGGAAAAGTTGGCAAAGACCGCTCGTGCCATCGGCAATGCCTTGGCAAAAAATCACATCGAGTTGGTGTATTGCGGCCCTTTGGCTGGCTTGATGAGGGAGATCGTGAAAGGGGTCTTTGAGAAAGAAGGCGCAGTGACAGGGATCTATCCATCAGGTTCCTTTGCAGAAGATTTGCCGCCAATCATCACTGGATCAAGCACATACACCGAGTTCTATACGGATACGAGGGAGGAACAAACGCAACAATTGCTGGAAATGAGCGATGCCTACCTTGTATTACCTGGTGGATTTGGTACACTAGAGGAGTTGTCATCAGTATGCTCTTTTATGACTCTTGGGTCATTGTCAGGCAAGCCGATCGGTGTATTGATGACCGAAGGCTTAAATGATGGACTGAAGCCGCTGCTAAAAATGTTTGAAGCTTCTAGCTTTGCTTGGGCTGAACTGTCTGAAACGCTCTTTTTCCTATCTGACGTTGAGTCGCTGATCCAACGACTGGCAGCGAAGGGATCAGGAAAGGAGTGCTTGGCAGGATGAAGCATGCCTATTTAGCGGGACCTTTTTTCAAACGAACAAGTCGCCCGACTCAAACAAGTAGAACGCGGCTTAGCTGAAAACCCGCAGCCCTTGGCGGTCTATTCGCCACGCTTTTACCAAGAAGGTTCATCTGAACCCAATACACCAGAATGGGCGAGAGAAATTTTCGAAAAAGACATGCTGGAATTGACACGAGCCGACGTCGTCGTTGCCGTTTTGGATGACCATGAAGGGATCACCGATCCGGGAACAGTCTTTGAAATCGGCGCAGCACACGAACGAAATAAACCAGTGATCGCTTTTCAGGAAAAAGCCGCGGCGGTCAATCTAATGTTGACGGAGTCGGTGCAAGCGTATTTGACTGATTTGGCGGCACGAACAGCGTATGATTTTGAAGCGATGGCGCACCGAGCATTTGTCGGTGACTATATTTAATAAAGGATGATGAATGTGTTATTAATCGCAGGAACGATCGGGGCAGGAAAAAGCAGTTTGACTGATTTTTTATCGAAGGAAATGGCGTCGAAGCCTTTCTATGAAAACGTGGAGGACAACGATGTTCTGCCATTGTTTTATTCCAATCCAGAACGATACGCCTTTTTATTGCAGATTTTTTTCTTAAACAAAAGCTTTTTAGGGATGCGGGAAGCTTTGTCCAATGATGACAATGTCATTGACCGCTCCATCTATGAGGATAGTTTGATGTTTCATCTAAATGCGGATCTAGGTCGCATCGCACCGATGGAAGTCGAACAATACGATAACCTGTTGAACACGATGTTGCGGGAATTGGAAGAATCAGCGCCATTGAAACATCCAGATCTAATGGTTCATATTAAGGTTTCCTTGGATACAATGATTGAACGGATCAACAAACGTGGTCGTTCCTATGAACAAATTGCCAACGATCCGACATTGTACGACTATTACAAAGAATTAAACCAGCGATACGATGAATGGTATGAAAACTTTGACGTGTGTCCGAAAATGCAAATTGATGGGGATCAATTGGACTTTGTTGCCAATGAAGACAACCTCATGGTGATCCTCGAGATGATCCAAGAAAAATTGGCGGAAGTCCGTCAGACCCATGGCAAAGGCCACTATTGTACGGACAAAGCCATCGCAAAAGGTGATTTTTCTAAGAAAAACGCAGCATCTGTGACAAACTGATCCAGCAGTTGAGGCCAGCTTACGAAAAAAAAGAAGTGTCTTATCGACAATGGGAGGGAGCAAGGCGATGAATGTTGAACGATTTATTGAAGCGAGAAAACAGGCGGGCTTCTCGCAGCAAGAACTTTCGGAAGGAATCTGTACGCAAGCCACTTTGAGTAAATTTGAAAACAACGGGCAGGCACCGTCCCTCAAAATTTTGATCAAATTGTGTAATCGGATCGGCTTGCCATTGGTCGACTTGTTTTCTTCCATGAATGTCGCAACGACCAAAGTCAAAGAAGAATTGGCAAAAGCCGAATTCTACTTGATCACGAGCGAGTATGAACAGTTGGCTGCATTGTTAAGTCAAATCGAAGTGAAGCTGATCGATGAACCAGCATTAAAAGCGCAATATGATTATTTAAAAGGCTTTGAAATGATTTTTAATGAAGCTGCGATTACCGATGTCCTGTTTCAATTCGATCAGTTATTGATGAATGAAACGGCGGAGGAATTGTTTGATCTCTTAGCGTATACTGGGATCGGTTTGGTGTATGCCAGAGAAGAAGAATGGGCAAAGGCCGAGTTTTATGTGACGAAGGTCTTTGAGAAAATTTATACCTATCCGATCAAAACGATCGAAGACACGTGGCGGGTGTTGAACATCGTCTTTCATTGCGGCGTCTTTTATGCCAAAGTCGATGATTTGGAAACTAGTGATACCTTGTTGAATTATGTGTTGGCGATTTGTTCTGACAATCATTTGACCTACTACTTGGCTCGCGCGGCAGCCCAACTGACCGAAAATGCCATTCGCGAACAACAGCCGAAAGAAACAATTTTGGAAATGTTACACGATGCACGAGCATATGCCAAAATCAATAAAAACGTAAAATTACTGGCGCATTTAAAAGCGGTCGAAGAAACGATCGAATAAAAATATATTTTCGACAAAAAAGTTTTGTTGCTCAAATGCTTGATAACTAGCAGTCCTTTCGACGAAGGGACTGCTTTTTTTGTTTTTTCTTATATAAAAAAATATATAATCGTGTTGACAAAAAAATATATCGGAAGTATTCTTTAATTGTGAAAAAACTAACATAATTTGTGATGCATCGTTTTTAGGAGAAGAGATTTTATGAAGGCAGCAGTGAGAGAAGCCGCTCGCACGATTCAGCGGATGGGCACGTCCATTGAGTTAAAAGTCGCTCATACAAAACCAGAAAGTGTACTGGACGAGCTGGAGACCCAGCTGAAAGGATACGACCATCGCTTTAGTGCCAATGATCCGCGATCGGAATTGAATCAGCTGAATCAGTTGGCAGGACAAAAGGGGCTTGTGCTTGATCCAGAATTGTACCAGCTGATCGAAATCGGCAAACACCATAGCTGTGCTCCTCACAGTCAGCTGAATATTGCCATCGGTCCACTGGTCCAAGCATGGCGCATCGGGTTTGAAGATGCCCGCATCGTAACAGAGACGCAGGTCAAAGAGTTGCTTGCGTTAACAGACCCGCAACAGATCCAATTGGCAGCAGGCAAGGTTTTTTTGAAAAAAGCTGGAATGAGGATCGACCTCGGAGCATTAGCAAAAGGCTACATCGCTGATAAGTTACGCACCCTTTGCCAAGCCCGTGGCGTAGCGTATGGATTGATCAACTTAGGCGGAAATATTGTCTGTTTCGGCGCTGCACCAAATCATTCGGACGGGCATTGGCGGATCGGGATCCGAGATCCCAAAGGCGGTCGGGCAGACACCTTGGGCATTCTGCCAATCAAGGACCAAACCGTCGTCACTTCGGGGATCTATGAGCGGGTTTTGACCACCGCTGAAGGAACGTATCATCATTTGATTGATCCTCAGAGTGGCTTTCCCATCGAATGTGGGTATTTGAGCATCACGATCGTTGCAGCGACATCGTTACTGGGGGAAATCTGGACTTCGCGCTTGTTTGGCAAGCCCATTCCAGTTGTTTTACAAGAGATTCAGCAGCAGCCAGAAATCGAAGGAATCATCGTAACCAAAGAAAATGAAGTCATTGCCTCTAAAGGCATTCAGGCAAGACTTTTAAGATAGCCCAACCAGAAAGGAAGAGACAGGATGAAATTTATCGGATTCGTAGGAACCAATGCCACTCGTTCCACCAATCGCACGTTGTTGCAGTTTATGAAAAAAATGTTTGCCAATGAGGCAGAGATCGAACTAGTCGAGATCAAAGATCTTCCAATGTTCAACAAACCAGAATCAAAAGAGTTGCCCGTACAAGTAACCCAGCTTGCCGAAAAAATCGCGGCAGCAGACGGTGTGATCATCAGCACACCAGAATACGATCATGCCGTACCCGCAGCGTTGATCAATGCCTTGAACTGGTTGTCCTATGGAATTTTCCCGTTTGTTGACAAGCCAGTGATGATCACTGGTGCTTCTTATGGGACGTTAGGTTCTTCTCGTGCCCAAGCCCATCTAAGACAGATTCTGGACTCTCCAGAGTTAAAAGCACGGATCATGCCTAGCTCTGAATTTCTATTAGGTCATTCGCTGCAAGCGTTTGACGAGCAAGGCAACTTGATCGATGAAGAGCAGACCCAAAAACTGCAAGGACTGTTCAACGATTTTCTTTTATTTGTAAAAATTACCAGCCAGTTGCAGCACGCCCATGCCGCCAATCAAAAAGAAGCTGCTGAATTTTCATGGGAAACCATCTAACCGCAAAAGATAGGAGCGTAAAGACAATGAAATTGATCGGAATCGTCGGATCAGCCGCTGAAGTCTCCACCAATCGTCAGCTGCTGAACTTTATCAAAAAGCAATACAAAAAGGAATTCACGTTAGAACTTGTAGAGATCAAAGACTTTCCTCTCTTTAATCAAGAGGAAGATCAAACCCAAAGCCCAGCCATCCAGCGTTTGAATCGGCAATTATTGATGGCAGACGGTGTGATCATTGCTACATCAGAGCACAACCATACCGTGACAGCAGGACTGAAAAGCTTGCTAGAATGGCTTTCATTCAAAATCCATCCTCTGGAAAACAAACCAGTAATGATCGTGGGTGCCTCTTACTATGATCAAGGAACTTCAAGGGCCCAGCTGCATCTGCGCCAGATTTTGGACGCACCGGGAGTCAATGCTTTAGTGATGCCAGGGAATGAGTTTTTGTTAGGCAAAGCCAAAGAAGCTTTTGATGAAGCGGGTGATTTGATCGATGCCCGAACGGTTGCTTTTTTAGATGCGACGATCAACAGCTTCTTGCAATTTATCAAAGTCGTTTCTGCCTTAGCGGGTCCTAAACAATTGCCGCCCGAAGATCTCTACGCCACAGGGAAAATCGCAACCACCGTGGAAGGGGTGGATATGTATGATGATCAATGGCTGGAAAAAGCCGCTGAAGCAGTCGGTGCTGTTTCTGGCAATACCTACGTCAAACTAAATCGCGGCTTGCTGACAGTTGATCAGATCAATTACTTCTTAGATTCGATGCCGATGGAATTGACATTTGCCGACAGCAATAACCAATTCTTGTATTACAATCTGCGGGAAGAAGCCCAAAATATGCTGGCAGCACGTGTGCCAGGACAAGTCGGCAATCCGTTAGCAAAATGCCATCCTGAAAAATCTTTCAAAAATGTTGAGTGGGTGATCCAACAGCTGCGCAGTGGGGCAACCGACGCGGTTCGGGTCCATGTGCCGAAACAGGTGCCAGAAAAATACATCGTCCACAATTATCAAGCGATGCACGATGAAAACGGCGAATATGCGGGGATCAACGAATACATCCTTGATTTCAAGCCAATCATCGAATGGTATTTGCAACAAACCGGCCAAAAACTTGTCGGCAATGAAGACGCCATTTCCAGTGCTTCTGTGCACCAAGAACCGACCGATGCGGTCACTTGTGCCAGTACTCATGACGCACCTGCAGCAGATGCGGTCACCAGCGCTTCAGTGAAATAAGGGTTGTCTAAAGGGAGAGAAGGAATCGCTAGAAGCATTCGCTTGCAATCAGTTGCCAAGCGAATGCTTCTCTTTTTGCTGCTTTTTCATGAATAAACGGTTTTCTATGAGCGATTGAGTTGATCAAGGACATCGTTGCGAGGATTTCACAAAGTTTCTGAAAAAAATTTGCATATTCATCTTTTGCTTCGTATACTAGTTTAGGACGTTGCTTATAAAACGGCTGTATCATCGTACATATTTTTTGATAGGAGGAATTGCATGAAAGACAAACGAAAAGTCTTGCGTCCGTTAGGATCAGGGTTTGCGATGGCGGTTCCTTTGTTTATAGGGATCCTCGTTCAGGACCCTTTGATAAGTTCTGTGGGGGCGATGGGGGCTTTTTCCTACTTGGCTTTTCAACATCGGTCCCTTTTTTATAATCTGCGCGCCATTTTGACCCACGGCGCTGCGCTGCTGCTGGCATTTATTTTAGGCGCTGGGACAGCACTGATTCCTTGGAGCGCGCCTTTTATCATCGGTGCGTTATCGTTTTCTGCGTTTTTGTTGTCAAAAGTGATGCGGATCCCCAAGCCCGATTATTTCTTCGTGTTGATGCTTTATGCCACCGGCTTTAATTTTCACGCAGCGCACCTTGGAGAGATCTTGCACCACAGTTCCTATTTGCTTTATGGCATCGCAGGCTCACTGCTTGCTGGACTGGTGATTTCGTTGGCTGAACAGCTGCCGTTGAAAGAAGAAAAAACGGCCTTTCAACAACTGAGCTTGCACGAGAAATATTCGCTAGCATTATCTCAGCAACCAGAAATGGTCATCAAGGCGCTGCACTTTTCTTTGATATTGTTTATTGCGACCTACATTGCCTATCTGTTGCGGGACAGCAACGGCTATTGGATCTTGATTTCTGCTGCTGCCGTCTTGGCAGGAGAACATATGGAAAAAATCAAAAATCGCACGATCGGTAGGGTACTGGGAGGAATCGTGGGGCTGCTGCTGGGTTTCTTATTGATGTCCTTGCATATGCCCCTTGAAGCGATCGCAGTGGTATTGATCATTCTAAACATATTGACGGAGTTTTTTATGCCAGTCAATTATACCGTTGCTAATTTTTTTACCAACCCGCAAGTCCTGCTGTTAATGACCATCGGTACTAGTTTTACGCCGCTGAAATTGATCCCATTGCGTTTTTCAGGGGCATTGATCGGCAGCGTGCTGGCAATGCTGTTGATCTTTCTAATGGATTGGGCAGTAAAGCAAATGGAACAAGCACTGGGAAATAAACCAGAAGACACGACGGATCAAACACAATAGAATGCACCATCATCGATAAGCAAGAGCAGCAGCTCTTGCTTTTTTTGCCTTTGATCCTCTATCTAAACGTTATCTCCATCGGATAGGAAAATTAAGGGAAATATGAAATAATCGAGCAAAGGTTCCTATTTTGAAATAGAAGCGTTTACATTTTTGCAAACTAAAGTGGCAGAAACATCTACTTTTTTTGTTGTAAGCGAAATCATATACTCAAATCAGAGAAGGAGAGAAAGTTGTGAAAAAAAGAATCGTAGATGTTTTGCATCGCCTGTTGGTGACTGATTATCCACTATCCATCGAGCAACTGGCAGAAGAGACCGCAGCCAGTGGGCGGACGATCCGCAATGATTTGAATGAGATCAACACGTTTCTTGCTGACTTACACATCGGACCGATCCAAACCCTTCGAGGAAAGGGCATCCTTTTGAAACTGACCTCGAAACAACAAGCCATCGTTTGGCAGGCATTACACTCACAACAGTCGGAATATATGACCCGTGAAGAGCGTAGTTTTGATCTGTTGCTGCATCTGACATTTTCAAAAGAGATCCTGGTGTTGAATAAAAAAGAAGAAGCGTACCAGATATCAAAAAGCAGCATGGATGAAGACATGCGCCGTTTGCGGGCGGACATCAATAAATATGGCATTGAGATCATCAGCCTAGGAAAAAAAGGACTGCGGTTGAATGGATCGGAGCGAGCGATTCGGACGATGATTTTTGACATCATCAATCAGCGGATCGGTAGGCTGCCACTTGATAAACAGACCCCAGATCTAGTCTTTACGAAATTGCTTTATCGCTATTTGCCGCAAAAAGAAATCAAACAGATCCAACTAGTGATGCAAACAGTGTTGCCGCCAAATCAAAATGAGTTGTACAGTAGCCAAATCTTATTGTTTACCGCCATTTGGCTGATGCGTATCAGAATGAAGGAATTTATCACTCGCATGAACTGGTCTACTTCCAGCAATCAGCTTCAAGGGTCAGCCTATATCCAGGCGATCGCTGAAACCTTTTCGATCCAGCCACCAGAAATCGAAGTCAACTATCTTTCTTTCATCATTGAGTCACTGAACTTTAAAGATTTGTCCAATTCCATCGAATGGGCGCATGCGCAACTTTTGTCGCTGCAGCTGATTCAATTTGTGGAATGCCAAACCAAGATCCCTTTTAGTAAAAAGGAAGAAGAGCTGTTAGAGGGATTGTATAAACATATGGCCGCGCTGATCGTTCGAGCCAAGAGCGGCATTCAAGTACCCAATCCGATCAAAGAGACCGTTCGCAAAAATTATGGACAAATCTACCAAGCCGTCAAGGGGTTCGCTCCTACGATCGAAGAGATCGTCGGTCAACCACTATCAGAAGATGAACTGACATTTCTCGTGATTCATTTTTCTACAGCCCTAAGTTCACTGAACCACGAGATTATTACGATCTATAAGGCGGTCGTTGTCTGTAACCATGGAATGGCAACCGGCAATCTGCTGGCAGCCAGCCTCAAGGAGAAATTTCCAGAAGTAGAAGTCGCGGCAGTCTTGAATTCACAAGAAGTCAATTTGATTACGAAATTCGATGTGGATCTGGTTTTTTCAACCTATGAGATCGATTATCGAGAAAAGCCAGTATTACTGATCCCACCGATCATCAATGAAGAAAATCACCAAGTGATCCGCCGTTTCTTAAACAACAATGAACAATTCAAGCGGATCGCCTTTGACCAAAAAAATGCCACGCTGTTCTTCAATCAGTTGCTTACAGTGATTGAAGAAAGCGGCGGGACAGTCGATGCTGTCGCCTATCGCAAATTGACACACTTGTTTGAACAAAATCAATTAGCCATTAATGCAAGGGAGATTCAGCCAATGTTAAAAGATGTTTTATCCGCTAGTCATATTCAATTAAACGTTCCTGTTCAAAATTGGGAAGAAGCCATTGAACGCTCTGCGCAGCCGCTACTAAAAGAACAGATCATCGAAAAACGCTATATCGAGGCAATGGTTGCTGCGGTGAAGGAATACGGTCCTTATATCGTCATTGGCAAACATTTGGCGCTGGCGCATGCTCGACCAGAAGATGGCGCCCAGCAGTTGGGTGTGAGTGTCCTCACCTTGGCACCGCCAGTCGCATTTGGGAACCCAGAAATGGACCCCGTCAAAATCATTTTTTGCTTGGCTGCGGTGGACTCCTACTCTCATCTTGCCATCATGAAGGAATTGATCGAACTGATCAATGATGAAGAAAAAGTCACGCAGTTGCTGGCTTGCTCTACGATTGAAGCTTTTCAATCATTGCTATTTTCATAAAAAACAAGAAAAGGGGAAAAAATCATGAACAAATTATCGATCTTATTCGTATGCGGTGCAGGTCTTGGCAGCAGCTTTGCGGCTCAGATGTCAACAGAAGATGTCTTAACGAAATTAGGAGTGGAGGCGAAATTGGATCATGTTGATATCTCATCAGCGGTATCAATGAAACCAGACATCATCATTACGGCAGAGAATTTCCGAACGCAATTTGAAAAGTTTGCCTTGGACCCGACAACCGCAATTATTTATTTACGCAACATCGTTTCCAAACCAGAAATCGAAGAAAAAATCATCCCAGTATTAACGGAAAAAGGCGCACTGTAAGGAAGAGGCATGACGAAGGGAGTTTGAAAAAATGGGCATCATCAATTTTATCATTGATAATATTTTAACGCAGGCATCGATCACGATCGCTTTGATCGCGATGTTAGGGCTGCTGCTTCAGAAAAAGTCAGCAGGTCAAGTCATTTCAGGAAGTTTGAAGACGCTATTGGGCTTCCAGGTTTTAAGCGCTGGTTCTAGCATCATCGTCGGTAGTCTGACCTATTTCGGCGAGATTTTCACAGAAGGATTCGACATGCAAGGCATAATTCCTTCCATCGAAGCCATCAACGGGCAAGCGATGAATGAGTTGGGCTTGGGTCGGGACATAGCGCTGACATTTTTAGCCATCTTTGTTTTTAATATTTTATTGGCACGCTTTACAAAATGGAAATATATCTTCCTAACGGGTCAAGCCATTTTATGGATGGCGACCATGACGACGGTCTTTGGCTATTTCGCTGGTTTACGCGGCGTTGTCTTGATTCTTGTCGGTGGGGTGATTGGGGCGATCTTTGCCGTAGCCATGCCAGCGATGGCTCAGCCCATCATCCGCAAAGTCACTGGGTCAGACGACATTGCTCTCGGACATTTCTGTACGATCGGCTACCTCTTTGAAGCAGGCGTTGCCTATCTGTTTGGAGAAAGAGGCGAGAAGAAAAAATCGATCGAAGACATCAAACTGCCACGTTCTTTTGAATTTTTACAAGATACGTATCTTTCTGTCATGGTCGTGATGGTTCCACTGTATATCGTGACGGTCTTGTTTGCTGGAGAAACCTTTGCTTCTACGCTCTCTGGTGATCAAAATTACATCATGTATGCCTTCTTGCAAGCCATTCAATTCGTGGTTGGGGTCTATGTTTTGCTAGCAGGCGTTCGGTTGCTCTTAGGCGAGATCGTCCCTGCGTTTCGTGGGATCGCCATGAAATTGGTGCCTGATGCAAAACCAGCACTCGATTGCCCAGTATTCTTCCCATATAGCCCCAATGCAGTTATTTTAGGCTTCATTACTACAACGATTGGGACAGTCATCGCCATGTTCGTTTTACCAGTCTTTGGCTTGGCGATGATCTTGCCAGGGATGCTGACGAACTTCTTTGCAGGCGGTACCGCTGGGATCTTCGGCAATGCGGTCGGTGGACGTCGAGGGGCGATCATCGGAGGGATCTTTCACGGCTTCTTCATTACGTTACTGCCAGCCCTACTTGTAACGATCTTCAATCAAATGGGCTTTGTTAACGCTACGGCAACTGATGTGGATACCGTCACGGCAGCCTTGCTATATGCTTGGATCATCAGTCCCTTATTGAAAAACTTTTAATCGCTAGGAGGAAGACGCATGTTCTCTTTTTTCAAAAAAGAAAAAAAGCCCACAGAAACACCAGCGGTTCCTTTGACCGCTGAAGAAAGCCAAGAGGCAGAAGCGCTTATTGCAACACTAGAAAGTCAGTTGCAAGCAGAAACTGACATCGACGAACAAGCAAAATTGTATGAAGCGTTAGGCTTGGCGCAGGCAAAACTTTCCCGCACAGAAGAAGCGATCGACGCATTGGAAAAAAGCTTGCAGGCGAAAAAATCGATCGGGGACGGCTACAAAAAACTGATGTCCCTATACAATGCTCAGCGTGCCGCCGCTGCACGAAACGGCGACGATGCAAAGATCGACTATTACATGGACAAAATGGAAGAAATGCGGCAAATCGCCAAACAACTTACGATCAGCGGCAATTAAACTAGACGAGGTGGAATCAAGGATGTATACAACATTAAAAGAAGTAACGAAAACAGCAGAAGCATTGAATTTTACAGTGGGGGCTTTTAATACCCATAATTTAGAAATGCTGCCAAGTATGCTGCGGGCAGCCAAAGAGATGGGGGCACCCATCATCATTCAAACAAGTATCGATACGGCGAAATACATCGGCTATGATGTCTTGGTCAATGTCGTCAAAACGATTGCCGATCACGAGCTAGTAGATGCTGTCTTGCATTTGGACCATGCCAGAGATTTCGATGAGATCAAAGCGGCGATTGATAGCGGCTATAGCTCGGTGATGTATGATGGCTCGCATTTGCCCTTCAAAGAAAACATTTTGAAGACGCGCGCAGTCGTCGAATACGCTCATGCTCATGGGGTGTCCGTCGAAGGAGAACTAGGAACGATCGGCGGCACAGAAGAAGGCATTCATGTGGAAGAAGACGATAAAGTCTTCACACGCCCAGAAGATGCGGTAGAATTTGTTGCTGCTACTGGCGTCGATGCGCTAGCCATCGCTATCGGAACCAATCACGGTCAATTCCGCTCAAAAACCGAAGTGAATGTTGAGTTATTGAAGGAGATCCATGCAGTCGTCGACGTGCCGCTAGTCATTCATGGAGGAACTGGCGTCAAAGAAGAAGATTATCCCGAATTGATCAATAACGGCATTCGCAAGTTTAATGTAGGTACTGAATTGTTGGTCAATTGGACGAAGATTGCGAAAGAAAATTTTGGGGCAACGGAAGTCAACAAATCATTGCGCCACAACGTGATCCCATCCAATGAAGCCATCAAAGAAATCGTCAAGCATAAGATCGGCCTTTTCATGAATACGAAAGCGCCGACTGCGATCGGCAAATAGATGGTACGCAAAAAGATGCTTGTTTTATTAGCAGGCAGCCCTGGAACTGGAAAAAGTTATTTACTGAACCTGTTGAAGACACGTTTTCCTGATCTTTTCGCTCTTACGCCAGATGAAATCAAAGAGTGCTCTGCCGAATCCCTCGGCTTTGATTCATTGGCAGAAAAAGCCCAGATCGAAAAGCAGTATGTTTGGCCTTTTTACTATCAGGCATTGGGTTTGTACATGTCTTTAGGAAAACGCTTGGTGGTCTCGGAATACCCCTTTAGTGAAAAGCAGAAGCCCTTGCTGACTTTTCTCGCCCAAAGCTATGGCTATGAGTGCTTGACCATACGTTTGACAGCTTCTTTTGAAACCTTATGGGAAAGACGTTACTTACGTGATCGAGCGGATGACCGCCATTTGAGTTTTATCATGGAACGGTACCATTACGGGGATGTGCTGGAAGATAGACAAGCTGCAACCAACCATATAACCAAAGAAGCGTTTCGGCAAATCATCACTGATCGCCGTTACGATGACTTTCAGTTAGGAGCGCTTATCGAAGTCAATGTGGAAGATTACGAGCAAGTGGATTATCGCCCATTAATCGAGAGAATCGCTGAGCAACTCAATGACTTAAATTGAAGAAAAACAGGCGCTACACCTGAAAAGGGCAGCGCCTATTTTTTTAGTCTAAACCCAAAAATTTCGAAGTTCCTTGGTTTTGGACTTGGAGGATTTCGGCTAATACTTTGGCATCAAATTGCCCCTCTTTATTGGCAGAATAGACATTGACCTTGAGCTGGTAGTCGGGCAAAGCATAATTTTCAAGACTTGCTTCAAGCTGCGCGACCGCTCGTTTCGAGAGTGGTTCACCGACGAGTTTTAATTCAAGGGATTGTTTCTGCTCATTAAGTGTTTGCTCTAGCAAATAATGTTCCCCCAGTTTGGCTTCTACAAAACGCTTGGCATGGTATTCCACGATGGTCGTTTGGATCGTCGTATAAACGAAGAAACTACCAATGACCGTGATCGGTAAGGCAACCACGGCAAACTTCCACCATTTTTGATGACGAAAATCCCCGTATTGCAACAGCCAGATGGTAATGAACAAGGAAAAACAAATCAAAAAGGAATTGGTGAAAAAGAGTTGAGCGGATTCCCATGAAATCGAATAGTCTTTGATCGACAGCCCATAACCCGTTACACAAAGCGGCAAAATCAGGGACGTCCCGATGGAGACACCGATAATGACATCGTTGTCGCGGCCCCTGACTTTGGCAAATGCCAGTGCTGAACCACCGATCAATGCGACGCAAATATCCCAAATCGTCGCAGACGTTTGGGTGATGATTTCAGGTGTTGTATCTTTGACTGGCGTGAGTAAGAAAAAGGCAAATGAGATGATTAGTACGATGATGACTTGGATGCTAAAGACCAGCAGTCCTTTTTTAACCAAACGTAAATGGGAAAGACCTAAACCAAAGCCGATCCCGTTGATCCCATTTAAAAGTGGCGAAATCAACATCGCCCCGATAATCGTTGTCGTAGAGTTGTAATTCAAACCAATCGAAGCAATCAGCGTTGCACAAACTAAAAGTGCATAGACGAGCATCGTTTGGTCCATATCTTTTTGAATTTTTCCAATCAATTGTTCTTTGGAAACTAAATCAGGCGTTAAGTTCACCTTCATCATCCTTTCTGAGAAAAATCGTTCTACTCTTTTCATTGTCCCTTAAATCGACTGATTTTACAAAAATCTGCGTTTATTAGGCGTTGGCAGCCATGAGAATTCAAGGATTGGGTTGCCAATCTTTTGCAAAACAGCCGATTTCCTCTAGAATAAGAAGCATAACAGAGAAATGGAAAAGGCGGGGAATGGATGAAAGATTATTTTGCGCAATACAAACGCCTGTTATCGATCGCTGAAGCAGGTTTGTACTATGGCAAAGATGTGTACGATAAGGAACGTTACCAAGAGATCAAAGAGTTGGCATTGCATTTGATGAGTACCGTCGTGGATCAAGACGCAGCTGCGTTGACCCTTTTAACAGAAAAAAATGAGGGCTATCCTACGCCCAAAGTCGATGTACGGGCATTGATCCAAAAAGACGAAAAAATCTTGCTGGTGGAAGACAGCCTGACGAAAGAATGGTCACTGCCAGGAGGCTATGCAGAAATTGGCTTGACGCCACGGGAAAACATCAAAAAAGAAGTGCTGGAAGAAACCGGTTTGCTCGTTGAGGTCAAGGAACTGCGAGCAATTTTTGATACGAATCTAAGACCAGACATTCCGCAAGTGTTTCAATACTATAAGCTGGTCTTTGCCTGTGATGTTTTGGCAGGGGACTTCATCAAAAACAGTGAAACCTCTAACAGCGATTACTTTTCGTTGAAGGAGCTGCCGAAGCTTTCCATCAAGCGCACCACCAAGGAACAGTTGGAGCAATTGGTGAATGAGAAGTCGTTACACGTTGATTAGAAACAGCTAAGGGTAAGATGTTGGAAAAAGCGTTTTATTGGTTTTTTTAACTGGATAATATTTACTTGCAGATAAAGTTGGTTTATGATTGATTTCGTCGTTTTCATTATAAAAAATCAAGCAATGGCGACACCTTTGCTTGATTGCTGGAGGAGTAAAAATGAAGAATCAAATCAATTCCTTTTTTGGGCTGGATGCCTTACAAACAACGGTCAAACGAGAAATCTTAGCTGGTTTTACCACCTTTATCTCGATGGCCTATATTTTATTCGTCAATCCAACGGTCCTTGGGGCATCTGGGATGGACGAAGGTGCCGTCTTTACGGCAACGGCGTTAGCCAGCGCATTGGGCTGTATTTTGATGGGAGTTTTAGCAAAATACCCGATCGCTACGGCACCCGCATTAGGGATCAACGCCTTCTTTTCTTATTCAGTCTGTATTGGAATGGGGGTTCCATGGCAAACAGCATTAGCGGGTGTGTTTGTGGCATCACTGATTTTCATCGTGATTACGATCTTCAAATTACGGGAGCTGATCATTGATGCGATCCCTGCTGATTTAAAATACGCCATCTCTGGGGGGATCGGTCTGTTCATCGCCTTTTTGGGATTGAGCGAAGGCGGGATCATCGTTTCCGACGATTCGACCCTTGTGGCACTAGGGTCATTGAGTGTCGGTACGACGTGGCTGACGATTTTTGGTTTAGTGATCACTGCCGTCTTGATGGTTCGCAGAGTTCCTGGTGGAATTTTTATCGGGATGGCCGCAACAACTGTTTTAGGTCTTTTGACTGGCTTGATCCAAGCACCATCCAGTATCGTTTCTGCTGCACCGAGTATTTCGTCCACATTCTTAGTGGCGCTAAACCATGTAGGAGACATCAACTCCCTGCAAATGTGGGTCGTAGTACTGACTTTCTTACTCGTCACTTTCTTTGATACGGCAGGCACCTTGGTGGGACTTGCCAATCAAGCGGGCTTTATGAAAGACAACAAAATGCCGCGGGTCGGCAAAGCACTTGCTTCTGACTCCACCGCCATGCTCGCTGGTTCTTTATTAGGGACCTCACCAGTAGGCGCATATGTCGAATCCTCCGCTGGGATCGCCGTGGGCGGTCGTTCTGGCTTGACTGCCGTGACGACTGGAGTTTTCTTCTTGTTCGGCTTGTTCTTTTCACCATTGCTATCCGTTGTTACTTCCCAAGTGACAGCACCAGCTCTGATCGTCGTAGGCGTGCTGATGGCACAATCGCTACGAGAAATCAAATGGCACGAAATGGAAATTGCAATCCCAGCCTTCTTGATTCTATTAGGCATGCCGTTGACCTACAGCATCTCCGATGGGATCGCCTTGGGCTTCATCTTTTACCCAATCACCATGTTAGCAGCCAAACGCGGCAAAGAAGTCTCACCGATCATGTACGGCTTGTTCTTTGTCTTTCTTGGGTTTATGTGGATTTTGAATGTGTGAGAGAGACGTTTATCAATTATAAAAGAAAGAACAGTTAAGCTTTTGGCTTAGCTGTTTTTTTTGTATTGAGAATAAGAGTTGATAAATACAAACTGAAAAAAGTAAAACAGTGTTTATTAAAGCGATGGATGCTGAATAGTAGTTTTTTTCATTTTTTACAAATACGAGGAGTGGTTAAGGCAATCTATTTTTACCTAACATTCATATGATTTTATTCAGATTTAAAAAAACGAATCATTGATTCTAACTTATAATTTTCTTCAATCAAATGATAGCACATGCAAAAGGAAAAGGTTTGGCGTAGCTGATTTTGTATAGGTTTTCTTACTTCAATTGTTCTTTGTTTAGATTAGATAAATAACGCCTTCTTTTCAGCAGTAATTGTTTTGATATTTTTTGACTAGAGTCTTTGATCAATAGCAAAAAAATATTCATTTACAAGTGACGTTCACATCATTGAGAAAATGTAGTAAGTTAGAAAAGGAATGAAAAAATGATTATGGGTTAAAAATACATGGTATGATTTTCTATAAAGTTGGGAGGTGTTAGGATGAAAGATCTGCAGTTAAAGTTTATTGTTGATCCAACAACTATTCGCTGGTTTCGTATATTGAATCTTTTTGAGCGGACACAAAAAGCGACTAAGGGTCAATTAGCTAAACTAAATGAGGTTTCAGAACGGACGATTTTAACTGATATAAATAAGCTAAAGGAGTATTTTTCTGATAGTGCGCATATTGTTTCAACGAACAATGGGTACCTTTTCGAAAAAAAGAACTCCCTTCGATTTATTGAACAAAAAGAAAAACTATTGCAAAATGAAATTTTGTTTGAATTATTGGGAAACGTTTTCTATGGAGAGCTAGAGGACGTAGCGGAATTAATTGACCGATTTCACATATCAGAAACGTCATTTCGACGCTATTTGAGACAAATTGAGCCGGTTCTTAAAGAATACGGATTAAAACTATCACTCACTCCATTGATTTAAAAGGCGATGAAGCAAACATCCGAAAGTTTTTCAAAGATTTTTACTATGAAGGGGAAATGACCCCTCATACGTTGGTTCCTCCAAAAGAGATTCATGAATTGATCTATCAAACTTTTTTATCTAAAATCAAGGAAATTACGATTGGTACAGGTACTTCTCCAAATGAATTTTACTATAATTTATATATTGCTATCGAGCGAGTACGCCAGGGAAAGAGGATCAATGTACCAACAAATCTTTACAAGAGTGTTAGGAATAACAAGGATTTTCTTAATTTATTCTTGATTCAGCAAAGAATTCAAAAGATCTATCAAGTGGAATTATGTGCAGATGAGCTCTGTTGGCTATTTTTAGTAACGATTGCCAAGCGGCCTTTTGATCAAATAGACCAAGATAAGGTATTCTGTACGCAATTGCAGCGCATTGATTCTTTTGCTCATTTAACTGAAAACTATCTCAAGAATTGCTCGCCTGAGTTGTATACATCAGAAATTTTATGGATCTATCGTGCGTTCTTCCTTTCTAGGTACGTGAATCATCTAATTTCACCAGTTCAAAATAGAATAATGTCAGAAATCATAGAGAAAACAAAACATGAATGCAAAGAATCATACATCAACAATCATCACTTTTTGCGCTCCTTTTTCGCTGAATCAGGAATAGCAGAAGACTTTTTGGAAGATATTACGGCGAGCTTAACTTTGCTGGGAGAAAGATTGAAAGAACAGTATTTGTACAAAAGCAAGAGAATTGTTTTTTTATTAGAAGGCGATCTGTATGTCTGTCAATTGATAAGATCGCGAGTATATCAATACTTTGGTGATCGTCATCAAATCTTTTTTATTACGATTCCAGCTTTGACGGAAGAATTCTTAAACCAAGAAGATATTGATTTAATTGTGACAAACTACAGTGAATACTTGTCAGAGTATAAGGTGAGCACCAACTGCCTATTATTGAAAACAGTTCCAGATAAACAAGATTGGGAACTCTTATTCAAAACGATCGAACCAAAAATGTTCGAACTTATAAAATAATTAAAATAATAACCCTATTTTTTACCTATTCAGAAGGAAAGAAAGCCTTTTGCATAGGTTTTTTTATACTTAATTTCCCCCTAGGGTGAAAAACATGATTTTTTTATTAAAAAACATCCTTATATACTTTTGTTTAGAACTTCCAAGCTCGTGATAGATTATTCTACCAATTCGGCAGTGTCTGCATGAATAATTATTTTTCATGTTTCAAGAAGTTTACGTTAAAAAGAAAAGGAGTGTTAGGGAAGTGATACGCAAGTTAGGTTACATAATGTTGGTCATTGCAATGACTCTAGGACAGCCGCTCACTGTATTTGCTAATACAGTAAAGGATGGCTCTCAAAACGACAGCTTAGAAAATAATTTGAAAATGACGGATGTTTCTGTTGCTGAAGGGTTTCTAAGTGAATTGGCGGATGGAAATGCAGATCGTTATGAAGAAAGGCAATTGATAGAAGACGATCAACCGTTGACAGCAACTGAAGAAAACATAAGTACCAATGGATCTGGGGAACATACCGAAACAGACAGTGGTATAGAGGCAGATTCATCTGAAGGCTCTTCATCTGAAAGCTCCACTGAAGCTACATTAGATAGTAGTACAGAAGACAGTCATGAAGAATCAGTAGATAGTAGTGCAGAAGACAGTAGTAAGGAAGATAGTCATGAAGAGTCAGATGAAATTGTGGAAGGCGTATGGGGAACTGTTCCGTGGACGTGGGATGAAGAAACGAAAACAATTGTGTTAGAAGAAGGAAATGCGGGTACCGTTGCAACTGCGCCTTGGAAAACCTACACGTCTGTGACACAAATCGTTGTTAAGGCACCAGTATTGTTGCCAGTAAATTCTGCGGTTTTATTCAGTGATTTAAGTGAGCTTATGATTATAGAAAATGGGAATAATTTTAATACTTCCCAAGTGACGACAATGGCAAGCATGTTTGCTAGATTACCAAAATTAAAAAAAGTGGACGTTTCGAACTGGGACACTTCTAAAGTTACTAACATGTTCGCCATGTTTAGATATGCTTATGGTTTGGAAGAGTTAGATGTGTCTAACTGGGACACTTCAAATGTTACAAACATGGCAGAAATGTTCAGAGAATTAGATAATCCTGCTAGCCCAGTAACACCGTTAACTGTTTTGGATGTATCTAAATGGAAGACAGGAAATGTAACAGATATGAGGTATATGTTTGGGGGAAAGAAGAATTTGACCTCTTTGGATGTATCCAACTGGAATGTCTCTAAAGTAGAACGGATGGATGGCATGTTTGCTGGAGGATTCAATAGAGGAAATAGTTCACTGAGTCAATTAGATGTTTCAAACTGGAATGTATCTAATGTAACAAATATGAATTGGATGTTTGAGAACTTACCTCATTTAGAAGTTCTGGACGTATCTAATTGGAATACAGAGAATGTGACGAGCATGTTAAGCATGTTTAGAAATGCTTCAAGATTGACATCACTTGATACAAGCAATTGGAAAACAAACAAAGTAACAAATATGGCGTATATGTTCAGCGGAGTACGGGTACCAACTGAATTTAGTGTTAGCAATTGGGATACATCTAGCGTAACTGATATGAGAAACATGTTTGCCTCCACTCATTCTTTAACTTCTCTCGATGTATCCAACTGGAATACTGAAAATGTCACTGATATTAGAGAAATGTTCCAGTATACAAGAGCATTGAAAAACTTAGATCTGTCAAATTGGAATACCGCGAAAGTAACCAATATGTGGTGGATGTTTCGCGAATCAGCCATAGAAAAGCTTGATGTATCAAATTTCGACACATCGATAGTGGAAAGTATGGCTCAGATGTTTTTAGACGCGAAACAATTGAACGAACTAGTAGTAGGCGAGCATTCGATCTTTTCTACGTCTACTCGTTTGCCAGAGATTCTTATTGAGAACGGATATACTGGCAGGTGGATACAAAAAGAAGATGCTTATGGGAATGAGCCAAGTGTACCAATGGTTTATGAATCCTCGTTTGATTTTATGGACTTATATGACGGAACCATTCCAGGAACCTATATTTGGGAAAAAATAGAACATAAAGATGCGGCACCAGTGACAGTCAAGTATGAGGATACTGAAGGAAAACAACTTTCGGAGCCAACGATATTAAGAGGGAAAGTTGGGTTGCCATACGAGAGCGAACCAAAAGAAATTCCGGGGTGGTATGTGCCAGAGACACCAAGCAATGCTCATGGAATTTTTAGCGAAGAGCCACAGGAAGTGGTCTATGTCTATGACCGTTCAGATGTAGCACCTGTAACAGTCAAATATGAAGATGACAAAGGAAATCAATTGTCAGAACCAACGATTCTAAGCGGAAAAATTGGTCTGCCATATGAAAGTGAACCAAAAGAAATCCATGGGTGGTATGTTCCAGAAACGCCAAGCAATGCTCATGGAATTTTTAGCGGAGACCCACAGGAAGTAATCTATGTTTACAATCGCTCCGATGCGGCACCAGTGACGGTCAAGTATGAAGATACCGAAGGAAATCAACTGTCGGAACCAACGATCTTAAGCGGGAAAGTTGGCTTACCATACGAGAGCGAACCAAAAGAAATTCCAGGCTGGTATGTACCAGAAACACCAAGCAATGCCCGTGGAATTTTCGGAAAAGAAGCGCAAGAAGTAATCTATATCTATGATCGTTCGGATGCGGCACCAGTGACGGTCAAGTATGAAGACACCGAAGGAAACCAACTGTCGGAACCTACGATTTTAAGCGGAAAAGTTGGTCTGCCATACGAGAGCGAACCCAAAGAAATTCCAGGTTGGTATGTGCCAGAAATGCCAAGCAATGCTCATGGAACGTTTACTAAAGAAGCGCAAGAAGTAATCTATATCTATGACCGTTCGGATGCAGCCCCCGTAACAGTCAAATATGAGGACACCGAAGGAAATCAACTATCAGAACCAACGATTTTAAGCGGAAAAGTTGGTCTGCCGTACGAGAGCGAACCGAAAGAAATTCCAGGCTGGTATGTGCCAGAGACACCAAGCAATGCTCGTGGGATTTTCGGAAAAGAAGCGCAAGAAGTGGTCTATGTCTATGACCGTTCGGATGCGGCACCTGTAACAGTCAAGTATGAGGATACCGAAGGGAATCAGCTCTCGGAGCCAACGATATTAAGTGGGAAAGTTGGCTTACCATACGAAAGCGAACCAAAAGAAATTCCAGGGTGGTATGTGCCAGAAACACCAAGCAATGCTCATGGAATTTTCGGAAAAGAAGCGCAAGAAGTAATCTATATCTATGATCGTTCGGATGCGGCACCAGTGACGGTCAAGTATGAAGATGGCGAAGGAAATCAACTGTCGGAACCAACGATTCTAAGCGGAAAAGTTGGTCTGCCATATGAAAGCGAACCGAAAGAAATTCCAGGCTGGTATGTTCCAGAAATGCCAAGCAATGTGTCTGGAACGTTTACTGAAGAAGCGCAAGAAGTAATCTATATCTATGACCGTTCGGATGCGGCACCAGTGACGGTCAAGTATGAAGATGGCGAAGGAAATCAACTGTCGGAACCAACGATTCTAAGCGGAAAAATTGGTCTGCCATATGAAAGTGAACCAAAAGAAATCCATGGGTGGTATGTTCCAGAAACGCCAAGCAATGCTCATGGAATTTTTAGCGAAGACCCACAGGAAGTGATCTATGTTTACGACCGCTCGGATGCGGCACCTGTAACAGTTAAGCATGAGGATACCGAAGGGAATCAATTGTCAGAACCAACGATTCTAAGCGGAAAAGTTGGTCTGCCATATGAAAGCGAACCGGAAGAAATTCCAGGGTGGTATGTGCCAGAGACACCAAGCAATGCTCGTGGAATTTTCGGAAAAGAAGCGCAAGAAGTGGTCTATGTCTATGACCGCTCCGATGCAGCGCCTGTAACCGTCAAGTATGAGGATACTAAAGGGAATCAGCTATCGGAGCCAACGATCTTAAGCGGAAAAGTTGGGTTGCCATATGAAAGCGAACCAAAAGAAATCCATGGGTGGTATGTTCCAGAAACGCCAAGCAATGCTCATGGAATTTTTAGCGAAGAGCCACAGGAAGTGCTCTATGTTTACGATCGCTCCGATGCGGCACCTGTAACCGTCAAGTATGAAGACACCGAAGGAAATCAACTTTCGGAACCAACGATCTTAAGCGGAAAAGTTGGGTTGCCATATGAAAGCGAACCAAAAGAAATTCCAGGCTGGTATGTTCCAGAAACGCCAAGCAATGCTCATGGAATTTTTAGCGAAGAGCCACAGGAAGTGCTCTATGTTTACGATCGCTCCGATGCGGCACCTGTAACCGTCAAGTATGAAGACACCGAAGGAAATCAACTTTCGGAACCAACGATCTTAAGCGGAAAAGTTGGATTGCCATATGAAAGCGAACCGAAAGAAATTCCAGGCTGGTATGTGCCAGAAATGCCAAGCAATGCTCATGGAATTTTTAGCGAAGAGCCACAGGAAGTGCTCTATGTTTACGATCGCTCCGATGCGGCACCTGTAACCGTCAAGTATGAAGACACCGAAGGAAATCAACTTTCGGAACCAACGATCTTAAGCGGAAAAGTTGGATTGCCATATGAAAGCGAACCGAAAGAAATCCCAGGCTGGTATGTGCCAGAAATGCCAAGCAATGCTCATGGAATTTTCGGTGAAGAAGCGCAAAAAGTAATCTATATCTATGACCGTTCAGATGCGGCACCTGTAACAGTTAAATATGAAGACATCGAAGGTAATCAACTATCAGAACCTACGATTCTAAGTGGAAAAGTCGGTCTGCCATACGAGAGCGAACCGAAAGAAATTCCAGGGTGGTATGTACCAGAAACACCAAGCAATGCCCGTGGAATTTTCGGAAAAGAAGCGCAGGAAGTGGTCTATGTCTATGACCGTTCGGATGCGGCACCTGTAACAGTCAAGTATGAGGATACCGAAGGGAATCAGCTCTCGGAGCCAACGATATTAAGTGGGAAAGTTGGCTTACCATACGAAAGCGAACCAAAAGAAATTCCAGGGTGGTATGTGTCAGAAATGCCAAGCAATGCTCATGGAATTTTTAGCGAAGATCCAAAGGAAGTGATCTATGTTTACGACCGCTCGGATGCGGCACCTGTAACAGTTAAGTATGAGGATACCGAAGGGAATCAGCTTTCGGAACCAACGATTCTAAGCGGAAAAGTTGGTCTGCCATATGAAAGCGAACCGAAAGAAATTCCAGGCTGGTATGTGTCAGAAATGCCAAGCAATGTGTCTGGAACGTTTACTGAAGAAGCGCAAGAAGTAATCTATATCTATGACCGTTCAGATGCGGCACCTGTAACAGTTAAATATGAAGACACCGAAGGAAATCAACTGTCGGAACCAACGATTCTAAGTGGAAAAGTCGGTCTGCCATACGAGAGTAAGCCAAAAGAAATTTCTGGTTGGACCGTGAAGGAAATACCAGATAACGCATCTGGAACGTTTACAAATGACGTGCAAGAAGTGATTTATGTCTATCATAAAGAAGAAAATAACGGTGGGCAAAATACACCTGAAAAAGAGAATCCAGAAAATGAGAAGGAAGATTCTAACGATCCAAAACTTCCCAATACTGGGGAAGCGATGGTTGGACAACGAATCATGATCATTGTTGGATCACTAATACTGTTATTTGCCATTTTCATTATCTTTGACAAGAAGAAAAAAACAAGATAATTAGTTTTTAGAATAGTCAATATAAAAAGAAAGCAGCAAAGCCCGTGAAGGTTTTGCTGCTTTCTCAAATCTAAAAAACTTCAGAAAAATCATTCACTAAATGAAGAGGATTACGGTTTACTTTTATTTTAGGTGGTAATAATCAGTAAAAAGCGGAAAGGAGTTCAATTGAATTGATGTTTTCGACGAAAAAAGAATATAACGAATATTTTCAAGAAGAGATTAGATGTCTGCCAAGAGAGAAAGACATGCTGAAAGACTACTTAGAAAAACAACTGGAACGGTTAAATCAATTGATAGATGAAATTTCGAAAGATACGTTTTGGAAGGTTTTTCCTAAAATTCTTGGGATTGATGCGAAACTGAATCTATTAGCTGATTTATCAAAGTATGAGGATTTTTCAGAAGCCGACATTATAAGAATTATTGAAAGTGATTATCAAAATTATTTTAAAGAATTGTGTGGGTACGATCTTAGTATGCAAACGAAGTACTCAATGGTATTTAATGTCTGCTGAAAAATAGTAATTTATCGAAAAAGCATCGGGATTAAGATGGACCGTGTGGTAGAGGTGCTTTAAAGTAAAGTTAAAGTACGATTTCTACTAATGAAAAAACCAGTTAAGCGCAGCTTAGCTGGTTTTTTTATTATATGTCGCTTGCTATAAAAATGTTCATAATCCAATAACGGTTAAATATCTAAGCCAGGACGTCTTTTTTGAATTTCCTTTCCAGCCGAAGGGGCAAAGTCGATCCAAGCGATAGTCGCTTTTTGGAAATGTATGTTTGACCATTAGTTACTAAAAAATCATTCTCCCTTCAGATGAAAGGTCTTCCCACGCCTCTTTTTCATAAAACTCTGATTCCACTCCACCATTAAAAGGATCTTCAATTTTAGGAACAAGAATGATCGTCCCATCCTCTGCGTAGACAACAATATATTCTTGGTTTTCAGGAGGATTTTTTCCGTTATCAGAAGGAAGCGTAACGACGATGGAATTGCCTTGTAGACTTGATTTAGTAATAAGCATAGTATCACCTCTTAGAGATAGTATACCTTGCAATACTATGGAAGGAGAAGACAACAATGAGATTTAATGTATTTTGAACACATCAAAAGTTCAAAATGCACTTTACATAAGATAGATAAGAAACCGTAATGAAATATTGTTTGAAAAGATGGATGAACATCTCAGAAAAATAGATGTTAGATTTTACGTAGAATTACGAAGTTTTTTAGATGGATCATTTATGGCATACCAATGATCAGGGTATTAAAGCAACGAAAAAGTGAAGCTTCATTCCAAAACCGCCCATCCCAACAATTTTCACGCAAAACCTGCGCTTTTCTTTCAGTTATTGTTATAATAAAAGAAAACGCAAAGGTGGGAAATCATGACAACGATCAAGGACATTGCTGAAAAGGCGGGAGTAGCGAAAAGTACGGTTTCCCGCTATCTGAACAATGGTTATATCAGTGAAGAAAAGCGCAAAAAAATTGATCAGATCATTGCTGAAACTGGCTATCGCCCCAATACATTTGCTCGTTCGCTGAAAGCCCAAGACACGAAATTGCTGGGCGTGATCATTCCTCGACTGAATTCACCATCGACAAATGATGTGTTGAAAGGGATCGATACGACGGCACGGGAAAACGGCTATCAAATGCTAATCACCAACTCTGATCAAAGCGATGAACGGGAATTAGAAAATATCGAAATGCTGGTCAAACAAAAAGTAGCAGGGATGATCCTGTTTGCGCGCAAAATCACGCCGCAGCTGCAAGCGGTGCTGGCAGAGGTTCCTATGCCTGTTTTATTGTTAGGTCAACAGTTAGCTGGCATTCATTCCATCGTCCATGAAGATTATCAAGCTGGCAAAACCATGGCAGAATATGCAGTCAGCGCTGGCCACCGACGTTATTTATTTGTTGGTGTCAGCGAAAATGATTATGCGGTAGGTGTCTTGCGGAAAAAAGGATTTCTTGATGTCTTGGCACAAACGCCCAACGTCAAAGTCGACTTTATCGAAACGTCCTTTTCAAGAAGAGAAACGTACCAAAAAGCCCTTGTGTTCTTGAAAGATCAATCGGCAACGTACATCGCCTGTGCTACCGACAATATTGCTGTTGCTGTATTGAAAGCCGCCCATGAACTAGGGTATCAAGTGCCGCAAGACTTTTCCTTGAACGGATTTGGCGGCTATGATTCGACGGATTATGTCTATCCGACCATCACAACGACCCAATATCCCTATGTCCAATTAGGCATCGATGCCGTCTTAACGATCCAAAAACTGACGCAAGGGGAAGAGGTTCCTGAGGTGATCGAATTACCGAATCGATTAGTGGTCAAACAGTCGACTGCCAAGCTTGACAAGCAGGAGAAATAAAGCAAATATTTTTAGAGAAAACAGGACGACCAGTTGCGGCGTTCTGTTTTTTTATTTTCTTTGCTTGCAATTGCAAACGGTTTCTGTTAATCTACAAATGTAGAACCGGTTCCACAAATGGACCGACGATCAAAGGAGTGGGAAAAATGAAGGAACAAAAAACGATCGACCAAGTGTTAGAAGCTGTTGGCGGCAAAGAAAATGTCAAAAACTTTGAACACTGTGCCACACGTTTGCGCTTGATTTTGAAAGACGATCAGTTAGTAGATAAAGACAAAGCGGAAGCAGTTGAGGGCAGCAAGGGCTATTTTTTCAACACGGGACAGCATCAGTTCATTTTTGGAACAGGAAAAGTCAATGAAGTTTATCAAGCCTTCGCAGCAGAAATGGGCAATGACGCCTCCGCTGATAAAGCTGGCTTCAAAGATGATGTCTATTCGAATCTGTCACCCGTCCAAAAAGTTGTCCGCACGTTGTCAGATGTCTTGGTGCCATTGATTCCAGCTTTGGTAACGACGGGGCTTTTGATGGGGATTCGGGGATTATTGACCGAGTTGGGGGTCACTTATAGTGCTGACTGGTTAGCTATGTTTGAAATGTTAACGGATACAGCGTTTGCCTTTTTACCTGTTTTGATCGCCTACAGTGCGACGAAAAAATTCGGCGGTAATCCGATCATCGGGATCGTGGTAGGATTGATGATGGTGGCACCGCAATTGCCGAACGCTTGGGCAGTTGCCAGCGGGGATGCAGAGCCATTGCACTTATTCGGTTTATCGATCTCTGGGTATCAAGGGTCGATTTTTCCAGCAATTATTGTTGGGCTCTTAGTTTCTAAGCTAGAAAAATGGTTCCGTAAATTTGTTCCGCAAATGATGGACTTGATCGTGACACCATTCTTAACGATTGTCATTACTTTAGGTTTGATTTTGTTTGCGTTAGGACCAATCTTGCAAGTAGCTGAAAGAGCAGTCATCAACAGTATCGTCTACTTGGTGCAAGCACCATTGGGCATCGGTTACATCATTTACGGAGGGGTTCAGCAAGTGATCGTAATCACTGGATTGCACCATTCGTTAAGTATTATTGAGTTAGGTTTATTGAATACGACAGGCGAAAACGTCCTACAAGTCTTAGGTACAGCAAGTATGGCGGGACAATTTGGGGCTGCGATTGCTGCGGCATTTATTTATAAAAACAAAGTCAAACGCTCAAATGCCATCAGTGCGGCGGTTCCAACCTTATTTGGGATCACTGAACCTTTACTATTTGGGGTCAACTTACGCTCGATGCGCATTTTTGGCGCAGGCATGCTGGGAGGCGCAGTCGGCGGGTTTGCGACGTATGTCTTTCAATTAGCTGCCACTGGGATGGGCATCACTTTTATTCCAGGCCTGTTGTTGTATACTGGAGATTTCGGTGCCATGCTGAAATACGTTGTCGTGATTTTGATTGCCTTTGGTGTCGGTTTTGCTGGTGTCCAATTGCAGCGCAAACCGCTAGCCAAAGAGTTGAACCAATAAATAATCCCTTGCTGTTCATCGGCAAGAGAAAAGAGGTACCACATTGTTAACGAAGGAATACTGGGCACAGCTTGCCCAAACCCAAAGCGAATTAGCAGAAAAAATCAGTGCTGATGCGTGGCGCTTGAACTACCATTTGATGCCAGAAACAGGATGGATGAACGACCCGAATGGTCTTTGCCAATTCAAAGGCGTGGTTCATTTTTACCATCAATATGTACCGCAAACGCCCCATGGCGGGGAACCACCTCACTGGGGACACAAAACGTCGACGGATTATGTCACGTTTCAAGAAGAAGCGCTGTTTCTTTCTCCCGAACACGACTATGACAAAGACGGGGTCTACTCGGGCTCTGCCTTTATCGAGAATGACGCGATCCATTTCTTCTATACTGGGAATGTCAAACATCCTGGTGATCATGACTATACCTTTAGTGGACGAGAACAAAACACGGTCCATGTAATCAGCAAAGACGGCTATACCGTCGAAAAGCAAGAAGTCGTGATTCCTCATGAGGACTACCCTGAAGGATTTACCGATCATATTCGTGACCCAAAGGTTTTTGCCCACGAAGACACCTACTATATGCTGCTAGGCGCGCGTACGTTGGAAAACGAAGGCAAAATTTTGATTTATGAATCGACGGATTTAAATGAATGGACCTATCGAGGAATCTTTTTCGGTGAGGACTATGCTCTAGGCTACATGTGGGAATGTCCAGACTACTTCCATTTAGATGGCAAAGATGTGTTGGTCTTCTCACCGCAAGGCTTGGCAGCCAAAGAACATGCCTACCAAAATATTCATCAATCAGGGTATCTGATTGGTGAGGTGGATTGGGAAAACCTGACGTTTAAAGAAACTTCTGCGTTTCGTGAACTTGATTATGGGTTTGACTTCTATGCCCCGCAAACCTTTGAAGATGAGCAGAAACGTCGGATCTTGTGGGGCTGGATGGGGCTAGGGGATACCAGTCCTGAATACAGCAATCCTACGATCCCTCGTGGCTGGCAGCATGCCGCAACGCTGCCAAGACAGCTTTCGGTCAAAAATGACCAGTTGTATCAAGAACCTTTGCCAGAATTCCAAAAATTGCGAGACAAGCAAGTCAGCCAAAAAATTGTGCTATCAGAGAAACCGCAGCACTTGTCTTTCGGTGAATTGGCATATGAGTTGCAAGTTACGGCGGAAGCCCCATTGCAGCAGTTCCAGCTTGGACTTTTGCAAGATACGACTTTGGCTTATGAAGCTGGTGTCTTCACGATCCATCATGGCGTTTCTGGCTACGGTCGTAAACAGCGCAGTGTCAAGGTCGATGAACTGACGCAGCTGCAGATTTTTGTCGATACGTCTTCGATTGAGATCTTCCTAAATGGCGGGCAATATTGTTTGACCTCTCGCGTGTATCCCAAACGGACCGAGGCGATCGCTCTCAGCGGAACCGGCACGGTTTGTGTCAATGCTTGGGCATTGGCGAAAAAATAAAGCAACGATCCGAAAACGACAGCAAACAGTTGGTTTTTCTTGTTGCACCCCCAAGAGTCAGTTTTTTCTCTGGCTTTTAGGGGGGCATCATACCAACTATTTTGCTGTCGTTATTTGCTTGTTACTGCTTTTGTTGGTTTTGGATAAAGGTCTGCAGCGCAGGCGCATCGATCCGATAGCCGTCTGCAGTTTTTGTGACTAGTTTTTGCATTTTGAAATCTTTTAAGGTATACGTCAAATGGCGATAGCTCACGCCTAAGTATTCTGCGGTCTCCGTCAATTTTTCTTGAAAAAGATCATCGATCGAAGCTTCCAACAGTAGATGAGCAAGACGCCAAGCTAAGGGATAGGTTTGATTGACGGAAAAATGATCCATACGCAGCAGCAATTTTTCACCGATAGTTTTGCCTAGTGTTTGTACGAAAGCCAGGTCTTGCATGAGCCCGTGGGCTGCTGCTTGCATCGGAATGCCCAGACATGTTGTTTCACCGATCGCAACCACGGTTTTCGGTACTGTTTCGGCGCCAATCAACGTGAGATCGCCAATGCAATCACCAGGATGGAGAAACTGCAGCAAGGCACGTTTGCCGTTTTCTTGCGTTTGAATGATCTTGGCTTTGCCAGTCAATAGGACGAAAAAGACCGACATCGGCACCGTTTCTTTTTGGATCGCTTCTCGATGATCAAAGGTCCAGAGGGCACTTTGTTGTAAAATCTCCTCAGGAATCGGCAAGGGGCAGCTTTCTTTGATTGGTACCTGCTTTATTGCCAAGGCATAAGCGGTTTTTTTCACTTTTTTCCTCCGAACTAGGAGAAATCTCCTATTTGTTTTTAGTCAGTATAGCACATACTTAGAAAAGCAAAAAAGAAAGTGTGGGAGAAAAAATGAATAAAAAGCAATGGATAGGATCAGGGATTTTTTATGGGTTGAGTGCATTCGGGATCAGCTTGACCATTAAGGCAAGCGTTGGGGTCAGTAGTTTTAATGCCTTGAATGTTACGCTGGCAACGATGTCAGGAATCAAAGTCGGCACCATCACAACAGCCATCAACTTGGGCTTTTTAGCTGCCTGTTGGCTATTGGATCGGCGGCAGACATCCCTCAAACAAAAAGGCAGTGAGTACTTGATTATGTTTTTCGCTTTGCTGGCATTCGGCTATTTGATCAATGGCTTTGTTTACTACTTCTTGGCATCACTGCACTTGACGAATTATTGGAGCCAACTAGCTGCTTTGATCGGTGGGATCTTGATTTCTGGAACGGCGACGGGACAAGTCCTACGGTTGCAGGTCTTGAAATTTCCAATCGAGCACTGGTGTCATTTGCTGGCGCAACGCAGTCTTTGGACATTTAAGCAGTACCGTTATGGCGTTGATGCAGTCTGTATTTCGGGGGCACTCTTGCTAGCGATCAGTTTGGGCTTACCGCTAGCGGTGAGGGAAGGGACGGTCATTAGTTTCTTTTTGCTGTCAGGTGCCATTGCTTGGTCGAAGGAACGTGATTTGACTTTGGGAATACCGACTCGGCAAAAGCGTCAAGGGTAAATCCTTCAACGCCTTTTGATCTTACGCATCAAATTGCACAGTGATCCCAGATTTCGTCAATTGTTCCCATTCACGGATCGTTGGCAAGCGACCTTGGCAAAATAGCTGATCGTCGACATACACGAGTGGCAGACAGCTGCGGCCATAGCTTGCTAATTGCTGCCTGACGGCTTGATTCGTATGAAAAGGGGCAGCATCTTCTGTAAAGAAGTATTCGTCGATCGTTAAAGGTTCGTTATGGAATGTTTGATGAGCCTGGGTCCTTTCTTCATTTATTTTTAACTGGTGAGTCAAGTGTGCTTCCCAAGTATCTTCTTTCTGGTCGGCATAAACAGCGATCGTTGGCATTGCATCAAATCCTTTCATGGCAGCTGATTTGTCAAAAGTATACCTGAATTTCTTGCTACGAGCAAAAAAGAGTATCAAAAAGAAGTGAAACAACAAAAAAAGACGCAAATGCGTCTTTTTTGTTGTTTCTTATTCGTCAGCGGGTAAAAAATCGAAATTGGTCAACTCGTTGTAAGAATACGCTTGGTCGATTTGACCCTTATCTTTCGTCCAATCAATGATTGCGTCGAATTGCTCTTGCGGCACTGCCTGGGCATACGGATAGTCTTCCTGGCTGTCTAAGTAGGTACTCATAGCATCGGGAAATTGATAGTCTGCCAAGATGTCGGCATAGTCTTTTGCTGAATGAGCATTCATGTAATCGATGGCTTCGTTGTAAGCAGTGTAGAATGCTTTTAGGTCTTGCGGGCGATTTTGGATAACTTCGTCCATAAATTGCAGTGTGCCGCCTTTGATGCCAGCATCTTTAGAGCTGCCTAAAACAATCGCCCCTTGGGCAGCCAACATGCTGGCTTGCGGTTCCGTATAAACAGCGCCATCGACTTGGTCATTGAGCAATGCTTCGGAACGGGCAGAAAAAGAAGCGATATCCACGATGTCATAGGTAAAATCATTTTCCTGTGCAAATTGGTCCATGATGTATTCTAAAATGAAATTCGGTACAAGGGTGATTTTTTTATCCGCTAACCCTTTCATCTCAGTGATCCCTGAATTCGGTGAAGCGAGAATCTTGAAGTTTTCCAAAATATCAGAAGTGATCGTCATATCAATGCCGTTTTGCTTAAAGGTCGCTTCTGTCATGACATCGCTGATCGTACCATCCAGCTCGCCTGCCTGCACCGCCACATTGCGGTCATTCGGGGAAGTGAAGGATTTGAGTTCCACAGTCAATCCTTGCTTTTCGAAAAAGCCTTCTTCTTTTGCTAGAATGATCGGAATCGCTGATTCTGCTGGTAACACCCCGATCGTCAATGTTTGATCTGTGACCGCAGCTTCTGTACTGCTAGTGCTGGAATTGCTGGTACTTGCTGTTTCGCCAGTGTTACCGCATGCGGCAGCGCCAACAGCGAATAGTGCTAGGATACTTGCTAAAATCGTTTTTTTCATTGGTTCATTTCCTCGTTTCTAAATCGTTGTTCAAAAGCAGCCATTGGTAGTGAGAACGGGATGACTGCCCGATGGAGTTCCATTGGCTTGGTTTGTGCCGTGTTGATACCTGGTTTGGTGGTAAATGCTAGAACGAAGCCTTCCTTTTCCAAGGTAGCGATCGTCTGCGGATCATAAAAGCCAAAGGGATAGGCAAAAACATCCTTGATGGCCACGTGCTGATTGCAGCTTCGTAAGTCTTGCGCAAAGGCTGCTGGTGTTTCCCACATCGAACGCCCTTGCTGGTCCTTGCGTTCGTGAAAATGATCGGTATGGTTGGCATATTCGAAGACATCGCTCATTTCGGCTAATTCGCCGCTGCTCAATGTCCGCGAAACTTCTGACTCGTAAGGCTGAGGGGCATCAAAAAGCCAGCCAGTCACGACAAAGGCTGTTGCCTTGAAATCAGCTTCTTTCAACAGTGGGTAGGCATATTCTTTCATCGATTGATAGCAGTCGTCAAAGGTCAACAACACGGATTTTTCTGGTAGCGGCTGCTGCCGAAAATAAAAATCTTTGACTTCTGCAAGAGTCAACGTATGGTAATTTTCTGCTTTCAAAAAGTCGATTTGTTGTTTAAAATGAGAAGTGCTATTGAATAAGGGCAGAGGCAAGGCATCTTGGTAACCGTCTGCGACTTTGATCGGGCGAACCTGATCATAAAGTTCTGCTTCGGGACGTATTTCATGAAATACGAGGGTCTGAAACATCATAAACCATCCTTTCTTGTCAATCACGCAAAAAATAGTATAGCACAAAATGTGAAAACCAACACAAATAATTTGAAGAAAGAAGTTTATTCTCTGATGAGTATTCTATTCGATTCCGTTTCCTTTACCTATGGAGATACCGCCATTTTTAAAAACCTTTCGTTTTGTTTTGAGCAAGGCGCGACTTATGTGCTGCTGGGAGAATCGGGGATTGGCAAAAGCACGCTTTTATCCTTGATCAAAGGGTTGCAGCGACCGCAATCGGGCACGATCACTTACCAAGGCTGTTCCCCTGACAACATCGAGGTCGTTTTCCAAGAACTGCATTTGTTTCCTTGGCAAACAGTCTACCAAGCACTGGAAATGCCGCTGATTATCAATCAAACGCCCAGTGAGCGCCGTAAAAAACGGGTCGCCAGCTGTTTGGCTGAGTTGGGATTGACGCAGGTGCAGGACCGCTATCCGCATCAGCTTAGCGGCGGTCAAAAACAGCGGGCTGCCATGGGGCGGGGACTTATCACACAGCCCGATGTTTTATTATTGGATGAGCCGACTGCTTCGCTGGACCAAGAAACCAAAGCAAATGCACAAGCCATGATCGCTGCTCAACAGCAGCGCAGACAAAACAGCTTGATCGTGGTGACCCACGATCCAGAAGAGGCAGTGTTTTTGGGGCAGACGATTTTGCTGCTAAAAGATCAGAGCGTTACGCCGATCAGTAATCCTTTTTACGGCAGCCAGCAGGAACGAGACTCATTGGCTTTTTATGAAGTCGTCTTGCAGTTGAAAGAACAAATGAGGGAGGCAAGGCAATGAAAACCATCAAATCTTTTGCTTGGGGCTTCTGTTCGTTTGTCGTGGTTTGGTGGGGTGTAAGCTGGGTGACCAACAATCGCTCACTGCCTAATCCTTTAGAAACAGCTGAACGTTTTTGGGCACTGCGAGAAGTCTTGCTGATCCACGCAGGTGCCAGTTTGCTGCGGGTATTTGCGGCGTTGAGTGGGGCGTTGCTAGTCGGGGTGCCGTTAGGAATCTTGATTGGGCGATCCCAAAGAGTGGATCGGCTGCTTGGTCCACTGCTTTACTTTTTATATCCGATTCCTAAAGTTGCGTTTTTACCCGTCTTTATGATTTTCTTTGGCTTAGGCAATCTCTCAAAAGTTCTCTTGATTTTTGCGGTGATCGTCATTCAAGTGATCGTCTCGATTCGTGATGCAGTCACAAAGATCCCACCAGCGTATTTTCAGGTCATGAAAAATTATACCAATCAATGGCGCCATGTCTTGCGCTTCGTTATTTTGCCCGCGCTTATGCCAGCACTTTTTGCCAGTGTGCGGGTCAGTATCGGGATCGCGTTGGCTTCCCTCTTTTTTGCCGAAAACTATAACACGACGTATGGTGTCGGCTATCTGATCTTAAGTGCGTGGTCAAAAATGGACTACCCACAAATGCTTTCGGGTATCCTCCTGATTGCTTTGATGGGCTATCTGCTTTTTGCCAGTATCGATTGGTTGGAAAAAGTGGTGTGCCGTTACCGACAATCTTAGAAAAAAATGATCGATTGATAAATGTTTGCGGCAGTTCGTGTATTTTTGAACAAAATGATTTATACTAAGGATATCTTATTGAGAATCATTCTCACTGAAAGGAAGACCTTACTATGAAAGAAATCGATCTGTCAAAAACGCTCTATGAACTTGTGGCACAATATCCTGAAATACAAGAAATCATGAGTCAACTAGGGTTTACGGCGATCAATCAACCAGGGATGCTGCAAACTGCTGGACGTTATATGACGATACCCAAGGGTGCTCAGATGAAGAAAATCCCCTTGGAAATGGTTTGTCTCGCTTTCGAAAAACAAGGGTTTCTTGTGAAAGGAGCGACGAAATGAAAACCAACAGTCAAAGACAAGAACGGATCGTCGAAATACTGAGTTTGCTTCACCAAGGCGGTTCCTTTGAAGAAGCTAAACGCTTGTTTAACGAAGAATTTGATGGTGTGGATGTGACGGAGATCACTGCTGCTGAAAAAGCTTTGATCCAAACGGGGTTGGACCCTTCTGAGATTCAGCGTTTGTGCAATATTCATGCTGCTGTTTTTAAAGGATCGATCAATGAGATCCATCACTCCAATGAAGAATATGGGCAACCAGGCCATCCTGTGCATACCCTGAGATTGGAGAACCAAGTCCTGCAATCCCTGTTGACCGATGAGATCGACAGCCTCTTAGCCAAAATCAAAACCGGTGATTGGACGCCTAAAAAGCGTCTACAAGCTGCCTGCAATGATTTAATGCAGATCGACAAACACTATGCGCGAAAAGAAACGTTGATTTTTTCTTACATGGAGAAGTACGGCATCACTGCGCCGCCAAAAGTGATGTGGGGTGTTGATGATGATATTCGGGTTATGATCAAAGCGCTCAATGAGCTTTTGGCATCCGAAAAAGCTGCCTATAATCCAATCGCTGTCCAATGGGAAGCAGTCAAAAACGAGATCGAAGAGATGATTTTCAAAGAAGAAGAAATCATGGTGCCCATGACGCTGGATGTCTTCAGTCTTAAAGATTGGGAACAAATTGCGGCTGACAGTTTTGACATCGGCTTTGCCTTTATCCCAGAACCGCTTCCTTGGAAACCGAGCCAAGAAGCCCTTGAAAAGGAACAGGCGGCAGAACCCGCACGGCAAGCGGCGATCAAACAAGCCCAAGAAACAACCGCTGGCATCGCAGTCGGTTTAGGATTCGATGAATTTCAAGTCACAGAAACGGAAGATTCGCCGCAAATTGCTGAACAGCCGACCGTTTCATTGCCTACTGGTAATCTGCAATTTGAGCAATTGGGTGCAATTTTTCAAACGTTGCCAGTGGACTTGACCTTTGTAGATAGTGAAGAGCGGGTGCGCTTTTATTCAGAAGGCAAGAGTCGCGTCTTTCCACGAACGAATTCGGTTTTAGGTCGTGAAGTCGTCAACTGCCATCCACCGAAAAGCATGCATCTCGTGCAACAGATTTTGGATGATTTTCGAGCGGGTACAAGGGAGACTGCTGAATTTTGGATCGATATGCGGGGCCGTAAAATCTATATTCGCTACTTTGCATTAAAAAATGAAGCAGGCATCTATTTAGGTTGTCTAGAAGTCACGCAAGACATTACGGAGATCCAAACAATCGAAGGGCAAAGCCGATTGTTGGATCAGTGAGCAGTTTGGAGAAAGGCTGATCCGTGTCTATTTGAAACGAAGCAAAAAAAGAAAAATCAATAAAACGCTTGCAACGTTTCTAGAAAAATAGTATAGTAAAGGCAATCAAATGGGTAGTTACTGATAATGCAGGCTATACCTTTTTACGTGTGTATGGATCCTACACATGTATTAAGGTATCGCCTTTTTTCATTTTAAGGAGGTGAGAAGCGTCTTGAAGATCAAAAAAATCTTAAACAACAATGCAGTTTTGGTCGGACAAGATGGCAAAGATTTTATCTGGATCGGTACCGGCCTTGGCTTCAAAATGAAACCAGGACAAACCGCCGATGAATCAAAAATTGAAAAAGTGTTTGTGCTTCATAAGAACAAAGTTTCCGAGCGGTTTTTAAGTTTATTGTCATCCATACCGACAAACTATGTGTCTTTAGCGGATGATATTATCTCACTTGCAAAAGCGGAAATAAAACAGGAGTTAAGCGAGACGCTATATGTATCACTTACCGATCATCTGTATAACCTGTTCAAACTACATGAACAAGGAATCACAGTTACGAACCGATTATCATGGGAAATAAAAAAGTTTTATCCGCAAGAATTTGAAGTTGGTAAAAAAGCATTGGAAATGATCGGACAAGAAACAGGGGTCGTCTTTGAGGAAGAAGAAGCAGGAAATATAGCAATGCATTTGATCAATGCACAAGTAACAGATGAGGTTGATCAGCCAAAAGATGTCCAATCGATTGCAAAAAAGATTCGCGATATTATTTCACTTATACGATTTTCAAACAAGATACAAATTGATGAAAATTCTTTGGCATTCGATCGATTTATCACCCATTTGCGCTTTTTTTTCCAACGATTGAAGGCTCGACCAGATGTGGTAAAAGCAAATCCACTATTGGGACACGTGAGTGGACAGTATGCAGACGCTTATAAGACGATGCTTTTGATTGAAAAGTATTTAGATGTTCCCTTGAACGATGATGAAAAGCTGTACTTAACATTACACATTCAAAAGTTAATAGAGAACGAATAAAGGTTGTTACTGATAATGCAGGCAAGACTGATAATTATTCCATCAAGGAATAGTTATTTGTCTTGCTTTTTATTTTTACATTGAAAGGATGAGAACGATGGCATATCAAGAATTGGTCGATGAAATTTTAAAAGGAGTCGGCGGAAAAGAAAATATCAATGGGGTGACCCACTGCATCACAAGACTGCGTTTTGATTTAAAACATGAGGAGCAAGCAGACACCGAAACACTGAAAAAGACGAAAGGGATCGTGACAGTCGTTCAAAGCGGCGGTCAATACCAAGTCGTGATCGGCAATCATGTGCCAGAGGTGTACCAAGAATTTGTTCAACATGCAGGATTGGCAGGAAATGATGCGGCACCTTCGGGAGAAAAGAAAGGACCGCTGGATGCTTTTATCGATGTGATCTCCAGTATCTTTACACCTGTATTGGGTCTTCTAGCTGCCACAGGAATGATCAAAGGATTAAATGCGCTATTTGTTTCTTTGGGATGGATTGAGAATACGTCAGGAACCTATGCGATTTTGCAAGCAGCAGGTGATTGTTTCTTCTACTTCTTTCCAATCTTTTTAGGATATACCGCAGCGAAAAAATTTGGTTTAAAGCAATTTGTCGGTATGGCGATCGGTGCTGCCCTTGTTTATCCAGCCTTGTCTGGCTTGACGGCAAATGCCGAACCGTTGTATTCCTTGTTTGCAGGAACCGTTTTTGAATCGCCTGTTTATGTCACTTTTTTAGGAATACCAGTCATTTTAATGAGTTATAGTTCCAGCGTTATTCCAATCGTCATTGCTACCTATTTTGGTGCCAAATTAGAAAAAGGCATTACAAAAATCATTCCTAGTATTGTACGGAGTTTCTTAGTTCCTTTTCTAACCGTCTTGATCATGGTTCCGCTGACTTTCATTGTCATTGGTCCGATCGCGACGTGGATCGGCAATTTGTTGGGTGCGGCTGTGTTGGCGATCTATAACTTCAGCCCAATTATTGCAGGGATTGCAGTTGGTGCTGTTTGGCAAGTGTTGGTCATGTTTGGTCTTCACTGGGGAATCATTCCGATCGCAATCAACAATATTGGTGTTCTTGGTTACGACCCAGTGATGGTCTTAGGACAAGCGACTCCTTTTGCGACCGCAGGAGCTGTGCTGGCAGTTATTATTAAGTCTAGAAATAATTCTATTCGGGCAATCGGGATTCCCGCATTTATTTCCAGTCTGTTTGGGGTATCAGAGCCATCCTTGTACGGTATCACTTTGCCTAGAAAAAAACCATTTATTGCGACCTTGATTTCAGCCTCGATCGGCGGATTGATCATGGGTGCAATGGGAACAAAATCCTTTATTATAGGTGGGATGGGTATCTTCAGTTTACCCAACTACATTGATCCGACAGAAGGCATCGGAAGCGGCTTTTATGGGTATGTATTAGCAATCACTGTAGCATTCGTCTTATCATTTATTTTAACGATTACTTTCCTGTATGATCCGCAAGAGGATCGGCAAGAAGCGATAACTAGTGATAATGAAGCCTCACCTTTGATCCCATCAGAAAGAGAAGCGAAAGAAATCACTTTTTCGTTACCATTAACAGGCATCGTTTTGCCTTTGTCGGCAGTAGAAGATCAAGCATTTGCAAATGGACTATTAGGAAAAGGCTTAGCAGTTTCACCAGATGAAGGACTGGTTCGAGCTCCTTTTGACGGAGTAGTTGAAACACTGTTTCCAACGAAGCATGCGATTGGCTTGAAGTCGGACGATGGCGTGGAAGTGTTGATTCACATCGGCATGGATACAGTGAACTTAGATGGTCGTTTTTTCGAAACAAAAGTCAAGCAAGGGGATCAGGTCAAGCAAGGAGAGGTATTGCTTACATTTGATAAAGAAGAAATTGAAGAGGCAGGATACTCGTTAGTGACGCCGATCGTCGTTACGAATACTTCCGCATACTTAGATGTGATCGCTGATGATAATCGAGGGGCGATAACGATCGTCAAGTAGTCGCAATGACCAAGAAAAGGAAAGAAAAGAAAGAAGGAAAGAATGCTATGCGAGCAATTATGCTGATGTTTGATACTCTGGCTAGAGATTTTTTATCAAACTACGGAAACGATTGGATCAACACACCAAACTTTGAACGGCTAAGAGAAAAAACGGTTACGTTTGACAACTTTTATGGTGGCAGCATGCCTTGTATGCCAGCGAGAAGAGAACTTCATACAGGTCGTTACAATTTTATGCATCGTTCGTGGGGTCAATTAGAACCGTTTGATTCGTCAATTTTTGATACGCTGCAGCAAAATGGTGTCTATTGTCATTTGGTAACCGACCATTCCCATTACTTTGAAGATGGCGGTGCCACTTATCATAACCGTTATTCCACATGGGAAGGATTTAGAGGACAAGAAGGTGACCGATGGGTTCCAAGAAAACAGGCAGAGAATCATCCACCGCTGAATCCGTTAAATAAGAGTGGTATTTCTGTGGAACAGCATTTTGCGAATCGAACACGGCAAGCAGTAGAAGAAGACCTGTCCACGGTTCAAACGATCCAAGCCGGCTTGGATTTTTTGGAACAGTACAAAAATGAAGATCAATGGTTTTTGCAAGTCGAATGTTTTGATCCCCATGAACCATTTTATGTGCCAGAAACCTATCGCAAATTGTACCAGGAGACACCAAATGAATCACCTTACTTTTGGCCAAAATATGGTCGTGTAATAGAAGACGTTGGCGAGCAGGATTTGATTGAGCTGCAAAAAGAATACGCAGCGTTGATCAGTATGTGTGACCATCACTTAGGACGAGTGTTGGACTTTATAGAAAAAAATAATATGTGGGAGGATACCTTGATCATTGTGAATACCGACCATGGCTTTTTGTTAGGGGAACATGACTGGTTAGGAAAAAACGTCGCACCGATGTATGAAGAAATCATCCATCTGCCCTTTTTCATCAGTTACCCACAGGCTGAATCGGGAACCCATACCCAAGTATTGAGTCAAACTATCGACATTCCAGCAACTTTATTGGATTATTTTGAAATTGAGAACACCTTAGATATGGATGGCAAATCTTTGCTGCCTGTGTTGAAAAAACAGCATTCCCAACCGCTTCATAAAGAAATTGTTTTTGGTACAAACGGCGGTCATGTCAATATCTACGATGGTCGTTATGTGTATATGCGTGCATCGGTTCACCCTTCGAATGGACCAATCACCATGCAGACGCTTAGTTATGCTTCATTGCGTGGTTTTTTGAATAAAGAGGTCTTAGACAGCATGGTCTTGAAAGAGGGCAATCGATTTACAAATCATTTTCCTTACACAGAAGTCGAAGTTTCCACCTATATCGATTCTTATTCAGTAGGCCACTTGCTCTTTGATTTAAAGAATGATCCAAAGCAGTTAACACCGCTTCATGACCCACTGATTGAACAAGAAATGATTCAGAAATTGATTAAAGTAATGGATCAGATTGAAGCCCCTGAAAGCGAGTATCAGCGCTTAGGTTTAAGCAATAGTCAGAGGCAGACAATTGCACAAAAGAAATAAAAAAGCGAGGAACAACAAATGAAACACATCTCCGTATTGATCAAGCCAGCATCCTCTCTTTGCAATCTGCGCTGCACCTATTGCTTTTATGCTAACGTCAGTTCCTTGCGCGAAGTGCGTTCCTTTGGCAAAATGAAAGAGGATGTAATGGAAAAGATGATTGCAAACATTTATGCAGACTTAGAAGCTGGCGATCATTTGACGTTGGCATTTCAAGGCGGAGAGCCGACGATGGCGGGGCTGAGTTATTTTAGAAAACTAACGGCTTATGTTGCGGCGCAAAAAAAGCAAGTGACAGTACACTATGCGATCCAGACCAACGGCATGGTGATCAATGACAAGTGGTGTCGTTTTTTGAAAGAGCATCGCTTTTTAGTCGGGCTGTCGATCGATGGGCATCCGCTTGCGCACGATCGGCATCGATTAGACGCCAAAGGGCGGGGAACCTTTGCGCGGGTTTTACAGACCAAGCGGTTATTGGATGCCTATCAGATCGAGTACAATGTCTTGTGCGTGTTGACAAATCCGTTAGCAAAGGAAGCCCAGCGTGTGTTTGACTTTCTCAAGGAAGAGCAGATTGCATTTGTGCAATTCATTCCTTGCTTGGCTGATTTGGATGCCACATCAACCAACGACTATGCCTTGACACCAAGAAGCTTTGCTGGCTTTTATCAGCAGCTGTTAGCGTTTTGGCTGCAGGAATTGACGCAAGGGCGCTACCTAAGTATCAAGCTGTTCGATGACTTATTGAATCTATTGGTGCGGCAGCAAGTAACTGCCTGTGGGATTCTAGGCAATTGCCAAGTGCAGTATGTGATCGAAGCCGACGGCAGTGTCTATCCTTGTGACTTCTATGTATTAGATGAGTTTCGCATGGGCTATATCCAAGAGCAAACGTTACGGGAATTGTTTTCTCAAGACTGTTCGCAGCAGTTTTTGTGCCAGAAAAAAGACATGCCTTCGAAGTGTACGCAATGTCCTTTCCAAAAAATGTGCCGAGGAGGCTGTAAACGAATGAAAGATGCAATGTACGTGGATAGTGAGGGTTTTTGCGGTTATCAGGAGCTGTTAAAAGACTTCGCACCTAGAATCAATGAGATACTGGGGCTTTTGCAAGGGGTGAGACAATGATCGGACTGATTTATTTTCTCGTGATCGTCTTAGCAAATGCCGTAGGCGCAGTTTCCGGCATGGGGGGTGGCGTGCTGATCAAACCGATTTTCGATTTTATCGGCGCCCATTCTGTTGCTGCGATCTCTTTTTACTCGGCGACAGCGGTCTTCACGATGTCCATCGTTTCGACAGCTAGACAATTAGCCAGTGGACGGAAAATCAATTGGTCGATTGCCTTGTGGGTTTCTGGCGGCGCTGTGTTAGGCGGTGTTTTAGGCAATGTTGCCTTTGAACAGCTATTGCTTGTCTTTCGAGACGACAAGCTGGTTCAGCTGATCCAAATCCTTGTGACCGTGCTGACACTATTGTTTGCTTTTTTGTATACAAAATATAACTGGCGTGGGTTTGCGCTGGAAAAAGTCGGCTGGTATGCAGCTTGCGGCTTGATTCTCGGCTTTCTAGCCAGTTTGCTGGGGATCGGCGGCGGACCCATCAATGTTTCTTTATTGATGCTGCTGTTTGCCATGCCGATCAAAGAGGCGACGATCTATTCAATTTGTACGATTTTTTTCTCGCAGCTGGCAAAAATTTTGACGATCGCTTTTTCGACAGGTTTTGGTGCGTATGATCTGCAAATTTTGTGGTTTGTTATTCCAGCCGCGATCGTGGGAGGACTGTTAGGCGCCAAGGCCAGCAACGTCCTGTCACCGCAGCGAGTGACACTGGTATTTCAAACTGTGATCGTGCTGGTGTTACTGATTAATCTGTACAATGGCTATCAGTTATTGTAAAAAGGAGGCAAGCAGATGCCCACGATTCCAGCAGGAACTTATCGAATCGGCACGAATACGATGGACGGCTTTGCCGAGGATCTTGAGGGACCGCAAATCAGCCTCGACAGCCCAGCATTTGCCATTGATGCCACGACGGTGACGAACCAAGCTTTCCAAGTTTTTGTGGAAGCAACAGGATATGTCACAGAAGCCGAGCGCTTTGGCTGGTCGTTCGTTTTTCACTATTTTTTAAGTGAGCAAACGAAACACCGCAGTCAAAAGGTACCAAATATGGCTTGGTGGTACGCGGTTAGCGGCGCAGATTGGCGTCATCCTGAAGGACCTGATTCAACGATTGCCCAGCGGATGGATCACCCAGTGGTTCAGGTGTCTCGCAACGATGCGATCGCCTATTGCCACTGGGCAAAAAAACGCCTCCCAACAGAAGCAGAGTGGGAGATCGCTGCAAAAGGCGGGACAAGTTTTGAAAAATATCCTTGGGGAAGGGAATTTTTGGCAGAAAATACCTATCATTGCAATATTTGGCAAGGAGAGTTTCCAAAAAGCAACACGCGAGCAGATGGCTTTGCCAATACAGCGCCTGCGAAATGGTATGAGCCCAATGGCTTTGGTCTCTATCAAGTGATCGGCAATGTCTGGGAATGGTGCGTCAATCCTGCCCGCATCCCGCTGACACAGTTTCAACAACAGACGGGACAAACCTTTTGGGCAAGGAATCAAACACAAGATGATCAAATGTATGCGACTCGCGGCGGTTCGTTTTTGTGCCACGAATCCTATTGCAAACGATACCGAATTGCCGCTAGAGATGGTAATTCTGGGATGTCGGCAGCCAATAATCTAGGGTTTCGGTGTGTCAAAGACTTGGATCAGTAAATCGTTAAATGCAAAAGCGGCACCTATTCACGTGGATAGGTGCCGCTTGTTTTATTGCCATTCGGATTGATAATTTCCTTTGAGATCATAAACATAATTGATCTCGGTGCGATTACGAATCCCATTTAAACCAACGGTCCAAGTCCATTCACCTTGGAAGCCGTTTAAAATGACGATGCTGACGCCAGGGACATAGTGATCCAGCTGAGCTGCTCGTGCCTCAGAATCCTTGATGATCTTGGGAATGACGCCCCAATCGATGGCATCAAAGGCAATGGTATCTTCCATCGAAAGCTCGATCGTATCGTCGTCTTTTTTCCATTTGGTCAACAGATTTTCTGGGTAATACCAATACTCGTCTTGCAGGCCTGTGTTTGGATTGATCACTCGCGCAACTGCATAAATGCCGCTTTTTAGCGGGACATTGCGGATGTGAAAACTATAGCTGACCAGTTGCAGCTCTTTGTCCTTGAGTGAGGATTGATTCGGCAGCGCAGCCATGATTTCTTTGGCACTGGCTTCTTCTCGAAAGAGTTGGCGGTCTACAGGTAAAAAGGTGGAAACTACGCCAATACAAAAGAGAATCACTGGCAGCAAGAGCAATGAGAATAACCAATAGAATGGCGATTTTTTGCGTTTCTTGATGCCGATGATCAGACCGATCAAAAAGACCAGCAGGATCCCTGCTACCCAAAAGTAGGGGAACAAACGAATGATCTGATGTCTGGTTTCAACGACTTGGTATTCATTCAGACCAAACCAATTTTCTGCGATGGTGAGATTATTTAAAACAATGATTCCGCCAATAATACTTAGAATAAATAAGAAAATCAATAGCAAAAGTATCCGGCCGAGTATCCGACGTATCAGTGAGGGTCTAGTAGGTGGGGTCATGAGTCACGTCCTTTTTATTTTTTTCGAAAATAGTAGGTTAAATACAAGAGTAGTACAACTAGTGTTTTTTTTCAATGATTGTAGACAAAAAAACTGCATCCGCAGATGCGACCTCAAAAAGTTAGACCAAAAATCTAACTTTTTTGGGGTCAGTACACCGCAGATGCAGGTTTTATTTTCAATTAGTCGAGGGTTTGTTGGCGGGCGATAGCTGGAAAGAATTTCAGGCTATAGAACGCGCTGATCCCAACTAGAATATAAATGACGCGGGCAATGATCGACGTGCTGCCGCCGGTGATCGCTGCGACAAGGTCAAACTCGAAGGCGCCGACCAGCAGCCAATTGATACCGCCGATGATCAATAGTGTCAGTGCGATCCCATCAAATGTTTTTAACATAGGAAACTCCTCTCTAGTTGTCGTCCCATCAACTTTCATCGTCGGTGATGGTGACATCTTTTTCTTTCTCGCCTTGTTGATTGCGATCATTATAGATATAGACATGGCGAACGATTTTAATCAGCGGGCGAATGGTCAAAAAGACTCCGCCGATCAAATAGGCGATCGTTCCGTAAATCGCAGGCAAGCTAGTTAATGAAACGATACTTCCGAAAATATAAAACAAGCCCGTCAAAATATCATTCGTAAGTGAGATCAACATGTAGCGATTTTGAAAGTAGATGCGAAAGCGGCTTGCCTTGATGATCACATCTTCTTCTTTTCCCGGATCGAATTGATGTTCACTCCGTTTGATTTTTGGCATAGGTGCTATCACTGCTCCTTTGTTTGTGCTAAGGTTTCAAGACAACTTTGATGTTCTTGTCTTCTTTTTTGTCAAAAATCTCATACGCTTTGGCAGCATCTGCTAAAGGCATCGTGTGGGTGATGATCTGTGACGGGTCAAACAAACCATCGGCAATCATGTCATAAATTTTTGGCATTAAATGGATCACAGGTGCTTGCCCGTGTTTGACATCAATGTTGCGCATAAAGAATTCTTGCAATGGATAAGAAGAAGCAGGAGTCATGTAAACACCAGTGATTTGGACGGTACCAAATTTTTTGACTGCCTTGGCGGCCATCTGGATCGGTGAGATCGTGCCACTTTGTAAGCTGACTAGGTTTTTGGCTTTTTCTTTGACGGGTTCTAAACCATCCATCCCAACACAGTCGATGATCACATCAGCGCCACCTTTGGTCAGCTCATACAGTTCATCAGCACTAGTAGCCAAATCATCCAATTGGAATGTTTCGACTTGATTGTAGCTGCTGGCTTTTTCTAAGCGATGAGCAACAGGATCCACGGCAATCACCCGCTTAGCGCCTGCCATCACGGCAAATTTTTGGGCAAACAACCCAACTGGGCCTGAGCCTAAGACGATCACGGTATCATCCTTTTTGACGCCAGCGTTTTGGACGCTCCAATACGCTGTAGGTAAGATGTCAGATAAAAACAATACTTTTTCATCAGGGATCGTTGATTCAGGTACGATAAACGAGGTGAAATCTGCGAAAGGTACGCGCAAGAATTCGGCTTGACCGCCCCAGTGGTTACCGTTCATTTTTCCGAAACCGAATAAGCCGCCATACAATGTATCTTCTGAAGAATTGTCGCATTGACTTTCCATTTCATTTTGACAAAAGTGGCAATGGCCGCACCCGATATTGAAAGGGATGACGACGCGGTCGCCTTTTTTTAGTTTCTGTACTTGACTGCCAACTTCTTCGACAATACCCATTGGTTCGTGACCAACGACATAGCCTTCTTCCAAAACCGAGCCGCCATGGTGGTAAAGGTGGAGATCAGAGCCGCAGATTGCGGTTGCGGTGATTCGGATGATCGCATCCGTCGGTTCTAAAATCGTTGGATCTTCTACACGACGAACGTCCATTTTTTGATTTCCTTGCCAGGTTACTGCTTGCATCATTTTTCCTCCTTGTTTGTTCAAATAAGTTCGGACAATCACTAATTTTTTCAACAACACGTTTTTACTTTTTAGTAACAGATAATTTAATTCTGCAAGGATTTTAAGGATTTGACAACGAAAACGCTCAAAACGGTTGATTTGTTTTTTCTTCATCAATGGTTTAAAAAAAGAAAAACAGATGATTTGCTAAAAAAGTGAAAGCGTGACACTATTAAAGTGAAGCATGCATGCGTTACGAGTATCTAACGGAACCTGCATCAACCAGTGACAAGAAATGAGGAGGGATGATCATGGATCTAACGATTCGAGGAAAAGCTTCCTGCACCAATTGCAATGAAAACTTTGATGGGAAGCTGGTCGTTCATTTACAAGAAGACAGCGAGGGGCAATTAACCATGGTACCACCGTTGGAAACGAATGAATTGGCAGAAGATGAAATCGCTATTCATTATGCTTACGGGGAAGTGAAGGAAGCCATCGAAGGAACCTTCATATGTCCAAACTGTCAGACTGAAAATGAGGTTCGGATTGAAATTCCGACCGAGCTATTAGATGGCTCAATGAATTAAATGAATAATCAAATTGAAAAAGCTCTCTGTTCCTTGAACAGGGAGCTTTCGTTACCTATTGGTCATTGGTTTGTTTTGTGCCATCAATGATTTGGACATTGAAGTCTCGTAAGATGTCGAGTCCTTGTGACTCGTGGTTTTTACCAGCGACTAATGTTTTATTGATAGTAAAATCAGCGTCAGGAAAGGCGCTTTGGATCTCGATGGTATTGGAAAGGACACAGATGTTGGTTTCAACACCAGTGATTTCGATTTTCTTTTCTTCTTCAGGTTCAAATAGATTTTTCTTTATATCGATCAAGACTTCAGGTGGAATACTGTAATAGTATTTTTTGACGACTTTTTCATTTTCGAGGGGCTTAAGTTCTGGGATCAGCTGCAGGGCATCGGCTTCTTCATCAGGCGTTCCTTTGACTTCGATTGGAATGTCGCGGGTGTGTAAAATGTACTCCCCATCCGCCCGCGCTTGTTCTAGGCGCTTGGCGATTCGTTTGACGAGAGCGGCGCCATCTGGCACATACGCTTCGTTCTCTTCATCGAGAATTTGGTTTTGCATATCGACAATGACTAGCATGTGGTTACTCCCTTTCTATAAACATCGTTTTTCAAATGGTCTGACGTGAAGTTGAAAAAATAGGTGCTATTTCTATGATGCCCCACTTTTTTTATATTTTCAAAGAAAACGCTCTTCTTGTCGAGAAACGGTAAAAACGTTATTTTTTTATTCGAATCACGATGCTTTTTATTTGCTGAAAAGAAGAAGTAGTGATAGCTTTTAAATAGTACATTAAAAATAAATGAAAGTAGGTTAGGTTAAATGAGAAAGTTATTTTATATGGGGACTTTGCTTTTTTCAGTTGGTGTACTGGCGGCAGGATGCGGCAACAGTGAAACCGCTGATTCCTCGGGGAATGAGTCAGCAGATGGCAAAACGACGTTGGACTTTTGGTCCTTCTGGGGGTCTGGTGCAAGACAAGAAGTAATTGAAGAAATTATTGATGATTTTAATGCGTCACAAGATAAAATCGAGGTCAAATACAGCTACCAGCCTTGGGGCGATATTTGGACAAAATCACTGTCGTCGATCACTGCTGGCAATCCGCCTGATGTTATTGTACAAGATATCAATTCTGTTGCTCAGCGGGCAGAAGCGCAGCAAGCAACGAATTTAAGCGAGTATATCGAAGAGGGCTTTTCTGATGAATTTTATCCGCAATTATGGGATACAGTGGAGTACGAAGGGGATGCCTATGCCGTTCCTTTCAATACAGATACGCAAGTGATTTTCTACAATAAGACACTCTTTAAAGAGGCTGGTATCAGTGAAGAGCAACTGCCACAAACGTGGGAGGAGTTAGAAACAGTTGCTCGGAAATTAGATGTCAAAAACGGTGATGACTTTGAGCGGATCGGCTTTTACCCATTGTGGAATTTAGGCGCTGACGTGTGGGCGTTGAATGCCGACGATGGCGTCAGCTGGTTTGACAAGGATGAGAACGTCAAAATCGATACAGACAACAAAGTGGAAGCGTTGGAATGGATCTTAGACTGGCAAGAGTATTATGGTCAAGATACCATCAATCGCTTAGAAGCTGAATTTGGTTCAGGGGTTGCCGATCCATTTATTTCTGGATTAGTGGCGATGCGTGCGCAAAACATCAACTACTACTCAAGTTTAGCGGAAAATGCACCAGATGACTTTGAATTTGGGGTCATTCAAATTCCTGAAAAAGAAAGTGGCTCTGGTCACTGGTCATGGGGCGGCGGGTTCGTCCTAGAAGTGCCATACGGTGCCAAAGATCCTGAAGCGTCCTATGAGTTTATCAAATACTTGTCGACACCAGAAGTTCAAGAGAAATTTGGTGAGAAGAGCTTTGATATCATGGCGAATCGGACAGCCAACGAAAACTTGGTCAACAACGACAATCTAGATGAAAACGGCCAAATGATCTACCAAATGGCGGATGGAAACTTTGCCAATACGGTGATCACGCCTGTGCCATTGACAGCGCCTGACTTCAGCAGTCTTGTCAATGAACAGATCGACCAAATCATGCTAGGTAGCAAAACACCGGCTGAAGGGTTGGCAGATGCGCAAAAAGCGGTGGAAGATCTTGTTGAGCAAAACAAATAAACCTTAAAACGAGCGTTTTAAAAAAAGAAGGAAAGTCCAGTCGGTTAGCGGACTGGGCTTTGCTTTCTGCTTTGCGAAGCGGACGTGTTTTCTTGAACAAACAATGAGTAAAAATAGAATGGAGTGGAAGGAATGCCAAAGAAGCGTTCAAAAAGTAAACGGCAAGAAGCTCTTTGGGGCTACTTCTTCGTAGCACCATTTTTGCTTGGGTTCGTGGTGTTTATGTTAGGGCCCATGCTGTTTTCCTTCGTAGGAAGCTTTACCGATTACAATCTGACGTCGAAAATGAATTTTATCGGCTTTAAGAACTTTACCCGCATGTTTACGCAAGATACCCTGTTTTGGAAATCTCTCTATAACACGGCGTATTTTGTACTCTTCAATGTTCCCTTAACCACGTTGTTCAGTGTCTTTCTAGCCACGTTATTGAATCAAAAAATCCGCGGAATCAGTTTTTTCCGAACCACCTTTTACTTGCCCGCGATCCTTTCAGGGGTTGCCGTCTACGTCTTATGGATGCAATTATTATCTCCTTCCGCAGGATTGATCAATACCTTCTTGAGCTGGTTCAATATCAAAGGTCCAGCATGGCTGTTTGATCCCGAATGGACGAAACCAGCGTTGATTTTGATGAAGATTTGGAGTTCGGGGGGCGCGATGCTCTTGTATCTAGCTACCTTGCAAAATATTTCACCGACGCTGTACGAATCGGCTGAGATCGATGGGGCGGGAGTCTGGGCGAAATTCAAAAATATTACGATCCCTTTGATCACGCCAATCATCTTCTATGATGTGATTACTTCAACGATCGGTTCTTTTCAAATTTTCCAGGAAGCATACGTGATGACCAAAAATGGTACCGGTGGTCCGGCAAATTCGCTGCTTTTCTATAATTTGCATATGTGGAACAAAGCCTTCGTCGCCTTTGATATGGGCTATGCGATGGCCATGTCGATGATCTTGTTCTTGATCGTCTTAGTCTTGACCTTTATCAATATCAAGCTGGCACCGCGCTGGGTTCACTATACCGGAGGTGGCAGCTAATGGAAATGACGACAAAAACACGAAGCAAATCAAGCCAACAGCGAGTCAAAAAAATCATCAGCTATGTGGTGATGTCGATCATCGGGATCGTGCTGCTGATTCCGTTGCTGTGGATGGTCTTTACGTCATTGAAACCGATGGAGGAGATCGTGCGTTACCCGCCGACTTTTTTCCCAGAAGAAATCAATCTTGGCAATTATTTGGAGACTATCAACGCCTTTCCATTTTGGCAGTATGCAAAAAATACGTTATTCATTACCGTCTTAGTGGTCTTCGGGAATGTCTTATCAAATTCCTTCATTGCTTATGGGTTTGCAAAATTGGCCTTTCCAGGAAAAAATCTGATCTTTGCCCTCGTCTTGTCTACGATGATGATTCCTGGCTTTGTGACGATGATCCCGCAATATGTCTTGTTTTCCAAAATCGGCTGGGTCGGCACCTATCTGCCGCTGATCGTTCCAGCGTTTTTCGGCAACGCCTTTAACATTTTCTTGATGCGGCAGTTTTACTTGTCCGTCAACAATGAATTGATCGAAGCCGCTAAGATCGATGGCGCCAATCATCTTTATATTTGGAGCCATCTAATGATCCCTTTGACGAAACCCGCGCTGATCACGATTGCCATCAACTCCTTCAATGGGGCATGGAATGATTTCTTAGGACCATTACTGTATATTCAAAACCAAGAAAAGTACACGCTGCAGATTGGCCTGCAAGTCTTCCAAAACCAATCAACGACCCAGTGGAACTACTTGATGGCAGGAGCAACGCTTAAACCAAGCGCTGTTGACTGTCATCAACTGGCTTCCGCATTTACTGGTTTTACAAGGCATGTGGCTGTTGTATTCCTTGCCTTTGATCACCAGTACCACCGCTAGTCGAGCATTGATCGAGACGTTGACGCAACTGCGGAACGATGGCTTGGAGGCAAGCAGCAAAGCTCGTTTTCAGCAGGCATTTCATCAACAGTGGACAACAAGAAAAGGGCAAGACCGTTTGCTCAGTCTATTCTTCCTGCTGCTTTTGGCGGACAGCTTTATCTTTAGCCGTTTGCAGCACCCGCTGTTTCAGATCGCTAGTTACGCGTTAGCGTTCACCTTTGGCTTGTTTTGCTTGGTCTTACTTTATCAAACGAGGCTGCTTCACACCTATCCGCAGCAGCCCAGCTCATTGTTTTATAGTTTTTATCAGTTTGCTCGTTCACCCAAACGAGTACTGGCGCATCTTTTAGCAACAGTGACGCTTGTCTTGACCTTTTTGCTGTTTGGTCCAGTCTACTTATTGGTCTTAGGAATCAGCACCTTGTATTTAGTCAATGTCGTGCTCTGTGACCAAGCGCTCAAATAGAAAACAAATGGGTATCCCGAAACTTCCTTAGTGAAAAGCTAAGGAGTTTCGGTTTTTTTGTGAAAAGAAGGTTGACAGGGCCAAAAATTATGCCTATGCTGAATGTAAATTTAGTAAACAGTAAACAGATGAGGTGCAGCTATGGCAAGTATGAGAGATATCGCGAAATTAGCCGGGGTGTCGGTAGCAAGTGTTTCTAGAATCCTTAACAATGATGAAACCTTCAGTATCAATGAACACACGCGTCAGCGAGTCATTGAGATCGCCAACCAAATGAATTATTCAAAAGAAAAAAATCAACCCCATTCCCGTGAAGTCGGCGACCAAAACACGATTGCCATCATTACCCGCCACGATCGAGAGTCGGAAAGAAACGATCCGTATTTTATGATGATCCGCAATGGGATCGAAAAAGAAGCGGCGAAGTGGCGCTTAAAAACGATTCGGGCCTTTTCCATGCGGGAGCCTCAAAAAGATTTGGCACAATTGGCGAAGTATGGCGCAGTCATTATTATTGGAGAGATGACTAGCGATGCTTTGGCAGAGATCAGTCAGCAAAATGCCAATATTATCCTGGTGGATAATTATAGTGAAGCACCCAGCTACGATTGCATCCAAACCGATTTTGCCCAAAAGACTCACCAGATCCTCACGTTGTTAAAAGAGAAGGGTCATGAGAATATCGCCTTTGTGGGCGGTGTTGCCAGCCGAGTGACGATTTCTGGCGAAGTCGTTTACGATGAACAAGAGATTCGAGCAGAAAATTATCGCCAATGGATGCTGCTCAATAAATTGGAAAAGTTCACAACCGTGCTGCAGGGGAAGTGGTCACCAGAGACTGGGTTGCATTTTGGTCAGCAGATCGCGCAAATGAATCCTCGCCCCACAGCGATCGTTGTTGCCAGCGATCCTATGGCTGTCGGGGTTTACAAGGCACTCGCTGAAGCGGGGCTATCGATTCCTAAAGATGTGTCAGTCGTTAGTTTTGATGATATCGAAATGGCGCAATTTATGACGCCCGCACTGTCTTCCGTCAAGATGAAAGCTGAAGAGATGGGGCAGATGAGTGTCGAATTAGCGAAAAATAAAATCCTTGGGGTGCGGACGATGCCTGTTCGCGTCGTTTGTGGCAGTGAATTGATCATTAGAGAATCGATTGCCGAAAAAGATCAGTGACGTCTGATCTTTTTTTATTTTAGGGGTTGTGTAAACATTAACTAAGCAACTATACTGATTGTAGTAAACGTTTACAGTTAAAAATAAAGGAGAAAACGAAATGAAGTTTATTGATAAATTAGCCGAAAAGATGGTGCCTTTTGCTCAGATCATTGCCAACAACAAATACTTGTTAAGTCTTCGTGATGGGTTTATGGTCGCTTTTCCTGCAACAATGTTTGCGTCAATTATGATTATTATTCAAAATCTGCCTGCTACTTTCGGACTCTCGGAAAAACTTCCAGAGGGATTCATCACGTTTCTAAACGACTTTTTTGGTCCTATCGGAAATGCGACCATGAGTATCACCGCTATTTTCGTTGTTTTTGGGATCGGCTATCAATTGGCTGGCAAGTATGGACAAGCCAAATTATTTGCGGGTGCCATCTCACTGTCTTCGTTTTTGATGCTGCTGCCTTTTGGCTCATCCGAAGAGTTAGGTACAGTGATCCCCTTGTCGAAATTAGGGGCTGAGGGAATGTTTGTCGGAATCATCACGGCCATTATCGCTACGCAGATCTATTGCAAAATCAGTGCGGCTGGGCTGACGATCAAAATGCCAGATTCGGTTCCGCCAATGATCGCAGAATCATTTGTCGCCATCATTCCTGGTGCGGCACCGTTGTTCCTTTTCAATTTGATTCGCTACTTGTTCACCTTTACTTCATGGGGCAATGCCGTTGATTTCGTTTATGAGATTTTGCAAAAACCATTGATGGGCTTAGGCGGTACGTTGCCAGCAGTACTAATCGCCGTCTTGTTCACCCAATTCTTCTGGTGGTTTGGGATTCACGGAACACTAGTGGTCAATGCGGTGATCGATCCAATCATGAATGCGTTAGCGATTGAAAACTATGAAGCCTACAAAGCAGGGGCTGAACAACTGCCCCATATCATTAACACTACGTTTATGGGCGTGTTCGTCAATCAAGGAATGCAGCTGGGGATCTCGATTACAATGGCCTTCTTTATCGCTCGTTCGATTCGGATGAAAAAATTAATGAAGACGGTGATCGCTCCATCTGTTTTCAACGTATCTGAACCGATGACCTTTGGTTTGCCGATCGTCTTGAATCCGATCGCTTTTGTCCCATGGATCTTAGCGCCATTAGCCAGTACGACGATCTCTTACTTTGCGATCGCCGCAGGCTTAGTGCCACGACCAATTGGAGCAACGGTGGTTTGGACGACCCCTGTTTTCTTATCTGGTTGGTTAGGCACGGGTTCTGTTGCCGGCGCAATCTTACAGTTAGTGACGGTTGCCGTAATGACCTTGATTTGGGTGCCATTCTTGATCGTAATGGATCGCGGGTACTTGAAAGAAGAAAAAGCAGAAGCGGCATCAAATGAACAAGCGGCATCTGAAACGATCAATCAAAGGGTAGAAGAAAGATAAGCCCAGAAACGGAAAGGAATGCAATACGCGCACCCTTTAGAAAGGAATTTGTGATGAGAACCGATACATTGTCTTGCAGTTATCAAATGAATACGATACCTACGGACTTTTCCCGTGTGTTATTGGCGGAACAAGAGAAATTTTTTCTAGCCAAACAAGCCCAAGAACCGTTCGGGGAAGGCTGCCGTATTGAAACGATGATCCAAACCAAAACCGCCCCGCGGTTGGTACCTGCCGTCATGACGGTCAAAAAAATTGCCGCGGATGAGCTGTGGCTTCGTACGACCCATGAAGAAGGAGTGATCGATCAACGGTACAGTTTTGCTCCAGGACGAAAAGGGAAGCTGCAAGTCACGTATTCGGAACAAAGCCATTTTGAGCAGCAGAAAACAACCTACAGTTTTATGCTGGCGGCGCTGTTTTACAAATTCTTTTTCAATCGCGGCGTCAAAAAACGCTTGCGTTATCTTGAAGCAGCTTGTCAACGAGCAGGGACAAATGAAAAAAATGGGGAAAATTGAGGATAGCAATGATAGAAATTAGGAATGAACAACTCTTTCACTTATACAATGAAAAAATCAGTTATATCATAAATGTGTTACCAAATCAGCAACTGGGTCATGTCTATTTTGGGCCATCTCTAGGCACACTGGCGCCATTTGATCAAGCGTACCTTGAGAAAAAAGAGAATAAATCGGCAGGAACCGTCAAGTTTTTTGAAGCTGACAATCTTTTTACCTTGGCGGACCGTTTTCAAGAATTGCCAACGTATGGGACTTCTGATTTTCGAGAAGGGGCAGTGTCGGTTTTTGAGGAAGAAACCCCTCTTTATGTGGATTTTAAACTTGTAGCTTTTCACTGTTTTGAGGGCAAAGAACGAAAGCTGGCACAACCAGCCAGCTTTGCTTCTGCCGATGAAAGCCAAAGCATCGTCTTTGAATTAGTAGACCAAGAGCGACAGCTGGAAATGGCAATCACCTATACGATCTTCAAAGGATCAGGAACGATCACGCGGCAGCAAACACTGACCAATAGGGGGAGCAAGCCGAGAACCATCCAGCGCTTTTTGAGTGGTGTCTTGGAGCTGAAAAATCGCGATTTTGAACTGCTGCATCTTTCAGGCGCATGGCTGAAAGAACGGCATATCAAGACGGTCCCTTTGACCCAAGGGACGATCAGTGTCGGCTCGTTAAAAGGAGCGTCTGGTCATCAGCACAATCCTTTTGTCGCCTTAAAAGAACAGCAAGCCACCAATGACACTGGTCACGTCTATGGTGCCAACCTGATTTATTCGGGCAACTTTTTGGCGCAAGCGGAAATGGATGAATGGGACAACGTTCGATTGATGTTGGGGATACATCCTGAGCATTTCAGCTGGCAGCTTTCACAAGGAGAAACTTTTGAAGCCCCAGAATGTCTCTTCACCTTCACCGCTGCTGGTCTGAATGGCTTGAGTCAAGAATCCGCCCAATTTATCGAAAAGCATGTAATTGCTCCTTATTGGCAAAAGCGGCAGCGGCCGATCGTCTTTAATAACTGGGAAGCGACTTATTTTGATTTTAATGAAGAAAAGCTGTTGACCTTAGCTCAAGAAAGCAAGGCGTTAGGGATGGAGTGCTTTGTGCTGGATGATGGTTGGTTTGGAAAACGCAACGACGATCGCAGTTCATTAGGCGATTGGGTGGCGGACCCTGCCAAATTTCCAAAAGGAATCGGGTCTTTTGCTGAGAAAATTCATGCCATGCAGCTGCAACTGGGGATTTGGTTTGAACCAGAAATGGTTTCGCCGGATAGTCAGTTGTACCAAGAGCACCCTGAGTGGGTAGTCAAGCATCCTTATGAGCGGATCTCTGTGGGGCGCGGACAATACGTGTTGGATTTTGCCAATCCAGCAGTGGTTGAGGCGATTTTCGAAGCGATGCAAAAAGTGATCCTTGAAACCAAGCTGGATTACATCAAATGGGATATGAACCGCAATATCACTGAAGCTTACTCTCCCTATTTAGCGGAACAGGGAATTTCTCAGACGGAGTTTTATCATCGCTACATTTTAGGTCTTTATCGCTTATATGAAAAAATCTTAGCTGCGTTTCCGATCCTTTTGATCGAAGGCTGTGCTGGCGGCGGGGGCAGATACGATTTAGGGATCTTATTTTACAGTCCGCAGATTTGGCCTAGTGATGATAGTGATGCAGTGGAACGTTTAGCCATCCAAAGCGGAACGTTGTTAGGGTATCCTTTGTCCTCCTTCAGCAATCACGTGTCGGCAGCACCAAACCACCAAGTCGGCCGGGCAACGTCTTTAGCCTTTCGGCAAACCGTCGCAATGTTTGGGCCTTTGGGGTATGAACTCGATCTCTTTCACTTGTCTGAAACCGAAAAGCAGGCGATCAAATCCCAAATCGTCTTTTATAAAAAACAGCGGCAATTGCTGACCTTTGGCACTTTTTACCAGCTGCAGCAGTTGGTAAAAAGTGCCAATGAAACGACTTGGGCAGTGTATGATCCGCAAAACGAAGAAGCCTTGATTGCTTTCTTTCGCGTGTTGGCACAAGCCAATCCGACGGCGGAAGACTTTTTGCCCGCAGCCTTTCTTAATGCCCAACAGGTGTATCAGGTCAATGGCGAAACTGTCTCTGGTCAGCTGTTAAGGCAATTAGGGTTGCGTAAACCCTATCAGTTTAATGCCGTCAACCATGGAACAGCGCAAGTCACTGGCGATTTTCAATCATTTGTCTACCAGTTACAAGCCAAAAAAGGAGTAGAATGATGAGCAATCAATTGTTTGATCAGCAGTTTATGCATGGCGGGGATTACAACCCCGATCAATGGCTGGCTTATCCAGAAATTTTGCAAAAGGATCTTGCTTATATGCAGCAAGCCCATGTCAACACTGTCACATTAGGAGTGTTTGCTTGGAGTGCCTTAGAGCCGCAAGAAGGCGTTTATCAGTTTGACTGGTTGGATCGTGTGTTTGATCAGATCCATGACATCGGCGGCAAAGTCATTTTGGCCACTCCTAGCGGTGGGCGTCCTCAATGGCTGAGCCAAAAGTATCCCGAAGTCAATCGGACCAACGCCCAAGGGCAAAAACATACCCATGGGTTTCGCCACAATCACTGTTACTCTTCACCGATCTATCGGGAAAAGGTGACGCAAATCAATCAGCAGTTGGCAAAACGTTACGGCAAGCATCCGGCATTAGCCATGTGGCATATCTCCAATGAGTACTCTGGGGAATGCTTTTGCTCCTATTGTCAGGAAAACTGGCGCAGCTGGCTGCAAAAAAAATATGGTGATTTAGCCACGTTGAATCATGCCTGGTGGACTTCTTTTTGGGGCGGTACTTACTCCGATTGGTCGCAGGTTTTACCGCCTTCACCTTTAGGGGAACACAAAGTGCATGGCATGGATCTTGATTGGAAACGATTTGTCACAGATAGGACGATCGATTTTTATTTGCATGAATGTGCGCCGATCCGTCAGCTGACACCGGACATTCCTGTGACGACGAATTTTATGGCGGAAGGACATGCTACCCAAGATTTTATTCCTTTGGAAGGCATTGATTACAGCAAGTTCGCTCGTCATGTGGACATCGTTAGCTGGGATAGTTACCCTGATTGGAACAACAACTTTGAATCCTTGGCAGCGACAGCGATGAAATCCGCCTATGTGCATGACCAGTACTGGTCATTGAAGAAACAGCCCTTTTTAGTGATGGAATGCACGCCGAGTTTTGTTAACTGGCATTCCTTTAATAAAGCGAAAAAGCCTGGTGTCCATCAGTTGAGTGCCATGCAGCAGATCGCTCACGGCTCAGATAGTACCTTGTATTTTCAATGGCGCCAATCCCGCGGCAATTCAGAAAAATTCCATGGAGCAGTCGTGGGACATGATGATTCCACGGAGAATCGGGTCTTCAAAGAAGTTGCGGCTTACGGCAAGCGCTTGGAAAAAATCAAAGAGATTCAAGGAACCACAAGAAAAAAAGCAGTGGCGATCCTTTTTGACTGGGAAAGCAACTGGGCATTGAAGCGAGGCGGCGGGTTTGGTCGACCAACCAGACGGTATCCGCAAACGTTGCAGGAGCATTATCGTTATTTCTGGGAACAAGACATCGCTGTCGATATTTTGACGCCAGAGCAAGATTTTTCTGACTATCAGTTGGTGATTGCTCCAATGCTTTACTTGATGACATCAGAGACGATGGCAAAACTTTGCCAGTACACGGAAGCCGGTGGTACCTTGATTTCCAGTTACTTTAGCGGCATGGTCAATGAAACCGACTTGTTGTATCTGGGGGGCTTGCCACAGCCGTTGCGAGCATTATTAGGCATCAACGTGCTGGAGCTGGAAACTCTTTTTGACACTGAACACAATCAAGTGGTTTTTCAAGGACAGCCCTTTGAAACACGGGACTATTCTGCAATCATCGAAGCCGAAACAGCGGAGGTACTAGGGGAGTATCAAGCGGATTTTTACCAAGGAACCCCTGCGATCACCAAAAATGCCTTTGGTGCCGGCACCGCCTACTATCTGGCGGCTCGCACCAACTATGACTTTTTCGAACAGTTTTATGCTTCTTTGGCCCGTGAGCTGTCTTTGGCAGAGGAAAGGATCGCGCATGCCAATCCTGCAGTCTCGATCCAAGGTAGGTCCAGTCCTGAACGATCGTATTTTTTCATCATGAATTTTTCTGAGAAAGAGCAGACACTACACTTGATCAAAGAAGTCGTTGATTTAGAGACCAATCAAGCAGTCCCTCAAACAGCAACCTTGGCGCCGTATGAAGTGCGAGTGGTTTATTTTAACAATTAGCTGACCATTGAAAAAAACGTCCCCTTCGACAAATACAGAAAGGGATGTTTTTTTGATGAATGGTTTATCAGAAATCATTCTGGATCGGATGCTTGGTGCTTTTTCATCCATTGAGGCAATGCGGCACTGATTTGTGTCGGCAACACGACATAGTGCTCTTTTGCCAATGCTTCGCCAATCAGGCTATGGAGATAGACAGCCGCGTGGATCGTTTCCTCTGTTTTTTCAAACTGTGCCAAAAAGCTGGTGATCATGCCTGCCAGCGTATCACCCATGCCGCCAGTCGCCATTGCGGGTGTTCCGAGGGGATTTTGGGCGATGCTGCTGCCGTAAATTTGTGTGCGATGGCTTTTTAAGACTACCAGACTTCCGAGTTTTTGTTGGGCTTGCTGGTTGTTTTCTTCTGTCTGGTCGGCAATTGCCAGTCCGCTGAGCCGTTGCCATTCCATCTGATGCGGCGTGAAGACGACTTGTTCAGGAAAGGGGATGATCAGCGGATATTTGGCAGCCAAATTGATCGCCGAACCATCGATCACCAACCATTGGTGTTCTTTTTGGGCAGAAACGATCCGCTGCAGCAGATCAAAATTGCTTTTTCCTTCGCCTAATCCAGGACCAATCAGTAGGACGTCTGCCGATTCGGTGACCGTATCGATCAGTTCTGTTTGCTGCCAATCGACAAACATCGCTTCAGGCAAGCGGGCGTGCAGGGCGGTTCGGTTGACGCCATCGGAGATCACGGTGGTCAAACCAGTTCCCCCATACACACAGGCTTGCGCAGCCATTAAGATCGCCCCACCGAATTGGCGGTTGCCCCCTACTAAAACGGCTCGGCCAAAAGTGCCTTTGTGGCTTTTTGTCGGGCGCTGTTGGATCACTTTGGATAAAATTGCAGAATCAAGTTGCTCCATGCAATGACTCCTTTCGTTAATCAAAATCGAGTTATATTTATTATACCTGTTTCCTAGAAATTTCATAGAAAAGACCCATGGAAAAAGGCGCAATTTTTTTTCCTTTTTTGGTTTAAGAGTGTTATCATAAATAGCGAGAACAGAAATGGAGGGAACACTATGACAATCGATTGGAAAAAAGAGGTCGAAGCCCGCAAAGACGATTTGCTGAACGACTTGATTGATCTATTGAAAGTGAAAAGTGAAAGAGAAGATGATAAAGCGACTGCGGATGCGCCATTTGGTCCTGGACCTCGTGATGCGTTGCTACACATGCTAGCTTATGGCGAACGTGATGGCTTCACAGTCAAAAACGTCGATAACTACGCTGGTCACATCGAATTTGGTGAAGGAGACGAAACATTAGGGATCTTCGGCCACATGGATGTTGTTCCTGCAGGTGACGGCTGGTCAACCGATCCTTATGATCCAGTCATCAATGACAACAAAATCTATGCTCGTGGTTCTTCTGATGATAAAGGTCCTTCAATGGCTGCCTATTATGGGATGAAGATCATCAAAGAATTAGGCTTGCCATTATCGAAAAAAATCCGTTTTGTCGTTGGTTCTGATGAAGAAAGCGGCTGGGCAGATATGGATTACTACTTTGAGCATGAAGAAAAGCCTGATTTTGGCTTCTCACCAGATGCCAATTTCCCAATCATTAATGGAGAAAAAGGAAATGTGACATTAGGGATCCATTTCCAAGGCAACAATGAAGGAGACTTCACGCTGCAAAGCTTTACTGCTGGCTTGCGAGAAAATATGGTACCAGGAACGGCAACAGCAAGCTTCATTGCTCCATCAACAGAAGAAGCATTAGCGATCGAAAAAGCCTTTTTCGATTACGTTGAAGCCAATCCAGTGACGGGGACGATTGAAACAGAAAATGAACAAGTGACGATCGAATTAGTCGGTAAAGGTGCTCATGGTGCCAGCCCACAATCAGGAATCAATGCGGGGACTTTCTTAGCAGTCTTCTTAGATAACTATGCCTTTGGCGGCGGCGCAAAACAATTCATCCATGCAGCAGCAGCCTATGTCCATGAAGATTTCTACGGTGAAAAATTAGGTGTGGCGTACGAAGACGAAAAAATGGGTAAATTGACCATGAATGCTGGCTTGTTTGCTTTCAAAGCGAACCAAGCAGGAACGCAAGCAGACAACTTTATCGCATTGAACTTCCGTTATCCTAAAGGCGTAACTGCGGAAGGACTTGAAATCGGTGTGGAACGCACCGTCGGTATGGAAGGGGCAACCGTTACCCGCAATGACCGCAACATGGAACCTCACTACGTGCCAGCAGATGATCCATTGGTAGAAACTTTATTGGCGGTTTATGAAGAACACACTGGCGAAAAAGGCTTCGAACAAATCATCGGCGGCGGCACATACGGCCGTCTATTGAAACGCGGCGTTGCCTATGGCGCAATGTTCCCTGGCTATGTCGACACCATGCACCAAGCCAATGAATTCATGAGCTTGGATGACCTCTTCAACGCAGCGGTGATCTATGCAGATGCTATCTACCGTTTGGCGAAATAAAGAGACATTGATTGGGTCTGTTCACTCGCTAAATAAATACAATTGAACGTTTCGTGCGGCATTCTCGTATCTTTTTCATGTGAGAGAATGCCGCACTTTTTTAGTATAGAATAGCGGGCTGAGTAGTAAAAAACACCTCATAGTGATGAGGTGTAGAAGCAATCAGTCTTTACATTTTTTCTTTAGGATTGCGTCAGTGAGGATTTCTGAAAAATCTAAATGCATAGTTCGTCCTAGTTTATCCGCCCATTGAGGAATCGCCAGTTTTTTCTCGACGAAGGTTTGATTCTCTAAATATTCTGAAACATCGACAAGGACCATCGATAGAAATGATTTTTCTTTATCGTAATCGAATTCAAAATCTAAATCGTCTATAAATGGATTGTTCGCTTCCAGTGATAAACAATTAATGGGGGTAGAGAGCGGAATCTCCCGATTATTTTCAATACAATCTGCCAAAACGATTCCGAGCCAATCGGATGCCATGAATAAAGCATCGGCGATGTCTAAGCCTTGAGTGCCGACTTGCTCAGGAAAATCAGGAAAAGAAATAAAATACTTCACTTCGCTTCCGTCTGTATCGGTGTAATAAAACAATGCAGGGTAACTTGCTAACATAGTGTACAACTCCTTTTTCGCGATTCTCTACAGATCTGATTACAATGGTAGCGCTCTTATTTTTTACTAGTACCCAGTAGTCTTAAGCAAGAGTTGTCGCTTTTTCAATTGTACCAGTGTCATAAATACTGAACAATAGGCAATTTTTTTTAAGAGGAGAGTATCAATTCAGAAATTCTGATGATTGAAAGAACATCATCTTTTGTGGTAATTTAAAAATCTTTGTGTCTATTATCAATGAAAATGTTCTATTTTATTATTGACATCAAATCATCTGAATGATTTACTTTTTGTAAGGAGTTGAAAAGTGATGCCTGATTTGGTGAAATTTATTTTGGTTATTCTGGCGATTTGGGTGGTTTATCAAGTATTTACGACGATTTTATTTACCCTTTCCCAAAAAGCAGTTGCCAAACGAATCAAAAGCGGGAAGATGTCTGATCAGCAGTTGGCGAATTTGTACCACGCTGTAGCACGAGCAAATCAAGGAAGCAATTTCCAAGCGATTTTCTCTTATGGGCTCTTTTACCGCAGCCATGCAAAGCAAAGTGATGCGATCTATGAACTGTATCGCGCAGAAATGGCGAAAAGAAATCTGCTGTAACCAACTGTGAAGCAGCTGCTTTCGAGAATATTGCTCGAAGTAAAAAAGCCTAGGTCCTGCACAACAAGTGCAGAACCTAGGCTTTTTTGGTATTTACTGGGCAGCAAGCTGTGACAGATAAACACAGCTCCTTGCTGCAGCTATTTCTTGTCTTTGCTGCTTTTTTGATCCATGCCCGCACCGATCGCTACACCTAGTGCGATGCCTAAACCCATGCCTAATGCTAGATTGTCAAAAAACAGCAGCCCAAATGCAGCACCTAATGCCATTCCGACACCGATCCCCAGTCCCATATTGTTAGAAGCGGCTTCCTTTTCTTTAGACGTTTGCGGCGGTTTTTTCGTCATTGTGAAAAACCCCTTTCTTTTTAGTATAGAGGGGTTTCGTTTGGATGACAAATATTCGAACTGCTGCTCAGTGATATGCATCAGGAGAGTGCAACCGCTAAGTATGGCAAACGGGTTGAGCCATTGGTCTATCTTCCGCCGGGCAAATAGTTACGCTCGGGGTTGTAGCGGCGAATGATCTTATTTTCAGCGAGTACGTGCTCATAATAATAAACAGGCGCATCCTTAGTCTCTAGTCGAAAAACAAAGACGAGCGGAACCTTTAAGACGGAATAGCGCGCGGGGATCGCAATATACGATTTTTGATTGCGCTCCATCGTCAGTGCGAATTCATCAAACAAAAGCGCCACTGGTGTGGGAAAGTTTACCAATTCATAATAGTGTTTTTCAAATGCATAGGTTTCTTGTTTTGCATAAGCGATTTTTGCAGCTGGCATACACATTCACCTCACTTGAATTATACGAACGTTTGTTCTGTTTGTAAAGTGAAAAATCACCAAGCGAGGAAAAAGGGGGCGTTCTCTATGAAAAAGATGTTTTGCTAACAAGAAATTTGCTACACTAGAGAAAAGAAGGAATCAAAAAGGAGCAGATACCATGGATTACGAACGTTTCGCACGATTGCAGGCACGCTTTGCCGATGAAAAACTGCTGACCAAAGAAGGGGTCTATCGGTTGCGTTTGTCAGGGAAGGCGCAGTTCGAACTAGCCTTTATCAAAACCGGACCCTGTGGCGAGTCTGTCTACCAGCCGCTGATCAAGGGCACTTTTGCTGAAAAAGAAGCAATCCCTACCTATTTGCTGGATCTTGCGGCGCAGCCTATGACGCAAATCAGTCAGCGAACCTCCGAAAATGAAGCAGTGTTAGATAAAGCGTTAGTAGAATTAATGGAAAAATGTGAGCAGGCAGTTGCCGTCAACGAAGCCGCACAAGAAGCCACACGTTAATTAGCGCGACAAAGATACAAGAGCCGCCTGAACTTGATTTTTTACACTAAGCAAAAAACGATCCTGACAAGATTCCTTGCCAAAGATCGTTTTTTATTTTCCCGTGGAAATTAGTGTCCTCATTCGCCGAAGTGGTCTGAGAAGCCTTGTTGCTTCATAAAGGCAGCGACATCTGGACGTCGCGGTTCACGGAAAAATCCCGTCATTTTCGTTTGCCAATTGGTTTGCTGTTGATTGCTGCTGCGCTGTGCATAATAGGCTTCTGTTGTTTGGTTGTACTGAGCTGTTTGCTCCTGCGTCAGCGGTTGATACTGATCGACACTTACGATCGCTTCTTGGGGCAAGCGGACTTTCGGCTCATTTCTGTGTTGCGGATAGCCGATCGTTAAACCGAATAACGGAAACGTCAATTTTGGTAAGCCGACAAGTTCTGCGATACGAGGCAAATCATTGCGGATGCCGCCGATGTAACAAATTCCTAAGTCTTGTGCTTCAGCGTAAGCTACCATATTTTGGGCAGCGATGGTCGTATCAACGACAGACACAATAAATGGTTCCATCGTGGTTAAGTGGGTATCAGGCACCCCTGCTTGGGTCAGCAGCTGCTGGTGTTTATGTAAGTCGGCGACAAAAAGATAGAAGACGCCCGTTCGAGTGATGTAATTTGGGGCACCGGCAATTTTTTCGATGGCAGCCAGTTTTTCAGGATCACTGACCTCAATGATCGAATAGGCTTGAACAAAGTTCGAACTGGAACCGCTCTGGGCAACCGTTACTAATTTTTGCTTGAGTTCCTTTGATAGTGGGCGGGGTTGAAAATCTCGGACAGAGCTGTGGCGGGTAAAAGTATCAAAAAGATCCATCGTTTTTCCTCCTGTAACGTACAAATTTCTTTCTTCCTTAGTGTAACAGAAAAAAAGGAATGGGGACAAAAAGAATGTTTTCAAAAAATTTTCAAATTGATGTTTTATAGTTGCCAAGCACAAAAGTTTCCGTTATGATAATGATACATTCTTATTATTATTCCTTAGGGGAGTAACCGGTGGCGCAAGCTGCGATAATATCAACAGTAAGTAAGCTGGCGACAGCTTTCTGGTATTATTTGAAATGGTGAGACCTAAGACAAGCGTATACTTGTCTTAGGTCTCTTTTTTTCTAGCAGAGTGCCTAAGGAAAATAAAATTAAAAGGGGCAAAAAAATTGGCGAAAGAAATGTATCAAAAAGAAATCTCGGAAATTATGGCAGAGGTCCAGAGCAGTCCAGAGGGGTTGACGCAGCAAGAGGCAGCCAAGCGGTTAGAAAATGGCTTGAACCAGCTGAAGGAAGCACCTAAGAAATCTAGCTTTGCCTTATTCTTAGATACCTTCAAAGATGCGATGGTGATCGTCTTGCTGATCGTGGCAATCATCCAAATGGTTATGGGTGCCCACGTTGAGTCGATCGTTATCTTCGCAGTACTCTTGTTGAATTCCGTCGTCAGTGTGATTCAAACGAAAAAAGCCGAAGGGTCGTTAGACGCCTTGAAAAGCCTATCGGCACCAGATGCTAACGTCATTCGGGATGGCAAAGAACAAAGTGTGCTGGCGAAAGAATTGGTTGTCGGTGATATCGTTATTTTAGAAGCTGGGGACTATGTACCAGCAGATGGTCGATTGATCGAAGAGGGTTCTTTGAAGGTCGATGAAGGAATGCTGACCGGGGAATCAACGCCAGCGGAAAAAGAATTAGGTGTGATCGATCGTACCGCACCGATCGGCGACCGTGACAACATGGTCTTCAGTGGAACGATCGTCACTTATGGGCGTGGTCGGTTTATCGTAACTGCGACTGGTAATGTGACGGAAATCGGTCAAGTGGCTGGCTTATTGGAAAGTACAGTTGAACACAAAACACCATTGCAAAGAGGATTAGACAGCTTCAGTAAAAAACTGAGCTTGGCGATTTTAGTCCTTTCATTGATTATTTTAGGGGTTCAAGTCGCACGGTTGTTCTTAGGTGACGGAACAGGTGATATGACACAAGACTTAGTCAACGCCTTTATGTTTGCGGTAGCCGTAGCCGTTGCAGCGATTCCAGAAGCCTTGCAATCGATCGTGACGATCGTTCTTTCGATCGGAACAAAACAAATGGCGAAGCGTCATGCCATCATTCGAAAACTACCAGCGGTTGAAACATTGGGTTCAACGAGTATCGTTTGTACCGATAAGACCGGGACTTTGACCCAAAACAAAATGACCGTTGTTGACTACTATTTACCAAATGGGCAAACGGGCACGTTCTCCGATGAGCCAACTACCTGGACATTGCCTGAAAAACGCTTAGTAGAGATCAGTGTCTTGGCCAATGATGCTGCCATCAGTGAAGATGGGGCGAAGCTAGGAGACCCTACTGAAATTGCTTTTCTGGATTACAGTGAGAAACTAAATCAGCCTTATCGGGCAATTCGTCAACAGTTTCCTCGTTTGCAAGAATTGCCTTTCGATTCTGATCGTAAATTGATGTCAACCTTACATGAGATCGATGGCGAACATTTATTGTTGACCAAAGGTGGGCCAGACATCGTCTTTGGCCGCAGTACCAAAGTCTTGATCGATGATCAAGTCGTGCCTTTAACAGATGAAATCAAGCAGAAATTGCAGCATCAAAACGAAGAATTCTCAAAACGGGCCTTACGGGTCTTGGCGTTTGCTTACCGTCCATTGACCGATGCCCAATCACGAGAATTGACACTTGAGGATGAAAATGAGCTGATTTTAGTTGGTTTGATGGCGATGATCGATCCTCCTCGTAAAGAAGTCAAACAAGCCGTAGCGGATGCTAAATCTGCCGGTATCAAAACAGTTATGATCACAGGGGACCACAAAACGACAGCCGTGGCGATCGCACAAGAGATCGGTATTTCAGCCGAGGGCGACTTAGCCTTGACTGGTACGGAATTGGATGCTCTTTCTGAAACCGAACTAGCGGATCAATTAGACAAAATCACAGTCTATGCTCGTGTTTCGCCAGAAAACAAAATCCGTATCGTGCGGGCTTGGCAAGACAAAGGCAAGATCTCTGCCATGACCGGGGATGGGGTCAATGATGCACCCGCCTTGAAACAAGCGGATATCGGGATCGCAATGGGAACTGGAACGGACGTTGCCAAAGACGCAGCGGCGATGGTCTTGACGGATGACAACTTTGCCTCGATCATTCGAGCCGTAGAAGTTGGCCGAAACGTCTTTGACAACATCAAAAAAGCCATTTCCTATTTGTTTGCTGGAAACTTAGGTGCGATCATTGCGATCGTCTTTGCCTTAGTGATGGGTTGGGACAATCCATTTACTGCCTTGCAGCTACTCTTTATCAACCTAGTCAACGACTCATTACCAGCGATTGCTCTAGGAATGGAAAAGGCCGAACCAACGATCATGCAGCGCCAGCCAAGAGATCCAAATGCTGGTATCTTCACTGGAAAAACATTGATCTCAGTAACGTATCGCGGTATTTTGATTGCCGCTGTCGTGATTTTGGCACAATGGTTAGGAATGAACCAATCACCTGAATTAGGTGTAGCGATGGCCTTCTCAACACTTATCTGGAGCCGAACATTGCAAACATTACCAGCACGCTCAAACACTGAGACTGCTTGGCAAGCTGGCCTTTTTGCCAATAAAATGGTATGGCTGGCGATCGTCGTTTGTGGTGGACTATACAGCATTACCTTGATTCCTGGCATCCGTGAAGTCTTTGCGATTCCAGCAACCTTCACTTTAGGACATGTCGGTCTATGTATCGCAATGGCTGCTGTGGCAGTTGTTTTGATGGAAATCACGAAACTGATTATTATTGCCGTTCAAAAACGTCAAGGAAACGCCTAAAGCAAAAAACGTATCGATCGTTTGATCGATACGTTTTTTTGTCGTTTATCCTCACTGCTTAGTTGATTTTTTTCAGCTGACTGATTTGGGCAGCGACTTGCTTCAAGAAGGCTTCTTGACTAGCCGGCTGTTCTTGGCTGTAAAGGTAGGCTTCGTATTGCTGCGTCAAGTGGATAAAATCACCATGGAACAGTGGATAGAATGCTTCGAGTCGTTGGGCATAATCGATCAACGGCTCCGCCTCGTTACGGTACAGAACTTTCGTCGTTTGCCGCAAAAACAAAGGATAGGCAGCAACTAGCGGCTGTTTGTTAAAGCGGCAGATCAACCATAAATGAATACGGAAAAACGAATGGCGGAAATAGAAAAGTAGGCCAAGTCCTAGTATAGCTAAGCCTCCAAAGAAGCCATTGCGCAGCGTTTGTTTCAGCTCCTCAGTCAACCAAACGTCATCGGTAACCGCGGCTGTTGCAGAACTGCTGGTCGTGGTTTCACTGCTTTCTGTTTCCCTGCTGCTCGTTGGTGTTGTTTCACTGCTAGCGGTCGGCGTTTCTTCGGAGCTAGTAGATTCTTGCGTCAACACGGGACGATCTGGATTTTGGAAACTAGGGGTCGGTTCGAAAGGCACCCAACCGTATCCGTCAAAGTAGACCTCCACCCATGAGTGGGCATTCAAGTTGCGAACGGTATAGGTAGTGATGCCGTTTTCTGTCGCAGGAGATCCAGGAGAAAAGCCTTTTGCCCAGCGAGCAGGGATCTCTAAACTCCGTAGTAGCACGACCATTGCCGTGGAAAAATTGTCGCAGTAGCCGACTTGTGATTCAAATAAAAATTGATCAACATAATCTTGCTCTTCTGCAGGCACGACGGCATCGGTTTTGGAATAGCGGAATACTAGCGGATCTTTCAGATAGCTTTCAACCGCCGTGACTTGATCAAACAGACTGTTGCTGTCAGCGGTGATCTCAGCTGCGAGATCTCGTACCCGCTGCGGCAAAGAATCGGGTAACTGGATATAATCGATCGGAGAATCCGGATAGATCAAAGGCAGATTTTGGAGATTTTCTGCGGCAAAATCTGGATGGTCCCAATCGAGGGTCAAGGTGGTGTCTGGGAGTGGATCAATGAGATCGACCCGCTGGATGGCGTCGCTGATCTGAAACCCGCGAGCACCGTTTTCAAGGGACAACGTGCTGCGTCCATAGGGCAATGGGACATAGTCTCCATGGTTTTGAAATTGGACCCGAACAGACTCGTTCTCAAGATAGGCTTGCTGATAGTTTTGATCCGCGATCGTGACGCCCTCTGCTTCTAAGCGAGCCTCTTCGCGGCTCGTACTGATCCAGCCTTTACCAGAATAAAAATCTTTGCTTTCCACCCGCCAGTAATGCGGGGTTTCTTGTTGTGCTTCAAATAAAATCGTCGCATCATCCAGTAGTGGTCCACCTAATTGACGGTCGTTTTCACTGAATCCAGTGCGAGAGCCGCTGGGCGTGCCATGTTCTTCAATAAATTGATAAAAACCCAGCTGATTCAGATTTGTCCGTATAGGCGTGGAACGGGCTGCCAACTGTTCCCGCAGGCTCGTTTGCGGCAAGTAGACAGCAGTGACGGCTAATCCACCAATCAATAGCATCACAGCGAACCAGGGAGCGATCGTTTGACTGGATTGAAAGACGCTGCGCTGGATCAGTGAAGAAGCCAAGGCACAAAGAAAAATACCCATCAAATGCCACGTCAGATCAAATTGATTAAAAATCACGACTGTTAGCAAGTAGCCGATCATGGTAGCGTAAATCAAGAAAAAGCGTTGATAAGCGATCGGTAAGATCGCTAAAAACAAAACCCAACTAACGATCAATGTCACCGCCGCCAGTTCGGTGATATAGCCGACTTCACCGCTGAGGATTTCTTGAAAGGCACGGTGCAGGTCTAGCCAAAAACGCAACAGCCAATCAAAAGAAAAGGCAGTCCCATAAGGAAAGATCCGATACAAGACGATCAGCCAAGCGGCTGCCAGCAAAGGCAAACTGTAACGGACTTTCGGCACCACGGTCAAAATCAAACAGACACTAAAGGCATAAGTTAAAAGGGTGAACTGATTGCCAAGGTCATAAACTGCGATAAACGGCAAGATCACCAGTGATAGACTGAGAAAGGTCAGAAGACCAATCAGCGCTTTCTTAATAAATCTCATCCTACCGCCTCCTCAAGTTTATTCAACTGCCTCATTAAATCAGCGTAGGTAAACACTTGGCAGCTGTTTTTTGCTTCCAACTGACTGAGGTAGTCTTCCAGTTGTGGGGTGAAAACCGGGGTAATGAAGACAAGATGGCTGCCAGTCAAAAGCGGTACCCCTTCAGGAACTTTCTCGAAGGGAAGGATCTGGGCATAGGCAGCGGCATCCGTTTGGTAAGGAGAAGTCAATCCGTCACCAATCAAGAGCGGCTGAAAAAGTCGTTGATTTTGCGAGAAATGGTGGATCGAATAAAACAGTGTCAAAGTCTCTTCAAAAGCAGGATGATCTTCTCCCCAAAAGAGCAGAACGATGTCTTGTTCTTCTTCATGTTCTCGTTCGCGATAGATCAATTCCTGTTGTTTGCTGGATAATTTCCAATCGATATTTTTTAATGAATCCCCTAACTGGTATTGACGGAACTGTCGAATAGAAAAATTGGGTTCCCCGTGGGTTTGGCTGCGGACTTGCTGTTTAAAAAATGGCAGCAGGGTAACGGCTTCTGGCGCCAATTTAGGCAGGATCAAAATCGATTGTTTCGCAACTGCAGCGTAGCTTTTTTCAAAAAAGCCAAAGAGATCCTGGCTGTACAATTGAACGGGCAATTCTTCATAGATGCCTCGCTCCTTTGGGGTCCAAGGCAGCTGCAGCCGAATCAGATTGCCTCGATAAAAGGCGCTGTGATGACTTTCCTTGAAACGATCGTCAAATTGTAAGGTGAAATCGACCAGCGGCAGCAGCGTCGGGCGATACTTGAAGACTTGCAGCGGTAAGGTGATCGCTGTGTGTGTTTCAGCTTGGATCGATTCTTCTAAAATGATTTGGACCTTCTTGAGGGAGGGGAGCAAGAATACTGCATCAAGCAACAATAACAAAGTCAGTAAAAACCAAAGGCTCCAGCCAGCATTATTATTGAAGATCACACAGTAAGCCAGCAGCAGAAAATAAGCAGCGCTAAACAACAGGAGGCGCAGCAGGCGTTCAAGCTTCTTTTTCTTCATCGCTATCTCCTCGTTGGGACAGGCACTCGTTGGATCATCTGTTTCATCAAGTCTGAAAGGGTCTCCGTGCTGGCATGAACGCCACCTTTCAGTAATAAACGATGACCGAAGACTGCTGGTAAAATTCGCTGCAAGTCTTGCGGCGTGACAAAGGTCCGACCTTCCGTCAATGCTAACGCTTTGGCCCCTTTTAAGAAGGCGATCCCACCACGAGGGCTGATACCAAGGTCAATGGCATTATGCTGACGGCTCGCTTGAACCAGCTGCAATGCGTAACGGGCGACCTGCTCATCGACATACACGTCATCGACCATCGCTTTTAAAGCGGTCACTTCATCAGCATGTAAAATGGTTTGGATCTGATCCAAGCTTTGCTGTCGTTTTCCAGTCAAGAGGGCGAGCTCATCTTGAAAATCTGGGTAACCGATATGCAGGCGGAACAAAAAACGATCCAATTGGGCTTCAGGCAAAGGATACGTTCCTTCATACTCGATTGGATTTTGCGTGGCTAAAACAAAAAAGTGGGGACTCAATGGGTACGTTTGATTGTCGATGGTGACATGATTTTCTGACATGGCTTCTAAGAGTGAGGCTTGCGTCCTTGGTGTGGTTCGGTTGATCTCATCTGCCAAGAGGACGGAGGTGAAGATCGGGCCAGGACGAAACTCGAACTGGTGGCTTTGGGAATTAAAAATCGACACACCTAACACATCGTTAGGTAAAAGGTCTGGGGTAAACTGTACCCGTTTGTAGTCACTTTGAATGGCTTTGGCTAACGATTTGACCAACATCGTTTTCCCAACACCAGGGATATCTTCGAATAAAACGTGTCCGCCAGCAAGCAGCGCAGCCACGGTAAATTGGATCACATCTCGTTTGCCTAAAATCACTTTTTCCACTTCTGCGATCAAGGCATCTATTTTTTGTAATTCAGCGGTCATCTGATAACCTCCCTACGTTCGTTTCTTCCATTGTAACGGTTTTCTAGGACTGTCGCAATTTTCGTGTAACAATTAAAGAAAATTTCAAGAATATTCAAAAAAAGAAAAATCCTTTCTGCGGATTTGCGAAAGAAAAACAAAAAACTCCCGAAGCGTTTCCTCGGAAGTTTGCGTTTGATAGAAAAGAAGCGACTAGAAGGTGTGATGCAAGAGGTCAGTGGCGATCTGGTCCGCCTGCCGTAAATTCCAAGCATCGGTTCCTGGCTGAGCAGTGGCAGCCGTCAGCCAGTGGATGCCTTCTGTGGGAATCCCAAAACAATAGAGGGTAGGGTAAGGACGGTCATCTGGTCCAAGGATCTGATTGGTCTCAGGATCGATGGCGATCGCACCCGTCTCAAAAGGCACCTCATTGGGGATCGCCAACTGGTGCGGGTGAATGATCCGATCGTTTAGCAGTTGCCGCAACAAGGAATTGTTGGTTCGACGAATCGCTGTCGATGGAATGCGAGCCTCAATTAATTGCGTCGCGTGATAGTGTGTGTCGTCAAATCCCTTTGAATACGTACAGTAAGCCTCCTCGATCTCAACAGTCATGTCGGGATCTAGTAAGGTCACCACTCCCGCTTCCATCAATGCCACCAGTTCCTGCAGTCGCTGAACTGGCGGTCCGATCGATAAAAAGCTGTTCAAGGGAACGAAAGACTGCCAAAAGAGTGTTTTCAGGTCTTGTGCTGGCATTAGCTGATGATCGAGAACAAACCGAATCGGGTCCCGCAGATCTTTGAAGACTTCCAAGGCACTGCTGATAGGTCCTGTTAGATTGCCTTTTTCGGCATCTTGGATTTGGGTACGTAATAGTGCAATGAAAAAGTCTTGCAACGACTGTTGCTTTTTCTGAGCAAAGGGGTCGGCTAGTTGTTGCCATGACCACCACTCCGTCGTAGGAAGCTGCCATTTTTTCAGCAAGTCTTCAGATCCTTCCGTGGCAACAAAGGCGGCGGTAAAAGCGGCAAGCTGATCTTTGTCCAGTAGCTGTTTTTCTAAAAGCAGCGTCTGATAATAGACGAGTTCTGCCTCTTTTTTTAAATAGAAGAGTAGGGTCTTGCCAGCAACCGTTTTGGCTGCTTGCCAAGCAGCGAGGCGTTCAGGGGTCAAAAAAACGGGCTTTCGCTGCTGCGTCGGTGTTTTTTGATTGCGGCCACGAGGATGATACGGGACACCCCGACGAGAACCTGCGATGATTTGTGGTTCTTCACCAGAAGGTTGATAGACGAGGGATCCATTGACTTTGACGAAGGTGCCGCTCCGACCGCTGGTCAAGCGGTTGACGTAATCGTAAAAGGCAAGTCCTAGTCCCCGTAAAATCACAGGTTCGCCAGCTTTCACCGCCGTTAGATCCGTATCTGCCGCATTGGCTGGCGGTGCATAAAACCAGCCATTATTTTCTGCGGCCGCCGCCAATCGTTGTTCTGCTGCTGACAGTTGGGCTTGTGAATGGCCTGTAGCTAAGACGACGGCATCAACAAGAAATGTGTGGTGAGCCGTCGTCAACTGGTAGCGATTTTTGGAAAGAGGGGTCAAGGAGCTGACACTGTCTGACAGATGGTTGACGGTAATGGATTCAGGCAGCTCTTTTAATAGCTGCTGATAAAACCACTGCTGATAGAGGCCATATAACGCCCGCGAGCAATGCCCGTTAGGATCAAGTGAATCAAGTGCTGTGCATTCCGCAACGAGCTCAGGGGCATGCGTGGCTGCGAAATGTTTCCCTTCTGTCACTGCCCATTCGTATAAGGTAGGTCCTTTGACCACGGGACCGCCGGTGCTTAATGTGTCATCCGTGAAAAGGGTGACTTGACTGGTTACAGAATTCAATAGCAGATCCGCCGATTGGTCCGTGCGCCAAACTGCCCCAGGAAGAAAGGGATCAAACAGCAGCAAGTCGATGGCTTGTTTGTTTTGTTTGCTATGAGCGATCAGTCGTTCTGAAAGTGAAAGTCCACGAGGACCAGCACCAATGATAGCTATTTTCATATCACACCGCCTCAATTATTCTATGGTCTTTGTGTCATCAACGGGCTAAGTCAAAAGGTGTCTTGCGGAAAATCAGCCAGTGCATGCCTAGCACCATGGCTTCCTCGATGGCATCGATATAATGAAAAGCAGGCTGATTGGGTTGTTGCTGCAGCAATGGATTTTTTTGGATCGCGTCTAAGAGATCGGTTTTTACTGCATCACTGCTGGCTAAAATAATACAGTGGGGGGCAAAAGCTGCATTATAAAATGGCAGTAAGCTTGTCAGACGCTGAACCAAAGCCGTGCGGTCTTGCGGTGCCCCTTGATCCAAGTAGCCGGGCAAAAATTTTGCTTCTCCTGCTAGGGCATCTTTTCCTTCTAAAAGTGCACCATTGACCAGGAGCGTGATACCAGGCATGCTTTTTTCGGGATTGTACATGCCGACGATGGTTTGCTGCAAAGAGATCTGTTGGGCGATGCAATAGCCGATCGTTAAAATATGGGCATCGTTTTGACAGTAGAAGGGCAGTGCAGTGACCTCTGCCACGAGAGCTGCCAGCTGCCAGCCATTGAATTTTTCATACCAGCTGGAAGTCACGGTTCCTCCACTGATTTTTCCTGGTAAAAAGAGGGCGATCTGTTCCACAGAGGGAAATAATGCTAGCTCGTTCGTTACACATTCTTGAAAGCGATGAGGGGCAACATCAGGAAACGGCTGGTCGTGTTTTGCCAAAACCTTCCCCTTGCGGTCGATCAGCATGGACCAAAGAGCCAAGGAACCATCGTGATCGATAAAACTAAGCAAAAGAGAATGGCCTCGGTCTTGGTTGAGCTGATAGGTCACGGCAGGCCGCCCTAGCTCTTTTTGCTCCAGCGGACCTTTAGTGATTTCCCCCTCTGCCAACAATTCTTTTAATAATGAGTTAGTGGTGACCATGCTGATGCCGGTTTTCTTTACTAAATCGGAGGCGAATAATGCCCCGTTTTGAAATAAGGTTTTTAAAACCAGCTGTTTGTTTTGCTGACGAATGGAATGGGTGGTAGAAGCCATAGGTGTTCTCCTTAATGAAGTGATTTAATTAAGTATACCGACGGGATGAAACGATGTAAAGTTTTTAAAAGACTGACTTGACGGAAAACTTGAAAATAAGTATACTTAATTAATAATGTTAATTAAGTGATTCGCCATAAAGAGGACACGAGGTAGAGGGGAAGAGAAACGTATGATCAAATTAGTCATCACAGATTTAGACGGCACATTTTTGAACAGCCAAGGCAGTTTTGATCGGCCTTATTATGAACAAGTCAGCCAACAAATGAAAGAAGCGGGTGTTGCTTTTGCTGCGTGTACCGGCAAACAGTGTGAACGAGTGGAAGAACTGTTTGGTGAAGCAGCAGCGGATGTTTGGATTCTTGGGGATAGCGCGACCCGCATCAAACATCAAGGCGAATACATCTTTGAATCACTGCTGCCAAACGAATTAGGGCGGCGGATCATTGCGAAGCTCGCTGCGATTGCGCAAGATCATGTGATCATCGCCTGTACACCGACTGCGGCGTACATTGCTGAAACGACCAATGAAGCAGATGCCCAGAAAGTTCGCGGCTCTTATCGGGTGGTCAAAACGGTGACGGATTATCAAACCATCACCGAAGATTTTGTGAAGCTCACTATTTTTGATCCCAAACTACGTTGCTTTGAGCATGTCCAACAGTTAGGTGAGTTTACAAACGACGCCTACATCGTGGCTTCGGAAGCCGCTTGGATCGATATCACCAATCAAGGCGTCCACAAAGGAACGACTGTGGCACACTTGCAAGAATTGCTGCACGTCACACCAGAAGAGACAATGGTCTTCGGCGATGGCTTGAACGATTTGGAGTTGATGGCAGCTGGCACGTTTAGTTTCGCCATGAGCAATGCCTTTGAGGAAGTCAAGGCAGCGGCAGCGTTTGTGACCAAGTCAAACGATGAAAATGGCGTGCTGAAAACCATCGAACGTCTGTTACCGCTACAAATGAACCAATAAAAAAACCGCTCCCTAGCAGGGACAGCGCGTACTTTCATTTGACTGAAAGTAGACTGCTGCCTGTTGCTACGGAGCGGTTTTTTCGTTATGCATGTGGTTGACTGACGCTATAAGGATAGGCATCGGCTGACCACTCTTTGGTGCGAGGGACGATACCTAGCTGGAAGTTCAATGTACCACCGGCAGTCAATTCTTGGTGGGTGAAAAACAATCGCTCGAAGGGTTCTTCGTTCAATGTGATTTTATCCACGAAGAGCTGTTGCGGCGCATTGGGCGTGCTCTTGATCACTAAGTCTTTGCCTGAAGCAAGATGTAGTGTTGCTTGATCAAATAATGGCATGCCGATGACATATTCCCCCGTCCCTGGTGTGACTGGATAAAAGCCCAAGGAGTTGAAAATGTACCAACCAGCCATGCTACCGTTGTCTTCATCGCCAGGAAAGCCTTTGGGCGAGTCATTGAAGCATTGTGTCAATAGCTGCTTGATCAAGGGCTGTGCCATTTCTGGTTTGCCCAAATAGCTGAATAGATACGGATAGTGGAAGCTTGGTTGATTGGAGATCGCTAGCTGACCAAAATCGAGTGCAGCCATCTCGCTCATTTCATGGATCTCAAAGCCGTAGCCTTCTGTCGTATAGCGAGGTTCTTGATTGCACAAGTCGATCAGTTTTGCTTCAAAGGCCGCTTTGCCGCCGTGTTCGGCGATCAAGCCAGCGAAATCATGGTAAACAGCAAAACTGCTTTGCCACGCACTGCCTTCTGCATAATCTAAGCCCCAGCGTATGTCACTGAATTCTGGACGAAAGGCACCATCGGGATCTTTTGCCCGCATAAAGCCAGTTTCCTGATCGAAAATGTTGCGGTAGTTTTGCGATTGCTGCTGATAATAGTCTGCTTGCTCGTCACCCAGCTGTTGCGCGACTTGTGAAATACAAAAATCACTGTAACAATAATCAAGGGTGTGATTGACCGATTCATGATGCGTCAATGGCACATACCCGTAAGTCAAATAGTCCGTCGTGCCGCGCCGACCATAATTGGGATTTTCACTTTGGACGGTGGCGCCTTTTTTCATCGCTGCTAAAAATTCGGGCATCAAATCAGGACGAATGCCTTTTACTGCGGCATCAGCGATCACGGCATCGATCAGCGTCCCTGGCATCAATCCACGCTCATCTGGCGATAGCCATTTTGGTAAAAAGCCGCTTTCGCGATAACTGTTCAAAAAGCCTTCCAGCATGTCTTCCAATTGTTCGACAGCCAAGAGTGAAAAGAGCGGGTAGACAGTTTTATACGTATCCCAAAAGCCGTTGTTTGTATACAGTGGTCCTGGTTTGATTGCTTTTGCCAAGGTATCCCAATGCATTTTGCGGCCCTCTTGGTCGATTTCGAAGAAGGTTTGAGGAAACAAGAATAAGCGATAAAAATTATGATAAAAAGTAGAAACTTGTGTTTGATCGTGATGCTCAATCTCGATTTTTTGCAAAAAATGATTCCATTGCTGTTGGACAGAAGCCAGATAATCGGCAGGAGCCCATTGCTGTTCCCGTTGCAAGTTCAAACAAGCTTGTTCGCGACTGAGAAACGAGGTCGCAAAACGGATCGTCTGTGTTTGGCAATCATCAAAGCGGAGAACGACGAAGGCTTCTTTGCCTGTCAAGGTACCTTCGATCGCCGTGATGGGTGTTTCAAAACGATAGACGAAATGGAAGGTGAAGCGTTCATCTTCGCACCCTGAAAATACGATCAGTTGACCAGCCACTGTTTGTTCATCCAACTGTTCTAAGACATAGTCACCCGGCAGTGACAAGCCAAGACCTGGCTGATCCCCGCAGTTTTCAATAGTCAGCATACCGCCATACATACTGGGGATCAAAGTCGTTGTTGTTAAATACCGCTGCGTCTTGATTTTAAGAAAGGCTGGATTAAAGGTGCTTTCTTCGGGACGATACGAGCTTTGCGCATGGAAAAGGGTATTTTCAGAAAGAGTGCCGTTTATCGGCAGCATCGTCAGATGGCTGAAATCTCCCATCCATGGGCTAGGCTGATGGGTGATGCGAAAGCCCTGAAAGGTTCGATCTTCTGGATGAAACCACCAACTGCCGCGTTGATCGCTGGTTTGCGGGGCAAAGTAATTCATGCCAAAAGGAACCCCTGTATAAGGCAGGCAGTTGCCGTGGGAAAAACTATATTGGTTGTCTGTTCCGTGTCGTGTGTCGATCATTGATACGTTCACTTGGTTCACTCCTTTAATTGGGTTGATTCTCTTTTGATCAAAGAAACCGCCACTAGATGGGTGGTCGTCTCCGTTGGTACTGGGGTTGCTGCCTTCGCAGCGTTGATTTTCTCAATCACTTGGTTTCCTGCCAAGCGCCCCATCTCAGCAAAATTCTGCCCGATAGTCGTTAGTGCTGGATCAACGAGGGCTGCGGCTTGGATATTATCGAAACCAACCAGGGAAATGTTGGCAGGGACGTGCAAATCTGCTTGGCGCAAAGCACGCATCAATTCAATGGCGACCAAGTCATTTTCACAGACGGCTGCCGTGACCTGATGTTCTTCCAAGTAGGCAAGCGCATTTGCGATGCTGGCAGCCGTGTCGTCGAGCTTGGTGCGAAAGGTTCTTTGGGCTTTTTTCAGCGCATCGATGTAACCTAGATAACGCTGACGGACGGATTGCGGATGATGGGTATCACCAAAAATATAAGCGATCCGGTGATGCCCCAACGCAAGTAAATGCTCTGTGGCTAGCTGTCCGCCTTGAAAGTTATCTGGCATCACCGCTGGAAAATTAAACTCATGCAGCTTTTTATCTAAGGTCACGATAGGAAAGTGCTTTTCAGCACATTCGAACAGCAAGTCATAGTAAGAAAACGTATTGCTGGCGTAATAGATCAGGCCGTCGAATTCTTGCATCAGCTCAGCTGCCGTCGTTTTTTCCAAATAATCCACTGGTGTCATCAAAAGTTCAAAGCCGTGTTCTTGCATCACGGGGTAAATGCCTTCGGTAAAGTTTCCTAAAGAGAGATCATTGGCAAAGGGCAAGACAAACAAAATTCGTCCAGTCGCTTTTTTTTCCTTCAATTCTCGGACAAAGCTGCCGCTGCCTTGCACGCGATAGATCAGCTGATTTTGTTCCAGTTCCGTCAAGGCTCTTTTAGAGGTGATCCGACTGACTTGGTATTGTTCAGATAGTTCTTTTTCAGTAGGGACACGACTGCCAGGCGCTAATCGCCCTTCAACGATGGCTTCGTGAAGCTCCGCGTAAATTTTTTTATATAATGGTTGTTTCATAAGAAAACCCCTTTTGATATATCATATTTGTTAGCATACCATAAACCAATAAAAATGAAAACCCTTTAATTATTTTGGAAAAGCGCTAGACATTCAGATAATTCATGATATACTAGGTTCGTAAATTGATATATCAAATCAGGGAAGGTGATGGAATGGTTTATAAAGAAATACCAACTTCAGTAGCAACATTTATGGAAACGATTACGGATCTATGCGGAGAAACGCATGCCGATTGGGCGAAAAATTTTAACGCAGCTTTCGCCAATACACTATTAACGACGGTCAAGCGTCATGAGGATGGCACGACCTTTTTACTGACGGGGGATATTCCAGCCATGTGGCTGCGAGATTCCACTGCACAAGTTCGTCCGTATTTGGTGATCGCCAAAGAAGATGAAGACTTAGCAAGCATGATCAGCGGGTTAGTTAAAAAGCAATTCTACTATATTACGATCGATCCTTACGCAAATGCCTTTAACGAATCAGCCAATGGCGCTGGCCACCAAACAGACGATACAGAAATGAACGATTGGATCTGGGAACGTAAATATGAGATCGACTCTCTATGTTATCCGATCCAACTGGCCTATCTGCTATATAAAAACACAAGCAGAACCGATCAGTTCAATGATGATTTTGTAACAGGTATCAAAAAAGCCTTGGAGGTGTTTGTGACAGAACAAAATCATGAGGAGTCTCCATATCGCTTTGAACGGGATACCTGGCGAAAAGAAGATACCTTGACTCATGACGGCAAAGGCGCACCAGTGAAACCCGTCGGCTTGACTTGGTCAGGCTTTCGACCAAGTGATGATGCCTGCAAATACGGCTATTTGATTCCCTCCAATATGTTTGCGGTGGTGGTCTTAGGCTATATCCAAGAAATCTTTACGACGGTTTTAGAAGACGCAGCGATCGTGGCACAAGCGAAAAAACTACAAGCAGACATTGAAGCAGGGATTAAAGCATACGGGTTGACCACGAACCAAGCTGGCGAAGAAGTCTACGCCTATGAAGTGGATGGATTCGGCAATGGCACCCTGATGGATGACAGCAATGTGCCGAATTTGATCGCCGCCCCTTACTTGGGGTATGGCAGCATGGAAGATCCCCTTTATCTTCAAACCCGTAAAACGTTGTTGAGCAGTGAAAATCCGTATTTCTATGAAGGGAAATACGCCAAAGGCATTGGTAGCTCTCATACGCCAGAAAATTATGTGTGGCCGATCGCCATGGCAATGGAAGGGATGACCACCACTGACAAAGAAGAAAAGAAACGAATTTTGGATCAGTTAGTGGCGACAGATGCGGGTACAAATTTGATGCATGAAGGGTTCGATGTCGATGATCCTTCGCAATACACGAGAGAATGGTTCTCGTGGGCGAATATGATGTTTTGTGAATTGGTTATGGATTATTTCGATATCCGAGTGGAAAAATAAGCAGCACGACCCATCACCATTCGAGTGACACAAAAAGCAGTCCAACGACGCAAACAGCGAGGAGTAAAAATCAATGAAGAAACAAGTTTATATCATCTCACACAGCCACTGGGATCGGGAATGGTACATGCCTTACGAACAGCATCACATGCGGCTAGTGGAATTGATGGATGATCTTTTAGAATTAATTGAAAATGACCCTGAGTTCCACAGCTTCCATCTAGATGGACAGACGATCATCTTGGATGACTATTTAGAAGTGCGGCCTGAAAAACGCGAGGCGGTCAAAGCGGCCATCAAACAAGGGAAATTACAGATCGGTCCGTTTTATATTTTGCAAGATGACTTTTTGATCAGTGCCGAATCAAACACCCGTAATATGCTGATTGGAATGGCAGAAAGCAAAAAGTGGGGCACCCCCGTTATGTTGGGGTATTTCCCAGATACCTTCGGCAATATGGGACAAACTCCGCAAATGATGCTACAAGCCAATCTTGAAAGTGCTGCATTTGGGCGTGGCGTCAAACCGATCGGCTTTGACAACGAAGTTTTACCCGATGATCAATTTACTTCCCAATATTCTGAAATGCATTGGGAAGGTCCAGATGGCAGTCAAATCTTTGGTCTACTTTTTGCCAACTGGTACTCCAATGGCAATGAGATTCCAGTGGATAAAGCAGAAGCCAAAGCTTTTTGGACACAAAAACTGCAAGATGTAGAAAAATTTGGAGCCACCAATCATTACTTAATGATGAATGGGGTCGATCATCAACCCGTCCAAAAAGATATTTCGGCAGCGATTCGTACAGCCAACGAGCTTTTCCCAGAGTATGAATTCAAACACGCCAGCTTTACCGAATACCTTGAAGCGGTGCAAGCAGATCTGCCAGATGACCTAGGAACTGTCACAGGTGAATTGACCAGTCAAGAAACCGATGGTTGGTATACTCTAGCCAATACCGCCTCTTCCCGAGTTTATCTAAAACAATGGAATACAAAGGTTTCCCGCCAATTAGAAAATGTTGCGGAGCCATTAGCAACTATGGCTTATGAAGCAAGCGGCAGCTATCCTCACGATATGTTGGATCATGCGTGGAAAACCCTGATGCAAAATCATCCTCACGACAGTATCTGCGGCTGTTCAGTGGACGAAGTACACCGAGAAATGATGCCGCGCTTTGAAAAAGCCAATGAAATCGGCAAGTTCGTGGCAGATGAAGCGTTACGCAATTTAGTAGCCGCCATCGACACGAGCCAGTTTCCTGAGGAGAGTCGCCCCTTCGTGGTCTTCAACACCACTGGCAGCACCCGTTCTGGTTTAGTGGAAGTCGTGATCGAACTTGAGCGTAAAACATTCCGTGAAGGATTGCCAAGCAAGCTTTACCACGAATTGTTGGCGAAGCCAAAAGGTTCTTATTCGGTGATCGATGAACAGGGGAACCCTGTTGCTGCGATCATCAGTGAAGAAGAGGTCCTTTTTGACTATGAATTGCCTAAAGATGCTTTTCGGATTCCTTTCATGAAACGCTTTGTCAAGGTCCAAGTTGAAGCAAACCAGTTGCCAGAATTTTCATGGCAGACCTTTGCCCTAGTAGAAAAAGCCGCTACGCCAGTAGAGAGCGCCCCGATCGTTTCAGAAGGAGGGCGCAAACTTGCCAACGCACATTTGGAAGCCGTCATTACTGAAAACGGCAGCTTGACGATTACAGACAAAGTAACCCAAAAAACGTATCGCAATTTACTGGTTTTCGAGGATGTGGGGGATATCGCCAATGAGTACATCTTCAAACAACCAGAAGGGGATCAAGCAATCTTATCGACACAATTTCCGCATCACGTGACGATCGAACAAAACGATCCACTGGTGGGGATCGTGCGACTGACGCAAGAATTGCAGATTCCCGTTTCAGCAGATGACCGTTTGTTAGAAGAACAAAAAGCTGTCGTCGATTTCCGTTTCCGTAAGGCACAGCGGAGTCAAGAATTGGTTGCTTTCAAGATCGAGACGGAGATCCGTTTAGAACGAACCAGCAACCGCCTGGCATTTAAAACCACCGTCAACAACCAAAGCAAAGATCACCGACTGCGAGTGTTATTCCCAACAGGGATCATCACGGATTTCCATGAAGCTGACAGCATTTATGAAGTCGTAAAACGGCCGAATCAGGTTTCCAGTCATTGGGAAAACCCAACAAATCCGCAGCATCAGCACGCCTTTGTCAACTTGCATGATGAAACTAGCGGCATGACGGTTTCTAATTTTGGTTTGAACGAATATGAAATCGTGAAGGATCAGATCTGCTTGACCTTGTTGCGCTGTACGGGAGAGCTAGGCGATTGGGGCTACTTCCCAACACCAGAAGCGCAATGCTTAGGCAGCCACACCTTTGAATACGGCGTAGCCTGTCATGGGGCTCCTGTAGAACGTTATGAAACGTATCGCCAAGCACAAGCTACCCAAGTTCCTTGGACGGCAAGTCAGACCGACAAGCATCAAGGCAAGCTAGCCAGCAGCAACCAATACATGGAAGCTCATGGAACGACGGTAGCTATCACCGCCTTAAAACGCAATCGCCAAGACCAGCAGATCGTTTTGCGGGGCTATAATTTGGCGGATCAAGCCACTGCCTTTCACGTGCAAAAAGAGCAGGCGACGCTCTGTCTGTTGAACCTTTTAGAGGAAGAACAAGCATCGACCGTCAATGAGCAATTACACCCATATGAAATTCGTACCATTGGAGTAAAGGAGTGAGTAATGATGGTTTATGGAGGAATTGAAGCCGGCGGCACAAAAATGATCTGTGCCGTTGCCGATGACCAGTTGACGATCATCGCCCAAGAGTCGATCCCAACGACAACACCAGAGGAAACGTTAGCGGCGATCTTTGCCTTTTTCGATCCCTACAATCTCGTGTCATTAGGGGTCGGTTCCTTTGGTCCGATCGGGATCGATCCAACCCAAGCGACCTATGGCCACATACTAGCGACGCCGAAACAGGGCTGGCAGCAGTTCGATTTTCTCGGTGCATTGAAGAAGCGCTACCCAGAGACAGCATTTGCTTGGACAACAGATGTCAATGCTGCCGCTTATGGGGAATTACGCCAAGGAGCTGCGCAAGGCAAAGACAGCTGTGTCTATTTGACAGTAGGAACCGGCATTGGCGCAGGAGTCGTTCGTGAAGGAAAGATTTTCGAGGGGATCGGTCATCCAGAAATCGGTCATACCTATGTCAAACGCCACAGTGAAGATACGTATGCTGGTACATGCCCGTATCACGGCGACTGTCTGGAAGGATTAGCCGCAGGGCCTTCTTTAGAAGGACGTACGGGGATCAAAGGACAAGACTTGCCGCAAGCGCACGAGATTTGGGGGTTGCAGGCCTTTTATCTAGGGCAAGCGCTGGTCAATATCACGTTGACCTTAGCACCTGAGAAAATCATTTTAGGCGGTGGGGTCATGAATCAGCCGCATCTACTCGCTCAAATCCAACAAGCCTTCCAAAAACAAATGGCAGGCTATATGGAGACACCACCAGTGGAAGACTACATCGTCACTTGGGGCTTGCCGAACAAAAGCGGGATTATCGGCTGTCTCTTGTTAGGCAAAGAGCAGGTGACTGCCCATGACTAACCTGTATTTTCCTAAAGATTTTTGGTGGGGAGCTGCTGCCAGCGGTCCGCAAACTGAAGGACGAACGGCCGATGATGGCAAAGGTGATTCGATTTGGGACTATTGGTACGCAACGGAGCCAGAACGTTTTTATCAAAAACGGGGACCAAAAGATACCGTCCAGCTGCTGCAGCGTTACCCAGAAGATGTGGCGTTGATGAAAGAGATCGGCTTTAATTCTTTTCGAACCTCGATCCAGTGGAGTCGCTTGCTGCCAGAAGGAAGAGGAGCGGTCAATCAACAAGCGGTTGCGTTTTATCGCGAGTACTTCGCCACTTTGATCGAAAATGGCATCGAACCCTTCATCAATTTGTATCATTTTGATATGCCGATGGCACTGCAAAAAGAAGGCGGCTGGCTCAATCGCGAGACTGTCACAGCATTTGCAGATTATGCCGCTTTGTGTTTTGAGTTGTTCGGTGATCAAGTCCGTTATTGGTTCACGCAAAATGAACCGATCGTGCCAGTGGAGATGGGGTATTTGTATCAACAGCATTACCCAGCAGAAATCAACTTGGCACATGCGGTGCAAGTCGGCTACCATGAAGCACTCGCCAGCTCCTTAGCGATCCATCGCTTCCGTCAATCTCAGCAATCAGGCGAAATCGGCATCATCTTGAATTTGACACCGACTTATCCGAAAGATCCGAACGATGAAAAAGATGTCCAAGCTGCGCAACTGGCAGATGCTTTTTTTAACCGATCCTTCTTAGATCCAGCGGTCAAAGGCACCTTTCCTGTAGAATTGATCGCTGTCTTAAACGAGTTGGCGATCATGCCAGAAACCAGAGCAGAAGATTTGCAGATCATTAAAGAAAACACGGTCGATCTCTTGGGGGTCAACTATTATCAGCCACGGCGGGTGCAGCAAAAGCGTTCTGCCAAAACAGCGGACACACCAATGCCAGAAGATTACTTCGATGTGTATGATTGGCCAGAAAAGAAAATCAATCCCCATCGAGGCTGGGAGATCTATGAACGAGGCATCTATGATACCTTGATCAACCTACGAGACAACTACGGCAATATCCCCTGTTATATTTCAGAAAACGGCATGGGGGTCGAAGATGAAACACGCTTTATCGATGCCAGCGGTCAGATCCAAGATGAGTACCGCATCACCTTTATCAAAGATCATTTGCGGTATGTTCACCAAGCGATACAAGAAGGCAGCCAGTGCCGCGGGTATCACATGTGGACCTGCATGGACAATTGGTCTTGGCTGAATGAATTCAAAAATCGTTACGGGTTTATTGCTGTCGATTTGGCTACCCAAAAACGGACCATCAAAAAGTCTGGTGAGTGGTTCCACGAAGTGATTCTACAAAACGGCTTTGTCGACTGATCATTCATAAAAAACAAATCAATGAAGCGTCCTATCTTGCAAAAGGTAGGACGTTTTTCAGGTTTTTAGAGAATAAAAACAAAATATAAACAAAGACCTTTAATTTGTTTCATTTTATCTTTAGTTTGTTCCTTATTTTTTAGGGATGAAAGCGTTATTCTAGTAGCATGAAGGAGATGATGAGATGTGAAGAAAAAGGGGTTTTGGAGGAATGTCTGGCAATACAAAGCATTGATATTGATGGCTTTGCCAGGTGTTGTCTGGTTTATCTTTTTTTTCTATATACCTGTATTCGCAAATGTGGTGGCGTTCAAAGATTTCCACATTTCACCAGACGGCTTTTTTGCCAGTTTGAAACAAAGCCCATGGGTCGGCTTTGATAACTTTAAATTTTTATTTGCATCCAATGATGCTTGGCTGATCACTAGAAATACCCTACTCTACAATATCGTATTTTTAGCATTCAACCTATTCTTTGCGATTGCCTTTGCCATTATTATGAGTGAGCTGCGCAATAAGCGCTTGGTAAAAGTGTATCACACGATGTCCCTGTTGCCGTACTTCCTTTCTTGGGTGGTTATTTCGTACTTTGTCTATGCCTTTTTGAGTCCAGACAAAGGGATCATCAACCAATGGATCACGGGTATGGGCGGTGAAGGAATCAACTGGTATGCTGATCCGAAATGGTGGCCGTTTATTTTCGTCTTTATGAATGTCTGGAAGAGCTTAGGCTACAACAGCATCATCTATTATGCGTCAGTGGTCGGGATCGATCAGACGTATTACGAAGCCGCGATGGTCGATGGCGCCAGCAAATGGCAGCAGATCAAAAATGTGACGTTGCCACAGCTGATTCCAATGATTTCTGTTTTGTTGATTTTGAACATCGGTGGGATCTTCCGTGCCGACTTCGGACTTTTCTATCAAGTCCCACGAAACTCTGGGGCGTTGTACCAAGTCACCTCCGTTTTAGATACGTACATTTATAATGGACTGACTGCCACAGGCGACTTCGGGATGACCGCAGCTGCTGGCCTTTATCAATCAGTGGTTGGGGCATTATTATTACTAACAGCGAATTTGGTTGTTCGTAAACTAGAACCAGATTCAGCATTATTCTAAGGAGGATGGATAAATGAAGAAAAAAGTAACGAAAGTCGAGATCCGCTCCTTTAACCCAACGGTCAACCTGATTTTTAATATCGTGATCGGTCTGTTCGCGATTTCCTGTGTCTTGCCGTTTCTCTTTGTGATCGCGATCTCATTGACCAGTGAAACCTCTTTGGCAGAAAACGGCTATCGCTTTTGGCCACAAGAATTTTCGTTCGCAGCGTATACCTACCTGTTTAGCGGACAAATGAGCAGCAAAATTTTCCAAGCATTTGGCGTATCTATTTTTATCACTGTTTTTGGTACCTTCGTCAATGCAACGATGACTTCGCTATATGCCTATGTCATCTCTCGCTCAAATTTTCCATTCCGTCGTTTCTTTACGATCTTCGCTTTGATCACCATGTTGTTTGCGCCAGGGATGGTTGCCAATTACTTAGTGATGGTCAACTTGATCCAATTGAAAGACACGATTTGGGCGTTGATTTTGCCCCTTGCCTTAGGGCCTTTTAATATCCTTGTTATGCGGACCTTCTTTAAAAAGACGGTACCAGATAGTATTATAGAATCTGCGCGCATCGACGGTGCCAGCGAAATGAAGATTTTTCTGTCCATCGTGTTGCCGTTAGCCGTTCCAGGGATCGCAACGATCAGTCTATTTGCCGCTCTTGGCTATTGGAATGACTGGTTCAATGCATTGTTGTATATTCAAAAAGACTCTTTAGTGCCGTTACAAGCACTTTTGATGCGGATTCAAAGCAACTTGGATTATCTAGCCAAAAGCTCTGGTATGGCTGCCCAGATCCAAGGCGGTTTGGCCGCTTTGCCAAGCGAAACTGCTCGCATGGCAATCGTTGTTGTTGCAACCTTACCGATTGCGATCACCTATCCATTCTTCCAACGGTATTTTGTCGGTGGTCTGACAATTGGTGGCGTCAAAGAATAATCAAATAAGTATAGGGAGGAAACAAAAATGAATTTGTGGAAAAAAACAGCTTTTGCTGGGATGGCCGCAGCGGCAACTTTGGGAATGGCTGCCTGTGGGTCGAACGGCGCAACATCCGATTCAGAAAACAATGCAGATGGCGTAACGACTTTATTGATGTATCAAGTCGGGGACAAGCCAGAAAACTTTGATCAATTAATGGAGATCGCCAATAAACGCATTGAAGAAAAAACCAACGCTCGCATCGATCTGCAGTATATCGGCTGGGGTGATTGGGATCAAAAAATGAGTACCATCATTTCATCGGGTGAAAACTACGATATTTCCTTTGCCTCAAACTATGTTGCGAATGCGCAAAAAGGCGCGTATGCAGATTTGACGGAGTTAGCACCAAAATATGCCAAAGAAGCGTATGATCAATTAGACGAATCTTATATCAAAGGCAATACGATCGACGGAAAATTATATGCCTTTCCAGTCAACGGCAATATTTATGCCCAACAAGTCTTGACCTTCAATAAAGAGTATTTAGATAAATATGATTTGGATATTAGCGGGATCGAATCTTATGCAGATGCCGAAGACGTGTTGAAGAAGTTTAAAGAAGAAGAACCAAACATCGCACCGTTTGCGATCGGACAAACCTTTAATGTTTCTGGAAACTATGATTATGTGATCGGGAAAGATTACCCATTTGCTGTTAAATTGGACGGCGATACAACGAAGATCATCAATCAATACGAAGATGATGAACAAATGGAAAACTTGAAATTGATGCACAAATGGTACAACGAAGGCTTGATCCCAACTGATGCAGCCACTAATACGACTGGTTACCCATTAGAAGGCAACACATGGTTCATGCGTGAAGAAACCCAAGGACCAATGGATTACGGCGATACGATCTTAAGCAATGCCGCAGGTCATGAATTGGTTTCACGTCCAATCACGAAACAATTAAAATCAACAGGCCAAGCGCAAATGGCAAACTTTGTCGTAGCGAATGTTTCGAAAAACAAAGAAAAAGCAGTGGAAGTGTTGGGCTTGTTGAACAGCGATCCTGAATTGTTGAATGGATTGGTTTGGGGTGTCGAAGGCGAAGCATGGGAAAAAATCGAGGGCGAAGACAACAAAATCCGTCTCCTTGATGGCTACTTGCCAAATACCCGGATGGCTGCTTGGAACACTGGGAACAACATGATCCTTTATACACAAGAATCCATCACAGACGATATGATCAAAGAGCGTGATGAAAATATTGCTAACGCTGAAGCATCACCAATCTTAGGGTTCAACTTCAAGACTGATAATGTGAAAACAGAAATCACGAATATCGCCAATGTCATGAACCGTTACAAAGCAAGTTTAGCAACGGGAACGATCGATCCAGAAGAAAATGTTCCGAAACTAAACGAAGAATTAAAAACTGCTGGCTGGGAGAAAGTCCGTGATGAAATGCAAAAACAATTTGATGAGTATCGTGCAAGCCAAGAATAAGCAACAGGCGCCGCTCACCAATCAATAGATCAAGTAAGCCGGAGGCTAAACGCATCAGGACCAATGGTTCCCACGTCTAGCTTCTGGTTGCTTTTTCTTTAAAGTAAGTAGCGGAATCTTTGATGGAAAAATAACGTTACTTTTGTTTTTTAACCTTCAAGCAGCAAGCATAGTGCCTCTAAAACGTACATAGCATTAAAAGATTCTCAGGTAGCTTGAGTAGGAAGCTAAAATCATGCTACATTTTCGATAGGGAACAAATAAGGGAGGAATTTTAAATGGAAGAAACAGCAAATAGTGGGTTGGTCAAGGGCTTTCGCTTGATTTGGGCGATCGTGAAGTTGAATTTGTTTTTCGTCGTATTGACATTGGCAGGTGGCGGAATCTTAGGGATCGGTCCAGCGTTTCATACCATTAGTACCTTGATCCACGAAGACGGTTTAAATTATGAGCAGCAAAGCTTTCGCAGCGCATGGCGCATTTGGCGCAGCGTCTTTGTCAAAGCCAATAAACAGTTTTATCTTTTCTTCCTACTGACAGGTTTCTTAGTGTATAACTTGTATTTAGCTACCCAGATCCAAGGCTTGATCTGGCTGATGATCTCTTTTGTTTTAGTTGTCGTCAGCGGATTGAGTATCTTACTGTACTTACTAAGTGTGGTTTTTGACACATCCTATGAGATTTCCTTGTGGAATAACCTGAAATTGTCCTTCGTGTGTCTGTTTCTTCATATGGCGACCTTTTTAAAATTGTTCGTGGGGATTGCCAGTATTTTCGCTTTTACTTGGATGATGAAAGGGCTCTTGCTCTTTGGAACCTTCAGTCTATTGATTTTGTGGTGCCACGTGGCGATCAGTCAGGAAAAAACCGTCATTGATCGGGACTTGGCACATGACTAAGCAGCGCTTTCGTTTGTTTAAACATGACTTTTTGATCAATCAGTTGATGCAGTTGTATAGCGTCCTTTTGGTGATCATCTCGATTATTATCATGCTGGTTCTGACGGCATATACTGGGGCAGACCGCTTCAATAGCAGCGAACGCCTCGTGGAAGCTACCAGTATGCAGCTGGATGCATACGTGCAGGATCAAAACGCGGTCGTTTCAACGGTATTAGGCGAATTTACCAGTTCGGATACTGCTTTTGAATCGCTGCGCAATTATTTACAGCTTTCATTGCCAGACTATTTTTCCTATAGTAATGATATTTTTCGCCAGACGGGACAAAGTGTGTATTTGCCAAACATCCTCTATCGCTTGATCCGTAATCATCCTAGTATCGAAGAGATCATTATTCAACTAGATGAAAGCAATGAGACACTAGTGGCAACCCCAGATACCCCTTATGGAGAAAAACGCAGCGGCAAGCAGATCGATTTGAAAAATCGTCTGTTTTTTGTTCGTTCGATCGCCCAACCAAGTAATTATGCGCAACCGTTAGGGCAAGCCTACGTGATTTTTCACTCAGACGATGTCTTAGCCAATCGACAAGAAGACAACCAAGCGCATGGTATTAACAGTTTTTTGTATACCTCCAATGGTCAGCGGCTATACAAGGATGCCGCGAACCTTAGCAAGCAGACCTTAGCGAAAATTGATCAGGCGGTGGCTCATGGAACTATTCACGACACTCTGTCGAAAGACTTTTATATCAAAAAACAAACGACCGTCAGCGGAGAGTTGTCACTGATCTTGTTGTCAAAAGGTGTGATCTGGCGGGATATTTTTTCTAGCGCCATTTGGATCTTTAGCTTTGGGATTGGGATTCTCTTATTGGTCCTATGGGTGCTCCATCGGACCTTCAAGCGCTATACCTCGCAAGTACAGCAGATCGTCTATGCGACGAAAGAAGTCAGTCAAGGGAATTTTGATAAGCGGATCGATACCGCCAATGTCCAACAAGAGCTGAAAGAAATCGCAGAAGCCATCAATCAAATGACTTACAGTATCAACGAGTATATCAAAGACATCTACACGTTAGAGATCAAGCAGCGAGACGCCGATATGCGGGCGCTGCAAGCACAGATCAATCCGCATTTTCTGTATAACACGTTAGAATACATTCGAATGTATGCCTTGAGTCGCAACCAAGAAGAGCTGGCGGATGTCGTCTATGCCTTTTCGGCACTGCTACGGAACAATACGACGCAAGAAAAGACGAAGACCTTAAAAGAAGAAATCGATTTTTGTGAAAAATATGTCTACTTGTTTCAGATGCGCTACCCAGATAAGATCGCCTATCATGTAACCATCGATTCGGCATTAGAACAGTTGGAATTGCCGAAGTTCACGCTGCAGCCGCTTGTCGAAAACTATTTTGTTCACGGCATCGATTATCAGCGCAATGATAATGCCATCAGTATCAAGGCTTATAAAGAAGTCGATCAGATCGTGATTGAGGTCAAAGACAACGGCAAAGGCGCAGATGCACAGCAGTTGGCGATGATCCAAGAAGAACTGCAAAATCAGGAGATCGGAGCCCAAACCTCGATCGGGATCAAAAATGTTCACGAACGGTTGCGGGGCATGTTCAACAGCGCCTATCAAATGGACGTTACGTCTCAGGCAGGTGCTGGGTTTACGGTCAAGATCCGCTTAGATGAGAAACGTTTGCAAAGGGGGCATGAGACAGATGTATAAAGCAATGTTCGTTGATGATGAATACATGATCTTGCAGGGGCTGCAAATGATCTTGCCTTGGCAAGAACTGGGCTTTGAAGTGGTGCATACAGCGAAAAGTGCTAGTGAAGCCCTCGAGTACTTGCAAGAGCATTCCGTTGATTTGCTGATCACGGATATTCGGATGCCAGAAATGAATGGCATCGATATGATCCGCCAAGCACAAGCGTTTGGGAATCGATTTTTCTCGATCATTCTATCAGGCTATCAGGAGTTTGCCTTTGTCAAACAAGGCATGGCGTTAGGTGTGCGTAATTATCTCGTCAAACCTGTTAACAAAGAAGAACTACGCAGCAGTGTACAAGCAATTGCAGCTGAGTTAGAGGAGCAGCAAAAACTGTTGGCAGAAAAAGAACTGTATCAAGAGTCAAGCCTGCTGCTTTGGTTGAATGATGAATTGAACGAAAGCGAGTACCTCCATTTGCTGGCGCAACAGCGGGTGCCACTAGCAGCACCCTTTACCGTTTTGCAGTTCAATGGGACTGCTGAGATCTTACAAAAAATCACGACGTTTTTTCAGCAACACGATCAGCCATTGATCTTACCAGGGCGATTAGATGAAAACCAAGTGATCATTACTGCTGCTGGACCAAGGCAGCAAATCAACGCTGATCTAAAAGCACTGGCACAGCAGCTCAATAGTACTGACTGGCAGTTGATTATGAGCGAGACCATCAACGAGTGGGAGAATTTGTATAAAGCCTATGAAAAAATCAAGCAGGTTCAGTCACTGCAAGCCTTCTACCCAGATCTGTTCTTACAAGAACAGACGATCCACGTGGATATTTTAGAGCGAAACGAAGAACTCCCGTTTCTGTCTTTTAACAAAGCACTGACCATTGGGGATGTCAAAACGATCCAACATGAGCTGGATAAAATGTTCGCTATTTTGGAACAAACCCAAGCAGACCCTGAGCATGTTCGCTATGTTTCGTTCTTGTTGTTCAATGATATTTATCGGCAGCTGCCAGTACTTTCCCACGAAAACCATGAACAGATTTTGGCACGGATTCGTGAGTCTAATACACTGGCAGATTTGCGGCAGCTCTTTGATGATGTGCTGGAGTTGGCGAAATCGCAGCCGCCGCAAAAACGCTATTCAGAGATCGTTCAAAAGACGATCCAGTTGATCGAAGAAGGCTATACCCATGATTTGACGGTCAAATCAGCGGCTGAAGAACTGCATGTCAGTGTCGTTTATTTGGGGCAGCTCTTTAAGAAAGAAACGGAAATGAGTTTTAATCAGTACGTCAATCTGGTGCGGATCAAGCAAGCCCAGCAGCTGCTGCTTCATTCGAAAGCCACGATCAGTGAGATCGGCGATCGTATTGGTTACAACAATACCAACTATTTTTCCAAAATGTTTAAGAAATTGAATGGTCTGACCCCCAAAGAGTTTCGCGATACCTATGAACAGCATTATGAATCCCTTGATTGAATTTAGATTTCTTCAAAAAAAATCTGGTTTTTGTGATTAAATGATAGTAATTGTGACGCTTTCACGGTAAACTAAGAGAGGAAAAATAAAGAAGAGAGCGTGATGTTGTGAAAGAAACCAAAAAATTTGCACAAGTTTTGATAGGTACCGGGCTGATTGCGTTGGCCATTTCCTTATTGATCACCGCCCATCAAGGATATGATACGATCAGTACGTTTTTACTAGGAATTTTGAATTTCGTCGATGTCCCTTTTTGGATTGCCAGTTTGTGTTTTAATATTATTGTTTTGTTGATCGTTGCAGTCTTTGATCGTGCTGAATTAGGCATTGGCAGTTTTATCAATGGGATTGGCTTAGGCCTGTTGATTGGGATCTTTGAACCAGTGATGGACAAAGTATCGATTCATTTGCCTTTTTATCCTTGGATCGCTATTTTCGCTGCACCGATCTTATTTGGGATCGGCGCTGGTATCTACGTTTCTTCCAACAAAGGATCAGCGGCGTTAGAAGCCTTGACTGCCTTGATCTACAAACGAAGCAAATTGACGCAAAAAACGATCCGTATCGGCTTGGATGCAGCCATGGTCTTGATCGGTTTTGCGTTAGGCGCCAGTGTTGGGTTAGGTACTCTCTTGTGTATCGTCTTTATTGGCCCAATCTTTGAAGCCACCATGAAAACCATCGCTGCTCGGAAGAAAAACGCCTAGCCTTGAAAATAAGTCGGAAAAAGCTGTCTGTGAGGACAGCTTTTTTGCTGCTTCCATTTAAGGGAATTATCTGAGGGAAGAAAAATCCTGATTTCCTTAAGATTCTCTGGGTAAAAAAAGTGTTTTCTCCATGGTTACTGTCTTATTGGACTTGGTATACTGATAAGACGAGTAAAGGAGAAGTGAAAATGAAAAGTTATCGTTCGACGATTGCGGCTTGCTTTGTAGGGTACATCGTTCAAGCCGTCATCAATAATTTTGCCCCCTTATTATTTTTGACCTTTCAAAGCCAATACCAGCTACCGATCAGCCAGATTACTTTGCTGGTTAGTTTTAACTTTTTGACCCAGTTAGCCGTCGATTTTGCAGCAATCTTTTTTGTAGACCGCATCGGCTATCGAGTGTCGATCGTAGCCGCGCATTTTTTTGCAGCGATCGGCTTGATTGGTCTAGCCGTTTTTCCCTTATGGTTTCCGACCCCGTTTAGCGGATTGTTAGCAGCGGTTTTGTTGTATGCCATTGGCGGTGGCTTGCTGGAAGTCTTAGTCAGTCCCATCGTTGAAGCCTGTCCAACGGAACATAAGGAAAAAACGATGAGCATGCTGCACTCGTTTTATTGCTGGGGGTACGTGGGGGTCGTTTTGTTCTCAACTGCGTTCTTCATGGTGTTCGGTATTCAACAGTGGCCGATTTTGGCGATCATCTGGGCGCTGATCCCGTTGGTCAATTTGTTTTTCTTTACCAAAGTCCCGTTGGCGCCAATCGTTGCCGAAGGAGAACGAGGGTTGACCACTCGGCAGCTCTTTTCCTTGAAAAGCTTTTGGCTGTTTCTGGTGATGATGGTCTGTGCTGGAGCCAGCGAACAAGCAGTCAGCCAATGGGCATCGACCTTTGCCGAACAGGGCTTAGGCGTTAGTAAGACGCTAGGCGATTTAGCAGGGCCAATGGTTTTTGCCTTGATGATGGGGATCTCCCGCTTGCTTTACGGCAAGTTTGGGGAACGCATCGATTTGAAACGCTTTATGTTTTTGAGTGTTTTGCTTTGCCTACTGGCGTATATGATGATCGGCTTTGCTTCATTGCCATTGATCGGGTTCCTTGGCTGTGGCTTAAGCGGTTTTGCCGTAGGGATCATGTGGCCAGGGGTCTTTAGTCTTTCTGCGCAATACATTCGCAACGGCGGAACGGCGCTATTTGCTTATTTGGCATTAGCAGGAGATTTAGGGTGTTCAATCGGACCCGCTGTCGTCGGCAGTATCGTCGAATGGACGGGACAACAGCTGCAGGTTGGGATTCTAGGGGCGATCGTTTTCCCGATCATCTTGCTGGCAGGAATTTATTTGGTTCAACAAATGCACAAAAAACGACAGCTTCCGTTGCTGGTTTTTCAAGAATCCACAAAAGAATAAAAAAATTTTGGAGCAAATGCCGTCTTTTCATGGTATTTGCTTTTTGTTTTCTGAAATTCCTCTAGTCAAGATAGTTTCTATCCGCTATACTTTGACTTATTCATTTAAAAAGGAAGTGATGTTGTGAAAAGTCAATTGAAAAAAGAAATCAGTTTTTTTGGGGCATTATCGACAGTAATGGGAACGGTGATCGGCGCCGGCGTGTTTTTCAAAGCAGCGGCTGTGGTCCAGCAGACCCAATCCACCGGTTTGACCTTGTTGGTCTGGCTGCTTGCCGGCTTTCTAACGATTTGCGGCGGTTTGACGGTGGCGGAGTTAGCGACGGCGATTCCTGAGACTGGCGGACCCATTCGATATATTGAAAGAATTTATGGAAAATTACCCTCCTTTTTATTAGGCTGGGCACAAAGTATCATTTACTTTCCAGCGAACGTGGCGGCTTTAAGTATTATTTTTGCGACCCAGTGTTTGAACTTATTTCATCTACCCAGCAATTATTTGCTTCCTTTATCGATTTTGACCGGAACGAGTGTGACATTGATCAATCTTTTGGGAACAAAAGCCGCTGCTCAAGTCCAGTCCGTCACGTTAGCAGTCAAGCTGATTCCGATTGCGGTGATCATCGTGGCGGGCCTGTTGACACCAGGGCAAGTATCGGTCTCATTGGTGGATTTTTCTTCCAATACTCAAGGATCGCTTGCAGCTGGCATCAGTAGTGCCCTCTTAGCAACCCTTTTTGCTTATGACGGCTGGATGGGAGTCGGTAATGTCGCTGGGGAAATGAAGCGACCCGAAAAAGATTTACCAAAAGCCATCATCTTTGGGTTGAGTTTTGTTACCTTGGTGTATGTGTTGATCAATGTTGCCTTTTTAAAAACATTGCCGATCGATCAAATCGCTGGTAATTTGAACAGTGCCTCAGAAACTGCGATGGCCTTGTTTGGCAGCTTTGGCGGAAAACTGGTCACGATCGGTATCTTGATCTCTGTGTATGGCGCATTGAACGGCTATACAATGACTGGCTTGCGGGTCCCATATGCCATGGCGTTGGAAGATGAGATTCCTTTCAGCAAGACCTTTGCCACTTTAAGTAAAACCACCAATGCACCCTATGCGGCGGCTTTTTTACAATTAGGGATCGCGTGTATCATGATGCTTTTAGGCACCTTTGATCTCTTGACCGATATGCTGGTTTTTGTTATGTGGTTCTTTAGTGTATTATTGTTTGTAGGAGTTTTTCGTTTGCGAAAAACAGAACCGCAGATGAAGCGTCCGTATAAAGTTCCCTTCTATCCAATCATTCCCTTGATTGCGATCTTAGGTGGCTGTTTTATCTTGATTATGACCTTGATCACTGACACGTGGTTAGCAGTCGTGGGAATTGGCGTGACGTTACTAGGAATTCCCGTTTTTTATGGAAAAGCAAAAGGAAAAGCGAGAGGAGCGAAAGAATGAAGATCGTTGTACTTGATGGCTATGCGTTGAATCCAGGAGATTTGTCTTGGCAAGGGTTTGAAGAATTAGGAGAGGTGACGGTGTATGATCGTACCTCGTATACAGATAAACAAGAAATTATTGAGCGAATCGGCGATGCCGAAGCAATTTTGACAAATAAAACGCCGATCACCGCAGATGTGCTCAAAGCATGTCCGCAATTGACCTACATTGGGGTCTTGGCAACTGGATACAATGTCGTTGATTTGGCAGCAGCGAAGGAACAGGGAATCACCGTGACCAATATTCCTAGCTACAGTACAAATGCAGTGGCACAAGCGACCTTTGCTTTGCTGCTGGAAGTGACGAATCAAGTGGGACACCATAATCGTTCCGTGCATCAGGGCGACTGGCAAACCAGCAAAGATTTTTCTTATTGGCAGACACCATTGATGGAATTGGCAGGCAAAACGATTGGGCTGATTGGATATGGTGCGATTGCTCAAGCAGTTGCCACGATCGCTCATGCGTTTCAGCTGAAGGTGATCTACTTTAATCATCGACCAAAACCAGCACAAGCAGATTGGGCAAAACAAGTTTCGCTGGCGGAATTGTATCAAGAAGCAGATATCATCAGCCTTCATGTTCCGCAGTTTCCTGAGACAGAAAAAATGATCGATCGCACCGCATTGGCACAAATGAAATCTTCTGCGATCCTGATCAATACCGCCCGTGGCGGCTTGATCGATGAAGCGGCAGTTGCTGAAGCGCTGCAAACTGGGCAGATCGCAGCCTTGGCGGCAGATGTCGTTTCAAAAGAACCGATCGAAGCTGACAATCCCTTATTACAGGCGCCAAATTGCTATTTGACACCGCATATCGCTTGGGCACCCGTCGAAACGCGGCGTCGTTTGATGGGGATTGCTGTGGCGAACTTAAGCGGCTTTAAAGCAGGTACACCGCAAAATGTCGTGTAAGCAAAACGAGCAAGTAAAAGGACTTTGACAAAACAGGCGACTAGCAAAGCAGTTAGTCTCGCCGACACAGTAACCATTTCGACCAGTCATCCAGCCTCACAAGGTGATTGGTCGTAGGACTGGTGGTTTGTCTAAGTCTTTTTTTGCTGAAAATGAAAGGAGACGGTCTTGAAAAAGTATTATTATCTAGCGGCCTTTGTTAGCGTGCTGGTCTTGAGCTGGCTGATCCAAACCCAAAGCAGCCGCTTTTATGCACAGCCGATCATAGAAGTACAAACGGTTCAAGTCGCCGCCGACCAGCAGCAGATCCAAGGGATCGTTCGTAACGGAGAAGAAGCGGGGGTACTACGGACAGTCACTACGCAATACACCCCCAACGGTGCGATTCATCCGTTGTATCAGACCGGACAACAGCTGCTTTTGCAAAAAGAAGGGGATGGCTGGCAGGTACAAGCACAAAAACGGGATGGGTATCTCTTTTTCTTCCTTGCCTTATTTTTGATGGCAGTAGTCGCAATTGGTGGCAAAAAGGGCTTGCTGGCTTTACTTAGTATCTTTGTGAATACTGGCTTGCTGCTCCTTTTTCTTTGGTTTCACAAAGGCAACAGCTCCTTTTCATTGGTCTTTTTGATGATCGTTTTTACGATCGTCTCGTTGGTTTTGACGATGGGGATTTCCTATGGCTTTCGTACGATCGACAGTCGCAAAATCATTGCCTCGTTAGCCAGCGTCCTCTTGGCGTTTTTTCTCTGTCGGTTCGCCATGGATCTTTTGCAAGATCATGGGTTGCGCTATGAAGAAATGTCGTTTCTGACCCGTCCGTATCGCAGTGTCTATCTAGGGAGTCTGCTGATTGGCGCGATTGGTGCCAGCATGGACAATATTGTCATGCTGATTGCCAGTCTAGATGAGATCCAGCGCATCAATCCCCAGACTAGCCGCAAGGAACGATTAGCGATCGGTCGGTCCATCGCGCAAGATACGACTTCTTCGATGATCAATGTCTTGTTGTTTGCTTATTTAAGTGGGAGTATGCCAGCGCTATTGTTTTACCTAGCAAATGGCTGGCTGCTGTCGCAAGCATTGCCGATGCATCTTTCTTTAGAAATAGTGCGTACATTATGCGGCGGCTTTGCGCTGGTTTTATCGGTACCGTTGACGCTCCTTTGCTTTGAACTACAAAGGAGGAAAGCAGGATGAATATTTTGTTTGTGTTGATCTTGCTTTTTCTCTTGCTGACTTTCGCTGTTTTTCGGATCGAAGGGCTGTTTCAAGTTACTGGTCTGTTTATGAATGTGGCTGTCTTTCTAGCGCTGCTGGTCCTGATTGACCGAGGGGCACCGATCTTACCAGCGGCTTGTGTTGCCTTTTTAGCCGTGGCGGCGATCACCTTGTTTTTCGTGAACGGCGTCAATCAGAAAACCAAAATTGCCTTTGTCTGTGTGTTGGTCTTTCTAGGGCTTTTTCTACTACTATTTCCGCTTGTGCTCGCTGCAATGAATCTGCATGGGTTTTCGGCAGAGGAACTGGATGAGTTGGCGATGTATTCCTTTGATGTAGCCATCGATTTTAAGACATTGATGACTGCGATCATTTTGATGAGTTTTTCGGGGGCGGTGGCAGATGGGAGTATGGCGATCAGCACTGCGACCTATGAACTTTTTCAAGCAAACCCGCAAGTCTCGATCAAGGCATTAAGTAAAAGTAGTATGACCGTGGTATCAGACGTATTGTCTTCAACGATCAATACCTTATTGTTTGCCTTTATGGGAAGTAATCTGGCGTTGATTGCGTGGTTTCAAGATTTGTCGATCTCCTTTGGTGAAATGATCAATTCGAAGGCGTTCGTCTCAGAATTGGTCGTTTGTTTGATCACGGGTCTGGCAGCGGTGATTATTTTACCCATCACCGCATGGGCAGCGAGTTGGTATTTTTTGAAAAGAAACCGAATGGAATAGGAAGGAGCGCAACCACCATGGAACCACTAATTGAAACTAAGCGATTAGTGCTGCGAGAAATGAGTCATGACGATCGACCAGCGATTGAAAAGATTTTGCAAGATCCAGAAGTTATGATTGCCTATGAAGGACCCTTCAGTGAGCAAGAAGTCACTGGTTGGATCGACAAACAGCTGCAACGCTATCAAAACGATCACATTGGCTTGTGGCTAGTGATTGAGAAAGCATCAGGGCAAGCGATCGGTCAATGCGGGTTGACATGGCAAGACGTCAAGGGAGAAGCCGTTTTAGAAATTGGGTACTTGTTTCAAAAGAACTTCTGGCATCATGGGTTTGCCACAGAAGCCGCCCAGGCTTGTAAAGACTATGCGTTTGCAACGCTGAATGCCGCCATTGTTTATTCGATCATTCGTGAGACCAATCAAGCCTCCATAAATGTGGCATTGCGCAATGGAATGAAGCTGGTGGATCGCTTTGTCAAACACTATCGGCAAGTGGACATGCCGCATCTTGTGTATGCTGTGGCGAAAGAGATGTGAAAAACGTAAGAATGCTTTTTTCGATTTAGACAATGAAACGCCCTTAGAAAGTTAGCTTTTTCTAACTTTCTAGGGGCGTTTTTTATGCTTGCGTAAAGCTTTTTCGTTCGATGAGTTCAGCACCTAAAAGGACTGTTTTGGTGATCGCTCGAGGATGAACGATCTGATCCACCAATAAATCGATCGCGGTTTTGGCGATTTCCTCCACATCAATTTTAAACGTTGTTAGAGGGGGAGCCACAAATTTTGCGATCTCATTGTCGTTGATACTGATTAATTCCAAGCGATCAGGAATGATGATGGATCGTTCATTTAACGCTTGGAGCACACCAACTGCGATGGTGTCAGAAGCCACAAAGAGCGCCTCTGGCAAATTGTCACCAAGGGATTCCACCATTTTTTTCGCCAAACGATAGCCGGTTTCAACGGAAAAATTGCCACCACTAAATAAGAACGCCTCATCGAGCGCATCTCGACGAGCCAGCGTTTGACGGAAGATGACCTCGCGACTATCCATTTCTGCACGTTGGGTATCAGGATTTAGATAAGCACCACCAATAAAGCCGATCTTTCGGTATCCTTTTGTTAAAAATAGATCGATCGCCAGTTGCGTCATTCGATCAGTATCAGGTTTGACCGTATCGAACAGCTCTGGACAGGGGTTGATTTCCAAAAGGACGCCATAGGGGCAAACGGATTTGAACTGCTGCGTTTCTTTCTCAGTGAAAGAGCCAATCCCAATAAATCCGGCGACTTCTTGCAGTGTTTCTAAAACATCATCTTCATGGGTGATCAGTTGAATTTCCAAATTGTTGATTTTCGCATATTTTTCTAAAGAGATACGCAATTGTCGAAAATAGACATCTTGCAGCTCTTCTTGTTCTGTCAGCCAGAAAAGGACGGCGATTTTTTCTAGTGTTGTTTTTATTTTTGAGCGATCATAACCTAGTGATAAAGCGGTATGAATAATTTTTTGACGCGTATCGGCTGCGATCGACAACGATTCGTCGCCTTTCAATAATCGGGAAACAGTCGCTTGTGAAAAGCCTGATTGCTCGGCAATTTTTTTTATTGTAACCAATCTTCTTCACCTCTTTCTTCTAGTATACGCTAACAACTTTACCAAGTAAATGAATTTACTAAATATATTTACTCAATAGTGAAAGTTTAGAGCGTGGAGGTATTTTGAAAAATTATTTGTGAGATAAACCTTGATTTTATCCGTTTATTTACTCCGTTGGAGAAATTAATTTAGTAAAACTATTTACATATTAAGTAAAATAATTTATTATAAACGAGAAGATAGCGTTTGCAAAATAAAGAAAAGGTGGAGAAATGATGATGAAAAAAATGTCTCGAGTTCTTTTTTTAAGTGTAGCAGCTTTAGGATTAGGTGCTTGCGGTCCACAAAGTGAAGGGACAGATAGTACTGCAGCAAATAGTGGCAGCAATAAGGACTATGATCTATTGGTCTGGGAGGACCAAGCAAAATCAGCTGGGATTGAAGAGGCAGTCAAACAATTTGAAGAAGAACACGATGTGACGATCAAAGTGGTCGAAAAAGCCTATGGTGGACAGATCGAAGATTTACGATTGGATGGACCCGCTGGTACAGGTGCGGATGTCATCACGATTCCTGGCGATCAAATCGGTACAGCCGTTACCGAAGGTTTGTTGAAAGAATTAACAGTCGATCAAACGCTACAAGAGCTGTATACAGAATCAGCAATGCAATCGCAAATCGTTGACGGCAAAGTCTACGGCTTACCAAAAGCGGTTGAAACACAAATTTTGTATTATAACAAAGAACTAATTTCCGAAGAAGACTTGCCACAGACAACGGATGAGTGGCTGGAGTATTCCAAGTCTGTTTTAGGTGCTGACAGTTATGGGTTACTGGCATTATGGGATCAAATTTATTACGCACAAGGTGTATTGAGCGGTTATGGCGGTTATGTTTTTGGCGAGAATGCCGATGGATCCTATGACCCTGAAGATATTGGATTAGCTAATGAAGGCGCGATCGAAGGAGCAGACTATATCCAACAATTTTATGATGCAGGTGTTTTTCCATCGGGATTGGTCGGTGAACAAGGAATCAATGTGTTGGACTCTTTATTTACGGAAGGAAAAGCTGCCGCTGTCATCTCGGGACCATGGAACTTGTCTCCTTATAAAGAAGCGGGCATCGACTATGGTGTGAAAGAATTGCCATTATTAGGCAATGGTGAACATATGGGCTCCTTTATCGGTGTCAAAAGCTACAACGTAAGTAGCTATTCCCAAAATCCTGAATTAGCTGAAGCATTCGTCAAATTTATCAGCAATGAGGAAAATTCAAAAGTTCGTTATGAAAAAACACAGGAAGTACCAGCGGTTGCTTCATTAGCAGATGATCCAGCAGTTCAAGAAAGTGAAAGTGCTGCAGCCATTGCCGCTCAGTCCCAACACGCAGAACTAACGCCTGGGATCACTGAAATGAATTCAGTATGGGAACCAATGGATGCCGCATTGCAAACCATTGCTACTGGAAAGGCTGAACCGAAAACAGCTTTACCACAAGCAGTCGAACAGATCAAATCAGCCATTGCGGCAATTCAAAACTAGAAAGTCGTCTCAAGGACAAACGTTTCGGATGGTCATTCATCATTAGGAATCAAGTAAGGCCGAACGAAACGTTTGTCAGCGGCTTTTTCTTACAGGGGGCGAAAATGTGAAAAACAGGCAGTCGTATGCAAAACGAGCAATGCTATTCTCGATAATACCAGGATTCGGTCAATTTTATAATCGGCAAAAAATCAAAGGCGCTTTATTTTTCTTCTTTTTTACTATGTATCTTGTCGTCTTTAAAGATTTATTTAATATGGGACTTTGGGGCATCGTGACATTAGGCGTGGAAGTGCCGAGAGACAATTCCATCTTTTTATTAGCAGAAGGATTAGTTGCCTTGATCGTCATCGGTTTTGGTCTGTTGTTCTATTATTTAAACATCCGTGATGCCTATAAAAACGGTGAATTAAGAGACAATGAGCTACCAGTCAACTCTATCCGTGAAAGCTACCAGGCACTATTAAGAGAAGGCTATCCTTATTTAATGAGTAGCCCAGCATTTTTCTTACTCGTGTTTTCTGTTATTTTTCCGATTCTCTTTAGTATCGCGTTAGCTTTTACGAACTATGATCTGTATCATTCTGCACCTGCCAATTTAGCAGATTGGGTGGGATTAGAGACCTTTAAGAAGATTTTTACTGTCGATATTTGGCGTAGTACCTTCTTCAATGTTCTGGGCTGGACAGTTATCTGGACCTTGATCGCCTCAACGTTACAAGTTTCAATCGGAATATTTTTAGCGGTGCTGGTGCATCAAAAAGAATTACGACTCAAAAAGTTCTTTCGAACGATTTTGATCCTCCCATGGGCAGTTCCGGGATTTGTTACGATCTTGGTGTTTTCAGGAATGTTCAATGATTCCTTTGGTGCGATCAATCATTCGATTTTGAATTTCTTCCAGATTTCACCGATTCCTTGGCTAACGAGTGCGAATTGGACCCGCTTAGCTTTGCTACTGATTCAAGGCTGGCTAGGCTTCCCGTATATTTTTATCGTGACTACAGGGACGCTGCAATCCATTCCTGATGATTTGTATGAGGCTGCGACCATCGATGGTGCTTCAGCTTTACAAAAATTCCGCCGAATCACATTGCCATTATTGCTTTATGCAATGGCACCGATTTTGATTACGCAATATACGTTTAACTTCAACAATTTCAATATCATTTATCTGTTTAATTCTGGTGGACCAGCAGTTCCTGGTTCGACCGCTGGTGGTACCGATATTTTGGTTTCGTGGATCTATAAGCTCACGATGCAAAATAGTCAATATGCACTGGCAGCAGCGTTGACGATTCTCTTATCGATCGTCGTGATCGCGATTGCTTTATGGCAATTCCGCCGAACAAATTCATTCAAGGAGGTTGGATAACATGAAGGCAGCAAGTATGAAGAAACAAAAATTTGTCCGCCTATCCTTGACGTATCTCGTACTGATTTTTACGGTAGTGGTGATCGTCTACCCTTTACTTTGGACGATCGGTGCTAGTTTTAATCCTGGGAACAGTTTAGTAAGTACGAGTTTGATTCCGACGAGTCCGACATTAAGTCACTACACGAAATTGTTTGCTGGCGACAACTCGCTTTATTATAGTCAATGGTATTTGAATTCATTAAAAATCAGTGTATGCACCATGTTCTTGTCACTGATTTTTGTCTCCATGACGGCGTATTCCTTTTCACGATTTCGTTTTACAGGCCGTAAAAATGGGTTGATGCTGTTCTTACTCCTACAAATGATCCCGCAGTTCTCTGCCTTGATCGCAATTTTTGTATTGGCGCAAATGCTCGGCTTGATCAATAGCCATTGGTTGCTGATCTTGATTTACGTTGGGGGCCAGATTCCCATGAACACGTACTTATTGAAAGGGTATTTTGACTCGATCCCGTTAGATTTAGACGAGAGTGCCAAGATAGATGGCGCAAGCAATACGCGAATATTCTGGCAAATTTTGATTCCTTTATCACGACCAATGCTGGCAGTCGTTGCCATGAATGGCTTTACTGGACCACTTGGAGACTTTGCCCTGTCTTCTGTGATTTTACGTAATCCTGAGTACTATACATTACCCATCGGGTTATACAAATTAGTCACGGATAAAATGGGAGCCAGCTATACGACTTTTGCGGCAGGGGCTATTTTGATCAGTATTCCGATCGCACTCGTCTTTATTGCATTACAAAAACATTTTGTCTCCGGTTTGACCGCTGGTGGCACAAAAGGATAGGAAGAGAAGATGACAAGATATAACTTAGAAGAACGCTTTTTACATGGTGGGGATTATAATCCTGACCAGTGGCTAAATTATCCCGAGATCTTAGCCAAAGATTTAGAACTAATGGAAAAAGCTCATGCTAATACATTTTCCCTTGGTATTTTTGCTTGGAGTGCCTTAGAGCCAGCAGAAGGGGTGTTTGAATTTGAATGGTTAGACAAAATCATGGATGAGCTCGCCGAACGAAACAGCAACGTCATTTTAGCGACGCCAAGCGGCGCGCGTCCTGCCTGGTTGTCTAAAGCATACCCTGAAGTTCTACGGACCAATGAAAAACGGGAAAAAATGTTACACGGCGGGCGTCACAATCACTGCTTTTTTTCACCGATCTATCGTGAGAAAGTGGCGATCATCAATCGGAAATTAGCTGAACGCTACCACGATCACCCAGCACTATTGATGTGGCATATTTCCAATGAGTATTCTGGCGATTGTCATTGTCCCATTTGCCAAGAAAACTTTCGTCAGTGGGTCAAGCAGAAGTACCAAACATTAGCAGCCTTGAATGAGGCCTGGTGGGGACCTTTCTGGAGCCATACAATCACCGATTGGTCGCAAATCGAATCTCCTTCACCGATCGGCGAAATGCAAGTTCATGGACTAAATCTAGACTGGCATCGTTTTGTGACCGATCAGACCATTGATTTCTATGAACATGAGATCAAAGACATTCGTCGTTTGTCTCCAGATGTACCGATCACAACGAATTTCATGGCAGATACCCGAGATTTGATTCCCTTTTATAGCCTTGACTATGGAAAATTTGCCCAGCATGTAGATGTCATTAGTTGGGATTGTTATCCTGCTTGGCACAATGATTGGGGAACGACCGCTGATTTGGCAAGTAAGGTTGGGTTTATCAATGATCAGTACCGTAGCTTGAAAAAGCAACCCTTTTTGATCATGGAATCAACCCCTAGTGGTGTGAATTGGCATCCAGTCAATCGCACGAAACGCCCCGGGATGCATCTGTTGTCTTCTATGCAATTTATTGCTCACGGTTCAGATAGTAATCTTTATTTCCAATGGCGAAAATCTCGAGGCTCATCTGAGAAGTTCCATGGGGCCGTCGTGGACCATGACAACGACGAACAGAATCGTGTTTTTCAAGATGTAGCAGAAGTGGGAAAAGCCTTAGAAGAAATCAAAGAAATCAAAGGATTGCACAAAAAAGCCAAAGTGGCGATCATCTATGATTGGGATAACAATTGGGCGCTCAATGATGCGCAAGGTTTTGGTTTGGAGAGCAAACGCTACCCACAAACGTTGCAAGAGCATTATCGCTATTTTTGGGATCATGACATCGCGGTTGATGTCATCACGAAAGACCATGACTTTGATGCTTACCAATTGATCATCGCTCCGATGCTTTACCTTTTACCAAAAGAAACTATGAAAAAGTTTCAACAGTATACGAAAAATGGCGGGACGCTGGTTTCCACTTATTTGACGGGGATCGTGAATGAAACGGACTTGACCTATTTAGGGGGCTGGCCCCAAGAGTTAGAAGAACTGTTTGGTGTGTCTGTGAAAGAAATCGATACGTTATATCCGAAACAAAAAAATTTGCTTTTAATGAAGGAGCAGCAGTACCAAGTTCATGATTATTGTAGTGTTGTTCAAACAAACACTGCCCAAACGTTAGGGGTCTACGGTGCTGATTTTTATCAAGGTCAAGCTGCAGTGACCGTAAATGATTATGGTGAAGGAAGTGCCTACTATCTTGGGGGACGGACGGATCAAGCCTTTTTGGAAGACTTCTATCAAGAAGTAACACAACAGCTTCGCATACAAAATGAGTGGGTCCGTCAAGGTTCAACGAACGTGTCGATCCAAAGTAGAGAAAGTCAGCAAGAGCAGCTCGCTCCGACCACCTATTATTTTGTGATGAATTTTTCCGAAGAAAATCAAGAAGTAGAGGTAGCAACTTCAGGAATCGATTTGCTTACTGGAAAAACGACAAACCAAAAGCTTCAGTTGGCGCCTTATGAGGTGCAGATTATCAAAGTGACAGCACCAGAACAATAAAAACTATTGTGTCAATTATATGAAAAAAGAAGTACTTACGTTGATGAAAAAAACGTAAGTACTTCTTTTTTATAGAGAGTGTTTTAATTTTCTTGCGCAAATTCGGCAGCTTTTGTTCCTGCTTGGCGTCCGAAGATGATGATATCGGCAACGGCATTTCCGCCAATTCGGTTTTCACCATGCAACCCACCAGTTACTTCACCGGCTGCAAAAAGACCTGGAATGATCTCGTTATCCGTAGCGATCACTTCTGTGTTGGTGTTGATCTTCACGCCGCCCATCGTGTGGTGGATACCAGGAGCGATGGCAATGGCATAGTAAGGTCCTGTTGACAAATCGTTGTCCATTGCTGTGCTGCGTCCAAAGGCTTCGTCTTCACCAGCAGCCACACTGCTGTTCCACGTAGCGATCGTGTCAGCAAGCGCTGCTTCTGGCATGTCCAATTCTTTTGCTAATTCTTCGATCGTGTCAGCGGATTTGACTAACCCTTGTTGCTCGTAAAAATCAATGGCTGTCACGCGTTCTTTGACACCTGCATCAAAAACTAACGTTGCTGATTTTTCAGGTAGGGCAATGATCGCTTCAGAGACTTTGTCTCGTGTTTCCATTTCATTGAAGAACCGTTCGCCTTCTTGATTGACCAAGATCGCGCCTTCTCCACGGACAGCTTCAGTGATCAACAGTGATTTAGACTGATCCACTGTTGGGTGGATTTGGATTTGCTCTAAATCAACCGTTTGTCCACCTAATGCTTCGATCATTTTGATCCCATCACCAGTTGAACCCTCTTGGTTCGTTGTCACGTAGTCTGCCAATTCTGGTTTGTATTCGGTGATCATGTCGAAATTGGCACCGAAACCGCCTGTTGTAACGACAACTGCTTTGGCATCAATGGTTTGTTCGGTTCCTTCCACTTCAACCGTCACCCCGTTGACTTGGCCATCTTCTTCATTGATTTCTTTGACATCGGCATTCACAAAAATTGGGATTTCCAATTCATGGATGTTGCGCATCAAGCCATCAACTAAGTATTCCCCAACAGCAGAACCATCAGATGGACGGTGCGTTCTTTTTTCACTCATCCCGCCAGTCGTTGTTAAGTTGTCTAAAGTGATACCCATGGAATCTAACCAATCGATCGCTTCTGCTGAATGATCCACAAAGTAGCGCAACAATTCTTCATCATTGGTGTTGTGACCGCCAGCTAATGTTTCTTCATAAAATAGATCGTTTGAATCTTCGATGCCTTCTGCTTCTTGGAATTTGGTTTCTGAAGCGTTCATTCCTGCTGAAGATTTCAATGTATTTCCACCAGAAATTGGCATTTTTTCTAAAATAACTGGGTTTGCGCCAGCTTCTTTTGCTTGGATCGCAGCGGCCATTCCAGCGCCACCCGCACCGACGATCACGACATCGTAGCTGTCTGCAAGTTCGCTAGGGTCTGTGTATTCTTGACCAGATGCAGCAGAAGTTGCATCTGTTTCTTCATTAGCAGATGAACCAGTACTTGAGCTGCTGCTTGTTTGTGAATCAGCGCCACAAGCACTCAAAGTTGCTAACGAGGTTAGGACTAATAGTGTTTGGAAAATTTTCTTCATTGTTTTTATTCCTCCTAAAACTTTTTCCAAATCAAAGACTAACATAGTTGTCGTGTTATTTTTAGCTTTTGTTCGAAAAATCACATAATAATTAGAAAAGTTTAATTTATAAAGCGTTTTAGTCGAGGTGAAAGGGTTTCTTGGTCATCATAAAAAAGAGTGAATTCGTGAATTTATGGAAATAGAAGAATTATTGATTCTTTGATTTGTTTGGTATTAATCATGAAGGGAGAAAGCGAAGAGGCTTTGATTCGCCTCTCTTCTGTTATTGAAAAAACGTACGTCACTGAGGTGCCGAGGAATGATCTCTTTTATTAAGAATAAATCAAATGCTTTGCGCTCAAAATATAGAAAGAAATTGATGGCATCCGTGTTTGTGGGCACCAACTTTTACTCAATAAATAAAGATAGAATCTTAGTTTTCAAGAGTCATTGCCAAGAAACTGCGGTGTTTCTTAAAAAAATCAAGAGAACTGTCTTGCAAAACAAATCCTTTCTAGTATAATAAAAATAAGTTAGGTCTACCTAAAAAATAAATAAACTATCCTTAACTATGGAAATGGAGTGAAAATAATGATTACTTTTTCAGAAATATCCGCAGCCTATGATGGCGATCATCAAGTGATCTCGGATTTGTCGTTTCAAGTAGAAAAACCGTCGATCGTAGGGATCATTGGTCCAAATGGGGCAGGGAAGTCGACGCTGATCAAAGCGGCGTTGAAATTGATCCCTTCCAGTGGGAACATGAGTGTCGACAAAAAAGCGTTAAAAGACTTTCAAAAGGAAATTGCCTATGTCGAACAAAAGACCGCGGTTGATTACACGTTTCCGATCACAGTCAAAGAAGTCGTATCTTTAGGCTTGTATCCTAAGATGCGCATGTTCCAAAGGATGTCGGCAAACGATTGGCAGAAAGTGACAGCCGCTCTGGCAGCGGTAGAAATGGAATCCTTTGCGGAACGTCAGATTGGGGAATTGTCCGGCGGGCAGTTTCAGCGGGTCTTGATTGCTCGAACGTTGGTGCAAGATGCCAACTATATTTTCCTCGATGAGCCCTTTGTAGGGATCGATGCCACCAGTGAAGCGATCATCGTCGGCCTGTTGCGTAACTTGAGAGATGCTGGCAAGACGATTTTTATCGTTCACCATGATCTGGGGAAAATCACCGAATACTTTGATTACTTGGTTCTGCTCAATCAAACCCTGATCGCTGCGGGACCAGTCAGTGAAGTCTTTACCGAAAGCAATTTGAAGCAAACATTTGGCGATGCGATCATCGTGAAAGGAGGCGTTTAACATGTTGACAAGCTTTTTTACGAGTTTAAGTAACTATCATTTCTTGCAAAATGCCTTGATCACGGCAGTCGCGATCGGGATTGTGGCAGGGGTGATCGGTTGTTTTATTATCTTACGAGGGATGTCCTTGATGGGGGATGCAATCTCTCATGCGGTCTTACCAGGGGTAGCCTTGTCTTATATCTTCGGCGTTCATTTTTTTGTCGGGGCGATCTTCTTTGGGATCTTGGCTTCCATGATCATTACCTATATCGCCAATAACAGCCTGATCAAAAGCGATACGGCGATCGGTATCACCTTTAGTTCGTTTCTAGCTTTAGGGGTTATCTTGATTGGAGTAGCAAATAGTTCGACTGATTTGTTTCACATTTTGTTTGGGAATGTGCTAGCGGTGCAAGACAGCGACAAATGGCTGACGATCGCTATCGCTATCCTTGTGCTGGCAGTGATCATCCTCTTCTTCCGTCCACTGTTGATCACGTCTTTTGATCCGATGATGGCAAAGGCCTTTGGGATGAAAGTGCAAGCCTATCACTATTTATTGATGTTCTTGTTGACTTTGGTTTCAGTGACAGCGATGCAAAGCGTCGGAACGATCTTGATCGTGGCTCTGTTAGTCACTCCAGCAGCAACGGCTTATCTTTATACAAAACAATTGAAGCATATGATGGTCATCGCAGGGGTTTTAGGTGGTTTCGCCTCATTTATCGGCTTGTTTATCGGGTACAGTTTTAATATTGCCGCAGGATCAAGTATCGTTTTGACCGCAGGAGCCTTTTTCGTGATCGGTTTCTTGTTCTCACCAAAACAAAAGACCAGTCCAGTCAAACGCTGGTCAGCGACGGCGGTTTTAGCAACGGCAGCTGTAGCTGGTGGCTTCTTTTTGGCACAGCAAAACGGACAGATGGCCCAAACAGAAGGGAAACTTTCAGTAGTAGCGACCAATTCGATCATTGCTGATATTACGGAAAACATTGCCGGTGATCGAATCGATCTTCACAGTATCGTACCAGTGGGGCGTGATCCCCATGAATATGAACCTTTAGTGGAAGATGTTCGAAAAGCGACCGATGCCGATCTTATCCTTTATAACGGCTTGAATCTAGAAACTGGCGGCAATGGCTGGTTTACTAAATTGATGAACAATGCCAATAAGGTAGAAAATGAAGATTACTTTGCCGTCAGTGATGGCGTGGATGTGCTTTATCTTTCTGATGATGAAGACCACAGCAAAGCCGATCCTCATGCCTGGTTAAATCTAGAAAACGGTATGATCTATGCCCGCAACATTGCTCAACGCTTGAGCGAAAAGGACCCTGACAATCGCTCTTTCTATGAAGAAAACCTTGAACGCTACTTGGCTTCATTAGAAGAACTGGATCAGCAAGCGAAGGAAAACTTCCAATCGATTCCCGAAGAGAAGAAATTGATCGTCACCAGTGAGGGAGCCTTCAAATACTTCTCCAAAGCCTACGGTGTACCGTCTGCCTATATTTGGGAAATCAATACCGAAGAAGAAGGAACCCCTGCGCAAATCAAGAACTTAGTGGATCAGCTGCAAAACTCAGCCGTCGCTTCCTTATTTGTCGAAAGCAGCGTCAATACTCGTCCGATGCAAAGTGTTTCTCGTGATGCAGGTATTCCGATATTCGGAACCGTCTTTACCGATTCGATTGCAGAGCCGGGAGAAGAAGGCGACAGCTACTATAACATGATGAAGTGGAATCTCGATACGATTTATCAAGGCTTGAATCAATAATGCAAAAAACATCCTTAGCTCGTTCTGGCTAAGGATGTTTTTTCGTCGTATTTTTGTGCTGGAGAAAAGCAAAGAGATAAAATCCGCAGCCCATCAAAGCAGCAAGAAAAGCGATGACAGGAAAGTACAACCCCTGACCGTATACATAGGCTGTATAAGCGAAGAAGGCGATCAAAAACCAAAGCGTTCCCGAGATGAGCATTTTTTGGTTCCTCCTAATTGTTGAAAAGTGTTTATTTAGTATGTTTTAACACGGTAGGCGCAAAAAGAAAATCAGCGAATCGAACGTTTGCTGAAACGAGTCGCTGATTTTTTCCCAATTGCACCGATGAACAGTTAAGAAACGTTCAATTGCTGTTGCGGTTCTAAATGGTAATAAAGGATCTCAGGTGGGACACCGAGTCGGGCGGGAATCTTGGTCATACCAACCCCGCTGGAAACACTTAATAAGGTCTCATTGCCTAAAAGGTAGAGCCCATCGGTATATTTCAACGCGCCCTTTGTTTTCGCATAATAAAAAGGCAAGCGAATCTGCCCGCCATGGCTATGGCCAGAAAGAATCAAGTCGTAGTTTGGCAGATTGGTGATCCGAGAAACATAATCGGGTTCATGGAGCAAAAGCAGCTGCCACTCTGCTAAGGTTGCTTCATAGGTAAAACTGACTTTCGGACTTTCTATATCGATACCGACAATATTCATCGACGTCTTGTCATCAGAACCAAAAACCGACTCATTATCAAGTAAGGTAAACCCTGCATGCTGGTATATTTCCTTAACAAAGTAATGCCCGTCATTCAAATGGTCATGGTTCCCCATAACTGCGATCTTACCCAGAGGCGCTTGCAATTTTTTCAGCTTTTCGATCAGTCGCTTGGTTGAACGATGCGGCCATTTTTTATAATTATCGATCAGATCCCCCGTGATGATGATCAGATCCGGCTTGTTTTGGATCGTTGATCGAATGATACGATTCATTCGCCGTGGTTTGTACCAACGAGAAAAATGAAGGTCGCTGATATGGGCGATCACGAGATTGCTTTCTGCTTGATAAAGATCGTAAGCCTTTGAAATATCTAAGACGGTGCGCTTGTCTTTTTTTATGAGGTAGTGCCGTTGTTTGAGAAGATGCGGTTCAATAATAAAGGAGTAAACTAGCAAGCCCGTAAGGAGGAATGCAATAAGAATGAGGGTGTACATGGCGTGGCTCCTTTTTTGATTTGCTAGTTTCTAGCATAGTAGATTCTTACAAAAAAAGCAATCATGCGAAAGCAAAAATAACAAAAAATATCCATCGTATTTCGTTTGTTTCTTCCATGAAAAAAAGATACAAAAGGGGCTGTAATAGCCGACTTTTGTATCCTAGAACGCAATTATTTGATTTTCACCAAACGTTTAAAGCGTGCTTTGTGTTTGACGGGGATCAAAGCCATGACACAATCATAAGGGACGGAGATGATCGCCCATGCGAGACTTTTACTTGAAGCAAAGGGATAGTTTTGCTTTAAGACAAAATGGCCACTGATCAAGGCAAAACCGATACTGCCGACCCACAGCCATTGCGGGTCCCAATTCGTAAAGTGTTGGAGGGCTGTGATGACAAAGGGATAGCCGTAAAAGTACAATGCAGTCAAAACGAAAGTGACGTTTTTGGTTAATTGACGCAGGGTCAGTAAGAAAAATAAGCCAGAAAGAACGATACCCAATGGCGGGAACAGACTAACTAAGAAGGAATACACGATGCCCCATACGATCATGCCAGGTCCTTTGACGAGAGCGGCTAAGACAAAGACAAAAAGTAGGAATAAGAGCTGTTGCGAAAAACTTGCTGCTGTCAAAAGTCCGAAGAAACCAACCAATAACCAGTGAGAAAAAGTCGCTGTTTGATTCTTTTGTGGTGTCTGTTGCTGCAATTTTAGCCAGGTAGCAAAATTCGGGAAATCATGCTGGAAATTTCGCTGAAAATCGCTGTTGAATGCTTGATGGGCATTTTGCTGCCGATAGTAATGATATTGATGTTTTAATGTGCCTTTCGTTGCTGCTTTTTGGCCAGAAAAAAAGCGGCCGGGATCAATTTTTGATCGTTCCATATTTCCACCTCCATACGATTTCGTTACCCTCAGTATAGAGAAAATCAGCTTCGGCGTCCTCCAACTTTGGGCGGATTTTTTTTGCTTGCTGAAAGTTTTCTTAAACTGCTGAAAAAAGCGAAGAGGATTCGTTTCTTAAACCGTAAAAATATGCTAGAGTATAGAAGGACTAAGGAGGAGATTTCATGATTTTTGATTCTCATACACATTTGAATGCAGAACAGTTTAACGAAGACATTCCCGAAACGGTCGCCCGTGCGCAAGAACTAGGAGTAACGGAGATGGCGGTCGTCGGTTTCGATCAACCAACGATTGAAAAATCGTTAGCATTAAGCAAAGAATATCCTGGCATTTACAGTATTATCGGTTGGCATCCAACCGAAGCTGGTTCTTATACCCCACAAGTGGAAACCTATTTGCAAGAGCGCTTGGAACGACCAAAAGTCGTTGCCCTAGGTGAAATCGGTTTAGACTATCACTGGATGGAAGATCCGAAGGAAGTTCAAGAAAAGGTCTTTCGTCGGCAAATGGCGATCGCCCGTGAACATCAGCTGCCCATCAGTATTCATACCCGTGAAGCCTTAGAAGATACCTATGCGATTTTAAAGGATGAAAAAGTCCAAACGATCGGCGGCATCATGCACAGCTTTAGTGGGGAAGGCGAATGGGCGAAAAAGTTCTTGGACCTAGGAATGTATATTTCCTTTAGTGGTGTCGTGACCTTCAAAAAGGCGACGGAGGTACAAGAAGCTGCGCAAGTCGTGCCACAAGATCGGCTGCTCGTTGAGACTGACGCGCCGTATTTAGCCCCTGTTCCTTATCGTGGCAAGCGCAATGAACCGGGCTATACTCATTATGTAGTGGATAAAATCGCGGAGCTGCGGCAAGAAGCGGTGGCTGATGTTGCGGCCTACACGACAAAAAATGCCCATCGCTTGTTTAGGATCAATGACTAATAAACCGAAAATCGAAGAAATCATTGTCGTCGAAGGCAAAGACGACACCCGCCGATTGCAAGAAGTGTTCGATGTAGATACCATCGAGACGATCGGTTCGGCGATCGATGACACGATCCTTGATCAAATCGAGCACGCCCAAGAGACACGAGGGGTTATCGTGTTTACCGATCCCGATTTTTCGGGAGAAAAGATCCGCAAAATCATTATGGAAGTCGTTCCTGATGCCAAGCATGCCTTTTTACCGCGCAGCCAGGCAGCACCGAAAAGCAAGGGCAGTTTAGGCGTGGAACACGCCAGCCATGAAGCGTTGAAAGAAGCCTTGCGAAAAGTCGTAACCCCGATTGCTTCAAATGAAGTCAGTGAAGGGACCATTGATCGGCAACAGTTGTTAGCGTATGGCTTGATCGCAGGGGCTGGAGCGAAAGAGAAACGAGAGCGGTTGGGGGATCTTTTACGCATCGGCTATACGAACGGCAAACAATTAGAGAAGCGGCTGGCAATGTTTCGTATCACCGATGCAGAGTTGGCAGAAGCAATGAAAATAGTGGAGGAAGAATTGTGAAGGAAGAACGGGATATAGCAACCCCCTCAAGAACCAAAGAGATTTTAGCAAAACATGGCTTTACCTTTAAAAAAAGTTTAGGGCAAAACTTCTTAACAGAACCGAATATTTTACGGAAAATCGTAGAAACTGCAGGCATCGACGAGACGACAAACGTCATTGAGGTTGGTCCTGGAATCGGTGCGCTGACCGAACAGTTGGCAAAACATGCCAAGCAAGTGTTGGCGTTTGAAATTGATGATCGGTTGATTCCAGTTTTAGCCGACACAATGCAGCCATATCAAAATGTGAAAATCATTCATCAAGATGTCTTGCAAGCAGATCTGGCAACGACCATTCAGTCAGCATTCAGCGATACGGCTGCTTCATTAAAAGTTGTCGCAAATTTACCCTACTACATCACTACGCCAATTATGATGCACTTTTTAGAGTCTCAGGTAAAAGTAGATGAAATGGTCGTGATGATGCAAAAAGAAGTGGCAGATCGAATCTCAGCAGTTCCCGGGACTAAAGCCTATGGTTCGTTGTCGATCGCTGTACAATACTACATGGAAGCAAAACTGGCATTCATCGTCCCGAAAACCGTTTTTGTGCCCCAACCGAATGTTGATTCGGCTATTTTGAAATTGACGCGTCGATCACAACCAGCAGTCGCAGTCACCGATGAAAAAGAGTTTTTCAAATTAACGAAAGCAGCCTTTCAGCTGCGTCGTAAAACCCTTTGGAACAATTTGCAAAATAGCTATGGAAAAGATGAAACAACCAAACAGTGGTTGGCAGACAGCTTAGAAGCAAGTGGGATCGATCCGAAACGACGTGGAGAAACGCTGTCGTTAGCGGAATTTGCCAAATTAAGCAATGAAATGCAAGCGCGTAAAGGATAACTTCAATATAAACGGATGTTGAATAAACATTCGTTTTTTTTTTTTTTTTTGTGTGTGTCTTGACACCTCGTGGAAATACCAGTAGAATAAGCAAGACAGAACTGTCATGACACATTGAAGGAGAGAGTATAAATGAAAAATCATTCCATTCGCCATTTAACGATCGCTGCATTGTTGATCGGCATGGGGATCGTCATTCCCATGGTAATGCCCAAAATCGTCATCGGACCAGCATCTTTTACCTTAGCTAGCCATGTGCCCGTCTTTGTGGCGATGTTCTTTTCACCTGCGATGGCGATCGCGGTAGCTTTAGGAACGACCTTTGGCTTTTTCTTAACACTGCCACCAATCATTGCTTTACGGGCATTGTCCCATGTTGTTTTTGCCGTCATCGGTGCCTTTTATTTACAGAAGCACCCAGATATTTTGCTGAAAAATGGCAAACCCTCTTTATTGAATATCAAATTTCAGAGCTTTAACTTGATTATCGGACTGATCCATTCTGCCGTAGAAATGGCAGTCGTTGCCGCCTTTTACTTCACAGGAAATGTACCAGGGACCGCATTCGATGGTAATTTCTACTATTTCTTGTTCGTTTTGATGGGGATCGGCGGTTTGATCCATAGCTTGATCGATTTCAATTTGGCTTATTTTGTTGCAGGTGCCTTAAGCAAACAATTTGATATTCGTTCGTTTTCAAAAGCAAAAGGACGCTTTATTCAGAAACAGAAGAAAGCGGCATAAGCGCCAGTTTGAATAGACCCGCTGCCTAAACGGGTCTATTTTTTTGTGTTTAGATTAAGAAAATACTCCTTCCTAAAAAGTTTATTATAGTGAAATAATAAACAGAAATAAGTTATAATATACAAGAGGAGGAAGTAGATGAAGAAGAAAAAGTTAAAACGGTTACTTTTAGGTATGTTCGTCTTGATGCTCTTCTTTCTGCTGATTTTTTATGACAGTAAGAACGGGCAGTCCCCCTTTGAAAAGATAGAGGATGAATTGACACTAGCACTTTCGGATGAAGAACAAACACCAGAGCCTGAATACAGTGAGGTTATTCAATTGGATGTTCCGTTAGAAAATCAATTCGATGAAGTGGCGTTAGGGAACGGCTGTGAGGTAACGGCTTTATCGATGCTCTTGAATTTTTACGGATTTGATACCAATAAAAATCAATTGGCGGAAGAATTAGCGTATGTTCCGCTTTATGAGGATTATTATCACCATGGAGATCCACGAGAAGGCTTTGTTGGAAACATCTATGGCGGCGATAGTGCGATGGGGGTTGACGTAGAACCGATCACCGATGTCGCCGAAAGGATTGTAAAAGAGCAATACGAAGTCGTTAGTGGACGAGACAAAAGCTTTGATGAGATCGTCAAAGTACTACAATCTGGGAAACCAGTTTGGATGATTGCGACGTTAGAATTACAAGTACCTACCGATGCGGATTTCTTTCAATGGAATACCCAAAATGGCGAAATCCTTGTGACGGCATTGGTCCATTCGGTGGTGATCACTGGCATCGATGGTGATACGATGTATGTCAACGACCCTTATGGGCATAAGGATCGTGAAGTCAGCAAAGAAGACTTAGCAGCGATCTATGAAAAAATGGGTCAGCAATACTTATATTTAGAAGAAATCTAAGAAAAACCCCTAACTTGCCGTTGACAGTAAATGAAAAAACAATTATAATTTTTTAAAATTAAACAAAGAAATCGATAACGTTGAAGAGAAGAGTAGCAGATCAACAAAGGTACAGAGACTCCGGTTGGTGAAAAAGGAGACATGCGGTGATCAGTGAAGATGAACTCTGAGTTTTTTTGTTGGTTCACGCCAGCAAAACGGCATGCGCCCGTTACAGCGCCAAGTATCATAGTGTACTGTTGAGGTGTTATTTGTGAGAATAGCACGAATTAGGGTGGTAACGCGCATCAAGTCGTCCCTTTTATCCGTAAGGATAAAAGGGCGGCTTTTTTTGTTTTTTCACAGCTGAAACTATTCGCCTTTTCTTCAACAAGAAATTTAACTGTAAGGAGTTGAAGCAATGCCGATCATTATTCCCAAAGAACTACCCGCTGCAGCGGTCCTGCAAAAAGAAAATGTTTTTGCCTTACTGCAGCATAAAGCGGCGAAACAAGAGATTCGTCCCTTGAAGATCGCAATCGTCAATTTGATGCCGAAAAAGATCGCCACAGAAAATCAATTGCTGCGCCTGCTTTCCCAAAGTCCGCTGCAAATTGAAGTAACTTTACTGAAAATGAAGTACCACGAAAGTAAAAACACGTCTGTCGATCACATGGAAAAGTTTTATCAAGAATTCTCAGTGATCCAGTCCCAACGATTCGACGGCTTGATCATCACTGGTGCCCCTGTTGAAAAAATGGCCTTTGAAGCCATTGATTATTGGCAAGAACTGCAAGAGATCATGGATTGGAGCCAGACGAATTGCACTTCAGTCCTGCATATTTGTTGGGGGGCACAAGCTGGTCTTTATTACCATTATGGTATCGACAAAGTGTTGTACCCAAGCAAATTGTTCGGTGTCTTCGAACAAGCAGTCACGCATTTTCATCCGCTCGTTCGCGGTTTTGACGACGTCTTTTATACGCCCCATTCGCGCTATACTGGCATCGATGAAGGCCAGCTCGCCCAGGCGCCTTTAGAAATCTTGGCAGCGGGTGTTGAAACTGGGCCTTCCATCTTCGTATCAGAAGATCATAAAAATGCCTTCTTGCTAGGTCATTTTGAATACCACACAACGACCTTGAATGAAGAGTACTTGCGAGACATGGAACGGGGCTTAGCTACCGCATTGCCCAAAAATTACTTTGCCTATGACCGTTTAGGCGGAAAAATTACCAACCGTTGGCGGGGACATGCCTCTTTGTTTTTCAGCAATTGGATCAATGAAACCTATTTGCGAACACCGTATGACCTGTCCGTCACGCCGACGAAAGAAGGTTACCGAATTGGCAGTGAGCCAGAAGGTCGGGTGAGTATCAATGACGATTGAGCATTTTCTCTCCCACTATGCTAGACAGCGAAAAGGCACTGATTCTTTAAAATGGGATCTTGTGGATCAACGGTTCCAAGGAGAAAAGCTTTTGCCTTTATGGGTAGCTGACATGGATTTTGCTGCGCCAAAGGCAGTGGAAGAAGCCTTGCAGCAACTGGTTGTTCAAGGAACCTTTGGCTATGCGATTCCCCCCTCAGGCTATTTTTTAGCCTATCAAGCTTGGCAAGATCGCCACTGGGGGACGAAATTCGAAGAAAAATGGCTCTCGTTTTCCACAGGGGTCGTCCAATCTTTGGTTGATTTGCTTCATTGTTTCACAGAACCAGACGATGGCATCTTGATCCAGCCGCCCGTCTATTATCCCTTTTTTGACAGCATCAAAGAGACGAAAAGGCGCTTGATAGAAGCACCCTTACAAAAGGTGGGGAATTCTTATCAAATCGATTTTGCTGCTTTTGAAGGCAAAATCATTGAAGAAAAAGTGAAACTATTTATTCTCTGCTCCCCCCACAATCCAGTAGGGCGGGTCTGGCAAGAGAAAGAACTGCATCAGTTATTGGCCATTTGCCAAAAACATGAGGTTGTCGTGATCGCCGACGAGATCCATTGTGAGCTGATACTCGGTGAGCAGCAATTTGTTTCAGCCGTGACAGTGGCAAAGGGGTTCGGCTTTGAGAAGCTGATCGTTCTGGATTCGCCCTCAAAAACCTTCAACTTAGCAGGATTATTGCTCTCTCATGTTTGGATTCCTGATTTAGAGATGCGCAGAGCCTATCAGGCGTGGTGCCGACAATACAAGCAGACGGAAGTTAATCGTTTGGGATTGGTGGCTGCGAAAGCCGCGTATGAATCGGGGGATCAATGGCTAGATGACCTGCTTTTGGTGATTGCTGCCAATGAACAAATGGTCCGCCAGCAACTGCAAGAAGCATTTCCCAAAATTGAGCTCCTGCCATTAGAAGGAACCTATCTTCTCTGGGTCGATCTGCGGCAAGTCATTGCCAAAGAACGAACCAAGCACGTGATCCAAGATACTGCCGGTCTGGCAGTCGACTATGGGGAATGGTTTTCACAAGACGGTCAGGGCTTGATTCGTCTGAATCTTGCGACAACACCGACGATCATTCAAGAAGCCCTTGATCGCATGATCGAGGCAATCAAAAAGGAGGAACGACATGACGATTGATACAGCAACTTTTCTGGCACAATTAGGCAATCATTCGGATCAGCAAACTGGGGCGATCAGCCCACCGATCTATCTTTCCACGACCTTTGCTCATCCCGAGTTAGGGCAAAGTACAGGCTATGATTATACCCGTACCAAAAACCCGACCCGTGATATCTTAGAAGCAGGTCTTGCTGAATTAGAAAAAGGAGCTCGGGCAGTAGTGACCAGCTCTGGCATGAGTGCGATTGCTTTGATTTTTGACTTATTTACCAGCGGGAGTCGCTTTTTGGTTTCTCGTGATTTGTATGGCGGTAGCTTTCGCTACTTTGCGGAATTGGAAAAAAGCCAACGGGCATTCTTCGATACCTTCAGCACTGTAACAGAATTAAGTGAAAAACTAACTGACGAGGTAACGGCTGTCTTTTTAGAGACCCCAACGAATCCTTTGATGACCGTGACGGATATTGCTGAAACCGCCAAGCTTGCTCACGACCATGGGGCGCTACTGATCGTAGATAATACCTTTTTGACGCCATTACGACAGCTGCCCTTAGAAGAAGGCGCGGATCTAGTGATCCATTCAGGCACCAAGTTCTTATCAGGTCACAATGATATTTTGGCTGGCGTCGTCATCGCCAAAGATGCGCAAGTAGGGGAGCGCTTGAATTATTTAGCCAATACTTCAGGCCCGACCTTGAGCAGCTTTGATACGTGGTTATTTATCCGAAGTTTAAAGACGCTGCCGTTGCGCTTTGAACGACAGGAAGCCAACGCCAAGGAAGTTGGCCGCTTTTTACGAGCCCATCCGGCGGTCAAAGAGGTGCTGTACCCAAATGCAGGGGCGATGATCAGTATTCGGGTGCTTGATGAAACCAAAATCAGCGGCTTCTTAGCGGCATTAAAGGTCTTTACCTTTGCGGAAAGCCTGGGTGGTGTGGAAAGTCTCATCACGTATCCAACGACACAGACCCACGCAGATATTCCTCAAGAGGTAAGAGAATCTTATGGATTGACGCCGGATCTTTTACGGATTTCCATTGGGATCGAAAGTAGTAAAGATTTGATCGATGACTTAGAAAATGCACTGAAGATATTCAAATAACCCAACCACAGATCAGCTAGTGAAAAACTTACTTTTGTAGAGTAATTTTATTGACAGTTTTAGTTGTATAGGATAAAGTTACACTACATATGAATAGTGAGTCCGATGTTTTCGGTTGACGGCAACAGGGATTAACCATTTCTCCTTTGAAAAAGTAGGTTGTTTTGAGAAACAGAGGGGAAATTGGTCTAGTTGGGCCATTCGACAAGGAAATAGGACGATTGATCTGAGGAGGGAACAAAAGGGGAAAAAGGGATGAAAAGAAATGTAGTAAATGTGTTGACGACAGGAGTGATTGGGCTGCTTGCCTTGTTTAGCTTGGCTGCCTGTGGCACCAACCAAGCGGATGAAGAAACGACCGTCGTTAAATTAGGTGTCGTTGGCGAACAAAATGAAGCCTGGGAACATGTGCAAGAAGAATTGAAGGAAAACGAAAATATCGACTTGCAACTGGTGAAGTTCACCGATTATCGCCAACCAATCGTCGCACTAGAGGATGGGTCAATCGATCTTCACGCAGCATTGACGGAAATTTTTATGGATAATGTCAACGAAGAAAGTGGTTATTCCAACACGACGATTGCGTATACGACATTAAACCCACTTGGTATTTATTCCGATAAAATCACTGATGTCAGCGAATTGGCAGATGGTGCCACGGTGGCTTTACCCAATGATGTGTCAAATGAGAGCCGCGCACTACTACTCTTACAAACGGCCGGTTTGATCACTTTGGATGAATCAAAAGGGTTACTGCCAACAACCAGTGATGTCACTGAGAATCCCAAAGCCTTGAAATTTAAGCTGCTTGATTCCAATCAAACGGCTCGGGCAATGACCGATGTCGACATCTCTTTGATCAACAACGGCATGGCAGTCGATGCTGGCTTGGTTCCTACAGAAGATGCGATTTTCTTAGAACCTGTGGCTGACTCCTCCACGCCCTATTATAATGTCATTGCTGCGCGAGCAGACGAAGCAGAAAATGATGTGTACCAAACGGTCGTAGCGTATTATCAGACCGATGAAGTAAAAGCAATTATTGACGAAGTTACCAAGAAATCAAGTATCCCTGTTTGGGAATAAAAAGCAAAAAATCTACTATAATTATATAGGAACAGGAAGTAGGATGGAAAAATGATCAATTGGAAAAAAGGTTTAGCAAGTGTTGCCGTCGTCGGACTAGGATTAGTTCTAGCAGCCTGCGGTGGATCAAATACAGAGGAAACGGCAAGCAGCAGTGCAGCTGGTGCTGGCGATGATGCAACATTCACTTATGCCATCAGTGGGGACCCATCGTCCACCAACCCGATCAACACCAGTGATCGCTGGGGCTTGACAGTGACAAACATGATCTATTCTCCACTCGTTACAGTGGAAGCAGATGGAACAACACAAAATGCGTTAGCAGAATCAGTGGAACCGGCGGAAGACGGCCTTTCATTGACCGTGCATTTGAAACAAGATGTCAAATGGTCAGATGGCGAAGATTTTACTGCCGATGACGTTGTTTTCACGTATGAACAAAAAGTCAAAAAAGAAAACGGCAATGCCGATTCGCTTTGGGTCGACGACCAGCCGATCGCGATCGAAAAAGTGGATGAATACACCGTGAAATTTGTGTTGCCAACACCGAGTGCAGCAGCAATCAGCAATATCGCAACTGAAACATACATCATTCCAGAGCACATCTTTAAAGATGTTAGCGACTTTTCGGTCAGTGAACTGCCTGAAAAACCAGTTGGTACGGGTCCATATCAATTGAAAGAATACAAACGTGGTGAGTACTTTACTTTTGAAGCCAATGAAAACTATTATGGCGGCAAGCCTTCGATTCAAAACGTGACCTTGCGGATCATTGAAAGTACTGATACGGCCAAAGTTGCTTTGCAAAAAGGGGAAGTTGACGCAGCCGTTGTTTTGCCTTCAGATATCGAAGACTTAGATGATACGCAAATTTCTGTTTATCCCTATACAGAAAACCGCATCGGATACTTAGGCTTAAATACTCATTCAGATGCATTACAAGATGTGAAGGTCCGTCAAGCAGTCTTGTATGCTTTGAACAAAGATGAATTAAATCAAGCAGCGTATTTAGATGAAGACTATTATGCAACACCGTATTCATTCTTACCACCCAACAATCCATACGTTACCGAAGATGTCGAGAAATATGAAACAAATGCTGAAAAAGCAAAAGAGCTTTTACAAGAAGCAGGTGTGACTGATTTGTCATTGAACTTGGCGTTCAACTCAACTGACCCAGCTCAAACGATCCAAGCTACGTTGATCCAACAACAATTGCAACAAGCAGGCATTACAGTTACCCTTGAAGGGGGCGATGGTACTGCGATCTTCACTGAGTTGAAAAAACCTGATTCAACGAAATACAACCTGTTCCTTGGCGGATATATCATGGGGAATGACCCTGACTTATACGGCAGTTTATTCGAAACTGGCGGCAGTGCCAACTACTTCCAAAGCAATAGCGAAACCATTGACAATTTGTTTGCGCAAGCAGCAGTTGAATTGGACACAGACAAGCGTGAAGCATTGTACGATGATCTGCAAAAAGCCATTGCTGACGAAGCGATCATTTACCCAATCGTTGACAACAAGAAAATCTTAGCGGTCAATAACCGAATTGGTAATGTAGAAGATGCAGGCTTGATCCCAATCTATACATTCGAAGATATGTCTAAATTGACAATCAAGTAAATCCATTGGCTGTGATAAAGAGGAATCTTTTTTATCACAGCTTTTTTCTATGAAAAAGAAAGAAGGTCAATTATGTTTCGATATATTGCAAAACGAGTATTGCAAGCAATCCCTTTGCTATTTGTGATCTCTTTTATCGTATTTTCACTAATACATATCGCCCCGTATGATGTGATCGATTCCATCACGACACCGAATATGTCACAAGAGCAAATCGATCTGTTGCGGCAGCGCTATGGCTTGGATCAACCCTTTTTGGTTCAATATTTTCTTTGGATCAGAAATGTTCTTACTGGTAATCTTGGCTTTTCGTTGGTTTCTCAAAGCAGCATTTCACAGGAACTTGCCACTCGGATCCCGAATACGATGCGGCTAGTGATCCCTGCTTATTTGACCGCTTTATTGCTGGCGATCATTTTAGGTCTGTTAGCCGCTGCCAACAAAGGAAAGATTTGGGATCGGATCATTGACGCTGTGGCATCTCTAGGGATCGCCGTGCCGACCTTCTGGTTTGCGATGATCTTGATTTATGTATTTGGTTACTTATTGAATATGTTCCCAATCATTGGCATGTATACAGTCGGCAAAGAAGGGGATTTTGGCGATTTTCTGCAGCACTTTATTTTGCCTTATATCACATTGACTGTCGCCTTCTTCCCAGATTTGACAAGGTATATTCGGGCATCAGCGACTCAGCAAGTATCAGAAGACTACGTGATGGTGCAACGGGCATTCCACGCCAGCAAATGGCAGATCTTCAGTCGTCACATTAGTCGCAATATTTTGATTCCCGTTGTCACCCAAATCGGCTTGGCGTTACCGATGTTAGTTACCGGTGCGATCATTACAGAAACGATCTACGGCTGGCCAGGCGTCGGACCTTACTTGATGAGTGCAACGAAAAGCCTCGATTATCCTGTGATTATGGCGATCATGCTGCTGTCAGCAACACTGGTCATCTTAGGGAATTTGTTAGCGGATGTATTATATTCCGTGGTTGATCCACGTATCCGTAAAGGAGGGAGCAAGTAATGAAACGTTTCAAAAAAATCAGTGAAGTCATGCTTGCTTCGCCCATCTATACTTTTTCTGTCGTTTTCTTGACGTTATTGATTATTTTGTCGCTTGTTGCACCTTTGATCCCGATCGATCCCAATGCAACGGATGTCAGCAACATGTCACAGCCACCGAGTTGGTCTCATTTATTTGGGACTGATGAAGTGGGGCGGGATTACTTTATTCGGGTCGTCTACGGCGGTCGGGTGTCCTTGTTTGTAGGTGTGTTGGCAATGATCACTGCGACGTTTATCGGGACCCTTGTCGGTCTTGTTTCTGGCTACTTTGGCGGATGGATCGATAACTTGCTGATGCGGCTCGTCGATGTGTTGTCATCGATTCCTTGGCTGGTGTTAGTGATCGTTTTGAGCGTCTTTTTACGTCCTGGACTAACCACGATCATTATTGTGATCGGCGGGTTTTCATGGATGAACATCGCTCGTTTGATTCGTGGTGAAACGTTAGCAGCGAAAGAACGGGAGTATGTTGCTTACGGGAAATTTATCGGTCGTTCTTCATTCAGTATTATCGTGAAGCATGTTTTCCCAGCAGTACTGCCAACCTTGATCGTTGCGGCATCCGCAAGTATTTCTGGAGCGATCATGACCGAATCAGCGTTGAGCTTCCTCGGATTAGGCATTCAGCAGCCGATGGCTTCGTGGGGCAGTCTGTTGCAAAACGCGCAAAACAGCTTGCAGCGGGCACCATACATGGCGATCCTTCCAGGGCTCTTTGTTATTTTCACCATCTATTCCTTCAACAACATCGGCGACATGATCAAACATGTCTTGCAAAGGGAGGTGTGACCGATGAAGACAGAATTATTAGCGATCGAAGCGTTGAATGTGACGTTTCACAGCAAAACCGGTCCGAAACCGTTAGTCAAAAAGCTGGATCTAGTGATTCCAAAAGGCAAAGTGGTTGGGATCGTCGGCGAATCTGGTAGTGGCAAAAGTATGACCATGAAAAGTGTCATGGATCTTTTGCCTGATAAGGTGACCGATCACTATGCCAGTTATACATTTGAAGGAGCAGCAGTGACCGATCGTCGAACATTACCGATCGCCATGATTTTTCAAGACCCGATGACTTCGTTGAATCCTTTGCGTACGATTGGCTATCATTTGATCGAAGTGATTCGCCGCTCACAAAAAGTATCGAAAAAAGCAGCTCAAGAAATCGCCGTCAAAGAGTTAGAAAAAGTCGGCATACCTTTTCCAGCGCAACGCATGAAACAATATCCCCACGAGCTATCAGGGGGGATGCGTCAGCGGGTGATGATCGCCATGGCTTTATTGGCGCAACCGAAATTGCTGATCGCAGATGAACCGACGACGGCTTTAGATGTGACGATCCAAGCACAGATTTTGGCCTTGATCAAAAACCTGCAAAGAGAGAACCAGCTTTCCGTCGTCCTTGTGACCCATGACTTTGGGGTCGTTGCAGGAATGTGCGACTTTATTAAAGTGATGTATCAAGGTCGAGTCGTGGAAGAAGGCACCACAGAAGAAATCTTTTATCAACCTGCGCATCCTTATACGAAACAATTATTGCAGGCGGCCCATTTAGGCGACAAGCATGCCGAATTAAAAGTCTTTGACTATCATGAGACATTGGCAGATGAGTTGCAAGAAACGCAGTTATCTAAGACCCATCGCGTTTGGCGCAATCAGGAGGTGACAGAATAATGGAAGAACTGATTCGCGTAGAACATGCGACGAAAACCTTTCGCAGCAAAAACTGGCGCGGCACTGTCAGTGAAGTCCGAGCGGTCGAAGATGTCAGCCTAACGATCCATCGGGGCGAGACATTGGGGCTAGTAGGGGAATCTGGGAGTGGGAAAACCACTTTAGGACGCAGTATTTTAAATTTAGAGACCTTAACAAGCGGGGAGATTTTCTTCGAAGGCAAAGAGCTAACAGCATTGACGGCAGAAGATCGCAAAGCAGCGTATCAGCAAATGCAGATCATTTTCCAAGATCCGTATTCATCATTGAATCCCCGCATGACGGCACTTGAACTGGTGATGGAGCCGTTGTATCATGAAACGAAAGATGCTGCCCGAGCGAAAGCCAAAGAAATCTTAGCGATCGTCGGGATCACGGGTGATGATGTCCATAAACTGCCCCGCAGTTTCAGCGGCGGACAACGGCAACGGATCGGCATCGCTCGTGCGGTGGTCAATCGCCCGGCGTTCGTCTTGTGTGATGAACCGACTTCGGCATTAGATGTCTCCATTCAGGCTCAGATCATCCAATTGCTGCTGCGTCTGCAAAAAGAGTTTTCATTGTCTTATTTGTTCATTTCCCATGACTTGTCCGTGATTCGTCATATCAGTGACCGAACAGCCGTCATGTATCAAGGGAAATTAGTTGAATTGGCACCTACCGACCGTTTGTTTGACAATCCGCTGCATCCTTACACGAAGAAATTATTAGCAGCAGCGCCGATCGCTGATCCTGTGTTAGCAAGAGGTGCGATGGAACAAACGGAAATTCAAAGCACGATTACTTTGACACCATTGTATGAATGGGTCGAAGTTGAACCAGATCATTTTGTGAGGAGAGAAAAACGATGACAGTAGAAACATTGACGATCCATCAAGGAAGCGACAAATTTGAAATGACGACCCCAACTGGCAATTGGGTATTAGCACGGGAAAAAGGCTATTCGCCAGTCCAAATGCTGGTGAGTGCGGTCGCTGCTTGCGGCGGCTATGTATACGCATCCGTCCTAGAGAATTCAAAAATCACAGCAGAAATCGAAAAGATCGAAGTCAGCTATGACCGGGACGACAACAAAAAAGCCCAACCAGTCAGTGCCATCCACATTCAGTTTTATGCGAAAATCGCTGAAGCCGACCATGACAAAGCGACCCGTTGCCTAAAACTCGTTTCACCAAATTGCCCCGTGATCCAATCATTAGATCCAGCGATCGAAGTGACGGAAACAGTGACGTTTATTTAATCGAAAAAGACTTTGTGTGCCTGAAACCAATAGGCGTGCAAAGTCTTTTTTTTGATCAATAAATAATATTCTCCCGAATAAAGTCGATATCTGTCACTAATAGTTTGCGATCGACACTTTTTAGGGCGCCAGATTCTCGTAATTTTTGCATCATTCGATTGACACTGCTGGCAGAGGTAATGCCGCAAAAGCGAGCGATCTCCTCATTGGTGACTTCAAAGTCAATCAAGACACCATCTGTTGTCTGGATTCCGAACGTTTCATACAGCTCATTGATTTGGGTACAGACAGCACCAAATTTGCCGTTCATCAGCATTTGCTGCATCTTTTTCATCGTATCCATCAAGTTTCTTCGATAATACTCTTTGACATAATCCTGCAGCAGACGGTCACGATTGACATCTGCCCAAAATTGATCCCGCACGATTTTGTATAATTCGGCTTCTTCTGATTCAACCCGCACATTAAAAGGGGCTTCGACTTCTTGAGAGGATTCGTCTTTAAACAAAGAGACGATCTCAAAATCCGTCAAATAGCGCAAGTTGAATTCGCGCCCTTCATGGGTCACTACGCTAGTTTTGATGATGCCTTTTTTTAAAATATAGACGTACCGATCCGGGATGCCTTCATATGTCAAGTAACTCTTTTTCTTACGGATAACGACCGGTATTGCTTGTTTTTCTAAATAATCACGTAATATCTGTTTCTCCACCCACGTTACTCCTTCACTTCATGCCAACCCAACATTTTCTGAAAAAAATCTGAAATTTCCTCTATTCATGCTTCATTAAAAGACATTTCTGGTGAAAAAGCAATAACAAATGTTAATGTTTCTTGTTAATGCTCTTTTTTAACAGCAAAAGCGCATTTCAAGCAGAGGAAGTTTCGGTATAGTAAAACGCATCACAGCACAAACAGGAGGAATGGAAGAAACATGTCAGATAGGGAAACCAATCAAGAAGGAGTCGTCAGCTCGTTGCCGACAACTAAAAATGAAAAACTATGGAACAAAGGGTTTATCACGATTACCTTGATCAATTTTATCGTCTTTCTCGTGTATTATTGTTTTGTCGTCATCACCGCGAAATTTGCCACGCAGGAGTTAGGGGCATCCACTGCACAAGCTGGCTTGGCAGCGGGGATCTATATTATCGGGACCTTGATCGCTCGCTTGTATGTTGGGAAAATTTTAGAATTAGTTGGTCGTAAAGCCGTTTTGCGCTGGGGGATATTGTTTTATGTCATTACCACCGCTACTTATTTGGTCTCAGTCAACATTTATATTTTAGATGCGGTGCGCTTTTTCAATGGCTTTGCTTATGGTGCCGTCTCGACTGCGGCTAATGCGATCGTCACCGCTTATATCCCAGCTTCCAAACATGGCGAAGGGATCAATTACTATGGATTAAGTACTAGTTTAGCAGCGGCGGTCGGACCTTTTATTGGTATGCTATTACTACCGACGGTCGGCTTTGATTTCATTATTTGGTTAGCAACTATTTTATCGATCGCAACAGCCATCGCTTGTTTCTGGTTCCCGGTCAAAAACATCCCATTGACGGAAGAACACAAAGCACAGCTGCAAAAATGGTCCATCAAAAGTTTTGTCGAACCAAAAGTCTTTTTCATTTCTGGGATTGCCTTTTTGATCGGGTTGGCTTATTCCAGCGTTCTCGGCTTCTTGTCGATCTACGCCAGTGACCTTGGGTTGGAAACGGCCGGTGCCTTTTTCTTCATCGTCTATGCACTTTCTGTGACCTTCACACGGCCAATGACGGGCAAACTGTTTGACCGCCATGGCGCAGATGCGGTCATGTATCCCAGCTTTCTATTCTTGACCCTTGGTCTTTTCTTATTGAGTATTACTGGCAACAGCTGGATGTTGTTGCTTGCGGGTTGCTTTGTCGGCTTGGGCTATGGCACCTTCATGTCCAATGGCCAAGCTGTCTGTCTGAAAGAAGTCGATCCTCACCGAGTCGGCGTAGCGCTCTCCACTTATTTCATCGGGCTGGATCTCGGCTTAGGCGTAGGTCCCTATGCATTAGGAAGCTTACACGGTCTGTTTGATTATTCGCAAATCTACATCTTATGCGGACTGATCCCAGTCGTCGTTCTTGTTTTATACAAATTGTTTTATAAAACGAAACGCGCAGTTGCCGCCGTTGGTACGATGAATCAGCCAATCAACGAAGAAGACTAACCTCAACCATTACAAAAAGGAGTGTTTCACCATGGATAACAATCAATTGATTATTGAAGCATTGAACAAATTAGTAACGAATATCAACGAATTGAATGAAGAAATGCATGCCATGAAAGAGGTTACCGCAACAATGACCCATGAACAGCTTGCTATCGATCATCAATTACGCGACATCAAATCGGTATTGATCAATGACAATCTGATTGGGTAAATTGTCATAAGGCTTGAAAGGAAACAAGAAACAGGAATGAACGCTTTTTTTGAGAATGTTTGCTGCTCACTTACTGGTGGCAGAAAGATTCACATGAGAAAAGCGTTTTTTTGATGCACAAAAAAAGAAAAGCGAACATTGGCAGATTTTGTACAAGAAAATAAGCAAGAAAAATTGTAGCAGTCCGCGCTTGTATGCTATAGTGTGTCTGGGTAGAAATACCTAAAAAAAATCAGAGTAGGAAATAAAGCGTTAAGTGCTGAAAGGATGGGATGTTGCCTTTCGGACGAAGAACGATCATTCGTTCGCGGTTTTATTTTCGCATTCGCTGCATGAATTTGTAGCAACTCTAAAAGGAGATGCTCGCTATGAAAAGAAAAGTCGATGCACACATGATTGCGGTCATGGGACTTTTGATTGCCTTAATGGTCGTCTTGTCGCAAATCTTGGGGTTTGAAACCTCCTATATCAAAATCACATTTTCCTTTGTACCACAGCTGATCATGGGTATGCTGTTTGGTCCGTTCTGGACAGCAGTTGGCTCCTCATTAGCCGATATCGCAGGAATGGTGATTTTTCCAAAATCAGCCTACTTTTTCGGCTTTACCATCAATGCCTTCGTTGGTGGACTGATTTATGGCTACTTCTTTTATCGGAAAGAAGTCACATTAAAACGAGCGGCGATGGTCGTCTTGTTAAATACACTTTTAATAACCTTGATCTTAACACCGATCTGGTTAGCTATGATGCTGAATATTCCTTTGACAAGCTGGGCGATCTGGTCGGTCCGCTTGCTAAAAGCAGTCATCATGTTCCCGATACAAACTGCGTTGATTTACATCGTAGGGCGTGCGGTACCATACAAACGGCTGATCCGACGGTTCGTTTAACGAGTAAAAAAGAACGATAACATCCATTGAAGTGAATCATCTGCGAATATTTCGTCAGTGGTTCACTTTTTTCTTTCTAAGGATTGGCTTAATCATTCTCAATAACTTGTTTAGAGGGGAAGGGGAACCTATGAATAAAAAAGGACTCGCTATGGGACTGTTTCTTTTCTTGGTCTTAGCAGCAATGGGAGGGATGAAGTGGATGATAGAACAGCAAAAACAGCAAACCGAAGAGCCAGCCATGATCCAGCAAAGTAGCTTGAGGGACGAAACACAGGAAGAAAGCAGGGAAAGTCAGGAACCCACCTCAGTTTCCACGTCAACTTCTGTTTCAACTTCCACGCAAGAACAGCCAGAAGAGGCAATAGCAGAAAAAATCGCCACGATGAGTTTGGAGGAAAAGGTCGGGCAATTGTTTTTTGTGCGTGTGCCAGAAAGCAATCAAATCGAAGAGCTTCAAAAGTATCACTTTGGTGGCTATCTGTTATTCGGCCGTGATACCGAAAATGAGACGGCGGCGAGCTTGAAACAGAAAATTTCAGATTACCAAGCAGCCAGCGCCATCCCGCTGTTAATCGGTATGGATGAAGAAGGGGGCACAGTGACTCGCATCAGCCGCAATCCGAACCTTACGGATCAGCGTTTTCTCTCACCACAACAGCTGTATGCCCAAGGTGGATGGTCAGCGATCGAAGAAGATACAGCAAAGAAAGCGGAAATTTTAAAAGCTTACGGCATCAATGCTGGGCTGTTTCCCGTTGCCGATGTTTCCACTGATCCGCAGTCCTTTATCTACGACCGAACCATTGGTATGGATGCGCAGGGCACGAGTGCGTTTGTAGAACGTGTGGTTCAAGTTTTACAGAAACACCACGTTGGGTCTACCTTGAAGCATTTTCCTGGCTATGGCAATAATCGTGACTCGCATGTCGAAATCGTCACCGATGACCGCCCGCTATCTGCACTGCGGGAAACGGATTTTCTGCCTTTTGCCGCAGGGATCAAAGCTGGTGCCGATAGTATTTTGGTCGCCCATACGATCGTCAATAGTATCGATAAGACCGTACCCGCCTCTATTTCAAAACCCGTGCATGAGCTGCTGCGAAATGAATTGCATTTTAAAGGGGTCATCATGACGGATGACTTGGATATGGCAGGACTTTCTGAGTTCATTCCGCAAAAAGAAGCCGCATTACAGGCGTTGCAGGCGGGAAATGATCTAGTGATCTCCTCTACCTATCAAGAACAGATTCCTTTTGTGGTACAAGCGGTTGAAGATGGCCGCTATTTAGAAGCTGATTTGAATGCTTCCGTCAAACGGGTCTTGCTCTGGAAAGAAGCATTGCATTTACTTTAAGAAAAAAATAAACCTGCTGTTTCCTCCGTGTAAGAGAGTCGTTCTCTTACTGAGAGGAAGCAGCAGGTTTTTTTTAGATACTCTGAGCCAGTGCCTCTAATTCTTTGGCAAAGGCTTCTTGCCCAATAAAACGCAGATAATCCAGTGCTTTTTCAATCGTGGCCATTCCCAGCGTACGATCTCCTTGAAACAAGGCGTAGATGCCTTCGAAATAACGAATCATCAAGCGGATACGATCATTGTCCGGCGGCAGGTGATCGGCTAGATACGTCAGCACATGCGCCAACTCGGCAGGTTTTTTGCGATCGATAAACAAGAAAGCCGCATTCGTCAGCAATTTTGTGTAGATTTGATAATTGATACTTAACGCATTGCTGTAAAAAATTTTTTTATTCAGGTGTTTCATTTGATACAAGATGTACTCGTCAGAAAAGAGGAAGAGCAGATTGGTAAATAAGGAGATTTCAAATTTTCCCCACGTGTCGATGCGTTCCAAGTATTTCTTGATGGTCGCTTCGATGATGCGCCGTTCTTCCTCGTCGGTAACCACGCCTTTTTTCTCTAAAATCAAAAAGAATTGACTATACAGGACATAATAGAAGAAATCCTTCGTGGTTTTATACAGCGCTTGGGCTTTGTTGATCAAAGAGAGGACTTCAGAATACTTGCTTTCATAGTAAGCGGTGGTCAACTGTTTGGATAGCTGCTTTTTCTCGCTGACTTGATTGTCATCCAAGCGATACTCAAATTCCTCCAAAGTGACATTTAAGCGGTCCAAATATTGGTGCAAAATATCAAAGGCGATGCGGTGCCCTTTTTGTTCAAAGGTTGCCAGTGTACTGCGTTCTGAAATGTTCTCAACCAATTTTCGCTGTGAGATATTTCGTTCCGTTCGTAACTCTTTTAACAAGTCATTGGCCTTCAAAAAATCCCTCCTAAAAAAAGTGGACGGAAAAATAGTCCAAATATGTTACAGCTTTATTTTGCGGGTAAACTTGAAGAAAGTCAATTAAAGGAGGAGAAATGGATGTTTGATTTTTTTAGTTTTCCCTGGGAAGTTGTAGAACTAATGGCTAACGTTTTTTCTTTCTTCAAATAATCGATCCTTTGTGATTGGTTAGCAATTGATTTTTTAACAGGAAAAAGTATAAGTGGTTTCACGTAATAAGTTACTGTTCATTCGTGCATTCAAACGCCCTCTCCCCAAACAGCTTACCCTGTCAAGGTGCGTAGGTTTGCCGAATCCCTTTTAAAAAAGGAGCAAACACAACAGCGAGTGATTGCTCTTTTTTTGTTGGTCAAAAAACCTGCATACGGCATCGCAACAGTCAGTTTTGTTTTTTCTTGAACATTGGTTCATTTGGATCAGAATAGTAATCAGGATTGAATTCATCATCGATCGAGACTCCGAAAAGAGAAACGAGACTGGGAAGAACCCCAATCACGCCGAGGACGACGGCAACTGGAAGGTAGAACGTTTTGCGCTTGTACCACGGAAGCTGCGATTTCTTTTCCATAGGAACTCCTCCTTTTTAAATAGTGTAGCATGTTCTGAGTTAAGTGTGTTAATAATTAACTTCAATATTTAAAAATATACTAAAACGGTATATCTGATGGGATAAAAAGTTTCGCTAGGTAAATCTAGGGAGCGTTCGTTTTTGTCATTGTTGCCAGAATCAAGTTTTATAAAAAAGGAACCGAGTAAGAAAGCCATCCTTCTTACTCGGTTCCATTTTATTGTAAGTAATCCTTGGTTTGGTCCATCAAGGTTTGAAAGTCTGATTCGTTTTTTCTTATCGCCTCTGTTAGGGTAAACAAATAACCGTTGGGGTCTTTGATGGTCATTTCAAGGGCATTCCACGGCTTTTCCATCAAAGGTTCCACGATCCACTTTTCGGGAATTTTCTGAGCGATATTCTGAAGATCAATCATCGCTACATTCAAAATTGCCCCATCGCCAACAGTGAACGAGTCTGCGGCAATCAGCATCAAATCTTGGTAGTCAGCAAGACGCAGATGGTCCATCGTCACTTGATTTTCTTGATTGCGAAACTGATACAATGACTGGAACCCCAAGATTTCAGCAAACCATTTTGATGATTGTTCAATATCTTTTGTCTTCAATTGATAAAACATTGGCATAACATAAACGTTCATTTTGACACCTCCTCTTAATTAGAGGATACCGCTTGACGCAGCGTCAAAGTCAATAGACAATTTCGTATTGAAGCAAAGCTTGAAAATGGCGTTTCTTTTAGACTTAAGTCAAGGAAAAATGGGCAATAATTGTTTGACTCACTTCATCAGGTGGTAAGTGGGTATTGTTGATTTTCAGCGAAGGAATCGTTGGAAAAAGGGTAGCTAATTCCTGTGGCAGGCTTTCTAAGCGATAGTTTTCAAACGAAGACAAAAGCTCGTTTCTAGAAAAAGCCAGCGCTCTTTTTGACGGCTTTGCGGCTAAACGGTCCTCATGGCAATTGCGCTTTAAGCGTTCCTCAATATCAGCCACTAATTCGATAAAATAGACCTTTTGCTGGGCATCGGTAAATAGTTGGGCGATCTCTTGTAAAAAAGCTAAATCTCCCGCTTGATCGAAACCAATCAAGACCGTAAAAATGATTGATTTTGTCGTATTATTGGCTTCATTTTGAACAAAGGCTTTGAAGAGTTCGATCCGCGTTTGATTAGACAAAGCGAATGCTGCGGGGCTATAGCCAAGAAAGTTCGCAAAAAGATCAATGGTCTGGTGATTGAATAAAAGCTTTGCATCCAATCGTTTTTCCAGTTCTTTGCCCACAGTCATTTTCCCTACGGCTTGTGCGCCAATCAAGACGATCAATGACATCACAACACATCCTTTTTATCAATCGTAACAAAGGTGGTTTGCAATGTAAATCAGTTCTTGTGATCATTTAAATCATGACGTAGGCTAGGGGGTAACTGAGGAGCTTAAGTGTTCGTGGACCAAAACCCAGTTTCCTTCGATCTTTTCAAAAACATTCGTGGCTCTACCCGAGCCTTCAATAAATTCTTCATTCAGAAAACCTTCATAGTGATACGTATAAAGACAGACTGCGGATTGAGCAGATTTGTGGAGCCATTGTACATCTGAAATATGATAATGTTCGTCTTTGATTAAGTCCCAAGCATTCTCAAAATATTGGCAAATTTCCATAGGTGTTCGACAGGTTGCATCAGAAAAGTAATAGATCGCCTGTTTTCCAAGGAATGGCTGAACTTGACGAAAATCGTGGGTATTGGTTGCTTGAATATAGCCTTCAAGAGCTTGTTCCGGTGTGTGGATACGCGCACTTCCTTTCGCAAATAGATAAGGATAGTGTATCAAGGAAACCGAAAACTGTGAACCCTTCTTCTCACTGACTATGTAAATAAGAAACGTCGGAACTTCTCCGACAAAGGGAAGAAAACCATGCAGCACAAAAGCACAGTCTGGAACAACAAAATGACTAGTAGATTGATCGTTTCAAATCGTGAATAAAGATAGAAGTGGATCAGCCATTCGAAGACATTGACAAAGACTAAATAAAGGTAGTGCGCTTTTTTGACTTTGCAGTTTTTTAACCAATAATAGCTTAAGTAATAATCCAGCAAGATCATCAATAATAGAAAAAGTTTGCTGAAAGCCGTCAGATTGTCATGCTGCGAGGCGAGTTTTTGAAAAAACAGCAAAAGGGTTGGTGTCGGAATATAAATGATCAATAAGGATAGGAAAAAATAGACAATAAAGGGCATAGTCATTCCTCCAATCTGTTATTAAAAAAACATAGATAAACTAACAGATTTATTGAGAGCCGTCAACTGGTTTTTTATCGAAAAATTCGATAATGATGGGTAGCGTTGCTTGGAGGAAAAGGTTCAAAGGAGAGTCGGTGGTAGCAAAGGATGATCGTGGGAAAATGAAAAAAGAAAGACTCCCTTTTACGAGAAAAGGGAGCAGAGGAGCTGCTTCATAGGGGATATTTATGCCCATGTCTCATTGAGTTTATCCGCATAAAACAAAAGTGCCTGTCGGTAAGACTGGATGTCTGGATCGCTAGAGGTTTCGGCAAGCAGGGTCAATAATCGTTTAGTGGCTTGCTCATACTCGGCGAGATTAAACAGTGTCATGGCATAGAAGGTTTGCAAAGCATGATTTTTTGGAAACTGCTTCATCGCTTGTAAAAACACTTCTTCGGCTTTTTGATAAGTGCCGAGGGCACGATAAGTGCTGCCTAGACCTAGGTAGGCATCTGGCAAGTCGTTTTCTGATAACCCTAAAGCGATTGCTTGTTCATAATAAGGAATTGCCTGTTGTTCTTCCCCTAAAAGATCATAGCTCCAAGCCGTTTGGTACTGCACAAAGGCATCTTGGGGATTTTCGGCAGCTAATTGAATCAATTGTTCATTTGATTGTTGCAGTTTTTTTTCAGTCCGCAGTTGGATCGCAGCAGCTAGTCGTTCATTCATTGGTTGGAAGCTCCTTTTCAAATAGTAGAAAATGACTTAGATAACTTGCAAGCTTAGCTAAGGAGAAAGATCAGCCCAGCTTTCACCTGCAAAAGAAAAACCGCATGCTTCATACAGCTTGTAGGCTGGCTGGTTTTCAACCGTCACTACCAAGTAAAGGTGAGTGAGTCCCATGGCTTTTGCTCGTTGGATCACTTCCTTCATCAGCAGCTTGGATAAGCCTTTGCCTTTAAAGGCTGCGTCCATAACGACAAATAATAGCAGGGGAAGCTCTTGAAACGTGCTGGTTACTACGGCACCGATAGGGTGATCATCCTTTTGTAACTGAAAAGAAAGCTCTGGGATCAAGGGACCGTATTTTCCGTCAGCAGTCTCTCTCAGCTCTCTTTGCCAGTCAGCAAGCGATTCCCCTTCGTCATCTGTCGTTTCATGATAGGCGGAATAAAAAAGCTCTGCGACACTTCGAGAATTCGGGAGAAAAGGCTCAAAAGAAAGGGCGGATTCTTGTAAAGCTTTGGGGGCATGTTGTAAGTCACAAGCCATAATGATTCGTTTCATAGAAGCACTCCTCTCTGCTCGTTTCATTTATTATAGCAGAGCCAAGCTTTTTCACGCTCGTTTTTTTCTAATAAAAGCCCAGATCCAACGAATTCCTTCATAGATTGCAGTGAAGACAGCTACCAGAAACAAAAACGACATGTAGTGGATCAAAAAAGCGAGCTGAAACCATAAGCCATAGACCATCGGCAGGACGACAAGCAAACAAAGAACCAATTCGATGTTTCGCTTTCTTCTAATTTTAAACCAACGTTCATCTGACATCCTTTTTTCCTCCTGTTCATTCTTTACACACACACTTCGTTAAATATCCATCTTTATATAAAATAATTGATAGAGTTGCGATATTTTGATTAAAAAACTAGAAAAATGATTTATTTTTTGGTAATCTTGAAGATAAGATTAGAAATAGCTGTTGTTTTTTATTTTGACTGATTTTCCCACGAAAGACAAGGTGAGCACAATGGAAAGAAAACCGATGTATTTAAAAAATGGGCTTCCTTTAATAATGGAACCAGGTAAAATTTACACATGCCTATATCGAGGCGGTTATTTCATTTGTGAAGAAAAGGGCCAACCTCTGCCACCGATAAAAAGAGAAGTGAAATAAGCGAACTTCTCACTTAAGATTTGTCAGGGATCGAATGGGTTGTTGGAACTGTTATCTCCTTTTGGGTACCAATCAAATGATGTCTAGCATTTTCAAAAAATCTCAACGTTCTTCATTCATACCATTCTAAGTCTTAAATTGATTTTGACCGATTTCAATTTAGTAAGAACAATCCGATCCCTGGCAAATGTTAGGTGGAAAGTTGGGCAGGTAGCAAGTGGATCAGTAATAGGTGAAAAACACTTTTTTCTCACAAAAGATGATTTTACTTGAATAGAACGCCGTTTTTTGCTATAATAGTTCAGGAATTGAAAAATAAAATAGACAAAGGTTGAGCATTTTTTATGCTTCAAGGATCAGGTTTGCCAAGGGGTGAGGCAAACATTCTTGGAGGAATGCTGGCCTTTTTTCATATCAGCATACTTCTTCGTGAGGTATGCTTTTTTTGTTTATTTTTCAGTTGAGAATACAAATCATTATAGGAGGGGAATCGATGAGAGAAGCTTTGACTCGTTTACGAGAAGCAGAAGAAGCCAATGAACAGCAATTGCGCGCTTTGAAAAAAGAATTGCAGTCGGAAGAAGCGCAGCAGCAACAAGTATTGCAAGAGCGATCAGCCGCTTTGGAAGAGGCGCTTGCTCAAGAACAAGCAACAATCGAAGAGCAGTTGCAACAGTCACTAGCAGCACAAAAGCAGCAGCTGGCAAAAGAGAACCAGCAAGTGTTAGATCGTTACCAAAAAAATATGCAAAGCTTCCAAGAGCAAGCGGTTCAACAGATCGTTGAAGGAGTGATCGGGACTTATGGCAGTAACCAAACTAAATAAACTAACGTTGATCACCCCGAAGCACTACCAAGAAAGGTTATTGACGAAGCTGCAAACGATGCAGTTTGTTGAAATCGAGAACGTATTTGAGCAGGAAGCCAACGAAACTTGGCTGCAGGAATTTTTTGCAGGAGCCACCCCAGAAGGTGCTTCTCATCAACCAATGATTCGTCGACTGCAAGAAGCGATCCGCTTTATTCGTCAAAATGGTGATGCGAAAAAAGGCACGGAATGGCAACGAGATGCCTTGCGGCTGTCGGACTTTGAAACAAGCTTCGATGAAGCCGCAGCATTAACGGAGCTGGTTGAAATCGAGAATTTGCAGGAGCGCTGGGTAGAGACGATCGAAGCGATCGAAGCAGCGACGCAGTCGGAAGAATGGGCGACACAATGGCAAAATCTTGACGTACCCTTGGAGATCGAAGCGCCTGCACATACAAGTTTTTTTGCTGGGAGTGTCGAAGGCCCACGCTGGGAAGATCTAGCTGAAGCCTTGCGTCAATTGGAAGAGGTTCATATCGAAGTGATCTATTCTGAACCCAAAAAAGTCAATTTCAGCTGCCTGTTTTTAACAGCGATCGAAGAGCAAGTGTTCCAATTGTTTCACCGATATGGGGTGAAGAAAGAAACTGGCCTGACATCCGAATCACCAAAAGTGGTTTTGCAAAATGCGAAACAAGCCTTGACTTCCTTGACGCAGCAGCGCAAAGAACTGATTACAGAAATTAGTCAGCACAAACAACGGCTGATCCTGCTGCAGCAAGCGGAAGAACTTTTTTTGACTCGTGAGAATCGGGCAATGATGCAACAGCGTTTAGCAGCTGGTCAGACCTTTGCCCTCTTGCGCGGCTGGATTGCAGAAAAGGATCAGCCGTTAGTGGCGGAAATGGTCCAAGAATCCTTTGCCAACGAGATTTACTATTCATTTGAAGAACCCACTGCAGAGGAGATCGCTGCCAATCAAGTGCCAACGAAGCTAAAAAACGCCTCGTTTATTCAACCCTTTGAAATGTTGACGGAAATGTACAGCTTGCCAAAATACGATGAGATCGATCCAACCCCATGGATGACGCCTTTTTACTATGTTTTCTTTGGTATGATGGTGGCTGACTTAGGTTATGGTGCATTAATGGCTGTCGCGACCACGATTGGGCTACACGCCTTGCGTTTGCCCAAAGGAACCAAACGGTTTCTGAAATTGTTCCAGATTTTGTCTGTGCCAACTATGATTTGGGGCGCAATCTACGGCTCCTTCTTTGGTGCTACATTGCCCTTCCAACTTTTATCGCCCTCCGAAGATTTTATGGCGATCTTTGGTCTATCCATGATTTTTGGTGGCATCCAACTGTTTACAGGCCTTTATTTAGCAGCCAAAGAAAATATCCGCAAAAAGGATCTTTTAGGTGCAGTCAACGAAGGCTTTGCGTGGCTAGGACTTTTGAGTGGTCTTTTAGTGGCAGCCGCAGGCAATCTTTTGATCGATGTCCCAGCACTAACAACCGTCGGCTTGATTTTAGCAGGCTTTAGTGCCTTATTGATCATCGTGGTACCGATTCTGAAAGGGAAAACCAAAGTGGGCGGCTTCTTTTTAGGCTTGTATGACTTATACGGTGTGACCAGTTACATCGGCGACTTTGTCAGCTATAGCCGCTTGATGGCATTAGGGATCTCTGGTGGGAGTATCGCAGCAGCCTTCAACTTATTGGTGGGCTATTTGCCGCCAGCCGCTCGTTTTTCTGTAGGCATTCTCTTATTGGTTGTCCTACAAGCTTTAAACATCTTTTTATCGTTACTGAGTGCGTATGTGCATGCCGCTCGTTTACAATATGTAGAGTTTTTCGGAAAATTTTTCACTGGTGGGGGGCGCCAATTTGAAACCTTTAAGCCAAGTGAGAAATACGTTGATTTTGATAAAGAAAATGGAGGAGACAATAAATGATTGATTACTTAATTAATAATAATGGTGGTATGGTGTTTGCAATTATCGGAATGGGGATCGCTACGATCTTTTCTGGGATCGGTTCAGCCAAAGGGGTGGGCCAAACTGGTGAAGCAGCGGCAGCCTTAACGACGAATCAGCCGGAGAAGTTTGGACAAGCCTTGATTTTACAATTGCTTCCCGGAACGCAAGGACTTTACGGATTCGTTATTGCGTTTATGATCTATGGTAGCTTAAGTGGTGAAATGTCGACAGTGACTGGTATGGCGTACTTGATGGCCTCACTGCCAGTTGCCTTTACTGGCTTATTCTCAGGAATGGCCCAAGGGAAGGTCGCTGCAGCTGGGATTCAAATTTTAGCGAAGAAACCAGAGCATTTCTTTAAAGGGGTCATGTTCTCAGTAATGGTTGAGATGTATGCCATCTTAGGCTTTGTTATTTCTTTCTTACTTTTAGGAACGATTTAAAGGGGGCGAAGGTATGGATGCAATCGACAAAATGATTGCTGAACTAGACCAAGAAGCGCAGACAAAACGGGAACGTTTGGCTGCCGCTGAACGTGCTAGGATCAGTGAAACGATGGCACGTGACTGGGCGAAAAAAGAGTCGGACTTGCAGCTTCGTGCCCAGCAAGCAAAAAAGCAAGCCGAAAAAAATTATCAGCAAGCGCTGAATCGCCAAGCAAGTGCCGCTAAGCAGCAGCAAATGGTGAAACAAAACGAATACCTGACACAACTTTTTGAGCAAGCGTATCAACAAATGGTTGCCTGGACGCCAGAAGAGCTGCAGTCATTTGCTGAAAATGTGCTGCAACAGCTGCCGATCAGCGGGACGGTGACCTTCCACGCTGGTCCTGAGCAAGCAGCCCATCTAGATGCCGCTTGGCTTACGTCTTGTCAATCAAAACTACCGTATCAAATCAAAGCAGGCGCACCATTGTCAGAAGCAGGCTTTTTGGTGGATGACAACGGCATTCAATACAATTTTACCTATCAGGTTTTGCTTGATGAATACAAGAAAGAAACCCGGGAACGGTGGTTGCAGATCATACAACAAGGAGGTTGATCCATGAGGAACTATCATCAATTGAATCCAATCATTCGGCTGAAAGAGATGACGTTGCTAAAGCCGCAAGAAGTCGAGCAAATGATTGCGGCAGAAGGGTTTGCTGAAGTCGAAGCTGTCTTGCAGCAGACCCATTATCAACGCTATTTGAAGCCAGATTTTCATGAACGATTCGAAACCTATCTCGATGAAGAATTGTTAAAGACGATCAAAGAATTGGCCGAGCTGGTTCCTGATCAAGAGATCCTCCGACTGTATATGATGCCTTTTACTTTCCATAATCTAAAAGTCTTGACCAAAGAGTCAGTCACTGGAAAAGATTATGATCATCTACTGATCGAAGATGGTTTTTACACGATCGATGAGTGTCGGACCGCCATCAAAACGGGAACCTCAGAGGTATTGCCTGAGAAAATCGTGACTACAATCCAAGAAGTGCGGGAGTACTTAGAAGGCGGCGCCGTGCTGCAAGGCATCGATATCATTTACGATCGCCGGTATTTACATGAACAACGGCGACTGGCAGATGAAATCAAGATCCCTGAGCTACAAGAAGCTGTCATCAAGATGATCGATCTGACCAATATAACGATTGCCGCTCGTTGTGTACTTCAAAAACGATCGCGTAGTTTTATGGAGGCAGTCTTAGTGAGTGTCGGCAGTATCCCGAAAGAAGAATTTTTAGCGTTTGCGGATGCGTCCTATAGTGACTTTTTAGCCTTCTTATTAGAAAGTGATTATCAGGAAGTGTTGCGGCCTTTGATTCATGAACAGGTGATCGACTTTGCTGGCTTGGCACTTTTGCAAGACAATTTGATCACAGAAAGCTATGGCCAAGCCCAAACAGATGCTTTAGGACCACTGCCTTTACTCGCATTTTTGAATGCTAAGGTTTTGGAACTGCAAAATCTGCGTATCTTGCTAGTAGGCAAACGCAGTGGCTTTACGGAAGAACAACTCAGAGAAAGGATGCGGCACTATGACTCATAAAATCGGCGTAATCGGCGAGAAAGAATCCGTCATTCCTTTTCAATTATTTGGCTTTCAGGTCTGCTATGCCTCGGAAGAAAAAGAAGTGAAGCAGGCGTTGGCAAAATTAATGAAGAACAGTACGATCATCTACCTGACTGAAAAATGTGCCGAGCTGATTCCCGATGAATTAGCAAAAGTCCAACAAAAAATGACACCTGCAGTCATCTTGATTCCTGATTATGATGGTTCCCGAGGAATCGGCAAGCGAATGATTCAAGAAAATGTCGAAAAAGCAGTTGGACAAAACATACTATAGAGAGGAGCCGATGTTGTGGAAAAAGGAACAATTATTAAAGTATCTGGTCCATTGGTGCTAGCCAAAAATATGGGCCATGCAAGTTTAGAAGATATCTGTTATGTAGGAGATTTAGGCGTGGTCGGTGAGATCATCGAAATGCGCGGCGACGTCGCTTCGATCCAAGTCTATGAAGAAACGTCTGGGATCGGACCTGGTGAACCAGTCGAAACCACCGGTGAACCGCTATCCGTCGAATTGGCGCCTGGGATCATGTCACAAATGTTTGATGGCATCCAACGTCCCTTAGAAACCTTCATGTCTGTCACCCAAAGCAACTTCTTGACGCGTGGGGTGCAATTGCCTGCGTTGGATCATGAGAAAAAGTGGCCCTTTGTACCGACAGTCGAAGTCGGCGAAGTAGTCAGTACCGGGATGGTCATCGGCACCGTGCAAGAAACACCGTTGATCAATCACAAGATCATGGTTCCTCATGGCGTTTCAGGAACAGTCAAGGCTGTTTATGCGGGGGAATTTACCATCGATGAAACGATTTATGTTTTAGATACACCCAAAGGAGAACGTTCTTTCACGATGCTGCAAAAATGGCCCGTTCGTCATAGCCGTCCAGTAAAGCAAAAACTGAATCCAGTCGAACCAATGATTACTGGTCAGCGAGTGATCGACACCTTCTTTCCAATCGCTAAAGGCGGGGCGTCAGCCGTTCCAGGACCTTTTGGTGCAGGGAAAACTGTCGTTCAGCACCAAATCGCCAAATGGGCGGATGTCGATCTGGTCGTCTATGTCGGCTGCGGCGAACGCGGCAATGAAATGACCGATGTAATGAACGAGTTTCCAGAGTTGATCGACCCTCGTAGTGGTGAATCTTTAATGGCGAGAACCGTGTTGATCGCTAACACCTCCAATATGCCGGTAGCCGCTCGGGAAGCGTCGATTTATACTGGGATCACGATTGCGGAATACTTCCGAGACATGGGGTATTCAGTGGCGATCATGGCGGATTCCACCTCACGTTGGGCAGAAGCACTGCGAGAAATGTCTGGTCGTCTGGAAGAAATGCCTGGGGATGAAGGGTATCCAGCTTACTTAGGCAGCCGCTTGGCAGAGTATTATGAGCGTTCTGGAAAAGCGATTTGCTTAGGTTCTGATCAAGAAGGCAGTATCACTGCCATCAGCGCCGTTTCACCATCAGGCGGCGATATTTCAGAACCAGTTACCCAAAATACGTTGCGGGTCGTAAAAGTCTTTTGGGGCTTAGATGCCACTTTAGCGCAAAAGCGTCATTTTCCATCGATCGATTGGTTGAAGAGCTATTCATTATACGAAAACGAATTGGGTGCCTTTTTGGACCAACAAATGCAAGTAGATTGGTCCAAACAAGTAACAGAAGCCATGCGGATGCTGCAAAAAGAATCTGAGTTGTCAGAGATCGTTCGACTTGTCGGCATCGACGCTTTGTCCGAAAAAGATCAGTTATTGCTGGAAACCACCAAATCATTGAGAGAAGATTTCTTGCAGCAAAACGCTTTTGACGACGTCGATACGTTTACCTCTCGTGAAAAGCAGTTCAAAATGCTGGAAACGATCTTGCTGCTCCACAAAGAAGCGGAAGATGCGTTGACACTAGGTGCGTATCTTTCAGAAATCTATGCAGGAACCGAAGAATTGCGAGACAAAGTGGCACGTATGAAGTACTTGCCTGAAACGGAATTAGCAAAAATTCCTGCTTTGCATCAAGAGATCAAAGCAACGATGAAAGAAATTTTACAGAAAGGAGACCGCACCGATGATCAAGGAATATAAAACGATTGGAGAAGTCGTCGGACCATTGATGGCCGTCGATCGCGTCTCCGGTGTCAAATACGAAGAGTTGATCGAAGTCCGCATGCAAAACGGCGAAACGCGGCAAGGACAAGTACTGGAGATCCAAGAAGACAAAGCGTTGGTCCAAATTTTTGAAGGAACCGGCGGGATCAATTTGCGGGAATCTGCGGTGCGTTTCTTAGGACATCCTTTGGAATTAGGCGTTTCCGAGCAAATGATCGGGCGAGTCTTTGACGGCTTAGGTCGGGTCAAAGATGGCGGAGTAGAGATCGTCCCAGAAAAATTTATGGACATCAACGGCGAAGTGATCAATCCAGCAGCGCGGGATTATCCTGATGAGTTTATTCAAACGGGGATCTCATCGATCGACCACTTGAATACGCTTGTTCGGGGACAAAAGCTGCCGATTTTTTCTGGTTCTGGTCTGCCTCATAAAGAATTGGCTTCGCAAATTGCGCGTCAAGCACAAGTGTTGAACTCGGAAGACGATTTCGCTGTTGTGTTTGCTGGCATCGGGATCACCTTTGAAGAAGCAGAATATTTCATGGAAGATTTTCGTCAAACTGGCGCCATCGACCATTCTGTCGTCTTTATGAATCTAGCCAATGACCCAGCGATCGAGCGGATCGCTACTCCCCGAATGGCACTGACGGCAGCCGAATACTTGGCTTATGAAAAGGGCATGCATGTCTTGGTGATCATGACGGATATGACCAACTACTGTGAAGCTTTGCGGGAGATCTCCTCTGCTCGTCGTGAAGTGCCAGGACGTCGGGGTTATCCTGGGTATCTTTATACCAATCTATCAACGTTATATGAACGTGCGGGACGGATTCGCGGCTTGAAAGGCTCAGTGACCCAGCTACCGATTTTGACCATGCCAGAAGATGACAAAACCCATCCGATTCCCGATTTGACCGGCTATATCACCGAAGGACAAATCATCTTGTCTCGTGATTTGTATAAAAACGGCATCCAGCCACCCATCGATGTCTTGCCGTCATTGTCACGGTTAAAAGATAAAGGGACCGGTGAAGGAAAAACCCGTAAAGACCATGCCGCAACGATGAACCAGTTGTTTTCTGCCTATGCTCAAGGAAAGCAAGCCAAGGAATTGGCAGTCGTTTTAGGAGAATCGGCATTGTCGGAAGTAGATAAAACCTATGCCAAATTTGCGGAACGCTTCGAAAATGAATACTTGAACCAAGGGTATCGCACCAACCGTTCGATTATCGAAACCTTGGAATTAGGCTGGGAATTATTGGCGATGCTGCCAAAAGTCGAACTGAAGCGGATCAGCGATGCCCTACTGGCGGAATACTTACCGGGAGAGGAGAACAATGGCGCAAAAAACCGTTAATCCAACCCGCATGGAGCTGTCGCGCCTCAGCAAACAATTGGCGACAGCCAAACGCGGACACAAATTATTAAAAGACAAACAAGACGAACTCATGCGTCAATTTATTGAATTGATCAAAAAGAATGACCGCTTGCGTAAAGAAGTCGAAGAACAATTGCAGCGTGCCATGAAGGCATTTCGCTTAGCCAATGCCACAATCAATGAAAAATACATTGAAGAAATGTTTATTTTACCAGCAACTGAGGTCTCCCTTGAATTATCCACGAAAAATATCATGAGTGTGGAAGTGCCAGTGATGCATTTTGATTACGACGATACGGTGATGCAAGCGCCGATCGAGTACGGCTTTTTGAATTCCAATGTTCCGTTAGATAATGCGGTCGCCCGTTTTACCGACGTCATGCCGAAGCTGTTGGAGCTAACGGAAATCGAAAAGACCTGTCAATTGATGGCAGGGGAAATCGAACGGACGCGCCGACGCGTCAATGCCCTAGAATATTTGACGATTCCCGAGCTGGAAGAAGCCATTTATGGAATCAAAATGCGGCTGGAAGAAAATGAACGAGCAAACGTAACAAGAATGATCAAAGTGAAGAATAAATCAAAATAAAATGGTATGATAAGAGAAAAAATAAATGCAATAAACTTGGATTACTAAGACATTGGTTTTTGCAAAAGGTCAAAGGAAATGAAAATGAAAAAAAGAAATCGTTTGAAAAAAAAGCTGGCATCGCAACGCTTTTTGATTCCGCAGATCGTCACTCTGGTCTTCGTTTTGCTGATATTGGCAGGAACTGGCTTGCTAATGCTGCCGGCTGTCACCCAAAGTGGTGAAGGCACCAACTTTTTAGATGCGCTGTTTACTGCCACATCGGCTGTTTGCGTGACGGGTCTTTCGACCTTGACCGTAGCCGATCATTACAACCTGTGGGGCCAAGGGATCTTGCTGATGCTGATTGAGATCGGTGGGATCGGCTTCATGTCGATTCCCGTCTTCTTTTACATCTTGGCGAGAAAAAGAGTCCATCTTAGTACTCGGATGATTTTGCGGGAATCATTGAATCTGGACCGAATGTCTGGAGAGATCCATTTGGCATGGTACCTGATTCGGATCGCCTTTTTGATCCAAGTCAGTGGGATCATCTTGCTGGCTTTTGCATTCGTGCCCCGTTTTGGTTGGGAGCAAGGCCTTTGGTACAGTGTTTTTCATGCGATCTCGGCCTTTTGTAATGCTGGGTTTGATTTGTTCGGCAACAGCATGGTAGGGTTTCAAAACGACCCATTTGTGCTGGGGGTCATCAGTTTCTTGATTATCGCAGGTGGTCTGGGATTTCTCGTTTGGTTCGATCTCCTGCATACGGCGTCCAAAAAACGGTCCCTGCATAGCCGCTTGGCATGGATCGCTATGATCGTTTTGGTAGTTTTTGGAACGGCAGGGTTCTTTTTGACCGAAGCCAATTCACAGTTGATCACGGGTGATTCGGTCATCGAACGTTTTTTCCAATACCTCTTCTTAGCGGTCACCCCAAGAACCGCGGGGTTTTTCAGTATTGATTACGGACAAATGAGTCAAGCAGGCTTGATGCTGACGATGATTTTAATGTATATCGGCGGCACCTCTGGATCAACTGCTGGGGGATTGAAGACAACGACATTTGCGGTCTTGATCATCAAGATCCGCAGCTTATTGAAAGGGCGCAGTCGAGCGGAAGTTTTTGGTCGCACGATCAAAGAATCTGCTGTATCGCGTGCCTTTACGTTGTTCTTCCTTACCTTGACGTTATGCTTCGTAGCGATTTTCTTATTGTCGATCACTGAGAGTATGCCGCAAACCCCAAACTTTGGGTTGCCAATCATTGCCTTTGAAGTTTTTTCCGCTTTTGGAACGGTGGGGTTGACCATGGGGTTGACGCCTTACTTGTCGGTTTTTGGCAAACTTTTGATCATTTTTTTGATGTTCATTGGTCGAGTCGGCATCATGACCGTTGCTTTTTCATTGATGAAAAAAGCCAACAAACAAGAAGCTGGCTACAAATATCCTGATGAAACCGTGATGATCGGGTAACGAAACAGGGAAACGAAGCACGCTTCGTTTCCCTGTTTTTCGTTTATTGAAGTACTTCTAACATCACATCTCGTTGGTCATCGCTGACATTTCCCGCATAGTTCGGTGTGATCAAAGATAGACCACCCTCCTTATTTGTAAATAGGTACAGGTTGTGGCTAAAATCAGGATTTCCATTGGAAGTGATCCCTTTTGCAAAGGTCAATTGAGTGTTCACTTTTACGGTGCGAATCCCATTGTCATTTGCTGAAAAGATGCGAATCTCCTTTGTTGCGATCGTATCGACTTGTGCTTCATAGCTTGCGCTGTCGCCGATCGAAATGATCAATGGGCTCGTATTTTGAATCGTGACAGCATCTGGTACATTGACGCCATGGAAATAAAAAGTCAGTGAAGGGCCATATTGGGAAAGATCAACGGCATATGGAAACTCGTTGGTGGATACTGAGCTTGCTGTCGTTTGCGTTGCGTCAGAGTGGTCCGTCGATTGCTGGCTTGAGGTTGAAGTTTCTGAAGTAGAGGTTGACGCTAAGGAGCTGCTTTCAGTCGTTTGCATCGTCGTACTTTGTTTGCTTACAGTAGACACATGACTTTGGCTTAGCTCGCTGGTTGATTGCGCGGTATCTTTTTCGTTGTTACAGCCTGTCAAAAGCCCCAAACTGACCAGCGTCAGTGTCCCAATCAAAGAAATTGTTTTTTTCATCGTTTGTTTCATCCTTTCCTACGAATACTAAAACATCTAAAAAAAACAAATTATTGTGTGAAAATGCACAATTATGTTGATATAGTGTTTAAATATTCTTTGGTGTTAAAGATATTGTAGTCCAGAACACTGAAAAAGAATAGGAAGATTTTGCTGAATTTTTCATCAATTCTATCATAAAATATTCATGAACGCCCGCAGTAGCTGGCAAATTTTGTATAATAAAGTGTTAGCCTTTTCTGGCGACTTGCGTAACGCAGGGATCTAGATTAAAATACCTTGGTATAGAAGAATGGGTGGTGAAGAGGATGGAAAAAGAACGGATGGGGCAATGGTTAGCCTTTACGAATCAGCATCAAGCGATCGAAGCTCGTTTGGAGCAAGCCCTCAAAGCAGAAAGCAATCTGTCTTTGAATGAGTATTACGTGCTTTATTACTTAGAAAAGACCCCCAATCATAGCATGCGCCTCAATGATTTGATCGCCCATTTTGATCTGAGTCAAAGTGCGATGTCACGTATGATCATGCGCATGGAAGACAAGCTGTGCGGTGTGATCGAACGGCATTCTTGTCAAGATGATAAGCGGGGGATCTATATTGATTTGACCCAATCAGGTGAAAAGAAACTGCAGCGTTCAAAAGTCGTTTTTGAAAAAGTCTTGGAGGAAATGCTAGACTAATGATGTTTTTCACTTGTTTTCTCCTTGATTCTTTTGTAATATAGATGCATGTGCATGTATATTTTGATAAAGGGAAAAAAGATGCACCGATTTGCTTTAAGGATCTCCTTGAAAAACTAAGCCAGTCAGATCCACAAAGCGAAATGAATCCAATGGAAAAGGTGGGAAACCCATGCGAAATGTAACAGACAAAGCAACATTTAAGCGCGGATTGCAGTTGAAAAATCGAATCATTATGGCACCAATGACGACCAAGATGTCCTTCTTTGATGGGGTGATTACGAAAGATGAGTTGGCTTACTATGGCTTACGCTCTGGGGAAGTCGGAGCAGTCATCACAGCGGCAGCCAATGTCCAAGAAGATGGCAAGGGCTGGGAAGGGGAATTAGGCGCTTACGACGATGCCTTTTTACCTGGATTAAGTAAATTAGCCAGCACCATCAAAACCAATGGGACCAAAGCTATTTTACAGATTTTTCATGCCGGTCGGATGACGGATGACTCGGTCCTACGAGGAACACAACCGATTTCTGCTAGCGCAGTTGCTGCCGAACGACCAAATGCCAGGTTCCCCGAGAAGTCACAGTAGATGAGATTTTAACGATTATTGAAAACTTTAAAAAAGCTACCGAACGGGCGATCAAGGCGGGGTTTGATGGCGTAGAACTCCACGGAGCCAATACGTATTTGATCCAACAATTCTTTTCTCCGCACTCAAATCGTCGATCCGATGAATGGGGTGGCTCACTAGAGAACCGTTATCGTTTTATTGAGAAGCTCGTCGATGAAGTATTGGAAACAGTGGACCAATCAGGTGTGAAGGAGTTTATCGTCGGTTATCGTTTTTCACCGGAAGAATTCGAAGAACCAGGGATTCGCTTTGAAGATACGTTGTTCTTAGTGGACCAACTGGCAGAAAAAGGATTAGACTATCTGCACATCTCCCTTGCGGATTATACCCGCAAATCGATTTCAAAAGCGTACCAAGCAAAATCGATGTTGGCGTATGTCTATGAAAAAATCGCTCAGCGGGTTCCTTTGATTGGTGTAGGGGATGTCCGAACATCGAAAGATGCCGCGGGATTGCTAGAACATGCAGACTTTGTAGCAGTGGGCCGGGCATTGTTGATCGATCCTCATTGGGGACAAAAAGTCTTAGACGGTCAAGATGAATTGATCCGCACCACGGTTTCTACTTACGAACGTGAGGAACTCGTATTACAAAACGGCGTTTGGGGTTTTATGGAAAATATGATGCCAGATCGCCTAAATGAAGAAAAATAAGCAGACAACCACCTTTGCCTTGGGCGAAGGTGGTTTTTTGGTAATACGAGAGGAACGATCCAATTATTTTCAATTATGAACATCATTCTTTATAATTGGTGTAATGGTAAGCGCTTACTTTATTTTTATGCTATCGGGGGATGAGGAGAGAATCATATTGGAGGGAGAAAAATGAAAAAAAGTAGCTTGTTCTTGCTAGTAATTGTCACAGGGGTGTTGTTCGCTGGTTGTGGAGGAAATCAAGAAACAGCAGATTCACAAGATTTTGCCAGTACAGATGAGAATACGCTAACTGTTTGGGCTTGGGACACAAATTTTAATATTCCAATTATGGAAAAAGCCGGGGAATATTACAATGCGGACAATGACGCAATCGACCTTAATGTCGTCGAGATGTCCAACGAGGATACCAAGCAAAAAATGGTTTCATCCTTTACTTCAGGGGTCTCCGAAGGTTTGCCAGACATCGTTTTGATGGATGACTATGATGTGCAGAACTATTTGCTGAACTACGAAGGGAAATTTGCAGAATTATCGGAAGACATTGACTTTGACCAATTTGCTCCTTACAAAGTAACGAATGCGACCTATCAAGAAGGCGTTTATGCGGTTCCTTTTGATTCAGGTTCTGCTGGACTCTACTACCGCAAAGATTATTTAAGTGAAGCGGGGATCGATGAAAGTGAACTCACCAATCTAACCTGGTCCAAATTTGTGGAGATTGGTGAGACAGTCAAAGAAAAAACGGGGAAATGGTTCGTCGCGTTTATTCCAAATCGCGGCACTCATTATATCCAGATGGCGATGCAGTCAGCCGGATTATGGTATTTTGATGAAGACGGAAACATATTCTTGAAAGACAATCCTGCTATTCGTGAAATGCTGCCGATCCTGAAGACGATCGAAGAAAAAGAGTTGGCAAAACCAGTAGATTATTTTGCGCCAGAAGGGATCGGTGCAGTGACGAGTGGAGAAGTGGCAGCAGTCAATTCAGCCATCTGGTTTTCAGCGACGATCCGCTCCGCAGAAGATCAAAAAGGAAAATGGGGCTATACGAATCTTCCTCAATTAGAGACAGTGTCTGGAGCGACACCTTACTCGAACTTGGGTGGTTCTAGCTGGTTGGTGCTCAATGACTCACCAAATAAAGCGTTGGCCATTGATTTTCTTAAACAAGAATTTGCTGGGAATGATGAATTCTATCAAGAGATTTTAGTAGAAAATGGAGCAGTGGGGACTTACCTACCCTCACAAGAAGGAGAAGCTTATCAATATGAAGATCCTTTCTTTAATGACGCCCCAATCTATAAAGATTTTTCCAGTTGGATGGCGGACATCCCCGCCGTTGATTACGGGGTAAATACCCAAGCGGCAGTGGATGCCTTGCGTGGGGGAATGCAAAGCTATTTTGATGGTGCCATGTCCTTAGAGGATATGTTGACGGAAGCAGAAAACACCTACAAGATGCAAGTCGGCGAATAGCCGACTTGTGTTGCTTAAGGAGTGATGAATATGCAAAATACGATCAGAAAAAAGCGCCCCAAAAACCAACAAGTCTGGGGATTTATTGGCCTTTCTTTAGTATTCAGTAGTGTCTTTTTGCTGTATCCCATCGTTTATTCCTTATACCTTTCCCTGCATCGTATGCAGGGACTGCAATCGGTTTTTGTTGGCTTCGGCAATTACCTGCGCATGCTGCAGGATACGATTTTTCAAAAAGCTTTACTCAATAATTTTATCTTTCTGATCTTTCAAGTACCGATCATGGTGTTGTTGGGTCTTCTGCTAGCGTTTGTTTTGAACACGCCGAAGCTTGTAGGACGCTCCTTCTTTAAATTGGCGTTGTTTCTACCCTGTGTCACCTCGCTGGTTTCCTATGCAGTTTTATTTAAAATGATGTTTCAAATTGGCGGGATCGTTAATCAAGGGCTGTTGAACATTGGCTTGATCACGCAACCGCTAGATTGGCTAAATAATCCGCTTCTAGCAAAACTGACCGTTATTATTGCCCTGTGCTGGCGTTGGACAGGCTATAACATGATTTTTTATTTGGCAGGATTGCAAAATATCTCGGATGACACTTTAGAAGCTGCTGCGATCGATGGGGCGAATGGGTTTCAAAAGTTCTTTTTCGTAGTGATCCCGCAGCTGAAGCCGGTGATCGTTTTTACAACCATCACCTCCACCATTGGGACGATCCAACTCTTTGATGAAGTGGTGAATCTAACAGGTGGCGGCCCCTCCAATGAGACGTTGACTGTCGCTCAACTGATCTATAATCACTCCTTTGTCTATACGTCAAATTTTGGGTATTCGGCTACGCTGTCGTGGGTCTTAGTGATCATCATCGCTCTTTTATCTGTGATCCAGTTGAAACTCGCGAAAACGAATCAATAAAAGCGATAGAAAGGAGCAGCTATGAAAGTTACTTTAAGTGGATGCATAAAATATGGTTTTTTACTGATCATCTCGTTTTTTTCGATTTTTCCGTTTTACTGGATGATGGTGGGCTCTACCAATACCGCCAATCAAGTTGCCGAAGGGAAGCTGACTTTTGGGAATCAGCTAGCAAGCAATTTTCAGGTGCTGTTCAGCAATTACGACATCCCATTGATCATGTGGAATTCCATCAAGGTTTCATTGATCACCGTCCTCGTCAGTCTACTGGTCACTTCTTTGGCTGCCTTTGGATTTGAGAAGTTTCGAACGCGGGCGAGCGAAGGGATTTATGCGGTTTTTCTGTTATGTATGATGGTGCCGCTGGCAACTTTGGTGATTCCTTTGTTTAAGATGATGGCAGGAATGCAGCTAGTCAATCAGCACGTGGCGGTCATTTTGCCATTGGTCAATAACCTGTTTCTGATTTTCTTTTTTCGCCAGAACTTCAAGTCTTTCCCTGACGGTATTTTAGATGCGAGTCGCATCGAGGGGGCAACAGAGTACACGATATTTTTCCGAATCGTTTTTCCTATGTTGCGCTCGACATATGCTGCCGCTGCCATCTACGCCTTTATGAACGCATGGAACAGTTATTTGCTACCCTTGGTCTTTTTGCAAACGGAAAGTCGTCAAACCATGACATTGCTAATTTCCAATTTATCGTCAGCCAGTTACGTACCAAATTATGGCGTTCAAATGCTGGCGATCGTGATTGCAACGATCCCAACGTTGGTATTGTTTTTGTTTATGCAAAAAGGTTTTGTGAAAGGCATGACCGGTTCTTTGAAACTGTAAGTATCAATAACCAGCTTTGCTACTTTTCCATAAGGTTGGGGAAGGCTTGACGTAGGGGATGAAATAGCTTTCCCCAGATAAAAAACAATTGCCTTGAGAGGCATTATTTTAATAAATAGTCAAACAATTCAGAATCATTCATTTTTCTTACAAAAAGATAGCGCAAGTCGAGTTGATTGATAAAAAAACAATCAGTTGTTAGACTTAATTCAGGTTAAAAAAACAAAAAGGGGATGTAATGATGAAAAGAGGATTTAGAAATTATTTAGGTTCAGATGAGCGGGAGGCAGGCTATAATTTGTCTTGGGGGTCTATCTTTGCAGGAGTTGTAACATTTATCGCATTGTTCATGACACTGTCAATGATTGGCTCAGCAATCGGTTTTGGTATGGTGGAACCAACCTCTAATAACCCATTAGATGGTGTTGGGACAGGATTATTGATTTGGACAGTGATTACCTTCGTCTTGGCATTATTCGGTGCTGGTTTTGTTTCTGGTGTTGCTGCTCGACGTGTCGGATTGGTTCATGGTTTCTTAACATGGGCAACAAGTATGATCGTGATGATGGTTATGCTCTCTTACTTAACGATCGGTGCTTTTTCTGTAGTCGGTTCACTTTTAGGAAACGTTGCTTCTGCTGTCGGTAGTGGTGTTGAAACAGTGGCATCTGGTGCTGGCGATGTTGCTTCAAAAGCCTTCGATGAAATAACAGGAAACATGGAAGACGTCAATACAGATGAATTACAAGCGAACGTCAATGATGTTTTACAAGATACCGATGTTCCTGAATTGCAACCAGACTATTTGCAAAATCAATTGTCTGATGCGACAAACGACATCAAAGATGCCGGCAAAGACATTGCAACCAATCCAAATGATGCTGATAAAATCATTGATGATTTAGCAAGCAAATTACAAGATCGTGCTACAACGATCGGTGATTCAGTGGATGAAGAAGCAATTTCAAATGCGGTCGCTCAAAATACTGATTTAAGCCAACAAGAAGCAGAAGAAGCAACCAATAACATTGTCACTGGTTTGCAAGATGCTTCTGATGAAGCGCAAAAACAAATCGAAAATGCACAACAAAATCTTGAACAAGCCAAACAAGACATTGACCAAGCAGTGGAAGACGCTCGTCAAAAAGCGGAAGAAGCAAGTGATGCAACAGCCAAAGCATCCATTTGGGGCTTTGTGGCAATGGTCTTAGGACTCGTTCTTACGTCAATCGGTGGGTTGGTGGGTGCAAACTTAGTCAAAACTGCTGACCACGAAAATCGTATCTAATTCATCTCTCACAAAGAGAGTTAGTGATCCATAAACCATTGAACAGCGTTCTGCCAAAGACTCAAATGGCAGCAGCGCTGTTTTCTGCTTTTAAACAAGCGGGTAAAAATCCCCATTGACGAGTGATTTTTCTCATGCTACACTGGCTCTGAGGATTGTTACCGCTTTAGGCGGGCTATACCTATTTTTTTGTGTGAAGAAATCTAAAGAAGAATAGGGTCGTTAAAATGAACGTAACAAAAGTGATCAATAACAACATTGTGATTTCTGAGAATGAGGAAAAACAAGAATTGGTCGTCATGGGCAAAGGCTTAGGCTTTAAGAAAAAGCCAGGCGATGTGATCGACGATACCAAGATTGAAAAAGTCTATCTCAGTACACAAGAGTGGAATGTCACAAAACTAACCCAATTACTTTCTTCTATCCCTATCGAACATATTCAAGCAGCGAATGAGATCATCAGTTTTGCAAAAGTTTCCCTTGGGAAAAAATTGAGCGAAAAATTATTTCTGACGCTGACCGATCATATCAATTATGCTATCGAGCGCTATCAAAATGGCATGGAAATCAAAAATGCCTTGCTATGGGAAATCAAGCGGTTTTATAACCATGAATACCTCATTGGCAAAGAAGCGTTATCGATCATCAAAAATCGCTTGGCGATCGAGCTGCCAGAAGATGAAGCCGGCTTCATTGCATTGCACATCGTCAATGCGGAGTTGGATATGGCGCAGGTCAGTCAAGTATCGGAAATGGCGAAGATCATTCAGCATATCCTAAACATCGTTAAATATCATTTTTCAATGGAGCTTGATGAGTATTCATTGAACTACGAACGCTTTGTGACCCATTTGAAATTTTTTGTCCAGCGCTTATTCAGCGGAACAAAGCTCGATGATGCAGGAACCGGCAGTTTTATTTTTATGTTGAAAGACCGCTATATGAAGGAATATGCGTGTGCGCTGAAAATTAGCGACTACATCAACAAAGAGTTCGGTAGACCGTTAGAAGAAGACGAATTGATCTATTTAACTATACACATCAAACGAATAACAAGTGCTTAGGATTGTTACTGGATTGGCAGGCTATACCTAAATGAACTCCCAAGGGGTTCGTTTAGGTATTTTTTTATGTTTTGACACACGAAAAGCAAACGAAGGACCAAAATAGGAGGAACGACATGAATTACAAAGAGTTAGCAAAAACGATCATCACCAATGTTGGTGGGGAAGAAAATATCCAAAGCTTGACCCATTGTGCGACCCGCTTGCGCTTCAACTTGAAAGATGACAGCAAACCACAAGAAAGTACCTTAAAACATACACCAGGCATCATGGGTGTGGTCAACAAAGGCGGACAGTACCAAGTGATCATCGGCAGTGATGTTGGCAATGTCTACAACGAAATCACTGCCCAAACCAATTTGACTAGTGATCAAGAAACAGAAGAAGACGATCGGGGACGTGTAGCGAAAATTATCGATACGATCACTGGGATCTTCACCCCGATCTTGCCAGCCATCACGGCAGCTGGGATGTTAAAAGCGGTCCTTTCGTTGCTGGTAGTCTTCAATGTCTTGACGGCAGAAAGTCAAAGTTACCAAATCCTAAACTTTATGGCGGATGCGGCGTTCTACTTCTTGCCTATTTTGCTGGCTGCTTCTTCTGCGCAAAAGTTCAAAGCCAACATGTATCTGGCGATGATGGTGGGTGGAATTTTACTGCATCCCAACTTCATCGGTATGGTGACAGCAGTCAATGAGTCAGGTGGCGGCATCCATTTGTTCGGTTTGCCGATTTCACCAGTGACCTATTCATCATCGGTGATCCCCATCATCTTAAGTGTCTGGTTCATGTCTTACGTTGAACCGATTGCTGATAAGGTCTCACCAAAAGCAATCAAATTCTTTAGCAAACCGTTGCTGACGATCTTCGTCGTAGGGACGGTAGCATTAGTTGTTTTAGGTCCTCTAGGCTATATGATCAGTGAAGCGATTTCCGCAGGGATCCAAGCCTTAGAAACGGTCAGCCCATGGATCGTTCCGTTATTGATCGGTGCCTTCACCCCATTGTTCGTGGCAACGGGTACCCACTATGGATTGGTTCCTATCGGTATCAACAACCGAATGACCACAGGTTATGATACAGTGATCTATCCTGGCATGCTGGCTTCAAACGTCAGTCAGGGAGCTGCAGCTATCGGCGTTGGTTTCAAATCAAAAGATTCTACGATCAAACAATTGGCATTTTCTGCAGGTCTGACAGGTCTATTCGGCATCACTGAACCAGCGTTGTATGGGGTCAACTTACGGTTTAAAACACCTTTGTATGCAGCAATGATCGGTGGCGGATTTGGGGGTCTGTTTATGGGAATTATGCGTGTCCGCAATTTCTCAGGCGGTTCACCGGGCCTATTGACTTTGCCAAGCTATATCGGCGATGACACCTTACGTCATTTGACCAATGCCTGCATTGGTGCGGCAATCAGTATCGTGGTCACATTTATTGCGACATTATTCTTATACAAAGACCCTGTTACAGAAGAAGCACCTGAAGCGACACCAGCAGACAAAGAGCAAGAACCAACCCATCAAATCAGCGGCGCGGAGATCAAAGCACCTTTAAAAGGGGAACTAAAAAGCCTGCAAGCAGTCAATGACGGCATGTTTTCAGAAGAAATTCTTGGACAAGGGGTAGCGATCGAGCCAACCGTTGGAGAAGTGCTAGCACCAGTCAACGGGACTGTCACAGCAGTCTTTGATTCCAAGCATGCCATTGGCTTGACCAGTGAGGAAGGCATTGAGCTGCTGATTCACGTGGGGATCGATACAGTGCAATTGAATGGCGAAGGCTATGCCTATCAAGTAGAAAAAGGACAAAAAGTGACAGTTGGCGATCCTTTGGTTACGTTTGATATCGAGTTTATCAAAGAAAAAGGTTATCCAGTGATCACGCCGATCGTTATCACCAACAGTGCAGAAGTGGGCGACATTTTGACGGCAAACAGTGGTCCGATTACGTTTGGCGATCAAATCATCAAAGTGATCGGCTAAAAAAGGAGAATAAGACATGGGATTTCCAGAAAACTTTTTATGGGGCGGCGCTACAGCCGCCAATCAATGTGAAGGCGGGTTTGATCAAGGGGGGCGTGGACTTGCCAATGTCGATGTGATTCCGACTGGCAAGGAGCGACGAGCAGTCATTACCGGCAAGCGTGAGATGCTTGCCTTTGAAGAAGGGCATTTCTATCCAGCAAAAGAAGCGATTGATATGTACCATCATTTCAAAGAAGATATCGCCTTATTTGCGGAGATGGGCTTTAAAACCTATCGTTTATCGATTGCTTGGTCAAGAATTTTTCCGAAGGGCGACGAGGAAACCCCTAATGAAGAAGGCTTGCGCTTTTATGAAGAACTGTTTTTAGAATGTCGCAAATACCAAATCGAACCTTTGGTGACGATCACGCATTTTGACTGTCCGATCCATCTGATCAAAGAATATGGCGGTTGGCGCAACCGTAAGATGATTGCCTTTTACGAAAACCTTTGTCGGGCGATCTTCACTCGCTATAAAGGATTGGTGAAGTACTGGCTGACCTTTAATGAAATCAATATGATCTTGCATGCCCCGTTTCTCGGTGCAGGGCTGACCTTTGCTGAGGGCGAAAATGAAGAACAAATCAAATACCAAGCTGCTCATCATGAGTTAGTCGCTAGTGCGTTGGCAACAAAAATCGCCCACGAGATCGATCCAGAAAATAAAGTAGGCTGTATGCTGGCAGCGGCTAGTTATTATCCTTACAGCTGCAATCCGAAAGATGTCTGGGAAAGCAAAAAAAGCGATCGCGGCAACTATTTCTTTATCGATGTGCAATCGCGAGGAGAATATCCAAATTATGGTTTGAAGATGCTAGCGGAAAAAGGAATCACTTTGGAGCAAACCGCCGAAGATACGGCTTTATTAAAAGCCCATACCGTCGATTTTATTTCCTTTTCTTACTATGCCTCTCGGGTCGCTGCTTCAGAAGATTCCGGTGTTGAAAAAACGGAAGGCAACTTGTTCCCGACCATTAAAAACCCGTATTTAGAAGCGTCGGAATGGGGCTGGCAGATTGATCCGCTTGGTTTGCGGATCACGATGAATGATCTTTATGATCGTTACCAAAAACCGCTTTTCATCGTCGAAAATGGTCTAGGAGCGGTGGATACACCAAACGAAGATGGAAAAATCAATGATGTGTATCGCATCGACTATTTACGTGCGCATATCGCTGCGATGAAAGAAGCCATTGACCAAGACGGTGTTGAACTGTTGGGCTATACTTCATGGGGCTGTATCGATTTGGTTTCTGCAGGAACCGGAGAAATGAAGAAACGCTATGGCTATATCTATGTCGATCGCGACAATGAAGGCAATGGCACATTAGCCCGCAGCAAAAAGCAATCCTTTTATTGGTACAAAAAAGTGATTGCCTCAAATGGGGAAGATTTGGCTTAAGCCAGTTAACTAACGATTATCATTAAGGAAAGAAACGCCAGCGGAACAGAACTGCTCATGGAAGCAGTCTGGTTCTGTTGGCGTTTTTCTTATTTAATGAAAGAAATTATGCTGCTTCCTCCCGCTGGATCGGCAGCAGCAAGCGAACGGTGGTTCCTTCGTTGATGCGTGATTCTACAGTCAATCCATATTTCTCCCCATAGAGCAGCTTGATACGCTGATCAATATTGTCTAAGCCAATACCCGAATAGTGTTCAAAGTGGTTGGCGGTGCTGGTTGGGTGCACTTCATTGAACCCGATGCCCGTATCGATGATCTCAATTTTTAGGCCTTCCTTACTAACGCGAGAAAAAATCTGGATCAATCCTGAATCCTCTTCGGGAAAGGCATGCAGGTAGGCATTTTCGATAATCGGTTGCAAAATCATCTTCGGTACGAGAACATCTTCGCAGCCCTCTTCTGAAAAAATCGTCGATTGGATGCGATTGCCATAACGTACGTTCATTAAAACGAGGTATTCTTCCACGATCGCTAGCTCATCCTTTAAAGGGACGATCTCTTTGCGGTTAAAGGTATGCCGCAACAATTGGACAAAACTTTCAATCGCTTGGGTGGCGGCTTCTTGTTCGTTTTGCCAGATCAAAAACTTGATAGCAGTCAATGTGTTATAGACAAAATGCGGTTGGATCTGCATTTGCAGTGAACGAATCTCGAACTTGCGTTTTTCAGCTTCTGTGACCATTAAATGATCGACATAAGATTCCAAGTCCTCCAGCATCAAGTTATAGGCACGCCCCAATTCTCGCGTTTCATACGTTCCGTTGATGGTGACCTTATCGCTGAAATCGCCTTGTGTGACTGCCGGCAGTTTGGCGATCAGCTGATAAATCGGTTGGGTGATATTACGGATGATCCAAAATGCCAGCAGACTAAAGAGTAAAATACTGACGACAGAAATCAAAAGGGCCGGTTTAATCAGATTCATATTGCGTACCAGATGCGATTCATCCAAAACATCGTAAAAAGTAAAATGATACGAATAAAGGGGCAGCTGATTGATGCTAGTATCTCTTTTGACTGTGACGAGATGATCCTCAAACGGCTTGCCTAAAAGGCTCGGATCAGAAGTAGAGAGTATTTGATTTTGCTCATTGACGATATAGATCGAGTGAAGACTGGTATCTAACAGTTGACGATAGATCGAAGAAAAATCAGATTCCTTTAAGAAAATCAGGGCATAGCCGAAAATCGTTTCTTCTTTCATTAATTTGCGCACGTACATCAAGCCAGGGGAGTCGCTGGTGGAAGTACTTAAGCCTTGGTCCAAGAAATAATACTGACTGATAGCCTCATTGTCATTGATCTGCTGGACAAAGGCACTGGCGAGAAACTCATCCACCGATTGGTTGCGAACCGCATCGTTTTGAAAGAAAGTGCCCCCGTTGACCCCAATCAACACTAAATTCGAGGGGATGTCTTGAAACAAAGAGCGAGTGTCTTTTAATTGCTCGTTTAATTCTAAAATCGTACGGCCTTGATTCATGTCGCCTTCTAAGTAAGTTTCAACGGCTTTGCTTTCATCAACGATATCAAAAATCCGATGGATATTCTCGTTCAGACGCTCATAATCTTCTTGGATTTTTTCCAGCAGTAGCTGATTGGAGCTTTGGTACGAAGCAACATAGGCATCTTTCGAACGACCATAGATCACGATGACGGTTAGCAGACAAACACTGATGACCCCGACGACAACAAAGAGGAAGATCCGACTGAATAATTCATTTTTCTGAATCCATTGGTTGATTTTCATAATTGATTCAACCGCCGATACTTCGATGGGGTGACCTGACATTCTTTCTTAAAGATGCGAGAAAAATAGCTGATATCTGAATACCCGACCGCTTCACTGATTTCAGATAGGTTCAGATCAGATTGTGTCAGTAGTTCTTTGGCTTTATCCAAGCGGGTTTTCTTTACGTACTCAGAAAAGCTCATTTTCAGTTTCGCAGAAAGAAAAGCCGAAAGATAGGTGTAACTAAAGTGAAAGGTCTCAGCTAGTTCAGACAAAGACAGGCTTTTGGTGTAGTTGTCTTGAATAAAGCGCTGAATCGCAACGAGTAGATCATCTTCATCCAATGGTGATAAGGTCGTCAGCTGTTGACGAATATCATCAATGGTCGCCAACAACAAATCAGAAAAATCTTCCAAATACTGCACGTGACCGATGGCATGCAAAAATTCAGCTTTTAAGCGGCTAAAGCGTGGAGCAGTGGGGAATTCTTCTTCCAAGCGGGAAAGTAACGTGTAAAAAATACTGCTGGCCTGCTGTTTTAAGAATGTCGGATCGACATTGGATAAGATCATGTCATTGAAATATTCCTCGATTCTGGTGATTCCTAACAAAAAGTTGTTATCTAACAAAGCCCGTAAGAACTTCTTGGTATCAAAGCGATCACTTTCAATGTACAAAAAGAGTTCGTGTTCTTGCACCAACCGTTGGCGTTTATAAAAAAACGATTGTCCTTGGCTTTTGGCTTTAAGGGTCACAAAATGGTCCCGTAACTGTTCAATCTTTCGAAAGGGCACACTGAGGGTAAAGAAGGCATCCGGCTCAGTAAAACGCAATTGTTCCAACGTTTCTTTCAAAGAGGAATAAACATCCGTTCCTTCTGGATAACTGATCACTAAGCCGGCATCTTTGTTACTGGTTTGAAAAAAGAGCGTCTTTACCTGCGGTTGTGATTGAGTAAATTCCGTCAATGCATGCAGCAGCTGATCATTGGCACGAAAGCCGCTAAAATTGGTGGTCAAAATTTGGGCTTGCTGTTGCGGCTGATCCAATGCAAGGTAGTCCGCCAAAGGAGCCAACGGTTCTTCATACCCTGCTAAATAGCGATTCAACGATTCTTGCAGCTGAGTTTCCTCAGTCACGGAGCCTTTTGTATGTGACAGCTTTTGTGAGAGGTTGTGCAGCGTCTTCAACAAGAGTGTCGGTGTCAGTGTCGGTATTAAAAGATAATCTACGGCACCATTTCTAAAAGACTGACTGACGTATTGGAAATCATCGTAGCTGCTCAAGACCAAAAAATGGACTTCTGGATATTGTTGTTGAATGATCGTTGTGAGTTGAAGACCATCCATTTGTGGCATTTTCAAATCCGTGATCACGATGTCGGGATTCAGCTCATGGATCAGCGCCAATGCTTCTTGCCCGTTCGCTGCATCGCTTAAGAGACGGAATCCTTCTTGCTCCCAACGTATCATATGTTTCAATCCATCTCGGATCGTTGCCTCATCATCAACGACTAAGACCGTGCGTAAAATCGTCATGGTATCCCCCCTATATCTCTTCTTTATTATAAACGCTTTCAAAAAAGAAAGGTATTGTAACTTTTTTCTATTTTTGGACAAATTTAGTAAGCTCTTTCATATTCATTGAATACGGTTACAAAATCAGTGTATAGTTAGCCATGTAAATAAAAGGAAAGAGGGATAAAAATGAAAAAACTACTTGCATCGATGGTAACGGCGGCTGCAGTGCTGACTTTGGCGGCTTGCGGAAATAGCAACACAAGCTCTGGTGATTCCGGCGAGTCCTCAAACAAAGTCACGGTCTGGGCATGGGATGAGACCTTCAACATCAAGGCAGTCAATGAAGCCAAAAAAGTGTATGAAAATCAAGATGTCGATGTGGAAGTCGTGACGATGTCGCAAGATGATATCGTCCAAAAATTAAATACGAGTCTGGCATCTGGAAATACGGACGGACTACCAAATATCGTTTTGATCGAAGACTACCGCATTCAAGGATACCTTTCTTCTTATCCCGATGCGTTTAGTGATCTAACGGATATCGTGAATGAGGAGGATTTCTCCAGCTATAAATTTGCGGTCAATAAAGTCGACGATGTCATTTATGGGGTGCCATTTGACAGTGGCGTCGCAGGACTATTTTACCGCACAGATTATTTGACCGATGCAGGCTATGAGCAAGCGGATCTCCAAGATATTACTTGGGATGATTTTATCAGCATCGCCAAAGACGTCAAAGAAAAAACGGGTCACGCTATGATGTCGTTAGACCCAAGCGATCTTGGCTTGGCACGAATCATTATGCAATCGGCAGGCGAATGGTATACCGGTGAAGATGGCTCCACCGTAACCATCAAAGACAATGAATCCTTCAAAGCTGGTCTAACTGTCTTAGCAACATTGTTGAATGAAGGCTTAGTTGAACAAGTTTCTGATTGGGATGGCGGGGTAAATGCCGTTCAATCGGGGAATGTCGCTTCTGCGCCAACTGGTGCGTGGTATTCCAGCACGATTCAAGGCGCGGAAGACCAAAGCGGCAAATGGGCGATCGCTCCAATCCCATCTATCGCTGGCAACAGCAATTCAGTCAATGCTTCTAGCATCGGCGGAGCAGGCTGGTACGTGATCAAAGGGGTTGACGGCGAAGAAAATGCCAAAGACTTTTTAGCCAATACCTTTGCTTCAAATAAAGAATTGATGGGTACATTAGCTACCGAGATCGGTTTGGTTTCAACCATGAATGCTGCAGAAGAAACGGAAGAATATACGTCGGGGCTTGATTTCTATGGCGGTCAAAAAGTCTTCCAAGATTTCTCTCAATGGTCACAAGAAATTCCAGCCGTGAACTACGGCAATCACACCTATGCCATTGAATCTGTCTTGACTGAAAGCTTGCAACGAGTGATCAACGGCGAAGACATCGATAAAGTATTAGAAGAAGCACAATCACAAGTGGAAGCACAAATTGCAAACTAATCGAACAACTTTGCAGAAACTCGTGAGCGATCGCGAGTTTCTGTGTTAAGGGGGAATTACAATGAAAAACAAAACAAAAAATTGGTTTGCAAACGGCAATGCCTTTATTACCTTACCCGTCATTTTGATCACGATGCTGGTCTTTATTCCGATGGTCTCGGCATTGTTCACGTCATTCCAATCAGGACCACCGACAGCGATGACCTTTAACGGTCTTGGCAACTATCAGCGGATGTTGAGCGACTCAACCTTTAAAAAAGCCTTTGGCAATACGTTTTTATACTTATTAGTCCAAGTTCCGATCATGCTCTTTTTGGCGCTGATCGTATCGAACATATTGAATGACAAAAAATTGAAATTTAAAGGGCTGTTCCGCACCGCTTTGTTTTTACCCTGTATCACATCCTTGGTTTCTTATTCCTTGATTATGAAAAGTCTCTTTTCGGCAAATGGGTTAGTCAATAACTTTTTGACGCAGCTACATCTGATTGATGCACCGATCCAATGGTTGACGGACCCCTTCTGGGCAAAAGTATTGATCATTTTTGCCATTACGTGGCGTTGGACTGGCTACAATATGATCTTTTTCATCTCAGGCATGCAAAATATCGATCCAAGTATTTACGAAGCGGCAGAGATCGATGGTGCCACGAAATGGGATCAATTCTTCAAAATCACGATTCCCAACTTGCGTCCAATCATCTTATTTACCACGATCACCTCAACGATCGGTACGCTGCAATTATTCGATGAAGTTCAAAATATCACTGGCGGTGGACCAGCCAATGCCACGACGACCTTGTCGCAATATATCTACAATTTGAGTTACAAATTCACGCCAAACTTTGGGTACGCTGCTGCGGTCTCCTTTGTTATCATGATTGCGATCGTGATCTTATCGATCATCCAAACGAAAATAGGAGGAAAAGAAAATTGAAAACAATCTCACTCACTTTAAAATACGTCTTTCTGGCGATTTTGGCTTTCATCTCTATTTTTCCATTTGTTTGGATGATTCTAGGGATGACCAATCAAACCTTTGATATCGTTGCTGGAAAAATCATGATTGGCGATCAGTTGGTCATCAACTTCCAAAATCTCTTTTCTTCCGATTTGAATTTTACTCGGGCATTAGGCAATTCCGCAGTGATTGCCGTGATTACAACCGTCTTTGCACTTTTGTTCTCCTCCATGGCAGGATATGGCTTTGAGATCTATCGGACGAAAACCAAAGACCGCATCTTTAATATTCTCCTGCTGTCGATGATGGTGCCTTTTGCCGCGCTAATGATCCCGCTCTATCGGATGTTCAGCAAGCTTAGCGGCACACCGATCGGGATCAATACCTTCGCTGTCGTGATTTTGCCCTCGGTCTGTACCGCCTTTTTGATTTTCTTTTTCCGCCAAAACATCAAGGCATTCCCTAGAGAATTAGTCGAAGCTGCTCGGATCGATGGCTTGAATGAACTGAGCATTTTCTTTAGAGTCTACATGCCGACGGCTAAAAATACTTATGCAGCTGCTGCGATCATTACGTTTATGGGCAGCTGGAACAATTATTTATGGCCATTAGTTGCCCTGCAATCACCAGACAAACGGACCGTTCCACTGGTTCTTTCAGCAATGGGTGCTTCTTATACACCTGATTATGGCATGATGATGTGCGGCATCGTGATCGCCACACTGCCGACGGCCATCATTTTCTTCGTTTTACAAAAACAATTTGTCCAAGGGATGCTGGGATCCGTGAAATAAGCGGGGCATCAGCAAACAAATACAAAGTAGAGGGTACGATATGATTCTTTTTGACAAACAATTAAACGTCTTTCATTTAAGCAACGATCAAATCAGCTATCTCATACAAATAGAAGAAGGGGGCAATGTGGCACACCTTTATTTTGGAAAAAAAATCGCTCATTATTCTGGCGGCTATCGTTATCCACGCCTTGATCGGTCCTTTTCACCTAATCCCCCAGACAGCAGCGATCGGCTTTTCTCATTAGACACCTTGATGCTGGAGTTTCCTGGTAATGGCTTCGGGGACTTTCGAGAAGCTGCCTATACGATTCGCCAGTCTGACGGCAGCCGAGTCAGCCATTTTGTCTTTAGTGATTACCAGATTCAACAAGGCAAACCCGCCCTAGCAGGATTGCCTCAGACCCATGGGGCCGGCGACGGCATCGAAACACTGATTCTGTCCTTAAAAGATGATGTGGCGGGACTTGAGCTGCAGCTGTTTTACACGATTTTTGAGGATGCGGCAGTGATCGTCCGCTCTAGTAAAGTAATCAACCACGGAAACCAGCCTGTTACCATCGAACAGCTGGCAAGTCAATCCCTGGATTTTCCTAACCGGCCCTTTGATTTGATCCACTTGCCGGGGGCGTGGGCGAAGGAACGTCAAGTCACCCGAGAACCAATCAATCGCGGCATCAAGCGTTTAGACAGCAAGCGGGGGTCCAGCAGCCATCAGCAAAATCCCTTTGCCGTCTTGCTGGAACCTAATGCTACGGAGTTTGCTGGGGAGTGTTTTGGTTTTAGCTTGCTATATAGCGGCAATCATGAAACCATCATCGAAAAAGATCCTTACCAACAAACCCGTGTGATCATGGGGATCAACAGCCATCAATTTGCCTGGAAATTGCCGCCAACTGAAAGCTTTCAAGCCCCAGAAGCCGTGATTGCTTATAGTGAGGCTGGCTTGAATCAGCTGTCAGCCACCTATCATGATTTTTATGATGAGCATTTGATTCGGGGGAAATACAAAAAGCAAGAACGGCCGATCCTGATCAATAACTGGGAAGCAACGTACTTTGATTTCAATGAAGAAAAGCTAGATGCCCTCGTTGATGAAGCCAAGGAGCTGGGAATCGAACTGTTTGTTTTGGATGACGGCTGGTTTGGTCAGCGAGAAGATGACCAAACCTCATTAGGCGATTGGTTTGAAAACGAAGGCAAGCTGGCTTCTGGCTTGGCAGGATTTGCCCAAAAAGTCCATGACAAAGGGCTGCAATTCGGGCTTTGGCTGGAACCAGAAATGGTTTCTGGTGACAGTGAACTGAACCGACAGCACCCCGATTGGCTGTTACAAGTACCCAATCGCAAGCCAGCGCTTAGCCGCAGTCAGTATGTGTTGGACTTTTCTCGGCAAGATGTCAGAGACCATCTCTATAACCAGTTAACCCAACTGTTTGATACGGTTGCCATCGACTATATCAAATGGGACATGAACCGCAGTCTGTCGGATGTCTATTCCTTGCTCCTCGATCCTGCCCAACAAGGGGAGGTTGCACATCGCTATCTGCTGGGCTTGTATGAATTTCTGGAAAAACTGACCACTGCCTATCCAACGATCCTGTTTGAAGGCTGTTCTGGTGGCGGTGGGCGCTTTGATGCTGGCTTCTTGTATTATATGCCGCAGATTTGGACCAGCGACAACACCGATGCCATCGCCCGCCTGAAGATCCAATACGGAACCAGTCTGGTCTATCCGCCATCCACCATGGGTGCCCATGTCTCAGCGATCCCGAACCATCAGACCCAACGGGCAACGGATCTAGCGATTCGCGGCAATGCTGCGATGTCTGGCTTGCTGGGCTATGAGCTTGACTTGACACAGCTGACAAAAGAAGAAAAAGCGCAGATCAAAGAACAAATCACTTTTTATAAAAAACATCGGCGCCTGCTGCAGTTGGGCCGCTTTGTTCGACTGCTCAGCCCTTATGAAGGCAATGACACCGCCTGGCTGTATGTTTCCCCAGATAAAAAAGAAGCGATCGTCTTTTACTTCCGAGTCTTAGCCGAAGCCTCTGCACCATTGGTTACTTTAAAACTGGCTGGCTTAGATCCTGACCTTACCTATCAAAGTGGGGGAAAGACCTTCGGTGGCGATGAATTGATGCAGCTCGGGTTGTATATCGATCCTCATTTAGCAGGGGATTACGCCACGCAGCGGTTTCATTTTGTTGCAAAAGCGCCTCACGAATGAAAATCAGCGTCCTGTCAAAGCAACATGTTTTGACAGGACGCTTTATTGTGCTGCCGCAAGCTTTTGGCTAATGATCGGCAACTGAGAAGTTATTTTTGAACAAATGATTTATTTTTTTCTCGAGAAGTCGTATGATGAAGGAGGAGGCAGGCAGTTTGCTTCTGACAATCAATAAGAGGAGGGTGTTCAACATGGACGAACAGCCACTAGGCAAGGAAACAGAAGCAGGGTTGATTGCTGCAGGATATCGGAAGTATCGTGGCGAAGCGATCGATATTTATTACAACAAAGAGATCTGCACCCACAGCGGCAACTGTGTGCGGGGCAATCCCGCTATTTTTGAAGTTGGACGGCGCCCATGGGTGATTCCTGATAACGGGGAAGCAGCGCAAGCGGCACAAGTGATCCACACTTGCCCAAGCGGTGCATTAAAGTACATATTGAAGGAGGAAGAACCATGGAAATCTTAGAAGAAAACACTCGATTTGTGTTAAAAGACGGCGACAAAGAAATCGGTGAAATGACCTGGTCAGAAGCGGGCGAAACGCGCTTGATCATAGACCATACCTTTGTCGATCCCGCTTATCGGGGCCAAGGTCTGGCCGAAAAATTAGTGGCAAAAGGGGTGGAAAAAGCCCGCAAAGAACAAAAGAAAATCATTCCTTTGTGTCCCTTTGCCAAAAAAGAATTTGAACGCAAACCAGAATATGCCGATGTTTGGAACCAATAAATAAAAAAGACCCCCGTCAGCTCAAGCAGGTACCTTTGAGCTGATGGGGGTTTGTGGTATGGCTGATCAATGTTGGAATTGAGCATGGTACAGGCGATAGTAATAGCCTTGTTCTGCTAGTAGTTCTTCATGGGTTCCTTGCTCCACGATTTGACCGGCATCCATCACCAGGATCTTGTCTGCTGCTCGAATCGTTGATAAGCGATGGGCGATCACAAAGCTGGTTTTGCCTTCCATCATTTTCAAGAAAGCATCTTGGATTTTTTTCTCAGTCAGAGTATCAACCGAACTGGTTGCCTCATCCAAAATCAGCATGGGTGGGTTGCTGATCATCGTGCGGGCGATCGTCAAGAGCTGCCGTTGCCCGTCAGAGATCTTGATCCCTTGATGACCGATCGGTGTATCTAGTGTTTCTGGTAAGCGCATCACATACTCATACATATAGGCATGCTTTAAGGCATCGTAGATTTCTTCATCTGTGGCAGTGTCATTGCCGTATTGCAGGTTCTCTCGTAAAGAGGCATCAAAGAGCCACGTATCCTGCAAGACCATTCCGAAGCTTTGCCGTAATTCTTCTCGTTTCAACTGACGAATATCAGTGCCATCGATCTTGATTGCCCCTTTATCGACATCATAGAAACGCATCAATAAATTGACCAACGTCGATTTACCAGCACCAGTTTTTCCGACGATCGCGACGGTTTCTCCAGGTTTTGCGGTAAAAGTGAAATCTTCAATCAATTTTTGACCAGGATCATAAGCAAAAGAAACCTCCTCAAAGGCAATCTCGCCTTTGATCTCACCCAGTGATTGAGATTCTTGGTCATCGGCTGTTTCGGGCTCTTGATCCAACAGCTCAAAGGTTCTTGAAAGTCCAGCTAATGCCGTTTGGATCTGGGTGGTAATTCCCGACAATTCAATGAATGGTTTCGAAAACTGACTGGAGTAGATCGTAAAGCTGGATATCACCCCAACCGTGACTGCACCTGAACCAGAAAAGTAAAGCAGACCGCCGACAAAGCCGACTGACAGATACGCCAAGTGATCGACGAATCGTGAAAGGGGATTGGTCAAAGAAGAAGAAAACTGGGCTTTTTGCCCCCGGACATTCAATTCTTGGTTGATAGTTTCAAAACGGTTTTGGTTGATGGTTTCTCGATCAAAGGCTTTGACGATTTTTTGATTGCCGATCATTTCCGTAACAAAGCCAGAAATTTCGCCGACGATTTCTTGTTGGCGAGCAAAATGCGATTGAGACGTTCGTGCCACGATCCAGTTGACCAAAAAGATGATCGGGGTCGAAACCAATACGACCAACGTTAAGGGCACACTCATTTGCAGCATGACGACTAAGGCGATCAAGACGACCGAAATACCAGAGAACAGCTGGTTAAAGACTGCAGCGACGGCAATGGAAATATTGTCCATGTCGTTGGTAAAGCGACTGACGATGTTGCCGTGGGAGTTTTGGTCATAATAGCGCAACGGCAATGTATTGAGATGGGCAAAGCCTTTTTTACGTAAGTCGGCGACGGATAAATACGCCACGCGGTTGCCTAGTCGCTGGATCAACCATTGACTGACCACAGTCACTAAAACCACTCCGGCAAACAAAAGCAAAATACGATAGAGGGCGCTGAACTGCACTTGATCGGCACCTATCAGCTGATCGACGGCTTGACCGATCTGATACGTCATATAAACCGAGGAAACACCAGCAGCGATCCCGAGGACAACTGCTGCCCAAGTTTCTTTCGCGTAGGCAGTCAAATAAGGGAGGTAGCGACGAAAGGCCGACCAATCGAATGATTTCTTTTTCATGCTTCTTCCTCCTCTGCCTGTGATGCCACGATTTCTTGGTATTCTTTTGACGTTGCCAGCAGCTCTTCATGGGTCCCTTTGCCTACCAAATTCCCTTGGTCTAAGACCAAGATCTGCTGCGCATCTTGGATGGAGCGAACTCGTTGGGAGATGATGATGACCGTACCACGAATGCTTTCTTTTAAAGCCATCCGCAAATCAAGATCGGTTTGATAGTCAAGGGCACTTAGAGAATCATCCAAAATCAAGATATCTGGTTTAGCGATCAATGCTCTGGCAATTGTTAACCGTTGTTTTTGTCCCCCAGAAAAGTTCTTGCCGCCTTCAAAAATCGGGGTATCCAGTTGCTGCGGCAAGGCTTCAACGAAGTCGAGGCTTTGAGCGATTTCGAGTGCTCGCCAACACTCTTCATCGGTGGCATCTTTTTTGCCCCATTGCAAGTTTTCTCGAATCGTTCCCGTAAACAGCACGGCGGTTTGAGGCACCATGGCGATTTTTTGGCGTAATTGCTGTAAAGGCCATTTCCGCACATCGTGCCCGTCAACGATCACTTTGCCATCAGCCACATCGTAGAAGCGGGGGATCAATTGGGTCAAGGCAGATTTCCCGCTCCCGGTTGGTCCAGTGATACCTAAAATAGACCCCGGTGCGACTTGGAAATCAATGTTTTTCAAGGCTAATCCGTATTCTTTTGAAAAGCGGAAATCAACGTGCTCAAAGCGAATCGCTCCGACGTTGTTTTTCGGCTGATCCATAAAGACTTCTGAAAGTTCGTCGCCGATCGACGGCTCAGTGGCTAACACTTCGTTGATCCGTGAACCAGATGCTGCCGCACGGGTAAAGATGATCACTAAGTTGGAAACCACGATCAACGCTAAGAGCATTTGATTCATGTAATTGACCAGTGCCAATACTTGTCCTTGCTGCAAATTGCCAATATTGACCTTGAATCCACCGATATAAAACAACGCGATAATGCCGACGTTCATGATCAAGGTGGTGGCAGGCGTCAATAAAGCTGAGAGATTTGTGACCCGTAAATAGACATCACTTAAATCATCAGTTGCTTTATCAAAACGTTTCGTTTCCGTTTTTGTGCGGGCAAAAGCACGAATCACCCGAATCCCGCTTAAATTTTGACTCACTAGTTCGTTCAATTCGTCGAGATGAATTTGAACTTTCTTATATAATGGCACGGTTTTGGCGATGATCCAGAATAAGACGATACAAAAGAGCGGTAAGACGAGTAGGAAAATCAAGCCAGCTTGCCAATCAATGACAAAGGCCATAATCACCGAACCGATACTTAAAAAGGGCGCCCGGACCACCAGCCGAATCAGCATCGCCAAAGCAATCTGCATCTGATTGATGTCGTTGGTCATTCGGGTGATCAAGGTATCCGTCCCGAATAAGTTTAGTTCGCTATGGGAAAGGGTGTTGATTTTTTTCATCAAGCGATTGCGTAGTTCCGTCCCGAAGCCTTGAGAAGCGACGGAAGCATAATACTGACAGATGACGGCACAGATCATGCCTACCACAGACATCACGATCATCCAGATCGTCATTTCAACGACTTTTGACCAATTGTTTTGCCGTAGCCCCTCATCGACTAAAGCGGCCATCTGTAAAGGCAGGACCAATTCAAACACCGCTTCTAAAAATTTGAAAAACGGACCAAGAATAATCTGTTTGCGATAATCCTTGGCATAGCGTAACAAGCTAATCATAAAAAACCTCCTAAATTATTTCGGATGAGCAGGATGTTCACTGGCCAAACAGGCAAAAACCAAACTATCGGTCCATTCCCCCTTGTTCCACCAGTCTTGGATAAAATGTGCTTCTTGGCGTAATCCAATGCGTTGGCAAAGCTTAGCTGAGGCCTGATTGCGGGCGTCTAGCGTCGCTTGGACCCGATGGATCTTCTGACTGGCAAACAACCAGTCCAATAATTCCTTCAATGCTTCTTGAGCAAACCCTTGTCCGCCAAATGACGGATGGAAGGCATAGCCGATTTCAACGGAAGACGGCTGACCAGTAAACCACACCGACAAATCGCCGATGACCGTTTGATCGTGTAGTACCGCCAAAGAAAGGCCTGCTTGGTCCGTCAAGGCGTGCTGTTGGCATTTTTTGGCAAAAGCTGCCACTGCCGTTTCTGTCTGCCAAGGCTCATGAAGTAAGAAACGGCAGACTTCCGCTTGCCTATAAATAGCAAAGGTATCGGCAAAATCACTTTCTTGAAACGGACGGAGCAGTAAACGTTCGCTTTCAATAAAATCCATAACAGCCTCCAATTCTTTAGGGACATCTTACCATAGAACGAAATAGCCGAAAACATCCCCTGAAAAATCTGTTCATTTTCTTGCAAAAAAAGTGTAAATCACTGGAAAAGTCTTTTTCTAGGAAACGAACCTTGCCAGTTGCTGCTCATTTACCACGACTGCCAGCGGGCAAGAAAGATTTTTTGCCAATCTCCCAAGGGCAAGATCACTCGCTGCATTTGAAAACGGTAGGTTTCCCCTTTATAAGTAAAGCGAATCGGGACGAGCATCCCTACAACAGGATCTTTGTGCTGTTTTTTCAGCTCAGCAAGCGGTATGCTTTTGTGCTGCACGACTTTTGTCGAGAAAAGATTCAACGCCAAAATCGTCAATTGCTGATCATCCAAGACGAGCAGGCTACGGCTGGTGATGGCGTTGAAGGACTGCCATTTTGCATAGCCGATGGCAGCCCCTTCTGTCCTATAGGGGGCAGCCAATGCTTGGAAGGTTTTTTTATTTAAAAGAAACATAGGTAGAAAACTCCTTATCAATTAGAATCAGTTTCGCCGCAAGCAAGCAATCAATAATCAATGCAGGAAAGCGGTCAGTCCGTTGCAAATGGCTGCAGCATCCGCCGAACGTTTTCAGTATACGCTTGTTTGAGGACTAACGGGTGGATTTCTTTGATGGTTGGACCAAATTGTAAGAGAAAATCAGCCAGAAAACCCAGCTCATTGTCGGCAATGTGCCCCTCTAAGCAAAGCTCGCTTGAACGTTCCACCACTGCCATGTCAGGATATTTTTCTTGCCACAAGCGTTCCTTTGCCGATAGATCAAAGCGGATGTGATAGCCCAGTGTTTGTGTCAACACTTGTTGCTGTAGCTGTTTTTCAGCTAACTGCTGCAAGGTATAGCCGGTTTTTTCAGTCGGAGCAAGTCCCTGCATTGCATCACAGCGATAGCGGCGAAAAGCCTGCTTTTGACAGTCATAGGCCAAACAGTACCAGTAGCCAGCACGAAAATCCAGTTGATAGGGTTGTACGGTCTTGTTCGTTTTTTGATAACGCTGATAGGTAAATTGGATGACCTGTTCTTGTACGATCGCTGAAAAAAGCGCTGAGAGGATCGGCGCACTCGTCAATTGAGGAACCCCTTGAAACGAAACCGCCGTCTCCATTTTTTCTAACCACTCGGTGTCTCCTTGATAAAAAGACTGCAACAGTTTTCGCCGTAGCCCTTGATAGCTCCGATCAAAAGGAGAATCGGTTAATTTTTGTAAGAGCTGTAAAGCAAAGAAAAGGGTATACCGTTCGTTTTTGTCAAAGTACAACGGGGTCAGTTGATTTTTCAAAATCTGATAGCCGCCATAACGACCGGTTTCTACCACGAGAGGCAAGCCCAGCTCTTCCAAAGATTGGACATCACGGACAGCTGTACGTTTTGAGATTGCGAAGGTTTCCATCAAATCGGCTAGATGAAAAGTGGTTTTTCCTTGTAAATACAATAGTTCCTGTGTTAAGCGTTCTGATTTTTTCATTTCTTTCTCCAATGGTGCCAAGTTTTGGCAATATTCACAGTTACACTTATGGTAACAAGAAAAGGAGGAACCAACAAATGATCGAACCAAAAATCGCTATGTTTTTAACCTTAGACGGCAAAGCCCAAGAAGCCATTCAATTTTATCAAGAAACATTAGACGCAACCCTCTTATTTGCCATCATCAACCAGGAGTATCGTGAGAGACTTGATCCAACGCTGGAGATTCTTGCGGGACAAGAACAGTATCTTTCTCACTCCATCCTACAGATCGGAGATTTTCAGTTGCAGCTGGCAGACAATCCATTAGTTGAAGGAGAGACGATTCAGCGAGGCAATCACTTGTCACTGAGTTTGACGCTAGCGGAGAGCCAAATAGCTCAGAAGCTTTATCAACGATTGAGGCAAAAAGGCAGTCAGACGATCCAAGCACCAAGTGAGGATGCTTTTGCGTTTTTTTATGCAAGTGTTCGCGATCCCTTTGGTGTAATTATTCAGCTGACTGTCGAAAAAGAAGTTGATCCCTCCAAAAAGGGTGAATGAAAAAACTCGTTTTTTAATAAAATATCCATAGAAGTTGACTAATTATCCAAGTTTCTTTCAATCCCAGAATTATTTTTAAGGAATGTTTAAAGGACTTCACAGAAAAAGAATAAAACTTCTTAAAAAAATAGGCGGATCGCAAAAATTCTGGTACAATCGGGGAGAGCAATTCAGGAGAAATGAAGGAGGCACTATGGATAGAAAGACGAGATATAAACAGCAAAGAGCCCACAAAGCGCGCAACAAACGCGTGATTATTGGAGGAATCTTTCTTTTCGCCATTGCAGGCATCGTTTTATTTGCCGGCTATACGTATTATGCAGCAAAAAATTCAGTGGATAAAATGTTTAAAGAATCCGCTGTGATCAGCTCTAATAAAAGTAAACAGGACAACTCATTAAAAGCTTCAGACGTGAATTCAAAGTTTGGGATCTTGTTAATGGGTGTTGATAATGATGCGGAACGTGAAAAGACAGAACATTTGGACAGTGCCCGTACCGACAGTTTGATTTACATGGTGTACGATGGCGAAAACAAGAAAATCGATATGGTCAGTCTCCCACGAGACATTTGGACCAACATTTATGATGGAACAGGAACCGGGACGATTGCTGCTACCGCCAAGATCAATAGTGCATTCACGATTGGTGAGGAAGACGCAACGATTGAAACAGTCCAAAACTACCTGCAATTGCCAATTGACTATTACGTAAACATCAATTTTACCAGTTTTGAGAAAATCATCGATGCCATCGGAGGGATCACTGTTGATGTGCCTTACGACATCAACAAGAAATATACTTCAGACAACACGGGAGAAACATTGATTCCAGAAGGTCGTCAATTGTTGAACGGTGAACAAGCCTTGATTTTTGCCCGCATTCGTAAAATGGATACCGATGTGGATCGAGGAAATCGTCAGCAAGAAGTTATTGAAGCAGCGATCCATCAAGCTTTGAAAATCAATAATGTCACCAAGTACCAAGAAATTTTAGACTCAGTCAGCGAAGACGTGAATACAAACTTCAAGTTTGAAGACTTAGTATCTTTAGCAGGCAATATGTTGTCTGGATTCGATATTCAAAAACATACCTTTGAATGGTACGATGGGGAATCTTATGATGGACAATCGATCGTATATATTCAAGATTATTCTTACAATGAAATTCGTAACGATATGTTGAAAGCATTAGGTCAAGCACCCGCAGATACACAAGCAGATGCGAATACAGAAGCCCAAACCGGCGTAGGTACCGATACAGGAACCGAAACCGGTGCAGGAACTGGCGACGGATACGGCTCGGAAGTCGTTGATGACGGAACCGGCTACTAATTAAGAGAAAAAAGTCAGGAGCGATCCTGACTTTTTTTTGTGCCCTCAGTCCTTTTTAAACCCGAGTGAAGACAAGGTCAGACCCGCAAGCCACTTTCGTTTTCATCTAGGAAGTGCAGTGCTATGCTTAAGAAAAGAGACAGCTTGTTACAGCGAGTTCGACACCGAAGGAGGAACCATGATGGAAAAACAGCAAGAGCAAAAAGCCCGTAGAATCGTTTTGCTGACCCATGTCTTAGGGTTGATCATGAAAGCCATCGGCTACTTCTTTAGCGGCAGTGCAGTCTTGATGAATGAAAGTATCCATAGTCTGATCGATTGCATCAATCAAGGACTTCTAGCCATCGGTGAAAACCGAGCACAGCGAGGACGCAGTGAACTGCATCAGTTTGGTGAAGGACGAGCGACCTATTTTTTTAGTACTGTAGTTGCCATGACAGTTTTTTTAGGTGGTGGGATTTTAGCGGTTGTTGAAGCCAGCCGTGATCTGCTAGACACCACCCACGAAGTGGAACAGCTCCAGCTGGTGGCAGCGATCTTATTTGTCAGTTTGTTCATTGAAGTGACGGCTGTACAAGAGGGATGGCAAGAAGTCAAAGAACAAAACAAGCAAAATCAGCCCCTCGTCCGTTTCTTAAAAGAAAGCCGCGATTCCGATCTGCTTTTAGGCTTCACGGAAAATTTGTTTGCCTTAGGTAGTGTGACGATCGCCATCGTAGGAATCTTATTGACCGCATTGACGGACAATCCAGTATTTGATTCCCTCGGCGGCATTTTAGGTGGATTGCTGCTGATTGCTGCTGCTGTCTTTTTAGCCAAAGAATTTTATAGCCTCTTGATTGGAGAAGGCGCTTCTGCTTCTGATTTAATGGCGATCAAACGAATTTTAGCCGACCCTGCCATCATTCAAATCAAAGATTTGCGAACCCTCCATCTAAGCCCAGAAGAACTTTTGATCGTCGCCGACCTTACCTTGAAGCTAGGACCCGAAGAACCAAGCGTATTTATCGATACCATCGAACAGCTGATCAAACAGGCTTTGCCTGATCTGCGTGTCTATTGCTACATCGAGAGTGAGGAAGTTCCCTCTTAAATTAGAATAGATACGAAGTATTCCTCGGTTGGTGATTTATCATTCAAACGAGGAATGCTTTTTTGGGGTATTGGCGTGCTTGTTTTATATGAACACAATGGATCATGACTAGTTTTGATTCAACCTTTTCAGACGATCAGCAAGGAGAATGTCAGCGAGAGGTCGCAATTCAATTGTTTTTTTAGCAATAAACAATTTTTTTGTTCAAAAGTTTGTTGTTTTTTGTTAAAATAAAGTAAGGACAGTAAGCGTTCTCTTTTTCAAGTTATTTTTTTGCTAGAGTTGTAACATTGTAAATCACAACATAACAAAAGCTTAGATTATTAAGAAAACACCGAAACGAGTACCTGTTTGGCATTACTGACATGCTGCCCAATCGTCACCAAAAGCGGTGGTGCTAATTTTGTTACGACTGTTTTTTTACACCACTTGTGAAGCAAAATCCTTTGCGAACATCTTCATCCATGATAGGTTAGAAGTAGGCCGAATGGTTTTTTCACAAAGTACGTACATAGAAAGATCACTTGCGACGATTAAAAGAAGCGACTTCATTGCTCGCAAAATGATCGATGCTCAACACACATACCTTTTCCCTCAGCCAGTCAACCTGCGCTAGCTTTTCTTATTGGTTATATTCCCTTCATTCAGCGATCGCCTGAACCGATTCAAATCAAAAAATGACTGTGCAAGGTATCTGTACCGATTTATCCCTTCAGAAACGTGGAAACCCTCGGCAAGAAGTTTACAATTTAAAGGAGGAATTTGATGGAAAAATTTTACCAGCAAAAGACTGAAGAGACCTTGAAACATTTTGAAAGTGACCGCAAGCAAGGCCTAAGCGGGAAAGAAGCCGACAAACGCTTAGAAAAATACGGAGAAAACACGATCCAGCAACAAGAATCCCTTTCTGTATGGGAATTGCTGTGGCATAACCTGAACAACTTGATTGTTTATTTATTGCTAGCAGCTGCGTTACTCTCTTTTGCGATGGGGGAAACGATTGAAGGAATTGCAGTATTGATTGCCGTGGTGATTGCTGTAATGACAGGTTTTATCACAGAGTTACGAGCACAAAAATCAATTGATTCTCTTCAAAGCATGATTTACACTACCGCAAAAGTGATTCGTGATGGAGAAGTAATGGAGATCGAGTCGGCAAAAATCGTTCCAGGCGATATTCTCGTTCTGGAAGAAGGGGATGCCATTGCGTCAGATGCTCGCTTACTTGAAACGAGCAACTTTGCCTGCATCGAATCAGCGCTGACCGGTGAGTCAGAAGCTGTTGAAAAAGATGCACGAGAAACCTATGAAGAAGATGTTCCACTAGGTGATCGCCGCAATGTCGTTTTCGCAGGAACTGCGGCAACTCGGGGAAATGCCTATGCTGTAGTGACAGAAACCGGTATGAAGACCGAGGTCGGAAAAATCAGTGACATGCTGACGGGTGACAAAAAGCGTCAAACGCCGTTAGATATCGAATTGGACAAGCTAGGAAAAGCAATCATTATTGCCGCGCTTTTTGCTGCGGTGGCAGTTTTGATCGCTGGGGTCTTGACGAATCAACCATTTGTCGAAATGATCCATATCTCGATTATTTTGGCGGTCGCAGCGATACCTGAGGCAATGCCAGCTGTTTCGACGATCACATTGTCCCGAGGCATGCGGACGATGGCCGAGCATAAAGCACTGGTCAAATCGTTATCAGCTGTTGAGACCCTGGGCGCCACCAGTATCATTGCCAGTGACAAAACGGGGACGCTGACAGAAAACCAAATGACGGTTGCTGAGATCATTTTAGGTTCAGGAGAAATGTTCAAAGTAACAGGAAATGGGTATGAACCCAACGGAAAATTTTACAAGGCAGACTCGGAGGATGAAACCGAGATCGATGCAGCCAATCATGATGCGCTGCAAGGGATGATCGAAAACGGTGCTTTATGTACCACCGCTACTTTACGTGAAAACGAAGGGCAATACGAGATCCTCGGTGATCCAACAGATGGGGCGTTCGTCGTTTTAGGTCAAAAAATCGGCATCGATCGCCAAAAAGAGCAGGACAGCGGGCTGAAGAAAATCGCAGAAATGCCCTTTGATTCCGACAACAAATACATGGTGACCGTGTATGAAGGAAAGCAACGGACATTGATCATCAAAGGGGCACCAGATGTCTTGATTGATTTAGCCGATGCTGATGCCAAAGAAAAAGAACAGCTTCATGAATACAATGACACGTTAGCCAGTCATGGGCAGCGGGTGATCGCTGTCGGTTGCATCAAGGATTATCAAGGTGGAACGGACGAAGCAGAGCTGAAAGCAGCACTACAGGAAATCAAGATCCAAGGCTTTGCGGGCATCGTCGACCCGCCGCGAACAGATGTCAAAGAAGCAGTGAAGGTCGCACAAGAAGCGGGGATCCGAGTGAAAATGATCACGGGGGACCATCCGAAGACGGCATCCATGATCGCCAAAGAAATTGGCTTAAAAAACCATGAAAAAACCATGACGGGTCGTGAGATCGATGAATTGGCAGGGCAAGAAGGCTTTAACGAAAAAATCGAAGAAGTCGCTGTCTTTGCTCGAGTTTCACCAAAAAATAAATTACAGCTTGTGGAAGCGTTGCGTGAAGAAGGCGATATCGTTTCAATGACTGGCGATGGGGTCAACGATGCGCCAGCACTCAACGGCGCCGATATCGGGATCGCCATGGGGATTCGTGGGACAGAAGTAGCCAAAGAATCTTCCGATATGATTTTGACGGATGACCGTTTTGGAACGATCGTCGATGCTATCAAAGAAGGACGCATCATTTTTGACAACATCAAAAAATATGTTTCCTTCCTGTTCTCTTGTAATATGGTTGAGATCGTGACGATCTTTCTAAGTGTCATTTTCTTGATGCCCATGCCGATCCAACCGCTGCATATCCTTTTCTTGAATCTAGTCATCGATATTGCTCCAGCCATGGCATTAGCCTTTGAACCAGCTGAAGACGACATTATGAAGCGCCAGCCACGGTCGAAAGCGGATGGCCTCGTAAACAAGCGTTTCTTAGGACGCATCATTTTAAGTGGGGTCGTGATTGGTTTGGTGGCGTTTGGCTTCTTCAACTTCCTGATGCTGACGGATCACGAGTTGCTTTATGCACAAACAGCAACCTTTACCTTTATGGCAGTGGCGCAATTGATGCATATTTTCAATGTTCGTAAAAGCAGCGGCTTTGGTTTAGACAAAACCCTCTTGAAAAACAAACCATTGATGGGGGCATTGCTCCTTTCCGTGGGCTTACAGCTTTCAGCGGTCTATGTACCGTTTATGAATGAGCTATTGGATACGATGCCGATTCAAGCTGGCACGTGGGGCATTATCTTCGCAGCAGCAGCGATCTCTACACTGATCGTGATGGGCTTGAAGAAACTCTTCCAATTAAAATAAAATAAATTCTACCGTATTTTCTCAATACTGGAGTAACGAAGATCCGCAGCCTGTTGGTGTACCTTCATCAAAGAATTTCTGTTTCGATTCTTGATGAGGTTCGCCTAGCAGCGGGTCTTTTTTGCTTACTCTTTACAAGCAAAAGAAAATGATTTATACTTGACTAGTCAACAGTTGACAAGTCAATGATGGAAGGAGCGGTTTATGCAATGAATTTACGTGAGCTAAGCGGATTGCTGTATCGGATGAAAATCGTGAATCAAGAATTAACGGCGATCTTTGAAAAAGAGACTGGCTTTAGTCTGACCCGTTATCAGTTGCTGCAGTTTTTGAATGAGCAAGGACGCTGTACCCAAAATCAAGTACAGAATGAATTGAAGATCGATAGTGCAGCGGTCACGCGGCATTTGAAGATTCTCGAAGAAAAACAATTTGTGACACGGGAACGAAACAAAGACAATAACCGCGAGATTTTTGTTTCTTTGACACCGAAAGCACAAGCCGATTTGGCTAGTTGTGCTTCAAAGCATGCCAGCTCTGAGGAGTCGTTAGGCATCAATTTGACCGAAGAAGAAGAAGCACAGCTTCTAACATTACTTATGAAATTAGTTCCATGAAAGAAGGCAAACCCATGACAGAATATAGCAATAACAATTTTTCAGAGATCACCTTTGGCCGAAAATCGGTTCGTGTTTATGATGAAACCTACAAAATCCCCCATGAAGAAATGTTGACCATGATCCAAGAGTCAACGACAGCACCTTCCTCAGTCAATATGCAGCCTTGGCGCTTTGTCGTTGTGGAAAGCGACGAGCAAAAAGCAAAATTGAAACCGTTGATTCGTTTCAACGTCCGTCAAAATGATACCTCTTCTGCAATGGTCTTGATTTTTGGCGATATGCTTTGTCATGAACTTGGGGAAGAAATTTATAACAAAGCAGTAGCAGAAGGCAAAATGCCAGCAGAAGTACGTGACCAACAATTAGCAGCGATCATTCCGCATTACGAAAATCTTACAAAAGAACAAATGAATGATGTGGTGAAGATCGACGCTAGTTTAGCAGCGATGCAATTTATGTTAGTTGCGCGGGCGCATGGCTATGAAACCAACCCAATCGGCGGCTTTGAAGCAGATCAATTAGCCGAAGCTTTTGGCTTAGACAAAGAACGTTATGTTCCTGTCATGATCCTTTCAGTCGGAAAAGCCAAAGAATTAGGCTATGAATCCGTTCGGTTAGACGCAGAACAAATTACGACATTTCTATAAGAGGAGGGAAAACGATGGAAATCATTAATGCAACGTTTTACATCAAAGAAGAAAAGCGGGCAGATTTTTTAGCCGCTGTTACGCCATTATTAGCATCGGCGAGAGCTGAGGAAGGCTGCCACGGCTATCATCTCTATGAATCATTGGAAGAGAACAATCGGTTTGTCATGGTCGAAAAATGGGCGAATCAAGAAGCGATCACCGCTCACAATCAAAACCCGCTGCTGCAACAATTATTCCAACAAATGCCTGACTTTGCAGCCAAACCGAGCGAGATCGTTGTCGCTCATCAAGGAGAATAAAGATGACGATTTTATCGACGATTTTGATTGTACTGGTTGCCTTAGAGTTTTTCTATATTCTCTATTTAGAAACATTTGCCACTACGTCCAAAGCAACGGCGCGGGTCTTCAACGTGACGAAAACAGAGCTTGAACGACCGATCGTTGTGACCTTGTTCAAAAACCAAGGAGTTTACAATGGGCTGATTGGTTTGGGGTTACTGTATAGTATTACCTTTGCTTCAGCACCACTGGAAATCAGTCGCTTGCTGTTGATCTACATTATCTTAGTAGCTGCATATGGCAGTATGACTAGTGACAAGAAAATTATTTTGACCCAAGGCGGTCTAGCGATCCTTGCCTTGCTGTCCACCTTTTTTTAACCAATAAAAGAAGAAGTCCCCCGATCGAAGAAAGCTTTTCTATACAATAGAAGCTTTCTTCGATCGGGGGCTTTTAATGTTTGGGCAAAGAGTACTCAGAACGTGAAAAAAATGATAGGATAAGAGAAGGGACTAACGATTTTCTGGACGTAAGCTGGTTGCTGCAAATAAGGCTTTTACTAGAATGGGTGTTAAGATCGCAGCTGTGATCACCTCAGAGATTCCATTCGTTACAGCGATTCCACCGAGGGTCACGAATAAAGCCGAAGCATCGACACCATAGGTAGTGGCAACTAAGCCAGTATATAAGGTTCCCATCAACGTTAAGACTAAAACTGTATTGGTGATGGTCCCAAAGATTGCTGCAACAATCGAAGCAGCGACGACTTTTTTGGTCTTTTTGTAAATGATCGTAAACAGGAGACCAGCCACTAAGCCAACCAATACACGGGGAACCACCGAGATGATTGGGTTGGTGAAAACGGCAATGTCCAAGGGTGTTGTCGGAGAGGTAAACGCACGGATCATGGTAAAAATCCCCCAGACTAAGCCGATGAACATCCCGTCTTTTGTCCCTAAAACGATGGCAGCGACGATCACCGTGATATGGATGATCGTTAAACTAGTGATACCGATCGGAATAAATCCAAGGAAAGGCACCATCGTCTGTAAAATAATAATAGCAGTCAAAATGGCACGAATGACAAGGCGATAGGTTTTGCTTTTTGTATTCATTGTAAAAACTCCTTTTTTATAATGACACTCGTGTCATTTTTAAGTTAGGTTGATTATACAACAAAATGACACGAGTGTCATTAATAATGTGATGAAAGGAGCCAAAAAAATGGCAAAGAAGCAACAGAGCGAGTTGACTACAGCGGAAAAGAAAAAACAACAAAAGCGTGATTTGATTCTTGAAAGTGCCAAAGTCGTCTTTAGTAAGAAAGGCTTGATCGATGCGACAATGAAGGACATTATCGAAGAGTGCGGCATTAGTCGTGGTGGCATTTATTTATATTTTCGTTCGGTGGATGAGATTTTTTTGGCAGTGTTAGAGCAGCGCTCCAAACGAAAATTTGATGATGTACGAGAGATGATCATGGAGCAAGTGTCCTTTGAAACGATTTTAAACAAATATTTTTCCGACCATCGCAAGCGTCTACTCCACAGCATTTCTGACGGTATGCTGCGAGCCGTCTACGAGTATTACTATACGCATAAAACCGAAGCCTCCAGTTCCCTGCAGCAAGCACAACTTTCTGAGACGAAACGGACGATCCATGAGATCTTTCAAGTCGGCGTTCAGCAAGGTGTGTTAAAAGATGAAAACTTGGCAGTGATTGCAGAAAACTATATGTTCGTGATTGAAGGATTGGGGATTTTGGCTCTGACCGGTCACATCACAGAACAGACCATTGATGACCAAATCGCTGTAATGAGACAACTACTCCCTTATCGTGAATAACTAAGACAAAAAAACTCGCTCTTTTCTAGAAAACACTAGGAAGGAGCTTTTTTTCGTCTGTTTAAAATTTTGTGAATCACACATATTTTGCAGAAAATTAATGTAATCAAAGTGAAATCTACAACATTATTTATTTTTTCTTAAGAAAAAGGACTTTTTCTATGAAGTTTTCTTGAACAGTTGATAAATAGGGATTCACTAGGGGTGTCGATCGCAGAGGAGTGGGGAACATGCAATAAAAAAACAGAGTTTATTTGTGTAACTAAAATGTAAATCGCTTACGGATTGGGTTTGCTGCTGAACTATGGTAAAATGAAAATGGTCAAATAAATGAAAAAAAAGTTTTAAAATTGAATTTGGAGGATCAGATGAAGAAGAAAATCTTTGCAACAGTGTGTATGTGTGGCATTGTATTGTCATCATTCGGCGGACCTGTGACCGTTTTTGCTACGAATCACGATCAATTGATCGAACAAAAAAATAACGAAATTGATCAGTTGAGACAGCAACGTCAAAGCGTACAAGGGGAAATTGATGGATTGTCTGCAGAAATTGATTCATTAAATCAAGAAGCAGCAATCATTTTAGCGCAGCAAAGTGATTTGTTGCAAGCGATCGAAGGATTGGATCAGGAAATCAGTCAGTTAGAAGAGCGGATTGCCAAACGCTCAGAAAACATTGAAAAGCAAGCCAGAGAAACACAAGTCAATGGGAAAGGCGACAATTTTTTAACAGCCGTACTAGAAGCTGATTCTGTCAGTGATCTAGTGGGTCGGGTCCATGCCATGACGACGATCATTCGAGCAAATAATGAAGTGATCGAACAGCAAAAAGCCGACCAACAAGCAGTTGAACAAAAGCGTGCGGAATCACAAGAAAAAGTGGCAGAATTGCAAGCAGCACAGAGCCATCTGGAAGCACAAAAAGGTGTCTTGGAAGCAAGCCAAGCAGAATTAAATGTCTTAGTTAGTAATTTAGCCTACGAAGAAGCAACGAAAGAAGAAGAAAAAGAACAGCTGCGTGCAGAAAAAGAAGCCTATGAAGCGGAGCAAGCAAGAATTCGTGAAGAAGCTGCCCGTGTTGCTGCTTTACAAGCCCAAGCGGAACAAGCGGCGCAACAGCAGGCAGAACAAGCTGCAGCAGAAGCAGCAGCCTTGAATGAAGCGGCTGTTCAAGCAGAGGGCACCGAATCTGACGCAGAAGCAGAGAGCCCAACGCCAGTGGAAGAGCCAGAAGCACCAGCAGAAACGCAGCCAGAGGAAACGCAAGAATCTGAACCAGTTGAAACACCAGAGACTCCAGAAGAAGCACCAGTAGATACACCAGAAATTCAAGAGCCAGAAACACCAGTGACACCTGCAGCACCAGAGACGCCAGCAGACAGTGCACCTGCAGTTCCTGCACCAACGCCAGCACCGACGCCAGTTACACCAACACCGGCGCCAACGCCTGCTCCGTCACCTGCACCGATCGTGACGCCGCCAGCACCTTCTGCACCAGCATCAACAAATGGTGCTGCAATCGTGGCAGAAGCTTATAAGCATATCGGAAAACCCTATGTTTGGGGTGCCAAAGGACCGGACAGCTTTGACTGTTCTGGGTTTACTCGCTATGTCTTTTTACAAGTAACAGGGAGAGATATTGGTGGATGGACGGTACCACAAGAAACAGCGGGTACAGTGATTTCCGTTAGCCAAGCACAACCAGGAGATCTATTATTCTGGGGTTCATCAGGCAGCACCTATCATGTAGCCATTGCTTTAGGTGGCGGACAATACATTCATGCACCACGCCCAGGACAAAATGTTTCTGTTGGCAGTACCGCTCATTTTACACCTAGCTTTGCAGTAAGAATGTAAGAAGTAGCTAGCTGTAGTTTTAAGGAGAGACAAATGGAAGAAAGAAAACAGCTTCGTTATCGTGCGAAGAAACAAAAAAGAGGGCTTCTTTACCGTAAAAGTGCGGCGGCAACCGCTGCACTTGTAAGTACGGTGAATATTTTGCCGATGAATGTCTTAGCAGATACACTTGAGTCAGCAGAAACCCAAAATGGTGTTCAAGTAGTTGAAACAGCAGAGTCAACCCAAGACACATCGACGCAAGATTCCGTGAGCATTGTAGAAGATCAAGAAGTGAACGAGGGATCACCAGCAACGCAAGATAGTACCGATCCATCAGAAGCTGAAAGTTCGGATGTAGTAGAAATTCAAGACGTACCCGATAATGAACCAGCAGATGATGCTTCTGAACAGAATGAAGCAGAAATCGATCATGACATTCCTGTTCTGTCAGAAGAAGAGCGGATCGCCATTGAAACGAAGGTCATGCCCAACTACAACAATCCAATGGCACGTTCTAATAATCAACAAGCATTTATTCAGCAAGTAGGACCAATGGCACAAGAAGTGGCGGGGGCAAATGACCTCTATGCTTCGGTCATGATTGCGCAAGCGATCTTAGAATCAGGTTGGGGGCAATCCACGCTGACCACTCTTGCCAATAATATGTTTGGTATCAAGGGATCTTACAATGGACAATTTGTAGAGATGCAAACCATGGAAGATGACGGGAATGGCAATCTCTATCCGATTATTGCGAAGTTTCGTAAATACCCCTCATTAAAAGAATCTTTTCAAGACAATGCGCACGTTTTGAGAACCACCTCATTCTCGCCGGGTGTTTTCTTCTACCATGGGGCATGGAAGTCTAATACGAATTCTTATCGTGACGCGACACAATGGCTGCAAGGACGTTATGCCACCGACACGGCTTATGCAAGTAAGCTAAACAACTTGATTGAAACGCACAATTTGACCCAGTATGATACATCAAGTGGTGGCGGCTCAAATGATAATAGCAATAACAATAATAACAATAACAATTCTGAACAGGCGATCAATAAACAATTCAGAACAAATGCAGCACTCAATATCCGTTCGGATGCTTCCACCAGCGCCTCGATCGTGGGTTCATTGGCTGCCAATGCAACATTTGAAGCAGTAGCACAAAAAAGCGGCACCAGTGTGAACGGCAATACGACGTGGTATCGAATTCAAGGACGTGGCTGGGTAAGTGCCGCTCACGTGACGGAGATCTCATCGAATACGGGTGGGAATGATAACAACAATAATGGTAATAACAGCGATAACAACAACGATAACAACAACGATAACAACAATGATAACAGCAACGGCAACAATAGTGCCGAACAAAGCATCAACAAAGAGTTTCGTACCACCGCTGCCTTGAACATCCGTTCTGACGCATCGACTAGCGCTTCTGTCGTCGGCTCCTTGGCAAGCAATGCAACATTTCGAGCAGTCGCTCAAAAGACGGGAACGAGTGTCAACGGCAACAATGTGTGGTATCGAATCCAAGGACGCGGCTGGGTGAGTGCTGCGTACGTAACAGAAGTCAACGCTGGAAGTAATAGCTCTGAACAAAGTATCAACAAAGAGTTTCGTACAACGGCAACTCTGAACATTCGCTCCGATGCGTCTACCAGTGCAAGAATTGTCGGTTTATTGGTGAACAATTCCTCTTTTCGCGCAGTTGCGCAAAAGACGGGAACCAGTGTCAATGGCAACAATGTCTGGTATCGAATTGAAGGGCGTGGCTGGGTAAGTGCAGCGTACGTTCAAGAAACGAACGCTTCCTCATCAAACAGCACCACCTATACTGTACGTTCGGGAGACACTCTATGGGGGATTTCGCGACGCTATGGTGTAACTGTGAATCAGTTGATGCAGTGGAATAACCTTTCTGGCTCATTGATTCTGGTAGGGCAACGTCTTGTAGTCCGTAGATAAAAAGAAAAAATATCTGTACCCATGCTTGTGGCGATTAGCCAAAATGGGTACAGATATTTTGTTTATTCTTCTTTGAAGCTGTTCATGATTGCTGTTAGTTCCTCTTTTGAAGAGTCGTATAAGCTTTCTAACGTCCAGCCATACAACTGAACGTAATTATTTTCGGTTTCAAGTACATAATAAATATAGTGGATATTTAGCCCTTCAACTGTCGCAGGAAAATCCACGAAATAGGCCTTTGTGTCAGGAATTGGTAAAAAGGTGGCAGTCGTATCGAAGCTCGTTGCCAAATTTTCTTGAACCAATCCGAGATAAGTTTCTAAATCGGCAAAATCCTGTTTCGATTCAACGACTGCAGCTAAGTATTTCGTTTCTAACGCATCGGACAACATGAAATCATTGTCAGGATTCAATGAAGTGAAATCAGGTACCTCTTGCCAATTACTAGGTAAATCGATGGTATAGTTTGTTCCGCTAACGCCTGTGATGGTTTGTTCTGAACTTGGTAAAGCCGCTTCGCTAGAAGAGACCGTCGATTCTTGGGCGACTTCGGTTGACGATGTCATAGATAAGCTTGTAGCGCTTGCATTTTCCGTACTTTCTGAAGCTGGTTTCTCCTCTTTTGGCGTGCAGCCAGCAAAAAGAAGTGTGAACCCCAATAAACTAAAAACAACACTTTTTTTCATTATTCTCACGTTCCCCTTTGTTTTTTATTTTCAAATAACCAACATTATTTAGTTAATCGTATAATAGGAAAGGAAATAACGCAATAAAATATTCTCAGTTATTGCATGAATCGAAAAAAATAAAGGGGTGCTAAATAGTAAATTTAAAAAAATAAAGCGGAAATAACGGACTGTTACCGCTTATTTTCACTTTTTTCTTAGATTGATGCAAAAGTTGATTATAAATACGGGGCGACTTTTGCTATGCTTTAGAAAAGAAAGGAAGCATTAAAAGAATAGTGAAGTTAAAAATTGTGTCGGTTATATCTATAAAATAATAGTGTGTTTTTTATGTATCTATTTGTTTTGAATAATTGTCAGAATTTTGTTGCGAAATACTATGGCTTCTTTCGATACAAAAAAAGGCGACATCAGTGACAGTTGGATAGAGAAAGATAGCTTAAAGTGGCGAAGAAATAGAAGAAACATAGGATCAACGTTTAAAAATAATGGAACTAGGGGGAAGGAAATTGTTTTATCAATCAGTAAATGAGTATCTAGTAAAAATGAGAGAAGGATTATCTGCTGAAACCATTAAAGATGAAATGCCATCAGTCTATGCGTACTGGTTAGCACAGGAAGCAGAATTGAAAAAAATATTGAAAAACAAAGACATGGCTTTTTGGATGGATATCCAAAGAGTTCTCTTGATCGATGCAAAATTAGTATTACTTCGAAGTTACATCAATGACTACGATTTTCATGGATTTTCCGAAGATGAGATCATTGCCAATGTGGAACAAGATCATTTTACTTTTAACAAAGAACTGTGTGGCTATAGTTTGAAAGAACAAGTACACCCATCAATTATTTTTGGTGATCAATAAGCAACGAAAAAAAGAACGTTCAAACGAGGAATAAGCTACTGCACTGATTCAAAATAAGACCGATTGATTTGTGGTATGATTGTGATGACAAGTACGATTGCACAAATCATTGTGATAGTTTGAAAAGGAGCGGAGAGGTATGGTTCAATTTGAACGGATCATTTTATTGTTTTTCTTGTACTCATTTATCGGATGGCTTTGGGAAACCATTTATTGCTCACTAAAAGCCAAGCACTTTGTGTATCGGGGGTTCCTTATTGGTCCGATCACACCCATCTATGGCTTTGGAATTCTGGGCGTTGTCTATTTGTTACGGCCATTGCATGAGCAAGTGATTCCACTGTTCTTTGCGGCAGCGTTGTTGGTCACCGTGCTTGAATATGTGACAAGCTATTTACTTGAGCGGTTTTTTCATGCCTCATGGTGGGATTACAAAGAAGTACCACTGAATATCAATGGACGGGTGGCATTGCCGATTTCTCTTTTTTGGGGCGTGTGTTGTGTGCTGATTGTTCGATTTGTTCATCCACAAATGCTGGAGATCGTGCAAACCTTGAGTGCTCGGGTCGGATTCTTATTGCCCGTTTTCTTATTAATGGTTCTCTCTTTTGATATGGGCTATACCCTTGCTAACTTGGTTGCCTTTCAGAAAGCAGTGCAACAGGTCAATCAAGCCTTTGAACAGCATAAAAAAGAATTGGCTGAAAATATTGAGCAATATAAAAACGATTGGCAAGGGCGCTTCGCAGCGTTTCCAGAAGAATGGCGCGTATTAAAACAAAATCTACCGAGATTGAATTTCCATCAAAGAAGACTCTTAAAAAACTTTCAAAAGTTAGAAATCAATCAGATAAAAAGCAGTCAGGAATTGTCTCGATTTATCGAAGCGATCCGTAAGAAAAAATAGGTTTGTTACGGTTAGATTACAAAAAATAAACCCTTATCAATGCTGATTCTTCCCACTTCTGACTAATTTTAGTTGGAAAAGACGATGAAAACACCCACTTTTACGATAATTTGTAACAAATTGTAAAGGTCCTGCAATAAAATTCTTCTTAAGAATTTGTATAATAGGATATGTTGGAAACCATAGTGAGAAGTGAGGGAATTTTTTGAAGGCAAAGAAATTACGAACAATCGTTGTCGCTGTCTTTGCGGCAGGAATCGTTTCTCCAATCTTTGCGCAGGCTGAGTCACTTGAATCATTGCAAGAGCAAGAAAGTGCCGTCATGCAGCAAAGTCAGGAAATCAGTACGGAAGTACAGATTGCATTGACTGATGTGAATGCGAAATACAGTGAGGTAGAAGAGCTAAAAGCTCAAATCGCTGAAAATGAAGAATCATTAGCAACAACCAAAGCAGAAATCAAAACTGCACAAGAAACAATTGAAAAGCGTGAAGCTGTCGTTGCGGAACGTATGAAAGACATCCAAGTCAATGGCGGGGCAACCAGAGACTGGACGGTACTGTTAGAATCATCCAACATCCAAGATTTTATCAATCGTGCCTATGCGATGACGATGCTACAAAACTTGGAAAAAGAAAAGATCGATTCATTGACAGCAGAAAAAGAAAAGCTGGAAGCTTTAGAAGAAAAAGCACAGTCAACACAGCAATCATTGAAAGAAAATCAAACCGCATTAGAATCAGAAGCCAAAACATTGGATTCAAAAATTGCGAATCTACAAGCCCAATTGAAAGAAAACGAAGCAACCTTGGCACAAATCGCTTCCAGCAAAGAAGCTGAAACAGCTCGCTTAGCTGCTGAAAAAGCAGCAGAAGAACGAGCAGCCAAAGAAGCGGCGGAACAAGCTGCGAAAGAAAAAGCTGAAAAAGAAGCAGCCCAAGCTGCCGAACGTTCAAGTGCTTCTGAATCACAAGCGTCTGCTTCATCGAGCAGCAATACGACTGAAAGCAGCAGCTCATCATCGAGCAGTTCTTCAAGCAACAACAATAGCTCGAACAGCAGCTCAAGCAATACAAGTAACAACAGTAATAACAATAGCAACAACAGCAATACAAGTAGCGGTCGAACATTGATGATGGAATCAACTGCTTACTCGTATAAAGAAGCTGGCTCTAGTTTCTTTACAGCAAGTGGTACAGACTTACGTAAAAATCCAATGGCAGTTGCCGTTGATCCAAACGTGATTCCCTTAGGCACCTTAGTCAATGTTGAAGGCTATGGCGTAGCACTAGCGCTTGATACTGGTGGTGCGATCAAAGGAAACATCATTGATGTTCACTTTGATAACGTTGCACAATGTATCCAATGGGGACGTCGTCAAGTAAAAGTAACGATCCTCGATTAATCAATCATCTAGCAAGAAGCAGCTCACTGAATGAAGGGGCTGCTTCTTTTTTTCTTTTAATGTAGGAAGGCATAAGAAGAGAGCCTATCGCTGCGTCAGTGACGACATAAGCGATAGACTCTGGATTATTGTTAAACTGCTCACAAGCTCTTACACTCATTCTCAGGAGCATTTTTTGAATAGCTTGATCAGATGGAGTCAAACATACGGTGTTCGCTTATCAAGGATTGAAATTGGCATTCAGTTTTTCCTCTAAAGCTTCCCAGTCGTGCTCATCGGGAAAGGTTTTGAATAGCAAATAATCAATGTCTTGGGCATATTCGGTAATGTATTCCGTATAGTTGGTCACGATCAAATCAATTTGATTTTTTTCCAAATAGCCTGCCGACAATTCATTGGAGTCCGGAAAATAAAAGGTCCGAGAACTGCGCAAATAACGAACAGATTTGCATTTTAATAATTGGCATAAATAAAAGGGACCTTCGAACAAAAAAGCGATATTCTTCTTGGCTTGCCAGTACAAAGATTTCATAGAAGTAACGTACATCGTAAGACTCGTTCCTAAGTGCTCCAGTGTGTTACTGTCCCAAATTTCTCTAGCTAATGGCTGCGTCAACAGATAGTTTTTAATTAGATGATAATCATCCGTATACGCCTCTTCGACAAATTGAACGGTATCAGAAATCATATGGTTTAATAAGGGGGATAATAATTGCTTGATTTTTGCTACCGTAAAAAAGGACTTTACTAAGAGTCGGTCGCGAGCGCTATCTTGTGTACCTGGCAAGCAATCCTTGACAAAGGCTGCTGCAAGCTGCTTGATCTCAGGCCAATGATTATACTCTCTATAAAAGGTTTGCTCGATTGCTAAGTTACTGATCGAGCGACGGGTTTTCACTAATAAGAACAAATAAAGGACTTCCTCATAGGGAAGTTCTTTTTGGTATTGTTCACTCACAGCCTCATTGATTTCAGAAAATAGCCGAAAATCATTATACTGTTCAAATAGTTTTTTTATTTGCTTAGGCAATTCGATACGTTGACCCGCACAATGGCGCTCAAAGGTGATATACAAGTAATAATTGAATTCACCAAATGAACAAGCGTGCTGGTCGAATTGATAACATCTTGAAAAAGCACTAGCAGTGATATTTTGGATGGCGATCGGTGGAAAGATCGTATGGGCAGTAATTTCCGATTCATAATAGAAATCATGGAAAAACTTGCGAATATTGATCTCCTCACCAAGAAAGCAAATGGGATTGGTTTGGATTTCCAAGCGATAGAAAGAAAAAATAGGTTGCACCTTGCGCAAATAGCGAAGAACGGTGCTTTCTGATATATGGTACTTCTCTGCCCATTCCGATGAGCTGTAAAGATCATTGTGGAAAATACTTTCGATGATATGGAACAAAATCTCATCGGCAATCAGCGCACGTTTTTTCGTTAAATACACAGCGGAATGCTTGATTGAAAAAATATCCCCCTTGTGAGAAGAGTCGATCGATAAACAGTCGCCAAAATACTCTTTTAGATCCGTTATGTCCGTTACGATCGTTCGCGTGGTACTTCCTGAAATCTTTGCCAAACCTTGAGTCGAACATTGATAATTTTTCTCGAATGCCATCAAAATTTTCAGCCATCGAATCGTTGCTGTGTTGGTAATAAAGTTAATTTGAAAATTTCTCAAGACGTGGCTCCTTTCATGAATAAAATCGCAAATCTTACTTATTCATCTTAAAGAAGATAGGGAAGAAAAAACAAATCACGTATTTCATCGGTTGGTGAAATCTATACCTGAGCCTGTGCAAGATTTTTTGCATTTTCTATAAATCAACTGAAAATCGGCATATACATAGGTAGAAACACGTTTTTTCAGTGCAAAGAAGGAAATTGATTGGCATTGAATAGTAAGAGAGGGGGGATAATTTTATTACGATAAAATAAAAACTGACTGATTAGCTATATTTAAAATAAACCGATAGAAGTTGGTGAGGTGAAATTGAGGGGGAAAGTCAGTTTTCTGAAGATAACTTATAATTTTAACAGGAACGATTGCTGTAAATAAATAGTATCCGCGAAGGAAACCCTAAGTGCCCCAAGAGAATTATCCAGTTTTGCCCAACAGATTTATAATAACAACAAAAGCATTTAACTTTTCTTTCTGAAATTCTTATGTTTTCTATTTATAATGAAAAGATGTTGAGAAAATGAATGAATATAATCACTCGAGGTTATTTTTCTATGATGTGACAACTCTCAAAGACGATGAGAACAACGATTATCACTGAATTATTCATTATTTAAAATGAGGGTTTAAAAAAACTGTCAAGTATGCTACACGTTATTTATGTATATTTAAAATAACTGATGTTTGCCATTATATAAGTCTTTTGTTGATGAAAAATATACCTTTAAAAAGAAAAAACAGGAATTTCCTTTATTTAATGATACATTTCTCTTATAATAAACTAGAATTGCCTTTATTATGTGAGACGAAGGCAGAATGCTTAAACAAGCACAATTGAAGTAGGGAGTGTGTTCATGGGAAAGTCGTTAGTAAAGACTTTGACTGTTTTAGCCGTGGGTATTGGCGCAGTTGCAATATGTTTCATTGGTTACCGACAAAATAACCAAAGGCAATATCAGCAGCGAGTCGAATACGCACAGACAGCGATTGCCAGCGAAAAAGATCGCATCAATGAGTTGTCTAATGAAATTGCTGAATTATACAGCAACGAGGATCAAACATTTTTAAGAAAAGATCTTAAAGAGGAAGACGTTCTTAAAACAGTCGCAAAACTTTCTGCAGTGAAAGTATCTGCAGACGATTATGGGATCGATGATGATGCATTACCAAGTGAGTCAGTCGAGATCCAACAAGAAAAAGCCGCCCTTGATGATCAACTAAAAGACATCGAGGCAAAATTAAAAGTACAAGCGGATACGGAAGCCTTATTTACTGAAGGCGTTTCAAATTGGCAAAGTGCTGAGAATGATGTCATCATTAGAGCCGATCTAAAAGAAACGGATGTTGGGAATGTCCGTGAAAATCTGAGCTTTTTTGAAGATAGTAAATGGAAAGAGTTAGTTGTTTCCTATTTAGAGTATGCGGACACTCAATTGGACCGCATTGCAAAATTACAAGAAACTTTTGATGAAATGCTTGATGGGGATGAGGTGACCAGTGGAGTCACCTTAGAAAAATACCTGAGTGCAGTCGACAGTATCAGCAAAGTTCGCAATGAAGAATTGAAAGAGAAATACACCGAATTAGCAGACAAAGTCGCTACCCAAATGGGGTACACAGGATACAGCACGTATACCCCCCCCGCTTCAACGGAAAGTTATTCAGAGGATACATCAGCAGGAGACGGCACCTGGACAGATCAAAGTTCGGACGTTGTCTACTAATTGAAAACATGTATCAAAGAAAAAAGAGATAACTGGAGGAAAGCAAATGTCAAAAGGAAAAAAAATCTTTCTAATTATTTTTTCAATCGTTGCAGTGTTAGTCATCGGATTGATCGGTGTTGCTGCTAAACTATATTTTGATGTGTCAAACTCAATTAGCGAAACTTATCAATCAGTTGAGCGTGTTCGAGAAGATCGCCTACGTGAAAATGATGTCGATCTATCCCAACAAGAGTCCTTCTCGGTTTTACTGATGGGGATCGATACCGGTGATTTAGGCAGAGTCGAACAAGGCCGTTCTGATACCATGATGGTTGCGACCATCAGCCCACAAGACAATCAGACGACGGTGGTGAGTATTGGACGAGATTCCTATGTCGATATCGTTGGACACGGGACGACAGATAAAATTAACCATGCCTATGCTTTCGGTGGACCAGCGATGGCAATGAATACCGTAGAAAAATTCTTGGATATTCCAATCGATCATTATGTATCAATCAATATGGCTGGTTTAAAAGAATTAGTCGATGCAGTCGGCGGAATTGAAGTTGACAATGAAATTACCTTTTCGCAAGATGGCTTTGATTTTGCTATCGGACGTACGTCACTAAATGGCGAACAAGCCCTTGCCTATTCAAGAATGCGTTATGAAGATCCAAATGGCGATTATGGACGTCAAGAACGTCAACGGAAAATCGTTGAAGGGATCGTTAAGAAAGTCTTGAGTCTTGATGGAATCACCCAATATCAAACAATCTTAAATGCTGTTGAGCAAAACATGAAAACAGATATGAGTTTCGATGACATGCGAACTTTAGCATTTAATTATCGCAGTGCCTTTCAAACAATCAAACAAGATCAGTTGCAAGGGGAAGGATTCATGCAAGACGGCATCTCATATCAGCGAGTGAGTGACGAAGAACTAGCAAGAGTTCAAAAAGAGTTGAAAGCTCAACTAAATCTAGAGAATGAATAGGAAAGTGGAGAAAAGATGGAAGAAACAATTAGCTTAAAAGAAATATTCGCAATTCTACGGAAACACTTAGCTGCTATTTTTATTTCAATGTTTGCTGGTTTAGCTTTAGCAGGGATATTCACCTTCTTTGTCATTACACCTAAATACAGTTCACAAGCCCAGTTGATTGTGACATTGCCTCAATCAGAAACTACCAATGCAAACGATGTAAATACAAACTTGCAAATGATCAATACGTATAAAGATATGATCGTCAGTGATTTAGTTATGACACAAGTCAAGGATCGTTTGGAGTCTGAAAATAACCTTGACTTGACTGTCGGACAATTGAAGGAATCCATTTCGATCAATCAATCGCAAAACTCACAAATGTTTTCCATTCAGGCAACTAGTACCAATGCAGTGTCAGCGCAAAATATTGCCAACACGACCGCATTGGTCTTTCAAGAAAATGCCCAAGATGTTATGAATGTTGATAAAATTTCAATCATTTCAAGTGCGGTAGCTAGTACTACACCAGTTTCACCTAACAACAAACTAAACTTAGCCATTGGTCTAGTACTAGGCATCATGGTCGGTGTTGGCTTAGCCTTCTTATTAGAGTTGCTAGATCGAACTGTCAAAGATGATAAATTTGTAACTGAAACATTAGGCTTTACCGTATTAGGTACCGTACCCAAAATGTCACCAAAAGAATTGGCTGCGACCATTCAGAAAAAACCAAGTGCACCATTCATTAAGAAACCGCAAGGCGACAAATCGGCAGAATCACGTCGCAGTCGTAGTCGGGTCTAGGAGGGAACAATGATGGCAAAAAAACAAGAACGAACTGGGACACAAACGCATGCAGTAAGTTTGATCACGCTAATTGATCCTTCTTCACCAATCTCAGAGCAATATCGTACGATCCGTACAAATATTCAATTTGCATCTTCCGCAGATAAGCAAATCAAGACCATTGTTGTTACTTCTTCTGGTCCAGGTGAAGGGAAATCGACAACCTCAGCCAATTTAGCGGTTGTTTTTGCTAAATCAGGACAACGGGTATTGTTAGTTGATGCCGATATGCGAAAGTCTACTGTATACAAGACGTTTAGCTTAAATAATGCGAGTGGATTGAGTACCGTATTAAGTACCTCAACGAGCGTCCTTGAAGCAGCCCAAAAAACGGTGATCGATAATTTATCTGTCTTAACAAGTGGACCGAAACCACCAAATCCATCTGAGCTTCTTGGATCGGCACGAATGAACCAAGTGATTGAAGAAGCGAAAAATCTTTATGATGTGGTTATTTTTGATATGCCACCTGTTGTAGCTGTGACCGATGCGCAAATCATGGCATCTAAAGCAGATGGGACGATTTTGGTGGTACGAGAGAATGTTGCTCGCAAAGAATCCTTAACAAAAGCGAGAGATCTTTTAAATATGGTTCAAGCAAGAATCATTGGTGTCGTTTATAACGGTGCCGAACATTCGAAAGATTCAGGGTACTACTATTATTATGGAAATTAATTAGTTTGAAGGAGACGAGAGAAATGATTGATTTACATTGCCACATTTTACCAGGAATTGATGATGGTGCAGAAGACATCAATGCGAGCATTGCTATGGCTGAAAAAGCGATTAGCCAAGGAATCACGCATATCCTTTGTACACCACATCATAACAATGGAAAATACCGCAATCCGAAGTCAGAGGTCATTTCTCTCGTTACTTCTTTACAAGAAGAATTGGACGCACGGAGCTTGTCCTTGACAGTACTTGAGGGACAAGAGGTGAGAATAACAGGAGATTTAATTGAGGATATACAGAAAAATAACATCCTTTTTACAGATCTTGATGATACGTATATCTTGATAGAATTTCCTACGATTGAAGTACCTACGTATACAGAACAAATTTTCTTCGATTTACTACAGCTGGGAAAAATTCCAGTCATTGTCCATCCCGAGCGGAATGCTCATTTTAGGAAAGACCCTAACAATCTTATCCCATTTTTAGATATGGGCTGTTTAGCTCAGTTAACTGCGCCAAGTTATGTCGGCGTATTTGGAAAAGAGATTCAAAAAACCGCAAAAACAATGGTTGAACATAATCTTGTTCAGATGGTCGCTTCGGATGCCCATGGCGTTACAAAACGCCCCTTTAATCTAAAAGAAGCTTATGAGCAAGTTGAGCAAGATTTTGGCATGCTCAAAGTAACATTGATGAAACAAGTAGCAAAAGATTTGATAAACGGGGATCAGATCAATTTTCCAACTTTTACAGAAGTGAAAAAAAAGAAATTCGGATTATTTTAGGGGGCAACTGGGTTGTTTGAATTAACGAGAAGAAGAAAAATTGTAACTTTGATAGTTGTAGATAGTTTATTGATCATAGCAGCGAATTTAGCAGCAGTTTATTTTATGAAACCCTTTGTGACGATTCCAAAAGAATTTACATTGATGTCAGTGAGCTTATCTGTCGGTTTCTACCTGTTTTATGGTCCCATGTTCCGTGTTTTTTCTCGAATCAATCGCTATACGAATCTGAAAGAAATGATCGCTATCTTCTTGGCTGTCTCATGCAGCGCTTTTACATGTAATGTGATCTTGTTTTTCGGTGATGAAACCTATAGCGTGCGCTTAGTGATCTTTACATACTTTCTTTCGCTCTTTCTGATCATTGCTAGTCGATTGATTTGGCGGATCTATATTGAAAGAAAAAACATGAGAGGGTCATCTAATGAAGTCGTCAAGAATACTCTGATCGTCGGTGCAGGAGAAGGCGGCCGTATTCTTTACAATAGCTTCGTAGGTTCGAAAACGGCAAGTGACATTAATATTATCGGATTTGTCGATGATGATCCGAATAAACGAAACACTTATCTTTCTGGAAAAAAAGTCTTGGGTGGTATCAGCGATTTGCCTGAATTGATTCAAAAGTATGAGATCAATATGGTTACGATCGCCATTCCTTCTTTGTCACGGAAAAAATTGCGAAGTATTTTTAGCTTAATTGAACCTTTGCATGTCAAAGTCAATACGATGCCCTCAATGGAAGAAATCGCCTCTGGGAAAATCAGCACTTCACGTTTGAAGAAAATCGATGTCGTTGATTTGCTAGGCAGAGATGAAGTCAAATTGGATATCGACTCCATCAAAGATCAAATTACCGGAAAGACGATATTAGTGACTGGTGCTGGTGGATCGATTGGTTCCGAAATCTGTCGCCAAGTAATTCAATTCAATCCTAAAAAAATAGTTTTGTTAGGACACGGAGAAAACTCGATTTACTTAATTGACCGCGAGTTGAACATCAATTTTAAAGACAATATTACCGAAATCGTTCCCGTTATATCCGATATACAAGATCGTGAAAAAATGTTTGAAATCATGAACGAAGTCAAACCGGATATCGTCTATCATGCGGCAGCTCATAAACACGTGCCGTTGATGGAATACAATCCTAAAGAGGCAGTTAAAAACAATATCTACGGAACGAAGAATACTGCTGAAGCTGCTAAAGCTGCGAAGGTGAAAAACTTTGTAATGGTCTCTACAGATAAGGCCAATAATCCGCCAAACGTCATGGGGGCAACAAAGCGCATCTCTGAGATGATTGTTACTGGCTTAAATGAAAAAGGTTGCACGAAATTTTCTGCTGTACGTTTTGGTAATGTCTTAGGTTCAAGAGGCAGTGTGATTCCAGTATTCCGTGAGCAAATAGCAAAAGGCGGACCAATCACAGTGACTGATTTTCGTATGACTCGCTATTTCATGACGATTCCAGAAGCTAGCCGCTTGGTTATTCAGTCAGGTGCACTTGCTAAAGGTGGCGAAATCTTCATTTTAGACATGGGCGAACCGGTGAAAATCGTAGATCTTGCGAAGAATATGATTCGTCTAAGTGGTTATAGCGAAGAAGAGATTGAGATTATTGAAACAGGGATTCGGCCTGGTGAAAAATTATACGAAGAATTATTATTGGATAAAGAACGGAATGATGAAGCAGTCTTTGAGAAAATTTTTGTTGGGAAGATAAAGGGATACTCGTTGGGCGAAGTTAATAGTTTTTTAGATGGCTTATCCTCTAATCAGAAATTATTGGCCAAGGAGCTTGTTTTGTTCGCAAATGCTTCTAATAAATGAGGTGATTATAAGTGGAATTAGTAATAATTGGAGCCGGCGGATTTGCGAAAGAAATTATTTTTTTAGTAGAAAGAACTAATCGCTTTAATGTTATAGGGCTAATCGACGATAATTATTTTAATCTTCCAGATAATCTACTTTCCTATCCGCTTCTTGGAGGAATTGATTATTTGAAAAATTTAAAAAAGAATACAGCAGTTGTGATTGGGATATCAGATCCGGATGTGAAAAGGTCTATTTGGGATCAATTAAAAAAAAATGATAATTTGTTTTTCCCGAATATTGTTGATGATACTGCCTTAATAGGTAGTGAAGTATCATTAGGAATTGGAAATATTATAATGGCCTATACAACTTTTTCTGCTAATATAAAAGTAGGTGATTTTAATATGATTAATATTCATTCTACAATTGGGCATGATACCATTATCAAAAATTTTAATTCCATTTATCCGGCAGTTAATTTATCCGGCAATGTCCATGTTGGATCTGGTAATGAATTTGGGGTTGGGACGAAGGTGATACCAGGTATTGATGTTGGAGATGATAATAAAATTGGAGCTGGTAGTGTAGTAATACGAAATATTAAGAATAAATCAAAAATAGTTGGGGTACCTGCTAAAATAATAGAAAGTTGGGATTAATGTGAATAAAAAAAGAATATTACTTTCTTCACCTCATATGAGTGAACAAGGCTATGAGCAAGAATTCGTCAAAGAAGCGTTTGATACTAATTGGATTGCACCCTTAGGAGCTAATGTAGATAAATTTGAGGATGAATTAGCAAAATTTGTTGGGATAAAACATGCTGCTGCTTTATCATCTGGTACATCTGCATTACATTTGGCACTAAAGGCTGCTGACGTAAAAAGAGATGATATTGTTTTATGCCAGTCATTAACTTTCTCTGCAACTGTGAATCCGATTCTTTATGAGGGGGCTATTCCTGTTTTAATAGATAGTGATTTTGATACTTGGAATATGAGTCCAATATATTTGAGAGCTGCATTAGAGAAATATCCTCATGCTAAAGCAGTTGTAGTGGTTCATTTGTATGGATTATCAGCTGATTTAGAAGCTATTCTCAGTGTATGTAATGAATTTGGTGTAACATTAATTGAAGATGCCGCAGAGTCTCTAGGAACGACTTATAAAGGGAAATACACAGGTACCTTTGGCAAATATGGTATATATTCATTCAACGGTAATAAAATTATTACAACATCCGGAGGAGGAATGCTTATTTCAAATGACGAAGATAAGATTGAAAAAGCAAGATTTTGGTCAACGCAATCTCGTGAAAAAGTAAGATACTATGAACATAAAGAACTTGGATATAACTACAGAATGAGTAATATTGTAGCAGGTATTGGTCGAGGTCAACTAAAAGTATTAAATGATCGAATTAAAAAGAAAAATTCTATTTATAATTTTTATAAATCTGAACTTGATAATATAGATGAAATTGGATTTATGCCTAATAATGTATGGAATGAGCCAAACTTCTGGCTCAGTGTAATTACGTTGGAAAATACTACTCCTGATAAACTTATAAACTTCTTAGAAAAAGAGAATATTGAAGCGAGACCTGTTTGGAAACCGATGCATTTGCAGCCTTTTTTACAGGGTTATGACTATATTGGTGAAAAAGTAGCAGAACAATTATATCAAACAGGCGTGTGTTTACCTTCTGATTCTAAGATGAATAATGAGGATCTCCTTAGAGTAACTAATGCAATAAAGAAAGTGCTGTCCATATGAAGAAAAGCAACCTTTATGAGAAGTTCATCAAACGTTTTTTAGATATTATTCTATCAGGAATGCTAATTTTATTACTTAGTCCAATATTCATTATTTTGGCATTACTTGTTAAAAGAAAATTAGGGTCACCAGTAATATTTTGTCAGCTAAGACCTGGGAAAAATGAAAGAATATTCAAGATGTATAAATTTAAGACTATGACTAACGAATTAGATGATTCGGGTAATCTATTACCAGATCACATGAGAATTACCAAGTTTGGAAGTTTACTCAGGTCCTTAAGTTTAGATGAATTACCGGAGTTGTGGAATATTTTTAAAGGTGACATGAGTTTGGTAGGTCCAAGACCCCTTTTAGTTGAATACCTCCCATTATATAATGAGAAACAGAGACAAAGACATATTGTTCGTCCTGGGTTAACAGGATTAGCCCAAGTTAGTGGGAGAAATTTAGTTAGTTGGGAAGATAAATTTTTTATGGACTATAAGTATGTAAATAATATAACCTTTGCACAGGATTTCCAAATTATAATTTTAACTATAAAAAAGGTTTTAATTAGAGAAGGTATTTCTTCTAGTAATCATGTAACAAATGAAAAATTCAAAGGGAATGGTACCTCTGAAATAAATAGGCTTGATTTAGAAAGGAAAAAAAATGAATTTGTATAGTGATATTATTAATAAAAAAGAATCAATTAGCATTATCGGATTAGGCTATGTGGGAATGCCAATAGCAGTAGCCTTTGCGAAAAAGATTAATGTAATAGGTTTTGATTTAAATTCAAAAAAAATTGATCAGTACAAAAAAGGTATAGACCCAACTAAAGAAGTAGGAAATTCAGCTATAAAAGAGTCAAATGTTTACTTTACAGCGAATGAAGAAGATTTAAAAAAATCTAAATTTCATATTGTTGCTGTGCCAACCCCCATAAATATGGATAAAACACCAAATTTAAACCCAGTAATAAATGCTAGTAAAATTGTTGGAAGAAATCTTATAAAAGGATCAATTATTGTTTATGAATCAACGGTTTATCCAGGCGCTACAGAGGACATTTGTATTCCGATTTTGGAAAGGGAATCTGGCTTAAAATATGGCATTGATTTTAAAGTTGGTTATTCGCCAGAACGAATAAATCCAGGTGATAAAATTAATACTTTAGAAAAAATAGTGAAGATTGTGTCGGGTTCAGACGATGAATGTTTAGAAATAATTAGTAAAGTCTATGAAATAGTTATCGAAGCTGGAATTTATAAAGCTCCTTCAATAAAGGTAGCAGAAGCTGCAAAAGTTGTTGAAAATTCTCAAAGAGATATAAATATAGCATTCGTGAATGAGCTTTCTATAGCTTTTGATAAAATGGGGATAGATACAAATGAAGTTGTTGATGCTATGAATACCAAATGGAATGCATTGGGATTTCGTCCAGGATTAGTTGGTGGACATTGTATTGGCGTAGATCCGTATTATTTTATTTATCAAGCAGAAAATTTAGGGTATAGTTCACAAATCATATCTGCAGGCAGGAAGATTAATGACAGTATGGGTGAATTTATTGCTGATGCGGCAATAAAAAAACTTGCCTTAACTGGAAAACCAATTAAAGATTCGAATGTTACCATTTTTGGATTAACATTTAAAGAAAATTGTCCTGATTTACGAAATTCTAAAGTAAATGACATTATCATTAGATTAAATGAATACGGGATAGATCCTACAGTCGTAGATCCTTGGGCTGATGAAGGGGAAGCACTATTAGAGTATGGGGTAAATTTAAAAAAAATTAATGATGTTTGTAATCAAGATCTCCTAATTTTTGCGGTTTCTCATAATGAATTTAAAGCTATTAATTTAGAAAAACTGAATAAAATGTGTACAAATCCCAAAATAATAGTTGATATAAAAAGTATTTTTAACAAAATAGAATTAGAAAAAAATGGGTTTCAAGTATGGAGAATGTAGCGATAAACTGAGGGGATAGCCGAATGATTAAGGTCTTGCATATTTGTAGTGAATTTAATAGCTCAAATTTATATGATAATTATTTTAAAGAACTCAACAATTATGTTGAGAACGAAGTGATAGTTCCGGTTTCATATAAAACTAAATATGAAAAAAATGAAAATATTATATTTTTGCCGTGTTTTAATCCATTTGATAGGATATCTTTTTATTACAAGAGCGGAAAAATATTGAAGGCTGTTATGAATCAAACTGAGGTTACAGAGTATGATATTATTCAGGCACACACTTTATTTACAAACGGAAATGTTGCTTATAATTTACACATTAAATATGGCCTACCATATATTGTCACTATTAGAAATACTGATATAAATATTTTTTTGAAATATAAGCCTTATTTGAAAAATCAAGCAATAAAAATTTTAAAAAAATCACAAGCTATAATATTCTTATCTGAATCATATAGAAAAAAAATTATCAATGTTTTGAATGATAAAGAACTTTCAGAGGTTATTTTAAATAAATCAAGCATAATTCCAAATGGAATTGATTCCTTTTTTATTGATAACATTAATTTGCTTAGAAAAAATAATGTTATCACAAATAAAGTAAATTTGATAACTGTTGGAAAAATTGAGAAAAATAAAAATCAGCTTTCTGTTTGTAAGTCCATTGAAAAAATTCGAAGTTTTATAGATATTGAGTATGTATTGGTAGGACCAATCACTGATAAAGTATACTTTGATAAAGTTAATAGTTATTCTTTTGTTAAGCATTTAGGTGTTTTGGATAAGCAAGGAGTGATTGATGCTCTTAGAGAATCTCATATATTCGTAATGCCATCAAGAACTGAAACATTCGGCTTATCTTATGTAGAGTCTATAAGTCAAAATGTACCAGTTATTTACTCAAAAAATGAAGGATTTGATGGACAATTTGAAGAGGGGGTTGTTGGCTTCTCAACTGATCCTAATTCAACTGAAGAAATAGCTTGTTCTTTAAAACAATTGTTATCCAATTATTCAAAGTTTTCAAATATAGGGATACTTGCTGAAAGGTTTAGTTGGAAAGAAATTGTTAAAGAGTATTATACTATTATGTCTAAAATTACTAAGGAAGATGAATAAAAGGTATATTTATGCTTACAAGGATTAAAATATATTTTTTCAACAATAATAATAAACAATTTTTTTCAGATGTGTTTTTAAACCTAATATCCAATGTATTGATGATATCAGTTGTGCAATTTCTTGTCTTTCCAACATTATCATCCAGCGTAAATAGTAACTATTTTGGTCAAATTGTTACTATTTACGGAATTAATAATGTAATTGTTAATTGCCTTGGAAATTCACTTAATAATATTAGAATATTGAATAGAGAAAAAGATAGAAGCTTCACCATGCTTGCATGGATTATTAATGTTTTTTCAGTTGTGTCAATCATTTTATTCTCAATAGTGTACACTTCAGAGATGAAAATTTTTGACGTAATCTTATTTAGTTTTGTAACTCTCCTTGCTAATACAAGAGCGTATTGCTCTTCATACTATAGAATTGTATTAAAATATAAAGATTTATTAAAACTAAATTTTTTAATTGTTCTTGGGAATATTTTTGGCTATCTAATGTTTTTTAAGTTTAATTCCTGGGTTATACTTTTTTTGTTTGGGGAGCTATTTGGATTATTATACTTATTTTTATCAAAAAATCCGCTTATGTTAGAACTAATAAATATAGAAAAACTAGGAAAAAAAGTCGACAGAATTATCTTAAGAGACTTTTTTCAATTGTTTGAAACGAATTTAATAGCCAACATATTAAACTATCTTGATCGATTTTTAATTGCTCCTTTGCTGGGAGCTTTGAGCATGGGGATTTTCTATGCAGCATCATCTGTTTCTAAAGTATTTACTATGATAATTTCCCCCATGACAAATGTCTTACTATCTTATATTACTCAAAAATCTTTTAGACTGACAAAAAATAGTCTATTAAAAATAGAAGTTGGATTTCTCATATTGGGATTTCCCTGTTATTTTATTATGAATATTCTTTCCAATATCTTGGTAAACCTTCTTTATCCAAGTTTTTCTGAAGAAGCCAGTAAACTTATTCCAATAATTTGTGTAGGTATTTCTTTAGATTTGGTTTTTAATATTTTGCGACCATTTATGATGCGACTGTATTCCCTAAAGTATCAGACCATTATACAAATGACTTCTGGGTTTATATATATTGTATTTTCAATTTTACTTAGTATCTATTTCAATCTAATTGGTTTTTGTATAGCATATGTTTTAGGAATAGCACTTAAATTATTTTTACAAACTATTATAATTATATTTTTTAAACAAAATGATGAAGAATAGTTTTTTAAGATTTTTTAGTTGGAAAAGGGGAAATGAATTGACAATAAGAAAGCATTATAATGAATTTTATATAGTTGTAATACTTTATCTACAATCGTTTATTGGATTGTTTACACTTTTTTTACCAAATGCTTTTATTTATGTGCTAGATAAATTAATTTTTATATTGTTAATGTTCATAGTGCTCACTGCCAATAATTTTAAATTCAATAGATATTTCTGGTTTATAATTAGTATGATCTCAGTATTATTTATGATAAATGCATTATTTTATCAAAATCCCATTAACTTGTTGGGTGTATATATAACTTTTATATCTATTTTTATTCCTGTTTTATATCTAATTAATCAAGATATAAACTATAAATCTATTTTTTATTTTTGGGAAAAAATATCTACTCTATTTACTTTGCTACTCCCACTTTATATCTATTTAGTTATAAATTCGAAAATCAGTTATTTTGATGTAGCATTATTGACGAATATAAATGTTGCTGGAATAGCGTTTAATCTTGTTTTAGTAAATAGAAATAAAAAATTCTGGAGTTTTTTATTTCTATTCGCTAATTTATTTGTAGGCTTTATATTTGGATCCAGATCCATTTTTGTAGCAACTGTATTTATATTGATATTCATCTACCTTATATTTTATAAAGACAAAAATTTTAAATTCTATCTGCAAATTTTTTGCTGGGGAGTTTTGCTAATACTTATTGCTATCAACTTAATTCCTTTGCTTTTATCTTTGCAAAATTTTTTATTTGACCATAATATAAGTTCACGCAATTTGAATTTGTTTATACAACAACTAACAGCACAAAATCGGGAGTTATACTTGAGTGGAAGAGATGATATTTATCCAGTAGTGCTTAATTATTTATCTAAAAGTTCTGGATTTCCGAGTGGATTAGGTGTTGCAAGAGTTTTAACTGGTGGCGTTTATTATCATGCTCACAACTTTTTTTTAGAACTTCTACTAACTTTTGGAGTTATTATTGGCAGTATATTTAGTTTAGTTTATATCTATATTATTATCTTTTTAAGTCTGAAAAGTAGAAAAACTTATCGTGATGCTTTTATTATAATTTTATTAGTATCATTTACGGTAAGATCTTTCTTTGCAGCGTATTTCTTACAAGATACAATGTTTATATTAGGTTTTTCAATGTTAATGAAAAACTTATTTAGTAAGAAAGGAACTCAAAATTTATGAAGAAAAAAATTTGGATCATGAATCATTATGCTAATGAGATGTTTATCAACGAAGGTGGTAGACATTACTCTTTTGCTAAAAATCTAATTAATTTTGGGTATGAGCCAATAATTATATGTGCAAGTTCATTTCATAATAAACGTGAAAAAATGAAATTTAATGGACCTTTTTCGATTATAGAAAAAGATAAGATAAATTTTGTTTTCATTGATACGTCAATAGCTACAGGAAACGGAATAGCTAGAATTAAAAACATGTTGGATTTTTATTTGAAAACGAAAAAATATTCAAAGGAAATTTCTGAAAAGATTGGTAAACCGGATATAATTTTAGCCTCAAGTGTTCATCCATTAACGTTGGTTTCTGGCATAAAAATTGCTAACTCTTTTAACATACCGTGTATATGTGAAATAAGAGATCTTTGGCCAGAAGCTATCTTTTCATTTTCCAATAAATTAAGCGAGAATAGTTTTTTTGGGAAAGTTTTAGTAAAAGGTGAATATTGGATTTATAAAAATGCGGATGCTCTAATATTTACAAAAGAAGGGGACACAGATTATTTAAAAGATCGGAGATGGATGAAATCTCAAGGTGGAGATATAAAGGACGAAAAATGCTTCTATATTAATAATGGAGTTGAAATTGATTCATTTAATAAAAATATTTCTGATAATTTCTACTTGAATGATCATCTTGATTCTGATGAATTTGTTGTGGTTTACACTGGTGCAATTAGACCTGTAAATAATGTACGGAAGTTAGTAGAAGCAGCTTCCTGTTTGGTGGATGAGAAAATTAAAATATTAGTTTTTGGTGACGGAAATGAAAAGCAAGCATTAGAAGCGGAAATCGTCTCAAAAAATTTGAAAAATATTATTTTCATGGGACAAGTTGAAAAAAAATATGTGCCATCTATTCTTAAAAAATCTAATTTAAATATATTAAATTATTCTCAGACTAATTATAATTGGAGTAGGGGAAATAGTTCTAATAAACTTTTTGAGTATCTAGCATCAGGTACTCCAGTTTTATCAACTGTAAAAATGGGGTATTCAATATTAGATAAATATAACTGTGGAACGGAAATATTTGATGCTAAACCCGAACAAATAGCTAGAGAAATATTATTTTTCAAAAATATGAGCAAGAAAGATTATGAAAAGATGTCAAAAAATGCGCTGAATGCAGCTGAAGAGTTTGATTATAAAATATTAACAAATAAGCTCATTACAGTAATTAATTATACAAATGAGAGGGCAAATACAGAAAATGATTAATATTATAGGATTAGGTTATATAGGATTGCCAACGGCTTTAATGTTAAGCGTATCTGGAAACAAGGTTGTTGGAACAGATTATAACAAGGACGTGGTAGATACTCTTCGAAGTAAAAAACTAACATTTGAAGAACCAGGTTTAGAAAAACTTTTTAAAGATGCTAATGAAAAAGGTATAAAGTATAGTTATGAATATCAAAACTCAGATTTTTATATAATTACTGTACCGACTCCGTATGATAAATTAAATAAAAAAATTAATCCTTCATACTTGATTTCTGCTACGAAGAAAGTGTTAAAAGTTTGTAACAAAGGGGCAGTTTTAGTGATCGAATCTACTGTCTCACCAGGTACTATAGATAAATTTATTAGACCGTTAATCCATGATGCTGGACTGATTATCAACGATGATATATTTTTAGCTCATGCACCAGAAAGAATACTACCAGGACAAATGATTTATGAGTTAGAGAACAATTCAAGAACAATTGGGGCTGATCTACCGGAAATAGCTGAAAAAGTTAAAACCATCTACCAAACATTTTGTAAAGGAGAAATTATTTGTACTGATATTAGAACAGCAGAAATGAGCAAAGTTGTAGAAAATACATTTAGAGCTGTTAATATCGCGTTTGCAAATGAATTAACTAAAATAGCAAGATATGATAATCTGGATGTTCATGAAATTATTAGAATTTCAAATATGCATCCTAGGGTAAATATATTAAATCCAGGTCCAGGAGTGGGGGGACACTGCATACCTGTTGATCCGTGGTTTTTAGTTGGAGATTATCCAAGATTAACGAAATTGATTTCAGCGGCATTAGAAGTTAATGAATCTATGCCTGATCTAGTTTTAAGCAGAATTACAGACATAATGAAAGACCACGGAATTACTGACAAGTCAAAGGTAGGTATTTACGGATTATCCTATAAACAGGATGTTGATGATTATCGAGAAAGTCCAACAGTGCAAATGTTTGAGAAAATGGGAGAGCATTTCGCGGAACCTTTCAGAGTTTATGATCCAATGATTCATAATAGAGTAGTTAAAAGTCAAATCATGGATTTTGATTCTTTTATTAATGATAGTGAGATTGTGGTAGTAATGGTTCCACATTCACAAATAAAATCCCAACAAGATAAGCTTAAAAACAAACTAGTTTTGGATCCTCATAACATATTTGATTTTTCATACAAACTTTAACGAAAATAGAGGAATAAAATGAATAAAATTAAAATCATGACAATATTTGGTACAAGGCCAGAGGCTATCAAAATGGCACCACTTGTCAAAGCTATTGAAGAAGATCTTCGATTCGAGTCAATTGTAACTGTGACGGCTCAGCATCGCCAAATGTTAGATCAGGTAATGAATATTTTTGATTTATCAGCAGATTACGATTTAAATATAATGAAAGATGGACAAACATTAGCGGGTATAACAAGTCGCGTAATAAAAGAATTAGATCAGATTTTTGAAGAAGCAAAACCAGATATTGTTCTTGTTCATGGTGATACGACAACAACTTTTTCGGCATCAATAGCTAGTTTTTATCATCAAATAAAAATAGGGCATGTAGAAGCAGGTCTAAGAACTTGGAATAAGTACTCTCCGTTTCCCGAAGAAATGAATAGACAGCTCACTGATGTTTTAGCAGATATTTATTTTGCTCCTACTGAGATGAGTAAGAAAAATTTATTAAATGAAAAAAGAAATATCAGCGATATTTACGTTACCGGAAATACGGCTATTGATGCCATGAAATATACCATTTCAGACCAATATAGTCATTCTTTATTAACAGATATAGGGGATAAAAAAATAATACTAGTTACAATGCATAGAAGAGAAAACTTAGGAAATCCTATGAAGAACGTTTTCAAAGCGATAAATCGAATTGTCGAACGCTTTGATGATGTACATGTGGTATTCCCTATGCATAAGAATCCGATAGTTCGAAAAACCGTAAAAGAAACTTTGATTGATTGTGATCGAATTCATTTAATTGAACCATTAGACGTGGTGGATTTTCAAAACTTTGCTAATCATAGCTATATGATTATGTCAGATTCTGGAGGAGTGCAGGAAGAAGCTCCTTCCTTAGGAAAACCTGTATTAGTTTTACGTGATACAACTGAGAGACCAGAAGGAATAGAGGCTGGCACATTAAGATTAGTTGGTACAAGTGAAGATAAAGTATTTGTGTCTGCCAAAGAATTGCTTGAAGATAATGATATTTACGACCAAATGTCTAAAGCTTCAAACCCTTACGGAGATGGATTTGCTAGTCAGAGAATTTTAGATGCTATTGCATACAGCTTTGGCTTAACTAATGAAAAACCTTCTGAGTTTTGAAACAAAGGGGGCGTGACATAAGTTAACTAGTTACGCTCTCCAAAATATAAGGAGCACTCGAAAATCATGTGATTTTTCGGCTCTTCGACATTTAGTGTTGGTAGAGAAAGATACAACTGAAAATTTAGTCATAACCAGTTAGGCAAAGTGCTTAACTGGTTTTTGTTTTACTTGGAAGAGTAAGCCTTGAATGAGATATATTCTTGCTCGAAAGTTGTGGAAGTTTCGATAGCTGTTTGTGGCAGAATTTAACTACACACTAATGCAGCCGAAAGTACACAACTATGCAGCAGTTTGACTGCGAACTAGTTTCCTTCCATCATAAGTTTTAGTGACTTAGTGATGGAGGTACAGAAAGGTTGTTAACTTTGGATGATATTAAAACGATAAAACATTTGAGAAATAATCGTGATCAGTCAATTGATCAGATAAGAAAAGCAATGAATATCAATTGGCGAACAGCGAAAAAATACGCCGACAGTGATCAGCTATTCATTACGGATCCTACTCGAAAAAATAAATCCATGATGGATGATGGCTGGGGAGAAATTATCGGTAGTTGGCTAGAAGAAGACCTACGCTTACGTAGAAAACTCCGTAGAACTGCCAAAGCTATCTATGAACAATTGAAACCTTTGGGTTTCCCTGGCTCCTATCGAACAGTTTGCGTCTATATTTCTCAATGGAAAAAACAGCGGTACGACGAAACGAATTACAAAGCTGTCGATCGCCTTGATCATCCGATCGGAGAAGCACAGGTCGATTTTGGAACAATGGAAGTCATGCACGAAGATCACATGAAAGACATACAACTTCTTATCATGTCATTTCCCTATAGTAATGCGACGTTCGCAAGTGCCATGCCAGCTCAAAACCAAGAGTGTTTCCTGGAAGCATTAAAGCAACTATTTGATCAATGCGGCGGTGTTCCAAAAAAGATCAGAATAGATAACTTAACTCCAGCGGTGAAAAAAACAAAATCAAAATTTGAAGAAGCACAACTAACCGATGAATTCTTACGTTTCACCATTCATTATGGTTGTGATGTTCAAGTCTGTAACCCACGTAGTGGGCATGAAAAAGGACATGTCGAAAATAAAGTGGGTTATGTCCGATACAATTTCTTCTCGACTTCGCCAATCATGGACTCTTTTGAGTCCCTAAATAAGCAGCTTGAAGAACAATTGAAAACAGATCGAAAAAGGACGCATTATTCGAAACATCAATTAATCGAAGATTTGTGGAAGAAAGAAAACAAGGCGTTACATTCTCTTCCCCAAGAGGATTACCCAATTTTTAAAGAAGTAGAAGCTAAACTAAATCGTTACCACGAAATGAAATTGGATCAAACGGTTATTCATATTCCTAAAGCATATGGATATTCTCAATTGACCGTTGTTTTGACTTGGAATAAATTCAAAGTTCTTACGCCTCATGGAGACCTCTTAATGAACGAATATCGCCCCTATATGAACAAAAAACGATTGATCCCATGGAGTGATATCTTGAAACAATGGAGTAATAAATTGAATGTCGTTAGTTATTCGAGGTATTGGAAGTACTTGCCTGCACGCCTTCAAAATTATCTAGCAATTGATAATAATCACCTTAAATACAGACGGATAAAACAATTACTAAGTTTATTAGCGACCTATGATATCCAACAAATTAATGAACAATTTTACGAATTAGTTGTTCAAGAAGATGCCCCCTCTGACTTTGATGTGAATTGGTCAAACTATGATGCATTAACAAAATCAGGAGGCGTGCAAAAATGACTGGACAGACGCTAGAAGATTATTGCAAAAAGCTTCGATTAAGCCATATCATCACGAACTTACCAAGAGCTTCTTTCGAAGCTCCAGAACAATTTATTACCGATTTATTCCGTTTAGAGCTTGAGACCAGACAGCAGATCAAATTAGAACGGATGGAAAAATTAGCCAAATTTCCTGTACCAAAATCGCTAAAGAACTATGAATGGCACGAAAATATTTTTCTACCAGCCCATCTAGATAAGGCGACCCTTGTCTCTCTTGATTTTCTAAAAAGGCAAGAAAACATTGTTTGTGTTGGCTCTCCTGGTACAGGGAAAACGCATCTAGCGATCGCATTAGGGAGAAAAGCCTGTAGTGAAGGTGTTTCAACCAAATTTTTCCGAGTAAACAATCTCGTTGAACAATTAGAGAGTGCCTTAAAAAAACAACAGCTAGCCAGTTTCAAGAAGCGATTCGAAACAACAGAATTAATTATTCTTGATGAAATGGGGTACTTACCATTGACGAAAGAAGGAGCTGAACTGCTCTTTCAACTGATTTCAGATTGGTATGAGCAAAAGAGCATTATTATTACCTCTAATTTAGAATTCAGTCAATGGAATCGAGTGTTTATGGATTCTCGCTTAACAGCTGCTCTCGTTGATCGGCTAATCCATCACGCTCACATTATCAGCTTTAAAGGCGAAAGTTTCAGGTTGAAAAATTCATTATCTAAATCATATTGAAGGAAAAAACTAGTTGCAGCAAAACTCTGCACTTTCGGCTGCATTTTTTTGTAAAAAGCTATTGCACAACACAGATAGCCGTAGGCTACTCGTTTTATCACTTTTATCTTGTTGTTTGTTCCTTCTAATGCACCATTACTATACCTGGTTTTTAAAGCATATTGAATCCCTAATTTGTATTTATTTAAAAACGTCAGCTTCTTACAAAACCATTGTGGGAGGCGTTGATCTAAGCTATTGATCGTATCGAAAAAGCTTTGGCTGTCCTTGTGTTTAAAGTGATAGAGGAGGAGCTGACAAGTCTCGTAAGCCCTTGTTAATTGCTTGTCATAATTCAAAAGTTCATCGACGATCGCTTTTTGCGTCATTGGTCTACGAAAGGATCGATCATATTGATAATTGGAACTATCCAGATCATAAGCATGCTTAAGGAGTAATTTCCAGAATCGCTTCAATCGTCGATACTTTGTCGGTTTCGTTTTTTGAAAGTTGTTCATTGTTTTGATTCGCAACTGATTTAACGCACGAGTGATTTGTTGGACAATGTGAAAGCGATCAGTCACGATTTTGGCGTTTGGGAAGACCGCTTTTACAAGTTCAAAATAAGGGGCATTCATATCCATCACGACGTATTTCGCGTTCGCTCGTGCTTTTCGAGTGAATTTAAGGAAATAGGATTTTAAGAAAGCCAGGCGACGATTCTCCAATACACCGATTAATTGCTGGGTCTGCCCATTCATAAAGACAAAACTCATTTTACCACTGCAGGACTTCATCGATTTGAACTCATCAAAACAAAGGACCGAAGGTAATGTATCAAAACGAGGATGATACGTTTTTAAACAGGTGTGTAGGACACGCAGAACGGTTACGTCAGAGACAAAATAGCGATCGGCAATTTCTTTTCTTGTTATATTCTTCGCCAGTTCCAAGGCAATTTGAACCTTTAATTCCTTTGAAAGATAGCAGTTTTCATCCACCAAATTTGTCTGAGCGTTGAATGTCGATTGACATTCTTTACAGTAAAAGCGCGTACGTACCAAGCGTAATTCTGTTTTTGTTGCTCGATAAGGCAAAAGTTGGACTTTTGTTTTATGTGAGCCATTCTTGATAATTTGTCCTTCATTTTTGATACCACATTTACGGCAATGGCTTGGTATATAGCTAAGTTTGGCATGGATAAGATTGGTGCGAAACCCCTCTTTTTCTATAGTCTCTAACCATTCTTCTTCGAAGAATAAATTTTCATCTGTTAAACCTAACAATTTTCTAGTACAATGATCCATGGAGATATCCTTTCTTGGTTTGGTTTTGTTTTAGTCGACTAAATTCTACCAGTTAGGCTATCTCTTTTTCTATCTTTTTTTACAAAAAAAGTGTCAATAGAAAATCCGTAGATTTTCCACCAACACTAAATATTGTAGAACCGATTTTTCGAGTGCTCCTTATATTTTGGAGAGCGTAACTAGTTAACTTATGTCACGCCCCCTTTTTGATGCTTATTTACCTAAAAATGAAATGAATCCCAGGGAATCATAAAGAAAATGGCAGATCCAGCTGACCCATACGCTATTGGATTTTTTCCAAACGTAGTTGAGTGCCAATCTGGCAGGCATCAAGGTGATCAATAATTGAGCTGGATGAAAGCCGTACGCTGGGATGTGCCATAAAGCGAATAGCACACTGCAAATGATGGATGACCAGGCAAAAGAAAGGCCTCTTTTCTGCAACGCCAACAAGAGGTTGGTGCTAAGCAATTCTTCGCCCATCAGCATAAAGGGGACTTGCAAAAAGACCATTTGGACAGTGATGGTTTCGCAGATCGAGTTGGTTGTTGGTTGTCCAAAAATAGCGGCATAAATAAAGGAAAAGAACACGCCAGTCAAAATGACGAAAGGGACACCCCACAATAAAACGGTAAACCGAAAATGTTTGAACTGCTCCAAAAAGGTTGCTCGTAAGAGAAAATACCCTGCGCTAAATGCGAAGACCAGATTCCAGATGGTACCGACGATCGATAACACGGAATCGTTTAGTGGGGTATATGGAAGTAATTGATAGGTTAACCCAATGATTAAGGTAAGAACGAATAAATAAACTGCTGATTTGTGTTTCATTTTGAACACATCCTTCATAGTAATTGCCACATGCTGAATTATAAACAGAAAAAACATCAAAGTACAAAAAGATATCTCTCATTATTTTTAAACAAAAAGAAAAAGCAGTGAACACGATACCATACTTGGCAGAATTCGTTTTCTTAAAAGCAGAATAAAGAATTTCTAAGAACAATTCTCAAAATTTGTGAACAAAAAGAGAAGTTTATAAGAATCTCTGTAACGCTGTTGAAATATTATTACGCCTATGTTACATTTTGTTTACGTTATTATGTTTGAGGGAGAATGTTTATGAAGAAATCAAGCAATTATTCAAATAATTCACAACATAGAGAAGCGACTTCTGAAAAACAAGCACCTACTTCAAGGGTCGAATCACATCAAAAGCAAACAACGGGAACGACAAGACGCACGCCAACCGCCAATCGTCAAGTTTCTAAAAAGAAGCCAACCCATCGCAAATATCTCTTTTCATTGATGACGCTGCTGACAATCGTCATTATCGCCACTGGGGGCTATATCGCTTTTACTTTGAAGCAGCAAGAAGCATTGGCACGGGAAAAATATGAAGCTGCCGCACAAAAGCTATTAGCATCGATCCAAGAAGAGCAGGCCAAAGAGGGAATTCCCGCAAAACTTGAAACATTGTCTGATGGGGACAAAAAAGAATTGATTTTCCGACCAAAAGAAGAAAATGCCATCCCTGTAAAGGATGCAAGTCAGAAATTATCGACCATGGCGAACAAGCTATGCAAAAAGCACGCCGACAAAGAGACCGTTACGATCGCTCGGATTCAAGCACAAGCAGTTGCATCAAAAGTGTCAACCTATTCCTTAAAAGCGGACAGCTATGTTTGGAATCGGGAGACTGGGCGGTTTGAAGATGCGGATAGCGTGGTTGCCGATCCAATTTTTATTTCCGAGAAAACCGGCAATGAATTATCCTTGAAAGACTTGGTTCCAGATGAAGGCAGCTTGCTAGGAATCCAGCAAGTGATTCAACAAAAGCTTTTGGATCAAGCCAAAGAACCGACTAAAATCATTGATGCCGTCTTGGGGATGGACCGAATCACCTATGATTCAAAATTTACTTATGATCCTGAAAAAATAACGCTCCAGTTGCCGCAAAATCAAACAGGTGTATCCGAGATCACTTTGGCTTACAAAGAGATTGCGCCCTTTATTGATCCAGAGCTTGTCAATGCGGATCAGTTGAAAGAGCAACAAGCGATGTTAGACGAAAACAAAAAATATGTTGCGTTGACTTTTGATGATGGACCAAATGATACTTCGACATTGGATCTCTTAAAAATATTGAAAGACAATGATGTGAAGGCAACGTTTTTTGAATTAGGCCAAATGGTGGATCGATATCCTGAAGTCGCGAAAAAAGTCCATGAGGAAGGGCATGAAATTGCCAGTCACTCCTATTCTCATCCCCAATTAAATACGTTGTCGCCAGAGGAGGTCAAAGTGGAAATAACCAAAACGGACAAAGCCATCTATCAGGCGACAGGGGTCTTGCCTAAGAATTTGCGCCCGCCATATGGAGCGATTGATCAACAAAGCGCCCAAGCAGCAGGAAAATCGATCATTCAATGGAGTGTTGATACCGAGGATTGGAAGCTGAAAGATCCAAACAAGATTTTGAAGGTTGTCCAAAACAATGTTTACGATGGATCGATTATTTTGTTACATGATATTCATCCGAAATCTGTTCAAGCCGTGCCCGGTATCATCAAAGCACTCAAAGCGCAAGGCTATGAATTTGTGACGGTCGATCAATTGCTCAATGGCAGCCAAAAACCAATGTATCAATATTTTGGTGCAACAGATGAGCGCAGTGTTAGCTAATAGCTGAAAAGGGGGCGTGACATAAGTTAATTAGTTACGCTCTCCAAAATATAAGGAGCACTCGAAAATCATGTGATTTTTCGAGTGCTCCTTGTTTTTTTTATTCATTTTGGGTAGTTCAAGTACCTATTTTTGTCAATTTCATCATATTGATTGCCGTAATGAGTAAACCCGTCTGTTTTCTGACTTTTTCTAAGCCCCGAACCGTGTATCGAGTGAAACCCAAACAAGCCTTCATAAATCCGAAGACTGTTTCCACGTCGATCTTTCTCCGACCATATATTTTTTGAATTTCAGGCGTTGATAAGCGCTCTTTTTGTTTTTCTTTATGGTATTCCCAAGACGGATTTACAGTGATCTTTCTGCGATTCCCCTTTGGGGTTAAGGCTTCAGGAATGAGCGCTTGGTTCGCATCCGTTTTTTCTGCTTGGTATTCTTTAAAATCTCGGACAAAGCCATCCGCATCTGTTCGTTGACGGTAAGCATGAAAATTGAATCGTACCCCTTTGGGGTCGATGTAAAAGTCCTCCTTAGGCTCATAATCCCAATTCATTACTTTCTGATCATCTGTTTGCCATTTCTTGCTTTGTTCTTTAAACATCGTTCCATAAGGAATCAGTGCAGTATGCTGGGGAAGTTCATCTTCTATATAGCGGTAATTGCTTTCTGAACCATAGCCTGCATCGGCGACCAAATAATGAGGGGACTTTTGTGCAATCTTCATCTTTTCCAGTAATGGTTTCAGTGTCTTAGTGTCTGTTGGGTTTTGAAAGACATCGTAGCCGAGTACAAATTGATTACAAGTAGCGATTTGCAGGTTATACGCAGGCTTAAGTTGGCCATTTTTCATAGGGTCTTCTTTAACGCGCATGAATGTCGCATCATGATCAGTTTTTGAATAACTGTTTCTTGTCCCATAAGTAGAAAACTGCGTTTGATGTTCCAGAAGTTTTTCTCGTTTTGTATTTAATTTGCGTACTTGGCTTTTCAACGTTCGCCGTTGTTGTTTCGCTGGATTTGGCGAAAGACGTTTCGTTGCCTCAACTTCTCTTTCTAGTTCTTCCAGACGTAGTTCCATCCGTGTTAACAGTTCATCTATCATGTCTACTGTCAAGGTCGTCCCTTCGGGAATCTGTTTCAGGGCATACGCTTCTCTTAGTTCCGTCATCATAGTAAGCAGTTTTTCGCGATTCATTTGATCGAATCGGATCGTGTTTTTCTTCCAGACAAAGCTGTACTTATTCGCATCTGCCAAGATTTTTGTGCCGTCAATAAACAGCGCATCATCAATCAGATTCCGTGCACGCAGATACTCTGTCAACTGATCTAAGCCTTTATTGGTCAACTCTTGTACATCGTTGGATACACAAAAACGGGCGATCGTTCGATAAGTCGGAACCTGTTCTTGCGTCAACCAGCGAGCATATAGGTTTTCTTCTATGGACTTATGTCACAGTCCCTTTTTTATTATTGACTTTAGTCAGTTTCGTTCGCGTAGCGTACGAAACAAAAAAAACGCGCGTTTCTACGCGTGGACGAAATAGCTTTAGCGATAAAAAACTCCTTTCGATATACTAATAGTGGCTACCAACCGCATATCAGATCGAAAGACAAACTATATTAAGTCAAGCACAAAATGAAAAGTTTGAATAACGTAGTTTTGACATTATTTGAAGGCATGACAAAGAACCCTTAGGCAAAGGGGATTTTTGAAAAGATCAGTTAACAATCATTTTCTGCTCCTCATAAGGCTTATTATCTTTCAGTAGTTGATAAATGATTCGTACCAGTTTTCGAACAACATGACTGATTGCGACATTGTAGTGTTTTCCTTCTGCTAGTTTTTTCTGGAAATAGACACGCATAGACGGAGACCAAATAGACATGAGTCTGGCGGCTTCATGCAATGCCCAGCGAAGCTGAGAGGAACCTCGTTTGACCATTCGACCAGTTTCAGTCTGATTCATTCCAGACGTAGAGATGGAAGGTTCTGCGCCTGCATAGGCAAGCAATTGATTCGGCGATCGGAAATTATTAATATCTCGAATTTCGGCGAGAATGACACTCCCTAATTTAAAACCAATGCCAGGAATCGTTAAAATAGGTGAATCGATTTCACTCATTAATCGAGCAACTTCCTTCTCGGCTTTGTCTCTCATAGTTGTAAGGTACTGAATGGCATCAATAGTTTGAAGGAGTTCAAATTCTAACGCTGGCGACTCTTGACCAATAGAGGTTTGCGCGAGTGTTTTGAGCTTGACGGCCTGTTCTTTTCCAAAGTGACCTTTTGAGTGCGTTGAAATGAGATTGGTCAACTTCGTTAAGTGTGCATTTCCTAATTTTCTAGCAGAGGGGTATTCTTTTAAGATTGCGTACACATAGGATTGGTACTTCGCGGAAGAAGAACCCAAAGAAGGTGCTAATTCTGGAAAGAGAATATCTAAAATGCGTGTGTAGTTCACTTTTTTTCGAGTACAGTCCTCTCTTAATCTAGCTGTGTGTCTGGTTAAATATTTCAGCTCAATCATTGAGGGGTTCGCACTAAATGATTGTTTATCAAGATCTGCTCGTAATTTACGAGCGATCGTCATGGCGTCTTTTTTATCGGTTTTGGTTTTTCGTAAGCTTTGATTTTTGGCAAATTCTTTAATTAAGTATGGATTATAGCTATAAGTTGGGTACCCTTGCGTCCGAAGGAAGCGTAAGATATTAAAGCAATAATGACCGGTATCTTCTAAGGCGATTTGAATCTCTTCGCCGGTTGTTTTCTGCAAATTGGCAAGCGTCATTTGAAGCTTCGTAAAGCCTTCACGATTATTTTCAATCTGAAGATGACGGATAAAAACCGTTCCTTCAGTATCAATGATCGCTAAGTCATGTTTGTGCTTGGCAATATCTATTCCAACGTACAACATAAGGACCACTCCTGACAGATAAAATTTACGCTATGCTCCACTTACTCTTTGCCTATGTAACCTTGTGATCAATCAAGCGTCACGAACAGATGTCATGCGCTAACAAACTTATTAACAATGTGACAAAGAGCTGTGGCCAGAGCCTTTCGACAACAGTATTCCAAAGGAATCTGGTGGAGGTTATACTAGTCCATAGCGTCTAGCTCAATTATAGACAAAATAACAGCTAGTTAAAACGGAATAGCTGATTAATTGAGTATCTTAAATATACAAGGTTATTTGATTGCTTCCCCCTCTCAAAGACACCTTTTCGTTTGTGGAAGTCATGAAGCACATGAATCGCTAAAAGCGGTCAGTCACATTGAATGTCTGTCATGCACCAGACCTTCCCCAATTCTTTGTGATTGATCGTTTTTTGTAAAGCATCATCCTTCTAGCTATGACCGTAATGTACGAAGATTACGGTTTTTTTTGTTGTGTGCTATTGGATAAAATCTGCAAGAGTTGTCACAGAGGGTTTATACAGAAAAACCCCTCACTATCAGTAAGAAAACTACGAGCAAATAAGAGTGAAACGAAGCCGAAAACGAAAAAAGAAAAACGTTTGCAAAAAAAGTGTTGACATTTTTTCTCAGAATGAGTACTATTATCTCAACGGAACATGAGAGTGTTCTCATTACTGGATTCGTTACTGTTCGGCAGGCAAGACCAGAGGAAAAAAGTGCGTTGATTACCCAAAGTTTCTTGGGTTGTACACTTTTTTGCTTTGGTCTTCTTTTTTTGCTCCATTGGTTCTATTCGCTAAAAAAGAACCGGTTCCAAGGTAAGGTCCAGTCATTGATCATCAAAGGAGGGGAGAAGTAAAACGCAATGAACTGCCAGCTAGGTTTGAATAATTTTTGCATCATTGTATGGTACAGTTAGTATCCTTATCACTTAGTGGCAATTCAGAGAAAAAAATAAAAGACCTTCTGCATAGACGTCAAACGATACAAAGTTTTTTACGGGCTATGCTGATCAAGGAGGATCGTTCGTGAAGATTATCAAGAGGATCAACAACAATGTTGTACTTTCAAAAGAAGATGAAGTTGAAGTGATCCTAATGGGAAAAGGGATCGGCTTTCAAACGAAACCGGGTGACCTGATTCCGGCTGAGCGAATCGAAAAAAAATACTACCCAGAAGATGACTTGACAGTGGAACATATGTCGAAAGTCATGACGAAGGCTGACGAAAAACAAATGGCCGTCATTTATGAAATCGTGCGTCTCTTTCGGGAAAGTGTTGGAACCGATTTCAATCCAAATGTTTATTTCACACTGATGGATCATATCTTGTTTGCCATCAGTCGTCAAAAGCAAGAAATTGTTTTGACCAATCCCATGCATTGGGAAATCAAGAAAATCTATGCCAAGGAATATGCGGTCAGTGTCCAAGCGGTGGAGTTGATCCGCAAAGAGCTGTATCCCGATTTTTCACAAGAAGAAGCTGCGTTTATCACTTTGCATTTCGTCAATGCGCAAATTGAAAAAAGCGCCAATCAAAGTGCTTATGAGCACACCGAGTTGACGAACAATATTTTACGGATCGTTAAGTACAGCATGAACATCGAATTTGATGAGAATTCTTCCTACTTCCAACGGTTCGTGACCCACATTCGCTATTATTTAATTCGACAAAGTCAAGAAAAAGAAGAGCCAGTATTGGCAAATCCAATGATTGCCTTGGCCTTCAGCAGCTATCCAAAAGAAAAAGAAACCGCAGATTCGATCAAAGAATACTTATTTGAACAAAAGGGCTGGCATGTCAACGATATGGAATTGATGTATTTGATTCTGCATATCGGTAACTTAGCCGCTCACTCAAAATTAACCTAAGAATGGAAATGGATTCGTTACAGTTCGGCTGGCAAGACCTGCACTTTCTTACAATACTCGATGAGGAAACCCGTCGCTCTTTTTTTAGGGGGTCTCTCATGCTTGTTTATTGTAGAAATGGCTGGTCTTTTTATTTTTATTAAATGACCAATAAAAAAGGAGCAATCAAAATGGCAAAATATACTGAATTAGCGCAAGACATTTTGGCCCACGTTGGTGGCAAAGAAAATGTCTCATCTGTAAAACACTGTGTGACTCGCTTACGGTTCCACTTAAAAGACGAAAGCAAAGCGGACACTGATTATTTGCAAAAACGTGACGGTGTCGTGACCGTCGTCAAAGCAGGCGGACAATACCAAGTCGTTATCGGCAATCATGTGCCAGATGTTTATGATGAAGTGTTGAAAGTCGGCGGATTAGCCGATGGTGGCAGTCTTGATATCGATGAAGGCGACGGGCAAAAAGGCAGCTTGTTTGACCGCTTTATCGATGTTATCTCAAGCCTGTTCCAACCTTTCTTAGGCCCATTAGCGGCAGCCGGTATCTTAAAAGGGATCACGGCGTTGCTGGCAGCAACTGGGATGGAAGCGACCAATGGTATCTATGTAGTAATGAATACTTTAGGCGATGGTTTGTTCCAATACTTACCAATGATCTTAGCCGTCACTGCAGCGAAGAAATTCAAGATGAACACCTATACAGCATTAGCGATCGCAGGGGCGATGGTCTATCCTGGCTTAGCAGAAAGTGTGGCTGAAGCGAGCAAAGTCTTCGGTTTAACCTTGACCTTGCCAGCAGGCGGTTACTTCAACAGCGTATTGCCAATTATTTTAGCGATTTTTGTCGCTTCAAAAATTGAGCAGTTTATGCGCAAAGTCACACCTGACGTAGTCAAAATGTTTGTGGTTCCGTTTGTAACGATTTTGATCACCGTACCTTTGACCTTCTTTGTGGTAGGTCCAGTCGCAAATACAGCCTCTAGCTGGATCGGTGTTGCTTTCCAAGCAGTGTATGATTTCAGCCCAATCATCTACGGCTTTGCTTTAGGGGCATTATGGCAAGTATTAGTTATGTTTGGTCTTCACTGGGGTCTTGTGCCATTGGCGATCATGGATATGGCGCAAAACGGCTCTTCGATTATTTTGACCGCAGCAGTGCTACCATGTTTCACGCAAACGGGTGTGTTAGCAGCGATTTGGTTGAAAACGAAAGAACCAAAAGTCAAACAAGGCGCAATGCCAGCTTTGATCTCATCAATCTTCGGTGTGACTGAACCTGCGATCTACGGGTACACGTTGCCAATGAAAACACCATTTATCGTTTCTTGTTTAGTTTCAGGTTTCGTCGGTATCTACTTGTCAATCTTTAACGTCACTGGTTATGCAATGGGTGGTATGGGGATCTTCTTGTATCCTGCATATATCGATCCAGCAACAGGCAGCTTCCATAGTGTGATCCACTTGGCGATCGGTACAGTGATTGCGATCGTAGCGTCATTTATCATCATGATGTTGTTGAAAGTACCAACATTGTATACAACTGTTGATTCACCAGTCGACGGTCAAGCAACACCAGCAGCGCCAGCGCCAGAAGCAAAAACTGTTTCTGCCAGCGTCAAAGATGAAACAGTCAAAAGCCCAGTAACTGGTCAAGTGGTTGCTTTAGCAGATGTGGAAGACAAAGTCTTTTCTTCAGGTGCTATGGGAAAAGGGATCGCAGTTGAACCAGCGATCGGTGAAATCACTGCGCCAGCAGATGCAGAAGTCAAAATCTTGTTTCCAACAAAACATGCCATCGGTTTAGTGACAGAAGATGGAACAGAACTATTGATCCACATCGGCATGAATACGGTAGAACTTGAAGGCAATCACTTTACTGCCTACATCAACCAAGGAGACAAAGTCAAAGCTGGTCAAAAATTGATTTCTTTTGATACAGAGGCGATTCGTGCGGAAGGCTATTCCTTGCTGACACCAGTCATCGTCACGAACTCTAACGACTACAGTGACATCCAAACGACACAGTCAAAAGAAGTAACAGCGCAGGACGATTTGATCGAAGTCGTAAAATAAATGCGTTTAACGGCACGTCGCAGGATCAGTAAGAATGCTTTCTTGCTGATCTGCTGTGTCGATCATTAAAGAAAAAGAAAGTAGGCTAATCATGACAGAAAAACAATTTCCAAAAGGCTTTTTATGGGGCGGCGCCACTGCAGCCAACCAATTTGAAGGAGCATGGAACGAAGGCGGACGTGGTCCAGCCACATCTGATACAGCGATCGCTGTCAAACCAGAAGACCGCAAAAACATGGCAGAATTTGCTGCACCAATGACACGGGAAAAAGTTTTGTTTGCCTTAAATGACAAAGAAGGCTTGTATCCAAAACGTTGGGGGTCAGACTTTTACCATCGCTACAAAGAAGATATCGCCTTGTATGCAGAGATGGGCTTCAAAACCTTCCGTCTGTCCATCGCTTGGTCAAGAATTTTTCCAAATGGTGACGATGCTCAGCCAAATGAAGAAGGCTTGCAATTTTATGACAATGTGTTTGATGAGTGTGCGAAATACGGGATCGAACCCTTAGTGACCCTCTCTCACTACGAAACACCTATCGGGATCGCGTTGAACTATGGCGGCTGGAAAAATCGCCAAGTGATCGATTTGTTCGTCAAATACGCAGAAACCGTGCTGACCCGCTACAAAGACAAAGTCAAATACTGGTTGACCTTCAATGAAATCAATATCATGGGGATCTCTGGCTATGTTGGTGGTGCCTTATTATCCGAAGACGGCACACAAAACCTTTCTGACATGTATCAAGCTGTGCATCATCAATTTGTGGCTTCTAGTTTAGCAACAAAATTTGCCCACGAAATCAATCCTGACATCAAAGTAGGGATGATGTTGGCACGAATGCAAGCCTACCCAGCTACACCAAATCCAGCAGATGTAATGGAAGAAATCAAGCGTGACCACGAGAATCTCTTCTTCTCTGATGTCCAAGTTCGTGGGAAGTATCCCGCATATACGAAGCGCTTCTTTAAAGAAAACGGCATCGAAGTGACCTTCGAAGACGGCGATTTAGACCTTCTTGCGCAATACCCTGTCGACTTCATGTCCTTTTCTTACTACATGAGTTCTATTGCTCGCCACAATCCTGAAGAAGGCGGCGAAGCAACTGCGGGCAACTTTTCTTTAGGTGAATCAAACCCTTACTTGGAAGCCTCTGACTGGGGGTGGCAAATCGATCCAATCGGCTTGCGTGTGACTTTGAATAACTTATACGACCGCTACCAAGTACCGTTGTTTATCGTTGAGAACGGCTTAGGTGCCTTGGATACGGTGGAAGAGGATGGTTCGATCCATGACAGCTATCGCATCGATTATTTGAAGGCGCATATCGAACAAATGTATGAAGCGATCGAAGATGGTGTGGAATTGATGGGCTATACGCCTTGGGGTTGTACCGACTTAGTATCGGCTTCCACGTCAGAAATGTCGAAACGCTACGGCTTTGTCTATGTAGACGCGGATGATGAAGGAAACGGCAGCTTTGACCGTTCCCGCAAAGATAGTTTCTACTGGTACAAAGAAGTCATTGCCACCAATGGCGGTAGTTTGTTACAGGATTAAAAACTAAACCAAAGCGGCTCTCTTTTGTGAGAATCGCTTTTTTTGCTGGGTTTAGAGAACAAAGAAGAAAAAGGGAATCAGCAGTTGCCATGCCAGAAAAATCAAAGAAACAGTCAACGACCACTTCTTCATTTTTGGCTTAGGCACAACGGATTCAGGCATCAAATACACAAGGGAAAAAACCGTGAGAAAAAACAGCAGGGTCAGTGGTTGGACGACAAAGGTCAGCCAGCTCATAGGAAACGCTCCTTTCAAGAGGTTTGATGATTCTTTGTTTCGGTGTGTTAATTTACCATTTTATTATATATTTAATCGTTTGGGAAGGCAATGTGTTCTTGGGGATCGCAAATGTCACAACGAAAGGAATCAGAGAGAAAGGCTTGGCATGCCGTGATCGGCGAAAAGTGATTTTTTCATCAAAGTAAACTGAATAAGAAGGAGTGAGGATGAATAATAAAAAAATCCCCTCGAAAGGAGATCATGAGCCGCAATCCTTACGAAGGGGATGAAAGGAGCTGTTTCGTAGGTATAGCTCGTCTTTGTTCGTAGTCAAAAGAGTCTTCACTAAGAGAGTGTTTTGGTGCGAGTGAGGCGCAACTGCAGTCAACGTTTTCTACTACGCAAATAAAAAATATACCCAAGCAGACTAGCAGAAATCAAGAAACCCATAAAATAAACGGTTAGTTTCATATCTGGCATGACATAGGAGTATTCTAAGATTTTACAAACAAAGATGATCAAAGAAACAGTGATCGTTAGAGAAACCCATGTGAAACGCGGCAGTCGTTTCGTTAGGAAGACCAAACCTAACGAAAAAAAGATGACTGGTACCCAAAAGATCAAGCGAGCAAGTTGGATCATTTTAACTCTCCTCATTCTTTCTTATTTGAGTAAAAGGATAACGTAAATATTCATTTTTTTAAAATAATATCCATTGGTTGTGAAAAAAATAGTTAATAATCAGAAGGATTTGTGAAGGCACGCTAATGTTTTTAGTACCGCGAATAAACAGCGTTTTTTTTAGAAAACGAGCATGCTTTTTACTACTTTAGAATGTTTCAGCACATATTGCAGACACCAAACACTGGATGAGCGACAGCCACCACAGTCATCCCGATGTTTTTCTACAGACCGCAAAGGAGATGGAGGCCTTTCGTCGGGCACTCCTCGAACTGCTAGAAAAGTAGCAAAATCAACCACTGCACACAAAAATTTCACTACGATTTCCCAGCAGAATGATGAGATACTTGTGGGCGTTTTCACTACTGAGTCACGCAGCTTTTTCGTTTCATTAAGCATCCGTTTTCTTACGGATGCTTTTTTTCTGGTGAGCGTTTCGTTTCTCATTCCCTCCATCTTCCTTTACACTTTTAAGTAAGGTCATAACAAACGATGACAAATAAGAAGTAGAAATAATCAAGGAGGAAACGAGCATGTCAGAAAAAATCAACAATCCGTTAACGAAGTATTATGATGGCAAATTTGAAAAACAGGTGCAAGAAGCACCGGCGATTCAAGGAAAGATGCAGCCAGTACCTGATTGCGGGGAAGAAAGCTACTCAGGTTCAGACAAATTAGCTGGACGCAAAGCATTAGTGACCGGTGGTGATTCTGGTATTGGTCGAGCAGCAGCGATTGCTTTTGCCAAAGAAGGCGCCGATGTTGCAATCAACTATCTTCCTTTTGAAGAAGAAGACGCGCAAGAAGTCAAAGCAGTCATTGAAAAAGCTGGACGCAAAGCAGTCTTGATCCCAGGCGATTTGAAAGATGAAACCTTCGCTCGTCAATTGGTTCATGAAGCAGCCAAAGAATTAGGCGGGTTAGATACGTTGGTTCTAAATGCTGGGATGCAACAAGCGGTGAAGGATATCAAAGAGTTGACTACGCAACAAATTCAAGACACCTTTACAACGAATATCATCTCCATGTATTGGACTGTTCAAGAAGCATTGGATTACTTACCAGCTGGTGGAAGCATCATCACGACCACTTCGATCCAAAGTGCGGAACCAAGCGCCCATCTTTTAGACTATGCAGCCACGAAAGGTGCCATTACTTCCTTTAGTAAAGGGTTAGCTGCTCAATTAAGTGAAAAAGGTATTCGGGTCAATACTGTTGCGCCTGGTCCAATCTGGACGCCACTTCAAATTTCTGGTGGACAACCACAATCTGCGATCCCAGAATTTGGTCAAAAAGAATTGATGAAACGTGCGGGACAACCAGTCGAATTAGCGCCAGTCTATGTTTTCCTAGCTTCTGATGAAGCAAGCTATGTAACTGGTCAAGTGTACAGTGTAACGGGTGGTAGCTTCTTCGCTTAACAACCCCTGGATAAACTTGTAGGAAAAAAGCTCGAGCAAAGATGCTCGGGCTTTTTTTGCGGATGAAAATGGAATCGGCAGCTTACTTTCCTTGTTTGGCAAACATCTTGGTCATCATCAATTGATTGATCTTTGCAAAAACTGCTGCCCACTCTTGTTCGGCTTGCAGGTTAGACAGTAAGACTAATTTTTCGGAAAAAATCACTTCTTCATAACTATCGGTGATCAAAAGATCGGCTGCTTCCATCTGGTTAACAAAAGTCACTGATGTTTTGGAATAAATCGAACGGATCCTTGTCTCGATCATTTGCTTCGTGCGGTATTGGATCGTCGTTTGAATATAGACCGACACGGTCGGGGGCGTGTTCATCTGTGTTTCTAAAAACAAGAGATGCGCAAGATAAGGCAACTGTGTCTGTTCAAAATACTCTTTATCCAAGTCAGCAAATGGATACCTTTCAACATGGGTCAGTAAAAGCTTGCAGATTGCTTCATAGGTTTTTTCATTCGAAGGAGTGTTTTCGGTCAACAGTTGGTGTTCGAGCTGCCACACTTCCAGAAGATCGATACCGATAATGATCGATAGATTGAAGACCAGCAGACAGCTGCTTAATAATTTTTCAAATTCGGCGACTTCTTGACTTGGAGCAAAGGTATCGTGCCAATCATTGATCATTGCAGTGAAAAAGCGCACAAGATCGGTATCAGAATGTTTGAGCTCTTGGATGATCGCTTGATTCTTCTCTTGGGGAATTACTCCTGGCAAAAAGACATGCAAGAAGAAATTTAAGTAAAGATATTCTGACTGAAGCGTCTTTTCTGAGGCATAATCGGCACTCAAAAAAAGCGATTCGAGGATTTCCTCTGGTAAAAAACAATAAAAATTCATCAATCCCAGGTATTTTTCAGGGATCGCTGGCAAATATTTTTTCTGGATCGTTCGGCTGACCACTGCTTGCCAAAATGCAGCGAGTTTATTTTTCGTTAACGGATCAAAGTGAGAAACAGCAAAGAACGCTGTAAACTCTTCGACATTTTTATGGGAAACGCTCGGCAATAGCCACAAGTCAGCTGGCGCACTTTGGGTCAAGAAACTGTAGGTGAAAATACGGATATCAAGCTCTTTTCCAGCAAGAACGATGCGGTTATTCAGGTCTGTTCGAATTTGGATTTGAAATTTTTCCAATAGTTGGTTGATTTTCTTGATCAACCGATACATATGCGATTGGCTGACATGCAAATCCAAACATAATTGCGTCAAGGTCATTTGCGGGCGCCCAATCAAGTAGTGAATCAGGTTGTATTGTGTGGAGTTGAGCAAGTAATGATACATCAATTGTGCATAGAAAGGTTCATCATCCTCTGTTCGATCAAGAAAATACTGATTGTAATGATTTTTTGATAGAAGCAGGTGAGGGGAGAGCAGCTGCAAATCTTCATTTAAAAAATAGATATATTTTTGCAGGCTTTTTTGCGGGATATTCAAAACTTCTGACAGTTGGACCAATGTCACGCCATTGGAATTGCAGACAACTTTGAAAATCTCTAATTTCTTTTCTTCTGCGGGAGATATGAATTCTCGATACATAAGGGATTCTCCTTTTTGGCGTTTTTTTTACGCTAAATCTGTGAACCGTATGATAACCATGATGGATTATACTTATGATAGATGAGAATAGAATGAAAAAAACACCAATTAAATTATTATTTTTTAAGGCTGTTTTTTCGATGACCCTCGGTTTCTCATTAAAAAAAGTGAAGGAAGAGATGAAAATGAACAAAAAGGCAGTAGTGTTAGGTTTGGTCGGAATGGGTTTAGGAATGGCGCCGACTGCGGCAGCTGCAGCAGAAGCGAATCCAACGGCTTCAATGACGAGTCAAGCAACTCTAACGATCGAACAAGGAATCTTGTCACTGGATCAGGTGACTAATTTTAACTTCGGTACAAGCAGTATCCAAGAGATCGCTACCGATGAACAAGTGATTCAAACAACGTCGAATGAAGTGACATCGATCACAGATTACCGTGGGCCGAATCAAGCTGGCTGGCAGTTGACGGCGCAATTATCGAAAATGACGAATGCCAGCGATAACGAGCTGGCAAATGCCAAAGTCACTTTAAATGGTACAACGGCTTCTGGCGATGCAGCGCTAGTCGCGGGCACCGAATTGATGGTAGGGGCACCAGACCCAACGCTGATTGCTTCTGCTAATGGCACAACTGGCTTAGCAACCAATGATTTTAACTTTTCCAATGCTTCATTAACCGTACCGAAGCAAAATGTGAACAGCGGCACTTATAGCGGCACGATCACTTGGACATTAGCGAACACGTATCAAGCAGAGTAGGAAAGAAAGGGCGACAATGAAAAAACAAATCAAGTGCTTCGTACTCATTAGTTTCTTTATCAGTTTGTGTTGCGTTACGAAAGTCACCGGTCATGCACAGACCACACGGTTCACTGTAACCCCTGAACTTCCCCAAAATCAAGTCAGTGACGTCAGTTATTTCGACCTACTGGTAAATCATGAGACCGAACAGAATTTGACCGTTGCCCTTCATAATACGAGTCTAGACCCGTTGACCATTAAAGCATCCGCACTAAATAGTTATACGGCCTCTACTGGGATCATCGCTTACCAAGCAGAACAGACCGCCGAAGAGAATCAAGGAATCTCTTTTAGTGAATTGATTGAAAATCCAAGGCAGACGATCCAACTTGCCCCTAGAGAAAGTCATCAGGTTCATTTTACCCTTTCAATGAGAGGAAAAGAATTTGTAGGAGAAATACTTGGTGTGTTTGCCTTTGAAGAAGAAACGTCAGGGACAACTGAAAGCCAGCAAACAAATCTGCAAGCCAACTATAAAATTCAACAAGGGATCCGCTTGCGTCAGAATGTGGCAACCATGCCTGATCCCCAATTGTCTTTGATCAATTCTGAGGCGGTGGAAAGATATGGTTCTACAGCTCTCAAAAGTAGGATCCGCAATGATCAGCCCACAGCATTTGGCAACATCACTGTCAAAACAGTGATACGTGAGCAAGACAGCGGCAACAAGGTCGGTGGGTTTTCTTCAGAGAATTTTCAAATAGCTCCGAATTCGGTTTTGGAGCTGTTTAGTGCCTTTGATCAGAACATTCTCGAACCGGGGACCTATCTATTACGGATCGAGTTGAATGCGCCTAAAGGAACATGGGTGTTTGAGGATTCGGTGGTGGTTGATCGCAAGCAAGCCAACCTTATCAACCGTCAGACAACGTTAGGTGCAGCGTATCTTCAAAAACAGTACTGGTTCTATGCTTTAGGGATACCACTCTTCCTGCTTGTCTTGCTTCTTTTGTTCTTTTTGTACAAGCGACGCAAAAAAGCAGAAGCAGATGATGCACCGGCAATGCAAGAAGAATCAGAATGAAGAAAGCAGGGGACAGCGATGGAAAAGTTTGGCATTAAACGATGGTTCTATGTACTTCTTTTTAGTTTCTTTCTGCTGGGCTGGCGGCAAGAGACAATCTATGCTGCGGTATCTGTTCCGGATTTTCCTACGTTGGCGATTGACGATTCTTTGATCACTCCTGTGGGGCAAGCAGGTTCGCCACAAGGAGAGCCAGGATTCAATTATGTTCAGATCAATGATGGTATTACTACCAATTCCAGTGGTGGTGTTTGGTTTAATAAGCCCGTTTCCTTTACTCGCTCCTTTCGTTTAGAAATGGCTTTTTATATTGATAATACAGCAACGGACAGTGATGGATTAGCTTTTGTGATGCAAAGCAGTGGCTTAAATGCACTCGCTCAACAAGCGGGACCGACGATTGGTGTCTGGTCAAATTCGGGAGGAGCTACTCCTTTAAGTACTGGGGCGATCCCCCAAAGTTTTGCGATTGAATTCGATACATTTTATAATAATACAGGGTTGACGGGGGACGGAATGATGGATCGTGATGTTCCTTCCGGCCATCATATCGCTTGGAATTTTCCAGGTTCAAATGACGCATATACCACCGATGGTTGGCTGATTATTGACAAAGTCTTAAACCATCGAGATACGGTATCCGTACCAGATATTTCCGATGGGCAGTGGCATATTTTTACAGTAGTCTTTGATCAGCCGACGCAAACGTTGCGTTACACCGTACCAGATTTCGGTGTTGATGTGACGGTTCCTGTTGATGACACCTTCAAATCGAATTTGAATCTCACCAATAGTGCACCGGTCTATTTTGGTTTTACAGGTGCAAATGGGGGCTATGTTCAAGAAAAAGCTGTGGCCTTTGTCGATGTTGAAGGACTAGTAGAACTTGATATGCGAACCGGTGTTTTTGAAAAAGACCCAGTCAAACTATTGTTGGATACTGGTACGACACTTGCCCAGCCAGCCACTGTCGACAATAGCAAAACCATTACTTATGCGACCTATCTCTCCTATAAAAGCACCAGTGATCTAGCTGACTTGGAATCGGGAATCTTGCTCTCATCGCTTTTTCCAGAAGGACTATCATTAGTTCCCGAGGCGGTCTATTTTGGGAAAGCCAGTGAAATCATGGTTAATGGCATGCCTGAAGGCGGAACTGCCTTGCCCTTTGTCATTGAAAATGGACAATTGGTTGTGACACTGCCCGACATGGTCAAAGGGAATGAATACATCGTTCACTTTTCCGTCAATTACACAGAAGCTCCGCTCGATCAGAATTTAGATGTAGCCATCCCTGTCCAAACTGTTTTTAATGGAAATGCTTTTGTTTCCAGTATGACATCAGGTGATCCAGAAATTCATTATTATCAAATGACCGGATCCTTTCCACCGACTCTTTCAACAGGTTCGGCGTCATTGGCAGAAGCAAAAGCAGACCTGCAGATCGTGCGGCAAAAGCGCAATTCCTACATACCGATCACGATTGATGACCAAAATTCGACTCAAGCCAAAATATATGTCACGGATTTCTTTACGGAGGATAAGACAATCACCGAAACGGATTTCTCTGAAGCAGCGTTGGTTGAACGGGGAACATTGTCGGAGCCATTGTCGGATACATTGGCACTAGAGACCTCAGATCTAGAACCGGGCACAACCTATTATCTTGCGTCTTATGTGATCGATACAGAAGGCAATCGATCGACGACACGTTATTATGGCATTGACTTTCGAGGGATCGTGGTATTTGAGCGTGCGCCTGCTTCAATCAACGCAGCGGCAGTGACCTTGAATGAACTCGCACGAACCATCAGAGACGATGGCTTTGCTTATTTAACGATTGCTTTTGATCAAGAAGCCCTTTTGTCTGTCAGCAATACCAGCGAAGGGACCTGGCAGTTAAGCGGCCAGATGACTGATTTTATGCAAAATCAGCAACAATTAGCGGATGAAATCCAATTGGTCCTCTATGATCCGGTGACCAATCAGCTGGTGGCTTCTGTCACTTCTGAAGAACAAGTGATTTTCCAACAGCAGCCAACAGGAGCAAAGGACTTAACTCTGGATCTTCAGGAATATGATTGCTACTTTCGCTTTGTTCCCAAGTTGGATTTGATAGAACCTGGTACCTATTCAGGTACGGTCAATTGGCAGTTGGAGAGTACGATTGTAGACTAATAAAAAAAACGCCATTACGGCGTTTTTTTTATTAAAGTTCTCAGTCGATCACTGCTAACTTTGTCGACTTTTCGCAATTTTTAAAACTAATGATAGGCCTGCTAAAGCAAAACTGTCGTATTTAACGAATTTTTCCAAGGAATCTAAAGTTTGCTGTTTTTTGCGTTTGCAGTCCGGACAGCTTTTTTCATTGCCAGTTAACTTCTTGCCGCATTTACAATGGTTCTTCATCTTTGCTCCACTCCTCGTCTCGTTTATTTTGATGACTTTCTCTACTTTAATTATACATGTTGCTGAAGGTTCTGTCTGAGATTATGCTGTCTCCGTTTTTTGTGAAGGGCAATAAGGGCTGCTGGTTGTTTGGTTCAAATCGATCGCTGCTAAAGGATGCGATCTTTGGCGGCTGATTTTTCTTATAGAAGAAAGGCAATCTATCTAAAAAAGGAGGGAAATCTGACAAATTTCTCATTTTCAGATATTGCTGATTCGCTTTGCTTATCAGTTCAGCAAAATTTTGCTATTGTGGAGTAAGATTGAGGAATCAAAAAAACGACTTCTCCTTTTTTTCTTGATTCTGTCCTTAATCTGAGAACGAAAATCACCGATAGTATGCTATATATAGGAACAGGGAGCCATCCTTGACGATGTCGAATATGGCATTTGAATGAAAGGATTGATGAAATAAGTGATTTCTTCAATAATCTATACGGATACAAAGGCTTATTTGGATAAGGTGGTCGATCAAGCACTGTTGGATTTGTTAAAATCTGATTATCCCAAAGTCTATGATCATGTACAACAATTGATTGCTAACTTTGAAGAAACGATCCAACAAATTGATCACTCAAATTTTTGGCAATTGATGCCAGAGATTTTAGGCTATGATTCACGCTTTGTCTTGTTGAACTCGCTGCAATTGTCGGAAGACAAATTTTTGACGGAAATCGAGGTTATTCAGATGATCGAACGCGATTATCCGAATTTGAATAAAGAGTTTTGTGGCTATTCCTTAAAAGAAAAAGAGCACGAAAGCCTGATCTTCAACATCCAATAAGCGGTTCTTCTTAGGATCACTTGATAGAAAAGAAAGCGACTAGCGCATCTAGTCGCTTTTTTTTTATGGAGAAGAAGGAGAATTAAACGTGTTATTTATCATTAAAATAAAAATTATTTTGAAATTATGAATAAAATAGATTATTATTGGTATATAATCCTTTTAGTGAAAGAAAAAACAATCGTAAAATGAAGAGGATAGATAGATTATGTCAATAGCTGCGATTGTTTTGATTAGAAAATAAGAACCAGCCTGATTGGCATGGAAAGGAGCAGTTATGGATTACTTGAGTTTTTCAAAAAAAGAGTGGGAAGTCTTAGTTTGTTTTTGGGCTGTGGATGAGCCGCTATGCTGTACCGAATTTAGTGAACGCTTCGGCTTGAATCGCAACACGTCATTGTCAGTGATTCGTAAGTTAGTCAATAAAGGTATACTTGAGATAGCAAGTATCAAGATGAGTGGGTCAGTTTTGGCTCGTCGTTTCCAACCAGCTGTCACCGAATTGGAGATTTTGCAAAGTGGTTTGACGGAGGAACAAATTTTTGAACTGGTAAAAATTGCGATCAAAAAAATTGAAGACCCAGAACAATTAACTCAGTTGCGAAATGTTATTGGCGAATTGAAAACCAAAGCTTCGTAGGTCATCTGTTTTTCTTCGCTGTTTGTTAGTGAAGGTTTAAAAGATAAAAAAATGATCCGCTGTGAAAACAGCGGATCATTTTTCTTGTTCTTGAAATTTTTGGACCATTTTGGTCGTCAATTCGTGGAGGACTGACAGTTCTTCCGGTTCAAGGGGCAAGAATTCCGTTACTTTGTAGGGGATCTCTAGCGCTTGTTCATGGAGTCCTTTGCCTGAATCAGTCAATGTGACCCGCAAGGAACGTTCATCGTCTTGATTTCGATTTCTTACTAGGTATCCTTTTGCTTCAAGCTTTTTTAAAACCGGTGTCAGTGTGCCAGAATCTAGACATAATTGCTTCCCCAATTCTTTGACACTGATCGCTTCATCTTCCCATAACACCAACATCACTAAATATTGGGTATAGGTCAAATTCAACGGGTCCAATAAGTCTTTGTACTGTTTGATAATTTCTTTTGAAGCGGCGTATAGAGGAAAACACAATTGGTTTTCTAACGCTAAGACATTCATGTTTTCACCCCTTTTTCTAACATCCGCCTCTTATCATAGCTGTTTTTTCAACGAAAGTCTACTCGCTAACGGCTTTGACAGTCACTTCAATGTTGCCAGCTGTAGCTTTTGAGTAAGGACATACGGTATGAGCGATTTCAAGCAATTCTTGTGTTTCCTCTGTTGATAAACCTTCGATTTTACCTTCGATCTCAACGCCTAAAACAAAGCTTGAGTCACTTTCTGCATATAGGGTCACTTGTGCACTGACAGTCGAAGCACCGTCGATTCCTTTGTTGCTTTTCACTAATTCAAGGGCACTATTGAAACAAGCACTAAACCCAGCCGCAAAAAGTTGTTCTGGGTTGGTGGCATTTTCAACACGTTTGCCAGGTGCAGTGATGTTTAGCTCAAATGAATGATCGGGACTGTGTACTTCTCCTGAACGGCCACCAGTGTTGATCATTTTAGTCGAATACATTTTTTTCATCATTTCTTCACTCCTGATTTTTATATTTTGTACAATTAAATTGTATGCAATTTAAATGAAAAATGCAAGGAATTGGTTTTCGTTCTATTTTTTTTTTCTAAAAAAAAGCGGAATCAGCATAAGTTTACTGTTCTCTTGGGTGAAACGTGCTATCATAGTTAGTAACACTTGTAATAGATTAACAAATGAGTTTGAAGCTTCAAATTTACTGCATGAAGGCAAAGAGGGTGAAAATCATCGTAGATTATATGGAAAAACGAGCGGTAGGGCGCTATTTTCGATCGTTGACGGATCATTATTCAGGCTATATACGGCTTTATGGCACCTATACAGAATATCGGGTGATTGCAGGGATTCCTGCTGAAAATGTCATGTTAGAGATTATCGGGGTTGAAAACGGTGTCTTATTGACCCGTGTAAACAATACATTATTTGAAAATGGAAGAGGGTTTTTACAATGATCATTATCCAAATTATTTTAGTTATCTTCGTATTAGTGATTTTGATTTGGCTGATTGCAAGCACTGCTGTGATCGTTCGTCAAGGGGAAGTCAAAGTTGTCGAAAGTTTTGGGAAGTACGTTCGAACGTTGGAACCAGGGCTTCATTTTCTTGTTCCGATTTTGTATACAGTTCGAGAAAGAGTGTCCTTGAAACAGATTCCTTTGGAGATCGAACCCCAAAGTGCAATAACAAAAGATAATGTAATCGTTCAAATTGATGAAGCAATCAAATACCATGTCACAGATGTGCGTGCCTTTGTCTACGAAAATGAAAACTCCATTGTTTCAATGATCCAAGATGCCCAATCGAACTTGCGGGGAATCATCGGGAAAATGGATTTAAATGAAGTTTTAAATGGAACTGAAGAAATCAACGTGGCTCTATTTACTTCGATCAAAGACATCACTGCTGGCTACGGGTTAGCGATCGACCGGATCAATATCGGAGAAATCAAAGTTTCCCAAGAAATCATTGAATCAATGAATAAATTGATCACAGCTTCAAGAGACAAAGAATCCATGATCACAAGAGCCCAAGGGGAGAAATCTTCTTCAGTCTTAAGTGCCGAAGCCAAAGCTTCGCAAATGACGATCGACGCGCAAGCTCGGGCAGAACAAACCCAAATCGATGCAGAGGCGCGGGCAAAACGTGTACGGATCGATGCTGAGGCAGAAGCGGAACGAATCGCGAAAATCACTGAAGCTGAACGCAAACGGATTCTAGCTATCAATGAAGCAATCAAAGAAAGCCAGCTAGACGAGCGCTCCTTATCTTATCTAGGGATCGAAGCCTTTAAAGACGTGGTCAACAGCAATACCAACACGGTCATTCTGCCATCCAATATGACGGAACTAGGAAATATTCCAGTCGTCAAACAACTTTGGGAAAACGCACCATCTAAATCAGCAGAATAACTTTGAAGCGCAACAATTAAAAAAGCTCAAATGCTCCGAGAATAAACCGGCGCATTTGAGCTTTTTTATTTCGTTTTGTCTGCCGCTTGATTATCGACGATCAACAGAGCAATCATGACATAACCGATCCAACTGTCCCGAGAATATAAGATGTAGCGAGGGGACCAAGAAGCGGCATATTTCTGTTTGTACTCCCGCAATCCTTCAAAAGAATAGAAGCGAGACCCGAAAGTGTAAACGAGATAGGCGATCCGCTCTTGTAAGAAACTACTGCGGAAAGTACCAACATTGGCTAATGGGGCCATACCTAAATCGAATTGTTGGTAGCCTTGTTCTTTAAAATAGTCAAACAGCTGAATAAACAAGAAATCCATCGTTCCGTTCGGGGCTTTTTCAGGATCGTGACGCATCAGATCAATGGAAGCTAAGCCTGTCTGATAGGTTGGCATAAAGGAGGCAAACGCGACGATTTCTTGTTGCTGATTACGGACGACTGCAATTGGTGCGGTACTCAGATAGGATTCTGAAAAGAATCCAAGGGAGAACCCTTTTTCTTTCCGTCCATCTAGCCAGTTGTCAGAAATTTCCTTAAGGGTTGCAAAGGTTTCTGCTGAAAAGGGTGGGGTGAGCACATCAAAGGTAAAGCCTTCTTTGGTGATCTTGTTGTTCAATGCCCGCTGTCCCTTCATTTTCTTTCCTGAGAGGGTGAAGCTAGGCAGATCCACATAGGCTTTCTCACCGAATTTGATAAAGTCATAGCCAAATTCATGCAGCAGCATCACCATTTCTTCACTACTTTCATAAAAGACTGGCAAGTAATTCCACTGATCCATCTCTGTTAGAAAGGTTTCCAGTGCCTGGGGAAAGTCTGCTTGCTTCCCAGAAGGATCCCCCATGACTAAGCATTTATTATTAAAGGTCGTAAATTGAAAAAAGACCGTCGGCTCGCCGATTTCTGGATAAACGTACACTTGCTTGTCTTTTAAATAGACAAGATGGCTATCGCTATTGCCGCCATAAGTGTTCAAAATATGCTTCACTTTATCGGTGGCGGCACTGACGCCGAGTTGGTGCTTTGGTCCCATCAAGTAGCGTGCAAACAGCAGCATCGCAACGGCGACGAATAAAATCGCAACGAAGCCTTGGAGCCATAATTTTTCAGAAGGGAAGAGCAAAAAATCCATCGAATGGTGATGCGTCGGATGACGATTGATATGGGGCATGTTGTAGACCCCGATAATGACATAGAGGATCGTCAACGAACCAATCAACAAACCATCGATCGTCAGCCATTCCCAAGCGAAAACCAGTTGTTTTCGGAATAACTCGCTTTTTGAAAAAATCATGATCGCCAGTAATAATAGAAGAAACAGCATGGTCGAAAAGCGGAACCCCGCAAAAATAGCATAGCCGATCGTTGCTGCAATCAATAAAAGCGTCGGCACATACGCGCGACTGACACGGGCAGAGATGCCGCGACCGGCAATCAAAAAGAGATAGCCGAGAAAGATACTCGGGTACTGCATCACAAAATTCAAGCGAATCGGATTGAGGTGGGCTAACCATTTGATTTGATCAAAGGCTTCTGGGATCGTGGCGGAAAGCACCAACATCGTTCCAGTCAGATAAAGCAACAACACTTCGATCTTGTGGAACACTTCCAACAGCAAGCTTTTTGGAATACCAGAAAAGCGCTGGTTGAGGGAGACACCGACATTTTTTGAGAAAAAAAGCAAACCGATCAAAAAGGGAATAATGTAATAAAACAGGCGGAACAGCAAGAGCCAGGCAATGACACTTTCACGGGGAATCTGTAGTGAACCCATTCCCATAATCATCATGACATCAAAGGTTCCCAGTTCCCCAGGAATCATCGAGACGATCCCAATCACGGAAGCAGCGATGAAAAGCGGCAACAGTTGAAACACATCGACCGAGAGACCCATCAACAGACCCGTCGTAAAGAAGGCGGCAAAAACACCTAGCCATTCCAATAAGGAAGCGGCGATCAGCTGCAGACGATCACGTCGTTGCAGCCCACCTAAGTAGGCATTTTTTTTAGAAAAACTAAGCGCATAGACGATTGGAAAATAAAGACTGCCGCCTAAAAGCCAGATCCAATACTGTTGAAGATAATCGGTCGTGGGACCGAAGAGGACGAATGCCAGCCCAGCAAGCGATAAAATCGAAAGACCAGACATCAAATAGATAAAAATCTTCGATATTGCTTGGGCAACGTCTTTGCCTTTTTTTCCTTTGCCATAAAATTCTGACCGTAACCCGATACTGATGAAACCGCCAAAGCCGATCAAATTGTTCATGGTATTGATGATCCAGCTGGTTTCTAGTAAATAGCGGCGAGCAGGTTTGTCCCCTAGTAAGCGATTCAAGACGATATCATATAAGACCATGGGAAAAACACACAGTAAGCCAATGACAGCCATTAATGCCACTCGCCAAAGGGATAGTTGCGCAAACAATTGTTTTAGTTGATCAATCGAGATCGTCTTGCTTAACGAAAGCAGCTCGCCGAACACGATCACGGCGACTGCAATTAAGAAGAGGGTTTTAAACAGTGAGCGGTGGTCGCGGAGCCAAGTAAAGATTCTCATAGTTATTCACCGACCTTTTCTAAAAAAGATAATACTTTCGTATTAAATACTTCTGGATTCTTTCGTGCAAAGCTATGTCCTTGTCCTTTGACGACGATAAAATTGGACTGAGGAATACTGTTTGCAATATAAAAAGAATGGGAAAGCTTGATCGAATCACGTTTGCCGACCAAAATCAATGTCGGCACACTGAGGTGATTCAAATCGGCTGTAGATAAACCGATTGGACGAAACAACAATCCCAAAATAGGCAGAAAGCCCCGCATGCCTTTGGAGAATGGGGAACAAAGCCAAACGATCAGATATTGCAAGACACTGCCGATTCGAGAAAAGAGCCTCACACCTCGCGGTTCCGTGTTGCCAGAGTTTAAAATCATGCAGCTGACATGCTCTGGGTAGAGATGGCAAAAGACCATCGCCAGATTGGCACCATCGCTAAATCCTAGTAAGGCGATTTTCGTTAGCTTTTCTTGCTGAATAATTGCTAAGAGATCTGTTGCCATTTTAAAAAAATCGATTTTCTTCTGCGTATTGGTGGATTTGCCATGTCCTCGACTATCGATTAAATACAGTTGATGTTTTTGACGCAAAGCGTCGACCTGCTTTGAGAAATAGGCACTGCTGCCGCCATTTCCGTGCAATAAAAAAAGAGGGCGTCCTGAACCGGTTTTCTCATAATAGAGGACAGACCCGTCCGGTAAGGGCGCGTAACATTTTTCAACTTCCATTTTTTCACCTACTTTCTAAGAGTATACCTTGAAGTCAGGGACGATCACAAATATATCACTAGATAAAATGAGAAAAAATAACAATCTGCTCATCTTTTTTTTACCAGAAGTTCAGGAAAAGGCTTTTTTCTTTACAATGTAAAGAAAAATAATTGGTAAACATAATTAATTTGTTTTCAGAAAATTCTTTACAAATGGACGATCGTTGTCTATAATCGAACTAACTAATTGAGAATGATTTTCATTTACGAAAGAGAGGCTAGCCAATGACCACTATAGCAGATGTTCTGATTATCGGCGGAGGACCCACTGGACTCTATGCGAGTTTTTATGCTGGATTACGTGATCTATCGGTCGTATTGTTTGAAGCACAAGCTGAATTAGGCGGGAAGATCAATTTCTATCCTGAAAAAATGGTCTGGGATGTGGGTGCATTACCGCCCACCAAGGGAAAGAAAGTCAAAGAACACTTGATTGAACAGGCCAAGTTGTTTGATCCAACGATCTATCTGAAAACGAAAATCATTTCATTGACCAAGGAAGACGACCTTTTTTATGCAGTGGATGACCAAGGGAGGACCCATGTTGGACGCACCGTTTTAGTCTGTATCGGAGGCGGTGTCGTTTCTCCGCAAAAATTGCCATGTTTCATCCATAATAATGTCGACAACTATATCCACTATCAGTTTCCTGACCAGCAAGCGATCCAAGGCAAGCATCTAGTGATCTCTGGCGGCGGTGATGCGGCAGTGGATTATGCGATCGAAGCAGTGTCTTATGGTGCCAAAGTCACCCTGTGTTACCGAGGAGAAAAATTGAAAGCCCATGAAGCACAAGTAAAGAAGATGAAAGCAGAAGGGATTCAAGTGCTGATGAATCACACCATCGATGGGGTGAATCAAGCAGAAACCTTCAATATGGTTCTACGACTAAAAAACAGTGCCAACCATGAAACGATCGATTTTTTATGCGATCATCTACTGATCCAACACGGGTATGACCGTGACAGTGGCTTGTTAGATAAAGTCTCCTTTGATCTGGCACGCCATGAAGACTTTTACCTCAATTGCGAGATTCCTACAAAAACTAGCCATCCCGGTGTTTTTGCAGCGGGCGACATTCATTATTTCAAAGGCAAAGTGAATCTATTGGCGGGAGCCTTTCAAGATGCTGCGCAAGCAGTCAACCAAATCAAACACTATTTAGAGCCGACCAGTGTCCCACAGGCGATGGTTTCCTCCCACAATGAGAAATTCAGTGAAAGAAATCGCCAGTTGTTGGTGAATGAGTAGCCATGCTTCTTTGTGAAAGAAAAAGTAGAAAAAGCAGGAGTCCCTTATGGGTCCTGCTTTTTTGGTGTCATCAGAACAGAAATTCGTTTCACTAGAAGTGAATGTTTGCCGCTCCTAAAAAATAAAATCTCTCAAATAAATGATGCAAACTGTGAAAATTTCAGCTATTATTTTCAAGTTGACTATTTGGAGGGGATGACATGAATCAAACAAGATACGCAGAATTAAAACAAGCAGAAAGAGGCGCCATCTTAAGTATCGTTGCTTACATTTTGGTTTCCATCGCCAAACTTGCCATCGGTCGTTTGGCAAACTCTGAAGGACTATGGGCAGATGGGTTGAACAATGCGACGGATATCGTAGCGTCGATCGCTGTCTTGATTGGTTTGCGTCTGGCTCAAAAGCCAGCAGATGAAGACCATAAATATGGTCATTGGAAAGCAGAAAATGTGGCGAGTCTCGTAACGTCCTTGATTATGCTGGCGGTCGGTCTGCAAGTCTTATGGTCTTCCATTCAAACGATTCTACTCGGAGAAACGCAAAGTCCCGATATGATCGCGGCAGTCGTCGGTATCATTTCAGCTATTTTGATGTATGGCATGTATTACTATAATAAGCGATTATCCGCTCGCGTAAAAAGCTCCGCTTTGCTAGCAGCTGCTAAAGACAACCGCAGCGATGCATGGACGAGTATTGGAACGGCGATCGCTATTTTTGCCGCCTCATTTGGTATCGGTTGGTTGGACAGTTTGACTGCGATCGTGGTAGCTCTTTTGATTATCAAAACCGCCGTCGATATTTTTCGTGAGAGTGCCTTTTCACTTTCTGATGGGTTTGATGAATCGTTAGTCGTGGAGTATGAAGCGGCAATCGCTGGTTTTTCTGAAGTGAAATCTGTCAAATCGATTCGAGGAAGAATGTATGGCGCCAATGTTTTTCTCGATGTCGTCGTGACGATGGACAAATCTTTGACGGTTGAAAAGAGTCATAACGTAGCAGATGCTATTGAAGATCTCTTAGCTGATCGTTTTCAGGTGTTTGATACTGACATCCACATCGAGCCTGCTACCGAATAAATTTTCTGGAAAAACCTTGATAGGACAAGGATGTAAACCACCCGTTTCCTGTTTGTAAACTGAAAAGTTCTTACGGAACCTGCTCATTCATGGCAAACTAGAGGTAACAAAGGAAGAAAGTAGGGAGCCCTATGAATAATAAGCAGGTAGTAGAAAATGAGTTAGTTATTTCTTTAGATAAAATGGATGAAACAGAAATGATGGCACTTTGCCAACAATATATTGCGGCTATTGATGATAGCCAAGTCCTCTTCGCTTTACTGAAAAAAGTTCAAGCCTCTAAAGCAGCAGTAAGTAAATAAAAAACAAACCGGCATCTTATGCATTGATGTTCCCCTCAGCGAAAGCGAAAGGCGCATTGATCAACAGGAAAAGATGCCGGTTTTTTTTTGATTTGTTTGAGTCTTTTTAAAAACTTTTAAAGGACGTTTGATAGTGCGATTAACCCATAGACGAACAAAGAGGCTATTCCTAGAGGAACAATGCGTCGGAATATAATCTCTTTCAAGCGCTTGCCTGCTTGTCGTTCTTTTTCATAGTTAGGATCATGGGCATGCGCTTTAAATTGCTGAGGAGAACGAGAGAAGATCAAGCCATTGGTCATCGATAAAACCCAGCCAATCAACGCCATGAAGAACGAAACAAAAATGATTGCCAGTAAAAGTAGTTGCAAGAGCTGCATCGGGTTGCTACCTCCTTTTCGTCACCATTTTTTCACTTCTAGTTTACCATCTTTTGAGACATTTTGGGGTCTTTGTTCCACGTGCCCTTTCTTTTTTTTCCCTATCCATTATAATAGAGATATTTATAAACGAGTTTTTGTTTCGTGCAGCAGAAAGAAGGGGTTCTTATGGCAATCACAAAAAAAATCATTCAATCACCTGAAGATTTCCAAACGTTGGATCGTTTGATCAAAGAAATTTGGCCAGAAGTGTTTACACCTATCATTGGGTCCGATCAAGTCGCGTATATGCTGGCTCATTACCAATCACCAGCAGCGATTCAAAACGAAGTCCAGCAAGGAGCAGTCTATCTTTTGTTATTAGAAGGAGACCGAGCAGTAGGATATACAGCGTATGAAGAAACGCAGCAACAGATTTATTTAAGTAAATTGTATCTCCATCAATCCACTAGAGGCAAAGGCTATGCCAGCCAAGTCTTTGATTGGTATGAGGAGATCGCCTCAGGCAAAACACTGCATTTAAACGTCAACAAACAAAACCAGCAGGCGATCGCTGTTTATGAGCATCGCGGCTTTACGCGTGTTTCTGAACGCACCGTTGCGATTGGTTCGGGATTTGTGATGGATGATTTTATTTATGAGAAGAAGATGGTTTGAAGGCGAAGGTGCGCAGCAAGGAGAAAACTGATGGAACTCACTGCCGAGAATAAGTCATTTAGTAAGAAAGAATGGCAACTATTTCAGTACGTATTAAATCAGCAAGCAGAAGTCTGTTCGATGTCTATTCGTGAGTTGGCGGATGCAACAAAAACTAGCTCAACGACTGTTCTACGGTTTTGTCGAAAATTTGATTGCGAAGGTTTTTCAGAATTTAAAATCAAGCTGAAAAAGACGTTACAGAAACAAGGAAAGACTGATCGATTATTCAAACAAGATAAAAAAGCCCTGCACTATTTTTTTGAACGTATGGATGAATCCTTCTATCGAGAAACATTATTAACGATTGCTAAACGAATAAGCAAAACAAAACTTTTGATCTTAGCCAGTGATAGGGAATCAACACTTGCTTTGACCTATGCCCAACAAAAGTTTGCACGTTTAGATAAGATCGTGAGCGTAGAGGAAGAAGCAGCACCGATTAAATCTGTTTGGCGAACCTTAAGTAGCGAAGCCACGTTGCTGGTTTTTTCTAATAAAGGCGCCGATCCATTCCTTGAATCCTTGATTACTGAATGTACCACCGCTGGAATTTCGACCATTTCACTAACAAATCGTTCAACAACGTCAATTGCCAAACTTTCTGAGCGAAACTTTGCTTATTATTTTTCCGATAATCAAGCAGCTGATTCATTGTCCTCACAAATTCCAGCCATTTATTTGGTGGAACTTTTATTTGATTTAGTTACAGATTGTGAAGATCGCTGAATAAATGAAACTACCTGCGCCTATCAGAGAAGTTCTTCTGATAGGCGTATTCTTTTGGCAAATTTTTCAATTAAATAGATTGCTGGTAGTTGAGAAGTCAGTTCAATGGTTTTCTCTTTTTTTTGACTGGTTTTAAAAACAGTCTCTCTTTCGATGTAATAGGGCACCGTTAAGTCGGATAACTGGCTGATGGTTGAATCTTCAGTATTCGTGATGGCAATAATCTGACAATCTTTTTGATTTAACTTTTGTAAGTATCGAATCATTTCTTGTGTTTCCCCAGAAATAGACAAAACAATGATACCGGTTTTGCACAATATGTCTTCTGGAAACCAGTCGATAGGATAATTTGAGGGATCGTCAACTTTTAATGCCGTTTTTCCCAAGTCAGTAAAATAGAGTGCGCCATATTCCGCAATCGTTTCAGATAAGCCTGATCCAATAAATAGCACGAAGCTTTTGTTCTTAAGAATCTCTGTTGCTCGATCGATTCTTTCAGATAAAAAGGGCTGGTTTACTCGCTTCAAGAAATCAATTGTTTGGGATTCATCACTATCGGATATTTTAGATTTTACGAGAGAATCTAAGTAAAAGCGCAAATTGATCTTAAATTCAGTAAACGTATTACATTCAAATTTCTTGCAAAAGCGGCTAATACTAGCAGTACTGGTATGGGTCTCTTTGGCAAGTTCTTTCATCTTCATTTTAGACACTGAAGCCAAGTTTTTTGATACAAATCGGTAAACCTCGTATTCTAGTGCAGTAAGTTCAGGATTGTAGTCAAGGAAAAGCATGATGCACCTCCGTAACAAAGTGTTTTTTTTGTGGAACAAATGACAAGGGATGAAAACGTTCTCTATTTATGATTATAACATTATATTGATTTTACTTCATGCTATACTTTCGTTGTTCAATAATGTAAGCGGATGCTTCGCTTAGTGAAAAAGGAATTGTAGGAGGGCGACATGGCGTATAATTTTTCGAAGGACTTTTTCTGGGGTGCAGCAACGAGTGCGACACAATCAGAAGGAACGATAGCTGGAGACAATAAAGGAGAAAACATTTGGGATTATGCATCAAAAAACTATAACCATCGGTTTTTTGAAGGAGTTACAACAGAACATACATCAAGGTTTTATCAGGAAATGGAAGCGGATTTGGATCGAATGGCGGCACTTTCTTTTAATTCTTTTCGGACTTCGATCTCTTGGTCACGTCTTATTCCCGAAGGTACAGGGGAAGTTAATCCAGAAGCTGTTGACTTTTATACCAGAATGCTTGATGGGTTAAATCAAAGAGGCATCAAACCGTTTATCAATCTTTATCACTTTGACATGCCAATGAAATTACAAGAAATCGGCGGATTTGAAAATCGTGAGGTCATCGAAGCGTATCGGGCGTATGCGAAAATTTGTTTTGATCTATTTCATGAGAAAGTTGCGTACTGGTTTACCTTTAATGAGCCGATGATTCCAGCAGAAGCCGGCTATTTGCATGACCGACACTATCCTTATGTAGTAGATTTTAAACGGGCGGCACAAGTACTTCACCATATCATCCTTGCTCACTGTGAGGCAGTTAAGGTCTTTCGACAAGGAACTTATCAAGGAAGAATCGGTATCATCATGGATGTGATCCCAGTTTACCCAAGAAGCCAGCATCCTGCCGACTTAAAAGCAGCGGAAATGGCAGACCTCTTCTATACTCGCTCCCTTAATGAAGCGATTTTAAAAGGTCGTTACCCACAGGAGTTAAAGGCTATTTTAACGCGCTACGACCAAATGCCACGAGTGGAAGAACAAGATCTTGCTTTGATTGCTGAAACAACGATTGATCTGTTAGGGATCAATTATTACCGTCCACGGCGAGTGAAAGCCAAAGAATCTTTGCCTAATCCCGAGGGAGTTTTCTCACCAGAATGGTTTTACGATGATTACGAGATGCCTGGCAGAAGAATGAATACTTCAAGGGGGATTGAGATTTATCCTCATGGCTTGTATGATATCGCTAAAAAAATCCAGTTAGAATATGGGAATATTGATTGGTTTGTTTCAGAAAATGGCATCGGGATTCAGGGAGAAGAAACATTTATCGAAGGGGGGCAAGTGCAAGACAACTACCGAATTGCTTTTTTAAAAGAGCATTTAATTGAGCTTCATCAAGCAATGATGGAGGGGAGTAACTGTCTGGGGTATCACATGTGGACATTTGTGGACTGTTGGAGTTGGCAGAATGCGTTCAAAAATCGCTATGGCTTTTATCGTCTGGATTTAGAAACGGGAGAAAAAACGATGAAAAAGTCTGGCCTATGGTTTAAAGAAGTGATTCAAAAAAATGGTTTTTCAAACGAATTTTAGGAGGGTTTTATAATGAAAGTTTTAGACTCGGTTGCAATGAAGTTATTACCGATTGCCAATGCTATTGGACAGCAGCGGCACTTTCAGGCTATTCGAAATGGGTTGATTTCTATTTTACCGCTCACGATCGTTGGCTCTTTTTTCACTATTATTTTAAATTTGCCGATTCCTGGTTATACCGAATGGGTCGCTCCTTATTTACCGGCACTTGACATTCCTTTTCGATTTACGGTGGGGTTAATGTCTCTCTATGCCTCATTTACGATTGGCTCCAACTTAGGTGCTAGTTACAAACTCGATCGGATAACAAGTGGGTTTTTATCCATGTTAGCGACGATTTTAATGGTCGTTCCGATCAATTTGGCGGAAGGCATCAGCACGACAGGAGATGCCGTACTTGCAGGAAGGTATTTACCCATCGCTTCCCTTGGATCCCAAGGATTATTCGGTGCGATCATTGCGGCACTAGTTTCAGTAGAGATTTATCATTTTACAAAAGCAAAAAACTTGGAAATCAAGATGCCAGAAGGCGTACCGCCTGTTGTAGGCGAATCCTTTGCGGCACTCCTACCAACCTTGCTGGTTATCTTAGTCTTTTGGATTCTGCGCCACTTTTTCGGCTTTGATTTAAATGGATTGTTGACGATCGCCATCTCTCCTTTAAAAGGGTTCTTAACGGGAAATAATTTGATTGGTGGGATCATCACACAATTTGTAATCTGTGTATTCTGGGTATTGGGTATTCATGGCCATGCCGTTTTAGGTCCCATCATTCGCCCGTTTTGGGATCAGGCAATTTTAGAAAATGCAGAATTGTTCCAAAATGGGATGTCTGCCTTTGATCTACCAAATCTTTTTACCGAACAATTTTATCAATGGTATGCGCAAATGGGTGGAACAGGATCAACGCTTGCATTGGTTGTTTTGTTTATGTTCTCCCGTTCAAACTATTTAAAACAATTGGGGCGTCTTTCCATTTTACCGGGAATTTTTAATATTAATGAACCGATGATCTTTGGGACGCCAATTGTGATGAATCCACTGTTGGCAATTCCGTTTATTCTTGTGCCAATCGCTAATACTATCTTAGTCTATATCGTTACCGCTTTAGATTGGATGCCTAAGATGATGGTCAAACCACCATTTTCGATTCCCGCACCTCTTGGCGCATTGATTACCTCAAATTGGAATTGGGTTGCTTGTTTGATGGTCTTCGTCTGTTTCTTCGTTTCATTAGCGATTTACTATCCATTCTTTAAAGCATTTGAGAAACTTCAAGTGGCGCAAGAGCTAGAAACAGCTAAAGAAGGTGAGTAGAATGGTTCTAGTAGTGAGTTGTTTGATCTTGATTTTTCTGACCCATCTTCTTTTAGAAAAAAATAATGCCAAAATCACGCTGGCTTTTTGGAAACTATTACTTGTTTCCTTACTTTTCTTACTCAGTTTGTTTTTCTTGTTGATCCGCACTCCTTTGGCACCAGTTTTCATTTTGTTACTTATTATCAATTGTACCGTCATCCAAAATCGTTTTATGTATCAGTATCGACCGAAAGGACAACGATAGGACGCTTGATGGTTACTGTAGGAAATGTTATTGCGAAAAGATTATTCTATCTACTGTTTAAAAAACTATTTACGAACCCAGATCCTCTGTGCTATTATCCTTGTATAAACATTATAATGTTATAAACTAAGGAGGCGATTATGAAAGGGTTTGTAGAATTTATTGAACAGAAGTTGATGCCGATTGCAAATAAAGTGGGGATGCAACGGCACATGGTAGCGATTCGTAAGGGGATCATCGCTACTTTACCATTAACGATCGTTGGGTCGTTCTTTACGATTTTGCTGAATTTCCCCATTGAATCGGTCGCTGCGGTGATCGAACCGTATCGGGAAGTTTTGGATATTCCATTTCGTTATACAGTAGGATTATTGGCATTATATGCAACGTATGGGATTGCTTCATCGCTAGCCAAAAGCTACAAGCTGGATTCATTGACTGCGGGTATCTTAGCAACGATGTCCTTTCTTGTAACCGCTGCACCACCGTTGCGAGTCTTTGATTCTGTGGAAGGTATCATTGATGCCGGGCGTTATATCAATGTGGCCAACCTAGGTTCCGGCTCTTTGTTTGGTGCGATCGTTACGGCGATCTTGTCCGTTGAAATCTATCGTTTCTTTATCGTAAAAAATATCACCATCAAAATGCCAGATGGTGTGCCGCCAGAAGTGACAAATTCATTTATGGCATTGATTCCCGGTGGAGCGATCTTGATTTTGTTCTGGGTGATCCGTCATATGCTCGGTTTTGATATCAATGGCTTTTTAAGTAACTTGTTGATGCCGTTAAAAGACGTGCTAGCGGGTAACAGTTTGTTTGGTGGTTTATTGACTGTCTTCTTGATCTGTTTCTTCTGGGTACTGGGAATTCATGGACCAGCCATCATGGGTCCTGTCATTCGTCCCTTCTGGGATATTTCCATCGCTGAAAATATGGAAGCCTTCCAAGCATCTGGCAATGCGCATGAATTGCCTAATATTTTTACGGAACAATTTTTACAATGGTTCGTATGGATCGGTGGAGCCGGTACGACCTTAGCGTTGGTCGTTTTGTTCTTCTTCTCCAAATCAAAATACTTGAAACAATTGGGCCGTTTGTCCATCTTGCCAGGCCTATTCAATATTAATGAACCAGTGATTTTCGGTGCACCGATCGTAATGAACCCGATCTTAGGCATTCCTTTCTTGGTGGCACCGTTGATTACGACAACGATTTCTTACTTCGCGACCATTACGGGCGTCGTACCGATGATGGCTGCCAGACTTGGGTTTGCCATTCCAGCACCAATCGCCGCCTGGATGAGTACAGACTGGAGTATCGCAGCAGCGATTTTAGTAATCGTCAACTTCTTTATCACACTCGCAATCTATTACCCATTCTTTAAAGTCTTTGAGAAACAACAGATTGCCCGAGAGCAAGAAGAAGAAACAGCCGCTTAAGCAAAACAAAAAGAGTGAGGTGCAAACATGGGGATTTATGCCATTTGTTTATTTTTTGGTTGTCAAATTTGGTTAACAAAATCAGCACAAGGGAAAAAAATTCAAGAAGTGCCGTTTTGGCGGATGCTTTTGTTCGGGATTCTTGGCGTTGCTGCAGCGATCCTACTGAGCCGTCAGTTTCCGTGGGGACCATTTTTGACGATGACGGCGACGATTGTTTGCAGTTCGCTTTTACTGACACGTTTTACTGCTTTTTATGAAGAAATGAGGATGAGATAAGTTGAAAAGAAAACTAGGAGTATCGGTGTATCCCGATCACAGTGATTTTGAAACAGATAAAGCCTATCTGCAATTAGCCCATGATTATGGCTTTAGCCGCATTTTTATGAGTATGTTGGAAGTGAGTGACGGCAAAGAAAACGTGCAGAAAAAATTTAAAGCGTTGATTGATTTTGCCAAAGGATTAGGCTATGAAACGATTTTAGACGTGGCACCAGCCATCTTTTCTGAACTAGGCATCTCCTATGATGATTTGACCTTTTTCCATGAACTAGGTGCCGATGGAATTCGTTTAGATTTAGGTTTTGACGGCAACAAAGAAGCGATGTTGACCTATAATCCCTTTGGTTTAGCTGTTGAATTGAATATGAGCAATGATGTGGCGTATTTAGACAATATTTTGACCTATCAAGCCAACATTCCTTACTTATACGGCTGCCACAATTTCTATCCGCAAGAAGGGACTGCCTTACCCTATGATTTCTTTGAAAAATGCAGTCGTCGTTTCAAGGAAAAAGGCATTCGAACCGCCGCATTTATCTCTTCTCAAACGGGAACGATCGGACCTTGGGATATCAATGATGGCTTACCGACCTTAGAAATGCACCGAAGAATGCCTGTAGAAACTGCCGCAAAGCATTTGTTTGCCACAGGCTTGATTGATGATGTCATTATCGGCAATGCTTATGCTTCGGAAGCAGAATTGGCGGCACTAGGAGCGATTGATCGCTACCAGACCGCATTTGCGATTGAATTTGTGCCTGAAATCAATGAAGTTGAACGCCAAATCGCCCTTGACGAGCAGCATTACCGTCGAGGCGATATCACCGATCGGATGATCCGTTCCACAGAAGTTCGTAAAAAGTATAAGAACCATGACAATCCTGTCCATGACCACGAAGGCGTCTTTCAACGAGGGGACGTTGTGATCGGCAATGATCGTTTTGGCAAGTACAAAAACGAGCTGCAAGTCGTGCTGGAGCCTCACTCAGATCCACGAAAAAATAAAATCGGTTCGATCGTCGAACAAGAGTTAGTTCTGCTGCCCTTTATCCATCCATGGTCGAAATTCACTTTCACAGAGAGGAAGGTGTAACGAGATGTTTGATTTGATTATTCGTCAAGCCCGCACGATCGATGAAGAAGTATTTGATATTGGGATTCAAGACGGCAAAATCACTGCTCTGGCACCCACATTGCAGGAGCAGGCGAAACAAGAGCTGACCTTAGCAGAAGGGGAGTTCTTGTCAGCTGGTTGGATCGATGACCATGTCCATTGTTTCGAGGAAATGACGCTCTATTATGATTATCCAGACGAGATCGGTGTCAAACAAGGCGTCACGACCGTTATCGATGCGGGGACGACGGGCGCTGAAAATATCCATCGGTTTTATGATTTAGCCAAAGAAGCCAAAACCAATGTCTTTGCTTTAGTCAACATTTCCAAATGGGGGATCGTAGAGCAGGATGAACTTGCGGATCTGTCAAAAGTCAAAAAAGAATTGGTCAAAGAAGCACTGCAGAAGTTTCCTGACTTTATCGTCGGGATCAAAGCCCGAATGAGCAAAACGGTGATCGGTGAAAATGGCATCACGCCGTTGAAATTAGCGAAAACGATCCAAGCTGAAAATCAACCGCTGCCTTTGATGGTCCATATTGGTTCAGCACCACCGAATTTAGCAGAGATTCTCGCTGAATTGGAAACAGGCGATGTGGTAACCCATTGCTTTAACGGCAAAGCCAATGGGATTTTGGATCAGACAAACCAAACCATCAAGCCTTTCGTCTTTGCTGCCTATGAAAAAGGCTTGGTCTTCGATATTGGTCATGGGACAGACAGTTTCAATTTTGACGTGGCGGAGACAGCCTTTGCCAATCAGCTGAAGGCTTCTTCCATTAGTACAGATATCTACATTCGCAATCGTACCAATGGACCAGTCTTTGATTTAGCGACGACTATGGAAAAATTAGCGGTCGTAGGGTATGATTGGCGTGAGATCATCGAGAAGGTGACCAGTGCCCCTGCAAAGCAATTTCATTTACAGAACAAAGGCGAGATCGCATTGGGATATGATGCTGATTTTACGATTTTCCGCTTTGAAGCGGGCGAAAAGGAATTGACGGATTCTAACGGCAATCGCCGAATCACGACACAACAGATCGTGCCGCAAAAAGCGGTGATAGGAGGGGAACTTTTTGACACTGAATATTGAAGAATTAGGCTTGAAAGAAGTCATCAATGCTTCTGGCAAAATGACGATTCTAGGTGTCTCGAAAGTCAGCGAAAGTGTGCTTGCAGCCCAGCGCTACGGCGGGGAGCATTTCTTTGAAATGGCAGATCTAGCAGAAAAAACTGGGGCCTATTTAGCAGAATTGTTGAAAACGGAAGATGCACAGATTGTTTCTTCCGCTTCAGCGGGGATCGCCCAATCAGTGGCGGCACTCATCGGTCAAGGCGACAGCTATCATTTGTATCATCCATATAGTGAGAAAATCAGTAAGCGGGAGATCATTTTGCCCAAAGGCCACAACGTAGATTATGGCACACCAGTGGAAGTGATGGTGACACAAGGTGGTGGGAAGGTAGTGGAAGCAGGCTATGCCAATATGTGTACACCCGAGCACATTGAACAGATGATCACACCCGAAACGGCGGCGATCCTCTACATAAAGAGTCATCACACCGTTCAAAAAAGTATGTTGACGGTAGCAGAAACGGCCCAAGTTGCCAAGGCACACGATCTTCCATTGATCGTTGATGCGGCTGCTGAGGAAGATTTGTTTGCCTATACCCAAGCTGGTGCTGATTTAGTGATCTATTCAGGTGCCAAAGCACTGTCAGGACCGAGTGCTGGCTTAGTGATCGGCAAGCAGCCCTATGTCTCTTGGGTGCGCCTGCAATCCAAAGGGATAGGTCGAGCAATGAAAATCGGTAAAGACAATATTCTCGGATTTACCCAAGCCGTGACGGATTATCTAGCGGAGGGAACAGAATCTGGCGCTTCGATGCAAGAGCGTCTACAACCATTTATTGCGGCAATCAATGAAATCACTGGTTTCGAAGCAAAAATCGTTCAAGACAGCGCTGGCAGAGACATTTATCGGGCGAGTGTCAAAGTGAAAGAACCAAGTGCCAAAGCAGTGATCGACGCGCTAAAAGCAGGAGAACCAGCGATTTATACCCGTGAGTACCAAGCCAATAACGGCATTATTGAATTTGATATCCGAGCAGTCAATGAACAAGAAATGGCAGTGATCACTGATCGCTTACAAGAAATTATGTTAGGAGCAACCCAAAAATGAAAACTTCACCCAATTATTTCGCTGACCGTGTCTGTCTAAATGTGTTAGCAAACTCCATCGACAATGCGAAAGCTTGTTACGAAGCAGCAGAGGGCAACATCGTCCTAGGTGTTTTATCAAAAAACTATGATAGTGACGAGGCGGCTATCGCTGACATGAAGAACTATCAAGTGGCAACAAATAATGCCCTTTCTGTAGGGCTTGGTGCTGGCGACCCCAATCAAAGTGAAATGGTCTCCCGAATTTCCGCTGTTCTTCAACCACAGCATGTTAACCAAGTGTTCACGGGAGCGGGGACCTCACGAGCTTTGCTAGGACAATCTGAAACGATCGTCAATGCCCTTGTTTCACCAACGGGAAAAGTCGGCTATGTCAATATTGCGACTGGTCCATTGAGTTCACAAACTCCAGCTGCAGAAGTCCCAGTTGAAACAGCGATCGCTTTATTAAAAGACATGGGCGCTAGTTCTATCAAGTATTTTCCAATGAAAGGGTTGGCTCATAAAGCAGAATATCAAGCGGTAGCCGAGGCTTGTGCCGCGAATGATTTTTATTTGGAACCGACCGGCGGTATCGATTTAGAAAACTTTGAAGAAATCTTGCAGATCGCTGTTGATGCAGGAGTGAAAAAAATCATTCCACATATTTACAGCTCGATCATCGATGGCGAAACAGGGGACACACGCCCTGGAGATGTACAGACATTAGCAGAAATGACGAAAAAGGTGTTGGCAGCAGCCAAATAGGGGGGATCAATGATGCGGATCGGTGCTTACGGTGAGGTAATGATGCGGTTGACGCCACCAGAATATCGAACGTTGGAACAGACCCACTCTTTGCGGATGGATTTTACGGGAACAGGGGTCAATCTGTTAGGCAATTTGGCGCATTTCGGCTTGACGACGTCGATGCTGACGCAGGTGCCAGCCAACCGATTAGGAGATACGGCAAAAGCCAGCTTGCGTTCCTATGGAATCCAGACGGCATTTGTTGGCAAAAAATATAGTCATATCGGCAGTTATTTCGCCGAGATCGGCTACGGCGCTCGTCCGACCTATGTGACGTATCAAAATCGCCATCATAGTTCCTTTGGCGTTTCAGGTCCAGAAGAATATGCTATCGATGGGTTTTTAGAAACGGTCGATCTCATTCATATTTGCGGGATCTCTCTTAGTTTGACTGAGAAAACCTGGCAAACAGCTTTGGCTTTGGCCAAACAGGCCCATGCCAAGCAGATTCGCGTCTGCTTTGATTTCAACTTCCGTCCAAGCTTGAATGAAGAATTAAATCGGGAGGTACTGAAACAACGGTATGAAACGATCCTACCCTATTGTGACCTAGTTTTCGGCTCTGTCCGTGACTTGGAGGAGCTCTTGGCTTATCCCTTAGAGGAAACAGAAGGTGCCGAGCTTGCATTGATCCAATCCTTTATTGACCAGTATCAACTAGAATGGTTCTGCGGGACACGGCGTCTAGCCGTGGAAGACAAGCAGTTTATCAGCGGAAGGATCATTACGGCACAAGATACCTATGAAACGGCACCGCAGCTGCTGCAAGTGTTGGATCGGATCGGGGCAGGGGATGCCTATGCTGCTGGCGTATTATTAGGCTATGCCGAAAAATGGTCGCTCCAACGCACCGCTGATTTTGCTATCACGAATGCAGTTTTGGCTCATACAATGCTGGGAGATGTCCCCTTAACCACCAAAGAACAAGTTGAACAAGTCTTGCAGGCACCTGGGAAAGACTTGATTCGCTAGAAAAAACACTTGCGTCCTTCTCTTGATGGATGACTGCGCAAAAGTAGACCAATCGGCTGCTTGTGCGCAATCATTCACCGCTTTTAGGAGAAGGACGCAAGTGTTTTTATTGTTTTAAAAAGGTTTCTACTTTTTTCTCAGGGATCACCCACAACAATAGCACGAGACTATCCAGTGTGATGATAAATAGGGGATGGATCAGCCAGCCCAGGAGCAATGCCAGCACGTTGATAAACAACGTAAAGTAGAGTTTCTTGTATCCGCGAAACAGTTCCACGATGGCTTGATTGTCAGGATTGGCACGAACCAAGGATTTTCCAACTAGGAAATAGCTGAAATCCGTCAATAAAATGACAGCCCCATATAGCAGCTGAGGGGCAAGAGCGACTGGATAACGACTGACCCATGACGTTACAAAAGGAAAGAGGGTCAGTGCCAGAATCAACAAATGATTCGCCCACAAGGTCCAACCGTCGATTTTAGACACTACTTGAAATAGATGATGGTGATTGTTCCAGTAGATCGCTAACATCACAAAGCTGATCAAATAAATAATAAATTGCTGTTCCACTCCTAAAAAAGAAGCAAAGGTATCGCCTTCGGGCTGGTGCAATTCCAATACTAATAAGGTCATTACGATCGCAATGACCGCATCGGTAAAGGCTTCGATTCGATTTTTTGACATGTACATCCATCCTTTTAAGTTTCTGTTTACTGGATCAGTGTACGCGATTGTCAGAAATTCGTCGAATGATTATTCTTGGGACAAAAGCCAACGTTCCAACTATTTCGCAATTGGCCCATTGCCTAGTGCACCGAATAAAAACAAATCGATCGCTTCTGGCATCTTGTCTTCTTTTTCTGGTGAGTCCAAATGAGCCGCCATCAGTACTAACAATTGACTGGTGACAAATTCTGGGTCGACATCCGAACGGAGATTGGAATCACTGCGACGAAACAAGTCAAGAAACGGTTCTTTATAATTTTTCCGCCAAAGCAAGTACAGTTTTTTAGAAGTGTCCTCAGAAACGGTATGCTGAATGTCGTGCATCATCATATAAAAATTGATCCGATGCCGACTTCTTAAAAAAAGAAACATGTTCAAGATTTTTTCAGAGATCGTCAAGGAAGTATCTTCAACGGTCTGATTTAGCTTTCCAGAAACCTCTTGTGCCAAAGAAACCATCACTTCATAATAGATGGCTTCTTTGCCTTTGAAGTGATAATAAAGATTGGGTTGGGTGATGCCGACGGCTTCTGCGATCTGCCTAGTAGAAGTTGCTTGATACCCCTGCTGCATAAACAGGTTTTCTGCCACTCGTAATATTTTTTCTCGCAAGTTCAAAGTCAGCCCTCCCAACGTTCCTGACGAAGCATTTTTTTCGCGGTAAACAAAAGTTGGATTTTCCGTTGTTTCGGTACCGCTGTTTTTTCAGCAAAGACTTGATAGTTGTTTTTGCGAATCACAGTCAAGATTTCCCGATAGATCAAAGCAGCTGCTAATAGAGCTTCACGGCAATCCTCATCGATTTGCGGCATCATGACAAAAGATTCTTGATAAAGCGTCTCTGCCAGTTGCGCCTCGTGTTCCCACATCTCGATAAACTGTGGGTTTTGATTACCAGCTGCTAAAGCCTCTCGCGAAAGGTTGTATTGCGCCAAGACCGTTTGCGGCAAATAGATGCGGCCCATCCGCAGATCCTCGCCAATATCACGTAAAATATTGGTGCGCTGCATCGCTTCACCCAATTTGATGGCGGGCTCTTGAATCGCAGCGGCTGCTTGCGAGAGAATCGGCAAGAGCATCAGACCTACACTGCCAGCTACGTAGTAACTATAGTCAGAAAGCTCTTTTTCAGAGGTGGGCTGCTGGAAGTCAAGGTCTTGTTTTTGCCCCACCAATAGGTCGAAAAAGGGTTGAAATTGCAGATCAAACTGTTGGAAAGAAAGGGTCAATGCCCGCCAAATGGCTTCATCAGGATCTTCTTCCTTGACGGCTTGCGGCAAGTCGATCGCATCGTCTGAAACTTGTTTTTGCATTTCTTCCAAGCGTTTTTTCATGGCTTCGATCAACAATGGGTCTTGCTTTTCATCGACGGCATCATCGGCACGTCGGCAAAAGGCGTAGACGGCATAGACGGCGCGGGCTTTGTCTTTTGGCAATTGAGAAAAGGCGGTATGAAAATTTTTCGAATGCTTTTTTATGATGGCCTCACAGTATAAAAAATCGTTGTCGTATTCATCAAAGACGCTTAATGATTTAACGGTCATCTTTTAACAACTCCTCCACAGCTAACTTGGCACTTTGCATCACGATTGGCACACCCGCTCCTGGATGCGTACTACTGCCGCAGAAGTATAGGCCTTCTGCATAATCAAATTTATTATGGGGACGATAGTAGTTGCTTTGGGCTAAGGTCGGTTTCAAGCCAAATGTCGCACCGTTGTAGGCATTGAACCGATCATTGAACGTATCTGGCGTATACATTTTTTCATACACGATGTGTTCATCGATATCCGTAAAGATCGTTTTTTCTTTTAATAATCCAATGATCTGCTGGCGGTAGCTTTGGATCGTTTCATCCGTCCATTGATCAAATTTAGATAATTCAGGTACTGGGACTAAAACATAAAGACCTTCTTGACCATCAGGTGCTAAGGAAGCATCTTTCAGGGTTGGACGATACAAGTAGAAGGAAGGATCTTCTGGCAGCTTGCCAGCCTCGAAAAGATCATCTACATTGCGTTTGAAATCATTGGCAAAATAAATGCTGTGGAGTGCGCTATCCTCATATTTTTTGTCCAGTCCTAAATAAAGCAAGAAACAAGAACAAGAATAATCCATCGAAGCGATTTTTTGATTGGTGTATTTGCCGCGTTTTGATTCATCAGGAATCAAGCTTTCCATGGCATAAGGAAAATCAGCCGCACAAATCACGGCATCTGCGGTGATCGTTTCTCCATTGACACGAACGCCTTTGGTTTGCTTGTTTTCGATCAATAATTCATCGATCGGGGTATTGTAATGGATCGTACCGCCTAATTCTTGGAACAAACGTGCCATACCAGTGGCTAACGTATACATGCCGCCTTTGATGAAATAGACCCCATACATCAATTCGATCATAGGAATGATCGTATAAAGAGACGGCCCTTGATAAGGGGAGACACCGATATACAAGGTTTGAAACGCCAATGATTTACGCAGGCGATCATCTTTGACAAATTTAGAAATGGAAGAGTAGGCGTCACTAAACGTTCGCAGCTTTAACCCTGCCCATAATGATTTGGGATTGTAAAAATCTCGCCATGTCCGAAACGACTTGGTGATGAAGGACTCTTTGGCGATCACATAGCGTTTGTAAATATCTGCTAAAAAGGCAAAATAGCCTTGAGCATCTTCTTCTGAGATCGCTTCTAGCGTTTTGGTCAATTCTACTAAGTCATTTGAGAAGGTCAGCGGTTCGTCTTGGGCAAAATACAGCTGCAGCATCGGATCGACTTTCTCCATAGGAATATAGTCATTCGGATCAACGCCAGCAAATTCAAACACTTCACGATAAATTTCAGGCATCATCACGATGGTGGGGCCCACATCAAAGGTAAAGCCGTTTTCCTTGATCTGATTCATTTTGCCCCCAGGTTGACCTTCTTTTTCGTAGAGGGTGACGTCATAGCCAAGTTTTTGCAAACGGACAGCAGCAGCTAATCCTGACACGCCCGCACCGACAACAATAATTTTTTTCATGCTTGCTCCTTCTGCGAATCATCTGATTCGGCTTCTTTTTTCGTGTGTTCTTTTTCTTCTAAAACGCCATCTTTCATGACGAGAACCCGATCACAATAATCTGTTAAACGGGTATCATGGGTCACCATAATGGTGGCTTTTTGTTTTTCTTTGGTTTCTTTTGCTAAGATTTTGACGACTTCGACGGCTTTTTTTGAATCAAGACTCGCCGTTGGTTCATCTGCCAATATGATGGTGGGATCATGATAGAGCGCTCGGGCAATAGCCACCCGCTGTCTTTCACCACCAGAAAGTTCATCGGGGTATTTGTTCTGCAGCTTTTCGATCCCAAGTTGTTCAAACAATTCAGTTGCTGATTGCTCTTGGGTTTCTTTGCTGACCTTATCCACTAATTGGAGTTGCTTTTTGACCGTCAAAAAAGGGACAAGGTTGGAAGCTTGTAAAATAAAGCCGATCTTTTTGAAACGAGTTTTTGCCCGTTGCTTTTCTTTTTGTTTACTGAAGGGTTCGTCATTGATAAACACTTCGCCTTCAGAGGGGGCTTGCAGACCACCGGCGATCGTTAGAAAGGTACTTTTCCCAGAGCCAGAAGGACCGATGATGGCGACAAATTCGCCTTTTTCTACCGAAAAGTTGGTTTCTTTCAAGGCTTCAATTGTCGCGTCCCCATCTTTAAATGATTTTTTGACTTGTTTGAATTCAATGGCACTCATGTTTTTTCCTCCTATCCGATTGCTTTCAATGGGTCGATTTTTACAATCGTTCGCACCGAGAAGAAAGCACCTAGCATCGCGATCAGAATCATCATGACACTAATACTAGCAAAGAATAATAGATTGATTTGGAATGGCACTGCCGCAGGTAACACGAGGGCGGTACCGATCGTTGCCAAACCACCGATCAAAACACCCGAGGTTGCCAATAAGAACGTTTGGGCGATCACCGAAAAAGCAATGTAGCGGCTAGAGATCCCTTGAGCTTTCATGACACCAAAAATTTCTGATTTTTGCATCGTTAGCACATAGATAAAAATACCGATAACGATGGCAGCGATCACGATCAAGAACCCGATCATAAAGCCAAAGGTCAGCACTTGTGCGTTGTAACCAGGCAATTCATTAATAAATTTGCTGATATCCGTGGCGACCAGATCATCTGGCACTTCTTTGATTTTGCCACGAGTCACGATCGCGTTGATACGGGCATTTTCAGAATCATCTTCTTTTTCAAAACGAATTTCTTGATAGGCACCGATCGAGGTGTAGAGGACCGGAGCGACACTGAAGCGGGCGTTATCTGTAAAACCGACGATTTTCAATTTTTTGTCACTGCCTGCTAATTTGATGGTGTCACCAATGGAAATCCCGTATTCTTCCTCAATACTGCTGTCGGCGACCGCTTCATCATCTGAAGCAAACATCTCGCCATCGGTAATATTGGGTGCTAAAAATTGATCTGGATCAATGCCGAAAAAGGTGACATCGACTTTTTCACCGTTGTCTTCTTTGGTCACAACTCCAGCGGTTTGCGCCAAAACTGCTTTTTCTGGTGCATCGACTTCATCATAAAGACTGCGAGGAAGCATCGACATGTTTAAATTATCATTTGCTTCTTCGGTCAACAAAATTTGATCTGCCTCCCATTTGTCGACCGCCATCCGATTATCTTGAGCCAACCCATAAGCTAACCCAGTTAAAAAAAAGACCAAATAGGCGATTAAAAACATGACCCCTGTGACTAGGGCGTAACGCAATTTGGAATGGCGTATTTCATTGATTGCCAAAAACATAACGATTCCTCCTAATATTTTATCACTTGATAAAATAAAAATACCATTTTTTTTATTTTCAGCAAACTATCTTGCTTACAAAGAGTAAATTCAGTGAAAAAAGGAAGGTTATTTAGAAGGGGCGTCTGTTGATTGAAGAAAACCACTTGCTGCCCTTTGATTTGAATAGGAGGGTAGGAGCAGCGAAGGGGCGGGGGATTTTAGTGGAGAAAGAACGTTTAGAATAACAGTAAAAGCCCTCTGATTCAGTGCAGACACAACTGCGGCGCTGAATCAGAGGGTTCCTATTTGAAGTCTGGTGCTGGATCAAAGTGTCAATCGTCAGTTTCTTTGCTTGTAGCGATAACTAACGGCACGATTTTTTCAAAGGAGTGACGGAAGCTTTCAGGTTGTGCTAATTTTTGATAGATGATCGCCAAACCGTCTTGGTTTTTGCGATAATCCAACCAAACCTTCAGCTCACTTTGAGGACCGTATTTCTTTGAAATGTACTGATACGCTTCATGATGCAATTGTTCTAAATCTGTCAGCTGCTTTTTCTCATAAGCAAAAAGCAAGGTTCGCTTGAGGATTCGCTCAAAATCTAAGTCGCGATCGGCTTCGGAAATAATTTTGCCATAAAGCGAGCGAGGCTCATAGGGCAGCGAGGCGCGATGATCTTCTACAGCTTCGCCGATCATTGAAATGACTGGAGGAGAGAAAAAGCGTGGCAACACAGCATCTTGTTCAACGATCTTGCGGGAATTGCTTTCGTGGTTTTTACGGCCATAGAGCAAGCCGATATCATGGTAGGCAGCTACCGTATAGACGATATTCAGGTCAACGGGCAATGTTTCAGCAATCTCAAAACTATTTTGGATCACTTGGTGGACGTGCGCTGGGGAGTGACTGCTATCCAATTGGTTGTATTGCGGGATGATGGAGCTTTCAATATAGTGCTTTAGTTGTGGATCAATCGGTGCATCAATCTTCATTTGTCTGGTTCTCCTGCCTTTCATGTGCTAGATGAGGAAGAATTGAGCCAGTGCCAAACCGATCAATTGTTGCTAGACCTAGCGGCTGACGACAAAAGCCAAAGGGCTGTCCATCAATGGTGATTTGCTGCTTGAGCCACGGAAGGTAACTGATGGTATTGGTTGGATCGCCAGCAGCTGCTTGTTCCATATTCTGCCATTCATTCGACGTAGAAATCGTTGCATCACCTTTCAATAAGCCCTGCCAAATCACCTGGATCTCCTTGCGACAAAGGTTTCCTGCCATTGATGACAGCCCGTTAAACCCTAGTGCGACCTTTTCCGCCAAGTCCGCTTCACCACCAGCATAAAAGCGAAAATCGGCAGCCGTCTTTGTTTTTAGTTGAGGCACTCGCTCCTTCCTGCCAGCTTCTTTTAAGCCGATCACCCGAGGGTCAGCGATCAAGGTCAAGATACTTTCTGCAGATAAATCAAAGCCCGTGCGGTGGGGATTGTTGTATAAAATAACTGGTTTTTCGCAAGTATGGATCAATCCCTGAGCATAGAGCACGGCTTCCTTTTGCGTCAGGCAAAGATAAGGGGGAAAGCCTAAAACCACACCATCGATTCGGGGATTTTTGCTGATTGCTTCTGCCAACGCGAGCGTTTCATGAAATACGATGCCAGCTAAACCGAAGAGGACTTCGAAATCGGCTGCCCAGCTGGTTTCTTGCGCTAAGTCATGTAGAAGCTGTTTTTTTTCTGTTAAGGTCAATGAGTGCTGTTCACCGGTGGAGCCGCACACCAAAACCGATTTGATCCCTTGCTTTTGCAGTTGCAAGATATGAGCGATCGTCCTTTTCGTGTCAAGTCTTTCTGCATGATCAAATGCTGTGGGGACGGCAATATGCAGTGAGTGATTCAATGGAGTCATCCGATTCATCCTTTCTTGTGATACGTTTACTCAGCGATGTTCTTCTTGCTTCTGGTGCAAGCCAAGGAAGACGAAACAACTGATTATCCACTAAGTGTAGCAAACTTCCAGATTCAGAAAAAGACTTGAGGAAAATTTTTTAAAAACAGTGGTTGCGTTTTCAAATGAAGCATGGTATTATGCAAGTAATAAAACAGGCATGTGACTGGTAATGCAGGCAGGACCTATAAAAAACATGGAAGGGATCGTTGGATTCCGTTCAATGTTTTTGTAGGTGTTGCCTGCTTTTTTCTTTGTTTGGCCAACAAAGGAAAACTAATTAAAGGAGAAGAAAATTATGAATCTAAAAGAAACGGCAACTGCCATCGTTGAGTTGATTGGCGGAAAAGAAAATATCGCACATTTGGAACATTGCTCCACACGCTTGCGCTTTACCTTAAAAGACAATGGCCTCGTACAAAAAGATGCCTTGGAAAAAGTCGATGGCGTGATTGGGGTGCGACAAAATGTCCAATGCCAAGTCATCATCGGCAATGATGTCGTCGAAGTGTATGATGAGGTTATGAACGTGTTAGGTCATGAGCTAACAGCGGATGGAGGAAGTGAAGGCAAACAAAAACAATCGTGGGGTGCGGTCCTGCTTGATTTTATTATCTCGATTTTTCAACCGTTGATTCCAGCAGTCGCTGGAGGGGGCGTCTTGAAATCCTTACTGTTACTTGCTTCTGTCACTGGATTGATGGACAATACGAGCCAGACGTATCAAATTTTGAATCTGATCGGTGGCGCACCATTGTATTTCTTACCGATTTTAGTGGCGATCACCACGGCAAATAAATTAAAGGTCAACCAATTGGTGGCGGTTTCCGCTGTCGGTGCCTTGATTTTGCCTGAACTAACGACACTATTGACAGATGGCGCAGCGTTCATGGGCTTCGGTTTACAAAATATCGCTTATGCGTCACAAGTATTTCCAGCCATTTTAACGGTTTTATTTTACGCTCAAATTGAAAAGCTGTTTACCCGAATCTCACCAAAACCGATCCGTATCTTCTTTGTTCCAATGATGAGCTTAGTTATTACGGTTCCAGTTGCTTTATTGATTTTAGGCCCATTAGGCTTTGAAGTCGGAACGATTTTTTCAGCAGCGATCATTTGGCTGTATGCCCATTTAGGTTGGGTGGCAACAGGGATTTTAGCCGCTGTTTTACCATTGATGGTGGTTACTGGTATGCACAAAGCCATGATTCCCTATGCTGTTTCGTCCATGAGTGAGATGGGGGCAGAGCTGTTATACTTGCCTGCCTCATTGGCACATAACATCGCAGAAGCTGGTGCTTGTTTTGCGGTGAGTGTTCGGACCAAAGACCAAAAACTTCGTTCAACCGCTGTTTCTGCAGGCATCTCCGCCCTTTTTGGCATCACCGAGCCTGCTTTGTATGGGGTGACGATCCTGCATAAACGAGTGCTTTACGGCGTGATGGCTTCCAGCCTAGTTGGTGGTGCGGTGGCTGGTTTGTTTGCCATCAAGGCCTTCGCATTAGTTGGCCCTGGTCTAGCAAGTATCACTATGTTCGTGGATGAAGCCAACCCGATGAATCTTGTGTGGGCATTGGTCACGTTAGGGGTATCCTTTGCTGTTTCTTTTGTCCTTGTCCTTTTCTTATTCAAAGACAAAGTGGTAGAAAATAAGACGACTGTTGCCGATCCCAAAGCCGAAGTATTGAGCAAACCAGTAGATGGGCAAGTGGTAGCTTTATCTGAAGTCAACGATGAAGTCTTTTCAAGCGGTATGATCGGAGAAGGGTTCGGGATCATACCGACGTCTGGCGAATTGATCGCACCGGAAGATGGCGAAATCACGATGTTGTTTGAAACCAACCATGCGATCGGGTTAAAAACTCGTAATGGCGCAGAATTGCTCTTTCATATCGGCTTGGATACCGTTCAATTAGAAGGCAAACACTTTACCCCTTACGTGAAAGCGGGGGATCAAGTGAAACAAGGGCAACCCCTGATTCAATTTGATCTAGATGCCATCAAAGCAGCTGGGTTTGATCCAATCGTGATCTGTGTGGTCACCAATCAAGAGAACTTTACTGTCAAACCGATCGAATCAACCGATGAGCGCAACGAACAAGGTGTTTTATCGATTGCACCGATCGTCTAAACCAATGAGCAATGCAACAAAAACAATGTAAAAGGGGATTGAAAAAATGACTGAAACAACTTTTCCAAAGGACTTCTTATGGGGTGGCGCTATCGCCGCAAATCAAGTAGAAGGGGGATGGAATCTTGGCGGCAAAGGCTTGTCGGTAGCGGATGTGGCTACTTACAAACCTCATGTCGACGTGAAAAACTTTGCAGCACATATGAGCGTGACTGTTGAAGCCGTCAAAGAAGCAATGGCGGATTCAACGGATACCATCTATCCAAAACGCCGAGGGATCGACTTCTATCATCGCTATCCAGAAGATTTGGCTTTATTTGCGGAGATAGGTTTTAAAGTATTGCGTTTATCGATTGCATGGACCCGATTGTTCCCAACTGGGGAAGAAACGACACCCAATCCAGAAGGGATCGCTTTTTACCGCAATGTCTTCCAAGAAATGCAGCGTTTGGGAATCAAACCGATCGTAACGTTGTCTCACTATGAGATGCCGTTAGCGCTTAGCTTGAAGTACAATGGCTGGGTGGAACGTAAAGTGATCGATGACTTTGTCCGTTTTGCGACCGTTTGCTTTGAAGAATTTGGGGAGTATGTGGAGTATTGGCTGACCTTTAACGAAATCGACAGTATCCATCGTCATCCCTTTACAACAGCAGGTCTCATTCCTGAGCAATCAGAAGCTGGTAAGGAAGAGCAAGACGTGTATCAAGCCCTCCATCACCAATTTGTGGCCAGCTCATTAGTGACAAAAATCGCCCATGAAATAAATCCCGACAACAAAGTCGGCTGTATGATCACGAAGTTGATGACGTATCCATTGACTTGTGACCCATTGGATGTTGAATTAACTTTAAAGAAAAACTTGGAAAATGATTTTTATGCGGACGTTCAAGTCAAAGGTGCTTATCCGCGAATGATTGAAAAAGATCTGGAAAAACGGGGCATCAAGATTGAAATGGCACCAGAAGACCGCCAAATCTTAAAAGATCACACCGTTGATTTTCTTTCTTTCAGTTATTATATGTCTATGGCTGAATCAGGCGACCCACATGCGGAACGGACACCGGGCAATACGGTTTTAGGGGTAAAAAATCCCAAGCTGCCGTCAACTGAATGGGGCTGGCAGATCGATCCTAAAGGCTTGAAAATCTCCTTGCTTTCATTGTATGATCGGTATCAAGTGCCATTAATGATCGTTGAAAATGGTATGGGCGCCGTCGATGTCCTTGAAGACGGCCAAGTGCATGATCCGTATCGGGTCGATTATTTCAAGGCACACTTCAAACAAATGAAGGAAGCCATCGATGAAGGGGTCGATTTGATTGGTTATACTTCTTGGGCACCGATCGATCTGGTCAGTGCTGGTACGTCACAAGTGACGAAACGCTATGGCTTCATTTATGTGGATGCCGATGATGAAGGAAACGGCAGTTATGACCGTTTGAAAAAAGATTCCTTCGACTGGTACAAAGAAGTGATCGCCACCAATGGCGCGAGTTTGGCAGAATAAACAGTGAGGAGCGAGAGTGCATGATTTACATCAAGAAAGTCTTAAATTCAAGTGTCGTACTTGTTGATAAGGAAGGCCAAGAAATGATTGCACTTGGGAAAGGCATCGGCTATGGAAAGAAAGTCGGCGACAGCATAGCCGATACCCAGATCGATCAAGTTTTTCTGCCAATCGATGAAAAAAAATCAGGTCAGTTTGCCAATTTAGTGGATGAGATTCCGTTGTACTATTTTGAAATGACCAAAGAAATCGTCCAGCTGGCGCAAAAAATGCTGCCATATCCGCTAAATTCAACGATTTACCTCACCTTATCGGATCACTTGCACTTTGCTGTAGAACGTCAGCAAAAAGGCTTGAGTGTGACGAATCGGCTCTATTGGGAAATCAAGAATTACTATACAGAGGAATTTCGAGCCGCCGAACAGGCACTACGCTTGTTGAAAGAGAAGTATCAAATTGAGCTGCCAGAAGAAGAAGCCTCCAATATCGCGTTTCATTTGATCAATGCCCAGTCGAACACCGAGGAAAATCAAGATGGGTTGAAAAAGGCCAAATTGATCGGGTTGATCGTCAATATGGTGCGCTACTCGATCCAGCAAGACGTCAACACCAATTCGATCCATTACAATCGCTTTATCACCCACGTGCGTTTCTTCGTTGACCGATTCTTTTTGGATGGTCTGCTGCAAGAAGATGATGAAGGACTATACCGTCAAATGTGGGCTCTTTATCCGAATGCTATGGAGATCGCGACAAAAGTCAAAGCCTATATCGATAAAGAATACCAAACGAAGATCCCTGTCAATGAAATCGTCTATCTAGGCGTTCATATCAATCGATTGATGAATCATTCAGCGATCAATTCCTAAGCGTCCTCATTTTAACAAACATAAACAAGCCGTTTCCCTTTGCTGGAGAAACGGCTTGTTTGTGTTTAGTAGGCTTGCTTGTTAGGAATCACGCCTCGAACGCCACCTTTTGGCTGCTCTACGTCGCCTTGGTAGCGTGGGATCAAATGACAATGGCAATGAAAGACCGTCTGTCCAGCAGCCTCCCCGCAATTGAAGCCGATGTTGAAGCCGTCTGGTCGATAGGTTTCCAATAAATAAGCTTTGCCTTCCTGCAACAAAGCCTGCAAGTCTTGTAATTCCTCTTGGGTGAGAGCAAAGTAATCTCTGCGATGCGCTTTGGGGATCAATAGCAAGTGTCCAGGGGTGACGGGGTACTTATCAGCGATCGCATAAAAGCGTTCGTTTTCAATGATCGCATGTTTTGAGGCAGTACAAAAAATACAAGTCAAAATCTTTCGCTCCTTTTTCTCGGCTAGATAGCGTATCAATACTTATCTTTAGTGTACCAAAAGCTGATTTAAAAGAATACACAATGCTAATGAAATGGCATTTGGGATCATTTGCGAGTAAAATGAAAAAAAAGTTTGCTGATTCGCTTGACTTAGAGTGCACTTCAACCTGTATGCTTAGTGTAACTTGAAAAACAGGAGGACGAGCAAATGAACTATGTAAAATTTGGCAATACGGGACTTGATGTGTCACCTTTATGTTTAGGGACAATGGGATTTGGCGATCCCAATAGTGGCTTTCATGAGTGGGTGTTAGAAGAAGCCGACAGTCGGGAAGTCATCAAAAAAGCCTTGGATCTAGGTATCAACTTTTTTGACACGGCAAATGTCTATTCTTATGGAGCGAGCGAAGAAATCGTCGGTCGAGCATTGAATGATTTTGCGCCGCGAGATGAGATCGTGGTTGCCACAAAACTGTATTCAAAAATGAAGCAACGGCCAAACAGTGGAGGGCTGTCTCGAAAAGCGATCTTTTATCAAGTCGAACAAAGCTTAAAACGCCTGCAAATGGACTACATTGATCTGTATATCATCCATCGTTGGGATTACCACACGCCAATTGAAGAAACCATGAAGGCATTACATGATTTGGTAGTTTCTGGAAAAGTACGCTATATCGGCGCATCTGCGATGTACGCTTGGCAATTTGCCAAAGCACAAGCAGTCGCTGAAAAAAATGGCTGGACCAAATTTGTTTCGATGCAAAATCACTTGAACTTGCTTTATCGAGAAGAAGAGCGAGAAATGATGCCCTTGTGTGCCGATCAAAAAATTGCCGTGACGCCATATAGCCCATTGGCTGCCGGACGGTTAACAAGAGATTGGGGTGCAGAGACCAAACGGTACTTAACGGATAAAACCGCCAATCAAAAGTACGACAAAACGATGGAACAAGACCGGGAGATCGTGGCACGAGTCGCAAAGATCGCTGACAATCACCAAAGCAAACGGTCGCAAATCGCCTTGGCTTGGTTATTGCAAAAAGAACAAGTGGTCGCACCAATTATTGGCGCAACAAAAGAAAGTCATTTATTGGATGCTTTACCTGCCCTTGATCTAAAGCTGACTGCCGAAGAGATTGCTTATTTGGAAGAGCCTTACTTGCCTCATGCAGTGGTAGGAGCGGAATAATCAGACACAGTCAAAAGCGGCTCCTTGATTAAAGAGGGAATACACCGCGAATGAGGAAGAAAAAACGCGAAACAAAGGGAGTGAAGCCATGAATATCAAAAAAGTCAGTGAACTGAGCGGTGTCTCAGCTGATACCATCCGTTACTATGAAAAAATTGGGCTGATTCCGCCGGTCAAACGCAATAAAAACGGTGTTCGTGAATTTGATGATGACGACTTAAAATGGATCACCTTTACCAGGCAAATGCGCAACGCTGGACTATCGATTGATGGACTGAGTCATTACCTGGCTTTATTTGAAGAAGGGCGAGGGACGGTTCCTGAGCGCAAGCAGCTGTTAGCCGAACAAATTGCAGTTTTGCGGGAGAAAATCTCAGATATGACGGAAGCTGTTGAACGTTTAGAATACAAATTGGAACATTACGACGAGCATGTTCTGCCGACAGAAGAACGGTTACGTCAACGAAAAGCCAATTTGGTCACTAAGTCTTAATGACTGAATTCGCTGCTATGGAAATTGACACGTTCTGCTCAATGGAATCCAATAGAAAGGAAGCTTATGAAACGACTTGCGATTTTAGGTGCTGCTGGAACGATTGGGCAGCTGACACGCCAAACACTTTTAGAAAGAACCAATTTCTCCCTAGTACTCTATGCCCGCCAGGCAACGGAGCGTTTGCAACAGATTGATGCTGCGCGTGAGACGATCATTGATGGTGACTTTCTCGATTTAGGACGACTCGTTCGGGCATTGCAAGGTTGCCAGTCGGTTTTTTTGACGGATATCCATGATCCGCGGGCAACGCTGCGGGTGATCGAGGCGATGAAATTAGCAGAGGTCAGCCAATTGATCAGTGTCGCACCAGAAAGAAACCTTTGTCATTCAGAGGCATTAAAGCAATTGGTGTCCGCAACTGATCTTTCCCTTTCCCCGAAAAAGCATCAGCTGCTTTTGCAGCAAAAAAATCGCTTGATGTCCTATCAATTGATTAAAGGATCAGAATTGTCGGTTTACTTTGTTCATTTGCCGTCAGAGAAGAAACGTATGGCGAATAGAAGAGCATGGCGGGAATCTGTTGTAGAAGAAATCCTTTTCGCTTGTGATTGCTGTGCAGCTTAACAGCAATCTTAAAGGAATGAAAAAATAGCAGAATACTTTCTTGAAGGTCAGAATCAATTTTTTCATGTTTTCATGAAAAAATTGGTTCTTTCTTTTACGATTTTTTTGATAGAATAGACAGAAGCTTTTATACATAAAAATAGTTGCCAGATCGAAAGGAGAACGTTGATGGAAACACTTATCAAAAAAAATCTTGCTTTATTGCTTGGGGTGCTATGGATCTGCATCGCATTAAACTTCTTCCTTTTACCTCACAGCATTGCTTCTGCCGGTGTCGGGTCGATTGGCTACCTCATCGAAACTGGCTGGTCGATCAATCGCCATATCGTTGTCTGGGGGATTAATTTATTGATGCTGGCGTTGGCATTTTTGCTTTTAAAGCGAGAGGTCTTTGTCAATACGGTTATCGGTAGTTTGGCATTTCCCGTTCTTCTGGCGCTTTTACCAGAGATCATGCTCTTGCGTTTTTATTCCGTTTCCTTGATTTTAGGTAGTTTCTTCTTTAGCTTCGGTATTTTTTCACTTTACAAAATCGGTGCTTCCAATGGTGGGGTCACGATTCCGCCGCTGATTTTGGAAAAATACTATGGCATTCGAAAATCTAGTGGTGTCTTCTTAACCAATCTGATCATCATCTTGTTGAATCTCCTGATTTTTTCTTGGCAAGAAGCACTTATTTCCGCTTTCTCTATCTATTTGATTGCCTTTTTCATGCGCTTCTTTATGCGGATCGAGCAAAAAACACAGGCAAAAAAAGCAGTGAACGTTCAAGAAACAGCAGAACTAGAATAAACTAGCAGAAGCAAACCATCGGTGCAACAGGTAGTGACCCCCAAGAGTTAGACGAAACGTCTACCTATAGGAGGTCAGTACAACATTTGCACCGATGGTTTTTTAATAGTTTCTTTTTCTCAAAACAGCAATAGCCCCCTCTAGGCAGCTGATGATCAATAAGCAACTCAGCAGCAGCGCTGGCAGCAGTTCCCCTAGTTTGATTTGGTCGGTTAAGTAGTTAGGAAATTGGCTGGAAAGGGAATAAGGATTCCAGTTTGTTACTTGACTCCATAGGTTGCCTAACATGCCCATCAGATAACAGACGCCAATAAACAACAAACCTTGATAGATACTTTTAGCAAAGCTGGAACCTAGCAGCAGGATGCTGATTGCTAATAAACCAAACAGCCAATAGCTGAACAATGCGCTAGGGACTTGGGCAGCGCTGGAGTCATCGAAATAGATCAAGGTATAAAAAGCACTGACACTGGCACTTAGGAGGTAGCTCAAAGACCACAGAATCGTTAAATAGCCAGCTTTGGCACAGACGATCGTCGTTTTCGGTAATCCTTTCGTAATCAGCTGAATAAAGGTTCCTTGGGCTATTTCGGCAGAGAGCGTATCCGTAAAAAGAACTACAAATACCAACAGACCAATCGTTCCAATGTTGCTGTAAAACTGCAGCCATGCATCGATCGCAGTCGGATCAGCAATCGTGATCTCAATCGATTCTGGCATCATACTGGCCATCAAATCGGGCATGATTTTCGCGCTAAAGGGAGAGAGCATACCAATCAGCGCAAACATAATCAAACAAATCAGCAATTTTTTGCTGCGAAGACCGCCGAGAAATTCTTTCTTTAAGAAAACAAGAAACACCTTCATTTGATCACCTCCAAATAAATCGCCTCTAAAGTCGGTTCGATCCGTTGAAAGGATTCAGGTACTATCTGTTGTTCATTGAGCAATCGCAGCAACTGCTTTCCAACATTCGTGTCGGCAGTTTCGTCGATCAGTAATTGATTGTTCTTTCTTTCTGCCGCAATGCCGTGGGATGCTAACAGATTGGCAAATTTCGAATGGTCACCTTCGTTGGTAAAGACAATCCCAAAGGCGGTTTTTCGATAACGTTTTTTTAAGGAATCCATCGTTTCAAACGCCTGGATCTGACCTTTGTGCAAAATCGCAATGTAATCTGACAGTTGCTCGACATCTGCGAGAATATGGGATGAAAAAAGAACTGTCGTTTCTTCTTTGATTTTAGCCAATACATCAAGAAAGGCCTTGCGACCTAAAGGATCGAGTGCAGAGGTCGGCTCATCACAAATCAAGATAGCTGGTCGGTTGATCAATGCTTGAGCTAATCCAAGACGCTGCTTCATGCCGCGAGAAAAGCCAGCGATTTTTTGTTTCGAAGCTTCCAGGCCTACCAATTCTAAGACCTCCATCACCCGCTGAGGCTGAAAAGGTTCTTGATTGGGCTGGATCTTTCCGCAAAAAGTCAAATATTCTACAGCTGTCATAAACTAGTAAAACTGCGGTACATCTGGTAAATAGCCGATCCAGCGATTGGTCTTGGCTGAGCCGAATTGCACCACTTCGCCGCAAACGGTGATTTCGCCTTCATCAATGGGGAGCAATCCTAAAATCGCCTTCATGGTCGTTGTTTTGCCAGCGCCGTTTTCCCCGACAAACCCCACGACGCTGCCCTTTGGAACCGAAAAGGTTAGGTCTTGCAGCACTTGTTTGCGCCCAAAACGCTTGGATAAATGGTTGATCTCGATCATCTTCATTGTTGGTCCTCTTTTCCGAAAGCAAAATAAAGGATAGGACCGATCAGGCTAACAAAACAGGCGATGATAAGCCAAAGAATGCGGGAGCCGAATTTAAACTGTTCTTGTTTTAAAATATCGCGAACCGCCAAGACGATCAAGACCAATTGCAAAACAATCAAGGGGATCAGTACGGGCAAATAATCAGACATATTTTCTGGTATATTTAGTGAAACACTATTCATGTGAAGCCCTCCTTTGTGGCTCATTTTCTTGTTCGGACAGTTTTTGCAGCTGCTGAAATAATTCTTCAAATAGTGGTTGCTTCAGATAAGGTTCAAATAATGGTGTGAACTGCGCGATTTCGAGAAATTGTTTTTTGACATTGTCTGAGTTCCGCGGGATCTGACTACCTAATTCTAATTCGCTGATCCACTCATCGATGCTGTTGAAATAATCGTCTCCTTTCAAAACGATTTCCTCAGGCGTGTCTGCTAATGTTTTCACATACAGCGTTAATGCTTGCAGCAATAAGCTTTCTTTTCCCAAAGCGGCAAAAGAAACCATCCCAGCGGCTAGAAAATTCAGTAAAGAAAGGGGATGCAGCTGGGCCAGTTGGAAGCTCTCGCTGAGTGCCAGCCCACGTGCAAAGGTTTTTTCCAGTTGCTCCTCGTCTTGTGTGAGCATTGCCAAATAATTTGTCAGTAAGCTCATAAAAAGAATCAAGTATTGATAAATCGCACTTTGCGTCACAATCTCAGCTTGCTGCAACTGATTTTTTTGCTGAAATGCGGCGGCAATCAACGGTTCGCTAGGTAAGAAAGAGAGCGTTTTCGTGCCAAGGATCGCCAAGACCTCATCGGGCTTGTTTCTCATCAGCAGACAATAGGCTTCGATTTGTTGCGCTTGTTGTGCCAACGCATTGTCACCATGCGCAATGATCCGTTGATAAAGGATTTCTGCTTCTTTCAAATAGGTAGTTTTCTTCGCTTCCATCAAGGCTTCTTCAGAGGGGTGCCCTTCTGTGCTATCTGCTACAGGGACATCTGGCAAAAGATCCCAATGATTTAAGTAAAATGAGCCCATCTGTAACAAGAACGGGTAACAAGAGTAATACCGTTTGGTAAAACTTTGTGCCAGCGCGAGGACTTCGCTTGGTGTTTTTGTTTGAAAGGCGTCTTTTAGTAATTGATAGATTCGCTGGATCTCTTTAGGAGATAGCTGCGAGTCCAAAATCAATAATTCATCGACGCTGCAATCAAAATACGCTGCTAATAAGGGCAGCGAGGTGATATCTGGATAAGACTGTCCCGTTTCCCATTTCGAAACGGATGCTTTGGACACATTCATAAACACTGCTAATTCTTGCTGGGTAATACCTCGTTGTTTTCTTCTCCGAGCGATTTCCTCGCCAATTGGTAAGTCCATAGTGCACCTCCGATAGGTTTGTTTGGTATACTTCTATCATAAGAGGATAAGAGATGACTTACAATGGATTGCTAGTTAATTTTTGGTTGATTTAATTAACTACAAGTTGATTATAAGGCGAAGTATTCCAACTTTTGGGAAAGAGATGATCGTAAATGAGAGGTAGAAAAATGAAAGTTGTAGCAGCGATCGATTCCTTCAAAGGAAGTGCCACTTCCGCAGAACTAAATCAAGCGGTCTTAAGCGGGTTTTCAGACCAGTGGGAAACACGCAGTATCCCAATCGCTGATGGGGGAGAAGGGTCAATGGCAGCAGTCATTGCTGCGCTGGGAGGCAATTACGAAACGGTTTCAGTGACCGCTCCATTAGGCGGTAAGTTGCAAGCCCGTATGTTGGTCACCAAAATCAAGGAAGAAAAAATTGCCCTGATTGAATCTGCAGAAGTGATTGGGTTGCAACTCGTGGAACCTAGTGACGAGACCACCCGCAATAGCTCTTCTTTTGGTTTAGGCCAAATGGTCTTAGCAGCTTGCAGGCAAGGAGTGAAAAAAATTTACCTGACCCTTGGCGGTAGCGGCACTTCTGATGGGGGCGTAGGCTTTTTACTTGCGCTAGGAGCAACCATTCAAAGAAACGAGCGGATGGAAAACAATCCTTTGCTGCAAGCAGAATCTCTGGCGCTCAGCCAGTTGAACCCTCTGCTTGCACAAATTGACCTGTTTGCATTGGCCGATGTAACGAATCCCTATTTTGGCAATCAGGGATTTGCGCAGGTTTTTGGTCCGCAAAAAGGGGCATCCCAAGAAACGATCCAGCAGTTGGATCAGCAGGCAAAGCGCTTGGCTGAGCACATCAAGCGGACCACGGGGATCGATCTGGAAGTCCCTGGCGCTGGTGCTGCAGGTGGGCTTGGTGGTGCTGTTCGTTTGGCAGGTGGTCAATTGGTTCCAGGATTTGCGACGATCGCTTCATTGATTGGATTTGAGGAAAAAATCAAAGAAGCAGATTTGTTGATCACGGGTGAAGGACGCATCGATGGGCAAACCGCTGGGGGAAAAGTACCCTATGGCGTCGCGTTGCTCGCCCACAAACATCAGGTCCCGGTTGTTGCCATCTGCGGCTCCCGAAGCGACGATCTAGGAAAACTGCCGCAACTACTATCTGCCGTCTTTTGTATCCAGCAAGGTCCGATTTCGTTGACAGAAGCGATGGAGAAAAAGCGAACCTTAGTGAATGCTCAACAGACTGCTCAAGCCATCGCTGGTTTTGTGGAGCAGTGGCAAAAAAAGACTGAATCAGACGCTTCAAATAGGACTGAATAAGAAGATAACACCAAAAAAACTTCGTATTGGCTACTGCCTTTTGTACGAAGTTTTTTTGGTGTTTTTCTCTGTGCTTAAGCCAAGGTAGCTTGTGCATCAATCTCTACTTTAAATTCAGGGGCAACCAAGCCGGCAACGATGACGAGACTCATGGCTGGTTTGTTTTCTGCCAAAATAGTTGTAAACGCCGTACGGACAGCAGCTAAGTATGCAGCATCTGTTAAAAAGACGGTCATTTTGACCACTGATGACCAAGTCAACTGATTGGCTGATAGAAGCTGTTCGATCTTTTTCAAAACGATGGTTGTTTGCTCTTGCGGGTCCTCAGGTGTGGCTCCGTCTTGCGACGGCGTTTGACCAGAAATGAAAAGAAAAGGTCCTTGAGCGATTTTTGTATCGGTATAGATTGCCATTTCTTTGGCTCCTTTCGTCTATCTTGCCTTTGGATGATGGGACAGATAGAAATTGATTGGGTGTGTCCTAGTTTACTTGATTCCACCTGCAAAAACAATCAACGGACGTTTTCAGTTGGTTGTGTGAAGCCACGCGACCAAGCCGCTCTTCCCCTTTAAGAAAAGCACTCATTTTTTTCAGGCCCCGCTGAAATTATCGCCAGAATTTTATGGTTTCAATGTCTTATACTATGTTCAGATCAAATAAATAAACAAGGAGGAAAAAAATATGAATTGGTACAAAAACACAACAGAAGAACTTTTACACACGTTGCAAACAACACGGCAGGGCCTTTCCTCCGAAGAACGCAACCAGCGTTTAGCAAAGCAAGGTGAAAATAAAATTACTGAGGCAGCGCAGATCCCCACATGGAAGAAAGTCGGCAAGCACTTTACCGACTTACTGATGTTGGTCTTGATCGTCGCAGCCGTCTTAAAAGGGATTTCTGGTGATTATATCGAAAGCGGCATTATTATGGCGGTCGTCGTCATCAATGGATTCGTCGGCTACTGGCAAGAGCGTAAAGCCCAAGAATCACTGGATGGATTGAAGCAGTTCATGGGGCAAGAAGCAACGATTTATGTTCACGGCCGCAAGAAGAAAATTGCTGTTTCTTCCTTAGTAAATGGAGATTTAGTCGTTTTAGGACCAGGAGATGTTGTACCAGCAGATATGCGCTTGATCGAAACCCATGATCTTGTGATTGAAGAGTCGATTTTAACTGGCGAATCTGAGCCTGTTCAAAAAATGACCGAGCCTATTACTCAAGAAAGTACAATTGGTGACCAGCGGAACATGGCGTTTTCTGGTACCCATGTAGAAAGCGGAACTGCCAGCGGGATCGTCGTTGAAACAGGCGACGATACACAAATCGGCCAGATCAATCAAGCAATTCAGTCTGTGAAAGCGCAAGAAACCCCGTTGATCAAAAAAATGAAGCAATTGAATCACCAAATCTTTAAAGGCATTATCGGATTAGTGGTTTTCTTGATCTTCTTTACTACCTTCCGCTACGGCTTTGATCTTGATCTCTTGTTCTCATCAGGTATCGCCTTAGTGGTAGCGATGATTCCTGAGGGCTTGCCAGCCGTGCTGACCATGATTTTATCGATGGGTGTCAAGGAAATGTCTGAGGAGCAAGCAATCATCAAAACGATGCCATCAGTGGAGACACTAGGTGCCATGACGGTGATTTGTTCAGACAAAACAGGAACCTTGACCAAAAATGAAATGACGGTCGTCGATGTTTTAGTTGAGTCAAACGTGGATAAAGCAACGGTGCTTGATATCATGGCAAATTGTCAAGACTTGAAGCAAGACGAAGGACAAAAGGCTGCGGATCTCGTTGGGAACCCAACCGAAAAAGCCTTGTTACAATACGCAGAATCAGCGCAGCAACCATTGCGTAAAACAGTCGATAAGATTCCTTTTAGTTCCTCTTACAAGTACATGGCAACACGCCATCAAAATCAAGAAGAGCCGAATGCCTCGGTAGTTTTTGTCAAAGGTGCGCCCGAAGTGTTGCTTGAGAAAAGCCAACTGACTTCAGATCAAAAGCAATGGTGGTTAGATGAAAGTGCAAAATTAGCAGCGAAAGGGCAGCGGCTGATCGGCTTTGCGCATCTGACGCTGTCGGCACAGGAGTCCTTGTCCCACGAAGGGCTAACCAATTTAACCTTTGTCGGGATCGCTGGTATCATTGATCCTCCGAAAGACAGTGCCATCAAAGCGGTAAAAGAGTGCTTGCAAGCGGGCATCCAAGTCAAAATGATCACAGGAGACCATGGCAAGACCGCTCAAGCCATCGGCAAGCAAATTGGCTTGAAGCACACGAATCACGTGTTGGAAGGGCTAGAAATCGATCTGTTGTCGGAGGAAGAATTGCAGCAAGCAGTTCAAAAGACAGACATCTTTGCTCGAACGACCCCTGAGCATAAATTACGGATCGTTAGTGCTTTGCAGGCGAATGAAGAGATCGTCGGAATGACCGGTGATGGCGTAAACGATGCACCAGCGCTGAAAAAAGCCGATATTGGGATCGCTATGGGGATCAAAGGCAGTGAAGTAACCAAGCAAGCAGCCGATATGGTTTTGGCAGACGATAATTTTCATACGATCGCCAATGCCGTCCGAGTGGGTCGTCGAATCTACGATAATTTGAAGAAAACCATCAACTTCTTCTTACCAACTGCGGTTGCCCAAGGATTGATCGTTATTGCGGCACTCTTGTTGAACCGACCACTGCCACTGACACCTGTCCAAATTTTATGGGTAAATATGGTGACAACGATCACGCTTTCTTACGCACTCGGTTTTGAAAAGGCAAGTGCGGATGTCATGAATCGACCACCACGGCCAATCAAAGAAGGCATCTTGTCTTGGTACAGCTTGTTCCGCATCTTCTACGTCTCGCTGTTGATCATGATTCCTTCTTACGTCTTAGCGGTTCAATTTGAGGGAACGGTCCTTCAGCAAAGTATGCTACTGCAAAGTATCGTCTTTGCCCAAGCGGTCTACTTGTTGAACTGTCGTGAGCTGGTCAAGCCAGCCTTGAATCGCCAACTGTTTGCCAACCGAGCGCTATTCGTTTCTCTTTCACTGCTGATCGTATTACAGGCAGCGATTTTCCTAACCCCTCTAGGACACCAGCTTTTAGGGATCGGTTCTTTGACCTTGATGCAGCAGTTGAGTATCGCTGCTAACGGCGCACTCCTTTTCGCAGTCGTTGAGGGTGAGAAATTTATTACGAATAAGCTGCAAGGACGGCAAAAAGCCGCTCCAGTGAAGCAGTAGCGGCAGCTTGATGATTCTAGCGATAGCTTAAATAATAGGTTTGGATGAGCTCAGTCACTTGATTGAGCTCATTTTTCGTTGGTACCATCGATAAGTAAAAAACTGGAACAGATACTTCCTCTAAAGGGAAATTTGAGAGAATAAAATCAACCTCGATTTCCGCCAACGCTTCTAGTTGACCAGGCTCGATCGCCGATAAAAGGATGCGGGCACCGAGGAAGTCATTCAATTCTTGCAGGAGATAAGCTTTCCAGGCAGGCTCACCTTGGAAAACAAAATACCCTTTTGCGCGAATGGGATTGATCTGTAAAATCGCTTGTTGGATCAGTAAGGTGGTGGTTGACCATAATGGAAAACTCATTTCCGATTGACTGGCTGTTTGCTCTTCTAAAAAGTCATGGATCGTCGCTTCGATCGATAGCGAATAGGGTTGATTTAACCGTTGGATCTCGTGAAATTCGAGCCCGAACAATTCTGAGAGCTTGGCTGACTCTTGCGATTTGATCAAAAGCAACAGTAGATTCTCAATCAGTTGTGTATCACTAGCTAAAGACAACTGCAACAAGCGGTCTAGTTTTCCAACAAAATGGGTCGTTTTCTGATAAATGGTTTGGTAGGATTCAAGGGTTGCTTGGATCGTTGCGGACCAGTCGTTATTGTAGTTCCAACTTTCTAAGAAGCAGTAGAAGCTAAAGAAGTGTTCGCTGCGTTCTAAATAAACGCCTTCTTTTTGATACAGCTGGCTTAATGGCTGTTGGAAAAGGCTATAAAGGGGATCGTCCCCCTGAAATTCAAAGGAATCAATACGGCAATTGGCTTTGATGCGAATCGTATTGATAAAAAACCAGCAGGTACCGTAGATTTGTTCCACTTCGATCTGCAGCTTGGCTTTTGCTAAGCGATCCAAGAAATGATAATAGTGAGACTCATGAATCGTATATTCCTCAAAAAAGTAATTGTTATGGGTGTATGGCAGTAACAGGCGATGAAAAAAAACACGGATGTTGATCTCACTTCCTTCAAAGCGGATCATGCGATTGGTGATCCGAATCCGCAACGAAAAATCAGTGAGACTTTTGTTTAATTTTGTCACATGTCGTCGCAAGGTCTCATAGGATGTCCCTGTTTGGCTAAGAATATCTTGCGTACGGAGTTCGCTGGAAAAAAGCAATGCTTTCATCAAAGAAACACCGATCGATTGAGGGAAAAACGTTTCCCAGAGCTGACTCATCAACAATGGCCCATCATGGGTCAGAGCAAAGCCACTACTGGCAGCATCGATCTGCCAACCATCAGGCAATTGTTGGCGAATATAGGTTAGATCGGAAAAAACGGTTCGCTCCGTCGTATCGATCAATTTTGCTAGTTGCTTGGCAGTGATCATTTTGTGATTCGCCAGTTGTTCCAAGAGAAGGATCTGACGTAATAAATCCTTCTCCGTAATGATTTTTTTCATCATCCCATCCATGACAAAAACTTCCTTTCCGAGTCTTGAAGGTCAAAAGAGTCACATTGACTGTTTTGATGAAAGACAACTCTTTCGTGTTCTTTTTGATTTTATACGAAAAAGACAAGTTTTGCTATTTCCAATTCACTGGATGATGTTTTTTTTATTAAAAAAGATGGGATCGGCAACCTTCTGAGTAACTGTCTAAAGGAATGCGTTTGTTTTATGTGTTTTAACGGTTAGAGGTCTATCATGTGTTCGTATTTCTTCATTCGCAAATACATAGAATAACTTTCTTTCGACAATTTTATTTTTGAGGAAAAAAGACTCTTTTTGCGAGAGGCGTAGAGTTTTCGATGGAGCGCAGAATTGATGATCCATTCAATTTCTGCTTGTTCTTCCTCGGATAATTCGACTTTTTTCTCATTGGATTGAATGAGAGAGTAAGTAAATTCTAAGCAGCTCATTTTATAAATAAAGGTGGAAAAATATAATTTGTCTATGTGCATTTAATCACCCTTTCTTACATTCGGTTCAATCATATAGAAGAATATTTCAAATAACAATTCTGTTTTTTCATGATGTTATGAAAATTTTGGAAAAATGTCGATTTTTTGGCAAAATTATAGCAAAGTTTTCACTCTTTGATCTTCACGTAAGGGTTATAAAAAAACGAATATTATTTAAATAGAGTAGCAGCTATAATTAAGTACGCTGAAAGAAGTGAAGGAGATTTTTGTCCTAAAGAATGTCTTTTTATTTTGGTTAAGGCAACCCATTGTAGGTTGTTTTCTTGTATTGTCAAAAGGAGACAAAAAAAGAAAATTCGCTTTTTTCTGTTGACAGATCAGCAAAAGCCACGTAATATAGCTACCAATAACTAGTAAAGACCAAACAAAAGAGAAGTATGAGGACGTTCGTCTTGCAGAGAGCTGATGGTGGTGTAAATCAGCAGATTGACGCTTCAGAAATGGACTTTTGTGTCGAAAGGCTGAAATCAGTAGGCTTTTTTCGGGATCTCCCGTTACAGAGAACGATCGTTGATAGACGATCTAGAGAACCAATTGAGGTGGCACCGTGAGTAATCGCCCTCATGCAGACGAGTTTGTTTGCATGAGGGCTTTTTTGTTTTTCTTGCCCTTCAACCAATAGAAAAATAAACGTAAAATCAAACTAAGAGAAGTACTTGAGTCTTTTTTGGTTACAGAAAGTCGGCGGTGATGAGAGTCCGATACCAAGAAATCAAGGAAATGGCCTTAGCCGATCATTTTTTGAACCCTTTTTTTGGCAGTAGGAAAATGCGGGAACTCCCGTTATAGAGGAAGACCGTTGTTAGACGGTTGATAGAGAAGAAGTTGTTTTTTTAGGCAACTTTCAATTGAGGTGGTACCGCGGTCATTCGCCCTCAAGCAGACGTTTTTATGATGTTTGCTTGAGGGCTTTTTGTTTACAAAGAAAGGAGCAGCTTATGTATCGAATGGAACGAATCAACAGCGATTGTTTGACACCTGTCTCAGTGTTTTTACGGATTCAAGGGGCGCATAAATGTTTACTGGAAAGTATTCCCAGAGAAGAAGATACGGGACGCTATTCGATCCTCACCTTTGATCCTGTTCAGAAACTGACCTTTAAGGATGGTGTTTTTCAAGTGGAGGATCTTTTGGAAAAAACGGTCAACAAGTATCCCTGTCAGGACCCTTTAAAAGAAATGGAACGGTATGTAGTCAAAAAAGAAACCACCGCTTTACCGAATCTGCCGTTGCAAAGTGGGGCGATCGGGTATGCGGGCTATGATATCGCAGCTTGCTATGAAGATATTGGACAACTGCCCGCAGATGAATTGCAGGTGCCTGATATGGCCTTTTGGCTTTTTGAAACCTTTCTCGTTCTGGACCATCAAAGGGAAACCTTGACGATCATCCTTGAAAATTGCTACAGCCAAAGGGGGACCGCCGAGATGAAGCAGGTACTCCAAGCGGTGCAGCAGCAATTAAGGACACCGGTCGCAGCTGAGACCCGTGGGTTATCGAATGAAAAGCTGCATTTTACAAGTAATGTTACCCAACATGCCTATGAAACGATCGTTCGTGAGGCAAAAGCCCGAATTACGGCAGGGGATATGTTTCAAGTGGTTCCTTCCCAACGTCTGCAAGCAGCATTTACACAAGATCCTTTTGACTATTACCGAAAACTGCGAGTGACGAATCCGTCTGCCTACCTCTATTATCTTGATTTCGATCACGGATTCAAAGTGATCGGCAGTTCACCTGAAAGCTTGATTCGGGTTCAAGGAACAACGATCACCACAAATCCAATCGCTGGTACCCGCAAACGAGGGGCAACCAAAGCAGAAGACGAAGCTTTGGCGGCGGAACTATTAGCAGATGAAAAAGAACGTGCAGAGCACCAAATGCTGATCGATCTGGGGCGCAATGATTTGGGACGAATCGCTGAACATGGCACGGTTCATGTTCCTTTATACATGGTGATCGAGAAATACCGCTATGTCATGCATATCGTTTCGGTGGTGGCTGCCAAGCGCAGAGCAGGTGTGACGGCAATGGATGCCTTGAAAGCAACCCTGCCAGCAGGCACGGTCAGCGGGGCACCAAAGATTCGTGCCATGACTCGCATCTATCAATGGGAAGCTGTTCGAAGAGGGGTCTATGCGGGAGCCGTTGGGTATTTTTCTCGAAACGATCAAGCGGATTTTGCCATCGGGATTCGGACAATGGTTTTGAAAGACGCGATCGCTTATGTCCAGGCAGGGGCGGGTGTCGTTTATGATTCTGATCCCTCATCTGAATACCACGAAACCTTACACAAAGCCAAAGCACTATTGGAGGTGTCAGCCAATGATCTTACTCGTCGATAACTATGATTCGTTTACTTACAATCTTCTCCAGCTCTGTCCAGAAGAAACAGTCGTCTTGCGAAATGATGATCCAGACCTTTTCCTTGTTGCTGAAGAAGCAGATGGCATCATTTTTTCCCCCGGACCAGGACGTCCCGCAGAGGCAGGATTCATGATTCCTTTGATCAAAACATATCACAATAGCAAGCCGCTTCTAGGGATCTGCTTAGGTCATCAAGCCATTGGAGAAGCGTTTGGTGCCAAAGTGGTCCAAGCACCAGCCATTATGCACGGCAAGCAATCGAGCCTTACGTATCAGAAAAAAGGTGTATTCGAAACCTACCTAGGAGACATGACTGTCATGCGCTATCACTCGCTGGTTATTGAGCCAGCGACCCTTCCTGCACAATTTGAGGTATTGGCTGAAACAAAAGGGATCATCATGGCGATCCAGCATCGACAAAAGCCGATCGTAGGCCTTCAATTCCACCCTGAATCAATGGGGACAAACGAAGGGGCGTTTTTTATCCAACGGTTTCTTGAACTCATTTCAGAGAAATCAGCAAAAAGCAGCAAATGAAAAAGGAGGAACAAGTTTGAAAAAAATACGGATTAATTCGTTTACTAAGTTACAGAAAAAAGACCGCACAAAAATAAGAGGTTCAACGGTTATTTATCGGTCTATACCAAATTAAACAACTTGAAACCCGTGGCTTTTTGCAAATTGAACTGCTTCTTGAATTGACAGTTTTTTATTTGGAGCGACATATTCTTGATAGTGATAAAGAGCGGGGTTGTATACCTCATCTTTTTTGAGAATATGATAGATTGCCACAAGTAACCGACGAGCAATCGCAATTATTGCTTTCTTGTGCCCTCTACGCTTTTTAAGTTGTAGATATTTGTTTCGATGTTCGGGATTTTTTTCAGATTTCACCACGGCATTCGCTACTTCAACAAGCAAAGGTTTGAGATAGCGACCACCTTTAGATATCCGAGTCGAATACTTTTTACCAGCACTTTCGTTATTGGCAGGAACGACTCCCGCCCAAGAACAAAGATGACCAGCAGTAGGGAATTGGTTCATATCGATACCGATTTCTGAAATGACACGTAGCGCTGTTAACGGGTTTTTAAATCCAGGAACGGATTGAATCAACTCTTGTTGGTGAGAGTATTCTTTACCTAATTCAGTAATCATCTCTTCGAGATCATTTTTGCATAGGGTAATCGCGTCATAGTGAGCTTTGATCACACGCAGTTTTTCTGCTTGTTCCTCAGATAGCTCGCCATCCATCGAGAGTTCTAACTCATCAACAGAGGCTTTCATACGACGATGGATAAGCGAAGCAATATCCGGTTTCTCCTCTGGATTATCCAGTACACTTTGAATGATCTTTTGAGCTGATTTTCCAAATACGTCGGAAACCACACTCGCAATTTGGAGATTTGACCAAGTGAGACTGTTCTGATATCTATTTTTTTCACTGGTTTGAAGGTATGTTAATTTCATTCGATAGCGAAACAAGTCCCGCAGCTGACGAATTTTCGCAGGAGGAATAAAGCTTCCTGCAATTAAGTCATGTTTGTATAAGTCCGCAATCCATTGGGCGTCTTTCTTGTCTGTTTTTTTCCCTCGAATTGCCTTGACGTACTTTGGGTGAGCTAAACAGATGTCCATTTCGTCCTCAAGGACGTTATAGATAGGAATCCAATATTTCCCAGTTGACTCTAAACAAACATGAAAACAAGAGTGGAACTCAAGCCATTTTTTCAGCTCTTTCAACCCGTTCGTAAACGTTGAAAAGCGACGGCGCTTGTATTGAGTAATCCCTTCGCTGTCAGTGATTGCGATCACAGCGATAACGAACTGTTTGTGGACATCGATGCCACAACAATTTGGGTACACGATTTTTAACATCGTGAGAAACTCCCTTCATAGATTTTAGAAGAAGAACTGTATAGGGACTGCGAGGCTCTACACAAACGAGTCGCTTATCCAAAAATAAGTTTACGTGCTCTTTGTCACAGTTAGTTGTGCTTGAAAAGCCAAGCTACACATATATTTATACAAGGTCGAAAAGTGTGTCTTCGCACTTACTCACCTCCCCGTGATTTGTAGTGTATACAGGCTTCTTCAAGAAAAGTTTACTACAAGAGAAATAGGTTCCGCTAGGAACACAACACTTTTTCATTCGGTGTTGTGCCTTGAGCGGAATCGCGAAAGGAATGATTATATTTATGGAAGCAGTCAAAATACAGCAGCCGCAGCAAATCACCCAGCAGCTTTTTAATGGCAGTCATTTAAGTTATCAGGAGATGCGCCACTTTGCTCAAGGAATTTTAAGCGGGATGTTTTCAGAAAGTCAATTGGGGGCAGCGTTAGTTGCGATGAAGATCAACGGCATCACAGCCGTCGAATTGACCGCTTTAGCGGAAATCATGTTAGAGCATGCCGTTGCGATCCCTTATGAAGGAGGAGACGCCATGGACAATTGCGGTACTGGCGGCGACCACTCCAATAGTTTTAATGTCTCCACTACGGCGGCCTTCGTGTTAGCAGCTGGGGGAATCACGATGGCAAAACACGGCAATCGCAGTATCTCTAGTCGTTCAGGCAGTGCCGATGTCTTAGCCTGCTTGGGGGTATCGATCCAAGCATCACCAGAAAAAATCGCTGAGCTATTAACGACTGTCGGCATCGCGTTTCTCTTCGCTCCCTCGTTGCATCCCGGCATGAAAGCAGTGATGAAGATACGGCAAGAATTAGCAACGCCAACGATTTTTAATCTATTAGGCCCCTTGATCAATCCTGTTCCGTTGACTACGCAACTGATTGGGACTTACGCAGGCGAGAGCTTGGCCGACACCGCTCAGGCGTTAGGCAGTCTTGGTCGGCAAAGAGCAATGGTGATCCATGGATGCAACGGAATGGATGAAGCCAATTTGGCAGGTGAAACTGCGATCAGCTTTTATCAAGGAGGAGAGGTAGCCAATTTTTCTTTGGATCCACAAGCGTACGGCTTTACGCCAGCGCCGATCGAGGCGATCGTCGGCGGGGATGCCGCTCAAAATGCGGCGATCTTAACTGCGGTGTTGAAAAATCAACCCTCCGTTTATCTAGAAACGGTGGTCTTAAATGCAGGGTTAGGTTTTTACGCTAACGGCAAAGCCGCCACGATAGCGGAAGGGTTTGCGATGGCACGGGCGTGTATCGCTTCGGGCGCCGCCTATGACAAACTGCAGGAGTTGATCCGCCAGTCAAATAGTCAATAATTACGAAAGCTGTAAGGAGGAGAATCATGGATTTTTTAGAAACGATCATCCAGAAAAAAGTTGAAGAAGTTGCCGCGATGCCACAAGAAACCGAAAAGGTCGTAGCGAAACGCCCATCATTTTATCAGCAAGTCAAGGACCGACCACAAAAGATGCACCTCATTGCTGAAATCAAGCGAGCTTCACCTTCAAAAGGAGACATTAATCAAGCGATCGACCCAGTCACGCAAGCGCAAGCTTATGAAGCCGCGGGTGTCAGCGGGATTTCCGTTTTGACCGACCAGCAATTTTTCAAAGGCTCGCTGGCAGATCTTGAAGCAGTCAGTAAGGCTGTTTCGGTGCCTATACTATGCAAAGACTTCATTATCGACAAAAAACAATTGATTCGCGCCAAGAATGCGGGTGCCAGTATCGTTTTATTGATCGTGGCTGCGTTAGAGCCAGCCCGTTTCGTCGCGCTGTATCAAGAAGCCGAAGCACTAGGGTTGGAAGTACTCGTTGAGACTCATAATGCGGCTGAATTTCAACAAGCCCAAGCATTAGGTGCCAAAATCATCGGCGTCAACAATCGTGACCTAAAAACTTTTGACGTTTCCTTGGATGTCAGTGTTGCTTTAGCACCTCAGCCGTCAGAGGCGGTTTACATCAGTGAATCTGGTATTCGAACGGCCGCAGATGTGCTGCAGCTTGCACCGTTTTATCATGGAGTCCTCGTTGGAGAAACGTTGATGAGGAGCAATCGAATTGTTGAAACAGCGGCAGATTTGCAGGTGAGCCGTCGATGACCAAAGTGAAAATTTGTGGACTCACCGAACGCCTGCATGTCGAAACTGCCATCAATGCAGGAGCAGATTACCTTGGCTTTGTTTTTGCCGAAAGCCGTCGGAGAATCGATCCGACCCAAGTCCGCAAGATAACGGAGCAAGTTCCCGAAAATGTAGGAAAAGTCGGGGTTTTCGTTTCTCCAAGTGTTGAAGAAGTGCAAGCGGCAATTCAAACCGCCCAATTGACAGCGATTCAGCTCCATGGAAAGGTTCTGCCATCTTTGCAAACAGCCATTCAGAAGGGCGTTTTTGCTCATCAAAAGATCGCAGTGCTCCAAGCCTTTGATGGAGAAGCAGAAACTTTAAAGCAAGATTTCCTGAGCTGCGATGCAGATTTTGGTTTATTGGACGCTCCAGTAAGAGATCACCCTTATGCTGGCGGCAACGGCCAGTCCTTTGATTGGCAAAAAGCGGCGAGAGAACCGTTGCCGTTGTCTGAGCGATTTTTTATTGCTGGCGGGTTGCACGCGGAAAATGTAGAAGAGGCGATCCAGCTTTTTAGGCCTTATGCTGTCGATGTTTCTTCAGGCGTTGAAACCCAGGGCAAGAAAGACAGTCGGAAAATCGAACAATTTATTCATTTAGTAAAGGAGAAAAAAAGATGACTCAGTATCCCACAAAAACAGGATTTTATGGTTCTTTTGGCGGACAGTTTGTGCCAGAGACATTGATGTATGCAGTCAAGCAATTGGAAACTGTCTATCGTGAAGCACAAACGGACGCAAGTTTTCAAGCTGAATTACAGGAATATTTACAAGAGTATGTAGGAAGAGAGACCCCCCTTTATCATGCACAGCGCTTGTCGCAACACTTAGGCGGTGCCAAAATTTATCTGAAGCGAGAAGATTTGAATCATACGGGTGCCCATAAAATCAATAATGCACTTGGCCAAGTCTTATTAGCAAAACGGATGGGGAAAAAGAAAGTGGTAGCAGAGACCGGTGCTGGGCAGCATGGCGTCGCCACAGCAACTGCGGCCGCGTTGTTCGGTATGGAATGCACGATTTTTATGGGCGCGGTAGATGTTCAGCGGCAAGCACTAAACGTCTTTCGAATGGAATTGTTGGGATCAAAAGTGGTTTCAGTCACATCAGGCAATCAGACATTGAAAGATGCTGTCAATGAAGCGCTGCGCTACTGGGTCGCAACCGTCGAGGACACTCATTACGTGATGGGTTCGGTACTCGGTCCGCATCCTTTTCCAGAGATCGTTCGAGATTTTCAAAGTGTGATTGGCAGTGAGACACGGCGGCAACTATTAGAAAAAGAAGGACAACTGCCAACGACAGTCGTTGCGTGTGTTGGCGGCGGCAGCAATGCGATGGGAATGTTTTACCCTTTCATCAACGATCAAACCGTTCGTTTGATTGGCGTTGAAGCAGCTGGAAAAGGCGTGGATACTACCGAGCATGCGGCGACTTTAACGAAAGGCAGTATCGGTATTTTACATGGTACCAAAATGCATTTGCTGCAAGACGATGATGGGCAAGTGATTGAACCCTATTCGATTTCAGCTGGTTTGGATTACCCAGGGGTCGGTCCCGAGCATTCTTACTTGAAGGAAATTGCGCGTGCGGAGTATTTCGCGGTCACTGATGAAGAAGCTGTTGACGCCTTTTATCTCTTGTCTCAAATCGAAGGCATTATTCCCGCTTTGGAAAGTGCTCATGCCGTTGCCTATGCTTTAAAGTTAGCGCCAACGATGACAGCAGAAGAGCGCTTAGTGATCTGTTTGTCTGGACGAGGGGACAAAGATGTTCAACAAATCAAAGATCGGAAAGGGGAAGCGAAATGACCAGCAAAACATTGACGATGAAACTAAAAGAGCGCCAAAAACAAGGCAAGCCTTTGTTTGTACCTTATATCATGGCGGGTGCCAACGGACTGGAACGCCTGCCAGCAGAAATCGAACTGTTGACGACACATGGCGCAGCCGCCATTGAAATCGGCGTGCCCTTTTCAGACCCAGTCGCAGATGGAGCGGTCATCCAAGCAGCTGGAATGCAGGCATTAGCCAATGGCACCACTTTAAAAAAGATCATTGCTGCGCTGCAAACGATCCATTCTGAAGTTCCACTGGTATTGATGGGGTATGCCAATTCATTCTTTCATTATGGGATTGAACAGTTAGCAAATGAGTTAAAAACGACAAATGTGAAAGGGTTGATTATTCCAGATTTGCCTTTTGAACATCGATCGCTAGTAACGCCTACGTTTGATGCGGCGGATCTCGCGCTGCTCACACTGGTCTCTTTGACCAGTCCTCCAGACAGAATTCAGACGCTGATCGAAGAAGCGGAAGGATTCGTTTATGCTGTGACAGTGAACGGTGTCACTGGAGAAGATCGCCAATACAACGAACAGCTGGATCAGCATTTGCAAGCCATTTCGGAAAAAAGTCCGATTCCTGTACTAGCTGGTTTCGGGGTCTCGACCCACGCAGACGTGCAGCGCTTTGCCCGAGTGTGCGATGGGGTAGTGATCGGTTCAAAAATCGTAGCAGCCTTACAGAACGAGCCACTGCCTAAAGTCAGTGAGCTGTTAGCAGAACTTGTTGGTATTTCATAGAAAATCAATGTGAAGGAAAGAACCCGAGTTGGGTTCTTTTTTTTATGAGAAAACTAGTATTCGAGATACTGATGGGCTGCTATGGAAAAAGAACACGCTGTGTGAAGAGAAAAAAAAGGCTGATGGAAGATCAGCCTAAATTGTTGTGATTATGCCAGTGTATCGGTGTCGATGGTGACTGTCTCGCAAAAATGCCCTCTGCCCCCAACGTAAACACGTTGGATTTCCTTTTGTGAGTTCGTAGCGAGTTTAACAAAGATTTCAGAAGGTTCACCTAAGTTGCTGCCTTGCTCAAAGCGATACACTTCTTTTTCGAGAGCACACTTTTGATACAAGAAGCAAGCCAAAGCGGCATTGGAAGTTCCTGTGGCAGATTCTTCATTGATGTCAAACAACGGGGCAAAGTTACGGCAAACGATTCGTTCTTTTTCCATTGCATATAAGTGCATGCCAACTACTTGTTGCAGCGCACTTACTTTTTTTATTTCCTCAAAATCAGGTACAATATGCTGCAACTGGGCCGTTGTTTTGATTGGAACAAGGATATCCTTTAATCCAGTAGAAACGATTTGAATAGGAATTTGATCGTTGATAGCATTGGTATCGAAACAGTCAGCTAATTGTTCTAGTGAAAGGACATCTGAAAACAGCGGTTTGTTCTGTTCCATGAAAATGACACCGTCTTTGATGGTGATCGACAAACGTCCGGCGTTGGTGTCGATGCGATACTGTGGCTTGGAAAGTTTGTTCAAATATGACAATAGAGCAAAGGAGGCAATTGTTGCATGTCCGCATAAGTCAACTTCTTCTTTTGGCGTAAAATAGTCAAATCTGAAATCGGCCTGCGGGGATTTCGATAAAAAAGCTGTTTCTGAAAAGCCTAACTCTTTTGCGATGGCTAACTTTTGTTGTGGTGTAAGGGGCTGTTCCAGCAAAACGACTCCAGCCTTGTTGCCACCTGTTTGATTTTTACTAAACCCGCTTGCGATATATGCCGTTATCTCCATAGGACACCTGCTTTCTTTATTCTTGTCAAGCATAGCATAATTTTTGCAGGGGGAGGATAAGAAAACGGATTGGTTGAGCGTGTTATACTGAAGGTACGACAGAGGAGGGACTTTATGAAGAAAGGGAAGGTAATTGTAGTCAGTGGTGTTACAGCGTCGGGCAAAACGACATTGGTTCGTGAATTGAGTAGATTGGCAGATGGAATAGTGATCTCCTTTGATGATTATAGTATCGATGCATTGCCCTCAGCACCATCTTTTGATTATTTTTTACAAGATCCCCGCGCAGCGATCAATCAATATGACATCAGTCTGCTACTAAAAGATCTGAAGAGAGCGATGAGCATTCAACCAATCATTTTTGTAGACTTTCCCTTCGGATATGAGCACCAAGATTTGCGTCAGTTGATCGATACGGTGATTTATTTGAAAACACCACTAGATATTGCTTTTGCTCGTCAGATTAACCGGGATTATACGAACGAATCAAAAGAAGCGATTTTGATTTGGGCAGATACTTATCTTTCCTATGCAAGGGAGCTATTTGTTTTACACGAACAGATCATTGCTGAAACAGCCGACTATGTACTGGATGGTGCTCGACCAGCTGATCAGCTAGCAGAACAAGTAAAGTATTATCAAGTATTTTAAGAAGCGCTTTTAAGCAAGATTTAGTCTACTGAGTTTTGTTTAAACTCCCTTACTATCTGTTTCAAAGGTCAAAAATGCCGCTGCTTCCTCTAAAGAGAGCGCTGCTCCATGGAATGTGGGCCACGCATTGATACCGTCACATTTTTTTCTCGGAATCAAGTGAAGATGAAAGTGAGGGACTGATTGACCCGCTGCTTGATTTGCTGCGCTTAGCAAATTAATCCCATCAAATCCTAAGCGAGTGACACAATGATCTGCTATTTTTTGAACCGTTTGAATGAGGTGAGCAAGAAGAACGGGGTCGCAGTCTAAAATACTGGTGTAATGTTTTTTAGGAATAACCAGCATATGATAATCCACGTCTTTGGCATGATCAAGGAAGGCGCAAACACTGTCATCTTCATAGATTACATGGCTTTTTATTTTTCCAGAGACGATACGGCAAAAAGGACATTCTTCCATCAAAATTCCTCCTATGGAATAAATTTTGTTAGTTGTGTTCGAGAAGTATAATATCTAAAAACGTGAAGCTACTGGATTATGGGAACCCATAAACGAGCTTTACAATTAAGCCGCTCTTTGAGAGGATAATATCATATTTATTTAGCAGTTAAAACTATACGTGATAATTAATGATGTTTTAGATAATTAGTTAATAGGTTGTTTGCAAAAGAAAAGCACCGTGCTGCTGATTTGTGGTAAAAGTGACGTTTGAAAAAAGTGGCTTTTAAAAAATTTGTCAAAAAAAATCGCTAGGAATCAAGATTCCTAACGACTTGCTAGCGCTATGCACGATAATATAACGTTCCAGGAGGGATTCGAACCCCCGACCGTTCGCTTAGAAGGCGAATGCTCTATCCGGCTGAGCTACTGGAACAAATAAATTTCAGCGAATGCTCACTTCGCCTAAGCTGTTGAAATCAATCAGCAACAAATAACATTATAGAAAAAGGGCGCAGCAATGTCAATCTCTTTTCGCCCTTTTCTTATTTTTTCTTTGAAAAAAGGAAGCGCAGCTGCCCTCAACCTTTCTCAGGTTCCTCAAGGATTACGCTATCTGCTTCTTTCGTAATGAGAATCACGCCATCTCCTAAAGGGACGAGGGTGGAGGTCAGCTGAGGATGGTTCATCACGGTATCCAAGAAAAGATTCAATTTGCGATGGATCGCTCGCTGGTTGCGAGGGATGTCTTCGATGGGTTGTAGAATCGTTCCAGCTTGAAACACGTCATCCACCATCAACACGCCGCCTTTGCGTAATAGACGCAGACATTCTGGTAAAAATTCAATGTATTTCGATTTGGCGCTGTCCATGAAGATAAAATCATAAGGACCACTCAATGTAGGCAGGACATCTGCCGCTTGTCCTTCTAATAGCGTGATTTTGTCTTCATTTCCTAAGCGAGCATAGGTTTCTTTGGCTTTGCGGATCATGACGTCAAAGCGATCGATTGTTGTGACATGCCCCTCTTTCACACATTGTGCCATCAAGCTTGAAGAAAAACCGATCGCTGTGCCGATCTCAAGGATTTCTTTTGGCTGAAGCTGTCCCAATAAAAACTGCAAAAAGACCACAGTTTCATGTGGGATGATTGGCACTTCTTTTTCATGAGCGGCTTGCTCGATTTCACCAAGTTCGCCGGGTAATTGTTTTTGTTTTTCACGCATAAACGCCACTAGTTCTGGTTTGACTACTGGACGATGCATCATTTCGTTGCGCATCTTCATCCTCCTCATTTATCGCTGCCCCTTATTATACGAATAACTCACCTTAAGTTCAATCTTTTCGAGTCTTTGGAACAACAAAAAAACCAGTCATACGACTGGCAGGATAAAGGGGTGAAAAATATTTTTGGGATATTTCTATCATAACGGTGTTATGTGGAGGTTTGGTTAAAATCCTGTGAAGATCTCGTCAGGTTCTGCTTAAATTTTCATCAAGGAAGAAAAGCAACCCATCATCAGGGCGAAAACGAACTTTTTATCGAAATATTCAGAAAATTCAGGGAAAAGTGTTGACAGAGGAACCCGCTGTTTGGTATCTTCATAACAAGATAAAAAAAGTGATAGGTGACGACGATGGATAAACGATTGAAACAAACAGCTGCATTTTTATTATTATTATCGTAAGGACTCTTTTTCTATGACCCGCCTTTTTAAGGTATCATTTGAAGAGTCCTATTCGCATTGCATGAAGGAAACCCTTTATGGAGTGCTTTTTTTATACCATTTTTTCAATTTGTTTGAATGAGGTCGCGCCAAGCGTGCCCCTACCACTGCCAAGGAGGAAATAGTGATGAGAAAAATCCAGTTCTTTGACACCACATTGAGAGACGGTGAACAGACGCCGGGAGTCAACTTCAATACGAAAGAGAAGGTTCAACTGGCGCTGCAATTAGAAAAATGGGGGATCGATACGATCGAAGCAGGCTTTCCGATTGCATCAGAAGGAGATTTTCAAGCAGTCCAAGCGATTGCTGGGGCGGTGACGAAAATGACCGTTGCAGGACTTGCCCGTTGTCAGAAAAAAGACATTGATCGTGCCTATGAAGCTCTTCATCAAGCCATCGATCCCCAGATCCATGTCTTTTTAGCAACGAGTGAGGTGCATCGCCAGTACAAGTTGAATATGACGAAAGCAGAAGTACTCGCTTCCATCAAAGAACATGTGGCTTATGCCCGTGAACGCTTTGAAAAAGTTCAATTTTCGCCAGAAGATGCCACCCGCACCGATAAGGCCTTCTTGCTTGAGGCGGTTCAAACAGCGATTGATGCCGGCGCGACGATCATCAATGTGCCCGATACAGTAGGGTTTACCAATCCTACGGAATATGGTGCGCTTTTTGCCTATTTGATCGCCAATATCAAGAGTGAGCAGCCGATCATTTTTTCTTCCCATTGTCATGATGACTTGGGAATGGCGACAGCCAATGCGCTGGCAGCTATCGAAAATGGTGCTGATCGGGTGGAAGGAACGATCAACGGGATCGGCGAACGAGCGGGCAATACCGCACTAGAAGAAGTGGCGCTGGCGTTGCATATTCGCAATGATTTCTATCAGGCTACCTCCAACATCAAGTTAAACGAAACAAAACGCACCAGCGATCTGGTGGCACGTTTGTCTGGGATCACGGTACCGAAAAACAAAGCGATCGTCGGCGGCAATGCCTATGCTCATGAATCTGGGATTCATCAAGATGGCGTCTTGAAAAATCCTGAAACTTACGAAATCATTACCCCGCAATTGGTAGGCGTACAAACCAACTCACTGCCTCTTGGCAAACTTTCTGGCCGCCATGCGTTTGTCGATAAAATGCAGCAGCTGGGCTACCAGTTTGACCAAGAAGAAACCAATGAATTGTTTAAACGCTTCAAAGAGTTGGCAGATAAGAAAAAGCAAGTGACCGAACAAGATTTGTTAGCGTTGGTGGCTGACCAAGGCCGCAGCCAAGAAGATGGCTGCGAGTTGGAGTCAGTTCAGCTGCAATACGTGTCCAATGGCCATCAAGGAGCGGTGGTTTCTATCATCAAAGACGAAGAAAAACAAGTGGCATCAGCCATTGGCGCAGGCAGTATCCAAGCTATCTACAACTCGATCGATCAGATTTTCCAGCAACAGCCGAAGTTGTTGAACTATGAGATCACTGCCTTGACCAGTGGGGAAGATGCGCAAGCGGAAGTGCACGTGGTTATTGAATGTCAGGAAACCAATGAAAAAATCAGCGGGATCGGCTTAGACTTTGATGTCTTGCAGGCGTCAGCCAAAGCCTATGTACAGGCTAGCGCTGCTCTAAAGAATCGAGGTGTCCTTGTTTGAAAAAGATCGTGGTTTTAGCAGGAGATGGCATCGGACCAGAAATTATGGCCAGTGCGCTTGCGGTATTGAAAGCGGCTTGTCCAGACCATCTCCAACGCTTTCATTTTGACAAGCGGCCATTTGGTGGTGCGGCGCTGGCACTTACTGGAGAGCCATTGCCGCAAGAAACACTACAAGCTTGCCAGCAGGCGGATGCGATCCTTTTAGGAGCCATTGGTGATCCAGTTTGGGAAAACGCACCGATAACACCCGAGAAAGGACTTTTGAATTTGCGTCAAGCGTTAGGGCTATACGTCAATATTCGACCTATCAAAGTAGTTGATGCGGTGATTGCTTTGTCTCCCATTAAAGAAGCGATCCTTCGGGGGACAGATTTTGTCATCGTTCGTGAGTTGACTGGCGGTATTTATTTTGGCGAAAAAGGAGAAAAAACTGAAGAAGCCTACGACATCAATCATTATCATCAAGCAGAGATTCGACGGATTTTGCGTAAAGCCTTTGAGATCGCACGCACGCGGAAGAAGCGGGTTCTCTCTGTCGATAAAGCAAATGTGTTGGCGACTAGCCGACTTTGGCGCCGATTAGCGGAAAAAACGGCACAGGAATTCCCAGATTGTCAGTTGACTCATCAATATGTTGATTCCGCTGCTATGAAAATCATCCAAAATCCCAAAGACTTTGATGTAATCGTGACAGAAAATCTCTTTGGCGACATTTTAAGTGATGAAGCCTCGGTTTTGCCAGGGTCATTAGGGGTGCTGCCCAGCGCAAGTCATGGCGCAGAAGGGGTTTCTTTATATGAACCGATTCATGGCTCTGCACCTGATATCGCTGGGCAAAATTGCGCCAATCCGGTTTCCATGATTTTATCTGTCGTCATGATGCTAAGAGAGTCCTTTCAAGAGGAAGAGCTGGCGGATACCATCGAAAGTGCTTGTTACGAGGTAATGAATGCGGGGATCTTGACCCGTGATCTAGGTGGTACAGCAACGACAACTGCCTTTACAGAAGCGGTTATTGCACAGTTAGGAGTGAGCAATTATGGGGAAAACGTTGTTTGATAAACTATGGGATCGGCATGTGATCACAGGAGAAGAAGGACAAGCGCAGTTGCTTTATGTCGATCTGCATATGATCCATGAAGTGACGACACCGCAAGCCTTCGAAGGATTACGGCAAGCGGGACGGACCGTCCGTTGTCCCGAAAAAACCTTAGCAACGATGGATCACAACGTGCCTACCAAAGATATTTTTACCATCACTGATCTGGTTGCAAAAAAGCAAATGGACACGTTACGTAAAAACTGTCGTGATTTTGGGATCGAATTGTGTGACAATGGCTCTGCCAACCAAGGAATCGTCCACATGGTTGGCCCAGAAGTTGGCTTGACCCAACCAGGGAAAACGATCGTTTGCGGGGATTCCCACACTGCCACCCATGGTGCTTTCGGTGCGATCGCGTTTGGGATCGGTACGAGTGAAGTGGAGCATGTCTTTGCGACACAGACGATTTGGCAGACAAAACCGAAACGCATGGGAGTTGAGATTACCGGTCACCTGCAGCCGGGAGTGTACGCCAAAGATATTATTTTGGCATTGATCGCGACGCATGGCACTGATTTTGGTGGTGGCTATGCCGTAGAATTCTTTGGCGAAACGATCCGTAGCCTGACGATGGAAGAACGCATGACCATTTGCAATATGTCGATCGAAGGTGGGGCGAAAATGGGCTTGATCGCACCTGATGAAACGACCTTTGCTTATGTGAAGGATCGACGCTTTGCGCCACAAGCGTTTGCCAGTGCGGTGGCTGATTGGCAAAGCCTTTATACCGATGAAGATGCCAACTATGATGCCCTGATCACCCTAGACGCAACAACCTTAGAACCCTATATCACTTGGGGAACCAATCCAGAAATGGGGGTACCAGTCAGCGAAGCGTTTCCTGAAGTGCGGGATCACAATGATCAGCAAGCCTATGAATATATGGCGCTGCAACCTGGACAGACAGCTGCTGATATCCCCATTGAATACATTTTTATTGGATCGTGTACCAATGGTCGGTTGTCTGATCTGCAAGAGGCAGCGGCGATTTTGAAAGGGCAAACTATCAAAGAAGGGGTCACTGGTATTATCGTTCCTGGTTCACGCCCTGTTCGTAAAGCAGCGGAAGCGATCGGTTTAGACAAAGTCTTTATTGACGCTGGTTTTGAATGGCGGGAGCCTGGCTGTTCCATGTGCTTAGGAATGAATCCTGATAAAGTACCAGAAGGCGTCCATTGTGCCTCCACATCAAACCGCAATTTTGTTGGACGGCAAGGGAAAAACGCGCGGACGCACCTCTGTAGTCCAGCGATGGCGGCTGCAGCTGCGATTCATGGGCGCTTTGTCGATGTACGAGAAGTGGTTGGAGGTGTGGGTTAATGGAAGCTTTTACGCAATTTGAAGGTACGACTTTACCTTTGATGAATGACAATATCGATACCGATCAAATCCTACCGAAAAATTATTTGAAGCGCGTTGAAAAAACGGGTTTTGGCGAATTTTTATTTGACGATTGGCGCTATTTGCCGCAACGCAAGCCTAATCCAGCATTTATCTTGAATGATCCAGCATATCAGACCGCTCAAGTCCTCGTCACTGGTGATAATTTTGGTTCTGGCTCTTCTCGAGAGCACGCGGCATGGGCGCTGTTGGATTACGACTTTAAAGCCGTGATTGCTGGCAGCTTCGGTGATATTTTCTATATGAATGCCACCAAAAACGGGCTGCTGCCCATCGAGCTGCCATTGGATGTTCGCCAAAGGATCGCCTCGCTGCCTGCTTCTGAAAACATCAGCATCGACTTGCCGAGGCAATGTGTGATCGTTGCTGGGGAGGAGCATTTCTTTGCAATCGATGCTACCTGGAAACATAAATTGATCCACGGTCTCGATGAGATCAGTATCACGTTGCAGGAAGAGGCGAAAATCACCGCCTATGAGCAGACGATTCCAGCGTATTGGCAGTAGGGCTAGGGGACTGGTCGTTATTCGTCGGCTGGTATTTGTGAGAGAATGTTTCTTAACCCTCGCCAATCAGCTTCGATTTGCGGAGTCAACGTTCGATTGTAAAAGATCGCAGCGGGATGATACATCGGCACGATCAAATATTCTTTTTCCGACCATTGATAGCCATCTTTTGTTGGATTGCTTTCTTGTATTTTGGAACGGATCACTTCGCCATGGTGATCTTTGATATAATAGGCGTTGCCTAATAATCGCTGCAGTCCGATATTGCCAACAGTTGCAATGACGGGCGGATCTACAACGGACAACTCGTAGTCAAGCAGCGGTGCGTGTAGCAAGACTTCTTTTTTGGTAGGTGTCCGATTGGGATGGACGATCTCATGGGCACCGCTGCGTTTGTTGATTCGTTCTTTGACGGAGTATGGGCGGCTGCGGACAGCGCTGGTGATGTAGACATCCTCACGGGTCAAACCGGCTAAAGCCAACGATTTCATCAATTCTTTTCCTGCTTGTCCGCTAAAAGGAATAAAATTCTCGATTTCGGTTCGACCAGGGGCTTCCCCAACGATCATCAATTTGGGCTGCAGCGGTCCTTGACCGGGAACAAATCCTTCCAACGGATAACTGCGGGACGCCTGTTGAACGGCAGTGGCTAATTCTTTGGGGTATTGCATGAAAACTCCTCCAATTCTGTTTCACTTGTTCTCTTTCTTCTATAGTAATAGAAAACAAAAAATGCACAAAAGGAAATGACTAGTAGCAAAAGAATTCTGTCTTTTCCTTAATTAGTGATTGACTTTAGGAAAACATTTTGATAAAGTTAATCTGTTGTAATTGTGGACTCCACAGCTACAACCGCACAGAACAAGTAGTAAGTACGAAAGTCACTTGGGATGGCGAGTCTAAGTATATTATAAGGAGGTGCTGTAGAGCATGTACGCAATTATCAAAACTGGTGGGAAACAAGTAAAAGTTGAAGTGGGTCAAGCAATCTACGTTGAAAAATTAGACGTTGAAGCTGGACAAAAGGTTACTTTTGATGAAGTTATCTTAGTAGGTGGCGAATCAACAAAAGTGGGTGCCCCAATCGTTGCAGGAGCAACTGTTGAAGGGACTGTTGAAAAACACGGCAAACAAAAGAAAGTCGTAACTTTCAAATACAAACCTAAAAAACATTCACACCGTAAACAAGGTCACCGTCAACCTTACACAAAAGTTGTTATTGACGCGATCAACGCTTAATTCTTACGAAAAGCAGGGTAACGAATATGATCAAAGGGACATTCAAACGAAATGACTCTGGTCGGATTGTTTCTTTTGAACTAGCTGGACACGCACAAGCAGGAGAATACGGCAAAGACATCGTCTGTGCTGCAGCATCCGCTTTAGCGATCAGTGCAGTCAATGGGATCGATGCTTTGGCTGGCGTTGCGCCAAAAGTTGAAGCAGATAACGAAAATGGTGGGTACTTATTAGTCACACTGCCTTCTCGTTTGACCCAAGAGCAGTCGAATATCGCACAAATTCTTTTAGAAAATTTGTTGATCGGCTTGCAATCAGTTCAAGAAGAGTACAACGATTATATCCAAATCAAAACTACTAAAGAAAACTAGGAGGTGCATCTCATGTTGATGAAAATGAATTTGCAATTCTTCGCTCACAAAAAAGGTGGGGGTTCTACTTCTAACGGACGTGACTCTCAATCAAAACGTTTAGGTGCGAAACGTGCTGACGGTCAAACCGTTTCAGGCGGATCAATCCTTTATCGCCAACGCGGTACTAAAATTTACCCAGGGGTAAACGTAGGTATCGGTGGAGATGATACATTGTTTGCAAAAGTTGATGGCGTTGTTCGTTTCGAACGTAAAGGCCGCGACAAAAAACAAGTATCTGTTTATCCAGTAGCGCAAGAAGCATAAGAAAATGACATCCAGATTACGTAAAAGTAACCTGGGTGTTTTTTTTTTACACCGATGAAACCGTTTTAACGAAATAGTTATTTATAATGGCTTAGATAAGGAGATAAGCAATGATTCAATTAAAAGAAATCACGAAGGAAAACTATCGTGCGTGCATGAATTTGAAGACAACGAAGGAGCAAGAAGACTTTGTTGCGCCCAATTGGTACTCAATGTTAGAGGCGATCTATGAGGAACCTCGTCAGGCATTTGCCCTATACAATGGTGAGGAAATGGTCGGCTTTATCCTATTTAGTTTTTACGAGGCGGATGAGGATTATCCAAAAGCTTCGTGGTGGATCGAGCGGTTTATGATCGCAGAAAATTTCCAAAATCAAGGGTTAGGCACTCAGGCGTTTCTTGCTGGGTTAGATTGGTTCAAAACCCATATCCAAGCGCAAGAATTAAGGATCTCCGCTGTGGATGGCAACGAGATCGCAACGAAGCTTTACGAACGCAATGGCTTTGTTTTGACGGGTGAAATGATTGAAAACGAGCATGTACTCTTGTTGCAGCTGCCAACGGATCAAGGGTAAATGACTCTTTTTACAGTAAGAGAATGAGGTCAAATGCAGAGGTTCTTAAGGGAATCCTCTGCTTTTTTTGTATTGTTTCGTAAAAAAAAGTGTGCGGTCATCTTCTGGTTAGACGTTTCAAGAAAATTTGTGCACTCGGGGTAAGAATGACGAGTATGTCCATGCTTTGTTGTTCACAAAGTTCCTTTTGCTGTTAACAGAATCTTTACACGTTGACAACACAAACCTTATATTCATTTGATACTCTGAGGAAGTAGAACAAATGGAAAGAAACTTTCGAAAAACGTTGATTATTGAGAATGTGCTCACGAATGATTTCGGTCAAAACACGAACATTTTCAAAAAAGAAAACGTTCGTAATTCGAAAAAGATTGTTTTTAATTCGGTGGTTTTTTATAATCAAAAAGGAAAGTTCGGAATTCCATGAGTTCGATTTTTTTAATGAAAAGGAGAAAAAGTGATGAAAGTTTGGAAGAAAACGGCAATGTTTGGTTTAGGTTTGGTGGCAGCAGTTACGCTGGCGGCATGTGGCTCAGGTGGAGCAAGTACTGACTCGGCGGCTGAGGACGCAGGATATGTACCAGAAAAGTTGACCGTTCAATTTGTTCCATCACAAGCAGCAGAAACATTAGAAGCAAAAGCAAAACCACTTGAGCAATTGTTAAGTGATGAATTGGGGATTCCAGTCACAGTAAGTGTTTCCACTGACTACAATACAATCGTCGAAGCAATGGCTTCGAAACAAGTAGATGTCGGCTTTTTACCGCCGAATGCCTATGTTTTAGCAAATGAACAAAGCAATGTTAAAGTACTGTTGCAAGCACAGCGTTATGGCATCAAGCAGCCTGGTGGCGAATCAACGGATGAATTGGTTGATAGCTATCGTTCAATGATCGTCGTAAAAAGCGGCAGCGACATCAAAGAGTTGGAAGATTTAAAAGGCAAAACGATTGCCACGCAAGATGTTACTTCTTCTGCCGGTTATGTTTGGCCAGTAGCAGAAATGAAAAAAGCAGGCATCGATATCAATACGGATGTGACGACTGTTCAAGTCAAAGGCCATGACCAAGCGGTCTTATCTGTCTTGAATGGCGACGTTGATGCGGCGTTCGTTTTTGAAGATGCCCGTAACACGGTCAAAAATGATTACCCAGAAATCATGGATGAGGTAGAACCAATGTACTTTACCGAACCGATTCCGAACGATACGATCAGTGTTCGCAGCGATATGAGTGAAGAGTGGGACAAAAAAATCCAAGATGCCTTTATCGCGATCGGAAAAGATGAAGAAGGAAAACAAATCATCTCTGATATTTACTCTCATGAAGGATACGTTGTTTCACAAGACAGCAATTTCGACATCGTAAGAGAGTATGCGGAACAAGTCGGACAATAATTAATAGATGAATAGATCGGGAGGGTACCGGTAGTTGAGGTACCCTTTTCGAATGGACAGCAATTTTTACCTAATGGAAAGAAAGTAGGAGAATCATGGCTCTAGAGAACGAAACGATTATTTCATTTCAGAATGTGACCAAGCAATACCCAAATGGGGTGTTGGGGTTGAAGGACTTGAACATCGATATCAAAAAAGGGGAATTTGTCATCGTAGTGGGCTTATCCGGTGCAGGTAAATCGACGATGCTGCGCTCCATCAATCGACTGCACGAGATCACGAGTGGGGAGATTTTAATCGATAACAAGTCGATCACAAAAGCAAAAGGAAGAGAGCTGCGCTTGATTCGTCGAGACATTGGCATGATTTTCCAAAGCTTCAATTTGGTGAAACGTTCGAGTGTCTTGCGAAACGTCTTAACGGGGCGGGTGGCTTATCATCCCACGCTCAAAATGCTGCTGGGTCTGTTTCCGCAAGCGGACAAAGAGTTGGCGTATCAATCACTGCAGCGCGTCAATTTAGCAGAAAAAGTCTATACCCGAGCCGATGAATTGTCTGGCGGTCAGCAGCAGCGGGTTTCGATTGCCCGTGCGTTGACGCAAGAGCCGAAGATTATTTTAGCGGATGAACCAGTTGCTTCATTGGATCCGTTAACCACTGAAAAAGTCATGAATGACTTAAAACGGATCAATCAAGATCTGGGGATCACCATCGTAGTCAATTTACATTCTGTCCAATTGGCAAGAGAATATGGCACGCGGATCATCGGGTTGCGAGACGGAGGCTTGGTTTTTGATGGCCCTGTCAGTGAAGCGACCGATCAACGATTAAAACAGATTTATGGCAGCGAGATCATGGAAGAGCAGGAAGGGGCGGGACAATGACGACAAATACGTTGCCGAAACGCAGCGGACTATGGAAAAATGTTCTTTGGCTCGTCATTTTTTTAGTGGTATTGTTCGTTAGCGGCTCTATTTCAGGTGTTGATTTGGCACGGTTCTTTAGCAATAGCAGTCAAATGAATGTCATCTTACAAAAGATGGCTCATCCTGATTGGGCATATGCCAAAATCATTGTTGAGCCGATTTTGCAAACGATCCAAATGGCGATCATCGGCACAACCTTTGGTGCACTGGCGGCCTTTCCGTTTTCACTTTTAGCAGCACGAAATATCATGACCAATCATTGGATCAGTGGTTGTTTCCGTTTTGTTTTGAATATCATTCGGACGGTACCTGATTTGATGCTGGCGGCTTTATTTGTTGCCATTGTCGGAATTGGTCCGGTTGCAGGGGTGATCTCCATCTCTGTGTTTTCTTTTGGGATGATCACCAAATTGTTTTATGAATCGATTGAAACGATTGATGAAGGTCCGATCGAAGCGATCACGGCTTCTGGAGGATCGAAGTTTGATATCATCCGCTATGCAGTCGTACCGCAAGTCATGAGTCATTTTCTTAGTTACTTGCTTTATGCCTTTGAGATCAATGTGCGGGCATCGACGATTCTTGGGTATATCGGCGCAGGCGGAATCGGTGTTTTCTTACAACGATCTTTAAGCCAATTTCGCTATGACCAGACGTCGATTATCGTCTTAGTGATTTTTGCAGTTGTTTTGGTGATTGATACCATTAGTAATAGATTAAGGGAGCGATTATTATGATGTTGCCAGCAGAACCGAAAAAGAAAAAAATACGGAATTGGCTGATCGCTGTAGTCGTTATCCTCCTTTATATCTGGGCTTTTGCTGGCGTGCCTTTTGCTGGCGTTAAAGAAAATGTCGGTCAAATTGTCGGCTCGATCTTTTATGGCCTGATCCATCCTGATTGGAGCTATGTTTATACCGGTGATGGCGAAGATTTGATCAGTCTGATGATCGAAACCGTCGCGATTGCCTTTGTTGGGACCTTTTTGTCATCGATTTTAAGTATTCCTTTTGCCTTTTGGGCGGCGCGCAGCAAAAACAGCCCTCGCTGGTTATCGGGATTTGGGAAAATCGTGCTGACGGCGATTCGAACGTTTCCAGAAATCGTCTTAGCCATCATGTTTATCAAAACGGTAGGTCCGGGCTCCTTTGCTGGTGTCTTGGCGGTCAGTGTCCATTCCATTGGGATGCTGGCAAAGCTTTACAGCGAAGCGATCGAAAACATGGACCATGGTCCCTCGGAATCCGTCATTAGTGCGGGAGGAAGCCGCTGGGATGTATTAGGCTTTGCGACATTGCCGCAACTGATCCCAGAATTTCTTTCTTTTACCTTGTATCGATTTGAACTGGCTGTCCGTTCAGCTTCGATCTTAGGGATCGTAGGGGCAGGTGGGATCGGTACACCAATGATCTTTGCCATCAATGCGCGTTCATGGAGCCGTGTAGGGATCATTTTATTAGGGATCGTGGTGACGGTCACGATCATTGATTTTATTTCTGGGCGTTTGCGTAAACGATTGGTTTAATAAAATGAAGTGAGTACTCGAAAAAACACAGTCTGATTAGGCTGTGTTTTTTTGTAGCGGATAGGCGGAGGTCGTTTAAGACAGGTTTCGTGAAACTTGTTATACTGGATTCATAGAAAATGAACCCAAACAAGGAGGCTGTTTTATGAAAGTATTATTGATCGTCAATCCAAGCTCTGGTGGGGAACAGGCCCAAGAATATGAGCAGCTGGCAGAAGAAAAGCTGCGGGAAGCTTTTTCAGAAGTCGTGGTCAAACATACCGAAAAAGAAGGAGATGCCACACGTTTTGCCTCTGAAGCGGTAGCAGAATTTGACAGTGTCTTTGCAATGGGCGGTGATGGTACCGTCAATGAAGCGGTCAATGGCTTAGCCCCTCATGACAAACGACCAAATTTTGGTTTCTTCCCGCTGGGAACAGTAAATGATTTAGCCAGAGCATTAGCGATTCCACTAGATCCTAAGGAAGCCATCGAATCATTTGCAGTGGATCACACCCGCAAAATCGATATTGGTCAGGTCAATCAAGACTATTTTACCAATGTGGTGGCGATCGGTATGATTCCAGCAGCGATCAACAACGTAGAGGTCGAAGAAAAAACCAAGCTGGGAAAAATGGCCTATTTTGTTTCTGGTCTACGGGAAGTGAGGAAAAATGAAAGTCATCCGTTTGAAGTGACCGCCGAAAATAATGGCGAAAAAACGACGATCGCTGTGGAAAGCAGTACGATGATCGTTGGGTCATCCAATACGATCGGCGGTTTCGAATCTCTTTTGCCTAAAGCGAGTACCGATGACGGCAAATTGCATCTGATCTACTTGAAGGATACGAATCTTTGGGAGACCGTCAAAAGTGTCCCAGAGCTTCTCAAAGGGGTGACAGAATCAAATGATGTTCTTGGCTATCAAACCTTTGATAAAGCTGCGATTCGTTTGGCGGATGGGGCAACGATCGAAACAAATGTCGATGGTGATCCAGGACCTGAATTGCCAATCACAGTAGCGGTACTGCCACAACATCTTACCGTGTATTGCGGAGCTGAAAAAGCCCGCTAAATCATTTATAACTAGGAAACGATCCGTCAACAGCGGATTGTTTTTTTTGTTCAGAAAGAGTATACTGGGAAAAAATTTACTGAAAGAAGGGATTCTATGACGATACGTTCTGCCACGATTGCAGATGCCCAAGCCTTGACAGCAATCTATGCTTATTATGTAGAAAATACACCGATTACCTTTGAAACGGAGGTGCCATCGGTTCAAGAATTCGCGGAACGCATCGCCAAGACCTTGAAACGCTACCCATATCTCGTTGCAGAAGAGGCTGGTGAAATCGTCGGTTATGCCTATGCGTCAGCCTATAAAGAACGGGCTGCGTACGATTGGACCGTTGAAGTAACCGTTTATTTAGCACCGGATGCCAAAGCAAAAGGGCTCGGCACCGCTCTTTATCAAGCGCTTGAAGAAAAATTAAAAGCGCAAAACGTGGTCAATCTGACTGCATGCATTACAGGAGGCAATCAACAAAGCGAGGCTTTTCATGAGAAGCTTGGGTATCGGAAAGTTGCTGATTTTGCGCATGTCGGCTATAAGTTCAAACAATGGCACGATGTGATTTGGATGCAAAAAAAACTGCAATGGTTTCCTGAGAAGGTACCAGCGTTCATTCCCAATGAAAAAGCCTAACGCATCCTGACTTTTGAATATCTTTTTTTGGCAAAATGCTTTATGCTGAGAGTAGCATGTGATAGGACGTTCTATTGCTCTTTCGAACAAAGTATTTTGCTTTTTCTGTGCGGAAAAAAAGTTGCTTTTTTATAGAAAAATGAGTAAAGTATTCAAGTGGAAAAAACAAGGAGGCGAAGCTGTTGGGCAAGCGAATCGAACGGATTTATCAATATATCGTCGAAAATACGATGAGCGGCTTAGGGGAAAAGAAAGGGTTGTCTACTTCAGAAGTTGCCGATCATTTAGCCATTCAGCGCAGTAATGCCAGTAAGGATTTAAATAAGCTTGTCAAAGAAGGGCGCGTCGAAAAAAGCGACTCGCGGCCTGTTCGCTACTGGGCGGCAGGGGTCGATCCCAGCAGTAGGGAAAAGTATGTGCCAAGCTACAAAGAAAGTCGCCCGCAAAGAGAAAAAGCCTTCCCTCAACGGGTACAAGGAAAACCCTCTGACCGAGATATTTTTGCGACGATCATCGGTGCCAACGGAAGTATGAAAAATGCCGTTGAGCAGGCGAAAGCAGCGATCTTGTATCCGCCAAAAGGGCTAAACTGCTTGATCACAGGGCCTACTGGTTCTGGGAAAACCTACTTTGCCCATGCAATGTTTCAGTTTGCCAAAAGCAATCAAGTAATTGCCGATGACAAAGAATTGATCGTCTTTAACTGTGCCGACTATGCAAATAACCCAGAGCTTTTGATGAGCCATTTGTTTGGTTATGTACGGGGGGCCTTTACGGGTGCCGATCAAGAGAAGATCGGTATTATTGATCAAGCGGATGAGAGTATGTTGTTTCTCGATGAGATCCATCGATTACCGCCAGAAGGGCAAGAAATGATTTTTTACTTTATGGACCATGGAACGTTTAGTCGTTTAGGGGAAACGGGCAAAAATCATCAAGCGAATGTCCGAATCGTTGGAGCGACTACCGAAGACCCCAACTCAACGCTATTAGATACCTTTACCCGACGCATTCCTATCAATATTCAACTGCCCTTCTTTGAGAAACGACCCGCATCAGAAAAAGTCGATCTCGTTCGGGTGTTAGTCGGGCAAGAGGCGTCCCGTATTCAGCGGACGATCACCTTGACAGAAGATGTAGTCAAAGCGTTGATCGGCAGTGTCAGTTTTGGGAATATCGGTCAATTGAAATCCAATGTCCAACTCGTCTGTGCACGGGGCTTTTTGAATCATATGCAACAAGATGAGATTGAGATCGATTTGATCGATTTGCCAGAAGGGATTCGTTCAGGATTGATCGTTTTGGGGAATCGCCGCAATGAGCTGGCGGAGCTTTCTAAAATCCTTGAACCGAAGATCAGCATTCAACCGAATCAAAACTTAAACAATATTCAATCAGATTCCTATGAATTGCCTTACAATCTCTACGATATCATCGGGGATAAAGCAGCCTTATTAAAAGCAGATGGTTTGGATCAAGAAGCAATCAATCATTTTATCTCAACCGATATCAATGTTCATTTGAAATCTTTTTATAAAGATCACGGCTTCTCTTTTAATTCTGTCAATAAACTAAGTGAATTTGTCGATCAGAAAGTGATCAGTGTAACAAATCAAATTTATGAGATGGTTCGGAAACGCTTAAATTACGATTTCCAGCAAAACTTTATTTACGCGATGAGTCTGCACATCAGTTCTTTTTTGAAAAAGATCCATCTGGGAGAAGAACGGCAAACCAACGACAACATTCGTCAAATGGTGGCGGATTACCCCCAAGAATTCGAAGTTGCCAAAGAAGTCCGCGACTTCATCGGCGACAGCTTTCACGTGGCGATTCCTGAAAGTGAATCCTATTACTTGGCAGTTCTATTGGTTTCACTGCGTACGACACATTCCTCTGGGAAAATTGGTGTCGTTGTGGCAGCTCACGGCAACAGTACGGCTAGTAGTATGGTACAAGTCGTCAAGCAGCTGTTGGAAGTCGATCAAGTGACAGCGGTGGACATGCCATTAGATATGCCACCGGCTGTGGCGTTGAAAAAAATCGTGGATAGTGTACGAGCAGTCAATGACGGCAGTGGGGTGATCCTCTTAGTCGATATGGGGTCCTTAGCGACCTTTAATAATGAAATCCAGCGAGAAACGGGTGTGGCTGTTCGAACAGTCGATATGGTGACTACCTCCATCGTCCTTGAGACGGTCCGTAAAGCATCAGTGATCGGCACGGACCTCGATCAGCTCTATGATTCATTACGGAAGTTCCGCGGATACGGAGCGGTCACTGTGGAAGAACCAGTGACACAAAACCACCACCCTAAAGCGATTCTAGCGGTCTGCGCTTCGGGAAAAGGGACAGCGCAGCGCATCAAAGAATTGATCCAAAGCTCATTGTCGAAACGCCAAAATCAAAATGTTGACGTAGTGACCTTATCGGTGGCGGATCTGAGAACGGACTTGGATCAGATTCAACAGCGCTACCGGCTGATTGCCGCAACGGGGATCATTGATCCGCATATCGATGCACCGTTTATTTCATTAGAACGTTTTATCGACCAAGATGTTGATCTTTTGTTGGATGATATCCTATTGGAAAACGATTTGAGTTTTGAAGATGAAGTGCAGCTAGATGATCGGCAGGCAAAGGAAATCTGTGTTCGGTATTTAGAGGAAAACTTTACCTATATCAATGCGAAAAAAGTGGTAGAGCCGTTGTGGAAATTTGGCGAAGAGATCATTCACGATTTGGATTTGGTAGGGGCGCAGCAAGGCTTTCAGATCAATTTTGTGATGCATGGCGCAGGTATGCTGGAGCGGATCTTATTGCGTCAACCATTGACTGTTTCTGAAATTGATTTAGCAGCGATGGAGGAGAATCCTCTTTACGGCCAATTGCATGTGCATGTCCAATCATTTTCGCGCTTGATGAATATCGAAGTGCCGAAGACAGAAGAGTATTACCTGCTGGAGTTGATCAAAAACCATCACGAAAAAGAAATGTATTTTTAAATCCTGCAAATAATACAGATACACTAAAAAAGATACAGTATTTTTTAGTGTATCTTTTTTAGTGTATTGTCCGAATGCTGATTCTTAAGGTTTTTTCAAGAATAGTGTATCGAAAAAACTTGGCACGCTTCTTGCTTCTATATAAGTGGATACAGGAGGTGATTGAAAAAAGAACAGATCCTCAATATGAAAAGCGGATCGATGGATGTAGGAGGCTTGCACAATGGGAATGGATATACGTCTTGCCCGAATCGACGATCGGTTGATTCATGGTCAGGTCGCCACAGCTTGGTCGAAAATGACTGGTATCAATCGAATCATCGTGGTCAGTGATGAGGTCGCAAATGACCAATTACGGAAGTTTCTCTTGAAAGAAGCTGCTCCACCAGGAATCAAATCCAATGTGGTGACAGTAGCAAAAATGCTTGAGGTGGCGCATAACACATTATTTAATACGCAAAAAGTCATGTTATTATTTACCAACCCTCAAGATGTCGTGACTCTGGTCAAAGGAGGCATTGACATTCGTTCCGTCAATATCGGCGGCATGAGCTTTTCAATGGGAAAACGGATGATCACTAATTTCGTGTCAGTCAATGATCAAGATCTTGCTTCGCTGCTTTATTTGCAAAATCAAGGCATAGAAGTAGAGATACGCAAAGTTCCAGCTGATCGTAAAATCTTTTTGAAGGATATTTTGGAAAAAGAAGGTAGTCACCCTTAATTTTTTCGATGTTGTTTTTTCTTTCGTATTCGTGTCACATTTTTCAATTTTGATATAGGAGGTAAAAAGATGGTAGGAATTATCCTAGCAAGTCATGGAGAATTTGCTAACGGCATTTTGCAATCTGGTTCAATGATCTTCGGCGAACAAGAAAATGTTAAAGCTGTTACATTGATGCCAAGTGAAGGTCCAGATGACATCAAGGCAAAAATGCAAGAAGCAATTGCTACATTTGACGATCAAGAAGAAGTATTATTCTTAGTTGATCTTTGGGGTGGTACTCCTTTCAACCAAGCAAACAGCTTGTTTGAAGATCACAAAGACAAATGGGCAATCGTTGCTGGTATGAATTTACCAATGGTGATCGAAGCCTATGCTTCACGTTTTTCAATGAACACTGCGCATGAAATCGCTGCGCACATCGTTGAAACAGCTAAAGAAGGGGTTAAGGTCAAACCAGAAGAGCTTGAACCAGAAGAAGCGACAGCACCAAAAGCTGTGCAAGACGATCAACCTAAAGGATCACTTCCTCCGGGAACTGTTCTAGGCGATGGCAAGATCAAAATCGTGCTTGCGCGTGTGGATTCTCGTTTGCTACATGGTCAAGTCGCTACAGCTTGGACAAAATCAGTTAATCCATCTCGGATCATCGTTGTTTCTGATGCAGTGGCAAAAGATGATTTGCGTAAAAAACTGATCGAACAAGCAGCTCCTCCAGGAGTAAAAGCGAACGTCATTCCAGTGGATAAAATGATCGAAGTTTCTAAAGACCCTCGTTTCGGGAATACGAAAGCTTTACTATTATTTGAAAACCCACAAGATGTGTTGCGTGCAGTTGAAGGCGGCGTTGACATCACTGAAGTGAACGTTGGTTCAATGGCTCACTCTGTTGGGAAAGTTGTTGTAAGTAAAGTATTGTCGATGGGTACGGACGATGTGAAGACATTTGAAGATCTAAAAGGACGCGGCATCAAATTTGATGTACGTAAAGTGCCAAATGACTCTCGAGACAACATGGACGAAATCTTACGCAAAGCCAAAAATGAATTGGCGAATAAATAGAAACGTATTCAACTAAATAGGAGGTCTATCATGACTATTATATCTATGGTATTAGTAGTACTCGTTGCCTTTTTAGCTGGTATGGAAGGAATCTTGGATGAATTCCAATTCCATCAACCGCTAGTCGCGTGTACTTTGATCGGTTTAGTGACCGGTAATTTGGAAGCATGTATCATTTTGGGCGGATCATTACAAATGATCGCACTTGGATGGGCAAATATCGGTGCCGCTGTTGCACCTGATGCTGCATTGGCGTCTGTTGCATCTGCAATTATTTTAGTTTTAGGTGGACAAGGAACTGCTGGTGTTGATACAGCGATTGCCGTTGCGATCCCTCTAGCTGTTGCTGGTTTGTTCTTGACAATGATCGTTCGTACATTGGCTGTGCCAATCGTTCACTTTATGGATGCTGCTGCTGAAGAAGGCAACATTCGTAAAATCGAAATGTGGCATGTGATCGCTGTATGTATGCAAGGGGTTCGTATTGCGATTCCTGCAGCTGCATTGTTGGCAATTCCTGCTGCAACTGTTCAAAACTTCTTAGAATCAATGCCTGCATGGTTAACTGATGGTATGGCTATCGGTGGTGGTATGGTTGTTGCCGTTGGTTATGCAATGGTTATCAACATGATGGCAACTCGTGAAGTATGGCCATTCTTCATTATCGGTTTCGTTATCGCAGCTATTTCTCAATTGACATTGATCGCTATCGGTGCTTTGGCAGTAGCAATCGCATTGATCTACTTGAACCTAACTAAAATGGGCGGATCATCAAATGGAGGCGGCGGCAGCAACACTGGCGACCCTCTAGGCGATATCTTGAATGACTATTAGAATCGAAGGAGGAGAAAAAAATGGCAGAAAAAATTCAATTAAATAAAAAAGATCGTTTAGCCGTAGCATGGCGCTCTACCTTCATTCAAGGTTCATGGAACTATGAACGTATGCAAAATGGTGGTTGGGCATTCTCAATGATTCCAGCAATCAAAAAATTATACAAAACAAAAGAAGACCGTGCCGCTGCATTGAAGCGTCACTTAGAATTCTTTAACACTCACCCATATATCGCATCGCCAATCTTAGGGGTAACATTAGCCTTAGAAGAAGAACGTGCCAATGGCGCGCCTGTCGATGACGTAGCGATCCAAGGGGTAAAAGTTGGGATGATGGGTCCTTTAGCCGGTGTCGGTGACCCTGTGTTCTGGTTTACTGTACGTCCGATGTTAGGTGCTCTAGGTGCTTCTCTTGCTTTAGCTGGAAACATCTTAGGTCCAATCATCTTCTTCGTTGCATGGAACATCATCCGTTGGGCATTTATGTGGTACACACAAGAATTCGGCTATCGTGCTGGTTCAAAAATCACTGATGACCTTTCAGGCGGATTGTTGCAAGATGTAACAAAAGGTGCTTCAATTTTAGGGATGTTCGTATTAGGTTCACTCGTTCAGCGTTGGGTATCGATCTCATTTGCGCCAGTTGTCTCAAGCGTACCGCTTGATGAAGGTGCTTATGTCGATTGGGCGAACTTGCCTTCTGGCTCTGCTGGTTTGCAACAAGCCTTCCAACAAGTTGCTGAAGGCCGTGCGTTGACTGATACAAAAGTAACAACATTGCAAAACAACTTGGATCAATTGATTCCTGGTCTAGCTGCACTATTGCTTACTTTATTATGTATGTGGTTATTGAAGAAAAAAGTTTCTCCAATCATCATTATTATCGGTCTATTCTTAGTCGGTATCGGTGGACACTTGATCGGATTGTTATAATCTTTTCAATGAAAGGTGCTTGGGGCAACCCAAGTACCTTTTTATTTATTCGCCAAACCTGCTGCAAACACGTATAATAAGATAATAAGACGATATAGAATGGAGTAAGCGCAAATGGTACAATCTCTTAATACAAAAGTGGATTTGACGATCGATGCTACGTCTTTTTTAGGGATCAATGAGTACGGCAAAATCATGATCGGCGATAAAGCCTTTGAGTTTTACAATGACCGTGACAAACGCAAGTTTATTCAGATCCCATGGGAAGATGTCGACTATGTGATCGCTTCGGTCATGTTCAAAGGCCGTTGGATACCACGCTATGCGATCCGCACCAAAAAGAATGGCACGTATACCTTCTCCTCAAAAGAACCAAAAAAAGTCTTGCGAGCGATTCGTGAATACGTCGATCCAGACCATATGGTGCATTCATTAGGCTTTTTTGATGTATTGAAACGAGCCTTCACTCGCAGAAAATAACAAAAGAGCATATATTTTTCCAATTGATTCTCAATATGGTACCCTTTTTATAAGAAAGTTTAGGAGGGGTTAGTATGCACTTTTTATGGACATTGATCGTAGGAGCGGTCATCGGTTCAATCGGTGGTGCCATTGCAGGCGAAAAACGCGGTTGTATTTTTGATATCGTTGCGGGACTTGTAGGCGCATCGATTGGTCAAGGCCTTTTTGGCACTTGGGGACCGCAAGTAGCAGGAATGGCCATCGTGCCAGCGATTATCGGTGCGGTCATTTTCGTGGCAGTCGTATCGTTCTTTTTGGGACGTAAAAGATAATTATCAAAAAAGCAATTCATTTATTGAATTGCTTTTTTTTGTGCACGGAAGCCATCATTTAGAAGAGAACAACGAAAGATCACACGGCAGTTTTTTTAAAGTGCTCTATCGTTTATTCATATTGTTTGATTTTTTAGAAAACTTTTCGCTTGCTTTCCGCTTTTTCTGGAAGTTTGTTATAATACTATCGTATAGAACAAGAAAGTAGGGAACGATACATGTTAAGAGTTGAAAAATTACGTGAAGCAATGAGAAAAGATTCGATTGATGGGTTCTTGATCACCAGCCCATACAATTTGCGTTACTTGACAAACTTTACTGGGACAACTGGTTTAGCAGTCATTACGTTGGACAAAGCTTTTTTTGTAACAGATTTCCGATATACAGAGCAAGCAGCTGCCCAAGCTCAAGGTTTTGAGATCGTAAAAAATAGCGGACCGATTTTTGAAGAAGTTGCAACCATCTGCCAAAAGGAAGAAATCAATGTCTTAGCATTTGAAGAAAGTTTCGTCAGCTTTGCTGAATACTCCGTCTTAGAAGACTTGATCGAGGAATCATCCCTTGCCCCTGTATCGGGGATGATCGAGGCTTTGCGGGAAGTCAAAGATGAGGAAGAGATCGCATTGATCCAACAAGCTTGCCATATCGCCGATCAAGGATTCGAACATATTTTGAAAATGGTCCGCCCAGGAATGACAGAAATCGAAGTGGCGAATCAGTTAGATTTCTTTATGCGTTCATTAGGTGCCACAAGCGTATCTTTTGAAACGATCGTTGCTAGTGGGTTGCGTTCAGCAATGCCCCATGGGGTTGCCAGTGAAAAAGTGATCGAACAAGGCGATCTGATCACGTTAGACTTTGGCTGTTACTATCAAGGCTATGTGTCTGATATGACTAGAACCTTTGCAGTAGGAGATCCTGGCGATAAATTGAAGGAAATCTATCAAATCGTACTTGAAGCGCAAGAAAAAGTCTTGGCCGCAGCAAAACCTGGAATGACCGGAATTGAACTAGATGCGATCGCTCGGGATCACATTGCTTCCTTTGGCTACGGAGATGCCTTTGGTCATTCAACAGGTCATGGGATTGGTTTGGAGATCCACGAAGGACCAAATGTATCCTTCCGCGCTGATAAAGCATTTGTTGTCGGAAACGTCATTACAGATGAACCAGGGATCTATTTTCCAGGAATTGGCGGCGTTCGTATCGAAGATGATCTTTTGATCACCGAAACTGGTAATAAAGTGTTGACACATTCACCGAAAGAATTGATCATTCTCTGATTCATCGACCTTGTTTTTCAGAAAATTCATTGAGAATAGTGGGTTATTATAGATTCTCAGTGCAGAAAATGATAAACTTAGAGCGAGAAGAAACACTGTGCCATGGATGTTATTGATTGAATCAAGCGTTGGTTTGCTTCAAACGGAAAAAACGAGCGGTTTTTTTACAAACAATACGGTACAGCTGTTTAGAATGGAGGCAAAAACGTATGAATGAAGATAAAAACCTTGTATTAAATGCAAGTCCTGAATTAGGCGAGATCGTCATCGCACCAGAAGTGATCGAGATCATTATTGGGATCGCTGCTTCTAAAGTGGAAGGTGTCTATGGGATGCGAGGAACACTGGCAAACAGTGTCACTGAATTATTAGGTCGCGCAGCTCATGGCAAAGGGGTCTACTTAACGATCGATGAAACAGGGATCAAAGTGGACATCTACTGCTATATCACTTATGGGATGTCAGTGCCTAAAGTGGCAATGGAGATCCAAGAACGGGTCAAACAGCAAGTCTTATTTATGACAGATGTACAACTGGCTGAAGTAAATGTTCATGTTGTGGCAGTCGTGCCAGAAAAAGTAGATTTACCAGACATCGAAGAATTATTTGGAAACGACGAGGAAGAAAATGAGTAAAGAATTATCACGGCATGAAATACGGAAAATGGCGTTACAAGCTTTATTTCCACTAGACTTTAATAAAGATTTAACGAAACAAGATGCCATCATGCATGCCATCGAGTTGGAACACCATGAATTGATCGATGAAGAACAAGAGCATTTTGTGCCTGTTTATTTAGATCAATTAGTGGCAGGTGTCTGTCATTACAAAGAAGCCTTGGATGAGGTCATTCAAAGTCATTTAAAAGCTGGTTGGAAAATCCAGCGTTTATCAAAAATGGACGTGACGATTTTACGAATTGCTTTGTATGAAATGATCTATGTGGATAATGTGCCGAATCGTGTGGCTTTGAATGAAGCGATCGAATTAGCGAAAACCTTTAGTGACGATCAGTCCAGAAAGTTTGTCAACGGTATTTTATCGACAGTCAATCAAGAGCTAGAAACAAAAACCAACCAAGTAAGTGAGTAATTTTCAGCCCTAACACGATCGATCAAAAGAGATCAGCTTTTTTTCGATCGAGTCAGAAACCGAACGATTTATGAGCAACCGCCTTGTTTTGACGGTCCTGCTTGATCGTTCGGTTTTTTTTGCACGCACTTTGTCGGTTTACCCTCGTTTTTTCCGAAAAAAGGGAGCCTTAGACGGTGTTTTTCTTTTCAGAAAATGCTATGATAGAAAACATGAAGAAGCATATCGACAAACGATTGGTGCGTTTCTTTTTACAAAATAAGTCAGTATAATCAGGTTGGAGGAGTTGTCAGAATGGGTACATTAATCAATGGAAAAGAATTGGCTGAAAAAATGCAAGCAGCGTTTCTTTCAGAGACAGCAACACTAAAAGATCAGGGTGTGACACCGGGATTAGTTGTTTTGCTTGTTGGAGAAGACAAAGCGAGTCAGACTTATGTGAAAAATAAAGAACTAGCTGCGGCGAAAATCGGCATCAATTCCCGTGTTGCCCGCTACCCTGAATCCATTACTGAGGCAGAATTATTAGCAGAAATCGAGCAGTTCAATAACGATGATGCCTTTCATGGAATTTTGGTTCAACTTCCTTTGCCAAAACATATCAATGAAGAAAAAGTACTGTTAGCCATCAAACCAGAAAAAGATGTCGACGGCTTTCATCCAATCAATTTAGGAAAATTATTCGCAGGTGTACCTGACCGAATTCCTTGTACCCCTTATGGCATTATGAAAATGTTTGCTGCGTATGGGATCGAATTGGAAGGGAAAAATGCCTTAGTGATCGGTCGCAGCAACATTGTCGGAAAACCAATGGCGCACTTGCTCTTGGGGGCAAATGCCACCGTGACTATTGCTCATTCAAAAACCAAAAATCTGCCCGAGTTGGCAAAACAAGCGGACATTTTAGTCGTGGCTATCGGCCGCGGTCATTTTGTCACAAAAGACTTCGTAAAAGAAGGGGCTGTGGTGATTGATGTTGGGATGAATCGTGATGCCAACGGCAAGTTGATCGGCGATGTGAAATTTGATGAAGTCGAACCGATCGCTAGCTATATCACACCGGTACCTAGAGGTGTAGGTCCAATGACGATCACGATGTTGATGGCCCAAACGATCGAGGCAGCAAAGGAGACAATGAAAAACTAAATGGCGCAAGAATATTTAACGGTAACCGCATTAACAAAATATATCAAGCGTAAGTTTGACGTCGATCCGTATCTAGAGCGGGTTTATTTGACGGGGGAGATCTCCAATTTTCGTCGTCGCCCCAATCACCAATACTTTAGTTTGAAGGATGATGGTGCAAAGATTTCGACCGTCATGTTCAAAGGCGCTTTTGACAAGCTGCGCTTTCAACCAGAAGAGGGCATGAAAGTCATGGCGGTTGGGCGTATCACTCTGTATGAGGCAAGCGGAAATTACCAGATGGTGATCGATCATATGGAACCAGACGGTGTCGGCGCTCTTTATCAAGCCTATGAACAATTAAAGCAGAAATTGGCAGCAGAAGGTTTATTTTCTGCACCGAAGCAGTCCTTGCCGAAATACCCGAAACGCATCGCGGTTTTGACCAGTCCTAGTGGAGCGGTGATCAGAGATATCATCACGACGACACAGCGGCGTTATCCCATTGCTCAGATCGTTTTGTATCCAACCGTGGTACAAGGCAATAAAGCTGCGGATGATGTGGTGAAAAATATCCAACGAGTCGAAGCCGATGGGACCTTTGATACTATGATCATCGGACGTGGGGGTGGATCGATCGAGGACCTCTGGCCTTTCAATGAAGAACGAGTGGCAAGAGCCATTTTTGATGCAAAAACCCCCATTATTTCTTCAGTGGGGCATGAAACCGATACGACGATTGCCGATTTAGTGGCGGATGTGCGGGCGGCAACTCCGACCGCCGCTGCCGAATTAGCGGTGCCAGTGCTGTCGGAGGAGATTTTGCGGATCGAAGAAAGACAAGCCCGATTAGAGCAAGCATTTATGCACCAGATCCAGTACAAACAAGAACGCTATCAGCGAGTGATTGGATCGTATGTTTTTCGACAACCAGAGCGCTTGTATGAGGCACAGTCGATCAAACTCGATCAGTTGCAGCAGCGGATGCAGCAAGGCTTGCAAACCTTGCTTTATGACAAGGATCGCCAGGCACAGCAATTGATTTCACGGTTGGCCCAGCAACAACCAAAAGCGCGATTACAAGCCAGCAATCAAGAGGTCAGCTATCTTTCTCAACGCTTAACGAAAGCCATGAAAGATATTTATGCGGCAAAAGAAAATCAATTTGCAAATGCAGTCCAATCCCTTGATTTGTTAAGCCCACTAAAAATCATGGGACGCGGCTACAGCTATACCACGAAAAATGAGCAGGTGATCAAATCGATTGATGCGATCGAGCCAGAAGATCAGCTGACGATCCATTACCAAGATGGCCAAGCGCTGGTCGAAGTTATTAGTACAGAAGGAGTTAATCATGGCAAATCCAACATTTGAAGAATCATTACAAGAATTAGAAAAAATCGTAACCCGTTTGGAACAAGGTGATGTTCCATTGGAAGAAGCGTTAGATGCTTTTCAAAAAGGCATGGTTTTGAGCAAGCAATGCAAGGACACCTTGAGTAAAGCGGAAAAATCCTTAACAAAAATGATGACTGAATCCAATGAAGAAGTCCCCTTTGAAGAGGAAAGCCAATGAGTGCTTTGAAGGAATTTACGAAAGAACACGCCCCATTGATCGAAGAAGTTATGGAACGTTTTGTCAAAGAACACACTTCTGATCAACGACTATTTGAAAGCATGCAGTATTCGATCCAAGCTGGCGGCAAACGCATTCGCCCGCTTTTATTGGCAGCAACAGTCGCCGCTTTTCACAAACCCATCAATACCGCGGTGTACCAGTGTGCAGCAGCCCTAGAAATGGTGCATACGTATTCGCTGATCCATGATGATCTGCCAGCAATGGACAACGATGATCTGCGTCGAGGCAAACCCACCAACCATAAGGTTTTTGGTGAAGCTTTAGCGATTTTAGCTGGAGATGGTCTTTTGACGGCTGCGTTTCAATTGGTCGCTATGGCGGAAATCGAAGCCAATCAAAAAGTCTTGCTGCTGCAGCAGTTGAGTAAAGCAGCGGGCACGCAAGGGATGGTCGCCGGCCAAGCAGCTGATATTCAAGGGGAGAACCAAGCCCTTCGTCTTGAGGAGCTCATGTCAATCCATGAACGAAAGACTGGAGAATTGATCCGCTTTGCGGTGATTGCTGGTGGTGTCTTAGCCGACCAGACGGAAGAGGTTCTGCATGAATTGGATCGCTTTGCCCAGCATATTGGGTTAGCCTTTCAAATTCGCGACGATCTGTTAGATGCCACTAGTACGACCGAAGAGCTAGGCAAAGTTGTCCGCCGAGATGACGAGTTGGCGAAAAGTACCTATCCTGCTTTACTTGGCTTAGCAGGCGCGCAGCAAGCCTTGACTGAAGAATTGAGCAAAGCCAAAGAAATTCTGGCACAGTTAAGCCGATACGGTCAATTTACGCCGGATGTTTTATTGGCATTTGTGGAACGATTTGAGATTCGAGGGAACGCATGAAGAAAGAACGAGTAGATGTTTTAGCTGTCCAGCAAGGCCTCTTTGAGACCCGCGAGCAAGCCAAACGAGGAGTGATGGCTGGATTGGTGTACAAAGAAAAAAACAATGAGCGACTAGATAAGCCTGGAGAAAAAATTGCCGCAGATACACTGCTGCAGATCAAAGGGAAGAAGCTGCCTTATGTTTCTCGTGGTGGTCTCAAGTTAGAAAAAGCACTCAAAGTTTTTGATTTTGACGTAACCGATAAAATCATGTTAGATATCGGCGCTTCCACCGGTGGCTTTACTGATGCGGCGCTGCAAAATGGCGCCAAAAAAAGCTATGCACTGGATGTCGGTTACAATCAGTTGGCATGGAAGCTGCGGCAAGATGAGCGAGTGATTGTAATGGAACGGGTCAACTTCCGTTATGCAAAACCAACAGACTTCCTGGATGGTCTTCCTGAAGCTGCTACGATCGATGTTTCTTTTATTTCACTTAAACTGATCTTACCTCCCCTTTATGATATTTTGGTAGCGGATGGCGAAGTGATGGCGCTGATCAAACCACAATTTGAAGCGGGCAAAGAAGCGGTCGGAAAAAATGGGATCGTTCGTGACCCCAAAACCCATGAACGAGTGTTGGAGGAAGTACTGGCATTCGCTAAGAAAACAAAATTCGATGTATTAAACCTAAGTTTTTCACCAATCACTGGTGGCGAAGGGAATATCGAGTTTATCGTACATTTAAAGAAAAGCCTGCAAGAAGGCACCGCAGCAGGGATCGACATCCCGAAAGTTGTTGCATCAGCACATGAGACCTTTCATCAACCAAAATAAAGAATGGAAGAGAGTGGACATTTTACTTGTCGGCTCTCTTTCTTTCTTGCGCAAAATAGGATAAAATTAGTAGGAATTCATTCAGGAGGAACAAGAGATGAGAAAAAAAGAACGGCATCGCTTGATTACACGATTGTTAAGTGAACAAGATATTCAGAAACAAGAAGATTTTGTCGAGTTGTTAAAAGATCGCGGCGTCTCAGTCACACAAGCAACCATATCAAGGGATATCAAGGAATTGAAGTTAGTGAAAGTTCCTTCCCAAAAAGGCGGCTATCGCTATAGTATTCCACAAGAGACAACGGAAGACGTGAGTGGTAAACTAGATAAAATCCTAAAAACGGCGTTTGTTTCTGTCGATCGAATGGACAAATTTGTGATCCTGCGCACACTGCCTGGCAATGCTTCGGCTTTGGCGAATTTGATCGATAAGCGTTATGCCAAAGAGTTATTTGGCACGCTAAACGATGATGACAACGTCTTGATGATCACTAGAACAGAAGCAGATACCGAGAACCTATTCAAGGATTTCCAACGTTACGTATAAAAGAGGAGGCAAGGGATGCTTTTAGAATTGTCGATCCAAAATTTTGCGATTATCTCCAACTTGCACCTGTCTTTTCATGAGGGGATGACGGCTCTAACAGGTGAAACAGGTGCTGGGAAATCAATCATTATCGATGCGATGGGCTTACTAGCAGGTGGCAGAGGATCCAGTGACTATTTGCGTCAAGGCGCAGAAAAATGCCGTTTGGAAGGGATTTTTGAATGGCCGAATCAGCAGGAGTTCAAAGAGCTGACCGCAGATCTGGGTATTGATGAAGAGGAAGTTCTGATCGTACAACGGGATATCTCTCAATCGGGTAAAACTATTTGTCGTGTAAATGGTCGAACTGTTACCTTGTCGGTTTTGCGCCAAATCGGCTTGTTTTTAGTTGATATCCAAGGACAAAATGAGCATCAAGAGCTGCTGCAGCCAGAAAAACATTTGGCGTTGATGGATGGTTTTGGAGATGATGCCTTTAAAGCGGAACTTGCAAGTTACCGTCAAGCCTATCAAGCCTATCGCTCCTTAGAAAAACATGTGCGGACCATTCAAGAAAATGAACAGCTCTATGTGCAGCGAATGGACATGCTGCGTTTTCAACAAGAAGAGATCGCCCAAGCGGAATTGATGGAAAATGAAGAAGAGCAGCTGATCGATGAACGAGAAAAACTGACCAATTATCAAAAAATCGTGGATGCTCTAGGGCAAAGCTATGGCGCTCTATCCGCCGAAGAAGTTAATAGCCTAGATGGAGTCAGTGTGGCATTATCAGAGATCCAGTCGATCGCCCATCTTGATCCTGCGTATGAAAAAATCAGTGAAGCGATCCAAAGTGCGTATTACTTGTTGCAAGATGCAGCCACTGATATTTCGCGGCAAGTCGACAACCTTGAATTAGATGAAGGCCGACTGGAAGAAGTCATTTCACGGCTGGAAACGATTCGTCAATTGAAGCGCAAATACGGGGAGTCAATTCCTGTGATTCTTGCTTATTATGACGAGATCAGCAAAGAAATCAGCGAATCAGCCTATACGGAAGGTCAGTTGGAGCAATTAGAAGAAGAGCTTGCCCAAAAAGCTGAAGCAGTTTGGCAGCTGGCGGAAGCCTTGCACGTCAAACGACGTGAATTGGCTCATCGTTTAGAAAAAGAAATCGTTCAAGAGTTAAAAGAGCTGTATATGGAGCACGCGCAATTTGAAGTACGGTTTGCATCTGGCTCAAAACAATTAAGCAGCAGCGGCTTTGATACCGTGGAGTTTTATTTGACCACCAACCCCGGTGAAGGCATGAAACCGTTAGTGCGAGTTGCTTCTGGAGGAGAGCTTTCCCGAATCTTATTAGCGCTTAAATCGATTTTCTCCCGCAAGCAAGGAATCACTAGTATTGTCTTTGATGAGGTGGATACTGGGGTCAGTGGCCGAGTAGCCCAGGCGATCGCCGAAAAAATCGCCAAGATCGCTGCGAATTCGCAAGTCTTGTGTATCACCCACTTGCCGCAAGTAGCGGCTGTGGCGGACAATCAATATTTTATCGAAAAAGCAATTCAAGAAGGTCGGACAGAAACCCATGTCCGTAAATTATCAGAAGAAGAACGAGTGGCTGAGATCGCCCGTATGCTCTCAGGTGCAGAAATCACCGATTTAACAATCGAACATGCACGAGAACTATTGGCGCTGGCTCACCGATAAAAATTGGAAACACTTATAGAAAGATTCAGGAGATGATGGACCCGCAAGTTTCGTCTGCCATCCTTTCCTGATCTTCTTTTTTGCAGGAGGACATGATGAGAAAAAGAACAAAAGTCTTGATCGGTGTATTGATCACCGTTGTTATTTTAATTATTGCCGGTTGGGTCGGTTGGCAACAACTGCATTACCCAGCAGTGGATGCTGCAGTTACAGCTGCGAAAGAGGCAGATGAGGAGGGAAATGTCCTCTATTTTGCTGGAGATGAAGAAAAGCCTTTGGTTATTTTCTATCCTGGTGCGCTTGTCGATGCCGAAAGCTATAGTGTATGGGCAGCAGGTTTAGCGGAAAAAGGCTATCCTGTCGCGATCGTTAAAATGCCCTTTAACATGGCTGTTTTAGCAGGCAATCGTGCAGAAGAGGTCTTGAAAGAAATTCCCCATAGCTCCTATGTCATTGGTGGTCATTCATTAGGTGGCGTCATGGCAAGCCGTTTTGCAGCGAATCAGTTGGCTGAAAACGACAACGAGTTAAAAGGCGTCTTTTTCTTTGCTAGTTACCCAGATGAAAAAGGATCCTTAGCTGATCAATCGATTGCTGTGTTGTCACTCTCAGGCAGTCATGACCAAGTAGTGAATCAGGAAAATTGGCAAGCTGCCCGCAGCCTCCTTCCAGAAACTACGACGTTCCAAACGATCGAAGGCGGCATTCATGCTGGCTTTGGTACCTATGGGGTACAAAAAGGAGAAGCAGCAGCGGATCTACCAAATGAAGCACAGCAAGAAGCCATCATTGAGCAGATGGCGGCATGGTTAAGTGAATTAGAATAAAAAAAAGACGGCAGAAGATGCATAGGAATGCTTCTTTCTGCCGTTTCGATTCAACAGACATTTTGGGGAAATGTTGATGAAATCGTGAAAACGCTGAACATAACAACATATTGTACTTGATTGGGGAAGCAAGATTAATAATTATGTTCTTTTTAAAATACGTTTCCTCTCACAGTATAGCACAGCATACCTTCTGGATGCACGTAATTTAATTAAGAAATCTTGTCATTTTATTTACAAAATAGTTATTTTGTAAAAGAAAAAAAGCGTTTTAAATAAAGGATCAGACTCAGCTTAAGAAAAAAAAGCAAATAATAATTTTCATTGATTTCAACTAATGGTAAAATGAAAATAATTGATTTTTACAATCAATGACTTTCGAAAGTACAAGGAGCGTTATGATGAAAAAATTAAAACTTCTAAGTCCTATCATCGGATTGGTTATTTTACTCTCAGGATGTGCAAGCTGGGCAGATCGAGGAGAATCGATCACAGCAGTCGGGTCTTCTGCCTTGCAGCCACTCGTAGAAACCGTTGCGGAAGAATTTCAAAACTCAAATCCTGGGCGATTTATCAATGTCCAAGGAGGCGGGAGCGGCACTGGGTTAAGTCAAGTCCAAGCAGGCGCAGTCGATATTGGGAATTCTGATTTGTTTGCAGAAGAAAAGCCAGGGATCGATGCGGATGCACTCGTTGACCACCGAGTGGCAACGGTGGGTATCACACCGATCGTCAACAAAGGCGTCGGGATCACGGATATTTCAACAGAGGACTTAAAAAATATCTTCTTAGGAAATATTACAAATTGGCGTGAAGTTGGTGGAAATGATCTGCCCATCGTTTTGTTGAATCGGGCGACTGGAAGCGGCACGAGAAGTACGTTTGAAAAATGGATCATGGATGGTGAAACAGCGATTCCTTCCCAAGAGCAAGATTCTAGTGGGATGGTCCGTTCGATCGTTTCAGATACACCAGGCGCCATCAGTTATGTTGCATTTTCTTATGTGACAGATGAAGTCAACGTCCTTTCGATCGATGGGGTTCAACCAACGATTGAAAATGTAACGACCAATGATTGGAAAGTTTGGGCTTACGAGCATATGTATACAAAAGGAGAACCAACGGGATTGACCGCTGAATTTCTCGAATATATGCTTTCTGATGAAGTACAAGAGCATATCGTCGGGGATCTGGGTTATATTCCAATTTCCATCATGCAGGTGGAAAGAGATTGGGAAGGCAACATCGTCGAGTAATCTTTACACAAAATTTACACAAGCTTTAACAGAAATTGATGTTGAACCGATAAACTAATGGTTATGAGTTTAGTTTGATTTTTGAGGAGGAACCCTCGTGGAAAATGTAAAAGAAGTGTTAACAAAAAAATCCAAGCGCGCAAGAATGGAACAAAGAGGAAAGCTGGTTAGCTTTCTATGTATTGCGTTGATTGTATTGGTTGTGATCTCCATTTTTTATTTCGTTGCTAGCCGTGGATTAGCGACATTCTTTGTAGACAAAGTCAATGTTTTCGACTTTTTGTTTGGTACGCAATGGAATCCAAGTGCTGTTGGTCCTGATGGACAACCATTAGTAGGTGCTTTACCGATGATCCTTGGTTCGTTCTTCGTAACCTTCCTATCAGCGATCGTCGCAACACCATTTGCGATCGGTGCAGCAGTCTTTATGGTGGAGATCTCCCCTCGTAACGGAGAGAAGATTTTGCAGCCCGTCATCGAACTATTAGTCGGTATTCCTTCTGTAGTTTATGGTTTTATCGGTTTGTCTGTCATTGTACCAGCAGTCCGTTCTGTTTTTGGCGGTACAGGGTTTGGGATCTTGGCGGGGACCTTTGTCCTATTTATCATGATTTTGCCGACAGTGACTACGATGACTGTCGATGCGTTACGGGCAGTCCCTCGGCACTACCGTGAGGCATCCTTAGCTTTAGGGGCAACACGCTGGCAAACGATCTATAAAGTTGTTTTACGAGCAGCTGTCCCTGGGATTTTAACGGCGGTTGTTTTCGGAATGGCTCGCGCATTTGGGGAAGCATTGGCGATCCAAATGGTTATCGGTAATGCGGCATTGATGCCGACGAGCTTAGTGACACCTGCATCAACATTGACATCGATCTTAACCATGGGTATTGGGAATACGATCATGGGAACAGTCCAAAACAACGTTCTATGGTCATTAGCCTTGATTCTCTTATTGATGTCCTTACTATTTAACATTGTCATTCGCTTTATTGGGAAGAAAGGAGCATTGAAATAATGAATGCAAAACGTTCAGATAAAATTGCTACCGGCGTCTTGTATGCTGTTGCTGGAGTCATTGTTTTGATTTTGGCTTCCTTACTATTGTACATTTTGGTACGTGGTATTCCCCATATCAATTGGGAGTTTCTGACTTCTTCTTCAAAAGCGTATCAAGAAGGTGGCGGGATCGGCATCCAATTGTTCAATTCCCTATACTTGCTTTTAGTGACAATGATCATTAGTTTTCCGATTTCTTTAGGAGCGGGGATCTACTTATCAGAATATGCGAAGAAAAACTGGTTGACGGATATCATTCGGACATCGATCGAAATCTTGAGTTCACTGCCTTCTGTGGTTGTCGGTCTTTTTGGTTTCTTGGTCTTTGTTATCCAGTTTGGTTATGGCTTTTCGATCATTTCAGGTGCCTTGGCATTGACTTTCTTCAATTTGCCACTATTGACTAGAAATGTGGAAGAATCTCTACAAGCGATTCATTATACGCAGCGTGAAGCGGGCTTGTCTTTAGGCTTATCCCGTTGGGAAACTGTCACACGCATCATTGTCCCAGAAGCAACACCAGGGATTTTGACTGGGGTCATTCTAAGTTCTGGTCGGATTTTTGGTGAAGCGGCAGCGCTGATCTACACTGCAGGACAAAGTGCACCGGCCCTTGATTTTACAAACTGGAATCCATTGAGTGTTTCCAGCCCGATCGGTCTTTTCCGACAAGCGGAGACGCTGGCAGTCCATATTTGGAAAATCAATACAGAAGGTACGATGCCTGATGGCGCTCAAGTTTCAGCCGGGGCTTCGGCGGTATTGATCATTGCCGTCTTGCTATTTAACTTTGGCGCCCGTGTAGCTGGCAAACGGTTGTACAAGAAAATGACGTCAGCATAAGGAGAATGACAGTATGAACGATTACAATTGGGACGATCGAAATATCATTACCTTCGATAAACCAGAAGATGTGGCGCTTTATACCACTGACTTGCATGTATGGTATGGATCAAATGAAGCCATCAAAGGCATTGATCTACAATTTGAAAAAAATAAAATCACCGCATTGATCGGACCTTCCGGTTGCGGTAAATCAACGTATCTGCGTTCTTTGAATCGAATGAATGATGGGATCGCAAATACGAGAGTCACAGGAAACATCATGTATAAAGGAGTCGACGTCAATACAAAAGAAGTCGATGTTTTCGAAATGCGCAAGCGTATCGGCATGGTTTTCCAACGACCAAACCCTTTCAGTAAATCGATCTATGACAACATCGCCTTTGCTTTGCGACGTCATGGAGAAAGAAACAAAAAGAAATTGGATGAAGCAGTCGAAACCAGCTTGAAACAAGCCGCACTTTGGGATCAAGTAAAGGACAGCTTAGACAAAAGTGCTTTGGCATTGTCCGGTGGACAGCAGCAACGTCTGTGTATTGCTCGAGCAATTGCGATGAAACCAGATATTTTGCTTCTAGATGAACCAGCTAGTGCCCTTGATCCAATCTCGACCGGGACAGTGGAAGAAACTCTTATCAACTTGAAAAACGACTATTCTATCATCATCGTGACCCATAATATGCAGCAAGCTGCTCGGATCAGCGATTATACTGCCTTTTTCTACTTAGGAAATGCGATCGAGTACGATGAGACCCGTAAGATATTTACTCGTCCAAAAATTAAAGCAACAGAAGATTACGTATCCGGTCATTTTGGCTGAGCCGATTCGATCAGTAAACGGAGGCAAAACAATGGCAGAAGAAATTATTACATCGAAAGATCTGCATTTATACTACGGAAAAAAAGAAGCATTAAAAGGAATCGACCTTTCCATCAAAAAAGGCGAGATCACAGCAATGATCGGACCTTCAGGTTGTGGGAAATCGACCTACTTGCGTTCTCTTAATCGAATGAATGATTTGATCCCTGGTGTGACAATTACAGGAAGTGTTGTCTATAAAGGGAAAGACATTTATAGTCCAAAGCAAGACATCGTTGATTTGCGCAAAGAAATCGGGATGGTTTTTCAACAACCGAATCCTTTTCCCTTTTCAATTTACGAAAATGTGATTTATGGGTTAAAATTAAAAGGAGTCACGGACAAGGCGATTCTTGATAAGACGGTAGAAGAAAGCCTGAAAGCAGCTTCTGTCTGGGAAGATGTCAAAGACAAACTTCACCAAAGTGCGCTTTCTTTATCAGGTGGACAACAGCAGCGGGTTTGTATCGCTCGGGTATTGGCTGTCGATCCAGAAATCATTTTGCTGGATGAACCAACCAGTGCGTTAGACCCCATTTCATCAGGGAAAATCGAGAATACCCTTCTAGCACTGAAAGAACGCTACACCATGATCATCGTGACTCACAACATGTCACAAGCTTCAAGAATCTCAGATAAAACCGCGTTCTTTTTGGACGGTAACTTGATCGAGTTCAATGACACGAAAAAAGTGTTCCTAAGTCCAAGCAAAAAAGAAACAGAAGATTATATCTCAGGAAGATTTGGTTAGGAGGAAAAGGGATGTTGCGTACACAATTTGAAGAAGAATTATTAAATTTACACAATCAATTTTATGAAATGGGGATGCTAGTCAGCAGTGCCATTCATAAATCTGTGCGAGCATATGTCAGACATGACAAAGAAATTGCGCAGGAAGTAATTGAAAATGATTTGGCGATCAACAATATGGAAGTTCGTTTAGAAAAAAAGAGCTTTGAGATGATTGCTTTGCAACAACCAGTAACGACCGATCTACGAATGATCATTACTGTAATGAAAGCAAGCTCTGACTTGGAGCGGATGGGGGACCATGCGGTATCCATCGCGAAGTCAACGATTCGGGTCAAAGGCGAAACGCGGATTGCCGAAATCGAAAAAGAAATCTCAGATATGTCGGATTACGTCAAAAAAATGGTTGATAATGTCTTAGTGGCGTATGTAAAAACTGATCAAGATGATGCCCGCATGATCGCTCAAATGGACGATCGGGTCAATGAATATTACAAAGACATTTATTACAAAACGATCGAGAGTATGAAAGAAAATCCAGAAACAGTTGTCAGCGGGACCGATTATTTATCCGTTGCTCAATACTTGGAACGAATCGGTGACTACGTAACGAATATTTGTGAATGGATCGTGTATCTTGCTACTGGGAAAATCAGTGAATTGAATACAAACCGTACGGAAATGATTTAAGAAACAGCTTGGGTTCTTGATCACATATCTCTTTTAAAAGAGATGGGACGGACCGTCGAAAGAAGTTGTCCTTTAAGGAGTAACTTCTCTCGGCGGTCTTTTTGATTTGAAAGAATCGCTTCAATCGATGACGTAAATAGGATAGGCAAATTAGAAAATGGCTCCTCCGTAAAGATGGCCAATGGAAATCGATTCTATCGTCCCTGAAATTTACTAGTTGAGCCGTCTATTCTTTTCGTCGCCGACCTGCAGTGAAAGGAGCAATCACTCATTTACTCTAGCAGGCCTATTCCTTAAGCCTTCTACTAGCTGAAACTTTTGTTTCTATTGGTTTTTCGTGGTACTGTTAATAATAGGAAGGTCGTTTTGAGCCTAGTGTAATGAAGAAAAAGTGTCGGTTTTGCTTGCCAATCTGCAGATTGAGAAAAACTTGGTACTTAAGACCTATGACACTTTTGCAAAAACAAGGCATAATAGGTTCGTAAGCTAAACTTGCAATCACACATTTGCTGAAGGAGGCAATTTCCATGAACGAAAGAGAACGTATATTGGATCTAGTAAAAAAAGGTGTGCTTTCTACAGAAGAAGCCTTGGATTTACTAGAAGGTATGGCAAAAGCCAAAGACGAAAAACAAATTAACAAAGCTGCTGCTGAGGTAACCGCGGATAAGAATGCGACAAGCCCATTTGATGATACTGAAAACGACGATGAGATGTTCACGTTTGACGGCGAAGAAAAACTTCGTCAAAACGAAGCGCAAGACAAAGAAAATCTTGAAAAGATTCTCGATGGTTTAGCAACGGAAGCCAACCAAGCATCTGCTGAGTTGGACGAAATCAATGCTGAAATTCTTGGCGTCAAAGAAGAATTAAAAGAAGCACAAGAAACACTGATGCAATTGAACACCAAAGAAGAGTTGGATCAATTGTCAGAAGATGAATTGGCTACGCGTCACGAAACAGAAGCGACCATTACTGCCTTGGAAGAAACCTTAGATGGTTTATCTGAAGAAAAAGCAGAATTGGAAGCAAAATTAAAAAATATTCGCAAAGACCAATGGTCTCAAACAAAAGAAAAAATTTCTCAAAAATTAGATATTCCAGAGGATTGGAAAGAGCAAGCGACTGACACCTTTAACCAAGTAAGTGAAAAAATGGTCGATGCCAGCACACACTTCGGACACTTCTTGAAGAAAACGGTTCGGGCAGTGACAGAGTCAGTCAATGACAACATGGAATGGAAAGACATCAACTTGAAAGTTCCTGGTGTTGCAGCGACAAAATTTGAGCACACATTCAGCTATGATGAAACGGCAGCGACATTGATCGATGTGAAATTGGCAAACGGCAATGTTTCCTTCCAATTATGGGATGAACCAGGTGTCAAAGTAGATGCCAAAATCAAACTATATGGTAAAATGGATGCGGCGGAGCCTTTCGATGCTTTTGAAGCAAGAAGCCAAATCAATGTCGATGATGAACGCATCTCTTTCCAAATTCCCAACAAACGCATTCGTGCCGATCTCGTTTTCTACTTGCCAAAACGTACCTATGATCATGTGGCAGTGAAATTGTTGAACGGCAATGTTACATTCAATGAATTGGATGCGAAAGATGTCTATACAAAATCAACAAACGGCAATATCGATTTCCGCAAAGTAAACGCATCGATGTTAGAGATTGAAGGCGTGAATGGAACGATCACTGTTCAAGAGGGTGAGATTTTAGATGCCATTATCGAAACGGTGAACGGCGACGTTACGTTGACAGCAACGCCACAAAATACCGGTATTTCTTTAGTTAACGGCAATATCCGTGTGACCTACAAAGAAGAAACGGTCCAAAAATTAAACGCCAGCTCTGTAAACGGGAATGTCAAAGTAGCATTACCGACAGGAATCGGTTTTGAAGGGATCGCAAAAACAAGTTTAGGTAGCATCAACAATCGTTTAAGCGAGATGGAAGTTGTGCGTGAGAAAAAAGAACGCCTAAACCAACTATTGCAATTCCGTCGGGTTGCCGATAAAGTCGCTCAAATTGATCTATCCACAACAACAGGAAATGTCTTTATCAAAGATACAGACAAATAAGAATCGCTGGGTTTACACTCATTAAAGAAAAGAAGGAAGGTGTAGATAAATGAACAAAAAATTAACAAAATCAGCCAATAACGTTGTCATTACAGGTACTCTAGGGGGGCTGGCAGAATACTTGCGAATTGATCCAACCATCGTTCGCGTGATCTATGTCTTTCTATCTTTAGTGACTGCTGCGTTTCCTGGAATCACTTTATATATCATCATGGCGGTCTTGATTCCTTCTGGTCGCAAGAGTACCTCAGGATATGGCCACGACAATCACTACTACAAGCAAAACAAATACAATGAAGCAAATCGTCCCCGTAAAGAAGCGGAAAAGGTGGAGGATGAGGACTGGAGTGACTTCTAGTGTCTTATTTTCAACGGCTTATCATGAATACATTGACGTTTGTCACATTGGCGGTTCTATTACCAAATATGATCCATGTTCAAAGCATTATGACTGCAGTGATCGCCAGTTTCGTACTGTCGATCCTGAATGCTTTGATTAAACCAATTCTGATCGTCATTTCATTTCCATTGACTTTACTGACGCTTGGTTTCTTCACTTTTGTGATCAATGCGCTCATGCTGAATTTGACTTCATATTTTGTTGGGTCAGCCAACTTCGGCTTATCCTCGTTTGGGGCAGCGCTATTAGTGGCACTGATCATGTCAGTGATCAATATGATCGTGACTGAACACCATATCGAAAAATATTCACGTTAAAAAGACGTTTCACGTGTTCTCCCACTAGCTATGAAGCTAGTGGAGAAACGGAAACGTCTTTTTTTAGTTTAACTGTTCTTCTTTGATAGCAGCAAGGTACGTATCTACTGCCTGTAACGTCTCATCAAGCGCCCCTTTTTCAAAAGGTGAACGCAAATGAGCAAGAGACAGGATCTCAAGGAATGTTTTCGTGCCGCCGACTTCGCAGATGGCCAAATAATCTTGCCAAGCGGTTTCGTCTTTTGCCACGATGAATCGATACCAAAATTGGAACGCACACACTTGCGCCAATGTATAATCGATATAATAGAAAGGTGATTCAAAAATATGCCCTTGTCTAAACCAATACAAGCCACGATCAAGGTCTGGATATTCTGAATAATCCCGTTCTGGGCAATATTGGCGCTCTAATTCCCGCCAACGGGCTTTGCGCTGTGCTGGTGACCACTCAGGATGCTCATAAACCTCTTGTTGGAAGTGATCCACTAAAACGCCATAAGGCAGAAATTGCAGGCTGCTAGCAAGATGCGCAAATTTGTATTTTTCTGTTTCTTCTTCAAAAAAAGCATCCATCCATGGCCAGGCGATAAACTCCATCGACATTGAATGGATCTCGCAAGACTCATAATTGGGAAAGAGAATTTCCGGTTCTTTGATCCAACGAGAGCGAAAGGCTTGAAACGCGTGGCCAGCTTCGTGGGTCAAAACATCGACATCGCCAGAAGTGCCGTTAAAGTTGGCAAAGATAAATGGCGATTGATAGTCTTGGATAAACGTACAATAGCCGCCAGATTGTTTGCCTTTTTTGCTTAGTAGATCAAGTAGGTCATGCTCGACCATAAAATCAAAAAATTCGCCAGTTTCAGGGGATAGTTCCTGATACATCACACGGGCTTTTTCCACTAGTTCTCCAGGAGTTCCTTTAGGCTCTGCGTTACCACTAGGATAAACAAGCGGTAGGTCGGTAAAGGTTGCCTGAGTCAATTGATTACGCTGCGCCTGTCTTTGGTATAGTTTTTGGGTAATTGGGACGACTTTTTCTAAAATTTCCCGACGATAGGTCTCGATCATTGAACGATCATAGTCCCAACGATTCATTTGGGTATCCGCAAAGGCAACATAATTTTCAAAGCCGAGCTTGTGGGCAATCTCGGTACGAACCTTGACCATCTCGTCATAAATTTGATCAAAACGGTCTTCATTTTCCGTGAAGAAAGCCGATTGTTTTTCAAACGCTTCTTTTCGAACACCGCGATCTTTGTTTTCGGTAAATGGTCGCAGTTGTGCGAGGGTATAGGTTTCTCCTTGGAAGTCGATTTGGGCAGAAGCGACCAATTTGCTGTAATCAGAAGCCAATTGGTTTTCTTTTTGAAATAATTCGATCAAGGCCTCATCAAAAAGCTTCACACGGCTTTCGGCAAATAAAAAAAGTGTTTCTGGATATTCGGCTTTTAATTCATCTAAGACAGGTGAAGCCAGGAGTGCTTGATAGAATTGGAAATCCAGAGCTTCAAAATGAGGCTGGTATTCATTCCAAAAGGTGTCTTCTGCTTCATAAAAGGCATCGTTGGTATCGATCGAATAGCGGATCGAAGCCAAGTTCATTGCGGTATCGATCGTTCCTCTTAGTTCGTTCAAAGCATCAAGAGCTTGCTTCGCCTCCGAGAAGGTATCGGCTGACTGAAGGTTTGCTAATGCTTTTTTGAATGTTTCTTGATAAACTGGAAAATCAGGGCGTTGATACTTGTATGCTGAAAATTTCATTAAAAATCCCTCCTTAGTAAAATAATAACACAAACGAAAAAGAATGAGGACTTCTATTGGCGAAGGTAGTAACTTTACTGATAGAATGATAAAATAGAACCAGAGTGTCGTTTACAAGAAACAGCGGCAAGAATCATTGAGAAAAGAGGGAAAACCTATGGCAGAAACCGTCAAAGTTAGCGAGCTGGCGGAGGCTTTAAATTTAGAGATAGTTGAAGGAACTGAAAACAGTTTAGAAAGAGAAATCATTACCGGCGATATTTCCCGACCTGGTTTGGAATTGACGGGTTATTTTAATTACTATTCCCATGATCGTCTGCAATTATTCGGCAGCAAAGAGATCACCTTTGCGGAACGGATGATGCCAGAAGAACGCTTGATGGTGATGCGCAAAATGTGTGCCGAGGATACCCCAGGGTTTATCGTTTCTCGCGGCTTGGAAGTACCAGCAGAAATGATTCAAGCCTGCAAAGAACATGAGATCACAATTTTGCGTTCGCCCATCTCAACCTCACGTCTGCAAGGAGAGCTTTCTAGTTTCCTCGATGGACGCTTAGCCACAAGAACCAGTGTCCATGGGGTATTAGTGGATGTCTATGGGCTAGGTGTTTTGATTCAAGGCGATAGCGGAATTGGGAAAAGCGAAACAGCCTTAGAGTTAATCAAACGTGGGCATCGATTGATCGCTGACGATCGGGTGGATGTGTATAAGCAAGATGAATTGACTTTGGTAGGGGAACCGCCGAAAATCTTGCAGCACTTGATCGAGATCCGCGGAATCGGAATCATCGATGTCATGAATCTTTTTGGTGCCAGTGCCGTACGAGGGTATATGCAGGTTCAAGTAGCGGTGTATTTAGAAGCTTGGGCGAAAGACAAAAAGTATGATCGACTAGGAACCGATGATACGACGGTTGAAATTGGTGGCGTCGATGTACCACAAATCAAGATCCCCGTAAAAACTGGTCGAAATGTTGCGATCATTATCGAAGTCGCTGCCATGAATTTCCGAGCGAAAACGATGGGCTACGATGCAACGAAGACCTTTGAAAATCGATTGACGCAATTGATCGAAGAAAATTCTGGAAACTAGAGAGGATAAGATAGATGTTAGGTTTAGTAAATCGAGTCGCATTTGAACTATTTGGTTTGCCGATTTATTGGTATGCGATCATTATCGTATCAGGCGTGATCATTGCTATGTGGTTAAGCACGAGAGAGGCAGTTCGTGTCGGGCTCAAGCCAGATGATGTGACTGATTTTATGTTGATTGGATTGCCAGTAGCGATCATTGGTGCGCGGCTTTATTATATTCTGTTTGACTTGCAATACTACATTGATGACCCAAGTCAAATTTTCAATATTCGCTCTGGTGGGATCGCGATCTACGGCGCACTGATCGCCGGGGGGATCTGGCTATACTTTTTCTGCCAACGAAATTTTATTTCTCCCTGGACCTTCTTAGACATCGCCGCACCAAGTGTCTTATTGGCACAAGGCATCGGGCGTTGGGGCAACTTTATGAACCATGAAGCATTTGGCGCTGAAGTCAGCCGCTCCTTCTTAGAAAGTTTGTATATACCGAAATTCATTATCGATAATATGTATATCGATGAAGCGTATCGGCAGCCGACCTTTCTTTATGAATCGGTTTGGAACGTGATTGGTTTTATCGTTTTGATCTTCTTGCGTAAGAAAACTGGGTTATTAAAAGAAGGCGAAGTCTTCTTGAGCTACTTGATTTGGTATGGATTCGGGCGCTTCTTTATTGAAGGAATGCGTACTGATAGTTTATACTTATTTGGTGGCATCCGTGTGTCACAGGCACTTTCCGCTTTATTATTCTTCGGAGCGATCGCTTTAATGATCTGGCGCAGGAAAAAACAAGCGTTAAAGGATTACAACCGCAGCTTTGGTAAGAACCAAACGATTATCTAAACAGTTATTTTATCGAAATTATGGTAAAATGATGAAGTGCATGAATTTGCGAAAAGGATAGAGGAGGTTTCCATAGTGAAACAGAAAATCGCCGTCTTAGGTCCCGGATCATGGGGGACTGCTTTGGCACAAGTCTTGTCTGAAAATGGACATGAAGTGACTATTTGGGGGAACAATCCCGCCCAAATCGATGAAATCAATACGTATCATACGAATCGGCATTATTTGCCAGATTTAAAATTACCTGAAAATATCTTAGGCTGTAAAGATTTAGAAGAGGCGATCCAAGATGCCGATGCCGTTTTGTTTGTCGTACCAACTAAAGCGATTCGTGCCGTGGCACAAGAGTTCGCTGAAAAGACAACCGGCAAGCCAGTCATTATCCATGCCTCAAAAGGGTTAGAACAAGGCAGTCATAAACGAATCTCAGAAGTACTTGCCGAAGAGATCCCAGCTGATAAACGGCAAGAAATCGTTGTCTTGTCAGGACCATCTCATGCGGAAGAAGTCGCTGTCCATGATATCACCACGATCACGGCAGCTTCAGAAAATGAAGCGGCTGCTAAGTATGTACAAGAGCTATTTATGAATGATTACTTTAGAATCTACACGAATAACGATGTGATCGGTGTCGAAACTGGCGCCGCTTTGAAAAACATCATCGCCATTGGTGCCGGTGCTATCGCAGGACTTGGCTTTGGGGATGATGCGAAGGCAGCGATCATGACCCGTGGGTTAGCAGAAATCAGTCGTCTTGGTGTGGCAATGGGTGCCAATCCTTTAACCTTTATCGGATTGAGTGGGGTTGGCGATTTGATCGTTACTTGTACCAGTGTCCATTCACGGAATTGGCGTGCAGGAAACCTATTAGGAAAAGGCCATAGCTTAGATGAAGTATTAGACAATATGGGAATGATCGTTGAAGGAGTTTCAACCACCAAAGCTGCCCGCGAATTAGCAGAAGCTTTGTCGGTGGAAATGCCAATCACAGAAACGATTTATTCGGTCTTGTATGAAGGCAAAGACATCAAGCAAGCAGCGAAAGATATTATGCTGCGAGACGGCAAAGAAGAAAACGAATTTTCGGTAGATCAATCATTATGATTAAAGGAGCGAGTCACATGAATGTCAAAAAAGCAGTTATCCCAGCAGCCGGTCTGGGTACCCGATTTTTACCAGCTACAAAAGCAATGGCAAAGGAAATGTTGCCGATCGTTGACAAACCAACGATTCAGTTTATCGTGGAAGAAGCTTTACAATCGGGGATCGAAGATATTTTGATCGTAACAGGGAAAGCAAAGCGTCCGATCGAAGACCATTTCGATGCCAATTTAGAATTAGAGATGAATCTAAAAGAAAAAGGCAAGACGGAGCTTTTGAAATTAGTGGAAGAAACAACTGACGTAAATCTTCACTTCATTCGCCAATCTCATCCGAAAGGATTAGGCCATGCCGTATTACAGGCTCGGGCATTTGTCGGAAACGAACCGTTTGTAGTTATGCTAGGTGATGACTTGATGGAAGATCAAGTACCATTGACGAAACAGTTGATCGATAATTATGAAAAAACGCATGCATCAACGATCGCTGTCATGGATGTTCCTCATGAAGATACATCAAAATACGGGATCATTGATCCTGGTATGGAAGTTGAAAAAGGCTTGTTCAATGTCAAAAACTTTGTTGAAAAACCAGCGCCAGAAAACGCGCCAAGTGATTTAGCAATTATTGGCCGCTACTTGCTGACCCCTGAAATTTTTGATATTTTAGCCAATCAAGAACCAGGTGCTGGTGGCGAGATCCAATTGACGGATGCCATCGACACATTAAACAAAACCCAACGCGTCTTTGCCCATCAATTTACCGGCAAGCGTTACGATGTTGGAGACAAATTCGGTTTCTTAAAAACAAGTATCGAGTATGGTCTAGTGCACCCTGAAGTCAAAGACAACTTGAAAGAGTATTTGATCGAGTTAGGAAAAGAACTAGCTCCGGCTCAAAAAGAAGTCAAAGAAGCACCGAAAGCGTCAAAAAAATAACAAAAACTCCTAAACAAGGCGATTTCTGATGAAATTGCTTTGTTTTTTTATTATTTCCTGTTGAAAGCGGATAATTTTCTTAAAAATGCAGTCTTTTATTTGTAGAAAGTGCAGTGAAATGCTATTCTTAATATAAGTAAATGGGGAAAGGAGCCATTCTATGTCAGGAGGAGAACTAGCTGCATTGATTGCTGCGATTGCATTTGTCGTATTGGTCATTTTCGTCGTTCGTTTGTTGATGCAAGTCAGCAAGACAATGACCAAAGTAGACAAAACGGTCGAAGAGGCAAACACAACCATCCGTGTCATTACCAAAGACGTTGATATTCTTTCAAAAGAGGTTGAAGGTCTTTTGGTAAAAACGAATGAGCTTTTACAAGATGTGAACGGAAAAGTCGCAACCATCGATCCTTTGTTCACAGCAGTTGCAGATCTAAGTACCAGTGTTTCAGAACTAAATGTTTCTGGAAAAAATTTAATTACGCGCGTGGGTAGTCTTGGCCGGACCACTGCCAAAGCAACGGTAGCTGGAAAAGTCGGTCAAACAGCCATGAAATTTTTCAAAGACAAAAATAACCAAAAATAAAAGGAGGACTTTCAATGAGTAAAAAAGGCGGATTTTTATTAGGAGCAATCATCGGAGGAACAGCGGCAGCAGCAGCAGCACTTTTGTTGGCGCCAGAATCTGGTAAAACATTAAGAAATAAATTAGCAAAACAAGCAGACGATTTATTAGATAAAGCATCTGATTATGGTGATTTAGCCAAAGAAAGAAGTACGGATCTTGTCGATATCGCTAAAGACAAAGCGGCAAAACTAAGCGAGCAAGCATCTGACTTCACCGGTTCTTTAACAGCGAAAGTCGATGACTTAAAAGAAACAGCAGCTGGTTCATCAGAAGAAACCGTTGAAGAGTTAAAGAAACAAGCAGGTGATCTATCAGAACGCTTCAAAAAATCAGCGAACGAGGTCAAAGAATCAGCGAAAGATGCCAAAGTAGACGCTGATGACACGGTGCAAGATATCATCATTGATGCAAAATCTTCTGCAGCTGATATGAAACAAACCGTCAAAGAAGGGGCACAAGAAGCAAAACCTGTCGTTGAAGAAGCCAAAAAAGACGGTCAAGCAGCCGCAGCTGATTTGAAAAAAGAAGCTGGAAAAGCAGCAGATGATGCCAAAAAAACAGCGAAAGCAGAAACAAAAGATGCCAAAGCTGACTTGGAAGATGCGAAAGAAGAATTAAAAGATACATTAGAAAAAAACAATCCTGAAGCATAAGCAAGGATACAAAAATTTGATTACTTCAAAAGATAAAACGTTCGCCAGTAAAATCGGCGAACGTTTTTTTGTGATTTTGGTAGTTATTCGCTTGATGCTTGGGTGATTTCCCAATCGCAAAGTTGATAGAGCCAATCCTGCAGGTGACTGAATGGAAAGCCAATTTCCTCAGCGAGACCAACATTGATCGAATAAGCAGGTGTACCATTATAAGGGCCTTGATCACCTGTTTCTGAAAAGAGCGGGGAAAGACCAGTTTTTTTCGTTACGTATTGCAGCACTTCTTCTAAGGAAACTGTACCTTTTGACGCACCATTGATGGGTCCTGTGAACGAGCTAGTACCTAGAAACGCTAAAAATTTACCAGCCTCTTGGGCATCCACAAAGCCCATTTGATGCGTTAGATTATCGACAGCCATTGGCTTTTGCTTTATCAGATGGTCAATGTAAAAGGTAAAACGTTTTGTGTAATCATCTGCACCGATCACATAAGGAAAGCGGACAAAAACGGACGGGATCTGACTGTATTTTTGGGTCAGGATCTCTTCCACGGTTCGCTTGCCTTGTGCATAATCGACCTCCTCAGAGCCAACCAGTCTGAAGGGTTCTTTAGCAGGGTCAAAATCCGCTTCAATCAAATCGAAGTGTAATTCATGGTACGCAGACATTGAGCTAGTAACGATGTAGCGCTTCGGTGTGACATGACGCAGTAGAATCTCAATGTCGTTGGAAGTATAAGCAATATTGTCGTAAATGACCTCATAGGTTTCTTTTGTTAATGCCGTTTTGATACTTTCTTCGTCGGTGCGATCGAAGATGATTCTGTTGACTTGATCGCCAAAGGAATCTTTCGTGTTCCCTCGGGTAGCGATCGTCACGTCCAATCCTTGATCAATTAGTGATTGGACCAAATATTTACCGAAAAAACGCGTGCCGCCTAAAACCAACACTTTTTTACTCAAAAGAACACTCCTTTTCATGTAATGCCAACATGTTGCGCCGTTTCATTAGGAAAATCAAGATAAGATCAATAATTCTTTTGCTGTCTTGGTAAAAGGTACACAGCCATCTGCTGTGACATACACACAGTCTTCAATGCGGACACCGACCTGATCTGGTAAATAAATGCCCGGTTCGATAGAGAAGCACATGCCTTCTTCGATCACTAAATCATTGCCAGTGATCAAAGAGGGGAACTCATGAACCGTGGTACCGATGCCGTGACCTAGACGATGGTTGAAGTAGTCGCCGTAGCCATAGCCAGTAATCACATCACGAGCAATCTTGTCTAGTTCTCCAGCGGTAATCCCAGGTTTGACCGCTGCTTGCGCTGCTAGTTCTGCTTCAAGAACGATGTCATAAATTTTTCTTTGTAATGCAGTCGGTTCTTTATAGGCAACCGTTCTGGTTGCATCACTGCAATATCCTTTCCAAACGACCCCTAGGTCAAACAAGACGAGTTCATTGGCAGTCACTTTGCGGTCACCAGGTACGCCATGAGGACTTGCTGCATTGGCACCAGCTAACACCGTTGTATCGAAGGACATATGGGAAACCCCACGTTTTTTCAACTCGTACTCAATTTCTGCCACGATTGCCATTTCGCTGACGCCTTCTTTGATGGCAGCAAACCCAATCTCAAAAGCAACGTCTGCCCAGTTGCCAGCTTCTAGCAAGGTGTCAATTTCAGCAGCCGTTTTGGTTAACTGCATTTTTTGAATGACCGGAGTCACATCTAAAGAAAAATCGGTCTGTGGCAAAAACCGTTTCAATGCTTCATAGCGCTCGACGGAAAGGTCATTTTTTTCTAGTGCCAAGGAAGAAACTTGGTAACGAGAGGTCAATTCCTGACAGATTTTCGCCCAAGGGTCTTCGCTATCGAGATAACCGATAATATCAAAGGACCAGCCACTATTTTTTGCTTCTTCTACTTCCAGAGCTGGTGTGAAAAGAAAGGGATCTTTTCCAGGTGCGACAAACAAAGCAAGGACCCGTTCATGAGGTTCACTTTTAAAACCTGAAAAATAAGCGATTGTTGCTGGATTAGAAATATAGGCAACATCTGCGCCATTGGTTTTCAACCAGCCATTTAACTCATTGATTTTTTTATCATTCATTTGAAAAAACCTTCTTTCAAGTATTCTTTTTCTATTTTATCATGCTTTAGAAGAGAATAGGGGCGGGGAAAGTAGGAAATTGCTAAGTTTTCATGAAAACAAAATTAAAACGGTTGCAAATACGGAAAAAATTTGCTATCCTAACAAAGAAATGTAAATAAGATTTTCTGAAAATAGAATAAGGGAGATATATCATGGAAAAACAAACAATTACGATTTATGATGTTGCACGGGAAGCGAATGTATCGATGGCAACTGTTTCACGGGTAGTCAACGGAAATCCAAATGTAAAACCAGCAACTCGTAAGAAAGTGCTGGAAGTGATCGACCGCTTGGATTATCGTCCAAACGCAGTTGCTCGAGGGTTAGCAAGTAAAAAGACCACGACTGTTGGTGTCATCATTCCTGATGTCAGCAATATGTTCTTCTCATCACTTGCTCGTGGGATCGATGATGTAGCGACCATGTATAAATACAATATCATCTTAGCCAACTCTGATGGCGATACAATGAAAGAAGTCAACGTTTTGAACAACTTGTTAGCAAAACAAGTGGACGGCGTTATCTTCATGGGTCATCGCATCACGGATGAAATTCGCGGGGAATTCTCTCGCTCAAAAACACCAGTCGTTTTAGCTGGTTCGATCGATCCTGATGAACAAGTAGGAAGTGTCAATATCGATTACACAGCAGCTGCCAAAGATGCTGTTTCATTATTGGCGAAAAACAATCAAAAAATCGCTTTTGTCAGCGGTGCTTTGATCGATCCAATCAATGGCCAAAACCGCTTGAAAGGCTATAAAGAAGCCTTGAAAGAAAACAACCTTGAATATTCTGAAGGGTTGATCTTTGAATCACCATACAGCTTTAAAGAAGGCTTAGCCTTAGTTGATCGCATCATCAACAGTGGTGCAACAGCAGCTTATGTCACAGACGATGAGTTAGCCATCGGCGTCTTAGATGGTTTGTTAGACAAAGGTGTTAAAGTTCCTGAAGATTTCGAGATCATCACCAGCAACAATTCATTATTGGCTGAAGCAGCTCGTCCACGCTTATCAAGCGTGACGCAACCATTGTATGATATGGGTGCCGTTGCGATGCGTCTATTGACAAAAATGATGAACAAAGAAGATGTAGAACAAAAAACGATCGTCTTGCCTTACGGTATTTCAGAAAAAAGCTCTACGAAATAAGCAGCGATTTGATCAAACGATCAGTGGAACAACGCCTTGTTGTTCCACTTTTTGCTTCAACGATCGTTCGTGTGGGGAGAAAATCTATGGATTTTCTCCTCACACTTTTTTTGCATAAAAAAACTGATCAGCACAAGGCTGATCAGTCATCATTATTGTTGGTATTTTGTTGATTATTGTCTTGCTGTTCCTCATCGTCATCCTCATCATTTGCCGTAGGTGTAACATTGTTGGATGTGTTATTCGATGATGTATTCGACGAACGATTTGTTGAACGGCTAGAAGATGCTTTTCTCCAATAGTCAGCGTAGTTTGCATCTGAACCACCGAGTCCAAATTTGAAATCGACCGTATCTGGTCCGCCAGTGGCCCAATACGAAGTAACGGTACTGCTTGGATTGGTATAGGTTCGATTATCGACTCGCACGGTTCCTCCTGGTTGGGTACCAGTAAACTTGGAAACTTGAGCTTTTTTGACATCACTAGAAAGTTCAAACTTCTGATTCACACCAAAGACTTCTTGGTTTGTTTGATAAATACGATTGATCAAGTAAGCCATATAGTTGGCTGTCCGAGTTCCTGCAGCGCTATCGGTCCCTTTATTGTCATCTCGACCTGACCAGCTGCTGATGGTGATCGATGGGGTGGAGACGACTAGCCAAGAGTCCGACCAGTTGTTGGTGGAACCAGTTTTTCCGACCCAATCGGCATTTCCGAGGTTCCAATCCAATCCGCTGATAACCGATTTAAAGGAACTGGTTTTTTGCTCATCGATGACACTGCGCATCATGTCGGTCATGATGGAAGCCGTCGCTTCTGAAAAGACTTGGACAGGTTTGGCTTCATGCTGGTAAAGCACTTCGCCTTCATTATCTTTGATTGATTCGATGATATAGCCTTGCTGATAAACACCATTATTGGCAAATGTTTGGAAGCCATTCGTTTGATTCAAGACTGTGACATCTGTAACCCCTAATGGCGCTGATTCATACGCCCAGCTATTATCTTCGGGATAGCCCATTTTGCTTAAATAATTTGTGTAGGCATAAAAATGATCGCCTTCTTTTTCCCAAAGATCTTGGAAAATATTTGTCGCTGCGATATTACTGGAAACCTCCAATGATTCACGAATCGACATGAAGGTATTGGTTCCACGGTTTGTGGCATTGACGATCGGCTCACCGGCGTTTTCTCCTGTCCGCCATTTTGCGGCATAGTCAGAAACCATCGATTCAGAGCCCATTAAGCCACTTTCGATCGCCGGTCCGTAAACCAGCATGGGTTTGATACTTGAACCTGCTTGGCGTTTGGCATCAAAGGCATGGTTGAATTGATTGTCAGCATAGTTACGTCCGCCAATAAAGCCTAGTACTTTCCCAGTGGCGTTGTCCATCATGACATTGCCGACTTCGATGGTGGAGTCACCCCAGTTGTCTAGCATATAGCCGTATTTGTCGACGGCATCTTGCATCGCATTATAAATATCTTTATCGATCGTTGATGTGACGGTATAGCCGCCATTAACAAGTTTTTGCTGCGCCAATTCGAAGTATTTTTGATAGGTTTCCTCTTTGGCGTATTCTTCGTCACTGACATCATCTTCATCTGCCAGCTGTTTGGCAATAATGTCTTTTGCTTCATTTAACACAGTGTAATAAAGGAAGCTTTGATCCGTTTGTTCAATGGCTTCTTGTTTTTTGAAGTCTTGCTTCAAGTCATAATTAAGCGCCTCTTCGTATTCTTCTTTCGTGATATCGTGGTTACGATACATACTGAAGAGCACGAAGTCTTTCCGTTCTAAGCCAGCGGTCAAGTTTTCCTTGATCTCACCCGTATTTGTATAAGGGCTGTAGACGATCGGGCTTTGTGGCAGACCCGCAATAAAGGCTGCTTGCGGTAAAGACAGGTCAGCTGCGTTGACGCCAAAAATTCCTTGCGCCGCTTCTTGCACACCTGCGATATTTTGCCCTTTATTGTTTCGACCAAAAGGGGAGATGTTTAAATACATGGTGACGATCTCATCTTTATCGAAAAATTTCTCCACTTCCATGGCTAATAAAATCTCATTGGCTTTGCGTTTAAAGGTCGTTTCACTGGAAAGGATTTGTTGTTTTACCAGCTGCTGGGTCAAAGTGGAACCCCCGCTGCCGCCAAAGCCTGTCGCTTCTGATAATAATGCTCGCACGACTGCTTTTGGTACGACCCCATTATGAATATTAAAATATTCGTCCTCTGTTGCGATGATCGCTTTTTTCAAATAATCTGAAATTTGATCGGAATTAACCGACGTTCGCATTAGGTCCGAGCGAATCGTTGCGATTTTGCTGCCATCAGCGTATGCGAGTTGAGAAGTCTCTGTGATGTCGGTCAATTCTTTTTGTAACTCATCTTTAGAAGGAGCTGCGGTATCTTCCACAAGAAAAGCAAAGTAGCCGGCACCGATCCCTAAGGCTAAAGAACCGCCTAGAACCAGCAAAGAAATAGCAACTAAGAACAAGGCATGTAAAACCCTAAGACTGATGTTGAAATAGAACCAGCCTCTATTTTTGTTTTCTGTATTCTTTTGATTTTTCGTTTTCTGGGACAAAAAGAGTCACCTCAATAAATTAGAATAGATTCCGTGTAATTATAGCAAAAAACAAGGCGCTTGGGTAGCACCCTATCTGTTATCGAAAGAAGTGTGGGAGAAAATGCCAGTTGGTGTTTGTATTGAACCAGCGATAATAAAGGAAAATGAACGGATTTGCCTAAAAGTTTCTTTTTTGGTAAAGGACTTTGAGAGAAAGACTTTTCATTGACCTCTTTTTCAGTTAAGATGAACAATGAAGCAATTATTAGGAGGAGAAAGAATGAGTACAGACTTTTTTGAAGAGCTAAAGCAACGCGGATTAGTTCATCAGACCACAGACGAAGCAGCCTTGACCCAACAATTAAATGAAGAGTCTGTGAAACTATATATCGGCTTTGATCCTACCGCAGATAGCCTGCATATTGGTCATTTATTGCCTATTTTGATGTTGCGCCGTTTCCAACAAAACGGACATGTGCCGATCGCATTAGTAGGCGGCGGTACAGGAATGATCGGTGACCCATCCTTTAAAGATCAAGAACGTCAATTAAACACACTAGATACCGTTTTAGAATGGTCACAAAGTATCAAGAGCCAATTATCTCGCTTCATTGATTTTGATGACCAAGAAAATCCTGCCATCATTGCCAATAACTATGAGTGGCTAGGGGAATTGAAACTGATTGATTTCTTGCGTGACACTGGGAAAAACTTTACGATCAATTACATGATGAGCAAAGAAAGTGTCAAACGTCGGATCGAAACTGGGATCTCCTACACGGAATTTGCATACCAGCTATTACAAGCCTATGACTTTTTGAATCTTTACGACAACCACGGTTGCTTGTTGCAATTAGGCGGTAGCGATCAATGGGGGAATATCACCTCTGGGATCGAATTATTACGTCGTGAGCGTGAAGTCCAAGGGTTCGGTTTGACTATGCCATTGATCACAAAAGCAGATGGAACGAAATTTGGGAAAACAGAAGGCAATGCGGTTTGGCTAGATGCCAAGAAAACGACGCCTTACGAGTTCTACCAATTCTGGATCAATACGGATGATCGTGATGCAGTCAAATTCTTGAAATATTTCACCTTCTTATCATTAGAAGAAATCGCTGCGATCGAAGCAGAGTTTAACGCTGCACCAGAATCTCGAGCAGCACAAAAAGCTTTGGCAAAAGAAGTCACTACTTTGGTTCATGGGGCAGAGGCTTATGAACAAGCCGTACGTATCTCAGCAAGTTTATTCAGTGGCAATATCAAAGAATTGAACGCTGAAGAGATCGAACAAGGCTTCAAAGGGGTGCCAAGCCATCAGGTAACAGCAGATGATTCTTTGAACATCGTTGAAGTGTTGACGACTGCTAAAATCGAACCATCAAAACGTCAAGCAAGAGAAGACGTTCAAAATGGTGCCATCTACATTAATGGGGAACGCGTCCAAGACCTAACGTACGAGCTCCAAGCAAGTGATCGGATCGGTGGAAAATACGTCGTGATTCGTCGTGGCAAGAAAAAATATTTCTTATTAACATTTTAATCGCAAAAAGCGAACCGCCTTGTTGGTTCGCTTTTTTCAAATTTTTGTAGAGGAAGGGTTTTTGTTGGAATGGGAAATATAGTGTTGAATGCCGCCGGTTTATTTGCCATGATCTTCTTAGGGTATTTTCTTAAGCGGCTAAATGTCCTTTCAAAAGCGGATGGCTCGATCTTATCCAAAATTATTTTGAATGTGACGTTACCGGCAGCAATCATTTTGAATTTAGCTTCAATGCAAGTACAAGTCAGTGCGCTTAGTTTGATTGTGATCGCGTTGATCATTACGATCGTCCAGATCCTCTTCGCATTTTTCTTGACCAAAAAAGAATCGAACACGCTGCAGCAGTTTGCGATGTACTGCGGTTCAGGCTTTAATATCGGCAATTTTGCGATTCCTTTTGCCCAAAGCTTTTATCCTTTAGGGATTCCGCTGATTTCGCTGTTTGATATGGGGAACAGTATCATGTTGGCAGGGGGAACGACGATTTTCATCGAATTCTTGATTGGAAAGCGGACGACGTTTGAACCAGGGAAAATCTTTTTGAATCTCCTGCGTTCGCCAACGTTTACTATTTATCTAGTGATGCTGATTATCCGCAGTGCGGATTGGAGGATTCCCGAAGCGGCATTGGCGCTTGTCCAACCAATCGGGATCGCAAATACGTTTTTGTCCATGTTTATGATTGGCTTATTTTTGGATTTCCGCTTACCGAAGCACACCACCCAAACCGTGATCAAAATTTTAAGCTTGCGGTACGGACTGGCATTCGTGCTGTTCGCAGCTTTCTATGTTTTACCAATCCCAGTTTTATTAAAGCCAGTTCTTTGTTTGTTAGTGTTTGCTCCAATTCCTTTATTCGGTGTCATTAATTCCGTGATTGCTGGAATGGAGGAAGAAGCGGTGGGGTTCGTTTCTTCCATTAGCTTTTTGATAAGTATGCCGCTAATGACGGGTGTCCTGATGTTATTTGGACTCGCTTGATAAAAAAATACGGCAATGAGCAAAATAATCGCTTTACAAGGCGCTTTTATCGATAATAGAGAAGACTAGATTTAGGAGGAAAAGAAAAATGTTGATTGGTTCACACGTTTCAATGAGCGGCAAAAAAATGCTTTTAGGAGCAGCAGAAGAGGCAGCTAGCTATCAAGCTACTACGTTTATGATCTATACCGGAGCTCCGCAAAACACGCGGCGCAAACCGATCGAAGAGATGCAGATCGCAGCTGGACAAGATTTTATGACGGAAAAAGGAATTTCGAATATCGTCGTCCATGCCCCGTACATCATTAATTTAGGCAATACCATCAAACCAGAAAACTTTGGCTTTGCTGTTTCGTTCTTACAAGAAGAAATCCAACGAGCCCAAGCTTTAGGTGCAACTCAAATCACATTGCACCCCGGTGCCCATGTCGGTGCAGGACCAGAAGCTGGGATCAAGCAGATCATTAAAGGCTTGAACGAGGTCCTTGAAAAAAATCAAACTGCCCAGATCGCATTAGAAACAATGGCAGGTAAAGGCACCGAGATTGGTCGCAGCTTTGAAGAATTGGCAGCAATTATCGATGGTGTCACCTTAAATGAAAAATTATCCGTTACACTAGATACTTGTCACACGAATGATGCTGGCTACAATGTCAAAGAAGACTTTGACGGCGTGTTAAACGAGTTTGACAAAATCATCGGGTTGGATCGCTTGAAGGTCATCCATGTCAATGATTCAAAAAATCCACAGGGCAGCCACAAAGACCGACATGCGAATATTGGTTTTGGCACGATCGGCTTTGAAGCCTTGAATAAGATCGTTCATCATGAGCAATTATCAGCGTTACCGAAAATTTTGGAAACACCCTATGTTGGCGAAGACAAAAAGAATAAAAAAGCCCCTTATGGCTATGAAATCGCGATGCTGCGGGAAAAGACCTTTGATCCTGAGCTATTGACGAAAATCATGGCGGGTGCTTAAACGGTTCATTTAACCATGAGCCAGCTTATTATTGGAGGAAGAAAAATGGACTTTCAGTTGCTGATCGATGCCGCGAAGCAAAAACTGGGATTCAGACAGCTCTCTCAATTTGCAGAAGCAGGGAGTGTCGCGGCAGCTCTGGCTACTGCAGATGGACAGATTTATACAGGGATCTGTATCGATACCAGCTGTTCTATGGGTTTTTGCGCCGAACAGGCTGCGGCTGCGCAAATGATCACCGATGGTCAGCAGCGGGTGTTACAGATGGTTGCAATCAATTCGGCAGGTGAGCCGATCCCACCTTGTGGTCGTTGCCGTGAATTCATCAGCCAGCTGGATCCTGCCAACCATAACACGCAGGTCATGATCGCAGCAGGAAAAATTATGACGCTAGAAGAGCTGTTGCCTGTTGATTGGAAAGCATCAAAATAAAAAGAGTCCCCTTAGACCGCTGTGTTCTAAGGGGCTTCTTTATTTTATCGATCCCATGGACGAGCTACGCTTTTGGATAAAAAAACTCCTCAACAAGCAATAGCGCTTTGTTGAGGAGTTGATCGATAGCAATGATTAGAATTTTTTCGCAGCAGCTGCTACGCGTTCTAAACCTTCAGCAATGATTTCTGCTGTTTTAGAAGGATCTGCATTGTGGCCTTCAATGATTACTTCTTCTGTGATGTTCATGCCGAACATACCACCGAAAACTTTTTCCATAAAGGTTACAGCGTTTTCCATTGCGCTCATTTCGCCTGAGTAAACACCACCACGGGCATTCAATAGAACGATTTCTTTGTCTTTCAATAATTGGTTCATTGAACCATCTTCGTTATAAGAAAAAGTAAAGCCAGCTTGGAAGATATAGTCGATGAATGTGTGCAAGGCAGCAGGAATCGTTAAGTTCCACATTGGGAAAGCGAAAACGATGGTATCCGCTGCTGCGAATTTGTTCATCACGTCTTGACGGACAGTCATCAATTCTTGTTCTTCTTGGTTTAATTCTTGTTCTTGTGAAAGTTTGCCAAATGCTTCAAATAACGTTTGACCGATATAAGGCATTGGTTGTGCGTACACATCAAAGGTTACAACGTCCACATTGTTGGTATCAAGATTTTCAACGAACGTATCAAACATTTTTGCAGATACTCCATCAGGACGGTTATTGGCTTTAACAACTAAAATATTTTTCATTTTTTTCCACCTTTACTTTAAGTAAGTTTTAATCACAAAACGTAGTATACTATAAAATAATTTTGCTTACAATAAATAAGTACACTTTTTTTAAAAAAGCTGGAATTTTACAGTTTTTTTCACACAGATTTGGTAAACTTTAGAGAAAACAGGAGGATTTCTATGAAAATATTCGTGGTCGAAGATGACAAATCGTTAGTCAAAATGATGGAAAACCAATTATCCCGCTATGCGTATCAAACCTTTGTTCCTGAAAATTTCGCTGCGGTTTTAGATGAATTCTTGATGATCCAACCTGATTTGGTTTTGTTGGATGTCAATCTACCTTATTATGATGGGTTTTATTGGTGCCAAAAAATCAGGGAACGTTCGTTGGTTCCAATTCTCTTCATCTCCGCCCGTGACGGCAATATGGACCAAGTGATGGCTCTAGAATATGGTGCTGATGATTATCTAGTCAAACCTTTTTCTTATGACTTGCTGCTGGCAAAAGTAAAAAGCCACATTCGCAGAGTCTACGGGGATTATGCACAGTCTGATCGGGCGAGAAGTTTGAAAGTCGGCGAATTGATCTACTATCCCGAAGCATTGAAGATGGTCTATCGTGAAGCCAGTGAATGGCTGACTGTTCGAGAAGGAGAATTATTGACCCTGTTAATGTCGGCACACCCAGAGATGGTCAAACGGGAACGGATCTTAAATCTATTATGGGATGATGAACGCTTCGTTGATGACAATACGCTTTCTGTCAATGTCGGCCGTTTGCGAAAAAAACTGGCGGCAATGGGCATCAATGATCCGATCCAAACGATTCGCGGAAAGGGCTACGCTTTATCAGTGATAGGTACGGAAGAATGAAAGCATATGCAAGTGTTCATTTACCTAAACTACTCGTTACCTTCTTAGCCATTTCATTGTTCGTTTTAGTGATTTGGTTGGATGGCTATCGAAATTACCTCGTAATTGGTTATGGTCTGCTTCTATTTGGGCTGTTCATTGTTCTTGTTTATTTGGTAGATTACCTTTCCAATACTGCGTTTTATCAGTATATCAAGCATGGAAGAGCGACACACCGAAGCAATGGCTACCTTTCCAAGCAATGGCGCAAGCAGTTCGATGCCCATGAACAGAAAGAGCAAGAGCGGCTGACAGAATTAGATCAGCACCATCAAAATCATATTCGTTTCATGAATATCTGGGTTCATCAAATGAAAACACCTGTCTCAGTTTTGGCGCTAATGGCTGAAAGTGAAGAAGTCGATAGCTATGATCTTTTGGCTGAAACAGATCGCTTAAAAAGTGGCTTGGCGACTGCGCTGAATTTTGTGCGCTTGGAAGATTTCACGGAGGACTTCGTTATCGAATCAGCCTCATTGTTGGAATTGTTAAAACACAGTATCGGTGACCAGAAGCGAAATTTTATTCGCAGTGAAGTCTATCCGAAGCTGATGAGTGAAGCAGATATCACGGTGACAACAGACAAAAAATGGCTAGGTATTTTGCTCTTTCAACTCATCAGCAACGCCATCAAGTACTCAAAGCCAGACAGTAAAGTCTATTTTGAGATCGATCCTTTTTCTAGAAGCTTAACGATCGCAGATGAAGGCTGCGGGATTGCAACAGCGGATCTCCCGCGAGTTTTCCGCCCCTTTTATACAGGTCAGAATGGGCGGCAAACAGGAGAGGCAACTGGGATCGGTCTTTATTTAGTTGAAACGATCAGTACGCAATTAGATATCGATGTGGCGCTTGCCTCTAAGGAGAATCAAGGCACGACAGTTACCTTAACATTTCGGAGGTGAAGGCTTTCTTACAATTTTGTAAGCTTTCTATCATGAAATCGATAACTGATTGCGGTGCCGCCTGCTAAACTGGTAGCAAAGGAGTGAAGATGATGGCTTTACTAGAATTGAAAAATGTATCGAAAACCTATACAGGGGAAGTGTCTGTTGAGGTTTTACAACAAATCGATCTCAAAGTGCCAGAAGGAGAATTTATCAGCATTATGGGTCCATCTGGCAGTGGCAAGACCACCATGCTGAATTTGGTGGCAACATTGGATAAACCGACTTCAGGTTCGGTGATCCTCAAGGGAGAGCAGCCACTAGAATTATCTAAGCAAAAACTCGCGGAGTTTCGTCGTCGGCAACTAGGCTTTGTTTTTCAAAACTACAATTTACTTTCGCCATTGAGCGTGCTTGAGAATGTGATTTTACCACTGACATTGGATCGGGTGGCAGTTCCTGAGATGAAAGAACGTTCGGAGCAGCTATTACGTGAACTTGGGATCTATGAGAAAAAAGACAAACGCATCTATCAGCTTTCCGGTGGAGAGCAGCAGCGAGTTGCGATTGCTAGAGCTTTGATCCATCAACCAGAATTGCTTTTAGCAGACGAACCGACGGGTAATCTTGATTCCAAGGCAGCACGAGATGTCATGGAAATACTAAGTCAGATGAACAAACAGCGAAAAGTCACCACTATGATGGTCACCCATGATCCGTATTCCGCCAGCTTTTCTGATCGGGTCGTTTTCATCAAAGACGGAAAGCTGTATAACGAAGTCTATCGTGGTGCTGATCAACAGCAATTTTATCAAAAAATTCTTGAAGTCCTAGCACATTTAGGAGGTCGCCGTCATGAATTTCAGACAGTTGATCATTCGTAATCTGCGGGGGAATTTTCGAACCTATGCAGCATACTTCGTCAGCAGCGCCTTTGCGGCGATGGTGTTTTATATCTTTAGTCTTTTGCTCTTTCATCCGCAATTGGAAGAAAACTTATCTAATAGCGATACAATTTCAAGCTTAGCTAAGGTTGGTCTATCCGTCGCACTCGTGGTGATCGCCTTACTGTCGCTGTTGTTTTTATGGTATACATTTGTGGTCTTTTTGAAACGACGCAAACGTGATCTGGCGATCTACTTGATTTTGGGGATCGAAGAAAAAGATCTGCGAAAGATTTTGTTTGTCGAAAATGCCCTTTTAGGAACATGTGCCACAGTATCTGGTATTGGGTTAGGGATTTTAGTGACGAAATTGTTGCTGCTGATTGCGCAAAATGTCATGTATCTAACAGAAGGACTGAAATTTATGGTTCCTCTGGAAGGTTTAGGATTGACCTTTGGGATCTATGTCTTTATTTTCCTCTTGATCTCCTTTTTCAGTACTCGGGCCTTGCAAGGAGAACAGATCATCTCATTGATCAAGGAAAATGAAAAACCACGTCCTGAGCCAAAAAGTCATTGGGCATTGGCATTTTCAGGAATTATATTATTGGTGGCGGGCTATGGATCGGTCTTTTATTTTAGCTACCAAACATACTCAATGCTGCCACTTATGCTAGGAGTCTTGTTGACTGTTGCAGGCACGATCTTGTCATTCCATCAGTTCAGCGTATTTCTATTGAAACGATTAAAAAAACGCCCGACCTTCTTACGTGGGACTCGGATGCTGACTATCAGCGAATGGATCTTTCGCATGCGAGACAATGCGGCGATGTACAGTCTGATCGCTATTAGTACCTCCGTGGCATTCGTTGGGATCTCCGTGATGCTGGCGATCGGCAGTTCTTCTTTTTCTTCAATCCAAGGAATCAGTGTAGCCTATGTGTTTCCGTGGTCTGGGCCAGAAGACCTCGATCATTCTGAGGGGAAAATGAATGAAATTAAAACTGCCATAGAAGAAAAAGGGTACTCACCTGTAACGGATAGTGTTTCCTTACTATGGGCCTATGCAAATCTTGATGAATCTGCAGTTATGAATGATTCATTTTATACGACGAATGGCTTTTCAATTATGCGAGAAAGTGACTATCAGAAAATGATGAAACAAATCGGTGAGGAAGCTGATTCCGTTGCAGATAATCAAATAATGACACTTAGTGCTAATTATTCACGTCGAAAACAGCTTCTAGAAGTCCCTGAGAACGAACGCACAAGTATCTATCCACTTGAATTAGGTTCAGAAACCGGTATAAAAAAGGATATTACGATTGTCCACAGCCCCTCAATGCTTTCTCTGAATCACTTTGGTTTGTCAGTTGTGACAGATAAGACCTTTGAGGAATGGCAAGCTCTCTTACAAGAATCTAACGATGATATGGAATCTGGTTTTATTTGGTTAGACTATCCAGAATGGGCTGAAACACCTGAATTGGTATCTGATTTCAATGGAAAGTTAGATAAAGAAAATGCCTTGATCGATCAGCAATACGAAGAACTCAGTCGGGAGTTTGAAGCCAAAGGTGACTATACAGATGAAGAGTGGTCAGAAGCGGCAAAAGACATTCCGATGCGTACGTCTTATACCTCGAAATACCAAGTTTTCCAAGAAAATCGTCAAGGAAATGGCATCATTTTAATGATCACGGTATTACTAGGTTCGGTTTTCTTTATTTTCTCCGCTTCGATTATCTATTTCCGTTTATTTGCAGATTTAGATAAAGATGGTGCGTATCATCGTTCCTTGCATATTTTAGGTGTGTCGCCGAAGGAGCGTCACAACGTTCTGAGACGCCAGCTGCAAGTGATGTACTTCTTGCCAACAGTTGTGGCAATGATCCATTTTGCGGTGGCAATGACCGCTTTGCGTATTTTAGTAGAATTGCCTGTTTGGCAATACTATGGTGTGATCGTTAGTCTCTTTTTGATTTTCCAAATCGTTTTTTACTTTGTTTGTCAGTATCGGTACTTCCAGCAAATTGATCGGATCGCCGATCCGACAGAGTGATTTATTTTTTAGCCAAATCCCTTTCAATCAACACAGATTGGGATTTGGTTTTTTTGTTTGCTGCATTGTTATTTTCTTTCACCAATGAAGCGTTTTAATTGTGTAAATCACCGAAAAGCCGATAAAATTAGTTAACACTGATTCTATTAGGCAGTCGCGGATACCCTGCAAGAATGTGGCAACTGGAAGTCTATTTTTCTCACCGTGAAACGAAAAGACAACTGTTAATGAAAATATTCATGTCGAGTACAGTAATTGCTGTGACCGATGGGTTTAGCTAAGCGATCACTTAAGGGAGGAAACCAATGATCAAACGTTTAGGAAAAGCATTTGCTGTCTTGCTGCTGTTGATTCCTGTTTTTGCTGGTATGCGGGTTGTTTATGGGGAAACCGATGTGGGTGCCAAGCTGATCACCAATGTATCGATCGTTAATAGCCACAACGAGGTCATCACAAGTATTGAAAAGGATGATTCCTTCAAAATAGATATGACCTGGAGTTTGGAGGACTTAGGTGATTTAAAAGCAGGTGACAAAGCGACCGTCACCTTGCCAGCTGAGATTGAAGGCGTTAATAATACGTATGCTTTATACGATGAAAATAACAACTTAGTGGTCAATGTTACCCAAGTTGGCAATCAGCTGACCTTTGTTTTCACGGAATTTGTCGAACAAAATACCAATGTACATGGGGACTTTTATTTTTGGACAAAGTTCAGTGATGACGTGATAGAAAACCAGATCAACAACATCAACTTTGAAACGGCAAATGGGACGCAATCGGTGCCTATTTTTATTCAAGCAGTGGATGATTCAGGGGAGGGTGCCTTACTCACCAAACAAGGACTGTATTTAGGTACGCAAGAACCCAAACGGATCATTGATTGGCGAGTGTATATCAACTCGTTTGACACGGACCAAGTGACGATCAAAGATGGAACGTTTATTGACTTTTTAGGTCCTCATCAGACACTAGTCAGTACGAGTGCTCGAGTGGTCTATGGACCCAGCGTTTCCAACCCAACGTATGTCGAGCAAGTACCGATCGTTTTAAATAGTGACGGCTCCTTTGAAATTCCTTTGCGGGATACAGAGGAACGGATCTACATTACCTACAAAACAGAAACGGATGGTTCATTGGAACAATATACCAATCGGGGCATCCTTGATGCTTTGGTCAATGATGTGCCAAGAACAAGCAGTATTACTGGCTATACGCCACGCTATGGTGGCGGTGGTGGCGGAACCGGTGAACCCGGAGAGTCCAGCAGCACGGAACCAAGTAGTGAAAGCAGTACGAGTAGTAGTACGGAACCAAGTAGCGAAAGCAGCACCAGTAGCAGCACGGAACCAAGTAGTGAAAGTAGCACCAGTAGCAGCACGGAACCAAGTAGCGAAAGCAGCACCAGTAGCAGCACGGAACCAAGTAGCGAAAGCAGCACAAGTAGCAGCACGGAACCAAGTAGTGAAAGCAGCACAAGTAGCAGCACGGAACCAAGTAGTGAGAGCAGCACTAGTAGCAGCACGGAACCAAGTAGCGAAAGCAGCACAAGTAGCAGCACGGAACCAAGTAGTGAAAGTAGCACCAGCAGTAGTACGGAACCAAGTAGCGAAAGCAGCACAAGTAGCAGCACGGAACCAAGTAGCGAAAGCAGCACAAGTAGTAGCATGGAACCAAGTAGCGAAAGCAGCACAAGTAGTAGCATGGAACCAAGTAGCGAAAGCAGTACAAGTAGTAGTACGGAACCAAGTACTGAAAGTAGCACCAGCAGCACGGAACCAAGTAGTGAAAGCAGCACCAGTAGCAGCACGGAACCAAGTAGTGAAAGCAGTACAAGCAATACAGTGGAAGGTTTGCTAAATAATAGTGGTTCAAGTCACTCTTCCAGCTCGGCAAGAAGTGATGGTGCCAACCATAATCAGCAGAAGCTTCTCCCGCAGACGGATGAAGTCTTGAATGATCGGTTGATTTTCTTAGGGATAGTCATACTGTCTATCGTTACCTATATGACGCTAAAAAAATCAATGGGGAAAAGTCCCTTCAACAGATAACAAAAGTCTACAACGGGCAAAAACAAGCATAATTATTCAATGGGGACTTGGGTTAGCAGAAAACAGAATAAAAAGTAGTGACAAAACCGTTCATGTGTTTTGATCGACTGATTCAGTAAAATTTAGTTCTTTTTGCTGAAAGAGGTCATCAAGGGCATTATCGGTTTTTTTTTGCTATTTTCTCGATGGGTTGACCTACCGTTTTTACGCTTGTAGCCCGTCGATTACAGAAAAAATTTGGCTGTTTTGGAATTCTTAAAATGGTTTCTGTAACATTTATCAAGCAGAAACGATGCGGATAACTATCTCACATACCCTTTTTATTCGCGAAGAATATTTGTATTCTTAGAGCAAGTTAATGATCATAAACCGCTTCCATACGCTGACGCTTTTTCGACATATGACTGGAAATGTGCGAGAAATATCAGAAGTTCCCTTAGTCTAGTTAGTGTTTCGGACCCTTCTTTCTAGAAACTGATTTTTGTTTCGATTGCTCGAAAAATGAGCAGAATTCTTCAAAAACATTTACTGACCAATGGATTGTGATTTTGTTAACAAGAATGAGCGAAGAAGGGTTTAGTGGTATGCACAGGAAGCAATTTATAAAAACCTAAAGCGTTTTGATTACGAAGCAAGTTTTTCTTCAAACTGAACAAACCAATAATAATAGAGAAGGTGGAATGAATATGAGTAAAAATGGTTCTCCAAAAGTGACAAAGATGCAGGTGTTTCCGATTGCTGGTTATGACAGTCCGACCCTTACCTTAAGCGGGTGTCATGCACCTTATTTTACGAGGAATATTGTTGTATTAGAAGACGAAACTGGGAATAGAGGCATTGATGAGATCCATGGCGGTGAAGACATCACCAAAATGCTGGAGAGTTACATTCCTTTTGTCGTGGGTCAAGAAATTGCCAATTATCGTAATGTGATTACAACGATTCGCAAAAATGCAGCGGCGATGAAAGGAAACGGTGGGGAAGGACTTCAAGGGTTGGATTTAAAAAATCTGAAATTTGTCGTCCAAGCGGAGGCAGCGGTTGAATGTGCGATGCTGGATCTGCTTGGCAAGTTTCTAAATAAACCGATGTGTGCATTATTAGGTGATGGTCAGCAGCGTAATGAAGTTGAAGTGTTGGGGTATTTGTTTTATATCGCCGATGCAGGGAAAACTGATCTGCCTTATCGCGTAGAGGAAGAGCCCAAAGATGAGTGGGAGCGCATTAGAAGACAGGAAACCTTAACACCAGAGGGAATGGTGCAGCAAGCAAAAGCACTTGAGGCACGCTATGGGTTCAAAAATTTCAAAGTCAAAGGTGGCGTGCTGAAGGGAACAGAGGAAATGGAAGCAGTAGTTGCTTTACATGAGGCGTTTCCAGAAGCGCGAATCAATATTGATCCTAATGGTGCTTGGTCGTTAGCAGAGGCTATCGAGCTTTGCAAAGACAAACTTGACACGATTTCTTATGTGGAGGATCCATGTGGTCCTGAAGCAGGTTTTTCAAGTCGTGAGATCATGAATGAATTCAAAACAGCCACGAGACATCAAGTGGCAACAAATATGATTGCGACCAACTGGCGACAATTTTATCATGCATTAAATTCAAAAGCAGTAGATATCGTTCTGGCTGATCCGCATTTCTGGACATTAAACGGAAGTGTTCGCATGGCCCAAATCTTGAATGACTGGGGATTGACTTGGGGTTCTCACTCCAATAACCATTTTGATATTACGTTGGCAACATTCGCACAGTGTGCCGCAGCTGCACCAGGAAATATTACACCAATCGATACACACTGGATTTGGCAGGATGGACAAGAACTTTGCGATGACACTGTCTTGATTCAAGATGGCGTGATCAAAATCACCGATAAACCTGGCCTAGGTATTGAAATCAATATGGAGAAATTGCTGGAAGCACATCAATTGTACCAGTCAATGGACCCCAAATACCGTGATCGTGATGATTCAATTGCGATGCAATACTTTATTGAAGATTGGCAGTTTGACGCAAAAAAACCTTGCTTTGTGCGCTAAAGGTATTTATTGAAGGACTACTTGATGTCAGAGATATAGCTGAAATTTTTGCTTGAAGTTTCAGCTATATTCCTCTTTGACTGATCTATTATTCGGAGGGATATAAAAAATGAGCTATTTAGCTATTCTTGGCTTTGTCATGATGACATTGATCACGGGTTTATTACTAAGAAATAAAATTAATATACTTGTCTGTTTTGCATTGATACCTGTCGGATTTTCTTTCTTAAGCGGGGCAAGCTGGACAGCGACGGAAGGATATATCGCTGACGGTCTTGATATGACACGAGACATCTTTTTGATGATCATGTTTTCATTACCTTATTTTTCTCTGATATCTGATGCAGCAGTCTTCGATATTATGGTATTCAAGTTTTTGAAAAAAGTAAAAATCAAAGCACCGATTCTCTGCAGCTTGACTGTGTTTATTTCGGTGATCACCACATTAGATGGAAGTGTCATGTCGACCTATCTAATTGCGATCCCGTTGTTTTTGCCGCTATTTAAGAAGTTGAAAATCGATCCGGTGATACTCGTTTTTCTTTGCTCAGTCGGTATCATGTTAGGATCGATCACACCATGGAACGCACGGATCTTACGGGCTGCAAGTCTGCTTCCAGATGTACCCAATGCACCGATGACCTTATTTACCACCTTGCTACCTGTTTGGATCACTGTCTTTATCGGAACGATGATCCTTGGTTATTTCTTAGGTTTAGGTGTCCATAAAAAGCATCTGGCAAATGGAGAAAAATTTGAAGGGATCGCTGATTCATTAGCGAAAGAGCAAAACTATGGACCGCTTGCTCGTCCCAAGCTATTTTGGTTCAATCTGATCTTGACCATCCTCTTAGTGATCGCTTTGTCGTTTTCAAACCTGCCTTCTTACTATATTTTCGCAGCTGGTTTAATCATTGCTTTGTGCGTGAACTATCCAGACTTCAAAGATCAAAATCAATTGATCAGTAAATATGCTTCAAAAACATATCCGATTGCGCCCATCGTTTTGCTTTCTGGGGTTGTCGTAGGGATCTTGCAAGGAACGGGCATGATGGATGCGATGGTTCAAGTTCTCGTGAATATTATTCCCGCAGCTGTTGGTCCCTATGTTCATATTGCGATCGCTATCTTCAGCACACCATTGATGCTGTTGTTTACCAACGATACTTGGTTTTTTGCGCTCATTCCGATCATTGCAGCTTTAGCAGGAGAATATGGCGTTGCTCCAGATATTGTTGCCTTGACATTATTCTTTAATATTGGTGCGTTTGCTTCACTGATTGCCCAACCACAAATCATCATGGCTTGTGATTTAGGGGAAACCAATGTACGAAAATTCTTGCGTTATTCCTTCTTTAAATTCTGGGGAATCAGCTTGGCATGGACGCTAGTAGGGATCTTATTGGGGATCTTTATTTAAAAATGTTCTTTAGCACATAAATTCATTGTTTTTCGACGAAAAGTCTGCACTCGATACTCTGTATTCTTTTTTGGGGAAACAGTATATTAAAAACTATCAATTTGACTAGGAGAGATTTTGATGATTCCAAAAATCGTAAAAATGGAAGTTGTCCCTGTAGCAGGACATGACAGTATGCTACTAAATCTAAGTGGAGCCCATGGCCCTTTCTTTACTAGAAATATCGTTATTTTAACTGATGACACAGGTAATACAGGTTTAGGAGAAGTGCCAGGTGGTGAGAAAATTCGTCAGACATTGGAAGACTGTCGTGAATTAGTTGTGGGTCGGACTTTGGGCGAATACAAAAACATCGTGAAAGAGATTCACGAACGTTATGCGCAGTTGGATGCTGGTGGGCGCGGGAACCAAACATTTGATTTGCGAACGACGGTTCATGTTATGACTGCTGTTGAAGCGCCATTGTTGGATTTACTAGGACAGCACATGAAGGTGCCCGTTGCCGCTTTGTTAGGTGAAGGACAAGTGCGCGAATCAGTGAAGTTTTTAGGTTATCTGTTTTATGTAGCAGATCGCAACAAAACAGACTTGCCTTATGCTTCTGACAATACGCTCGATGATTCATGGGGAGCACTACGTCGTGAAGAAGCGATGACCCCAGAAGCAATCGTCAAGTTAGCGAAAGCTGCCTATGAGCGCTATGGTTTTGAGGACTTTAAATTAAAAGGCGGCGTGTTATCAGGGCAAGAAGAAGTACAAACCGTCAAAGCGTTGAAAAAAGAATTTCCCAATGCTCGGATTACCCTTGATCCGAATGGCGGATGGTTACTAGATGATGCAATTGCGCTTTGCAAAGACCTTCACGGCGTATTAGCGTATGTAGAAGATCCTTGTGGTGCAGAAGGTCGCTTCTCTGGTAGAGAAACGATGGCAGAATTCCGCCGAAAAACAGGATTGCCGACGGCGACGAATATGGTAGCAACGGATTGGCGAGAAATGAAAGCAGCGATTCGCTTAGATAGTGTGACGATTCCGCTGGCAGATCCGCATTTTTGGACGATGCAAGGCAGTGTACGTGTGGCGCAGTTATGTCATGACTTAGATTTGACTTGGGGTGTGCATTCCAATAATCATTTTGATATTTCTTTGGCGATGGTCGCTCATACTGCAGCGGCAGCACCTGGGGAAGTAAATGCCGCAGATACCCACTGGATTTGGCAAGATGGCGAAGGCTTGACCAAAAATCCGCATCAAATCAAAAACGGTGAAATTACCATTCCAAGAAATTCCCATGGCCTTGGGCTGGAACTTGACCGAGAAAAGCTAGATGCGGCGCATCAACTGTATTTAAAAGAAGGCTTAGGGGCGCGCAATGATGCGATTGCCATGCAGTACTTGATTCCTGGCTGGACATTTGACAATAAGAAACCAGCTTTAGTCAGAGAGTAATCGAGCGAATACAAATTAATCGAAGCTTTGAGTGAGAGGATTGACCATAATGGAAAAAGAAAAGATTAAAGGGATCATTGTTCCTTTACTCACGCCAGTGAATGAAGAAGAAATGATTTGCGAAACTAAGTTGCGAAAGATCGTACGGCATGTGATCGATCATGGTGTTCATGGCATTTTGGCTTTTGGCAGTAATAGTGAGTTTTATATGTTCGAACATGATGAAATGCTTGCAGCAACAGAAATCATTTTAGATGAAGCCGCTGGAAAAGTACCTGTTTTCTTTGGGATGGGCCCAATACGTACGAAACATGCGGTGGCACTTGCCAAACGGGCAGCAAAATTGCCGATCGCTGGTATTTCCGTTTTACACCCAATGTTCATCAAACCCACAGAAGAAGCACTGTACAATCATTTTAAAGCAATCGCAGACGCGGTTTCCGATACGATGGTGCTTTTGTATAACAATCCAGCAAGAGCTGGGTATTCGTTGAGTCAACCATTGATCGAAAAGCTGGCGCATACCGTTGAGAATATCGTAGGGATCAAAGATTCAAGCGGAGATTTGACCTTCCTAAGCGAATTGGTTCGACGGAATGCTGATGTTGGCTTTCGGGTGATTGCAGGAAAAGATACCATTGTTTATCCTTCACTCTGTGTGGGAGCAGTCGGCGGTGTGTGTTCAACGGCAAATATTTATCCTGAATTGGTTTGCGGTATTTATGACCAGTACGTATCTGGTGATTTCCAAGGCGCGCTAAAGAACCAATTTACCCTGAACCCGATCCGTTTATCGCAAGATGCAGCAAGTTTCCCTTCAGCTACCAAAGATATGGCAAACTTGATGGGCTTGAATGTGGGACCTTCGATCTTGCCGACGGAAGCAAGTAAGGGCGTTGTCTTAGACAAGATGATTGATGAAATGAAGAAGGCGGGTTTCTTATAATCAAGCCTAACTATAGAAAAGGGGGTGGATTCATGGAAGAACAGCGAATTGTGATTGCAGCAGATTCTTTCAAAGGAAGTGCCTCCAGTAAAGATATCTCAATGTGGTTAGAAAAAGGGATTCGTCGGGTTTTGCCCCATAGTCCTATCGATAAATTTTCAGTCGCCGATGGTGGAGAAGGCACAGTCGAAGCTTTAGTTGATGCCTTGGCAGGAAAACGAAAAAGGATAACTGTTCAAAATCCATTGGGAAATCCTGTGAAGGCGCAATATGGTGTTTTACCTAATCAAATCGTCGTATTAGAAATGGCAGAAGCAAGTGGGATTACTTTGATCGAGCAAAATGCTGAGAATGCCTTAAATGCTTCGACTTACGGGGTAGGGGAGTTGCTTTTGGCAGCCCTCGATGAAGGCGCAAAAGAGATCTACCTTGGCATAGGCGGCAGTGCAACAAGTGATGGCGGGACTGGAATGGCAAAAGCATTAGGGGTCTCCTTTTACGACGATCAAGGAAAGGACATCCCGAGAGGATTAGCTGGATTAGCAAAGCTTGCTTCGATAGATATTTCTAAGATCGATCCACGATTAAAAGATGTAAAAATCAATATTTTATCGGATGTAACGAATCCGTTAGTCGGTGAAAAAGGTGCCATTGCTATCTATGGTCCTCAAAAAGGCATTCCGATTGACCAAACGAAAACCTATGATCAGTGGATGAAACGTTATGCCTCTGTGATCAAAAAAGAGATGCAGATTGATATTGCTGACGCACCAGGTGCAGGGGCAGCAGGCGGTCTAGGGGCTGCATTGCAAGTGTTTTGCCAAGCCAAAACGTGCAACGGTATTGAAACGATCTTAGATTTAGTAGAAATTGAAAAAAAAATTGCCCAAGCTGCTCTCGTCATAACTGGCGAAGGCAAGCTTGACCAGCAATCGCTGAACGGCAAAGTTCCTGTGGGAATTGCCGAGCTAGCCAAAAAGCACCATAAACCGGTGATTGCTGTGGTCGGTAGTCGGGAGAAAGAGGTTTCGGCAGCTTATGCCGCTGGAATTGACCTTATTTTGCCAATTATCCATCGACCAATGAGTTTGCAAGAAGCAATGACACAAGTAGAGGAAAATGTGGTGATCGCTGGAGAAACCGCGATCCGAGCATATTTATTAAATCAACGAAAGTAGGAGATGGTATTGATGAAAGTAGGATTTGTCGGTTTAGGAATCATGGGAAAACCAATGGTGAAAAATATAGTAAAGAATGGCTATGAGGTTATTGTGTTTGATTTTAACCAATCCGCAATCGATGAAGTTGTTTCAGCTGGTGCACATGCAGCCGAGTCAGGCGCCAAGGTGGCAGAAGCAGCAGAAGTGATTATTACGATGCTGCCGAATTCTCCAAACGTAGAAGCGGCACTATTCAATCCTGGAGGGATCGCTGAAGGCTTGTCAGCTGGTAAAACAGTCATTGATATGAGTTCAATCGCGCCAAAAGCCAGCCAAGACTTTGCGGCTCGTTTGAAAGAACAAGGAGTCCATTTTATTGATGCGCCTGTCTCTGGTGGAGAACCAAAAGCCATTGATGGGACGATCGCGGTAATGGTTGGCGGAGAAAAAGCAGTTTTTGAGAAATATGAAGCTTTATTGAAGACGATGGCTTCTTCTGTGACACGAGTCGGTGAAGTAGGAGCTGGAAATATTACGAAACTTGCCAATCAAATGATTGTAGCAATCAACATCGCAGCTATTTCTGAAGCTTATTGTCTAGCCAAAAAAGCAGGTGTTTCTCCTGAAGCAGTTTATCAAGCCATTCGGACAGGTTTGGCAGGAAGCACAGTCATGGATCAAAAATCAGAAAAGATTTTTTCTGGTAACTTCGATCCTGGTTTCCGTATCGAATTGCATATCAAGGACTTGCAAAATGCATTAGACACCTCACATGATAGTAATGTTTCTACACCATTTACAGCATCTGCAATGGAGATTATGCAATCATTGAAAGCCTACGGATTAGAAAAAAGGGATCATTCTGCAATCGCAAACTATTATGAAACGATTAATGATTTAAAATTGCAAGGTTAACAGTAACAAATCGAGGTCATTTGTTTTCCTTTTCACTGAAAAGAGAGCACAAGCTGTTCACAACTAAAAGACATAATAAAAGAGCGTTTCTTCTCAGAGGAGCGCTCTTTTTGTTATGTGTATTGAAACTCAAAAATACAGTGTAAAAACAATTTTACGTCAACTGGAAGACAGAAAACAGGGAAACGTTGCTGGTGCTATGAGTTAGGCTGTTGATGGATGATCAGGCTGATTGGAAACAGATGACTTGAACAACAAATGATACCATCGATTTTAAATGCGAAGTTTGTTACGCTGAAGCATTTGCTTGTTCAACAAATCATCTCTCTAGATTAGACAAGCGATAACTCATAAAAGCAGCCGACAACACAGTAAAATCACTCAAATTACGTGGATTGTAGCCCGTCTTTTCCGTGATGCGATTCAGTTTGTTTTGAAAAGTATTCTTGTGTAAAAAAAGTGCCTCGGCACACTTCATAATACTACCATTGTAGCGTTTATACGTTTCAAAGATCAATTGGAACTGCTCAATCTCCTCAACTGTCAGACTGCCAAGCACTTTCTTTTGCAATTGTTTATTATCTTCTGTAGAAATCCCGACAAAGAGCAACCCGTAATCCATTTCTTGATAAGAAGAGATGGTCGCACTTTTTTGATTGATCAACCAATTGACGGTTTTTTGCGCCTTTTCATAACTAGACCAATACTCATCGATGGTTTCTGCTAAACCGCCGATCCCAAAGGACATTTGACGATCAAAACGCTTAGAAATATCCTTTTGCATTTGCATCAGTAGGGGGATCAGCGAAGCTTCTTCCTGCTTTTCGAAAAACAGGCAAATTTCTTGATTGATCAACGAGAAGAAACTACCTGGAAAAATGTGCAAATGCGATTGGATGGTATGGAGCAGTTTTTCATAATTCAGATTATTTTTTTCTCTAGTAAAAAGGAATTTCCCTATCACGAGGATGCGAGGTCGTTCCAAATCAATATCCAGGAGCGAGGCTAAATAAGCCGCCAAGCTATCATCTCTTTGAGGAGCGATCAGCATCGTAGCTAGACTGTGGTAGTTTTGCCGTTGATGGAAATTTGTCAATTGAATCCAGTTTTCTCGGATCAAAATCTCCGTCATTTTTTTGATAATATTCCCCAAAGGCTCTACCTTTGTACGCTCGCCAGTAATTCCAATAATTGCTACAACGGATTGATTAAAAAGGACCGGGATATTGATTCCTTTTTTTGCTCCTTTAAACTGATTGTCATGTTCAATCGTTAATGTCTGTTGATTTTTGGCTGCTAAACGGGCGCCTTCATGACTGGTACCAATCCGCACGGTATCTGTACTAGCTATGATCGTACCCGAGGTATCAAAAAGATTGATTTCATGGTTGATGATATCTTTTAAGCTTTTAACAATCAATTTTGCTACTTTTGGCTCTAATTCCATCGATCACGTACTCCTAAAGGTTGATTTGCTTATACCTGAATTTTAGCACAAAAATAGTCATATATTATATATAATATATATTTAAATGATGAATAATAAACTGTTTTATTGGCGGTTTATTTTGTTTAGGGTTCAGTTTATCTAAAATTTCTATCGTGTTTTTATGTATGGAAACATTTCCTGATGTTTGCTGAATCGCTGAATCCCAGTTAGCAAAACTACCGTTGTATTTTCTCTATCGTGCATAAAGAGATTATTCATTGGCACGTGTATACTAACGTTTTATGTATAAAGGAGCGAGAACTTTTCAAATACCTTTGTGGGAATTGGATACACAAAGCTAACTTTTCATATAAATGATTCGTTCGTTTTTATTTGTTATCGTTAGATGGAATGAAAAATGAACAATCAAAAAGTCGCTGAAAACAATATAGTTTCAACGACTTTTTGATTGTTCATTTTCTTTCAGGGATTTGTAGTATTTGTTTCGGTATTGTTGCGGAGACATGTTGACCCACCGCTTAAATTGCTTGCTGAAACTTGCTAGGGAGTTAAAACGCAGTTGTTCACTGATTTCCTCAATCGAAAGGGAGTGGATCTTAAGCAAATTTTTTGCTTCTTTTAAAATCAAGGATGATTCATATTTTTTTGGAGAAAGACCATACACTCTTTTAAAGAGAGTACTGCCATAAGATGCTTGGATACCAATCTCTTCAATCAGCTCCTTGATTGATATATCAGATAAACAGCGCTGCTTTTGAGGATCTTTCCAAATTTTCTGTAATTCCAACTGAATTTTTTTTGAAATAGTTTTTGCATAGTGAATCGTTAAGTTGCTGTTTTCTTGGAAGAGCTGCTGTTGCTTTTTTTTCTCAATCTCATGATTCAATATAAGCAGAAATTGGGATAATAAAATTTGAATGTGCATTTTCTTCTCGAATTCTTTGATAGCGGGGTTATTGATCAATTGAATCCAACGTTGAATCACTTCTTTGATTGCTATAAAAAAACTACTTTGTGGTGTAATCTTAATGTCGCTGTAATTGATCATGTCAGAGACGAAATCTGGGTCGTCAATATCAAAATGCGTGCAAAAATAATGAAGCTTAGGACCGGCCTGGATTTTGTGAAGGCTGTTTGGGGGAATAATGACCATGTCACTTGCTTCTAAGTGGTAACAAGTCTTATCTATAATAACATCTTCACTTCCTTGAATGACATAGATCAATTCAAAAGCCAAGTGCTTGTCCTCAGCTACAGACCATCCCTCATCGACTTCTTGTGTATGCCCCCCGAAGAACGATAATTTCCAATCAATTGCTGGTAATCGCTTAGCATCTTTTAATATACTCATAGATCCACCACCTGAAAAATGTACAAATTCTCTAAATATTTGTCCATATACAGATTAGCAAATGTTTTATAGAATGTAAACACAAATATAAAAGCGGTTTCAAAGAGAGGGGAAGTTTTATGAGTAAGATTCACTACGGCGTTGCTTATTATGATGAGTATATGCCCTACGATCGATTGCAAAAAGATATTGAAATGATGAAAGACGCGAATATCAATGTTGTGCGAATCGCGGAAAGTACTTGGAGTACCCACGAACCACAAGAAGGAGTTTTCGATTTCGAATCGGTCCATCGTGTTTTAGATGCAATGCATGCAGCCGGAATTGATGTAATCGTAGGAACACCGACATATGCTGTACCGACTTGGCTAGTAAAAAAATATCCGGAGGTATTGGTTACTACGAAAGAAGGTAAGAAAACGTACGGCGCGCGACAAATTATGGATATAACAAATCCTCAATACCTTTATTACAGTGAACGAATTATACGAAAGCTGATTGAGGAAGTCATTGATCATCCAGCGGTGATTGGTTTTCAGGTAGATAATGAAACGAAACATTATGGAACTGCAGGAGAAAATATCCAGATTCAATTTCAAAAATATGTAAAAGAAATGTTCAGTCATGATTTGGAGGCAATGAATCAAGCCTTTGGTTTGTCTTATTGGAGCAATCGCATCAATGCTTGGGAAGATTTTCCCTCTGTTAATGGTACGATCAATGGGAGCTTAGGCAGTGAGTTTTCAAAATTCCAAAGAAAACTTGTCACTGACTTTTTAGCATGGCAAGTTTCGATCGTCAATGAATATAAGAAAGATCATCAGTTTGTCATGCACAACTTTGATTTTGAATGGCGTGGCTATTCTTTCGGCATTCAACCAGACGTCAATCATTTTGAAGCTGCAAAACCTCTCGATATTACTGGAATTGATGTTTACCATCCTTCACAGGATGAACTCACGGGCAGAGAGATTTCATTTGCGGGGGATGTTGCTAGGACAACAAAAGATCAAAATTATTTTGTTGTTGAAACAGAAGCACAGGCCTTTAAGGAATGGGTTCCTTATGAAAATCAATTGCGATTGCAAGCGTTCAGCCATATTGCTTCAGGTGCATCAATGATCTGTTATTGGCACTGGCATTCGATTCATAATTCTGCTGAAACCTATTGGAAAGGTTTGTTAAGCCATGATCTGCAACCAAATCCAGTTTATAACGAAGCGAAAATTATTGGCTCAGAGTTGAAAAAATATCAAAAAGAACTTTCTGGGTTACAACAGAAAAATCAAGTTGCCTTTGTTGTCAGTAATGAGAGCTTGACAGCCATTAATGACTGGTTCCCGTTTTCTGGTCATGAATTATATAATAACGGTGCGCATGGCTACAATGATATTTTTCGTCAACTATATGATGAACTTTATAATTTGAATGTTGGCGCTGATGTAATAAGTGTTGGTGATGAACGAATCAACCGTTACAAGTTGCTGATCGTCCCAGCTTTATACACTGCTTCTGACACAGAACTGGCACAGTTAAATCAATTTGTGGAAAATGGAGGACATATTCTTTACACCTTTAAGTCTGGCTTTACGGATGAGCATGTGAAAGTTCGGACCACCGCTCAGCCAGGTTATATCTCGGAAGTTTGTGGGGTCCACTATCAGCAATTTGTTAAGCCAAAGAATGTGACTCTGTCATTCGCGGATGACGAAGCAACAACGTATGATATTTCTGAATGGATGGAACTGCTGGTCCCAACTACTGCAGAGACGATCGCTTCCTACAATCATCAGCATTGGGGAAAATATGCAGCTATCACAAAAAATCATTATGGAAAAGGCACAGCAACATATATTGGGTGCTTTGCTTCAAATAAAGTGATTCGTAAATTACTCATTGAAACGTTGACCCATGCTCAAATTGAAAGACCCTCAGAAGCTTTCCCTGTAATTATCAAAAATTGTTTAAATGACCAAGGACAAAAAGTATCTTTCTACTTTAATTATTGTAATGATCCTCAAAAAATTTGTCTCACCAAAGAATATTATGACCTTTTTGAAAATAAGACAACGATTGCCGGAACGAGTGTTGAGCTAAACCCTTGGGACGTCAAAATATTCATTCAAAAGTAATAAAAGCAATCAAAAAAGGAGTGTTTTTATGGAGAAAACAAGTCCGAGAAGTGCCAGCTTTAAGCTAGCACTTCTCTCAATTTCATTGATGCTACAATCGGGCGGAACAATTGCCATAGCGGTCTCTAAAATGAAAGAAACCTTTGTTGATCATTCGGCGACTGCCGTTGAATCCCTAGTAACTGCACCAAATATTACGATCATGATCTTTGTCTTACTAAGCACATTTTTAGTTAGAAGTTTAGGGACAAAGACGGTTGTATTATTAGGATTGACGATTGCTGGGATCAGTGGGATGGTGCCCATGATTACAGAAAATTATACAATTGTTTATCTGTCGCGTTTAGCGCTTGGTGCAGGGTTAGGAATGTACAATTCATTGGCTGTGAGTCTGATTGATTATTTTTATGAAGGGGAGCTTCGTAATAAAATGCTAGGCTATCAAACTGCTTTTCAAAGTTTAGGTCAGATGATTATGACCTTTTTAGCAAGTCAGTTGGCTGTGATCAGTTGGCAGTATGCATACATCGTTTATGGTTTAGCCTTGGTACCAGTTGTTTTGTTTCTTTTCTTTATTCCAACAATTCACACGAAGACTGAAGGCGATGAGAAAGATAAGGGAACGATCAAAATAAATTCTTTTACCATTCTATCGGCGCTAGGCTTCTTTTTCACCTTTGCATTTATTATGAATTTATACACGAAAGCAACAACGTTTGTTTTAGAAGCAAATTTTTCGAATGCCGAGTTTTTAGGCACTGCTCTATCATTGGCGACGATCGTCGCATTTATTTGTAATTTTTTGTATGGAAACATTGTAAAGTACACGAAACATTACACAATGCCTATTAGTTATCTTATTTTGGGGATCTCATTCTTTTTAATCTCGAACAGTTCGAGCATGTTCTCATTGACCGTAGCAATCTTTTTAGCCAGTGCGGGAGCAGCATTATATACACCCTATTCTTTTGGGATACTAATGCAAAAAGCACCGAGAAATGCGGCAAATTTAGCAGTATCAATTGGCATGGTAGGCGTTAATTTGGGTGTTTTCTTTTCCCCGTATATTATGTCTGCTATCAGCAACTTTTTTACTAACCAGTCAGCAGCATTCAGTATGCTTTCGTCAGGCTATGCCTTTACGGGCTTTGCTTTGATCACATTCTTCTTTAGTAAACAATTGAGAGTGTCAGAAAACTAACAAACTGAACGATTAGTTATGAAATTTAAAAACCAGTTCGATTAAAGAGCAGGAGTGGATAGATGAATTATTTAGGAATTGATGTTGGTGGTTCAGCAATCAAATATGCATTGATCGACTACACAGGAAGCATCGTGGAGAAAAAACAACGTGTAACCCCGAATGATCTGACCGATTTCCTCGAAACGATTTCTTCTATTATTCAAAGCTATCATGACCAAATCAAGGGGGTAGGCATCAGTCTACCAGGTAAAATTGATACCAAAAAAGGAGTTGTGTATTTCGGGGGAGCACTAACGTATCTTCATGAATACCCACTAAAAAAATATATCGAAGAAACACACGGACTTCCTTGTGCATTGTCAAATGATGGAAAAGCCGCCGCGTTAGCAGAATGGTGGATTGGAAATCTAAAAGACTGTTCACACGGGGCAGCGATTGTCTTGGGTACAGGCATTGGTTGTGGTTTGATTCTCGACAACGAGCTTTATCAAGGAAGCAACTTTCAGGCTGGTGAGATAAGTTTTTTAGCAAATATGACTGGAGAACTATCTTTGGAACAACTAATTGGGTTGAAAGGTTCCGCTGTAGGCTTCGTGCAAAGTGGGGCAGCACTTTTAAATATGGACGATCAGTATGACGGGAAAACTGTTTTTGATGAACTAGTCAAAGGTGAGAATGTGGCGTTAAAGAAATTGTTTGTGGACTATTGTCAGCTGATTGCACGAATGATTATTAATTTGCAGGTGACACTTGATCTTGACAAACTAGTGATTGGTGGTGGCATTAGTGCCCAACCGATTTTAATACAAGAAATAAAACACCAGTACCGTTCAGTTCGAAAACAGTTACCACTTTTGGAAATGAATTTTAAAGAAATTAGCATCGAAGCTTGTCTTTACGGGAACGAAGCGAACCTTCTTGGTGCGGTTTATAATTTATTACTATCTATCGAACAAAGGTTTTCTTGAATAGTGGTTTCGATTAAATGGACGTAGAACAATCGTAAAATGTGTGAATAAGCACGCCCAATTTGATTCCGTGGAAGATTATCAACAATTTCAGATGCTTTATAGCAAAGGGAAGATGCCATTTTATGGCCACTTTCCTTTTTTTTTCGGCGCATGTTTTCTCTGAGAATTTATTATAATTTCCTTATCAAGTTATCTTGAAATATTCATTTAGGAAGTGAGGAAATGAGAAAACTGGTTGGAATTGTGTTGATTTTGCTGTTAGCGGGATTATTGCTGCTGGTGTTTGGTTTCGATCATACTTCAGCAAAAGAACGAGCCGGAGGGAATTTATCGTTTTCTGTTCAAACGAACCGTGTGATCTATGATGAAGCCTTGAACGTCATTACGATCCCGGTACGGCCGAACAAAACGCTGACTTCACAAAACGTTTGTATCCGTTTAACTTATGGTTGGGATGGCAATGGACACAGTGAAAAGGTGATTGGTGAAACGTATCTAACAAATGTCGATTGGTTTTCAGGTGTTGAAAACTACTTAAGGATCTATGCTGAGATGGCCATCGATGAGATCAAAAGTGTGGATAAAGTAGATTTAGTTGTGATTTATGACGGTGAAACAACGATTACTGAAAACTTGAAGCCTAGTCAATGGCAGGTAATAACACCCCCGAGCTCTAGTGAGCGCACGAACTCTGAGATAAGCACAAGCGCTAAGGTGTCTGAAGAAACAAGCTCTTCCTTTAGTAGTATCGAACCGAAATTTAGCGACTCTCAATCGACGGATCCAAGGACTTCTACTACGGAAAACACAAGTCAGGATTCTCAAAGTATCGAAAGTAGTCACAATGCAAGTGAGTCAGAAAATTTGAACACCCAACCAGTTAGTGAGAGTGAATCGAGTCAGACAATTAGGAGTCAAGAAACCACCGCAACAACAGGAACAACGACCGTCAGTGAAGCGGCATATGAGAATCTTTCAGATTCAGAAACGAAACCAAACAAATTAGCGCCGAACCAAAGTCAGTCAAGCAAGCGAAGTGTTTCCTCCAATGATCCCGCAGGCAAACAACTCGCTAAAGCATCGTCTTCAGTGAAAATGCAACAGGAACAACGTACGGAGACAAGCAGCGCTAAGGAGGTCAATGGAGCCTTACTACCGAAAACCGGTAGCAAAAATACAAGTATTCGCTATTTACTCTTTGGTCTAGGCGTGGTTATCCTTACTGTCTTCCTTTACTGGCTGAATCGAAAGTTATTTTCTGAGGAGAGGCAGTAAAGAAAAAAGCCGAGGATAATGAGAGAATTGATAACCCACGATTGGAATTTTCTTCCCCAGAAAGCACAATCACGTTTTGTTTTACCGTTTTTAACAAAAAGTCTGACGATCGTTTTGAGGCGTCAGACTTTTTTTATGAAAATATACAGATAACGAAAGGAAAATTTGTTAAAAGTGATTTGACAGAAAAGAGCGCACGGTGGTACGATCACCAAACACTGCCAGCTTACAATTTTGTAAGATGACAAATTTAGGACAAAAACAGCGTTTGCTGATTATACAAGCGAGGGAAATTTCATGTTACAGGCACTTTTGGATACGACAGAAAAACAAATATATGCGTTTCTAAGTTATTGTTACGAAACGAACAAGAAAGACTATACAATTAAAGAGCTCTCAGGTGTTTTCGATAGGAAAACCAACAAAATGCAGTCGATCGTTCAGCAAGTAGAGGTGTTTCGTGCACGCTATCCTCAGTTTACTTTGACCTATGATCGGTTGGAAAAAGAAGTGTCGATTGCTTTTTCTCCACGATTTCTATTGAGCCAAGCCTATAGTGTATTGTTGCAGGGAACCGTTGGGTTTATCTTGCTGGATGCACTCTTTCAGGGGGATTATCATTCCCTTGAACAACTCAGTCACAAAACCTTTAGCAGTCCCCGCACGATTCAACGAAAATTGCAGGAGTTAAATCATGTTTTGGCGAACTATCATTTGTCCTATAGTTTAAAAAAAGGTGATCCTTTGGCAGGTGATGAATATGCGATCCGCTATTTTTATCATCTTACCTATTGGCAAATTTTTGATGAGAAGGACTCACAAGTCTTGGCATCGATCAAGGAGAAAGAGCAGGCTGAAGCGTTGTTTGAAACCCATGCTTCTTATATGAGAAAAATCGATATCGATAAATTTCTTCATCTATTCGCTATCTCCGTGCAAAGAATCCATCAAAAGCATCCGCTTTCGTTTTTACCAAACGAAGTACTTACCTTTGAGCACCCATTAATTGAAAAAAAACAGTTTGATCAGGTCTTTTTGAACCCATTGTTTAACAGGAGTCATCTGCCGTTTTCTGAAATTTCGGAGGTTGAACGCAGCTTCTTGTATTATATGTTCGGGGTAATGAACACCTATCTTGAGGAGGATCTCGATGCTGCTAACATCTCGTGGCTGACTCAGCCAAAGTACCAGCAAGAAGCGCAGCTCGTTGAAAAACTAGCCGTGTATTTTCGGTTGACGTTTACAGAAGCCGAAAAAAACTATTTACTGGTTAATCTGGTCATGATCCATTCCGCCTCTGGCTGTTTTGGTACGCGACAAAAAAGCGATAGTTTTGGCAAAACAACCGACGAGCAAGAGCTGCAAGCCGCTTTTCCAGTGCTTTATCCAACCATGAAACGGTTTTTTTTGGAAGCGACTGTTTCTTTACCAGAGTTGCGTAGATTACTGCAAATAAATGATCGCTTGATTTTCCAATACTGTATGTTACTGAGAGTTATTTTTATCAAATATGAACAGCCGGTCACGTTCTCGATCCATTCGAAATACGGAAAAACGCAAGAGCTTTGGATCAAGAACCGCTTGATGAATGCCACGCATCGAGCGATGGCCCATTATTCGCTGTCTCAAAAACCAGATTTGGTGATCAGCGATTATCCGATCCATCAGGAATTTTCCGAGGAAGAACAGCCTTACCTCTTTTATTGGAATGGTCACCCAAGCGCAAAGGAATGGAAACAGCTCAAGCAAGTGATCAAACAGATCAGAAGTGCCAAGAACAAGGCAGCGTTCGCCCAGCTGGCATTCACCCAAACGGAGTGAGCCCGCTATAAGATCGAGCCAATAGAACTTATAATTTTGCCAAGCGTTTGACTAGCAGCAATAGGGCAAACGTGAAAAGCAACAGTGATAAACGAAGTTGTCAAGAAGCAAAAACAGGAGCATCGATGTTCCTTTTTCGCTTCTTGACTTTTTTTTACAGAGATGGCATGGTATACATATTATCATAACGTTTTTTATTTAAAATCGTTGCAGAAATGGTGTTAGGAAGAAGGGGTAACTTTGACAGAAGTATTAGCACTGCAAAATGTTTCCAAATTGATTGGAACCAAACGAATCATTGATGATGTTTCCTTTGTGGTGGACCAAGGACAAGTCGTTGGTTTATTAGGGCCCAATGGGGCTGGGAAGACGACGATCATCCGAATGATCGTTGGCTTGATGAAGCACAACACAGGATCGATTGCCATTATGGGAAATTTATTGGATTCTTCTTTTAAAACAGCGATTGCCTCAGTCGGAGCGATCGTTGAGAATCCTGAGTTTTATAATTATATGACCGGTTATGAGAATTTGATGCAGTATCAGCGTATGGCGAAGAAAAAAGGCACAGCCTCTGAGCTAGAAGCCCTGATCCGTCAGGTGCATTTAGAAGGACATATCCATCAAAAAGTCAAAACCTATTCATTAGGGATGCGTCAGCGTTTAGGTGTTGCCCAGGCATTAGTCCATCAACCAGACTTATTAGTTTTAGATGAACCGATGAATGGCCTGGATCCTAAAGGCATGCGGGAGTTTCGGGAAATGATTCTTTCTTTGCGAGCAAAAGGGGTCTCTGTTTTAGTTTCCAGTCATCAGTTAAGCGACATCGAACAAATTGCCGATCATTTGATCGTGGTGCAAAAAGGAAAAGTCACCCATCAAGTAGCAATGGCAGAGTTGAAAGCAGAGAAAAATGTGTTGATCATCAAAACCGATGATCACTTGCAAACCGAAGCACTGTTAAAAGCTTCCTTTGACGTCGAGGTCTTGCACGTAGAAGACGAATTGCAAGTCACGTTGCAAACAGATAAGCGTTCAGAAATCGCTGCAGCGATCGTGACGGCGGGTATCGGCTTAAAAGAACTACGGACAAAGCAATCTTCTTTAGAAGATACATTCTTGGCTTGGACCGAAGAAGGAGGTTTGTAAGCATGCTGACATTGATAAAAAATGAATGGATCAAATTAACCAAAAAGCGTTCTACTTGGATCATGCTGCTTTTATTGGTTTTAATGACGTTTGGCTTGACCTATGTTGTACGCTTAGGTAGTCCAGAAATTGGGGCCAATGATTTATTTGCTTCTTTAAGCGATATGACGTCGTTCTTAAACTTATTTGTAGTGATTGTGGCGGCTTCTTCAGTGGCAGAAGAGTTCAGTCGTGGAACGATTAAGTTCTTATTGATTCGGCCTTTTTCCAGAAGCCAAATCTTAGCAGCAAAAGCCATCAACACGTTTTTATTTGCGCTGTTAGGGACCGCTGTTTTACTCATCAGTAGTTTAGCAGCTGCCAATTTATTTTTAGCTGCTGAATCACCTTTTGCTGCTACTGGCTACAACGGGCTAGCGGCGATTCTCGTTGCCCTTGTTTTTGCGGGAACCAACTTGCTATTGATCGTCTTTTATATTGCATTGACCATCTTTATCTCAGCCGTCATTCGCTCTCAAAGCCTGGCGGTAGGCTTAGGCTTGGGTATGTTGTTTGGAAGCAGCATCATCAACTCGATCATGCTTTTTGCGCAAGAAAAATACCCATGGCTGAAGTGGAATCCATTTAATTTTATGAATATCAAAGAGCAGATACCGAGTGTATTAAATAGTCCTGACATGCAGATGACTGCTTTTGATCCGGGATTGGGCTATTGGGAAATGGCGATCGGGATCCTTGTTTACAGTGTTTTAATCTACCTTTTAACAAATTGGTTATTCAACAAAAGAGATGTCGCATTAAGTTGAGGAAACGAGTGAAAGTTTTTGGATAAATCCAGCTGTAAGTGTCTAGAGTTTAGTTAGGATTAAAAAATAAGAATTTAGAAGTAAAGAGGATAGAGAAATCTGTCCTCTTTTTTGTTGTTCAGGCGGAAAAGGAGAGTTCATGAAACAACTATCCGAAGTGGTCGGTTCAAAGGTTCGATTCCTTGTATTTGTATAGGGACTAGAAATAGCTCCCAAAGCCATATTATTGACTCTCTTTCTAGATGATCAGTATAGTTTCCGCCAAATCTTTCTAGATGACTATACTGAGCCGCAGGTATTCAGATGTTTTGACATTGGCGAGTACGGGTTCGACTCCCGTTGCCTGCTTACAAAATTTTATGAGTTTTTTCTATTTCTCTTGGCGGAGAAGCAGAAAAATCTGAAGGAGGCTATAACATGGCAGATATTACAGTGAATCAATTAACCACGCAATACTTTTATCAAATTCCCCAAATCTTTATGACACGGACAGAGCGTATCAAAGATAGTATGGGAAAAGTTATTAAAAAGATTCGCTATACGAGCGATTACGCACAATTATCCAATGATGCCAAATTGGCGTATGGGGCATTGTATAATCGCTGTCAGTTATCGATTCGTTCGTATGAATCTGGAAAACGTGATTTTGTTGATGAACATGGTTCTGTGTTTTTGATTTTTACTGTGGAAGAATTGATGGAATTGCTAGATAAGTCAAAACCAACGGTTACGAAAGTAAAACAGGAACTGGCAAAAATGAAATTGTTGCGAGAAGTAAAACAAGGATTAAATAAACCAAATCGTTTGTATCTTCAATTAGTCGAAGCGGATCATCAAATTATTGAAGAATATGATTCAGAAAATCGATTGATCAAGCGTTTGGATTATCTTGGAAATGACCTTCCTCTTCCGAAAGAGGATCATTCGAAAAGAATAGAAAAAACGCCGGAATCCCTTGGGGGACAAGGAGGTAAAGATTTTGGACGTCCAAAAAATGAACGTCCGGAAGGTAAAATTTTTAACCCTAGTAATACTGAATTAAGTAATACTGAGAATATTAACGATACAAATCGATACGAGAAACCAACGGATGTTTCTCTTTCAGAAATTCCAGAAACAGAGCTGCTCAAAATGGGCGACCATCCATTTTTGACGAAGCGAACCATTGAGCTGCTTTCTCATTTTGGGTCAGATGCCAAAAAAATGATTGATAAGATCTATGCCGCAAAACGCAAAGTAGAAAAAGAGTATGCGGATATTCTAGCGATCCATTATCGTGTTTTGCCACGATTAAACGGAGAACTTTGGGCGCAAGATTTGGAACATGAAGTAGAGAAATTCATTTTTAAATATCGTACGAGTTGTCATGAAGGAAAACCGATTCAAGATCCATTTGCTTATTTTTATCGGATGATGACTCATTTCTGGAAATTGGTGTTGTTGGCAGAAACGGTTGTTTCTTTCTCTGAAATCGAACACTTGAGACAAGAATTTTTAGCGAATGAGTTAATAGAGCGAAGTGTGCTTCAAGCAATTTTTCCTGATAAATATACGTTGACGCAATTGGATAACGAATTGCTTTGTTTGCGTGAAACAGCGCTTAAAATTGGGAAAGAGGAGGAACCCCGATGAAGTTTCTAGAGACGAACCGACGGTGCTATAACAGTTATTACGTGCTATTCCATACAATGGCTCATGCGAGTTGGCCGCCAACGTATATTGATTGTGATTGTGGGAAGCTAGCGAAACATATCGTCCATTATCGACGATTGCCTTGTGGAGCACCGCATTTTCATAAGACATTTGTTTGGGAATGTGAACATTGTGGGGCACGTTATCGACAAATAAAAGGCACATTTAATTTTGAACCGATGGATCGAGAAGAAGGAGAAGAAAAATGATTAAGGCAGAAAATAAGAGAGGCGTGACAACTTTAAACACGGAGCAACAAGCAGCATTAAAGCGATTATCAAAAAAATACGTCCTTTCGGAAAGTAAAATTCTTGCCCATGCATTGGATCTTCTAGTTAGGCAAGAAGCTGCTCATTTCGATGTTGGATTGAAAAAAGTGTCGGCACCTCGTTAAAAAGTGTAGACACTTTTGGAGAAGTCATGGAATTGTATTGCTTCAAGCAAGATAAAAGTAAGATTTTTTGAATAACTGGTTGGAGGAAGAGGAATGAATTTATATGAAAATCATTTACGGTGGATGTGTTGTGAAGTGACACTATTCAATCGGCAACGATGGAAGATTCATGATCAGATAGCCCAACGAATAAGTATCGATTCGTCTGGGAAGCCAATTGTATTATATACGAAATCTTTGACATCGTATCTTGCAAGAAAACTATTTTTTTCACAGATTAAGCAAATTTGGTTTGATGGGAAGCTCGTTGCATATCGGGGATGTTCTACACAAGCATTATCACTCACGAATAAACAATATGCCAAACTAGTGAAAAGAAAAAACATAAATAGCTAAAAGGTTATGAAAAGATTTTTTTAACTGAATAAATATTTCTTAAACGAATTAGACTGGTCGAGAAAATAACATAGATGCTATAATATTACAAAAATATTAAAAAGGAGCAGTTAGATGGGAAAGAAAGTATTGATTTGTTTAAGTCAGAGAAATTTGTTGCTACATAGTGAAGCACTAAAAAAAGTCGAACCAGATGTCTATTCTTGTCTGAAACAAAATAAAAGGATCTATCCAAAACAAGCGGAAACTTTTGGAATAGTAACGAAAATAAATCAAAATCTAGCACACTGGTTAAACCTATCTATAAAGGAATGGGAGATAGATAGAAAAGGGACTTGTATCTCTGGGGAAAAAGAGTATCACTGTGATTTATGTAATCAACCAATTCAGACACGTTATAAGATTATTAACAAAAAAAATCAACAGTCATTATACATTGGTGGGAATTGTTCAAATAATTTCAAAGAATTAGCATTCATGAAAAGAATAGTCAAAAATGAAGATGAATTGTACAGGTATAATAAATTGCTGGATAAGAACGAAGAATTTTACAGTCTCTTAACGGATAAAAAGGATTTGACGGAGTATACCGAGATCATTCTACCCGATTTCTATCAAGATTCTTACCGCAAAGCAAAGAAAAAACTTGTTAAATTTATGAAAAACTATATCAAAAATGGAAATAGTTTAGATGAAAAAGAATTGTTTCGTTTACACAAAATCTATCGTAGTGAAAAGAAAATTATGAATAAATTTGTACAAGAAAATTTAGGTAAGGATAATGTTCTTTCTAGAAGTGTGGCCAAATCAATTGAACGTGTTCAACCAAAAGAGTACAAAGAAATTTTGAAAGAAGTAGAAAAAAATAGAGGACAAATCAGTCCCTACACAGCTAGTAAAATAAAAGCGCCTAAATATCTTAAGACTATGATAGAAAGAATAAATAAGGTATTGCCTGATCATGTAGTGTTAGAAGCCGCTAGGGTGGGGACATACGTCTTTCGATTTAAAAAAAGGGCAGTTAACTACCACTTTAAAATAGCATCTAGGATAGTTATTTCCTCTTATTATGACAAAACGTTGCGTAATTTTCCTAAATGGATAGAGTATCACTGGGAAGAAATAGGATTTGCGGATAAAGAGTCTAAGGCAATGGTATTGAGATTAGCAGATTTTACTCTTCATGGGGTAAAGAGTGTAAAAGTAGTTGAACCAAATTATCATAAAATCGTTAATGAATATTTTGATGATTTAACGAACAGTGAACGATCTGGTGTCTATGAAAAATTATCTAGTTTAGGACAATCTTATACTGTTTTGATGATTAGAGGAAGTCAACCAGGAGAAGTTCGTATATATGGACAACAACAACTACTAAATTTAGGGAAACGACTGATTTGTTTGGATAGCTATAATCCCAAGAAATTTATTGAAGAAAAACATCAGAAATTTTTGAATATAGATGAATACTATCACTTTTTAGCGAGAAAAGTTGTACTTAGGTAGTTAGAACTAAGAGTTTCAGTTATTGTTTCTTCTTGATTTTTACTCCAAAGAGAGAGTTAAGAAAAAGTATTTAGGTTGGATCCATTTAGCTCTTTTTGTTTGTTCGTTTGAAAAAATGAATAAATCTTGCGTTATCGCTCGCACAGAATGAAGCGATCGAAAAAAGGAACAAATAAGCACACGGACACGAAACCCTTTAGGTAAAGCTTAAAGGATGCTGGCGGAAGAGATTCCTAGGATAGGAGAGCTGGAATGCTCAAGGACGAGATCGTCCTTTTGAACGGAAGCGATACACGTCAACTTATTTGGGACTTTTGGGAGGACATTGAGAAATGAATAAAACAACAGGACTTTCTAAGCTAATCAGCGTGCCTAACAGGGGCTTAGGAAGGATAAACCACCTAAAAAAGTATGGTGAAACTGAGATCAGTCTAAAATCACGGTATGTTTGGATGGGTGTGGCACAGGACAAAAAAGATTTTTGCGAAGATCAGATAATAAGGAGAATGAGTCAATCGTTTTTCGAGGGAGCGAAGATACTTTTTGAGAGTTTATGGGTTGCGAACGCTAGAAACCTTGCGTAAAAAATCTGTTTAAAAATGTTTTTAAAATGAAACGGGCAAACAAAAAGGGCTAAAGGATCCAGAGGCAATTTGGATACACGATTAGGAATGACATCCTTACGGATATGGCGTTTTGCTATCTGTTAGGATAGATCGAAGAAGAGAACAAACAGGTCTGTTGACCCGTGCGAGTGTCGGGCTCCTCCTCCCAGTGTTTTTTCACTTTCTTTTTTCACTGGGTCATCGGTTTAGACACCTCCCGACATTCGTAGGAGTCAGCAGATTAAAAAAGATAGTTGAAGGGATTTAAGAGTTCTAAAAATAAATCAATAAACCATTCTTTGAAGTTTTCCCAGAAAGATTCTTTTTTCACAGCAAAGCGATAAACACTGATGAAAAATGCAACAATCAGGCAAAGAGTAACGTACAAGATAAGAAAGATAGGAATAATCAATAGGATTTCTTTTATTTTTTCCATGACAAAGACTCCTTTATCTAGTGATCAAGTAAAGTATATCAGGGAAAGGGAATGATCGCATGACAATCTTGTAAGAAGAAAGATTCGTTGAATAAGTGTCAATGGACATTTAAAAATGTCGTTTTTTGGCCATTTTCCTACATTTTACCGTGTCCGATAGCAAATAAGTGTTGATCGAGAGGAAAAATATACAACAAGGAGGAGTTAGCGCGTTATTGTGACATGTACGGAGTGACGATTGAAGGGTTTGTTCATTGGAAATTTCGCAGGCATTTCGTCAGCAAATAATAGAAATAGGTGAAAGGATGCTTAAATTAATCACATTAGAAAAGATTGGGTTTAACAACTCGATCAAGCGCAATGATTTCTTTGATCATGAGCGCGAATGTTGGATCGTTCGAGCGATTGCCCAAAATCGAGTGAAAGCAAGATATGTCAACATGGGAGGCAATTTAGGTTGGCAACATGACCTGATTGAAGCAACAGTAGTCGCGCAAAAAATCGGTACGTTCGATCCAAACAATCGAGTTTCCAGAGAAACAGAAATCATAAGCAACTGCAAAACAGCTTCGATGAATGCATTGCCTTCCTGGGAAAAACGACGAACGGTAAAAGTTGGAGATGTATGTGAATTGGGAGAAAATGCTTTTTATATCGCAAGGGAAATCATAGAAATCAAGTATAGTTTTGTGGATGTGGTAACAACGTTAAAAGGATACCGTGTGACGGAATTACCGCCGCTAGAAATTCAAAAGCTGAACAATCAACGACGATTAAACGAATTGGGGTGGTCAGTCTGTTAGTGACAGAAATGGAGGAATAGGAGGGTAAACATGAAAGCAAAAGATTTGATTAGTATATTGCAAAATAATCCGGATTAGGAGGTGGTAGATTTTAAAAAACTTCTTTTTGTCTGCTTTAGTAACTTTAAGTATACAAAAGTATTTACGAGTAATTTAAAACGTGCTATAATCTGCTTGTAAGATCTTATAAAGAAGCTTCGAGGAGGAGTACTCAATGGCAGAAAAAAAGGCAAAGAGAAGTGGAAGTGTCGCAATTGATACAGACACTGCGGCACATTTGCAAGAAATACGAGAAATTTTGGAAGCACGTTTGTATGGGGCAAAATTTCCACAAACGTCAATTGTGAAAATTGCGGTGAAAGAATTGTATGACAAATTATTAGCAGAAGAAAAAAATAAAAAAAGTGAGGAGAATCCAGATGAGTAAAAAAGTATTAGTCAGTTTGATTGTTGGAGCAGCGGCAGGCGTGGTATTTTTCACAAGTGGGAATGATGCACAGGCGTCAGAAGTCAATCGGGTTTGGACACCACGTACAGTGGATCAAATCAAAGCAGACATTGCGAAAGCTAAAGATAATCAATATACGATTGTCTGGGGGGATACATTGAGTGGAATCAGTCAGGCGACGAATTTGACAGTGCAAAAACTCGCAGATCTGAATAAGATTGCGAATGTCGATTTGATCTACGCAGGCAATACGCTAGTTTTTGATGGCAATGTCGTGACAGCCAAGAACGATAAGGGAGAAACAGTTGCGCAGTCAGTGGTAACCCCACAAGATAAGAATGATGCAAGTAAACCGGTAGGCAAACAAGAGCCTGCAAAACAAGCAACAGATAAAGCCAAAGAAACAGTACAAAACAAGCAAGGAACAACTGCGACAAGTGGAAAAGCTGATACTAATAAACAAGGGACAAGTGCTGCAGTTAGTGGGACAAGCGGTTCTGTTGAGGGGACAACTAGCTCTACTGCTGGGACAACAGCTCCTTCAGGAACAGTAGAAACACCTGCTCAACCAAGCAAACCAGCGGAAAAACCAAGTACACCGGTTCAACCGACGACACCGACACAACCAAGCCCAAGTGGGGAACAAGGCGGATCGACAACAGTTCCTGTCACTGACCCTTCAACAGTAACGGATCAAGAACCAATGCCGGGAACTCTTGGTAATAGCGGGAAAATATTTAACTCTGAGGCTGAAGCTGAAGCATACGGTGAAGCAGAAGCAACAAATCCAGATAGCAAATGGTATGGATACGAATGGCAATGGTTTGATTTAGTAAATAAAAATTATGAACCTATTGGTAAATGGACGGTAAACTTTAATCAATAACAAATATATGGAAAAGATATCAGTAAATGTGCTGATATCTTTTTTGTTTGGAGTGAAATATAATGAGAAGACTTCCACGGGCAAGATCCCCAGATCAATCAAAATAAAACCAATCATTCACGTCGTTATCGTTTTTGGTAACGGCGTTTTATTATACAAAAAATGTAAGAAAGGATTTGATTCTTGTGCAACAAAGAACAAGAAAGAAATGGTTCAAAGCAGCTGCGCTTCTGGCATTTTCTCAGTTCTGCTTTTTGACGGGGACATTTCAAGCGCAAGCAGAAGAGAATGCACCACGTCAACCCACAGTAGAAACAACTGCCCCAGCTCCCGTTGAAGCCGTTGAAGTTCGACCGGTAGAAGAAGCAGTTCCAGCTGTAGAAACACCAGCTGAGTCTATGCCAGAAACCGATGCACCGACAACTAACTCAAAAGAAGCCCTTGATCAAACAATCGGGGAAGCGCAAAACCCAGGAGACAGTCCAGCGGTCACACAACCTGCAGAAACAGAAACATCGGAAACAGACATTTTACCAGAACCATCAGAAGAAAGTACGTCGAATACGACATCTTCTTCTGAAGCAACAGAGTCAGCAGAAACAACAGAGGCAACAACTCCAGAAAATCAACCAGCATCTGAGTCGCCTACCTCGACAGAACCTTCTGTAGAAAAAGCAACGGATGCATCTGCTGTTGACACAGAAAAAACAGCGGGACAATCGGTAGACACTAAGGATACGGAAGAAAAGACAGAAGAATCTGTAGTCGCTACTGACACGAAAGAAACGACGGTGTCGGAGAAATCAGCAGAAGAAATGCCTGTTGTTACTCAACCTCGTTCAGCTCGTGTTCGTCGTGCGGCTGTTTCTACACGTGCCGCAAATACGGCAAATGTAAAAATGACAGAAGTTGCTCCACAACCAACAGAAGGTATTTATTGGGCAGAGATGCGTTTACCAAATGGAACGCCATTTGCTTATGATAAAATTGATCTTTTTGAAGTCAATGGGAAAGTTGCCTTTTGTATTGAACCTGGGGTACGAGGTGCTTCAGGGACATTTACAGAATCTGCATTAGATACGTATTTGAAAAATGCAGATATTCGTAAAAAAATTGAGTTAATTGCATATTTTGGCTGGGAAGATAGTAAAGACAAATCACTTCATCGTCGAATTGCAACACAACTATTTATTCATGAACAGTTGAACTCAACTCCATTGATGGTTAATAAGGTGTTGAATTATGAGGCATTTAAAAATGAGATAAATCAGAAAATAGCGACATTTAATAAAAAAGTATCTTTTGCTGGGAAAACCGAAACTGTTAAAGTCGGCGAAACAATCACTGTTACAGATACGAATAATTCTTTAGGGAATATTAAAGATATAACTCCTTCTAAAGGTATTACCGCAAAGATTCAAGGAAATCAATTAGTGATTACTGCAACGAAAGATGCATCTGAAAAAGCAACTATTACGCTTCATAAAACAAAACTGAATAGAACGTCACTAGTCTATAAACAACCAGGAAAACAAACCATTTCAGTATTAGGAGATCCAACTGGAGGAAAAGTAATACTAAACCTAAATGTCCTAAAACAAGGAAATCTTGAAATCTTGAAAATTGATGCAGACACAAAAGAACCTTTAGCCAACGCAGAAATCAAAGTGACGATCAACGGCAAAGACCAAACCGTGAAAACCAATGATAAGGGGATTGCGACGATCAAGAATATAACGCATGGCACAAAAGGCACCCTTGTAGAGATCAAAGCTCCAACGGGCTACGTGTTGAACAAAACAAGCAAAGATTTTACGATTGAAGCCAATAAAACAATCAAAGTGACCCTTGAAAATGATGCGCAAAAAGGGACGATTACGATCGATAAATCAGGGGTAGAATTCAATAAAACTATGCCAAATGATCAATATACATTGGCTGGAAATGTTTTTGAAGTGTACGCTGGACCAACGATTACAGGTGATCTTGTAGACACAATTACGACGAATGATGCAGGAAAAGCCCAAACAAAAGCATTAGATTTAGGGACGTATACGATAAAAGAAACAGCTGCCTCAAATGGATATGTGCTAAACACTGCTACATGGACAGTAGACATTGTTTATGCAGGTCAAGATGTCGAGATTACAAATGTGACTCAAAACATTGAAAACCAAGAACAAAAAGGGATTGCGCGCATTTTCAAACAAGATGCCGAAACTGGAAACAAAGCTCAAGGTGCTGCGACTTTAGAAGGCGCAGTTTATGGCTTGTACCAAGCAGACGGCACAAAAATAAAATCTGTTACGCTGAAAAATATCAATGGAAAAGTCCAAGCAGAAGTGAGAGATCTGAAACTTGCTTCTTACTATTGGATCGAAGAAAAAGCGCCAGCTGGATACAATCTCAATACGAATAAGATTCATTTTGAGTTAGTCTATGGTGGCCAAGACAAAGAAACTGTCACAAAAGAAGTTACGGCAAAAGATCAAGTGATCAAAGGAACGATTGAAGGGGTTAAGGTCGGCAATAAAGACTTTGTGGACACGAAAGATCCTGACAATAAGCCAAAACTTGCAGGCATTGAAATTTCATTGACCTCGAAAACAACCGGTAAAGTCGTTAAAGCAGTCTTGACTGACAAAGACGGTTACTTTACCTTCGGTAAAAACGCCGTTGTCTTTGATACCTATATTGTTTCTGAAACCAAAGGCAAGGAAGGATACAAATTGTTTGAACCGTTCGAAGTAACGATTTCTGAACAAGGTCAAACCTTCCGTTACGTGTTAGAAGACCAAATCGTTGAGCAACAGCTGAAAATTGTTAAAGTCGATCAAGAAACAGGCAAAGTGATTCCACTTGCTAATACGGAGTTCAAGATCTTTGACACTTTAGCGAATGAGTATGTCACCTTTGCCATTCCAAATGATACCGAAGTAACGGATATTTTCCGTACTAATGATAAAGGTTATCTCGTTACGAATGGTACGTTTACGTATGGAATTAGTCGGTACCGTATCGAAGAAATCAACGCACCGAAAAATTATGTCTTAAACAAAACACCGTTGGTGTTCTCGATTACAGACGATACCGAACCGATCAAAGTGATCAATTTTGCGAACCGTCAAGCACGTAAGAATGTGAAATTGTTCAAGTATGAAGAATGGAATAACAAACAAACGCCACTTACAGGTGTGACGTTTACGTTGTATAACGACGAAGGAAAAGCAGTCGGTGAATATACGACGGATACAAACGGTGAAATTCTTGTAAAAGGCTTAGTCGCTGGATCTTACTACTTTGTCGAAAAAGCACCATTAGAAAGCTTCCAACCAAATACAGACAAACAAGCATTCACTATCACATTCAAACAAAATGCGCCAGATGATGGCGAAACCTTATTCGTTTCTGTACGCAACTATTTGATTCCACCAACACTTGAAACACAAGCGTCGAATAAAGAAGACGGAGAAAAAGTGGTGGATCCGTTAGAAACGATCGTCATTAAAGACAGTGTTTCTTATACGAACTTGTTTGTCGGCAAAGAATACACCATTTCAGGTGTCTTGATGAACAAGGCAACGAATGAACCGATCCTACAAGATGGTAAAGAAATCAGAAAAACGTTGACCTTTATTGCAGACAAAGCTAATGGCACAAAAGACCTGGAATTTATAGTTAATGCCAGCGTCTTAAAAGGTCAAACAATCGTTGTCTTTGAAAAACTTTTCCGTGATGGTATTGAAGTTGCAGCACACGAAGATATTACCGATGAAAATCAAAGTGTTCGGGTAAACAATCCAACGGTTCATACGACTGCTGTCTTTGAAGATGGCTTGACGGTCGCAGACCCAACGGGGCTGTTCACCTTAAATGATACCGTTGAAATTACCGAAATCCTTCCAGGAAAAGCTTACTTGGTCAAAGGAATTTTAATGGACAAAGCAACCGGTGAAGCCTTACTAGTTCATGGAAATCCAGTAGAAATCAGTGTGGACTTTATTGCCAAAGCAGAAAATGAAACGGTGATCGTGCCATTTACCTTTGATTTAACGGACTTAAATGGTCGTGAAATCGTTGTGTTTGAAAGTCTTTTCAGAAATGACGAAGAGCTGGCAAACCACAAAGACATCGATGACCAAGGGCAAACCGTACGTATCACAAATCCAGCAATCGGCACCAAAGCAACAGACAAAGAAACAGGATTACAAGTGATTGATCCATTGGCAGTTGTTACGATTACGGATGCAGTTGCCTATCATGATTTGATTGTAGGAAAGACGTATACAGTCAATGGAATCTTGATGGACAAAGCAATCGAACAACCAGTCTTAGTGGACGACAAAGAAATTACAAGTACGTTAACCTTTGTGGCAGAAACAACGGACGGTACAGTAAATCTAGACTTTGTGTTGGACGCTCGTGCATTACGTGGAAAAGAAGTCGTGGTCTTTGAAGACCTCTTCAGAGAAGGCGTATTATTAGCCTCTCATGCGGATATTACGGATGAAGGGCAAACGGTACGGGTAACGAATCCAGCAATCAGCACCAAAGCAACAGATAAAGAAACGGGACTTCAAGTGATTGATCCATTGGCAGTTGTCACGATTACGGATGCAGTTGCCTATCATGATCTGATTGTCGGTAGAACGTATACAGTCAATGGAATCTTGATGGACAAAGCAATCGAACAACCAGTCTTAGTGGACGACAAAGAAATCACAAGTACGTTAACCTTTGTGGCAGAAACAACGGACGGTACAGTAAATCTAGACTTTGTGTTGGACGCACGTACATTACGTGGAAAAGAAGTCGTTGTCTTTGAAGATCTCTTCAGAGACGGTGTATTATTAGCCTCTCATGCGGATATTACGGATGAAGGGCAAACGGTACGGGTAACGAATCCAGCAATCAGCACCAAAGCAACAGATAAAGAAACGGGACTTCAAGTGATTGATCCATTGGCAGTTGTCACGATTACGGATGCAGTTGCCTATCATGATCTGATTGTCGGTAGAACGTATACAGTCAATGGAATCTTGATGGACAAAGCAATCGAACAACCAGTCTTAGTGGACGACAAAGAAATCACAAGTACGTTAACCTTTGTGGCAGAAAGTACCGACGGTACAGTCAACTTAGACTTTATCTTTGACGCACGTGCATTACGTGGAAAAGAAGTCGTGGTCTTTGAAGACCTCTTCAGAGAAGGCGTATTATTAGCCTCTCATGCGGATATTACGGATGAAGGGCAAACGGTACGGGTAACGAATCCAGGTGTTCGTACCACCGCTACACACAAAACAACTGGCTTGAAAGTGGTTAATCCATTAACGAAAGTGACCATTACAGACGCTGTGAAATACCATGACTTAATCGTTGGTAGAACCTATACAGTCAATGGGGTATTAATGGATAAAGCAACAGAACAACCAGTGCTAGTAGACGGCAAAGAGGTCACAAATACGTTAACCTTTGTGGCAGAAAGTACCGACGGTACAGTCAACTTAGACTTTATCTTAGACGCACGTGCGTTGCGAGGCAAAGAAGTGGTTGTCTTTGAAAATCTCTTCAGAGACGATGTATTATTAGCCTCTCACGCAGATATTACCGATAAAGACCAAACCATCAAAATCGTTAATCCAACCATTACCACCAAAGCTACCAATAAAAATGGTGGCAAAGAGATCTTGGCTTTGCCAAATCAAACCGTGTTGGAATGGGTCAAAGTAGATGGTCTAGCAATTGGTCAACTCTATCAATTGATTGTTCAAGGCTATTTAACACCAGATGGCACGCCATTTGAAGACACACATGCCGAAAAAATCTTTACGGCAGACAAAGAAACCATGGAATTCTTGTTTGAATTCTTAGTTGATGGTCGGAACCTTGCCGGAAAAGGATTGAGTTTTGCGGAATGGCTTCAAGCCAAAACAGAAGATGAGGAAGAAATATTTGAAGAAGTGGCGAAACACAATGTGGATCTAACAAATGAAGATCAAACGGTTCAAATTGTGGAAGCACCAAAACCACCGCAACCAGTCAAAGCAGCTTCTGTTGTACCAATGTTGCCAAAAACAGGGTCTGAAGATAGCAATGTATGGATGATTATTGGCATGATCTTTGTCCTTGCGGCAGGATTGATAGGTTATGACTTCTACAAAGTCAATGACTAGGTAGGATGAACAAACGGTTAGAAATTCTAGCCGTTTGTTTTTAGACAATTTCGAATGATCAAGAAAGAGTAAGAGAGTTGGTTATTAGACTACTCACAACATTTTAAAAACCGAAGGAGGGAAGCTCCTTGTCGCTTATTCTTCTGTAACAGGCAGCACAACAATGGTTTGTGCTGCCTGTTTTCCAATAAAAATAAGCAAGGAAAAGAATCTCCTTGCTTATTGTGCGGCTAATGCTTTTTGACCTAGTACATCCAATAATTCAACTGAAGCTCTTGCAGCAGAAGTGACGGAAAATTGAATGAGTAAATCAACGATTTTTTCAACGGTAGCTGCTTCGTCTAGCGTAAACTCTTTGTCTGGAAACAATGAAATCAAGCATTCCACTAAAGCATCACGCATAGCATCATGTTCAGCACCATTGTTTCGCTCAATCGCTTTTTTTACAATCTGATTCAGTTCATCTTGTGTCAATGAAATCTGCATGTTACCCCTCCTTTTTTATGCAAATTATAACAAAGAAAAAAAGTTTGTGGAGGTGAATCGGAATATTTTCTTGTTGTGATTGTTATATGGTAGAGGAATTACTTGAAGGCATTCGAATGTATCAAGAAGAACATGAGTGGTCAGAGTCACTCACGTTGTCATGGGAGTATGAACCAATTGCTCCTTCAGTGATTCAAGCCATCGAAGAAGCGGGCTATTTTTGTGAAACGCATTTTGGTACGGATCACAAAATTATTTATTACAAGTGCTATTTCATTTCCGTACCAGAAAAACAGCGAGTGTGTAACCAACAACGAATCAAGGAATAAGAAGGAACGACGATGGGATATTCTAGAAACGTCGTTGACGATCTTTGTCCTTCTTTTTTTCCTTGTAGCGGGGTATGTTTTATGTATTTAGAACAACGAGATGAGTGGAAATGCGCTGTATTTTGCGATTTGAGACATTTTAGTCGATCGATGAAGAATTAGTCGAAAATGTTTTTAAAACCTCGGAGAAAGCGATTCACGAGGTCGTTTTTTGGTAAAATGCGAATTTTTAGAAGAAGGAGGGGAAGTTCTTGTTAATGACACTTGATAAATTTTTTGTAGAAGAATTGCAGCGAAGCGGATATGATATTACATTTTTAGAATTGCGCCAAATTTATTCAAAAAGTCGAATGCGAAATCGAGAAGTTTTAGCGGAAAGGAGAAAATTACAAAATCGTGAGTTTTCTAGAAAATATTGGCATGAAGTCGCAAAGCACAAGCGTCAGAAAAAAGGAAGGGATTTGAATGATAGGAAAGCGTGATCTAGCAAAAGAAATTGCTTTAGATATTGAAATGGATGCTCGAACGATTAACCAATTGTTTAGTCTACTATTGGATAAAATGATTGAACATCTACAAAACGGAGAAGCAATCAAATTTAATCGTTTTGGGAAATTTTTAATTATTAATGAAGAAGTAAATGTACCTAATCCGGAAACGGGGAAACAGGAGAGATGGTCAGTGAGATACATTGAATTTGTGCCAGGATCTGAACTGAGTAATGAGGTATTGAATAAGGCAAGTGTTTGAAGACCTAAGGAAATAGTGAGAGAAGCGAGTGAGGTGAATACGCATGGGATTAACTTCAGAACAACGAAAAACGAAAGAGATTGCGATCGCTATCTTAAAGGCTCAAGGAAAAAGCTATGATCTTGCGTTAGATGAATTTCATCAAGCAATCATTTTAAACAATCAAGAATTGATTTTAACTAGTTTACAAATACAAGCAGGAAAAAAAGAAAGACAGGGAGGAACCGTTTATGCACAGCCAAACACAATTACAGACCAAAAATTTAGCGAATAAAACGACTCGTTGTATGAAAATAGGTTTGTTGTTTCTAGCAATAACCCTTTTTTTTACTTTGACTGAACCGATGATTGCCTTTGCGGATATTGAAAGCTCAGTTAATAATGCAGGTAAGTCCATTTTTACAACAATAAAAAATATTTCTGGAATGGTAGGAGCTGCAATTATTGCAGCTGGATGGCTTGGAAACATGCTTCCTATTGTCGAAATTAGTCAAAAGGCAAAAATGTGGATTATTCGTGCAGGAGTTGGAATTGTTGGTATTTCTTTTACCATGCAACTAGTGGAGTGGTTCCAAAAGATGAATTAATGGATGGTGAGAACGTTGATTGAAGTGAAAATTGAAACAACCAATGCGATTCGTGTGACTCGTCAACGTTACACTTATGTCGAATTTGAAGAACTTTCTGAAGATCTTCGACCAGGTGATTTTGTGATGTTTACATTGATTCATGGGAAAAAGCAATTATATCAAGGAAAATTCCAAAAAGTTCAAGGATTGACGGTCCATGAATCCATTGAACTGAGAATCTGTGAGATGATCGAAAAAGGATCCGTCAAAAAGAAAAACGGTAAACATTTATTGGATTTATTGGATCAAGAGTTTCAGGCGCTTTCCCATGAGTCTTTGCCGATAAAATCAACGTTCTCACCATCAAAAAAGCGGGAGTTGTCTTTGTTTTCTTCTTTTATGCATGGGAAGAAACGTTGGAAATTAGGGGTTGGACTACTTTTGATCGTGTGTCTCGTAGGTGCTTATTTTCTTTTTTCTCGAACAGATCGACTTTCTCCGGCCCTTCCTTCTTATGATACATTGATTGAACAAAAAGATTATCAAGAAGCATTCAAACAGTATCCTCAAAAAGAAGAAGCGCTGGTTGAACAATTGTATAAAGAAGAAGCGGACCAGGAGTTGTTTGAATTGTATCAAAAGGGACACTCTACTTTGGCTTATTTTTATTATTTGTTTTTAACGGAACAATGGGAGAAAGTGACAGAAATGAAGGAAATCCCTCAAAATACAACCGTTCAAGGTATGCGAGGATATGCGTATCTTGCACAAGAAAAAATTGAAGAAGCAGAATTGATCAATCAAGTGCTGAAAAATGACACGTTAAGTGATCAAATTAAACAAGCAAAAAAGAGGATGGCGTATGAACATTTGCGGGATAAAGATATTTCTAGCGCTGAATCAATCAATAAAGAGCTAAATGATTCTGAATTAGAAGAAGATATCCAAGTAGCGAAGAGTATTGTTAATCTGCTTCATAAATATCAAGAAGATAAAGAAAATACGAAATTATCGAGAGAAGAGAGAAAAGAAGCAGAGCGTAATTTTACTTTATGGACAAGTAATTTAAACCAATTAGGAGGGGATCTTGATGACACAAGAAGGACCAAGTGAATCCAAATATATGTTAAAAAAAGGAGGCCTGATTGGGATTGGCCTTTTTAGTTTGATGATTTTAGGAGGTGTGGGGATTTATGGCTATCAATCGCTACAGTCACAACCTGTAGCGGAAGAAACCAACACATCTTCTGAGGCAAAAGAAAAAGACTCTTTGCCTCCTTGGGAACAACAAGTGACAGAAAAAAGCGAAGAGAAAAAAGGCACAGAAAAGAAGGAGAAAGCAGACAAATCAATCAATCCAGAAAAAGCGCCAGATACTCCATCAGGATTGGATCAAATTTTAGGCGTCATTATTGATCAGAAATCTGAAGATTCTCGAATTTTTGGGATGGATGTATTAGAGAATCAGCCAAAAGAAAAACGTACGTTGTTGAGTCAGTTAGCACAGGCATTTGAGAAACAACTTTCTAAAGAAGAAAAACGAGAAGTGACACAAAAAGCTGAAGAAAATGGCGCTTCTGATAAATTGATAGTAGGTACAGAAGAACCTTCTTTGGTATTGGATGTACCTATTGATCCAACAGCAGAAACAGGCTTGAATCTACCATTAGAGAATAGTCCAGTTCCTTATATACCTGAAACGCCGCAACCGGAGATTCCAGTGACACCGACGCCTCTTCCAAGTCCTGATTTGAAGGAAGAAGAGGCGGGGATAGAGGATCATTTGGTTGAAATGATTTCAGAAAATCGTGTGGCGTTAAATGATGCGACCACCCAAGTAACACGTGTAAATGCGGAATTAGCTAAAATGAAGTCTTCTTTGGATCAGCTTGCATTGCTAGAAGAGACAACGTCGCTGCAGTTTGAAGGTGCGATACAAACTTGGGAACATCTTTCCAGTCTTGTTTCAGAGTACAATCGTTTATCAAAAGAAATCAAGGAATTAGTTGAAGAGAATGAGGAAGTCCTGCCGATTCATTATGATCAATATCATGAATTGTATCAAGGTTTAGCAACAAAAATCCATGAAATGAAAGAAACTCAACGAGAAGCAAATGATCAGACCATTCAATTTAAACAAACAGTAGAAGCGACAAGTCAAGCCCTTCAATCGTATCCGGAAACAGTAAAAAGTTACGAATCCCTTCAATCAGATGTGACACAAACGGTTTCTAAGGCACAAGCAGTGGTTTCTCAAGCAGCAACCAATCCAAAAGTGAAAAAAGAGGTACAATCAGAAATCCAACAAGCGGTTCAAGCCACAGAAACAGTCACAGGGTTGAATCAGGAAGTAGAAAAACAGTTGGAAAAACAAAATAAATCCCTTAATGGATCTGAGAAAATGACCCAACAAGTCACGATGGTTGAACAAGAAGCAGAAAAACAAACAGTCGCAACAGAAGCAGCGTATGCTGATTTTGAAGGATTGCCTCAAGTGAATTTGAGTGCATCGTCCAATGAGTCTGAAAGCAGTGATGGAACAGAAACAGGCACTTCATCGAATCCTTCAGAAGAAAGTGCGTCAAGTACCGCACAACCTTCTGAATCGGCAGAAACAACTAGTCTAACGGAGACAACAACGTCTGAAGTTGAACCACCCCTGATACCAACTGATGGGGAGGATTCGAATGTCTAAATTTGATTATCTTTTTTTATTGTGGCGAAGATACACGAGTGTTTTTTTGACACTTGTGTGTCTTTGTTCTCTTTTTCTTTTGAGTATGAAAGGATATACGCATCTTTCTCAAAATTATATGCTTTCTACGGTACAATCACCAGATGTGACATTTCCGGCAGGTGTTTTTTTGTTGTTGTGCTTTGTTATGTATCTGTGTGTTGTTTTCTTTCGTGGTTATCGTTTTTGCCTTACTGATTCGATTGGTTCTATGCTTCTTTTTTTGGGAAAGAAGCTTTATGGTTTCTTTTTGGTCATAGGGGGAATTGGTGCGATCGATTTGTGGTTAGGTCAACAGTTAAGTGTTGACTTGCTACGTTCGTGCTTAACTTCTAGTGTGGTTTGTTTTTTGTATCGTCGATGGAATGATTGTCAAGATCAACAATTGATTGAAGCGTATCAACTGTATCAAGGAAAAGAAGATCTTCAATGGCTCCGATTTAAAACAAGGACAAAAGAAGTTGTGATTCGTCAAGATCGCCATTTTCCCCCTCATTTTCCAGATCGTTTGTTTGAATCCACTCAACTAGTCTATCAGATTCCGTATTCCTGTTTTCAATTAAAGGTTTGTTTTTCAGGACGTTCTTCTGAAGAGGAATTAAAAAAGATAGGGTCTTGTTTTTTGAATATATTTTGTAGTGTTGTTTTTTGCGGTTTTTCTCTCTATGGTCTATTTATGGAACAACGAATCTTGGCTTACGGTGCAATTGTTTGTATGAGCGTGGCCCTTTTCTTTGCGGAAAGACGTCACTTTGTTTTGTTATGTAAAAAGCTGTGGCTTATTCAAAAACAATGGTGGAAGACATTAATTGATAAAGGAGAAGGGTAGAAATGGTTCGATGGAAATGGAGAAAACAGCATCAAGATCTTGTTGGATCTCGGTTTTGGCGTGATCCAACTCGTCGTCCGTATAAACATATTGAGCGTTATCTTGGACAAAAACGAGTGCTTTATCCCCTTTTAGGGGTACTTCTTGTTCTATTTTTACTGGTTGGAAATCTTATTCTTTCTATTCCGGAACTTTTTGTCGAGGTGTTTCCTGAAGGATTAACCAAATCTGGAAAATGGGACAATCTTTTTCAGTGGCGGTTCTTTTTGAGAATACCTCAAACCCCGACACAATGGGGAGGATATGTCCTAGTATTGTTTGTTTTAGGGGGGATCATCGGATTTAAACTTTATCGGATGTCAAAGAGCTTTATGCCGTTAGAAGATACGTTGACGGCCGCAACTTCTCGTTGGGCAGATGGGAAAAGTGAATTGGATTATCAATATAAGACGATGGCAACCGATGCATTGACAACCTATAATGGACCATCGGGGATGGTTGTTGGCACGTCACCTCGAACCAAAGAAGATAAGAAACATAATCGGGTTCGGGAATATATTGCTAATGAACCCAGTAATACGTGTATTGTTGGAGAAACACGTGTTGGGAAGGGCGTATTTGGTGTGGAAAAAGCGATTGATGGTTTTAGTCGAACGAATGATTTGCAAGAAAAACAATCGATGGTCATTCATGATCCCTCGGGTGAATTGTATCTAAAATGGAAAAAACTATTAGAGGAACGGCAGTATGTCGTGTATTTATTGAATCTGAATGATACGGCGATTTCTGATACGATGAATCCTTTGACATTGGTGGTTCATTACTATAAGCAGTATTTATTTGGTCAATCACAAGTGATTCGAGATCGAGGATTAGACCAAGCCCAGGCGGAACTTGCGACATTATGTTATATGTATTTTCACGATCCAAATGCTAAAGAACCTATTTGGCAAGATGCCGCGTCTGCGTTATTTACCGCTGGCTGCTTGGCATTGATTGAAGAAAGTTTATTGTTGGAAAACGAAGAATTGGCCAATATCTATACGATTGTAACGATGATTGCGGAAATGAATAGCGATCGTATTACAGACATGAACCATCCGATATTACAAGCTTATGCACCGATAGTAAATGATAGAAAGCGTCTATGGATCAAATATAAAGATAAATCTGTTTTGGATTTCTATTTTCAGGAGTTACCGGATGATCATCCGGCTCATTTGGCGTATTTAGATATTTTGGCTTCTGCGCCTGCGAAAATAACGATTGGGAATGTTGTGACGCATTTGTTAACGCGTTTAAAAGCTTTCCGGCGAACTGGGAATGCAAAATTGATGGCTCAAAACTCCATCAATTATATGAATCTAGGTTACGGGAAAAAGCCAGTAGCTGTTTTTGTGGTAGTATCTGATCAGGATAAATCAAATCATGAAATTGCGGCTAGTTTTTTTGATCAAAGCTTTAAAGAATTAATGAAAGCTGGTCTAAAAGAAGTGAATCGAAAGCTACCTAGAAAAGTGGTTTATCTTTATGAGGAAGCAGGAAACATGGTGAAAATTCCTGAGTTGGCAACAAAAATGACGGATGGTTTAAAGGTAGGAATGAGTCATGTGATTGTTTTGCAAAATTATGAGCAGTTGGATAAATACGGCGCAGATGCCAATACTATTTTATCGAATTGCGGAAATACGATTGTCATTAAAACAAAATCCAAAAAAACACGAGAAATGATTGTAGAGGATTTGGGAAATCGCGCAAATCTTGCCCTTTCGAGGCAGGGGAAGGTAGCAGCTTCAGAGAAGTTGCTTACAGATTCGATGGAACGAATTCCTATGTTAACAAAAGATGAATTATTGCAGTTGCCGTTTGGAGAAACTGTAGTTATTCGAAGTGTCAAAACACATGATTTAGCTGGCAACGTGATCAAGAATATGTATCCTATTTATAATCATGGGGAAACACGCATGATCGAAACATGGAAGTATCTCCCTTACCAAGAATATGTTAGTACGTGGGAAGAAATTGAGCAAGAGTATCACAACGCACCTCATACAGCCATTCAGTTGAATAAGTTGTTGTACTTGCTGAATCCGTTGCTTATTAAAGAAAAAGAAGAACGACGGAAGGCACTTTTATCTAGTGAAAAATATTCTGCCTGTGATAAATCTATTGTTTCTTTTACATCATCGAAAGAAGTTCCTAAGAACATGAAATGTACAAAAGAAACACCCCAAAGGATGGAATCAGATGATGGAAGTGTTCAAACAGATACGAATCATACAAAGATAGCAGAGTTAGATGAATGGTTTGATCAATTTCTTCCTGTGAATCAGCAAGAGCAATTCGTGTTTGATCGATTATCTTATTATTCAGTGAAAGATATGGAACAAATCATTGCTCGATGTTCATTAACACAGGAGGAAACAGAACGTCTCCAAGAAGAATTTGAGCAAATTTATCAAAAGGAAACATTTAAAAGATTGAAAGCGTGGTTAGGGAATGAGGGAAGAGAATGGATTTATGGACAATTCATTGAAATACTTGAAAAACGTGGACTGATGGAGGAGGAATGACGGATAAATGTTTGGAGATCAAAAACCATCGGAAGCTTCTCTGTTGGAATTGTTAGATACTTATTCTGATTATTTGACGCAAGGGAATCCACTTTGGGATTTTTTACGACCAATTGGGATGAAGATTGCAGAAGGCGGTGCATGGCTCATTGATGGATTATATGGTGTAATGGGTGATTTGCTAAAACTATTAACGATTTTTGACAATGACTCTTTTGTGGCATTGTTAGATAAAATTGAACCACTTAAGTGGTTTTTATTCACGCTGGCACTTGTCGGCTTTTTTGTTTTACTTATGTTTAGTCGCGCAAAAGATACTGCGCAAGCACCGTTAAATTTATTACTTGTTTTATGTATGACCCTTTTGTTGCCTTCTTTGTGGCAGACAGCTTCTACAGCAACACAGGCGATCTTTACTGAAATCCATACGGTTGAACAAAGTCCTGGAGAACAAATTATTTTAGAGAATACAACAGATATGAAATTAGTTGCTGAAAAAGGCTGGAAGCTAAAAAAAGGTGAGACACAAAACAAATATAAGCATGCACGTCAAATTGATATGAAGGAAAAACTAGAACAACCAGATGAGATAGATAATGGCGAAGCACTGAAGCAACGCTTAGTGACAGATACCAATGGAAATGATCAATTAGAGGAGATTCAACAGCCAGGTGGGATTGCAAAAGAATTGGTAAAGAGCCTCTATTCCCCTTTTTATTATCGCAATCACGTACGTTTTTTTAATATTTATTTAACTATGTTGGTCTCCATTGTTGCATTAGGAATTTCCTCTTTTAAATTTGCGATTATTATTATCAAAATGTATGGTGATTATGTCTTGTTGTTAAAAGGTGGATTTGCGGATTTTATGGGATTACAGAGAGTGAAAGCGATCGTTTCTGAATTGGTTGGAAGTTTTGCTTTACTGGTCTATATTCCTATTTTATTTCAAATTTATATCATTTCAACAGTGGTCATTAAATCGATGAATTTTAACTTTTTTTCTTACATTATTGCTATGGCAGGTGCAGCATGGGCATTAATTGATGGACCGAATGGTTTTCAACGTGTAACAGGTATTGATGCTGGATTGCGGGGAACAGCAGGTGTATTAATGACAGCTCTAGGAAGTTCTAGTTTAGTGAAAGGCGCGACTCATTTAGGAACAACGATTGCAAAATCAGCTGGTGGCGCATTGGCAGATGTTGGTGCTTTTGGACTAGGAATGTCTTTTGCAAATACAGACTCGACACATGCCAATCGATCAATGAAAGGGGTTAATCAACAGGAAAGAGAAGATGCTAATGGTTCACATGAAGGAAATGAAAGAAAAGGATTCAATGAACAAGTGCGTGAAAAAGAGCAAGACCAAAAGCAAGGGATACGCAATGAGTCGATGAATCAACAAGACGCATCGAAGAAAGGGACAGAAAGTAATGGTCAAGAAAATCCATCAGTGGATGATTCTAATCACAAGATCTCTTCAGAAGAGAATCCAGTGGAACCAACTGTACAAACAGAGCCTGAGAATATGTTTGATCAAACGGAGCCAATAAACAAGGCGGATGAATGGAGCCAGTCGGAAATGTTCAATCAATCAAATATTCCAGAAGCGGAAAATGGACAAGAATATTTAGCGGATTCGAATTCATCGGTTTCCTCCGCTCAAGATAAAGTGGATGATTTTTCAGGAAGTATCGGAGAAAGACCAACTGAGGAAGAGGATCTTTCGAGATCATTGGATGATGAACGTCAATCGAATAAAATTGGGCAACAATTAGTTGAACATAAAAAATCAAATCCATTGAAAAAAGCTGCAAAAGACAAAATATTCGGGTATTCCAAAGAAGATCTACGTCGTTATCAACCGAAACCAACATTTCGTGAAAAACGTCGTGATGCGTTTGATTTAGGAAAAAATTATCGTGCGTATCGCGATACAAAAAGAGAATTGATGCATCAAAAGAAAGAAATTGGTAAAAAAAGTACAGCTGAAAAGAGAGAAAAATAAAAGGATGAAATTGTTCGTATTTTTCGGTCTCAGGCGTTTGAATGAATCAATGATGAAATCAGTCGAAAATGTTTTTAAAGCCTCGTAGAGAGCGATTCTCGGGGCTTTTTTGTAATAATGGTTTCAAAAAGGAGGGTTTTCATGAAAATCGTACAAGGAAACTATTATAAGGAAAAGTTATCAAATCATTTATACAAAGCAATTGGCAACCAGCCATTGCCTGATGAGTATAGGGATGAGGAAAGTGAGGCGTTTTATAAAGATTATTCCTATTTTTTTATGGTTGACCCAAAAGAAACTGATTTAAAAAAGCTCATGTTTTTTGATTATGTAGACACGAAAAAATTAGATTTAGTTCCTGCGATAAAAAAGGAAGTAGCGTTTGTGTTGTGCAATAGCTTTTTACAAAAAAATGCAGCCGAAAGTGCAGAGTTTTGCTGCAACTAGTTTTTTCCTTCAATATGATTTAGATAATGAATTTTTCAACCTGAAACTTTCGCCTTTAAAGCTGATAATGTGAGCGTGATGGATTAGCCGATCAACGAGAGCAGCTGTTAAGCGAGAATCCATAAACACTCGATTCCATTGACTGAATTCTAAATTAGAGGTAATAATAATGCTCTTTTGCTCATACCAATCTGAAATCAGTTGAAAGAGTAGTTCAGCTCCTTCTTTCGTCAATGGTAAGTACCCCATTTCATCAAGAATAATTAATTCTGTTGTTTCGAATCGCTTCTTGAAACTGGCTAGCTGTTGTTTTTTTAAGGCACTCTCTAATTGTTCAACGAGATTGTTTACTCGGAAAAATTTGGTTGAAACACCTTCACTACAGGCTTTTCTCCCTAATGCGATCGCTAGATGCGTTTTCCCTGTACCAGGAGAGCCAACACAAACAATGTTTTCTTGCCTTTTTAGAAAATCAAGAGAGACAAGGGTCGCCTTATCTAGATGGGCTGGTAGAAAAATATCTTCGTGCCATTCATAGTTCTTTAGCGATTTTGGTACAGGAAATTTGGCTAATTTTTCCATCCGTTCTAATTTGATCTGCTGTCTGGTCTCAAGCTCTAAACGGAATAAATCGGTAATAAATTGTTCTGGAGCTTCGAAAGAAGCTCTTGGTAAGTTCGTGATGATATGGCTTAATCGAAGCTTTTTGCAATAATCTTCTAGCGTCTGTCCAGTCATTTTTGCACGCCTCCTGATTTTGTTAATGCATCATAGTTTGACCAATTCACATCAAAGTCAGAGGGGGCATCTTCTTGAACAACTAATTCGTAAAATTGTTCATTAATTTGTTGGATATCATAGGTCGCTAATAAACTTAGTAATTGTTTTATCCGTCTGTATTTAAGGTGATTATTATCAATTGCTAGATAATTTTGAAGGCGTGCAGGCAAGTACTTCCAATACCTCGAATAACTAACGACATTCAATTTATTACTCCATTGTTTCAAGATATCACTCCATGGGATCAATCGTTTTTTGTTCATATAGGGGCGATATTCGTTCATTAAGAGGTCTCCATGAGGCGTAAGAACTTTAAATTTATTCCAAGTCAAAACAACGGTCAATTGAGAATATCCATATGCTTTAGGAATATGAATAACCGTTTGATCCAATTTCATTTCGTGATAACGATTTAGTTTAGCTTCTACTTCTTTAAAAATTGGGTAATCCTCTTGGGGAAGAGAATGTAACGCCTTGTTTTCTTTCTTCCACAAATCTTCGATTAATTGATGTTTCGAATAATGCGTCCTTTTTCGATCTGTTTTCAATTGTTCTTCAAGCTGCTTATTTAGGGACTCAAAAGAGTCCATGATTGGCGAAGTCGAGAAGAAATTGTATCGGACATAACCCACTTTATTTTCGACATGTCCTTTTTCATGCCCACTACGTGGGTTACAGACTTGAACATCACAACCATAATGAATGGTGAAACGTAAGAATTCATCGGTTAGTTGTGCTTCTTCAAATTTTGATTTTGTTTTTTTCACCGCTGGAGTTAAGTTATCTATTCTGATCTTTTTTGGAACACCGCCGCATTGATCAAATAGTTGCTTTAATGCTTCCAGGAAACACTCTTGGTTTTGAGCTGGCATGGCACTTGCGAACGTCGCATTACTATAGGGAAATGACATGATAAGAAGTTGTATGTCTTTCATGTGATCTTCGTGCATGACTTCCATTGTTCCAAAATCGACCTGTGCTTCTCCGATCGGATGATCAAGGCGATCGACAGCTTTGTAATTCGTTTCGTCGTACCGCTGTTTTTTCCATTGAGAAATATAGACGCAAACTGTTCGATAGGAGCCAGGGAAACCCAAAGGTTTCAATTGTTCATAGATAGCTTTGGCAGTTCTACGGAGTTTTCTACGTAAGCGTAGGTCTTCTTCTAGCCAACTACCGATAATTTCTCCCCAGCCATCATCCATCATGGATTTATTTTTTCGAGTAGGATCCGTAATGAATAGCTGATCACTGTCGGCGTATTTTTTCGCTGTTCGCCAATTGATATTCATTGCTTTTCTTATCTGATCAATTGACTGATCACGATTATTTCTCAAATGTTTTATCGTTTTAATATCATCCAAAGTTAACAACCTTTCTGTACCTCCATCACTAAGTCACTAAAACTTATGATGGAAGGAAACTAGTTCGCAGTCAAACTGCTGCATAGTTGTGTACTTTCGGCTGCATTAGTGTGTAGTTAAATTCTGCCACAAACAAGCGTTCTATAAAGCAATAGAACTCATACTTCAAAATCAAGAAATATAAATAGTATAAAATCATTCTTCACTAAAAGGATTCACACCATCAACTTTTAAAAAAGATGAATGTTATTTCAAAATAAACACTACAAGAGGTGGTAAGTATGTTTACGCGTCCGAATCGAATTACAGATACTACTCGATTTGGTGGGATTTATACCATGGTTGATGTATTGATCTTACTAGTTGTTGTTCTTTATGGATTTGGAACAATTAGTGAGTATATCTATCCGCCATTACGTTTGAGTTTCAAGATATGTTTAGGTGTTGTCGTTTTATTTTGGATGTTGCCCTCACCGATGAAACCAGGACAAAAGAATATTACGACACTGATTGATTTATTGAAAAAAGATCAGACGGTCTATGCACCAGATACGATTTATTCTTCCCAAGAAGAAGCTTTTTTCAGCAGTAAGGAGGAAAAACGATCGAATGTCACTGATAATTGACGACACATTACAAAAAGAAGAAAAACAAAAAAGAAAGAAGAAAAAAGTATATGAGCGGATTCCGAACAGTGTCTTAAAGATGATGAATCACATTGCTTTTCTTGAAGAGGATTGTATTACGACACGTCAAGGATTTACAGATTATGTATTGTTAGAAAATCATCCGATTCGAAAAGAAGCTCCCGCCATTCAACAACAAGGCATTCAAAGTTATGTTGATTTTTTTCGAGGAGTTACGTCAGATATCAAACTGATTTTTATGGGCTATTCGGCAGATACGACGTATCAAATTGAAACGATTTTTGAGCGGTTTCCTAAGGATGGCAATGCTTGTTTACGCCAACAGAGAGATCATAAGGTTTGGGAATTAGAAAAGTCGCAGAGTATTTTGGAAGATATTGTTTATGTCCAGTTTTTTGGTGATACCAGAGAAGAATTGGAACAGGTGCGTTCAGAAATCATGAATGGGACGAGTAAAATGATTCGAATTCATCCAATAACGGTTTCCCAGAAAAAAAGTTTGTTATATCAATTGTATAATTTAGGCGAGCAACCACCTGTTTTTGATGATTCATTGTCTGATCCAGATCTTTTGAATCACGCAGGAGAAGATCGGAAATTTATGAGTGAGATCATGCCACAAACAGGAATCAGTTCGAAAGGGAATTGGTTTACGAAAACAGGTAGTGGCTATATTGGTGTGTCTCATTTGTATCGTTATGCAAAAAAAGAACATTTTTATTGGGGAGAACAAGTGTTTCGCCAACCGGGGGCGCTCACAACAGTGGATATTTCTCATCGAGGATTAACCAAAATAAGAAAAGAATTAAATCGTTCAATTGGTGATAACGAAGATAATATCCGCAAAGGGTTGACACGAGATGCACAGATGAAAGCACAGATTGAGTATCAATTATTATCTGAATTGCTGGAATCGATGGTTACTAGTAATGAGAGTGTCAAAGAAACGACAACAAGGTATTATCTTTCAGGAAAAACAAAAGAACTTGTTTGGGAGAAACAAGAAAGCATCAATCAACAACTTTCTCCTAGAGGTTACAAGACCTCTTTCTTTTTGGGGGAAGAGAATACCGAATTGTTGGCGTTGTATTGTTCCCATAAAGAACAAAAACAAATGAAAAATCGCCAAGGAAAAGAACTGACAACAACGGATTTGGGTGCTAGTTATCCATTAAATCATAGTCAGCTGATTGATCCACGGGGGCTTTATTTTGGCAGAACCTTTACAGGTGGGTTGGTTATTTTGGACATGTGGCATAAAGATTATAGACGGTTGTCTTATAATTTTGTTTTACTCGGCTTGCCTGGTTCGGGGAAAAGTTCAACGTTAAAAAAAATAGGTAGTCATAATCATCTGTTAGGAAACTATACGTATTATTTCATGGCAAATGCAGAAAATGATCGCTTCATGAACGCTTATGGTGGGGTTTCAATTGATGCATCTGGTCGAGATGGAACAGTTAATCCGTTTCAAATTTTTGCGACAGTCATTCATGAGTTAACAGGAGAAATTGATGAGCAAGAAAGCTACAACGTTAGTAAAAACAAAATCAAAACGATTTATAGTAATATCTATGGTCAGAACGATCCTGACCTGAATCATGGATTAGATAAATACATCGATGTATTTTACCAAGAATGGTTTTCTACGCACGATATGGTATTGGAAAAAGCAACACAATATGCGAATGATGCCTATCCTTTATTAGAGGATTTTGCTTTGTTTATTCAAGAGAAACTTTATGATGGGCAAGGACAGGTGCGTTCAGAGTTATCCTCTTTTGAAGCGAATCGTTTGGATAAAATGGATACAGTAAACCAGGCTATGTTAAATTCAGATCCACAAATTTTTAATCGTCCAACCTCATTGCAATTGGGCGATTATTATTCGGTTTCTTTTGATTTAGGTAGTCTGTTAAACAAAGGGAAAGCAGTTTTTAATGCACAGTTTTATAATCTGCTTTTTTTGGTTTGGAATCTGTCAATGACACGAGGGATGCGAGAAAAATATTTTGTAGATAATCATCTAAAACGACCAGATGAAGCGATTCGTTCGTTGTTGATTATTGATGAATTTCATAATATTACTCGTCAAGAAAATATGGATGCGATTGATCTGTTAGACCGCTATGAACGTGAAGCACGTAAAGCGTTTGGTGGATTTGGGCTTGCGACTCATGATATCTCTGATCTTTTTTCTGAGGGGGCATCTGATTCTTTTCGTGATAAAGTACGAAAGCTATTGAAGCTATCCACCTATATTTTTGTGATGCAACAGGATCCAAGTTCACAAGAAGAATTGCGACGCTCTTTTAAAGAGACGTTACGGGCTAGTGAATTGGAACAAATTCCCCATTTAAAACAAGGGGAGACGATTTTGGCTATTAAAGGAAAGGGAAATCTACAATTGAAGATTGATTTATCGAAAGAGGAGATTGAGTTATTTACTGGTGGTCATTAAGAAGTGAAAGGAACAAATAAATGAAGCAAAAACTGACGAAGGGATGGAAAAAAATTCGTCTTTTCTTTCTAGAATATGCGGATCTTTTTTATCGCCTTGCTTTATTTTTTACCGTTTGTTTAGGTTTGTTTTTTACCATTCCATCCTTTTTATTTGGAACAGAAAAAGATTTAGCTGATACGCCAATTGGTGTTAATTACCGTCTTCAATTAGATGATGTAACACTCACTCAATTGGAACGAGGATATAATGAGAAGTTACATTATGCAGAGATTTTGTTAAAAGTAGATGGTCGAATGCCAGAAGGAGGAGAGTTGAAAATGCTTGCGTCTGAATCCAAAACAGAACAAAAAGTTGTGCATCAATTGATTCCATTAACCGAAAAATATTACTTGATTCAATTGAAACAAATTCCTTCTAATTGGAAATCAATTGTGATAGATATCGGGATTGTTTCACCAACAAATCCGAACTTTGAACCAAAATCGATCGATGATTTGTTTGAAACTTACGGACAAAAAAGGAATGCGCAAAATGAAGAAACGGTACAAGATGCATTGTTTATGAGTCGTAGAAAAGTACCGATAGATGCACAAGTCAAACCACAAAACAAAGCGAATTATTTAGCAAAAGCACTTGAATTACAGATCGATGAATCTCAAAAATTGATTCAAGAAAATAAAGAATTGATCCATCAAAGAGAACAAGCCATTGAGGAATTGGGAAAAGAAATTCGTGCATTAGAAGCAGAAAGAAAATACGAAACACAGACAGAAATGGAAGAAACAAATCAGGTGATCCAGGATCGAAAAATGGACATTCAAGCCCATCAAGTGACGATTTTAGAAGCGGAAGAAAACAATCAAGAGTTAGAGGAAAAGATAAAAAAAGTGAAGCAACAGATTCATGATTTTTCGAAATAGAAGGCATCGTTTTGAAAGAGAGCAAGACTGTTTTTTATTAAATTGGTTCATTGTTTTTGGCCGACAGAACGAAAAACAACAAGTGTCATTGAATAAAAAGTTGGCAACTATTTTTGTTTATTGAGTAAAAATGACAACGGTTATTTAACGAAATGTGCAGATTGTTTTTTCGAACAGGCGAAAAAACGACGCATGTTATCAAATAAAATGATGCGATTATTTTTCGCGAGAGGATGAAAAGTATTGAGATCGTATTTTTTGTGGTTAGGTAAAGAGTTTATATTTTGTAAAGAAAAAAACAGCTAATTTTAATTGTCACCTAACAGGTGATTCCGTCACCCAATAGGTGATTTTCGTCACCTAATAGGTGATTCCGTCACCCAATAGGTGATTTTCGTCACCTAACAGGTGATTTTCGTCACCTAACAGGTGATTTCGTCACCTAATAGGTGAAAACAGCGTTTTTAGGGGGTACCTCAAAAAGCCCGACACTGTCGGGTTGGGGGGCATTTAGCCCCCCCTTTTTGTCTTATGCTCTTGCATTTGTGAGTGAAAATCACAGTTAAAAGTTAGAAAAATGACGGTTTTTGAAGGTTATGAAAAAGGTGAGGGATGTTTTTGGGAAAAAAGAAAAAACGAAGTCGAATGTTTTGAGAAAAAAATGGATCATGTTTTTTGGAAAAATCGTTCAAATGTTGACTCTATTTTTTCAAGTCGAACGAAAAACGGTACGAATGTTTCACTCAATTGTTTGAATTTATTTTTTTAAGTGGAAGAAAACAAGTAACATCTTTTTTATTCACATTTGGAATCAAAAAGACAAAATAAGCAATAGAAAATGATTTAGATAGAGCTGGATGATAAACAAGAAGAATGGGGAAATATTATGAAGACGATAAAACTAAAAAATATAAGTGAATCTGATTGGATACTGTTCAATGAGTTTTGTAAAAGGTCAAAGAAAAGTCGAACAAAAATGATTGAATACTTTATTCGTGATGCAGGACGCTTCGAATTAATTTTGAGTACGGAGTTACGCATGAAGGCAATTATTGATGATGTGATTGCACATTTGGATTTAAATACGCAAGCGTATTTGATGAATGTGCAACAGGGGAATTTACCATTAGTGGAGGAGATGGTAGAAGTAATAGAAGAAAAAGAATAAATTGTTCTATAGAATGGAGGAAGATAAATGGTAAAATTTTCAGTTTGTCCAAACCAACAAACAGAAAAATTACTTGATGAATTGTTACTGACAGTTGGTGGAAAGAAAATTGATGTGATAAATATTTTGGCAGATCGTTTTTTACGATTGGAAAAAGAAAATCAAGAGTTAAAAGAACAATTGGATGAAGAACGCTCCTTGCGGAAAAGTTTGTTTCGGAATGTTGAACATAAGGTAGATGTACTTTATGAGGTAGAAAATACTCGCTTGCATATTGAACGATTACCAGGGTTAAAAAATTCAAAAGAAGCTCTATCTGCGTTGTTCAAAGAGACAGAAGAATATTTAGAGGAACAACGAAAAAAAGCAATCTTTCATCACTTAGAAAAGCGAGCGTCTGAATCATGAGTAGTCCTGGAATCATTATGACAGGGAAGTTTGCGAGACCAGGAGCGTCTGCTTTTCAATCCTATTTGGATTATATGGATCGGGAGGAAGCAATCAGAAATGAAGCATACGATTCCTATTCAGCATTCACAAATAGGGAAGGAACAAGTGCAACTTATCAAGGAGATGAAGAAGAAACATTAGAAGGATACATTCATTATATGGAAAATCCAATCAAAACGTCGCGGTTGTTTTCAAAAGAGAGTGATTGTTTGACAAAAGAAGAATGCAAAGAAATGAAACAACAGTTCACACGTGCGTCTCAAAATGGTAGCCCCATGTGGCAAGATGTTTTTTCTTTTGATAATCAATGGTTAGTGCAACATGGGTACCTTGACGCAAAAACAAATCAGTTGAAAGAAGAAAAAATTCATTGTGCGATTCGTTTGGCTATGGCTACAATGCTTGAACAAGAAAAGATGACTGCGTCTGCGATTTGGACGGCATCCATTCACTATAATACAGATAATATTCATGTTCATGTTGCAACAGTGGAGCCACATCCAACAAGAACATGGAAAACAGTGATTGATTTTGAGACTGGAGAAAAAATAGTTGAAAGAAAAGGGTATCGTTCTAAAAAAACGATACGAAAGATGAAGTCTTCTTTTGCTAATCAATTGTTGGATCTACAAAAAGAACGAGCGCAAATTGATGCATTAAAACGTGTGATGGTGGAAGGACTACGTTCGCAACAAGGGAAGAAACAGTTACATGAGAGGCGAGAAGAACTTGTTAAACTTGCGGAAAAACTTCCTGTACAAAAAGGTTATCAAAAATATGGCTATGCAGAAAAATATGGGTTTAAAAAAGATTTAGATCAAATGATTGACTCATTTCTTTCAAAAAATTACTCTGAGTTGTATCAAGAAATAGTGGATAAACAAACACATATTCAATCAGAGGAAGAAGCAGCATTTGGAGAAGGTCGGAATAGTTCTGAAAATAAATTGCACACGTTGTATACCCGACTTGGAAATACTATATTGAAAGAAATTCAACTAATGGATCTTGCGCCGAAAAGAAGGCAAGTAAATGGTCGATTAGATAAACGATTTATGGATGAGATACAGAGTAAGGAAGTGTTTGGGAATAAAAAGGAATCTTCTGAAGCATTTCAACGGGCGCTTGAAAAAATTGTGGATAATCCAGCGCAACGTCGAAAAAATGAACCGCCTGTTTTAGAAAGTTTGTCTTCTTATATTCGTTTAGAAGAAAAAGAAATTCAAGCGATTGAACAGCTTGCGGAAGAACGAAAGTATCAAAAAGAAAAGCTTAAACAACAATTGATACAAAGTGTGGGAAAAAATCAACAAACGAAACAAATATCTGTCGAAGAAATTGAACTTCCACCAGCAATGAAAAAACTATTGGAAACTTTTTCGGAGTCTACATTTTTTTCTGAGGCAGAACGAGAGAAACAGATTGAGCAGTTTGTTGAAAAAATAGTACCAAAAGAACGATCGGTTTCTAATTATCAGATTGAATTTGTTAAGAAAATGAAAGACGCTGTTCGAAAGATTGAAAGGAATCCTTTTCAACATAAAGAAAATGAGCCACCGACAAAAGAAGAATGGTCAAGATATTTCAAAACAATACAATCAACGATTTCTAATCAAGATTTATACGAAAAATTATTTGAAGAGCAGCCTAAAGAATTAAAATCTATTTATCAAGAATTGAAAAAAGAATCAAAAAGGAATGGTCTGAATAAAACGACTCAATTGCAGAAAAGAAAACCTACACTCACACAAAAGCAACGAATGAAGTTGCAAAAAGAGTGGCAAAAGGAAATAGAACGTCGCAAACAATTCTATCGTTTGCGACGGACATTAAGAGATCAAACACAACAATGGCAAAATGATTGGTTTTATGAACGAAACATTTTGGATCTTTCTGTGTGACATTGATGTTTGCTTTGTACTTTCAGACGTTCAATTAATCGGAAATATTTTTAAAACCTCGGAGAAAGCGATTCTCGAGGTTATTTGCGTTTGTTTTGATGAGGGAGAGGATAATGATGAATCAAAAACGATTGTCTTTCTGGTTGTTGATTTTTATCGTGTGTCTTTCAGGGTGTTCTTCTTTTTATGTTTGTAAGACCATGCAATCTTTGCTGGAAGAACATCCGTCACAAGAAACAGTAGTGAGAGAGCCACAAACATTGGTTGATCAAAAGCATCCAACATTTTCTTCTAATGATCTTTCTTTGGCAAATGGTGCTTGGCAACACTTTTCTTCGTTGGATCCTCTTAACCGTGTAGGGGAAGCAAACGCTTTGTTGCATAGAGATATGATGCCAACAGAAGAAAGAGAGAGATTGTTTATCAATCCTACCGGCTGGAAACAAAAGAAAATGCCGAATGGAGACTATCTCTATAATCGCTGTCATTTGATTGGATTTCAGTTAACAGGTGAGAACAATAACCCGAAAAATTTGATGACAGGCACGCGTTCTTTTAACACGCCTGCCATGGTTGACATTGAAAATAAAGTTGCTGAGTATTTACGAAACACAGGGAATCATGTTCGTTATCGTGTCACGCCTGACTTTCAAGGGGAAGAATTGGTCGCACGAGGCGTGCGGATTGAAGCACAAAGTATTGAAGATGACGAAATTTCTTTCAATGTGTATATTCACAATAGACAAGACGGCTATACGATCGATTATCGTACAGGAATTGTCAAAAAAATTAGTAGAAATCACTGAGTATCATGTTTGAAAAAACTTTTTAGGGGGGAGAATAAATGAAAGGGAAACTTATGATGATGGTGTCTGTTTTTCTTCTGTTCTGTTTTCCACTCGTCTTTTTCTGTACGTGGTTTATCCAACTACTTTCAGTAGTTGGGAGTCAAGAAGAAATGACCGTATTTGCAGGTACCTATACTGGAGCTTATACCGAAGACTTACCGATGTTCGAAGAAATCAAAGGACGAGGGCCGATTACCGACGAACACGCACGAGCAGCCGTAGGAACAGCTGTAAAGTATCGGTTATTACCTAGTGTCATTTTATCTCAATTGGGTTGGGAATCGGCTTATGGGCAGTCAGCGTCAGGAAGAAATGATACCAACTTTTTTGGGATTACCTGGTTTCCTGGATGTCCGTATCCGCAAGGATCCGCTCGAGGGATTGGTGGGTCAGAAGGTGGGCATTATATGAAGTTTCCGAATCTAAAAGCTTGTTATAGCTATTACGGATGGATGGTTTCGACACAAAGCAATTTCAATCAGTGTGTAGGCAATAAAGATCCAGGGAGTTGTTTATTGATTCTAGGTCGTGGCGGGTATGCAGCGGCAGGAATCACTGAAGGTAGTGCGTATTATCAAGGCGCAATGAGTATTATAAAGTCCTATCATTTGACTGAGTACGACGACTTTGCGATCAAGCATTGGAATACGTTACCTACAAATAGTACGGCGGTTGCAGGCAAGAGTAAAGGCAATGCGAAAGTGCTAGACAGTGTGATTGGTCAAACAATGAATAACGGGGAATGTTATGGGGGGACAGCCTGGTACGTGTCTCAATTAGGCGGTCCACAATTAATGGGATCTGGACATTCTTACGCTATGTATATTGGTGAAGATTACGATTGGGCGGCGTATGGTTGGCAAGTCATTATGAATCCAAAGCCAAGTGATCTCCACGCAGGGGATGTGATCAACTGGCAAGCAGGTGGAGCATTATCTCCTGGTATTTGGGGACATACGGGTATTATCACTAATGTGTCAAATGGTGGACAAAGTTTCTCAACGGTAGAACAAAACGCCGAACAAGGGCGGATTATGGCACGATACCAACGCACATACAATCAAACAAAAATTCGAAGTCTGGTTCGTAAAGTGAAATAAAAAAAGAGATGAATGCTTGTGATACATGAATTAAAAATCCTTCCTGAATTTTTCGAAGCAGTGACAAGTGGACGAAAGCAATTTGAAATTCGCAAGAATGATCGACAGTTTCAAGTGGATGATTTAGTGATTTTGCGTGAATGGCATCAAGGAAACTATACAGGAAATAGTTATCATGTATTCATTACGTATATCACTGATTTTGGGCAACCAGAAGGTCAAGTTGTCTTTGGCTTTCAGTCAATGGATAGAAGTGGAAACTAGTTTTTAATATATTCGAGAATTTCTCAGGTACAGGATAAAAAAGGCAGGTGAATAGAGGAATGAAAAAAGGAATCGTAGTTGTGCTTAGTTGTATTTGTTTGGTGGGATTGACTGGCTGTCATTGTTTTTTTTTCGAAGAACAAGCAACACAAATGACAGAGGAAACAATCGAAGCAGCAGAAGAATCAGAAAGTGAAAGGCAGATCAGTTCGTTAGAACAACCAATGCAACAAATAAACGATGTGACAAAAAGTTTTTTAAAAGACTTTGCTAGAAAGTGGAGTAATTTCACTGATGTTTATCAACGTAATCAAGCGGTGCGGGAATATATGACGGATCGTTGTATCAAAGACAATAGTATTGATGTAGACCCGCATGTACAAGTAGAGACGACTGGACGAATCTATCAAATGACACAAGACATTGAACAGTTCAATCAGTATTTATTGTTTGGCGAAGAAACAATGAATGGTGTGACTCGATTGATTGTATTACAAGTGAAAGTAGTCCCTAACGAACAAAAAATTGATGAATTTCATGTTTATTATGTACGAAGTGCGTATTAAGAATTATAGAAATCATGGTATACTGTGAGTAGAAAAATGATGAAGGAGGAAGAGTTTATGTCAGGCTATTACTCAGATGAATATGCCATTGCAAGAAATCAATTTGAAAATCAACAGTTCTCATCCGAGTATCTAGATGATATCTTGGTTCGATTGGCCCATCATTCTAGCGCTATTGAAGGGAATACTATTTCGTTGCCTCAGACTATTTCAATCCTCTTACATAATACGGTTCCAGAACGTACCTCTCTGAGAGAATTGTATGAAGTTGAAAATCACCGGGGAGCATTTGCTTTTATGTTAGATTGTCTTCAAGAAGGACAAGAATTATCTGTGCCTCTTATCAAAGAGTTACATGAGCGGCTAATGGATAAATTAGTTATTGATCGAGGTCACTTTAAGACAAATGAAAATGCAATTGTTGGTGCAAATTTTGAGACAGCTGGACCAGCAGAGACACCTTTTTTGATGCAACAGCTTGTTGATAATTTGAATTTCCGCTTAGGAATTGCGATAAGTGAGGAAGAACAGCTTGAGGCGATTTTAGAAACCCATATCCAATTTGAACGGATTCATCCTTTTAGTGATGGGAACGGACGAACAGGGCGATTAGTCTTGAATTATTCGTTGATAAAAGAAGGATTTCCTCCTTTTATCATTCAGTCAGAAGATAAAGGTGAGTATTTGGAATATTTGGCAAATCAGGATATCAAAGGATTTACACTTTATGCCTTGAGCCAATTGGAAAACGAAGAAAAACGTCAGGAAAAATTTATTGAAAAAGAGCATGTGCAAGACCAAGAATTCAACCTATAAATTCTTTAAAAGTTTAATATTCTGCCCCCTTTCCAATACGCCCTGTACGTGTTATAATGGTCTTGTCAGGAGGTAGTGCGCATGCCTATGACAATACGTGAGGCAGAGAAACTACTCAAAGAAGCTGGGTTCAGAGAAGTGAAGGGTGGGAAAGGCTCTCATAGAAAATTTGTGAAGGAAAACTTTCCCAGACCGGTCATCTTGACGAGCCATTCGAAAGAGTTATCTAAAAGAGTAGAAGAATCTGTCCGAAAAGCAGTGGGCTTATAAGCCCGCTGTCCTTTGACAGAATAGGGAGGGGAGTAGTTTGAAGAAAGTTTATCCGGCTATTTTTGAAAAAGATCCTGTTGGCTATAGTATTTTTTTCCCAGATATTGAGGGAGCAGTTACACAATGTGAGAATGTTTCAGAAGGTTTAGAAATTGCTTCAGATGCTCTAGGGATTATGTTAGGAGATCTAGTCGAAAAAAATCAACTATTGCCAGTACCAACTCCTATAAATGCTTTATCTCTTGATTTAGATAAACAATTTGCGACGTTGGTATCTGTTGAATTGAACGATTATTTAAAAGGAGATCAGCTTGATAAGAAAACCATTAAAATTCCTCATTGGCTGAACGTTCGAGCAATGAATGCAAAAATTAATTTTTCTAAAACAATGGCAGAGGCCTTAGAAAAGAAATTAAATCTATAAGTAAGTAGTGAGTTATAAAAAGTTCAGTAGAGTATACTCTATTGAACTTTTTTGTTTTGTTGTTCAATCAGTCTTTGTGAGTGTTCATTAGACTTGTTCAAAATAGAGGTGATTTTTACGTGCGAAAAGAGAGAGAATTTGTCGTCTTTACAGGAAGCCTAAATTCAATGACGAGAAAACGAGCACAGGCTCTTGTGACTGGTGTGGGTTGGAATGTACAACATGCGGTAACAAAGCAGACAACCTTACTGGTTGTTGGTTATCGTCAAACAAAATTGACGGATCCTTTGGATCAGTCAAGAAAAAAGTTGACGGCTTTAGCCTTAAAATGTGAGGGGCAAAAGTTACACTTAATAAGTGAGAAAGAATTTTTACTGAAAATAAAAGAATCCATTGATCAACTTTATCAGAATGTTATATAAAAGAAGGAGATAAGATGAGTAGAATTGGTTATGCACGAGTAAGTAGTAAGGAACAGAATTTAGATAGACAGTTAGGGGCATTACAGGACGTTTCTAAGCTGTTTTCAGATAAAATAAGTGGGCAATCTATCAAACGACCGCAATTACAAGCAATGTTAGACTATATTAGAGAAGGTGATATAGTAGTTGTTACAGAATTAGACCGCTTAGGACGTAATAACAAAGATCTTACAGCGATTATGAATCATATCCAACAAAAAGGAGCGACTTTAGAAGTGTTGAATTTACCTTCTATGACTGGGATTGAAGATGAGAATCTAAGAAGGTTGATAAATAATTTAGTGATTGAATTGTATAAGTATCAAGCAGAATCTGAAAGAAAACGGATCAAAGAACGCCAGGCACAAGGAATAGCAATGGCAAAACACCAGGGAAGGTTTAAGGGGCGTAAACCTAAATATACGCTAGAAGATGAATGCCTGCAGCATGCCTTTGCTCTTTATGATCAAGGATTAACAGAAGCAGCAATCGCACGAAGAACTGGCATTAATCGAACAACTTTTCGAAGGTACCGAGAAAAACGGGAGGAGTAAAGCGATTAGTTTATATGGTAATTTTGGTAGATTTCGTGAAATTCATTTGTTAGCTGTTTAAGCAATTGTTGTTGTAAAAAGTGATTGTTTTGGATCTGTAATTCAGGATAGCCTTCAATGGCTTGGTTTTGTTCGTTGTAACGTGTGATAGCGCGATAGTATTCCCGATTTAGAATATAAAAAGTATCAGATCCAAATTTTTCGAATGTGCAAATGTGTTGTTGTTTTAGTTGATCGGTGTAGATAGTTGCAAAGTGTTCTGCGGACATAAGATTTGTTTCATGTGTCGCAAAAAGATGTTCTTTTTTGAGAATATTTTGTGTTAGACATTGAGACAAGTAACGATAATCTGGTTCGCTTTGGTAAGTTGCTTCAAATTGTTCATAAAGCAAAGTGATTTTTTGTTGTTCGGCTTTTAGGTATTGGCGTTCTTTAGGATAGAAGGTATCAATAGCATACATTTTTTTAATTGCGCCTTCGAATAATTCCATGTAGTGTTGCACAAATTCGTCTTTTTGAATGGGTTCCCCAAAAGGGGTAAGATCTGTAAACATGAAGTTTTCTCCTTTCTCTCAAGGGAAGAAGTTTTCCCTTGAGTACGTAATAGTGAATGATTTAAGAAAATATGGCAACTGGTTTAATTGGTCTTTCTCCTGTTTGTTTGGCAATAAGTAAAGGCAAGATCTGTTGTAGCCATTGTTGATTAGGGACACGATCTAAAAAGTTCCCGATAGTGCTTAGAATAAGTGTATCTGTCAGCTGTTCCACTAAATAAACCGATTGGAAAGGACTTAACCTCGCAACATAATTCACAATATTTTCATCCGTTTGTTCAAAGGATCCTAAATACTCCTTGGTATTTCGATCGTAACAATCAACGATAGGTTTTGTTTTTGACATTGGTTTTCGCTCCTTTGATTTTTTATTTTTTTGTTTTGAACTAAGAGGGAAAGATCCCTCTTAGTAGTAACTACTTTCATAAACAGGTTTTCCATCATAGCGGTAAAAGGTGTCCCAACTGCGATTGCCATAGAGTTCATTTGGATGATTTGGGTTGATTCGTTTTCTAACAATGCTATCTTTTGTTCTTGCAAGTGGATAATCGATAAATTCATTTGGTATTGGCATTGTTTCGCCACTCATAGAAGTATATGTTTTGACAGTCTGCTTTTTTAATGGTCGAAACCAGGCGGTTTTTTCTGTTAATTTCACGATCTGCCAGAAAGTAACATTGGTTTGTTCATAGCCCCAGGAGCTATAAAAGATGTCTCCGACTTGGTACGGGGTGTTTTTTGTTTGTGTGATCATAGGTGATTCCTCCTAAAAATAAATTTTTGTTTTCTTTGAGAGTTGCGCCTACCCCTCCTACCTTTTCGGTGGAGTAAGTTGGCTGGGGTGTTAGGGGCAAAGCCCCTAAGGTCTTGATTTGAGTGACTTTCATAGTCAGCTGAGAGATCAAGAAAAAGTATTCTGTTGTCAAAGATCAAAAGTGAAAATTCTGATTAGATTTTCTTTTCGTGCGTCGGTCGTTTGGCATAACCGGCTCGAAACCATGTTCTGACAGTTGCCAAGGGCGCGTAGCGTGCAATTTACCCTTGGCAACTGTCAGAACATGGTTTAGGTTATGCTAGCCAAATGACTGATGCATGAATTAGAAAATCTTCTGAGGGTTCGCTTCTTTGACAACTGAATCTCTTGATCCGATTCATAGCTGGAAAAGTCACTCAAATTCAGACGCTTAGGCGTCTGAAACACTGCACAAGCAACCTTTGCAGAAAGAAAGAGGAAGAAGGCGTTTTAAGGTGCTAAACTAGGATTAGAAGAAAAGCAGAGGGAGGGAAAGAAAGATGCCTATAACAAGCAATCGCCAGTGCTACAACAGCTATTACGTGCCGTTTGAAACCCTTTATCATGCAAGCTGGCCGCCGACGTATGTAAGATGTGATTGCGGGGAATTGGCCAAACATATCGTACATTTTAAGCTACTACCTTGCGGAGCGCCGCATTTTGAAAATACATTTATTTGGAAGTGTAGCCATTGTGGAGCACGGTATCGACAAATAAAAGGCACATTTGATTTTGAGCGAATAAATGAAGGAAAGGAGAATCCCGATGAGTAAAGAAGAACGACCAGTAGAGTGTTATATTCTCGGTCAGCATAACGAGCATGGCTTGATTGAATGGTTGATTGATGATGTGGTAAGAGACTGGCGTACGCTGGATGCTTACTTGGAACAAACCGGTTATCTTTGTGAGTACGCAGATGGCGAGTGCTGGAAATATCGGTTGAAAACGTCGAATCAAATTGACTTTTATATTCGGAAAATCGTAGTTCCAGCGGACGACAAAAAAACGACTACTTTTCAAAAGTAGTCGCTACGTTGACAAAGGTGGAATTGTGAGATTTGCATACTTTGGATTTGTCAACGTATAAAAAGCATATCAAAAACTAAAATAGAAGAAAAGCGGAAATCCATTCGATTTCTGCTTCTTGGTATTTTTTGAGAATAATTTGGTGAAAGAATCTAAGAAGGTGAAAGAAATGCGGCGTTTAGAAGATGAAAAAAAGAAGAATCGAGAAAAAATTGAGTTGCTTTGTTATCTGTGTCAGAATCGCCCCAATCTATTTATTTTTGAATTATCTGAATTAATTGAGGCACCAATCGAGAAAACGTTTCTATGGATCAAGGGGTATCATTTACCTTATCATTGGAAGTATCAACGCTGGAGGGAATAAAATGGATGTTAAGAGAAGAAAAAATCAGGTGTATATGGATGTTTTAGAAGAGAAAAAGGGTAGTCAAATAGATGAAAATATGGAAAAATAGGAAAAAAAAGAGAAGGGATACGTGTGAAAAAAGTTTTTATTGTTCTTATTGCCGGATTGACGATCATAGGGAGTGGTTTATTTGTAGGAAATCTCTTTTTTTCAAAAGAGGAAGAGAAGGAATCTTCCACTATAGCTACTACAGAAGAACTAAAGCCTGAACTGTTTCTAGACACTGAAATTTTAGAGTCCAATCAAGAAAGCCAACAAGAAACAACCGTCAACGAACTCTATCGAGGAGAATTGGATTTCCAACATGCAGATCCAACAAAATCGTATCTTATTACGGTTCGTTTTATAGATAAAGAAAAACGGGAATTTTTTGGACCAGATAAACAACCTTTAAGACTGGAAAAAGAAGTCACTTTAGGGAAAGAACAAGGAATCGTTTTTCTGGTAGTGAAGGGAAATAAACCGATGTTGGCACATATTCAGAAATTAAAGGATGTACAAGTTTCCGCATCATTAAAAGAAAAGGAATGAGAGAAGATGGATGATAAGAAATTTTATCAACAAATGGAACGCTTAAAACAAGGAACATTTTGGGAATACTTGTCTCATTCTTATCGATTTTTTGCTTTTGTTCCGCTCTTATGCTTGCTTGATTTTTTAATCTATCCACATTTTTCATGGTGGTTTATTATAAAATTGTTTTTATTGTTGCTTTCTTTATTCATTTATGTCTATTGGATATATGTTTTTTATAGAAGGATAGCTCGAAAGAGAACGATTTCTCTTCTCTTTCTTCGATTATTTTTTATGCATGCCGTATGTAATAGTGGATTCATGATGATCGTTATGACAAATTTTTATCGAACCTATGTGGAAAAAGTGGTTCTTCTTTATCATTTTATTGGTGCAGCTGTTTTTGGGATAATTGTAGGTGTTGTCTATGCAGGATGTTCTTATGAACGAATAACAGAATATTTAGGATATAATAAAAAGTAAGGTGAATTTACGTTGGATAATGAAAAAAATCGACTGGTTTATTCCTACAAAATTCTGATTAGTAAAGAGGCAGTAAGAGAAAAATATGATGTGCATTTGTTGAAGAATCATATTAGTTTTCAATTACATGGCTATACGTATAGCGCGTATGATCGGATCAACTATACGATCAATCTTTCTCTAAGAAAAATGGTATTGACGATGACTAAAAAAGATGGAAGTCCATTTTCTAAAAATGAAAGGGTATTTTTTGATCGAATTCTTTCTGAATTTTTTGAGGAATTAGAAGTAGCGTTCATACAAGAAAAAGAAATAAGAGGAGAATGAACTTAGAGAAAAACGAGACCCAGGTGGAGTAAGCGCCACCTGGGTTATCTGTTTTTTCTATAATTTTTAAATAACAACTACAATCGAATGATTTTCTGTTAAAATAAAATGGATATCACAATAAAATTAATTATACATGAAAAAGACAAGAAAAAACAGACTATTTTTTCAACGGAATTTATGCCAATCTATACTTGTGAAGGTTGTTACAAGGCAGAGAGGAGTAAAACAAAAAGCGGGAAAAAGTTCGCTTTGGAAACGACTAAAAGAAAGTAAAAATAACTATCAGCCAAATAAAAAGGAGGAGATAGAATGGCTCGATTGTTGAAGTTGTTTTCGTTTGTTGGGGTGTTATTGCTTGGATTTAGTGTATTAACTGGTGTTGGAACAAGTGTTTATGCGGCAGAAAATTCTAATGAGCCTATCGTTCAAAATGTAGATGATTTAGATATTCAAAAAATGACTGAAGATCAACAAAGAGAATTTTTAGAGTTGATTGATAACGAAGTAAATAAAAGTGTCTATTCTTCTTTTGTCGATAAAGAACGATTTAAAGAGGCGTTAATTTCGTTATTTGATTCTTCTTCAGATACTTATCAAGATTTGGAAAAAGCTTCTCAGCAAGCTTTACCTTATAGCACTCGAGCTGCGCATGGATGGATTTCAAATTCTGTCGGAGCCGCAGCAATCAATGTTGCGCTTTCTGCATTAACAGGAGGAATTGGAGCAGGGTTAGCTTCTTATATTACAAAAGTTGGTGTTTCAACTGCTAAAAAGGTATTTCAATCTAGAGTAAAAGCGTTGTTTGTTAAATGGGGAATCAAAGTAGCTGCAGGTTACTATGGTACATTGTTTGAAATTGCAATGAACGTGGCAGATCCTGGAGGTGCAATTTCAAAATATATTGATAAACATGATAAAATACCTAATAATGGTTATTGGGAATTTAGTTAGATGAAAAAACAAGTGCTGTATGGTAGTATTTGGGGGATTGGACTTTCATTATTATTGTTATGTTTGAAGTTGCTTACTAAAAATCAGTGGAAAATAGGTATAGCCATTGTTGTTCTAGTTTTTTGGTTGATTTTTACTTTTTGTATTATTGATACAAAAAAGAAACAATAGAAAAGGCGACTGATGAAATTACAAAAATAGCGGTGGAATATGTATTTAAAGGTTTGTTGCCTGTCGCAGCAGATTCTTTGATTTGGAGTTTTGGTGGGTGTGGTTTTAAAAATGTGGAAGAATAAAAAGATTTTTATATTCATTTATTCGTTTTTTAGTGTTTTTTTGGCAACGTTGATCTGGTATAGCATAAAAAATCAACAATTCTTAGTGAATGTTGGTGATTGTATTGCAATCGCGTTTATTGCTGCAATACTGGCTCTATTGATAGATAGGTGAATCGAGATGTGACATAACTTAACTGGTTAAGCTCTTTAAAAACAAGGATTACTCGAAAATCGGCAAAAATCATGCGATTTTTCGAATGCTCCTTGTTTTTCTATTGATTTTTGTGTTAAATTTTACTTAAAAAAGATTTGACAAAGGAGAAACAGATGGTACTCTTGAGCACAGCACAGCACAGCACAGCACAGCACAGCACAGCACAGCACAGCACAGCACAGCACAGCACAGCACAGCACAGCACAGCAGTACGTTAATCTAAGTAAACGTGCTTATTTATTATGCACAAAAACAGAATCACTAACACAAACACAAGCTTTTTCATTGATAAATGAGAAGGCTTTTTCTGTTGCCACCAACCGAAAGGTGGTGGCGTAAATGGAAACTCAATTAATGCAACAAATAAAAGAGATTTTAAGCGAGTTTCCTCAATATTGGCAAGGTGAAGAGCTCCAAAGGCCAATTATTATTGATGATTTGAAAAATTATGATGCACTTTTGATTGCAGCATTATTGAAAAATCAAAAGATTAGAGAGAATTATTCGATAAAAGCTGGAGATGTGGTTATTTTTAAAATGCAAGAATTTATTGATATTTTGAGATATAAAGACTATTGGACAGATAGCTATACTAAATATTCAAATACGATTGGACTATCAAGCGAAGGAAAATATCTTCAATATAATACTGATGTTGTGTTAGATTTTCCTTATAAAGATAGTGTCTTAGAAGGTGGCATGACGAAAGAAGATACTGGGAAAGAAGAAGTTTTCTATAATGAAGTTATTGCACGTGATGAAATAGATACCCTTTTAGCACAGAAAGCATTTGTGAATGTAAAAAAATATGATGCTGATGGAGAGCATAAAGTTGATTCTTTTAGTAATGAAGATAATTTAATTATTAAAGGAAATAACTTATTCGCTTTGCATTCATTGAAAGAAAGATATGCAGGAAAAGTGAAGTTAATCTATATTGACCCACCTTACAATACAGGTGGAGATTCGTTTAAATATAATGACAGATTCAACCATTCAACATGGTTGACTTTTATGAAAAATAGATTATTGATAGCTAAGGAATTGTTACTTGATGATGGCATACTATTTATTAGTTTAGATGATAAAGAGGCTCACTATTGTAAAGTTTTATCAGACGAAATTTTTGGCAGAGAAAATTTTATAGCTGATATTGCTCATAAATCTAGAGCATCTGTTTCAAATGATAAAATTATATCTACAAGTCATAATCATTTATTGATGTATGCTAAAAAAGAAAGGTCTGTTTTTGCTAATAAAAAAGAATATGGAGTTGCTAATGATTTAACTGGCTTTAAAGAGCAAGATAATAAAGGGTTATTTAAGTTTGTTCCGGTAGATGGACCAGGAGGAGCAAAAAAAGGGAATCCCTTTTTTGAGTTTCTCGGAGTTGAAGGTTATTGGAGATTTTCCAAAGAAACAATGGAAAAAATGTATTCTGAGGGCAGGATAGTAAAAAAAGGAAAAACATTATCGCAAAAGTATTATTTAGAAGATGCAAAAAATAAAAGAAAAACAATAACAACTTGGTGGGATGAAAATTTTCTAACTTCAAGTGCAACTTCAGAGCTTACAAAACTATTTGAAAATAAAGTGTTTGATAATCCCAAAAATGAGAACTTATTAAAGCGAGTTTTGGAGTTTACTACCAAAGAAAATGACATAGTTTTAGACTTTTTTATGGGTTCAGCAACTACTCAAGCTGTTGCTATGAAAATGAATAGAAGATTTATTGGTATTGAACAGATGGATTATATCAATACTGTTTCTGTTCCAAGACTTCAAAAAGTAATTGAGGGAGAACAAGGTGGTATCTCAAAGGATGTCAATTGGCAAGGTGGAGGTTCATTTGTTTATGTTGAATTGATGGAATTAAATCAAGTATATATGAACAAAATTGACCAAGCATCAACTAAAGAGGAATTAGTTTATTTATGGAATGAATTAGACAATAATGCTGATTTAAATTTCCAATTAGATAAAGAGAAATTAACTAATGAATTGTTAAAAGAACATGACGAAGGAGAGGGGTCTATCACTTTTAATGACCTAACTTTTGACGAACAAAAAGAAATTTTCAAAAAAGCATTAGATAAGAATCAATTATATGTGCCTTATTCTGAAATTGAAGATAAGAACGTCATTATTTCAGATGATGATAAAGCCTTTAATCATAGTTTTTATAGTAATGAGGGGGAATAGTTATGGCAAAAGAACGCTTATATGAGTGGCTTGATAGAGAAATGAGAACCATTACTTATGCTATGAATCCTCATGAAGTTCCTGAATATATAAAGGCTAATTTAAAAGATAAACTTCGCCATTATCAAGAAGAAGCTTTCAGACGTTTTCAGTTTATGCAAGATGATAGTTTGCTTGTAGGTATTAGTAATGCAGGATTTCAGAGAAAATATTTGCTGTTTAATATGGCAACAGGCTCAGGGAAAACGATGGTTATGGCGAGTTTAATGTTGTATTTATATAAAGAATTTAATTATCAAAACTTTATTTTTCTTGTAAATACTGATGCAATTATCAAGAAAACACAAGAAAATATGTTAAATACGCAATCAAATAAGTATTTATTTAATCCCAACGGGATTTTTATTGATGGCGAGCAAATTATGATTCAAGCAGTGGACAATTTTCCTGCTGTTAAAGATAAAAATACTATTTATTTAAAATTGACAACGATTCAGAAAATTCATGGAGAATTAATTAAACCTAGAGAGAATGGTATTTCTTTAGAAAGTTTGGAAGAGGAAGATATAATCATTTTAGGGGATGAAGCTCATCATTTTAATGCTTCCACAAAGAAGGAAAAAGATGAAGAACAATCTTGGGAAAATACCATCAATAAAATGTTATATTTGCGAACGAATAATAAATTGCTAGAGTTTTCAGCGACTATAAATATGGATGATAAAAATATTTATCGAAAATATAGTAATAAAATTCTTTACAAATATGACTTGCGAGAATTCATGATGGATGGTTATTCAAAAAATGTATTAAGACTACAATCCTCAAATAATGATGAAGAAAAAATGAAAGATGCTCTTTTATTAAGCCAATATAGGAAATTAATAGCTAGAGAGAATGGTATTTCTTATTTCAAACCGATTGTCATGTTTAAATCAAGTAAAATTAAAATTTCTGAACAGAAACAGCAAGATTTTAATGGTATCGTAGAGAATTTATCTGTAGAAAGTTTATCTAAGGATATTCATCAAAGAAAAACAACAGTATCATCGAATTCTACACTTTATAAAGTCTTTTCTTATTTTTTAGAACAAAATTTAGATAGTGTTATTCGAGAAATTCAGGAGGATTTTGAACCCAGAAATATTCTAAATGCAAATGAGAAAAACATGTTGAGTCTACACAATGCAGTGTTATTAAATACATTAGAAGATATTAATAATCCAATTCGAGTTATTTTTGCAGTTGCAAAACTTAATGAAGGTTGGGATGTCCTAAATCTTTATGATATTGTCAGAATTTCTGAAGGTGCAGGAGTAACCAGAACTGCTACCGATAGTGAAGCCCAACTTATTGGTAGAGGAGCAAGATATTTTCCTTTTGAATATGAAGGAAAGAAAAGCTACCAACGTAGATTTGATAATGTGAATAGTGATTTGCGTTTTTTAGAAACATTGCACTATCATACGATTAATGAAAAAGGCTATTTAGCTAATCTTGAAAAATCAATGAATGCCGTTAATTTGATTAGTTCTAGTGATGAAACAGTAGAAATATTTGAAACGAAATTAAAAAATTCTTTTAAAAACTCAAACGTTTATAAACAAGGAAATTTATTTATCAATGAAAGTAGAGCAACGACTCCTAAAGATTATAGTTCACTAGATAAATTTACAATTCCCAAAGAATGGGAAACCGCATATATAGGTTCAACCATAGAGACGGATTATCTAGGGAAAATTAGTGATGATACTGTTATCCAGCGAGAATCAGAGTTTTTACATGTAGATAAACGTTTCTTTAGAAAAGCTTTACAGAGAAACCCATTTTTCCGTTTTTCTAATTTGAAAAATTATTTACCTTTGCTTGAATCAAAAGAAGAATTGATTAATAGTTCACAGTATTTTAATGGTGTTTCTATAAAGGTGTCTTTACCTAAGGGACAGCATATTGTTGATTTATCAGCTACTGAAAAATTAGAAATTATTGATAATTTTTTGACGTATTGTGAAGAGAAAATTCGCAAAAATTATAAAAAAGAGATTGGTTTGAAAGTATTTAAACCAGTTCCTATTAGAGATGTTTTGAAGGATTATGAAATAGTCTCCCCTAAATTCCAAACTGGTCAAGTTACGCAACATATTCTTCCACATTCGATGAAAGGAAAAGATTGGTTTGTGTATACTCATGCTATTGTAAATGGGACAGAAAAGAAATTAGTTGATTTGATAGGAATGTTTGTCCAAACGTTGAAAAATAAATACGAAAAAGTATATCTTATTCGTAACGATGAAAAAGGAATTCGTTTGAAATTGACAGAATTTCATGGTCCACGAGGTTTTATGCCGGATTTTATCTTGTATCTTGAAAACGAAACCTTCAACTATCAAGTTTACATTGAACCGAAAGGACAACATTTAGAATCAAAGGAAATTTGGAAGCAAGAGATGTTATATGAAATAAACGGCTTAGATATTGAAGTGATTGGTGAAAATGAAGATGTTCGTTTGATCGGTTTGAAATTCTATAATGAAGAAAATGAACGAGAATTTATCAATGAGTTATCTGAAAAAGTGAATGATGGCGTACTTTTAGACGGGGAATTAGAATTATTTAGTAGTCAATCATGACTATCAGCAATACGCACTGGATGTACTACGGTTAGATTCGTTCTCTTTTTCTTTGCTCGTCACACTCTAATCGCCACCGCCGTTTAGGCGGGCAACAAAAAGCTGGCTTTGCCAGCGTAAGTGTATAATATTTACCAGATAGATGAGAAATTGATGAGAGAAAAATCTCCTTTTTCAACAGACACAGGCAAGAAAGAAATTAAAATAACAAGCAAAAACTTCTGACAGAACAATTCGTTCACAGAAGTTTTTTGTGTTTGGTGAATAACAAAGGAGGAAATGTAGATGGCAGAATCAAATGTGTTTGTCCCATATACGTTAGCGAATCTAAAAACAGGGACATTTGTGAAGTATTACAAGATATTCAATGAGATAGAACGCTATTATTATTTGCCTATTGAAGCAGGAATTTTATATGGATTAATGGTGGATCGTCTGATGTTCAATGAACAGACTGAACGTACCTTATTAGACAAAGAGGGGAAACCTTGTATTTTGATGACAGTTAACGAGATGCAGTTTTATATCAAAGTACGTTCAGAACAAACCATTCGAAAGATCATTGAACAATGCGGTAGGAACTTGAAACGGGAATGAACGGAAACGATGAGGTTTTTCGGTAAACCATGTATGGCACAAGAAAGCAGATTGTCGGAACGATCAGCCATAGCGCCTTATCTAATCAGAACCGCTACTAAGGGGATAAGGATACGTATATTTTTGTAATAGAAAATCAGATTTTCAGTAATGTGGAGATCATTTAGAAACAAGTTTTTTAAAAGACTTTTCGGATAATTAAGCAGAACAAAAAAAGATTTGGTGAAAAAATGCAGAATTCCTATACTGGAAGAAAAAAGAAATACAGTAAAGGAATTTGTCTATGTTTAACGAATTAGATTTCGAACGAGAATATCAAGGAAAAGCAATTGAACGGTTTCTAGCAAAGCTCCATGCGATTGAACGAAAAGTAGGGATGGAAGTTCAAGCACAAGGGTGGAAATATGTGAAAACAGCTCAACGGACAGTGATTTTCACCTTTGGTGAAATTACTTTTTCTCGAAAATGTTATCGAAAGAATCATGAGTATCGATATCCAGTAGATGAAGTATTAGGGTTACCCAAATATACTCGTTTTTCGATGGAATTATTGTTGCAAGTGGCAGAACTAGCGACAAAAATGCCTTATCGTGAAGTCGTAAGAACGTTTCGCCTTTTAAAAGGTATATATATCACAAAGGATACGGTTAGCAAGGCTGTACAGATTGCAGGACAATATTATCAAGAAAAAGAAGAATATCGTCTTTTAGAAGAAAAAGAAACAACGAAGAAGGAAAAAGTTCCTGTTTTGTATATTGAAGGAGATGGTATTACGATTAAAACGAATCGTAAAGAAGAGCAACGGATGGATGTCGCACATTTTTTGATCCACAAAGGATGTAAAGAAGAATATCATGGGCGAAATCAACTCATTGACAAGCATGAGATTGTATCGGTAAGTAATAAAAAAGCGCGAGAAGAAGTTGTGGATTATATCTATAATCATTATGAATTAGGGGAGGAAACGGTGGTGATTACAAATTCTGATATGGGAAAGGGGTATACCCCATATGTTTTTAAAGAAATTGCAGGTTATTTTGGAGCAAAACATATACATTTTTGGGACAGATATCATTTGCATGAAAAAGTCAAAGAATTTTTTAAAAGATATGATCCAGCTTTATATCAACGCTTTTTCCACGCATTAATTATTCACAGCAAAAAAGAAGCACGATTGGTTTTAGAGACGATTGATTCTATGATTGAAGGAGAAGAGGAACAATTGCGTTTCGATATGTTCAGCAGAAAAATACTAAGAGATTTTCATTATACAAAATTGCCGAATCAGTATGGTTTTTCTGGAAAAGGAATTGGTGTCATGGAATCGCAACAATCAAAAATTGCTAATCGTATGAAGAAAAGAGGAATGTACTGGTCTATTCAGGGGGGAGAAACAATGAGTAAAATGATTATTGATGTCAAACAGGGTCAATTGAGAGAATTATTTTTTGGAAAGTGGCGAGAAGAATACCTTCAAATTGAACAATTAGAAGCTACCCGAGGTTATTTAAAAAAAGGAATGCATGAAAAACTCCCATCTAAAATTCGAGTCAATCGAGTAGAAAAGTGGTACAAACAAAAATTTTGAATTTATCCTTATATTTTTTCGTTTATTCTATTGAAAAGAATGAATAAAAATGGTATACTTGGCGCGAAAAAATCGATACAGCTAAGTTTATTTAGTGTAGACAAAAATGAAAGATCATTTCTTAAAATCCTCATAAATCTTCTAAAAAAACTCGAAATCCATTCAAACTAAAATTTAGACACACACAATCCAGCTTTCACTCTTTCTTTTTGTGTTTTTTTCTAGTAAAATGATTCATTGAGAGTACAAGAGAAAGGAGAGTTTTCGAATGGTTAGTGTAGGAATCGTAATCGTGATCGCTGTTGTTGCAGCATTACTAGGCGCTGTCGGCGGCTTCTTTTTGGCGCGTAAATATATGCAAGATTATCTAAAGAAAAATCCTCCCGTTAATGAGGATATGCTTCGCTCGATGATGATGTCAATGGGTCAAAAACCTTCTGAGAAAAAAATTCGTCAGATGATGCAGCAAATGAAAAACCAAAAGTAGGTTTTTTCTAAAAAGCGGGCTGATTTTATCAGCTCGCTTTTTATTGCGGAAAAACGCAGTAACGAATAAAAAATGTCCCCAAGCTGCTTTTTCTGTTTACGTTCTGTAAATAACGGGGAAGCAATCGAATCTGAATCCAATGAATATTCGGAAAAATCGCAAAATTTAGGCAACAGGTCATAAAGAAATGGAGAGTGTTATGTCAATATTTAGGAAGTTAGGTTGGTTTTTTAAACAAGAAAAGAAACATTATTTGTTAGGCGTAGGCTCTTTAGTCTTGGTCGCCTTGGTACAGTTGGCACCTCCCAAAGTTATCGGGATCATCATCGATGAGATTGCGGAAAAAGAGATCTCGATGCAGACGATCTTTTTTTGGGTCATGATCTTGATTGCTTCAGCCATCGCTCAATACGTGTTTCGTTTTGTCTGGCGAACGCATATCTGGGGCAGTGCCGCTCGGCTAGAAAAAACGTTACGCAGACAGCTATTTGCACATTTTACAAGGATGGATCAGTTGTTTTATCAAAAGCATCGGACAGGTGATTTGATGGCCCATGCCACCAATGACTTGAATGCCATCCAAAATGTGGCAGGGGCAGGGATCTTGACCTTTGCCGATTCCTTCATCTCGGGAGGGGCAACCATCATTGCGATGGTTCTCTTTATCGACTGGCGGTTAACGATCATTGCTCTATTGCCGCTGCCTTTCTTAGCAGTCATGGCACGGGTTCTTGGCAGCAAATTGCATGATGCGTTTCGTGACTCGCAAGAAGCCTTTTCTTCCATCAACGACAAAGCCCAAGAAAGTATTACTGGGATGAAAGTCATCAAAACCTTTGGACAGGAAAAAGAGGACATCGCTGATTTTCAAACCAAAATCGACCATGCCATCATCAAAAACCGCAAAGTCAATTTTCTGGATGCCTTGTTTGATCCGTTTATTACGATCATTATCGGAATCTCCTATGTGCTGACGATCATCGTTGGCGGCAATTATGTTATGGATGGTACCATCTCGATCGGTCAATTGGTATCCTTCATCAGTTATATCGGTATGTTAGTTTGGCCGATGTTTGCCATCGGACGTCTGTTTAATGTGCTGGAACGAGGCAATGCTAGTTATGATCGGGTTGCCGAATTGTTGGCGGCAAAGACCCATATTATTGAAGCTAAAGATGCGGTCGATGCCCCAGCCCAAGGAACGGTGAACGTTCAAATCAATGATTTTCACTATCAAGGAGATGATTTTGCCCTGCAAGACATCCACTTTACTTTGCCAGCGGGTCAGACACTAGGTGTCGTCGGGAAAACCGGTGCTGGAAAAACCTCTTTGATGAAGCTCTTATTGCGAGAGTATGATTCATTTGACGGGGCGATCACCTTCGGGGGCATTGACAGCAAGCAATACTCCTTGAATGCTCTTTTGGGGTCGATCGGTTATGTTCCGCAAGATCATTTCTTATTTTCCATGACGATTCGAGACAATATCCGCTTTGCGCAACCACGGGCTTCTCAAGCAGAAGTGGAAGCAGCTGCTGGATTGGCAGTGATCCACGAGGATATCAGTCAGTTTCCTGAAGGGTACGAAACGATGGTGGGGGAACGTGGTGTTTCTCTTTCTGGCGGACAAAAACAGCGGTTATCCATTGCCCGTGCTTTGATCACTGATCCCGAATTATTGATTTTAGATGACGCCCTTTCAGCAGTAGATGCCAAAACGGAAGAAGCTATTTTACAACAGTTGCGGACGTTCCGTCAGAATAAAACAACGATCATTGCTGCCCACCGCCTAAGTAGTGTCAAGCACGCAGAAGAAATTCTGGTGATCGACAATGGGAAAATCAGTGAACGTGGGACCCATGAACAATTATTGGCTGCAAATGGCTGGTATAAAAAAATGTGGGACAAACAGCAACTAGAAGCCAAAATCGAAGGGAGTGAAGCCTAATGCAAGAATCAGAATGGAGTAAATCGATTCCCTTTAAAGAGCAAAAAAACATCATCAAACGAATGTTTCTTTTTGCCAAGCCATTTCGGAAAACCTTCTATGCAGCGATCTTTTTTGCTTTTGTGTTATCGATCGTCAATATCCTGTTGCCTTTGATCATTCAAACCTTTATGGATAATTATTTGACCAATCAAACGGCGACCCAGCAAGTCATTTATTTCTTTGCTGCATTGTATTTCTTTGGGGTGTTAGTAAAAGCTGTGATTTGGTTTTTCCAATGGTTCCTTTATTCGATGGGTTCTTTAAAAACCTATCAGTATATTCGAGCAAAATTATTTGAAAAATTGCATAGTCTTGGGATGCGCTATTTCGATCAGACGCCAGCGGGTTCGATCGTTTCACGGGTCAGCAACGACACAGAAACGTTGTATGAATTTTGGTATGTCTTCTTGATGGTATTGACAGGAATTTTTGCGGTGGTTTCTTCTTTTGCCGCCATGTTCCGCATCAACGTCAAAATTGCCTTACTGAACTTGATTTTTCTGCCGATCCTAATGGTAGTCATCTGGTATTATCAAAAATTCAGCTCTCGTATCTATCGTCAAATGCGGGAAAAACTGAGTCAGCTGAATACGAAATTGAATGAATCGATTTCTGGTATGCAGATCATTCAGCAATTCCGTCAAGAGGCGCGGCTGAATGAAGAATTCGAAGCGACCAACGATGATTATTTGAAAACTAGATACGCTATGATCCGCACGAATGCGCTGCTATTATCACCAATCATTAGTTTGTTGTATGCCTTAGCGATCGCCTTGTCGTTGACGGTCTTTGGGTTTGATGCCTTAGAATCGCCCATTGAAGTCGGGTTGATTTTCGCCTTTACGACCTATATTCAAGGATTCTTTAATCCCATGACACAGATGATGGATTTTCTCAGCGTCTTTACTGATGGGATGGTCGCCGGCAGCCGTATTCTAAAGATTATGGATAACGAAGAATACACGCCGCAGCAAAACCCCGATGCTAGTCAAACCATCACCAAAGGAAAAATCGAGTTTCGCGATGTCAGTTTTTCCTATGATGGTAAAAACAACGTATTGAATCATATTTCTTTCATCGCCTATCCAGGTGAGACCGTGGCTTTAGTCGGTCACACAGGAAGTGGCAAGAGCTCGATCATCAATGTGTTGATGCGTTTTTACGAATTCGGGGAAGGGCAAATTTTGATCGATGATCAAGATATCCGCGACTTCACGATGGAAGAGCTTCGGAAAAAAGTCGGACTCGTATTGCAAGACGCCTTCATGTTTTATGGGGACATCGCTGACAATATCCGCTTATTGAATCAGGACATTCGTGAGGAACAGATCGAAGCAGCAGCAAAATTTGTTCAAGCAGATGCCTTTATTCAAAAATTACCTGGTAAATACCACGCCAAAGTGATTGAACGGGGCGCCAGCTATTCAAGTGGGCAGCGACAATTGATTTCCTTTGCCCGCACCATGGTGACCGATCCGAAAGTGCTGGTCTTGGATGAGGCGACTGCCAATATCGATACTGAAACAGAAGGACTGATCCAAGAAGGGTTGGCAAATATGCGTCAAGGGCGAACCACGATCGCGATCGCCCATCGATTGTCTACCATCCGCGATGCCGAGTTGATTTTGGTGCTTGATAAAGGCTCGATCGTCGAACGAGGCACCCATGATGAACTTTTGGCTCAAAAAGGGTTGTATGCCGATATGTACCGTTTGCAGGCAAGTGAAGTTTAATAGTTTTGATAGAAACGCTAACCTTAAAGACTTTCGTTTTTAAGGTTTTTTTGTACGAAAAAAGAAAGAAGGGATGAATATAAAAATAACGAACAAAGATTGACAGCGCTTTCTACCTTTGCTATGATAAAGATAATAAAACTGGTTCTAATGGATAGTGATTGTTGATTTTTAACAAGCTAAACCTGATGAAGCTGCGGTATTTGCGCTGCTTTCATGAGGTTTTTTCTGTGTTGACTGTTGGCTCAGCAATAAAGACAAGCAATGAACCATATCCGCAATGATAAAGTAAGTGGGGGTAGGACATGAAAATCAGTAAAGTGTTAAACAATAATGTTGTGATCACTACCGATCAAAGTCAAAACGAGATTATTGTTATGGGGCGGGGGATTGCATTTAAGAAAAAAGTGGGAGATGAAATTTCTTCAGAAACGGTCGATAAAGTGTATCGCTTAGAAAATCAGACGATCTTATCTCAATTTCAAGAGCTGCTTGCTGACTTACCACTGGAATATCTTGAATTATCCAATGAGATCATTGAGTATGCTCGGCGAGAATTGTCATCCCCAATCAATGATTCCATTTACATCTCGTTGACGGATCACATGCACTGTGCCATTGAACGATCGAAAAAAGGAATGACGGTCAAAAATGTCTTGTTGTGGGATATCAAGCGTTTTTTCCCCGATGAGTACCAAATAGGTTGTAAAACAGTAGAGAAAATCAAAGAACATTACGGGATTCAGCTGCCAGATGACGAAGCTGGCTTTATTGCTCTGCATCTCGTCAATGCGCAAACTGAGAATGGTGACCAAGGCAATATTGCTGAACTAACCCAAACGATGCAAGACATCATAAATATTGTTAAATATTTTTTCAAAACAACCTTTGATGAAGAGTCCGTTTATTTTTATCGCTTCACTACGCATTTGAAATTTTTTGTTTCAAGAATGCAAAACCATACTACTCATGTGGATGAAACCGATGAAGATCTTTTGGCTATGGTCAAAGTGAAGTATCGAAATGCGTATCAATGCGTGCAAAAAATCGCTGAGCTATTAGAAAATCAGTATCAGTATCAAATGTCCAGTGACGAAAGTTTGTATTTAACGATTCATATTGCCAGACTTGTGCAAAAAAATCGTTGATTGAAAAAAACAAGAAAGGAGAAGGATTTTTTGATTCATGAGAAGGTGTCGAAAAAGAAAAATTTCTTCGCAATGATTCTTATCAAACATCAGCTTCAAGACATCTGACCATGCAGCAAGAAATCAAAATAAGAAAACATTTTGGATAGTGACATTCAGTTGGCTAAACCTTCAATACAAAAAAATTGGAGGAATCAAAAATGGGAAAATATCGTGAATTAGCAGAAAAAATCGTAGCAAATGTCGGTGGAAAAGAGAACATTAATAGCTTGACGCATTGTATCACACGCCTGCGTTTTAAATTAAAGGATGAAGGCGTCGCAAATGATGAAGTCTTAAAGAACATGGATGGGGTAGTGACGGTCATGAAGAGTGGCGGTCAATACCAGGTGGTTATCGGAAACCATGTACCTGATGTCTATGCAGAAGTGATCGATGTAGCAGGAATCAGTGGTGATGCTGAAGAAACAGCTTCAGGTGGCAACTTGTTTGATCGTTTGATCGATATTTTGAGCGGCTGCTTCCAACCCTTCTTAGGGGCTTTGTGTGCGGCGGGGATGATCAAAGGACTAAACGCACTGTTGCTTTTTATTGGTACAACAGGCTTGATCGATTATACAACGACGACTGGTACCTATGTGATGTTTAATGCGATCGGCGATTCGATCTTCATGTTTATGCCAGTGATTTTAGGATATACGTCAGCGAAAAAGTTTCGCTTAAATCCAATGGTGGGAATCGTGATCGGGTCAGCGCTTTGTTACCCAACAATTCAAGGATCTGCTTTGCAAGCCGCATTTCTTGCAGGCGCTGGCGAGGGAGCTGCTGCACCGTATAGCTTGTTAGGCTTGCCTGCGTACGAAACGTTTTTAGGAATTCCGTGGGTTGGCGCAACGTATACTAGCAGTGTGGTGCCGGTCATCTTTATCATTGCCTTTGCTGCGCAAGTTCAAAAATTTGCGAAAAAAATCATTCCTTCTGTTGTCCAAACGTTCTTAGTGCCGTTCTTGGTTCTCTTGATTGCATTGCCAATTGGTTTTTTGGTGATTGGACCTGTGATCAGTATGTTGACGGATCTTTTGAGCGCAGGATTTGAAGCGCTGATGGACTTTTCACCAGCTGCCTATGGCTTGTTGCTAGGTTTCTTCTGGCAAGTACTGGTTATTTTCGGTTTGCATTGGTCAGTTGTTCCGCTACACATTATGCAAGTGACACAACTAGGCTACAGTCAGATTTTGGTAGCATCATTTGGTGCCAGCTTTGCTCAAACAGCTGTAGTGATGGCGATGTACTTTAAACTGAAAGATAAAAAACTGAAAGCACTATGTCCACCAGCTATTATCTCAGGGCTTTTCGGTGTAACGGAGCCAGCGATTTATGGGATCACGTTACCGAAAAAAATGCCGTTCTTCTACTCAATGATCGGTGGTGCGGTCGCAGGTGCCTTCTTGATGATCAATGGAACAACGAGCTACACCTCTGGTGGGTTAGGGGTCTTTGGCATTTTCAACTACATCACTCCAGAAGGCGACGCTAGTGGCATGTGGTTCTCTGTCTTCGGAATCTTGATCGCTGCAGCGATTGGCTTTGGTTTGACCATGGCTTTCTGGAAAGATGATGCAGTGGAAGAAGAAATCGCAGAAGGACAACCAGCGATGACTGTTCGAAAAGAAGTGATCACTTCTCCAGTAGAAGGAACGATCGCGCCACTAAGCAGTGCCAAAGATGAAGCCTTTGCTCAAGGAGTGCTAGGAAAAGGCATCCTGATCCATCCTTCAAAAGGCGAAGTTGTGGCTCCTTTTGATGGTACTGTGATGACATTGTTCCCAACCAAACATGCCATCGGGTTGATTTCTGAGAATGGTTTAGAACTTTTGATCCATATTGGTTTGGATACTGTTCAATTGAATGGTGAGTTCTTTGAAGCGCATGTGAAGCAAGGCGATAAAGTCACTCGTGGGCAAAAATTGATCAGCTTTGATAAAGATGCATTGATCAAAGCAGGATTCAATATTGAGACCCCAGTGCTAGTGACCAACTCAGCGGATTATTTGGATATCATCGAGTCTGACAAACGAGAAGTTGGTTGTTCCGATGACTTGATCACGGCTTTAGTTTAGGAAATGTTTACTTGCAAAACAGCTATATAAGGATAAAAGCGATCGGTCGTGAAGGCTCGATCGCTTTTTGACAGTCATTTAATTGGGAAACAGTGAGTCTTTATAATGAAGGTTTTTATCATAGGTTGGTTCAGCGATTATCGTTGATGAAGTGGGGCGCTTATCATACGCCATCCCAATATCGATCAAATGCTGCAGATTTTTCTCATAGTGCTCCGAAAAGACGACTGCATACAACAAATCTAGCAAGTAGCAAACTGAGGTATTGATCGTAAAATTCGCGATCTTTGAATACAGCCTTTCTCTTGTTGTGATATTTAAGACACAATCGCTTAATTTCGCTAACGCATTCTCGCCAATACTAGTCATCCCAATGATGGAGACCTGCCGTTCGGCGAGGATCTTACCGATTTCTTTAACCATTTTGTTTTCACCTGTGTAAGAAATCAAAATCGCGGTCGTATCGGAGGTACAGTTGGATGCCTCATAGGCACTTTCGCCGAAGGTATCGCAGACGTGGATACTTTTTCCTAAACGCCGCATCTTCAAAACAAAGTCTTGAGAAATCAAGGTGTTGGCATTGCTGGCGAAAATCCTGATATGATTGGCATTGAGCAACGATTGTTTCGCTTTTTGTAATTCATCATGATGGATCAAGGAAAGCGTATCTTCGATCGTTGTTTGTTCAAGCTTTGCCAACTTTTTGGCGATGGTCATAATCCCGTCATGGGAAGAGAAGGGAAAGTTCGCATCCACATCGGTAAAATGGCTGCTCATATATGTTTGCTCTTCCACAAAGGCCGTTTTTAAGTCGAGCCAACCATTGAAGCCTAATTTTTTGGCGATCCGAATAAAAGTAGAAGGATGAACATAGGTTTTTTCAGATAATTCCTTGATGGTTTGATCCGCCATCGCGGTCGGATTGGCTAATAAATAATCAATCAACGATCGTTCGGCGGGTGCTAGTTTGATTTGGCGCATTTTTTCTTGTAACAACATGGTATATATGCTCCTTTTTACATTTTTTTATTATTATTTGTAAATGGTTTTTACAGAAATTCGTTTTTATTCAGTACCTAGCAAATCGTTTACATCCTAATTATTCCTTATTTTATGCTCTTTGTAAATCTTTTTTACAAAACACCTGCAAGCAGAAGCAAGATTTGCAAACGCTTTTTCTAAATATGCTATTTACATTGAATCAAATGTTTTTATGAATGATAATAAGAATGTAAATAAAATAGCAAAGGAGCAATACAATGACAAAAGGAATTAAAATTGCAACCATTGGTGGCGGCAGCAGCTATACCCCGGAGTTAATGGAAGGCTTTATCAAACGCTATGAAGAATTGCCGATTCGTGAGATTTGGCTAGTAGATATCGAAGCAGGAAAAGAAAAATTAGCAATCGTTGGTGCGATGGCACAACGGATGTGGGATGCGTCACCCTACGATGTAAAAATCCACATGACATTGGATCGAGAAGAAGCGTTAAAAGATGCTGATTTCGTTACGACTCAATTCCGAGTAGGATTGCTGAATGCCCGTATCAAAGATGAACGAATTCCTGCCTATTACGGCATGATTGGTCAAGAAACCAACGGCCCTGGTGGTATGTTCAAAGCGTTTCGTACGGTTCCAATCATTCTTGAAATCGTTGAAGACATGAAACGCTTGTGTCCCGATGCCTGGTTGATCAACTTTGCGAATCCAAGCGGTATGGTGACTGAAGCAATCGTGTGTTACGGAAAATGGGACAAAGTCATCGGGTTGTGTAACGTGCCTGTCATGGCAACGATGGTTGAACCTGCGTTGCTTGGCAAAGAACCTGACGAATTGATTTACAAATTTGCAGGATTGAACCACTTCCACTGGCACAAAGTTACCGACTCACACGGCAATGACGTTACGATGGACATTATTGATAAAATGTATGAAGAAGACAATGGCTTACCGAAGAATATCTTTGATGTACCATTTTACAAAGAACAGCTGGAACAAATGAAGATGATTCCTTGCGGGTATCACCGTTATTACTATCGTCAAGAAGAAATGTTGAATCATGCGATCGAAGAGTACAAGACTGTCGGTACACGCGCACAGCAAGTGAAACAAACCGAAGCCGAATTGTTTGAGTTGTACAAAGATCCTGAATTGGATCATAAACCTGAACAGCTGCAAAAACGTGGTGGTGCTTACTACTCAGATGCAGCGTGTGAAACGATTGCTTCCATTTATGCTAATAAAAATACCCAAATCGTCGTTTCAACCAAAAATGAAGGCGCCGTTCCAGATCTTCCTGCCGATTGCGTAGTCGAAGTAACAGCTTACGTTGGCGGACAAGGTGCTAGAAATGTTGCCTTTGGTGAGTTACCGACAGCTGAAAAAGGTTGGTTACAGGTAATGAAAGCAATGGAATTATTAACGATCGAAGCAGCTGTGACGGGGGATTACAATATCGCATTACAAGCCTTCACCATCAACCCATTGGTTCCATCAGGTGATACGGCAAAACGTGTCATGGACGAACTGTTTATTGCCCACAAAGATCACTTGCCTAAATTTAAGGAAACGATCGCACGTCTTGAAAAAGAAGGCGTAGAAGTACAAGATGAAGTAGCCCGCGAACTTGATCGCGAACTAGTTAAATAAAGAGAAAGTAGGAAAGAAACATGGCATTTAGAAAAGACTTTTTATGGGGCGGCGCAACAGCTGCCAATCAATGTGAAGGAGGCTACCAAGAAGGCGGACGCGGCTTGGCAAACGTTGACGTGGTACCGATCGGCAAAGATCGTTTTCCAGTCATTACTGGTCAAATGAAAATGTTCGATTTTGATGACGAACATTTCTACCCAGCAAAAGAAGCGATCGATATGTATCATCGCTACAAAGAAGACATCGCGCTATTTGGCGAAATGGGCTTTAAAACCTACCGTTTGTCGATCGCTTGGAGTCGGATTTTCCCTAAAGGGGATGAAACAGAACCAAATGAAGACGGCTTGAAGTTCTATGAAGATCTTTTCAAAGAATGCCACAAATATGGGATCGAACCATTAGTAACGATCACTCACTTTGATTGCCCAATGCATTTAGTTGAAAAATACGGGGCATGGCGTTCTCGTGAATTGGTCGGATTCTATGAAAACTTGTGTAACGTGATTTTCAACCGTTACAAAGGATTAGTAAAATACTGGTTGACCTTCAACGAAATCAACATGATTCTCCATGCGCCATTTATGGGAGCAGGTCTTTACTTTGAAGAAGGCGATAACGTTGAGCAAGTGAAATACCAAGCGGCTCACCATGAGCTATTGGCCTCTGCGATTGCAACGAAAATCGCTCATGAAGTCGATCCTGAGAACAAAGTAGGCTGTATGTTAGCTGCTGGCGCATACTATCCATATACAAGCAAACCAGAAGATGTCTGGGAATCACGCAAAGCAGATCGCGAAAACTATTTCTTTATTGATGTTCAATCACGTGGGGAATATCCACAATATGCGCTGAAAGAAATGGAACGCAATGGGATCGAAATCAAAATGGAAGAAGGCGACCTTGAGCTGTTGAAAGCTCACACCGTAGACTTTATTTCCTTCTCTTACTATTCTTCCCGCGTATCAACCACGGACGCTGAATTATTAGAACAAACGGCTGGCAATATTTTTGCCTCTGTGAAAAACCCATACTTGGAAGCAAGTGAGTGGGGGTGGCAGATTGATCCACTTGGTTTGCGCATCACAATGAATGACATTTATGATCGCTACCAAAAACCATTGTTTATCGTTGAAAACGGCTTAGGAGCTGTGGATACACCAGATGCAGATGGCTATGTGGAAGATGACTACCGGATCCAATACTTGGCAGAGCATATTCAAGCAATGAAAGATGCGGTTGAACAAGATGGTGTCGACTTATTGGGTTACACGACTTGGGGTTGTATCGATTTAGTTTCAGCTGGAACAGGTGAAATGAAAAAACGCTATGGTTTCATTTATGTGGACCGTGACAATGAAGGAAATGGCACCTTGAAACGAACAAAGAAAAAATCATTTGATTGGTACAAACAAGTGATTGCTTCAAACGGTGAAGATTTATCGAATAACTAATTGTAAGAAGCTGCAGTTGATCCCTTAGAGAAATCTAAGTAGATCGACTGCAGTTTTTTTAAAGTCTTTTTAAAAACTATTGAAACGAATGATTTGTATAAGTAGAAATGGCTGTTCAGAGATTATTGATAACCGACAATGAAAATGCTGTAAAAGGCTTGCGTTGCAGCAATTACAAAAAAAGGCGACCTTAAGCATGACATGTTTTGTCCTTAAGGTCGCCTTTATCCATTTTTTAAAGAACTTTTTCAATTTCTGGAATCATTTTTTGAGGATTGGTTTGTGGAGCAAAACGCTCCACGACTTTACCTTGGCGGTCCACCAAGAATTTCGTGAAATTCCATTTAATGGCTTTGCCTAATGTACCCGGTGCTTCTGCTTCCAAATAGCGAAACAAGGGATCTGCGTCTTTGCCATTGATCACCGTTAACTTGTGCATCGGAAAATCAACACCATAGGTGGTTCGGCAAGCGGCTGCGGCTTCTTCGGCTGAGTCGACTTCTTGTTTGAACTGGTCAGAAGGAAACCCTAGAACGACCAACCCTTGGTCTTTATAGGTTTCATAAAGACTTTGTAATTCTTTGAACTGCGGGCTCAACCCGCACTTTGTAGCTGTATTGACGATCACCAGCGGTTGACCTTCGTAGTTTGCTAGCGAATAAGTTTCGCCGTTTTCTAATGTTGCTTGGTAGTCATAGATTGACATAGCAAACGCTCCTTTTAATGTAAATCATAGTCGATAGTTTCTGAGATAAGTATAGAGCAAAGTCTTCAAAAAAACCAAGCAAACTTCTTGGCGCATTTTATTTCTTATAAAAAACAAAAAATCCAGCGGCCGTTGGGACCACTGGACTCTTATTATGCTTCTGGTAAGACTTCTGGTTCTGCTTCTTGTGGATGAACGACAGATTTAGTTTTCCATACCCCAGAATGCCAGCGATAGATCATTAAGACGCTGCGCAATGCTTCGTCAATGGCATAAGCGATCCAAACGCCGATCAAGCCAAATTTAAAGACGATGGCCAGTGAGTAGGAAAACGGTAAGCTGATGACCCATAGAACAATTAGGCTGCAGATCAATGGGAACTTCACGTCACCACTTGCATTTAATGAACCAACTAGGATCATATTGACTGCACGCGCTGTTTCTAAGACGATCTCTACTAAAAAGACACCTTTAGCAATCTCGATTACTTCGGTATTGGAAGTAAAGATCCCCATGATCGGTTCAATAAATAGATAGGTCAATAAGCAGATCGTTACCGAGGCGATGATCCCGATCACCATCGTGCGCATGCCTCGCTGATGCGCACGATCGAATTCACCCGCACCGACATTGCGGCCAATCATGATTTGGTTTCCTTGACTTAATGCGGAGGCGATCAAATAAACAAATTGGGTGATAGCTGTTACGTAAGATTTTGCAATCAAGACACTTGCGCCAAGTTGAGCCACGATCATCGTCACCACGACTTGCGCTCCTTGATAGGAAAGAGACTCGCCAGAAGAAGGCAATCCGTAAGTCAAAATGTTTTTCATCACGCCCCAAGAGACATTCGAGAAACGGGCAGATAAAACAGAAAAATTCACATGTTTCTTCAGCAACATGGCGGCAATTAGTAAACCGATCGAATTACCAAAGACGCTAGAAAATGCCAATCCAGTCACACCGAAATTCGGTAAACCAAAGGGGCTGTATAAGACAAAGTAATTGCCAATGACGGCTAGGATACTAGCAAACATCGGTACCAATAACGCAGGTTTTGTGAAACTGTGGCTACGCATGACAGCAATTATGACCGCCGTGATCGATGAAAGGAACAGACTTCCGCCATACACTTTTAAGTATCCATGACCTAAAGCAACTAATTCAGCATCTAAGCCCATGAATCGCAAAAGGTAGGTTGAGCCGAAAAGGAACATCAAGCTGATCAAAATCCCGATGAACAATGACCCAAAAAGAGCGGTATTGATGACTTTCGGTATCTGGTCGCGTTTTTTCGCACCAATCAATTGTGCGATAATGATCTGAGTACCCACGGTGATGAAACCGTAAATAAAGACCGTTAAATTCAATAGTTGATTGGCAGCACTGACGGCCGCTACTGCTGGCTCGGAATAATGAGAAATCATCCAAACGTTGACATTCCCAATAACGACCCGCAAAAATAGCTCAACAAAAATCGGCCAGCTGAGAAAAATCAGTTCACGGTCTGATTTTCCTAAAAGTTTTTTCTTATTCAATTGTAAGGACTCCTTATTTTCTATATAATAGACGTATCGTGAAAATTTTACAAAAATTGAAAAGAAAGTCAATGTAATTTTCAAAAGTAAAAGCAGGAATATCTTATTATTTTTTGTAAGCAGATGAGTTGAAAGAATTTGCTTTTGAAAGTAAAGTATGGGTAGTCCAAATTGGAGGGAAATATATGTATGATGTAATTATCATCGGCGCAGGCCCTGCGGGGATGACAGCAGCGCTTTATGCGTCAAGATCGAATTTATCAGTACTAATGATTGAACGAGGAGCACCTGGCGGACAAATGAACAATACGGCTGAGGTTGAAAACTATCCTGGCTTCGAATCAATATTAGGCCCTGAACTAGCATTTAAAATGTATGAAGGTGCCATTAAATTTGGTGTTGAAAATGCCTATGGGATCGTTCAAAGCATCACGGATCAAGGTGAGTTCAAAGAAGTTGCCACCGAAGACAAAACCTATCAAGGGAAAACAGTCATCATTGCCACAGGATGTGTACATAGAAAGTTAGGCGTCAAAGGCGAAGAAGAATTCGCAGGACGCGGAGTTTCATACTGTGCGGTTTGTGACGGTGCCTTTTTCCGTAACAAACGCTTGATCGTTGTTGGTGGAGGCGACTCAGCAGTCGAAGAAGCTATCTACTTAACGCAATTTGCTTCTGAAGTAACGATCGTTCACCGTCGTGATGAATTACGAGCACAAAAAATCATCCAAGACCGCGCATTTGCCAACGAGAAAATCTCTTTTATTTGGGATTCTGTTGTGGAAGAAATCAAAGGCAATGAGATGGTCGTAACTGGCGTGCAAATCAGAAACGTAAAAACGGATGAAGTGACAGAAGAAGCTGCTGGCGGTGTCTTTATCTATGTTGGTTTAGATCCGTTGACAGAACCATTCAAAGCTAGCGGTATCACGAATGATGCTGGCTGGATCTTAACAAATGATCAGATGGAAACTTCAATTCCTGGTGTTTACGCGATTGGCGATGTTCGTGAAAAAGGCTTGCGTCAAATCACAACGGCAGTCGGCGATGGCAGTATTGCTGGTCAACAAGTGTTTGATTTTATTGAAACACAAAAGGATGCTCAATTAACAAAATAATCTAATGGGGTTAGCTGTTATTTTTAAAGTGTAAATCACTTTTGATAGCAGCTTTTTTTATTTTTCGTTTGGTTATTCTTTGAGAAATCTGTAAGTAGTGTTATACTAATTTTAGAGCATTTTAACGGAAAAAGGAGAGGTTATTTTATGGCATGGGAACAAACATTTAATCAATGGAAAAACAGTGAACACTTAGATCCACAATTAAAAGAACAATTGACCGCATTAGAAGCAGATCCTGCGATGTTAGAAGACGCTTTTTATATGCCTTTGGAATTTGGGACTGCTGGCATGCGAGGGATTTTAGGACCTGGTATCAATCGGATGAACATTTATACGATTCGTCAAGCAACGGAAGGCTTGGCTCGCTTTATGGATACACAAGATCCCGAAACAAGACGTCGTGGCGTAGCGATTGCCTATGATTCCCGTCATTTTTCACCTGAGTTCGCGATGGAAGCAGCAAAAACATTGGCAAAACATGATATTCCAGCCTTTGTCTTTGAAAGCTTACGTCCGACGCCAGAATTATCTTTTGCTGTGCGTTACTTAAAAACCTTTACTGGAATCATGATCACTGCTTCTCACAATCCAGCCGAATACAATGGCTACAAAGTATATGGGGAAGATGGTGGGCAAATGCCACCAGCAGATGCGGATGCATTGACAAAATTTGTTCGGGAAATTGAAAATCCGTTGGAGATTCCTGTATTAAGTGAAGAAGAAGCCAAAAATAGCGGCTTGATCTCTATTATTGGCGAAGAAATCGATACTGCCTATCTGAAAGAAATCAAAGAAGTCACGATCGATCAAGAATTGATCGATACGGTGGGCAAAGATTTGAAACTTGTCTATACACCACTTCACGGAACAGGGCGGATGCTTGGCGAGAAAGCGTTGAAACAAGCTGGTTTCCAACAATTCATTATTGAACCCTCTCAAGCGGTTGCTGATCCAAACTTCAGCACAGTAAAATCACCGAATCCAGAAGAGCACTCTGCCTTTGAATATGCGATTGCTTTAGGAGAAAAAGAAGGTGCTGACCTATTGATCGCAACAGATCCAGATGCCGATCGCTTAGGGGCTGCAGTAAGAATGCCAGATGGCAACTACCAAGTCTTGACAGGTAACCAGTTAGGTGCATTGATGATCCGTTACATTTTAGAAGCCCATAAAACAGCTGGAACATTGCCAGAAAATGCAGCAGTCTTAAAATCGATCGTTTCTAGTGAATTGCCAACAGCGATCGCTAAAGCCTACGATGTTGATATGATCAATGTTTTAACTGGCTTTAAATTTATTGCCGAAAAAATCCAACAATTTGAAAAAGACCATTCTCAAACTTTCATGTTTGGCTTTGAAGAAAGCTATGGCTACTTAGTTAAACCATTTGTACGGGACAAGGACGCGATCCAAGCGCTCGTTTTATTAGCAGAAGTGGCTGCTTTTTACAAACAATCAGACAAAACATTGTATGATGGTCTGCAAGATATTTTTGAAGAGTACGGCTACTATGCAGAAAAAACGATTTCTGTAACGATGAGCGGTATGGAAGGGGCAACTAAGATTGCTGCCTTGATGAAGACTTTCCGTGAAAAAGCACCTTCTGTCTTCGCAGGAACCCCTGTCGTGCAAACAGAAGACTTTAAATTGTTGACTCGTGTGGGCTTAGATGGTCACCAACAAAAAATGACCACACCGCCTTCTGATGTTTTGAAATACACCTTGGAAGATGAAAGCTGGATTGCTGTTCGTCCTTCTGGGACCGAACCTAAAATCAAGTTTTATATTGGTGCAAAAGGCGAAACGGCAGAAGCAGCAGAACAAAAAATTGCTGATCTGCAAGCAGCGATCGAAGAAATCACAGGTGAATAAAGTCATCTGATGTCTTCATAATCAAAAAAATTACAATTGGCTGAATGATCCGAGTGGTAGAAAAAGAAGCGTTCGCTTCCCTCAGCAAACAGCGGTTGAGGGACCGAAGCTTCTAAAGGGAATTTTCTGACGCTTGGATCTATTCTTGTCTTTTAGCTCGTTTCTTCTCCTTGATCGTCGAGCATTGATTGACAAGCTGTCTATCAAGGGCTAAAATGCAAAAGGAAATAAGAGAGGATGTGGCGCGATGACTACGCCGAAACTAGAAGAAATTCAGCAAGTAACACAGATTTTTAAAATGCTTAGTGATCCCACTAGACTAAAAATTTTGTTGTCTCTTCAAGAAGGAGAGCGCAATGTCACTTCGATTGCAGAACAAGTACATATGGAACAATCAGCAGTTTCTCATCAGCTGAAACTTTTGAAAGATAATCGGATCGTAAAGTCGGAAAGACAAGGAAAAACCATCCTTTATAGTCTTGATGACAAACATGTTGTGGATATTTTGCAAAAAACATTCGAACATATCCATCACCGTTAAAACTAGGGCGAGAATTTCTCAAAAGTCCTAGTTTTTTCTTATTGTTTTTGGTATGCTAGTGGAAATATTAAAATTAGATGAACGGTTTTTAATAACGTTTTCAGTTAGGGGGCATTATGGGTAAGCAATTGAACATTGGATTATTAGGAATGGGTGTTGTCGGCAGCGGGGTATGCCAAGTGTTGGCAGAGCAAAAAGAAGCCATTCTGGCACGCACAGGAGTCAGTGTGCAAATCACGAAAGCATTAGCTTCGCCTTACGAGGATAAGTCTGCGTTAGCGGCTAAGTACGGGTTTGCGTTGACGAATGAGGCAAATGAGTTGTTTGAAGATGAGACCATCGACGTAATTGTGGAATTGATCGGGAAGATCGATCCGGCAAAAGCGTTTATTTCAGCTGCTTTAGAAAATAAGAAGCACGTTGTGACGGCAAATAAAGACTTGATTGCCACCCATGGACCTGAACTGCTGGCAATCGCTGAAAAAGCCGGGGTGTCTCTTTATTATGAAGCCAGCGTGGGTGGTGGCATTCCGATCTTGCGTACATTGAGCACCCACTATCTGCCTGATACCATCACAGGAATTTTTGGCATCGTCAATGGGACGACCAATTATATGCTGACAAAAATGACGGAAGATGGCATGACCTATGAAGATGCTTTGTCACAAGCCCAAGTAAAAGGTTTTGCCGAATCAGATCCTACTAATGATGTTGACGGTATCGATGCAGCTTATAAAATGGTGATCCTGACTAAATTTGCTTTTGGGAAAACGATCTATGTTGCTGATGTGGCAACAAAAGGCATCCGCGGCTTAGCTGTGGCAGATATTAAGCAGGCACAAGCCATTGGTTATGAAGTGAAGTTGATCGGTGCAGCACAAAAGACAGTTGACGGTTCCCTTACTGTGTCAGTTGGACCTGTATTAGTGCCGAAAAACCATGCGTTAGCGACGATCCAAAACGAGTTTAATGGCATTTTTATCGAGAGTGAAGGCATCGATCAATCAATGGTTTATGGACCAGGAGCAGGATCACGACCGACGGCCACCAGCGTGGTAGCGGATTTGACCGTTTTAGCAAAAAATAAAAGCTTTGGGATCGTTGAACCTTTTCTAACTTTTGAAAAAGAAACAGCATTAGCATCTGTAGAAGAAGTTCCTAGCCGGCATTATGTGTCGTTTTCAAGTCAAGAGATCAAAGGGAACGCTCTTCCAGAATGGTTTGCGTTTGAGCAAACGGTGTTCAACGAAGCAGAGCAACGAATAGCTGGAATCACCAATCTAATGAGCGAAAAAGAGCTAACAGAAAAACTCGCAACTTATACCGATGCACAAGACATACAAATAATGAAAGTGATGGAGGAATAAACATGTATCAAGGATTATTGCATCAATACAAGGAATATCTGCCAGTCAACGAAAATACACCAGCATTGTCGCTGGCTGAAGGCAACACGCCGTTGATTCCCTTACCAAGCCTTTCCAAGGAATTAGGGATTCAATTGTATGGAAAATACGAAGGGCTGAATCCGACAGGCTCTTTTAAAGACCGAGGGATGGTCATGGCGGTGGCAAAAGCGGTGGAAGAAGGTGCCAAAGCAATCGTCTGTGCATCGACAGGAAATACCAGTGCGGCAGCAGCAGCTTATGCGACCAGAGCGGGGATCAAAGCCTATGTTGTTATTCCAGATGGCAAGATCGCTATGGGAAAATTGGCGCAAGCGATCGTTTATGGAGCCGACATCATTTCGATCCCAGGAAACTTTGATGAAGCGTTAAAAGCAGTACGAGATATTGCAGAAACCGAAGCCGTGGCGCTAGTAAACTCAGTCAATCCTTATCGTTTAGAAGGACAAAAAACAGCGGCCTTTGAAGTATGCGAACAATTAGGACAAGCACCGGATGTTCTTGCGATTCCTGTCGGTAATGCAGGGAATATCTCGGCATATTGGAAAGGGTTCAAAGAATGGCATGAGAAAAAAGGCACCGCGTTGCCAAGAATGCATGGGTTTGAAGCTGAAGGTGCTGCTGCGATCGTCCGTGGTGAAGTCATCGAACAACCAGAAACGATTGCTACAGCGATTCGGATCGGCAATCCAGCCAGCTGGCAGTTGGCAGAAGCCGCTCGTGATGAATCAAATGGACACATCGATGCAGTAACCGATGAGGAAATTTTGAATGCTTACCGTAAAATTGCTGCGCAAGATGGTGTGTTTATTGAACCAGGCTCAGCTGCCTCGCTAGCTGGTGTCATCCAGCACGTGAAAGCAGGGAAAATCAAACCAGGTGAGACTGTCGTTGCCGTCTTTACTGGAAATGGTCTGAAGGATCCTGATACAGCTATCAAAGCGACAGAAGTAACCATCAATAAGATGAGTGATTTAGAAGAAATGCGTCAGCATCTTCGTGAAGGAGTTGCCAATCTATGAAGATCCGCGTTCCTGCAACCAGTGCGAACTTAGGGCCTGGTTTTGATTCCTGCGGGATTGCCCTGTCAAAGTATTTGTTCATTGAAGTTTTAAAAGAAAACGATACGTGGGAAATCATCCATGAGCTAGGTTCAGAGATCCCAACGGATGAAACCAACTTGCTTTTGCGTGTGGCACTGAAATTAGCACCAAACATGAAGCCTTTGAAAATCCGAATGAGTTCGGACATTCCTTTGGCAAGAGGCTTAGGCAGCAGTTCCTCGGTGATCGTCGCCGGGATTGAACTAGCCAACCGCATGGCCCACATGAATCTGAGTGCAGCACAAAAGCTTGAGATCGCAACTGCCATCGAAGGGCATCCTGACAACGTTGGACCAGCGATTTATGGAGATTTTGCGGTTGCTGCTTACGACCATCAGCACAAGCATACGTATTTAGTCAAGCATCATTTTCCAGAGTGTGAGATCATTGCCTATATTCCTCATGAAGAACTGTTGACTGAAGCAAGTCGTCAAGTCTTGCCGCAGACCCTTTCGCACGAGCAAGCTGTCGAAGCCAGTGCGATCGCCAACGTGATGATCGCAGCGGTCATCAATGGCAATCTGCCTCTTGCAGGAAAATTGATGCAACAGGATCGTTTTCATGAAGCCTATCGGGAAAAGCTTGTGCCGCACTTGTCGACCATTCGCCAAATCTGCGAAGAAGAAGGCGGCTATGGCTGTTTCTTAAGCGGCGCAGGTCCTACGGTCTTAGCGATCGTCCCAGAGGAACGGGCAGAACGAATCTCAAAACTTTTGCATGCCTTGGAGAGCAATGCGTATATCGAACAATTACAAATCGATCGTGAAGGGCTGCAAGTGTTCTAAAAGAGAATAATAAATGAGCCACAGACCAAAAATGGTGAGCAGAAGATTTTCTGCTCACCATTTTTCATTGCTTCATCGAGGTTAGTCTTTCGTTTCTGACGTGTAATAACTATGATCTTCTAAGTTTAATGCATTTAAAATCATAGAGGCGGTTTCTTCGATGGAAAGAGAAGCGACATTGATCACGACACAGCCTAGTTTTTCATACAGATCATTGGCAAACGTCAGCTCCGCTTTGATTTTTTCTATATCGGAATACGCAGAATCTGGGTTCAAGCCGTAGGAGCGCATCCGTTCTTTGCGAATACTGTTTAACACATTCGGATCGTTTGTTAGCCCGACGATTTTTTTCGGATCGATTTCCCAGAGCTGTTTTGGGATGTGGGCTTGCGGTACTAAAGGCAGGTTAGCAACTTTTAAATTTTTGTTTGCTAGAAATAGACTCAAAGGTGTTTTTGACGTCCGAGAAACCCCTAGTAACACGACATCTGCTTCCAAGAAGCCACGAGGGTCTTTCCCATCATCGTACATGACCGCAAATTCCATGGCTTTGATGCGTTTGAAATAATTTTCGTTCAAGTGGTGCAAAGCCCCTGGCTCTCGTGAAGGTGCTACGCCAGTTCGGCGTTCTACTTCACTTACTGGAGGGGTCAATACGTCGAAATGGTAAAGGTCAGCTTCTTCACAAAAATGATTCGTCAAATCCACAAGTTCTTCTTTGATCAAGGTATGAAGAATAATGGCGTTGTGTTTTTTTGCATCAGACAAAGCTTTGATCAAATGCTCTTTTGTGTGGATAAATGTGCGTCTAAAAAGGTTAAATTCGACGCTGGGGTATTGGGCCATTGTCGCTTGTGCAAGCTTCGATGCCGTTTCGCCGGCAGAGTCCGACAACACGAACATCGTCACTGCGGCACTGGTTTGCAATTTTTCTTGCAAGTCTGGTTGTTCAGGTTCAGTTGGCTTCATAAGAAAAATCCTCTCTTGCTTTTTTATTGATTTCATTATACCATACTTAAGATCGATAGAATCGGAATGATTTTGATTTATCAGGAGGGCCTACGATGAAAAATCAAACACTTATTGAGCATGCCATGACTACATTGAAAGAAAATGGCTTTAAATACACCAAAAAAAGAGAAGCGATCATCACCTATTTAGTGAAACGCAATCGCTATTTGCCAGCCAAGGAAATTCATGAATACATGTCAGAAAAGTATCCTGGCTTGAGCTATGATACGATCTACCGTAATCTGCATGATTTTTCTGAGATCGGTATTTTAGAAGAAACAGAGCTGAACGGGGAGATGAAGTTTCGCTATAACTGCTGTGCAGAATTAGAGGACCATCATCACCATCACTTTATTTGCACGGTTTGTGGCAAAACAAAAGAACTGCATATTTGCCCGATGGACTTCTTCCAAGAACAGCTTCCTGGCTGCTTGATCGAGGGACATCGCTTCGAGATTTTGGGCCGTTGTGAAGAATGTCAATGAAAACCCAAACAAACTTGATGGGATCGAAGACTTTTTTAACAGAATGCCTTGACACTTTTTCAGGGGTTAGCTATAATTTTTAAAGGACAGTCGTGTTTTTTGGGATTTTATTTCAATAACAACTACGGTTACTTTTTAAGCTCGGAGGGAGGGAATTTACATGTCAAAAACAGTCGTTCGCAAAAACGAATCACTTGACGATGCTCTTCGTCGCTTCAAACGTTCCGTGTCAAAAGCGGGTACTTTACAGGAATCTCGTAAACGTGAATTTTACGAAAAACCTAGCGTAAAGCGTAAGAAAAAATCTGAAGCAGCTAGAAAACGCAAAAAATTCTAATTTTCTACTGTTTTGAGAATTGGAGCTGGTAGTGTGACACTACTAAGTACACTGAATGATGACATGAAGACAGCGATGAAAGCCAAAGACAAGGAAACCTTGCAGGTGATCCGCATGTTGAAAGCATCAATTCAAAATGAGCAGATCAAAAAAGGTTCTGACTTGAATGAAGAAGAAGAGTTGACCGTTTTGTCTCGTGAGATGAAACAGCGTCGTGATTCTTTAAATGAGTTTGAGAAAGCTGACCGAAATGATCTAGCAGAGAAAGTCAAAGTTGAAATTGCAGTTGTTGAAAAATATTTGCCAGCACAACTCGATGAAGCGGAAATCCGCCAAATCGTCGCTGGAGCGATTGAAAAGACTGGTGCTTCTTCTTCCAAAGAATTTGGAAAAGTGATGGGTGCTGTAATGCCACAAGTTAAAGGCAAAGCAGACGGCAATCAAGTCAATGCGATCGTTAAAGAATTATTGGATCAAATGTAAGCTCACGCCGCAAGTATGGATGACATGCTTGCGGCTTTTTTTTCTGATTTCGAAAACTTAAAAAAAGCATAAGGACAAGGGGAAACGACTGTTGTACTTGATAAGTAATTTTTCTTTTTTCCATCTTATGTTATTATTAATAAGAACGCCAAAAAAGGAGCTGTAACATATTTGACAGACAAAACAATAACGATCGAGATAACACTTAGTGAAAACGATGACGTTCGTTTATTATTAGGTGCCCACGATAAGAACATCAAAATTATTGAAGACTCCACAGGAACGGTCATTCACACTCGTGGTGAGCTGATCCAAATCGTAGGAGAAACTGAAGCCGCTGAAAAGGCACAATCCGTGATTCGGGCTTTGCAAGAGTTGATCAAACGAGGCATCAATATCAGTACCCCTGATGTGATCACTGCATTGAATATGGTGAATAAGGGCAGTCTTGATTATTTCAAAGATATGTATGAAGAAGAGATCATCAAAGACCGTAACGGCAAACCGATCCGAGTGAAAAATGCTGGACAAAAAAAATATATCGAAGCCGTCCGTAAACATGATGTAGTGTTTGGTGTCGGCCCCGCTGGAACCGGAAAGACCTTCTTAGCAGTCGTAATGGCAATTGCAGCTCTAAAGAAAGGCCAAGTGCAAAAAATCATTTTGACACGTCCCGCCGTTGAAGCAGGAGAAAATCTAGGTTTCCTACCAGGAGACTTGAAAGAAAAAGTCGATCCTTACTTACGCCCCGTTTATGATGCGTTGTATCAAATTTTTGGGATGGATCATACGAACCGTCTCATGGAACGAGGCGTCATTGAGATCGCACCATTGGCATATATGCGTGGACGTACGCTAGAAGATGCCTTTGTCATTTTAGATGAAGCGCAAAATACGACGATCGCTCAAATGAAAATGTTTTTGACCCGTTTAGGATTCAACTCTAAAATGATCGTCAATGGCGATACCAGCCAGATCGATTTGCCAAAAGGGACTTTAAGCGGCCTGATCCACGCCGAACGAACGTTACAAGAGATCCCTAAAATTGCTTTTGCTAATTTTGAAGCAGGAGATGTCGTGCGGCATCCAGTTGTTGCCGAGATCATTCGCGCATATGAAGAAGCAGATCTTAAAGACAAGCGCTGATCGTCTTTTAGGAGGAGAACTATGATCATTCAACCACAACGGAAATTTAGAGAAAGACTTGGGAAATTCTATCTACCAGTTTTGATGTTCCTTTTCTTTCTTTTTTCGATTGGTATCATGTACACCAGCGTCAAACAAAACAATGTCGATTATAGCGAAGGTCAAGTGGCGGAAGAAAATATCCGTGCCAATAAAACGATCGAAAATACCGCTGCGACGGAACAAAAACGTAAACTGGCTGCCGAAGCTGTACCACCAGAGTACACGTATCAGGATACACTGGCGCAAACGCAGCATGATCGTATCGATCATTTATTTGACTTAGTTGCTTCAGTCAAAAAATCAGTGGATGAAGCCCATGAAAAAAAAGTGGCTGAGGCCGATGAGGATGAAAATATCCCTAAACCTAGTACAGATGAATATATCGCAGCCTTAAAACAAGAATTTGAAAAAATGAGTGATGATGAACTGGATTTTTATCAGTCATTTACCAATAATTTTTTGACGACGATGTTCTCATTAAGTGATGATGAATTAAATACAGTGCGTACCTATGCGCTACAATTAGTTGATGAACAAATGGCGAAACAGATCCGCCAAACGGAATTAAGTACGTTTCGTTCTGAGGCGGAAGATAAGATCCAGTTCTTAGACGTTAGCTCAGACATGGCTTCTGTCTTACGTTTCTTAGTCAATCAAGGAATCGTCGTGAACGATATCCCAAATGAAAAACGGACAGAAGAAGCACGGCAAACCGCCATGGATGCTGTTCCTCCAGTGATGATTTATCAAGGAGAGATCATTGTCCGTGAGGGCTCGCAGATCGATGCCAATGCCCTAGAGAAGCTGCAGCTTTTAGGAATGACTAATCAGACCTTTTCTGTTTTTCCATTGATCGCTTTAGTGTTAGCAACAGTCTTACAGATGCTGATGGTGTTTTATTACACGAAACAGACGAAAGACGTGGAAAAACGGATGAATGCGGTCACGTTTTATATTTTGGCAATGGCATTCAGTATTTTGATCATGAAGTTTTTCCAACTTTTCCAATCTGAATTAGTGACCTTTATCCCGCTGTTTTTCCCAGCTGCGTTTACACCGTTGATCCTGAGTATTTTCTCCAGCCGTCGTTTGGGGATTTTGTCTGCGATTTTCCAAGTAATCAGTGCACTCTTTATTTACTTTGATTCTAGCGGAACCAACTTGTTGACGACCGTCTTAGTCACCTATTTGTTCTCTGGCTTGATGGGAACGATGATCAAGCGCGCCCGCATCGCTAGTCAAGGGAAAACGGCAGTAGCGTGGGTGATCGTCTTTCCGCTCTTACTGAGTTTTGTGCTGGTGATTTTCCAAGGAATGGATTTTGCTCGCGGGAACACTTGGACCACGATCATTTGTGGTTTAGCAGGCTCTCTCTTAAGCTATTTGCTAACGATGGGACTACATCCTTACATCGAATTGTTGGTGACGGATGAGAGTATGATCGTGTTAAATGAATTGAGCAACCCGAATCATCCATTATTAAAACAGTTGCTGGAAGAAGCGCCAGGAACATATCATCACAGTATGATGGTTGCCAATCTTAGTGCCAATGCCGTTGCCGAAATCGGCGGGCAAAGCTTACTGACTCGTGTGGCTTGTTATTACCATGATATCGGCAAGGTCAAACATGCCAATTTCTTCGTAGAAAATTTACCTGCTGGTGCCGAAAACCCGCATAATTTCTTGTTGCCTGAAGACAGCAAACAAATTATCTTCGGTCACGTGATCGATGGGGCGGAAATTCTCGAAGAAGCCAAAATGCCCCGCATGGTGATCGACATTTGTCGTCAACACCATGGCACGACCTTGATGCGGTATTTCTACGTGAAAGCCAAAGAGCGTAATCCCGAGGTAACGGAAGAAGATTTCCGTTATCCTGGTCCAAAACCGCAAACACGAGAAGCTGGCGTTGTGAGTATCGCGGATAGTTGTGAAGCAGCTGTTCGAGCGATGGAAAATCCAACAAATCAAAAGATTCAAGAATTTGTTGCAAATCTCATCAATGATCGGATCTTAGACGGTCAACTGGATGAAACAGGCCTGACTTTGAAAGAAATCCGAATGATTGAAAAATCACTGGTCAACGGACTTTGCAGTACCTTCCATTCACGGATCAAATATCCAAAAATGAAGTCGGAAGCAGAGAAAATGAAAGAAGAACAAGAAAGAAGAGAGCGCTAATGGAGATTACCTTTTTAGATGAGACAAATTCAGTGGGGGAAACCAAGATCAAAGAGATCGAAGGACTGTTGCAATTTGCTGCAGGACATTTAGAACTTCCAGAGGATACAGAAATGTCCGTCACATTTATGGACAATGCGGCGATCCAAGAAATCAATCGGGAGTACCGCGGCAAAGATATGCCAACAGATGTCATTAGTTTTGCCTTTGAAGAAGAAACAGACGAAGAGCTGTCGATCATTTTTGACGAAGCCCTTGAAGAGCTGCCGCGTGATCTTGGAGATATTATGATCTCCATTGAACGAGCGAAAGAACAAGCTGCTGAATACGGGCACACCTATGATCGGGAGCTGGGTTTCTTGGCGTTACATGGTTTCTTGCATATCAATGGCTATGATCATATGACACCTGAAGATGAAAAGGAAATGTTTGGATTGCAAAAGGAAATACTGGATGCCTATGGACTCAAAAGATAAGAATATTGGGAAAAACAAACAATTTATTTCGTCGATCGAATTTGCTTTCACTGGTATAAAAACCGTCTTTAAAGAGGAACGCAATATGCGTAAACATGTTGCACTAGGAATCGTTGCGATCATTGCGGGCTTTATTTTCCGTTTGAGTCAAATGGAATGGCTCTGGTTGCTGCTAGCTGTTTTCTTAGTCTGGATCGTTGAGATCATCAACACCGTCTTTGAAAACGTCGTAGATATGTTTACAGATTTCCATTTCCATCCTATCGGAAAAAAAATCAAAGATATGGCTGCTGGTGCCGTGCTGATGACTGCAGTTTTTGCGTTAGTCGTCGCAGCGATCATCTTCTTGCCAAAATTGCTGCAGCTCTTCTGATGCGCACCAAAACACAAGATAAAGGGGAACAATAATGACAACACACAAATCAGGCTTCGTTGCGATCGTCGGGCGGCCAAATGTTGGGAAATCAACACTACTAAATCGAGTCGTAGGACAAAAAATCGCGATCATGAGTGACAAAGCGCAAACGACCCGTAACAAAATCCAAGGGGTCTACACAACGGATGACGCACAGCTGATCTTTATCGATACACCAGGTATCCACAAACCCAAACACCGTTTAGGCGATTTTATGGTTGAAACCGCCTATAGTGCACTGCGAGAAGTTGACGTGACGCTATTTATGATCAGTGCGGACCAAAAGCGTGGGAAGGGCGATGATTTTATTATCGAACGATTGCGCCAAAGTCAGACACCGGTTTTCCTCGTGATCAATAAAATTGATAAAGTCCATCCAGATGCCTTATTGGCAATTATTGAAGACTACTCCTCACAAATGGACTTTGCTGAGATCGTACCGATTTCCGCAACAGAAGGCAATAATTTCGAAACGTTAATGAAGCTACTGATCGATGAAATGCCAGAAGGGCCTCAGTACTTCCCAGAGGATCAAATCACGGATCATCCAGAATACTTTATCGTTTCCGAATTGGTGCGGGAAAAAGTCTTGCTACTGACCAGAGATGAAGTACCTCACTCAGTAGCGGTCGTGGTTGACTCCATGAAACGAGACCACAATGACAAGGTGCATATTCAAGCGACGATCATTGTCGAACGTGACAGTCAAAAAGGCATTATCATCGGCAAAGGCGGAAAAATGCTGAAACAGATCGGTACGAAAGCTCGTTTAGACATTGAACACTTGTTAGATGACAAAGTCTTCTTGGAATTATGGGTAAAAGTTCAAAAAGATTGGCGCGACAAGCAAACATTCTTAACAGATTATGGCTATCGCAAAGATGAGTATTGATGACATGCAGATCAAACATGATCTGTTTTAATGAAGAAAAACTGATGCAGTTAGCGAACTGGATCAGTTTTTTTAAAGAAATGGGGTGCGACGATGAATCTTGTTGAAACAAAAGGAATCTTGCTTTTTTCAAAAGACCATAAAGAAAAAGACAAGCTAGTCAAAATCTTTACGGAATCTGCTGGGAAGCAAATGTTTTATGTCAAGGGTGCCCATCGGAAAAATAACCCCTTGGCACCAGCGCTGCTCTCCTATACTGAAGCCACCTACATGGGAACCATCAAAACGGAAGGCTTGTCCTTTTTAAACAATGCCAAAGACATCCATCCTTTTCGTACGATCCAAAGTGATATTTTTATTGCTGGTTATGCAACCTACTTATTGAATTTGGCTGATTCTGCTATTGATGATCGAGTCTATGACCCACATCTATACCAATTTTTACATGAGGCCTTGCAATTAATGGATCAAGAAAACGACGCAGAGATCATCACCAATATCTTTGAGATCCAGATTTTGCACCGTTTCGGGATCACCCCGAATTGGACCCATTGTGCGATCTGCGGAAAAACCGACGGTCGGTTTGACTATTCCTCAAAATATAGCGGTATTTTATGTGAACAGCACTGGGGGATGGACGAACGTCGTTATCATGCTGATTCTCGGGCGATCCATTTTATTCGCTTATTTTCGCAAATATCCTACGAGCAGATTGCTTCAATCAAATTAAAGCCAGAAACGAAAGCCGCGATCCGACGAGTGATTGATTTATTATATGATGAATATGTGGGCATTCATTTAAAAAGTAAGAAGTTTATCGATCAGATGGGGCAATGGCAAGACGTCTTAAAACCGAAAAATCAATGATAGAGTTGGCGAAACTTCAATGGAGTTAAGCCGACTCTTTTTTTGAATAATGCTGTAAAGTGACTTGCATCTTGAAACCCCACTGCGAAGGCAGCTTGTTGAATGGGCAGATCTGGCTGTGCCACCAAAAGCTCTTTGGCTCGGGTCATGCGGTAGTTCAATAAATATTGTGCAGTAGATTGCCCCAAAAAACGTTGGAACAAACGTGAAAGATACTGTGGTGAAACATAGACGAGCCCTGCTAGTTCTTTGATCGTGATCGCCTGATCGTAATTCGTTTCGATTTCTTGTATAACGGGAACCAGATATTGTTGGAACAGCGGGTGTTTTTCTGTCGGATTCCCTGAGCGTTCTTGCATGATCGCCAATAAAAAGCGGTAACATTCGCTAGAAGCCCGTAGCGGGTCCCAACTGATTTGTTGGTCTTCTTTGATCCGTTGATTGATCCAGGTGACATAAGAAAAGGTTTCTGACTCTTCAGCTAATATATAGGGCTGATTCGTGTACTGCTTTAACACCTCAGCTGCCAAAGGGCCTTGGAATGTGGCGAAGGATGTTTTCCAGTTAGTCAATGGATAATAGCGATGGGGCGTAAAAGGAAAAATCAAAATGCCTTCATTCGGACGTAAGATAAACGATTCCTGACCAAATGTGATTCGGCCTTCCCCTTGCTCGGTTTGCAGCCAATGGAAGTAGGGATAACCATCAGGACGAGCGACGTCATCTTGCGCCCAATCGTTGCCGATGCTTTCAAGAGATAAAGGCAGCTGCTGATTGGTTTGATAAAAGTAGATAGGCATAGCGTACCTCCGTGTTTCGAAAAGTTATAAAATAGTGTTTCATGTATTATACTACAACAGAATGAAAAGCCTTACAATAAGAGAGTAGAAATCATTTTATTTTAAAGGAGCGTTCACTTACATGACAAAATTTTTTGATAGAATACTATTTGGCGGCGATTATAATCCAAATCAGTGGCCGAAAGAGATTTGGGAAGAAGACATTCGGATCTTTAAAAAAGCAAGTATCAATAGCGCGACCGTCAATGTTTTTTCATGGGCAAAGATCCAACCCTCTGAAAATTGTTATGATTTTGAGGAATTGGATCAAATCATCGAAAAATTAAGTACGGAAGGTTTCGACATCGTCTTAGCCACTTCCACAGCTGCTTTGCCAGCTTGGATGTTTAAGAAGTATCCAGAAGTCGCTCGCACCGATTATGATGGACGCCATCATAAGTTTGGGCAACGGCACAATGCCTGTCCCAACAGTTTGGTTTATCAAAAATACGCAGAACGCTTGGCAACGAAATTAGCCGAACGTTACGGCGAAAATCCACAAGTGACTTGTTGGCACATCAATAATGAATACGGCGGCGAATGTTATTGCGACAACTGTGAAAAAGCGTTTCGTGTCTGGTTAAAGGATAAATATCATACGATCGAAGCACTGAATAAAGCCTGGAATATGGAATTTTGGGGGCATACGGTGTATGAATGGGATGAAATCGTGCTGCCAAATGCGCTGTCAGAAGGAATCGGCTATGACAAGACGGCATTTGCAGGTATTTCTATTGACTACCGGCGGTTCAACTCGGATAGTCTTTTAAAAAACTACATGATGGAGCGGGACGCTATTCGGAAAATCGATCCCACAACACCGATTACAACGAATTTGATGGGAACCTTTAAAGGACTGGATTATTTCAAGTGGGCAAAGGAAATGGACCTTGTTTCGTGGGATAATTATCCATCGTACAATACGCCATGGAGCTTAGTAGCCATGACCCATGATTTGATGCGCGGGTTAAAACAGCAACCCTTTATGCTGATGGAACAAACACCTTCCCAACAAAACTGGCAGCCTTATAATTCATTAAAAAAACCAGGACAGATGCGGGCGCAAAGCTATCAAACGATTGCTCATGGGGCAGATACGATCCAATACTTCCAATTGCGACGTTCCATTGGTGCTTGTGAGAAATTCCATGGTGCGGTCATCGAACATGTCGGTCATGAAGACACGCGGGTTTTCCGAGAAACAGCCGCTCTTGGGGCTGAATTAGCGCAGCTTTCAGACATCATTGGCACGCAAACCCAAGCACAGGTTGCTGTGATTTTCGATTGGGACAATTATTGGGCTTTAGAATATACGAGTGGTCCAACCGTTGACCTGAAATATGTGGAACAGATCCATCGCTACTATCGCTATTTTTACGAACAAAATATTGCGGTCGATTTGGTTCCCGTGGATGCTGACTTATCAAAATACAAGCTAGTCGCAGCTCCGGTTCTGTACATGATCAAAGAAGGGATGCAAGAGCGGCTAACTGATTTCGTTATGCAAGGCGGTGCTTTACTTACAACGTATATGAGCGGCATCGTTGATCAATCAGACAATGTTCACTTAGGCGGTTACCCTGGCCCCTTGCGGGAGTTAGCTGGCATCTGGGTGGAAGAAATCGATGCATTAGCGCCAGAACAATCAAACGGGGTTTCGTTAGTCAATGAAGAACTTACAGGAACAAGTAATTTAGTCAGCGATTTGATCCATTTAGAAAACGCCGAAGCGCTAGCGCATTACACGAGCAATTTCTATGCAGGAATGCCGGCAGTGACCAAAAATACATTTGGCGATGGAACCGTCTATTACTTTGGTGGACAGTTGGAAGATCAGCTGCAAGATCAGCTTTTCAAAACGATCGTCAAAGAGACCGATATTACCCCAGTGATCGAGGAGGCAACAAAACTAGAAATTGCCTGTCGTGAAAATGAAGAGGCGAAATTTTTCGTCATCATCAATTTCCACGAAGAAGCACAACCGCTGCCAGAAATGTTTGTTGGAAAAACGGATCTTCTGACGGGTAAGGTTCTTTCTTCAGAAATGATGCTGACGCAATACACCACCTATATCGTCAAAGAGGGGCGTAACTGATGCGAACTTTTGCTATTGAAGATGACTTTTATTTAGACAACAAGCCTTTTAAAGTGATCTCTGGAGCGATCCATTATTTTCGTGTCGTTCCTGAATATTGGCAAGATCGCTTAGAGAAACTACGCTTGATGGGCTGTAATACCGTCGAAACCTATGTTCCTTGGAATCTTCATGAAGCACAGGAAGGTGTCTATCAATTTGATGGGATCCTTGATTTGCGGCGATTTATCCAAACGGCACAAGAAGTAGGGCTTTATGTCATTTTGCGACCAGCACCTTATATTTGTGCGGAGTGGGAATTTGGGGGACTGCCTTATTGGCTATTGCAAGACCCTATGATGAAGCTTCGGTTTGATTATCCCCCATTTATGGAAAAAATCACTCGTTATTTCGCCCATTTGTTTCCACAAGTGCGGGATCTGCAGATCACCCAAGGTGGTCCGATTATAATGATGCAAGTAGAAAATGAATACGGCAGCTACGCCAATGATAAAGAGTATTTGCGGAAAATGGTGGCTGCGATGCGGCAGCATGGTGTAGAAACGCCGTTAGTGACCTCTGACGGACCTTGGCACGATATGCTAGAAAACGGCAGTATCAAAGACTTGGCATTGCCTACGATCAACTGCGGCTCCAACATCAAGGAAAACTTTGAAAAACTTCGAAGATTTCACGGAGAAAAACGGCCACTGATGGTCATGGAATTTTGGATCGGCTGGTTTGATGCCTGGGGTGACGACCAGCACCATACGACCTCAACACAAGATGCAGTAAAGGAATTGCAGGATTGTTTAGCATTAGGTTCTGTCAATATCTATATGTTTCATGGCGGGACCAACTTTGGCTTTATGAACGGGTCAAACTATTATGAACGCTTAGCGCCGGATGTCACTAGCTATGATTACGATGCCTTGTTGACAGAATGGGGAGAACCTACTGCCAAATACCAAGCCTTCAAAAAGGTGATCGCTGACTATGCGGAAATTCCTGAGTTTCCCTTGAGTATGAAAATTGAGCGAAAAGCTTATGGAACATTCTCAGTGAAAGAACGAGTCTCCTTGTTTTCGACGATCGACACAATCAGTCAACCGATCATAAGTAATTTCCCGTTATCGATGGAAGCCTGCAATCAAGCGACAGGCTATATCTATTATCGCTCACTGATTGGGCCTGCTCGGAAGATTGCCGACTACCGTCTGATCAATACGATGGATCGTGCCCATACGTTTATCAACCAGGAACTTTTGCGCATCGATTACGATCAAGAAATCGGTCAAACCCACAGTTTCGATTTATTAGAATCAGAAAACGAGTTGGGGATCTTGGTGGAGAATATGGGGCGGGTCAATTATTCTGTAAAAATGAACCATCAGCACAAAGGCATCAAAGACGGTGTGATCATCAATGGCGCCTTCCAAAGCAACTGGGAAATCTATCCCTTACCGATGGATAATTTGCATGCCATTGATTTCCAAGGAAAATGGCAAAAAGGACAACCAAGTTTCTCACGCTTTGAATGTGTTTTTGATGAATGTGCAGATACCTTTATCGAATTGCCAGGCTGGGGTAAAGGGTTTGTCCAAGTCAATGGTCATACGATCGGCCGTTTCTGGGAAAAAGGACCGCAGCAGCGCTTGTACGTCCCAGCACCGTTTTTAAAAATCGGAATGAATGAGATCATCGTTTTTGAAAGTGATGGGAAAATCGCTGATGAGATCGTCTTTCATGATCAGGCGGATTTAGGCCCATAAGCATAAAAGTTCAAAGTAAGTGTATAATATTTACCAGACAGATGAGAAATTAATGAGAGAAAAATCTCCTTTTTCAACAGACGCAGACAAGAAGAAAATTAAAATAACAAGCAAAAAACTTCTGACAGAACAATTCGTTCATAGAAGTTTTTTTGTGTTTGGTGAATGACAAAGGAGGGAATGTCGATGGCAGAATCAAATGTGTTTGTCCCATATACGTTAGCGGATCTAAAAACAGGGACATTTGTGAAGTATTACAAGATATTCAATGAGATCGAACGCTATTATTATTTGCCTATTGAAGCAGGAATTTTATATGGATTAATGGTGGATCGCCTGATGTTCAATGAGCAGAGTGAACGTACTTTGTTAGACAAAGAGGGAAAACCTTATATTTTGATGACGGTCAAAGAAATGCAGTTTTATACCAAAGTACGTTCCGAACAAACCATTCGAAAGATCATTGAACAAATGGAGAAAGAAGGATTGGTTCGAATTGAACATCAAGGGAATCAATTCTTAAATGGGAAGGTGGTTAAGAAACTACCAAATCGAATTTATGTTGGGAAAATTCAGATCCTGCCAACAGATGTTTTTTTGGAAAAGACCTGGAAAAAAGATGGGACGCTTATGAACGATCCTTTTTATGCCAATGGAGATATTCAATCTGAATATATTGGACAAATGATGCAAGGAAATGTCCCAGCGGTGCCGAAGGCCAATGAGGTGAAACTTCCTGAAAAAACAAGTGCAGCTCCTGTAACCTCAAAATTTGAGGATACAGGAAAATCCCGGTCTGACGCTGTAACCTCAAAAAATGAGGGTACAGGAGAGCCGGCAAAAAGCTTGAGAAATCAGGAATCGAAAAATCTCGAAAAAAATCAGAGGGTCGATAAATCCCGGTCTAATGATGTAACCTCAAAATTTGAGGTATGTAAAGATCTAAAAGAACTACCTGATACTAAAAATACTGATACTAAAAACATCGATACGAAGCCAACGAATTCTTTCAACGATCGTTTTGCGCCAGTGGAGGAATCGTTCGAGGAGAAAAAACAATACGAACAAGAAGCGATCCTACGCACACATTTTGTTCAAACTCATCAAAGCACATTTTTTGAAGACCAGGCATTGCAACATATGGCTTTATTTAGTCCCAGTGTCGTTGCGGCAAAAGACATGATTGATATTGCCTATCAAACAAAAAAACAAGTGGAATGCCGAAAACAAAGGCTTGCGTCTCAAGGGACAAACTATCGGATCTGCGCAGAAAATTTCCAACAAGAATTATCGACCTGCGTCTTACGATTCTTATCTCAGGAAAAAATCAATTGTGTCAAGGATAAGCCTTATGTCAACCGTGAGAAAGTATGGCATGCTACGATAGAAACCTTTTGGGAAGCTTGTATGTACACGGCGGATCGGCAGAAAGAACCTGTACCAGACACTGAACAACTTCCGCTGATTCCAGGGCTGGAAAATGAGATTCGAAAACGGAAAAAAAGAGACCGAAAAGAAGCTCAAACGTGGCTTTATACAGAGATCGAAGAAACACCGATCCTTCACTTAACGGATTGGCTTAGAAATGAAGCGATACAAAATGGTTGAGGGAATGGTAAAAGAAAAAGTGTATGAACAGGAGTATTTCACGAAAAAACACTTTGATGCTTTTTGTGTCACTTGCGGGAGTTTTGAAGAAACCAGACGATTCCATTTTTCTGATGGCTCCATTGAGAAGATTCCTGTTGTTCGATTCTTTGAATGGCATAAACACCAAGGAAAATTTCGTGAATACTTGGTGATTCCTGAACCACCCACTCGCAAAAAGCGATACCAGACGCAACGGTTTTACTTAGAGACCTACGATTTTGCGGAGATTTACCCACAACTTGCGACGATCTATGATTTGAATGGGCTTTTGATTGCCCAGCGGAGACATCCGTATCAGCCTTTTTATTGGGTATGTCGTAGGACATTTTACCAAACAGACACGCAAGAATACGTGACAGAGTATCAACGGAGGAGGCGAAAAAGGAATGGACAGAAATCAAGCGTTTCCTGAAAAATCCGGCCCACGGGTGAAGGATCAAGGGATTTTTCGGATGACCGATATACAACGTCTCGGGGTAGAGTGCCAGTGTTTTCCCACATTCGAAACGATTTATTTATCGGACGGAAAGAAACGGATCATTCGCCATATGAGAAAATTTCGTGTCGAAGACAGAGACGTTGTGGAATTTGAGGAATACCAGGAAGGAAAGGAGCGGAAAATCTATGACAAACAAACCTTGCCCTTAAAAGCGATCTATCCAGAGATCAAACGCGTAACGGATGCGTCAGGAAAAACGATCGCACGCCGCTTGAAACCTGAACAGCCGTTACGTTGGTTGCTTCCAACAGGGCGATAGGGTGAACACTAAAAATTGAATACACAAACACTTGATGTTCTCTTTTTCGATGTACCTTAACATCTGATCGAAAGTAATTGGACGCTTAGAAAATCTATGGAGGACTTAGCGAATACAGTAGCACTTAGGGAGTCTGCGGCTAAAGTTAGGGCATATGTGCTAGACCTTTTTTGACATCAACGTCGGTTCTCTTTTACGCATCTACAACAACAAATTGGTAGTGTGAGTCCATGCGGTAGGAACTGGGAACAGGAATGAACGGAAACGATGACGGTTTTCGGTAAACCATAGATGGCACAAGTAAGAAGATTATCGGAACGATCAGCCATAGCGCCTTATCTAATCAGAACCGCTACTAAGGGGATAAGGTTACGTACATTTTTGAAATAGAAAATCAGATTTCCAGTAATGTGGAAACTTCAGAAGGAGTTTTTTAAAGACTTTTTCTGAGCGTATGCGGGAGTACATGTAGGCACTTGCGAAGACCCTATCAAGAAGATGGGCGAGCATTTACCGTTGTCTACTAGGGTTTCTGGATCCGGACGCCATAATCCAGTCGAATGCCCGTTAGGGTAGATCGAAGAAGAGAACAGAGAAATGAATGTGGATACAGGAACGGACAAATGACTGATGAAAAAATGAGTTTGTAAGGGGGACAAGAAACAGATGGAAAATAGAACAAATGATAGACAGAAAGCTTTTCGGCCAAAGAGATCCGTGAAACGAATGCCAAACCAACGAGAACTATTGGAACGAAAGAAAGGGCAGCTAATCAAGGTGGCTTTTCTAGATGGGAAAATGGTGACTGGTACCTTAATCGAGGTCGGCAAATATGAATGTCTGTTGGCAGTGAAAGAAAAAGAGCAGCCTGTAATCGTGTATAAACATGCGATCAAGTATCTTTACTAGCGAAATAGGGGGAGAGAAATATGGCACGGTATGAAAGAGAACGAACGCCAAAATATTGTTTTACAGGCGAAACCAAATCGTATGAACACCGGACACTGTATCGGATTCAAGCGTGTCGAGCGTTTGGAACCGTGAAAGCCGGCGAGGTGGGTGGTTGGATAGAGAAACAGGAAAATCTTTCACATGAGGACACTTGTTGGGTTTCTGATGAAGCGATAGTGTGTGATGATGCTTGGGTTCATGGCCATGCCCAGATTCAAAAACGAGCAAAGGTTCGAGACCAAGCGGAAGTGTATGGCTATGTGGTGGTGAGTGATTTTACGATCGTTTCAGAACACGCCCGATTGACGCAACGTGCGGAAGTGTTCGATCATGCGAAAGTAAAAGGCTGTGCCGTTATCAGTGATTTTGCGCGGATTCAAGATTATGCGGAAATCTCTGATCAAGCTTGGGTGTATCAATATGCGATCGTTGGCGGATGGGAACAAATTGGTGGTCGGGAACGAATTATCAGCGATAGCCTGCATAAGAAGCATTTTCAACGGAAGTTGCAGTTTTGGACAGAAAGAGAGCAATTCTTTTAATGATACACCTATCTTCCGATCATCCGTTTCAGATCTGTTGACCCGTGCGAGTGTCGGGCTCCTCCTCCCAGTGTTTTTTCACTTTCTTTTTTCACTGGGTCATCGGTTTAGACACCTCCCGACATTCGTAGGAGTCAGCAGATTAAAAAAGATAGTTGAAGGGATTTAAGAGTTCTAAAAATAAATCAATAAACCATTCTTTGAAGTTTTCCCAGAAAGATTCTTTTTTCACAGCAAAGCGATAAACACTGATGAAAAATGCAACAATCAGGCAAAGAGTAACGTACAAGATAAGAAAGATAGGAATAATCAATAGGATTTCTTTTATTTTTTCCATGACAAAGACTCCTTTATCTAGTGATCAAGTAAAGTATATCAGGGAAAGGGAATGATCGCATGACAATCTTGTAAGAAGAAAGATTCGTTGAATAAGTGTTAATGGACATTTAAAAATGTCGTTTTTTGGCCATTTTCCTACATTTTACCGTGTCCGATAACAAATAAGTGTTGATCGAGAGGAAAAATATACAACAAGGAGGAGTTAGTGCGTTATTGTGACATGTACGGAGTGACGATTGAAGGGTTTGTTCATTGGAAATTTCGCAGGCATTTCGTCAGCAAATAATAGAAATAGGTGAAAGGATGCTTAAATTAATCACATTAGAAAAGATTGGGTTTAACAACTCGATCAAGCGCAATGATTTCTTTGATCATGAGCGCGAATGTTGGATCGTTCGAGCGATTGCCCAAAATCGAGTGAAAGCAAGATATGTCAACATGGGAGGCAATTTAGGTTGGCAACATGACCTGATTGAAGCAACAGTAGTCGCGCAAAAAATCGGTACGTTCGATCCAAACAATCGAGTTTCCAGAGAAACAGAAATCATAAGCAACTGCAAAACAGCTTCGATGAATGCATTGCCTTCCTGGGAAAAACGACGAACGGTAAAAGTTGGAGATGTATGTGAATTGGGAGAAAATGCTTTTTATATCGCAAGGGAAATCATAGAAATCAAGTATAGTTTTGTGGATGTGGTAACAACGTTAAAAGGATACCGTGTGACGGAATTACCGCCGCTAGAAATTCAAAAGCTGAACAATCAACGACGATTAAACGAATTGGGTTGGTCAGTCTGTTAGTGACAGAAATGGAGGAATAGGAGGGTAAACATGAAAGCAAAAGATTTGATTAGTATATTGCAAAATAATCCGGATGCAGAAGTTGTAGTTTCTACCGTTAGTTACTATGAAAAAAGTCATTATGAAGCAGGATATGAACGGGGAACTCCTCAACACGTGGAAAGCATTACAGTAGATTTGGGGTATAACCAGATCAATCTTGATGGTGGAAAAGAACGAACAATTTAGTCAGTAATCCACCAACATAATCAACAAGGGGGAGGAAAAATGAGCCAAGTCGCATATGGCATCATGCTATTTTGTACCTGTTTGTTTTTCTGGGGAATGTATTGTTTGTTGGGTTGTTGCATGCATTGGATGGTTGCTCAGATTTGTGCATTGCTGGAACAGCGACCGAAGCGCTTCAAATAAAAAAGGCTGTCGTGAAAGGACAAACGACAGCCGCTGAGCTAGATTGTTTAGGGTTGATGGGTATCCATGAAACTGATGATATGAAAACTAGCTCAAATCAAGTATACAACAGAAAAGAAAGAGAAAAAAGGGGAAACGAGTGGTTGGCTGACTGGTGCGAGTATTTATAACTCCTTGTATTTAGCCGATTGAAGCCGAAAAAAATTCCAACAAAAAATGATTTTCAACACAGAATACTCGTATCGGTCAACCAATCAAAAAAAGAAAGGGGCACGAAAAGAAGATGGATAAAGAAGTGAATGGTTGTGTGTTGTTTGAAAAACAGGGGAATGATTTGTCGGTCAGTGCAGGGAATTTAAGCGCAGCTGATGCCTTAACGCTATCAATTGTTTGTATTGTTTCTCTGGCCAAGACTTCTGGAATTTCACTGGCATGTATTCACCAAACATTAGATCAGATTGATCAGCATTTGGTGTTAGAGGAGTGTGAGCAGAAGAATGAGTGAGGGGAATGCGACAGTAAAAAAGCTGTCGAGAAAAGAATTATTTGAATTAACCGATGAAGAACGCCACCCGAATTGGGCGGATGATCCGCAAGCAATCAAACGACGGGATCCGTTACTCGTGATTTTAGGCATACCCATCGATCTGGTTCGTCAAGACGGAGAAACGAAAGAAACGTTTCAAAAACGATCCCATCAGTATTACTTTGATTTGCGTCCAGGATTAGAAGAACGGATAGTTTCAGGTTTACTTGCAGGAAAGAAAGTCAAGCACCTCTGTGAAACCTATCAACTTTCACGATCGAAACTGATGTATCTCCGGGAAAAGTACCATTTATTGAAAGAGTAGAAAAAGGAAGGAGAGAGAAAAAATGTCTGCGGAAAGTATTCATTGGACGATGCGTCTGTTTGTTTTACTAGTAATCGCTACTTGTTTACATGAAGGACTTCGATCGTTCTATTATAGAAGAGCGCCAATCTTTTTCTTTGGAATGATTGGCGCAGCGTTGATTTGTTGTTTTTTAGATTTTCCATATCTTATGGCAGAAATAAGGGAAATGGTTTGTTCTTAAATTATAGGAGGAGAAGTGATGACAATGATCGAAAAAGTAGAAACAGGAGGAATATTGGTAATACTTATGTTTTGTCATTTTCTTTGTTATGGGTACTTTTTGATTAGTATAGATAGACACGAATTCGTTTGTTCAAGTATTTTCTTGTTATCTATCCTATTCATCTATTTCGTAATGTATCGGCTTATAAAACGTATGTCCAATAAAGAATAATTAGAAACAATGAGATTGGAAGAAATATTTTTGTTAAAATTGTAACCAAATTATTTTTTAAATATACAGATTTATTTTCTAGTAACAATAAATTTTGTGTTAAGTGATTAATGATCCAGAAAAAAATAATTATTTGGACCATCGAAACATAACCAGTATATATTCTGAAAAAGTCTAGTAATGAGTGTATCTCGCTATTGAAATTGGTCACTGATGATAGAAATGTTGTTGTATTTAGATCGTTAAAAAACAATGATAATGTAATGGCTAAGATGAAAAGTAATCCGTAGCAGAATATACTTAAAAATTTATAGGCAACAGTTTTACTGAAAATATACTTAATAGTTACAAAAGCTACAAGGATAGGGATTGTAAATGACATTCCTTTGGTAAGAGTCAACACAGTGAAAAATAAATAACTATTTAATTCATTGAAAAAAGGAAGAAGAGTTTGTTCAGAACTAATAATAGGAACAGCTCCGAAGTTTGTGTAAACAATGTAAACGGATGAAAGGATAAAAATAATCAATAGAGACCACTGAATAATCCTTCTTTTAGTTTCAAGATTCTGTTGTTCAATGTTATTTGGAATATAACAACTTTCTACAATTTCAATTTTACTAGAAGATTTACCTTCTTTGAAAAGACCAATAATTCCTACTAGTAAAGCTAGAGTATCAATAATATAAGAATACAAATTATCATCTCCTATGTGTATTACGAGTATATGCAGATTATAACAAGAGAAAAAAGAGATACGGATAATAAAATACATGAGAAAATAGATTGCTCATAAAAGGTTGTGTTGTTTTTCTAAATTTTTCGTATCTTATGGCAGAAATAAGAGGAACGATTCGATTTTATTGATTTATTTGATACATGAAATACTGATTGTCTTTTTTAGATAACCCAACTTGTTGGGCAATGACAAGATTCTTTGGTGCATAGTTGACTGTAGGGAGTGTGATTTCATTTTGCTCCTGATTGGTAATCTCGATAGGAAAGCTTACTTCTTTTCCGTTGGCTGTGGTGAGAATAGCCTTGGGTTTTCCTTTGAAAATGATGGTGTCAATTTGCCAAATGCCGAGATCCTTCAGATCGTCGCCTTCTTTTTCTTGGAGTTGGGCAAAGTCAAACGTTTTTGCTTCTTTCGTTGGTTCGGTTAAAACTGTTGATTCTATCGCTGGTTGGTTTTCTTTTGATTTTTCGTTTAAGTGCTCAAAAGCTAGAACAGCGAACAGGCCTACAAGTATCAAGAGAGTACCGAATAAGTATTTGAATGGTTTTATCATCAATCATCGATCCTTTCTTATGTGTAAAAATGGTTCAGTAATGAACGGGTAAAAAGGAGGAACAGAGAAAAATGGCAATGGATAGAAAGAGAATGGAAGATTATCTTCCTAAAAGAATCATAAAAGGACGGTTTCTATTTGTCTATCATTAAAATGAATCAAGCAACAAAAAAAGGGAAGGAAAATCATAGAAAAGTTATATTGTCAAGGGAAAGTAGAATTATATTTATGCCTTATCAATCTATTTTGACGATAAAAACCATGATAAGATAACTTGTAGGAGGTGATAGATGTTTAAAACTTCTTTTTGTCTTTTTTAGTAACTTCAAGTATATAAAAGTATTTACAGGTAATTCGGAGCATGCTATAATCTGCTTGTAAGATCTTATAAAGAAGCTTCGAGGAGGAGTACTCAATGGCAGAAAAAAAGGCAAAGAGAAGTGGGAGTGTCGCAATTGATACAGATACTGCGGCACATTTACAAGAAATACGAGAAATTTTGGAAGCACGTTTGTATGGGGCAAAGTTTCCACAAACGTCAATTGTGAAGATTGCAGTGAAAGAGTTGTATGACAAATTATTAGCGGAAGAAAAAAATAAAAAAAGTGAGGAGAATTCAGATGAGTAAAAAAGTGTTCGTCAGTTTGATTGTTGGAGCAGCGGCAGGCGTGGTATTTTTCACGAGTGGAAATGATGTACAGGCGTCAGAAGTCAATCGGGTTTGGACACCACGAACCGTAGAACAAATCAAAGCAGACGTTGCGAAAGCCAAAAACAATCAATACACGATTGTTTGGGGAGATACCATGTGGGGAATCAGTCAGGCAACCAATTTGACGGTACAAAAACTTGCAGAGCTGAATAAGATTGCGAATGTCGATTTGATTTACGCAGGCAATACGCTAGTATTTGACGGCAATGTAGCGACAGTTCAAAACAAACAAGGTGAGACAATTGCTCAAACAGTAATTCAGCCGGAGGATAAGAATGATGCTAGTAAACCAGTAGGTAAGCAAGAACCTGCCAAATCAACAACAGATAAAACCAAAACGGCTACGCCTGGACAAAATGAGCAAGGAACACCTGCGGCTAGCGGCAAAACGGCTACAAGCAGTCAAGGAACAAGTGCTGCAGCTAGTGGGACAAACGGCAGTCAAACCGGGACAAGCGGTTCTGTTGAGGGGACAACTAGCTCTACTGCTGGGACAACAGCTCCTTCAGGAACAGTAGAAACACCTGCTCAGCCAAGTCAACCAGCAGAAAAACCAAGTACACCAGTTCAACCGACGACACCGACACAACCAAGTACAGGTGGGGAACAAGGTGGATCGACAACAGTTCCTGTCACTGACCCTTCAACAGTAACGGATCAAGAACCACTTCCAGAAATGATTGGAAATAGTGGAAAAGTATTTAATTCTCGAGATGAAGCAAATAATTATGGCTATGCAGAGATCGAGAGAGAAGATAGTGAATATAGTGGATTCTGGGTTGAGCAATTAGTAAATAAAAATGCAGAACCATTAAATAAATTTACTGTTGATTTTTATAAAGATGGTCCGTTAGATTAAACTATTTTATTTAGAGCACTCTATTTTATTTAGAGTGTTTTTTGTTTGGAGGAAAACATGATGAAGCAATTCCCACGGGCAAGATCCCCAGATCAACCAAAATAAAATTAACCATTCACGTCGTTATCAATTCTGGTAACGGCGTTTTATTATAGATAAAATCAAACAGAAAGGAATGAATTCTTGTGTCACAAAGAACAAGAAAGAATTGGTTAAAAGCAGCTGCGGTTCTGGCATTTTCTCAGTTTTGCTTTTTGACGGGTACGTTTCAAGCACAAGCGGAAGAAACAACACCCAGTCAACCAGCAGTAGAAACAACGGTACCAGCTCCTGTTGAAGCCGTTGAAGTTCAACCGGTAGAAGAAGCCGTTCCAGCTGTAGAAACACCAGCTGAGCCTATGCCAGAGACCGATGCACCGACAACCAACTCAAAAGCAGCTCTTGATCAAACGATCGGGGAAGCGCAAAACCCAGGAGACAGTCCAGCGGTCACACAACCTGCAGAAACAGAAATTTCACCGGAACCATCAGAAGAAAGCACGTCGAATACGACATCTTCTTCTGAACCAACAGAGGCAACAACTCCAGAAGATCAACCAGACTCTGAGGTACCTGCTTCGACAGAACCATCTGTAGAAAAAGCAACGGATGTATCTGCTGTTGACACAGAAAAACCAGCGGAACAACCAGTAGACACTAAGGATACGGAAGAGAAGACAGAAGAACCTGTAGTCGCTACTGACACGAAAGAAACGACATTGTCGGAGAAAGCAGCAGAAGAAACATCTGTTGTTACTCAACCACGATCAGCCCGTGTTCGTCGTGCCGCAGTTTCTACACGTGCCGCAAATACGGCAAATGTAAAAATGACAGAAGTTGCTCCACAACCGACAGAAGGTGTCTATTGGGCAGAGATGCGTTTACCAAATGGAACGCCATTTGCTTATGATAAAATTGATCTTTTTGAAGTCAATGGGAAAGTTGCCTTTTGTATTGAACCTGGGGTAGAAGGTGCTTCAGGGACATTTACAGAATCTGCATTAGATACGTATTTGAAAAATGCAGATATTCGTAAAAAAATTGAGTTAATTGCATATTTTGGCTGGGAAGATAGTAAAGACAAATCACTTCATCGTCGAATTGCAACACAATTATTTATTCATGAACAGTTGAATTCAACTCCGTTGATGGTTAATAAAGTGTTGAATTATGAGGCATTTAAAAATGAGATAAATCAGAAAATAGCGACATTTAATAAAAAAGTGTCTTTTGCTGGGAAAACCGAAACTGTTAAAGTCGGCGAAACAATCACTGTTACAGATACGAATAATTCTTTAGGAAATATCAAAAATATAACTCCTTCTAAAGGGATTACCGCAAAAATTCAAGGAAATCAATTAGTCATTACTGCAACGAAAGACGCACCTGAAAAAGCAACTATTAAATTAGATAGGATTGATTTTTTAGGTACTCCTATGGTGTATAAGAAATCAGGAAAACAAACGATTGCTGTTCTTAATCCGGAAGAGCCAGGACGATACACATTAAATTTAAATGTCCTAAAACAAGGTAACCTAGAAATTTTAAAGATTGATGCAGACACAAAAGAACCTTTAGCCAATGCAGAAATCAAAGTCACAATTGCTGGTAAAGATCAAACCGTGAAAACGAATGATCAAGGAATTGCGACGATCAAGAATATCACGCATGGCACCAAAGGGACCGTTGTTGAGATCAAAGCGCCAACCGGCTATGTATTAAACGAAACAAGCAAAGATTTTACGATTGAAGCCAATAAAACAATCAAAGTGACCCTTGAAAACAAAGCGCAAAAAGGGACCATTACGATCGATAAATCAGGGGTAGAATTCAATAAAACTATGCCAAATGATCAATATACATTGGCTGGAAATGTTTTTGAAGTGTACGCTGGACCAACGATTACAGGTGATCTTGTAGACACAATTACGACGAATGATGCAGGAAAAGCCCAAACAAAGGCATTACCTTTAGGCACGTATACAATTAAAGAAACAGCTGCCTCAAATGGATATGTGCTAAACACTGCTACATGGACAGTAGACATTGTTTATGCAGGCCAAGATGTTGAAGTTACAAATGTAGATCAAAAAATTCAAAACCAAGAACAAAAAGGGATTGTGCGCATTTTCAAACAAGATGAAGAAACTGGAAACAACGCACAAGGTGCTGCGACCTTAGAAGGCGCAGTTTATGGATTGTACCAAGCAGACGGTATGAAAATCAAATCTGTTACATTGAAAAATATTAACGGAAAAGTCCAAGCAGAAGTCCGAGATTTAAAATTAGGGGAATACTTCTGGATCGAGGAAAAAGCGCCAACCGGATACAACTTGAACACAAATAAACTTACTTTTGATCTTGTTTATGCCGGTCAAGGAGTAGAAACAGTCACTGTGGAAACAACGGCAAAAGATCAAGTGATCAAAGGAACGATTGAAGGGGTAAAAGTCGGCAATAAAGACTTTGTGGACACGAAAGATCCTGACAATAAACCAAAATTAGAAGGCATTGAAATTTCACTGACCTCGAAAACAACAGGCAAAGTCGTTAAAGCGGTATTGACTGACCAAGACGGTTACTTTACCTTCGGTAAAAATGCGGTTGTCGTTGATACCTATAGTGTTTCTGAAACCAAAGGCAAGGAAGGATACAAATTGTTTGAACCGTTCGAAGTAACGATTTCTGAACAAGGTCAAACCTTCCGTTATGTGTTAGAAGACCAAATCATTGAGCAACAAGTCAAAATTGTTAAAGTCGATCAAGAAACAGGCAAAGTGATTCCACTTGCTAATACGGAGTTCAAGATCTTTGACACCTTAGCGAATGAGTATGTTACTTTTGCGATTCCAAACGATACCGAAGTAACGGATATTTTCCGGACAAATGACAAAGGCTACCTTGTTACGAACGGTACGTTTACCTATGGAAACAATCGCTACCGTATCGAAGAAATCAACGCACCGAGAAATTATGTGTTGAACAAAACACCATTGGTGTTCTCGATTACGGATGATACAGAACCAATCAAAGTGATCAATTTTGCGAACCGTCAAGCACGTAAGAATGTGAAATTGTTCAAGTATGAAGAATGGAATAACAAACAAACGCCACTTGCAGGTGTTACTTTTACTCTGTATAACGGAGAAGGAAAAGCTTTAGGAGAATACACCACCGATACTAACGGTGAACTCCTGGTCAAAGGCTTAGTCGCTGGATCTTACTACTTTGTCGAAAAAGCACCATTAGAAAGCTTCCAACCAAATACAGACAAACAAGCATTCACTATCACATTCAAACAAAATGCGCCAGATGATGGCGAAACGCTGCTGGTTTCCGTACGCAACTATTTGATTCCACCAACACTTGAAACACAAGCATCGAATAAAGAAGACGGAGAAAAAGTGGTGGATCCGTTAGAAACGATCGTCATTAAAGACAGTGTTTCTTATACGAACTTGTTTGTCGGCAAAGAATACACCATTTCAGGTATATTGATGAACAACGCCACAAATGCGCCGATCCTACAAGATGGTAAAGAAATCAGAAAAACGTTGACCTTTATTGCAGACAAAGCTAATGGCACAAAAGACCTGGAATTTGTGGTCAATGCCAGCGTCTTAAAAGGTCAAACCATTGTTGTCTTTGAAAAACTCTTCCGTGATGGCATTGAAGTTGCGGCACATGAAGACATCAACGATGTATCCCAAAGTGTGAAAGTAAATAACCCAAGCGTTCATACCACAGCTGTCTTTGAAGACGGGTTGACGGTCGCAGACCCAACAGGGCTGTTTACATTAAACGATACCGTTGAAGTTAAAGAGATCCTTCCAGGAAAAGCTTACTTGGTCAAAGGAATCTTAATGGACAAAGCAACCGGTGAAGTCTTGCTTGTTCATGATCAACCGGTAGAAAGTGCGGTTGGCTTTATTGCCAAAGCAGAAAATGAAACGGTGATCGTGCCATTTACCTTTGATCTAACCGGCTTAAATGGTCGTGAGATTGTTGTGTTTGAAAGCTTATTCAGAAATGACGAAGAGCTGGCAAATCACAAAGATATCAACGACAAAGGGCAAACGGTACGTATCACCAATCCAGCAATCGGCACCAAAGCAACAGACAAAGAAACAGGATTACAAGTGATTGATCCATTGGCTGTTGTAACGATTACCGATGCAGTTGCCTATCATGATCTGATTGTAGGAAAGACGTATACAGTCAATGGGATTTTGATGGACAAAGCAACAGAACAACCAGTGCTAGTAGGCGACGAAGAAGTCACAAGTACGTTGACGTTTGTAGCAGAAAGTACCGACGGTACAGTCAACTTAGACTTTATCTTTGATGCTCGTGCGTTACGTGGAAAAGAAGTGGTCGTCTTTGAAGATCTCTTTAGAGACGGTGTATTATTAGCCTCTCATGCGGATATTACGGATGAAGGGCAAACGGTACGGGTAACGAATCCAGGTGTTCGTACCACCGCTACACACAAAACAACTGTCTTGAAAGTGGTCAATCCATTAACGAAAGTCACCATTACAGACGCTGTGAGCTACCATGATTTGATCATTGGTCGCAAGTATACAGTAAACGGTATTCTAATGGATAAAGCAACAGAACAACCAGTGCTAGTAGACGGCAAAGAGGTCACCAGTACGTTAACCTTTGTGGCAGAAAGTACCGACGGTACAGTAAATCTAGACTTTATCCTAGATGCTCGTGCGTTACGAGGCAAAGAAGTGGTGGTCTTTGAAGATCTCTTACGAGAAGGTGTATTATTAGCTTCTCACGCAGATATTACCGATAAAGACCAAACCATCAAAATCGTTCATCCAACCATTACGACCAAAGCTACGAATAAAAATGGTGGAAAAGAGATTTTAGACTTGCCAAATCAACCAGTGCTTGAATGGGTCAAAGTAGACGGTCTAGCAATTGGTCAAATTTATCAATTGATTGTACAAGGTTACTTGACACCAGACGGTACACCGTTTGAAGGCACACATGCCGAAAAAATCTTTACGGCAGACAAAGAAACCATGGAATTCTTGTTTGAATTCTTGGTAGACGGTCGAAACCTTGCCGGAAAAGGCTTGAGTTTTGCGGAATGGCTTCAAGCCAAAACAGAAGATGAGGAAGAAACATTTGAAGAAGTGGCGAAACACAATGTGGATCTAACAAATGAAGATCAAACGGTTCAAATTGTGGAAGCACCAAAACCACCACAACCAGTGAAAGCAGCTTCTGTAGTACCAACGTTGCCAAAAACAGGATCTGAAGATAACCATGTATGGGTCGTGATTGGATTAATTTTTGTCCTTGCGGCAGGATTGATAGGTTATGACTTATACAAGGTCAAAGACTAAAAAGGGCTAACAAGCGGTTAGACAACTAGCTGTTTGTTTTTAGACAATTTGGAATGATCAAGAAAGAGTAAGAGAGTTGGTTATTAGACTACTCACAACATTCTAAAAAACGGAAGGAGGAAAGCTCCTTATCGCTTACTCTTCAGTAAAAGGCAGCACAACAATTGGTTGTGTTGTCTTTTTCTATTGATAAAAGATATGAAGCAAGAGGAGACGAATATGAACAATACATTAGTACTTGTTGCCTTTTTTTTAGGGATTGGTATGGGGGCTTACATTCATGCAGTAGTTATGCCTCTTTTACTTAAAGATGAACGTTTTGTTGAAAAACAACGAGATCAAGCGATTGAAAAGAAATATGGATGTAAGAGAAATGAATTTACATATTTCTTTGAAGGGAAGGATGATTTTTATATCTTGACGTTAGGAAATCAGGAAAAACGTATTAAGTTTTCAAAGAATCGTCCATTTCAAATTATTTATGATGAGGCAGTCACATTTGATTAATTGATAGAGGGAGGAGGAACGAATGGCAACCTTTTGTTTTTTAGAAGTTGAAAATATAGAAGTTGCAATTGGACGACCAATCCCATTAGAAAAAGCACTTGAATTACTAAACAGAGAAAATAGAGTTGCAAAGGAATCAGAAATTGAAATGTATTTTGCCTATAGTATTTCAGAGGATGAATCAGAGTTGCTACAAGGAGAACTGACCTTTCCGATAGATAATTTTGATTTGTTTAATGAGATACAAAAGGATTTGTTGGATACAGTAGATGGAGAAAGCGAGGAGTTACAAGAATTTATCTTGTATCTTGAAAAATTATTTCCTCAAAAAAAGAAGCGTATCCCAACGAAAAAGGAAAGAACATCCAAACTTGAAAAAAAGAAAAAAATTAGAAAAAAAGCCATGAAAAAGCAGTCTTCAATTTCGTTAAAGAAAATAGGGATTGCTTTTTTTTGTATCGTTGTTCTTACTTTAATGGTTTTATTAGGCATAAAAATGGTTCCTCAGTTTTTTGCCGAGGAGGTTCCAAGTTATCAGGAACTCATATACTCTAAAGACTATGAAACTGCTGTAAAAACTTATCCTGAAAAGATAGACGATATAGAAAACTATCTTTATCAAAAGGTACTTGAAAACAAAACAGATGAAACTATGAATTCTTTAAAGACTTTCGTTGAGAAAAACAAGACGACTTTTGGCGCATTTGATCTTGCTATATTAAATGCAAATTATGCTGAAGTTATCAATTCCTATGAAAAGAACACGTCTAGTTTTAGTGGAGATAATTCTCGACTTGAATTAGCAGGTTATGCCTATTTAAAAAGCGATAATTTAGAATTAGCAAAGGATATTTGCGATCAAACGTCCAGCCTTGCTCTAGAAGAAAAAATTTTCACTTATGAACAACTAAAGCAAGCGATCGATGAAAAAGATAAAGAACTGGAAGAACTAGCTAAAGGCGGCAGTAAAAACAGAGAGAAGGCAGAATCAGTGGCAAAAGAAAAGTTTGCCCTGAAAGAAGAACTTCTGAATTTATAGAGGAGTGTTTACCAATGAACAAAAAGCAACTTAAAGTAAAAATGATAGGTATAACTTTATTTAGCGCCATTTTTTTGGGTGGAAGTATTTATGGGCTTACTCAAATGAATTCTGACCAAGCAAGGAATCAATCGACTGCAGAATCAATCAGTGGATTCAAACCTATGGAGAGAAGTCAGGATAGCCAATCAGCGATCGATTCCGTAAAGAAAGCACAATCAAACACAGAACAAAACAATAAAAATCCTATTGATCAAACGAAAGAAAATAATAAATCGTTAGCTGTTCAGGATTTTTCACTATTTAAATCTAGTTCGAATCCAGTCGAAAACACTGTACAAAAAGATTTACTCATTTTTGATACCCTTGCTACTAAAGCAGATAAGGAAAATATTGTTACGGTATCAAATAAGCCAAAAGAGGAAAATACAGCCATTGACCAGCCGGATTCGAATGAACTTCCAGATGATAGCAATGTGCTACCTGATCCAAAGCCGATTGATCCTATAATTCCAGAACAACCGATTATCCCAGAAGTGCCAGTTGATCCAGAAATTCCAGTAATCCCCATAATTCCTATCGTTGTTGATTATAGTGAATTAGAAAGTGTGGTGGAAAATTCCGCTAATATCGACAAAAGTCTATTTGTGTCTTCCAGTGTCTATGCTTTTACTTGTGAATATTCGATAGCCGAGCAAATGATACAGGAAAGAACAGCAAGTCAAACTCAAGTGAATCAACAAGTACAGGCCTTAAAAACAGCGATTGAGAATCTTGTGAAAAAGGGAAACACTAGCAGCCTTTCAGAGCTGATTTCCCGTTTGTCAGATATCGATAGAGAAATTTACACAGTTGAAAGCTTAAATGTATTCGATCAAGCGTTTAACGAAGCAAAAAAAGTTGTTTCTGAAAATGATTCGTCACAATCATCGATCGATGCTTCTTATGCCAAGTTAGAAAGTGCACATGATCAATTAAGAAAGGTCGATCAGCCTGACCTATCGTTAATTTATTTGGCACGTTTGGTCAAAGAGTGTGAAGCACTATCAGCAGAAGACTATACACCAATTTCCTATGCTGTCTTATCTGATAAATTGACAGTGGCAAAATGGTTGTTACAGCAAGAATCAGTACAAGAAAATGATGTAAATTCGGCCTATCAAGAATTGGTTGAAGCCAAAAATTCATTAGTCAATAAAGCAGATAAATCCCGATTAATTTCGATTATTACTTCTGCTGAACAGCTAATTGAAGAAAATTATACAACTGAGAGTTGGGAAATATTTATTGGTTCATTGACATACGCTCAAGCGATTTCTTCAGATGAAAATGCAACTCAAAATGCTGTTGATTCAGCTATTTCAGTCTTAGAAGGTGCTATAAATGAACTAGTTAGTAGTCAAGTTGAAGCATCTGAAGAAGAAAGTGAAGAATCTGATCAATCAGCTGCTGATGAAAGTGATACAGGAGAGGAAGTCTTGCTAGAAGTAACAACACTTGAAGAACCAGAAAACGATAACCAAAGTAACGTTACCAATTCAGAGGAGTTAAGTGGTCAAGAAGTCGAATCTGCTCCTGGAGAAGTTACCAGCGTTAACAAAAGTATAGAACAAGATAGTTACTTTAAAGAACCTTTAGCAGATATGACGGAAGATCCTATTTCGGATAATTCAGTTGAATCGAATGTTTAGGTTTTACTTGTTTATAGGACTAGGTGAATCATGAAAAAGAAGATAGTTATTATGTGCTTTCCGTTAGCCGTTTTTACCGTTTCTTTTTTCATTTTAGTTCTCGGAGTCGTTAGCGGAGGTAATGAAACGAAAGTAGCTGGGGACTTAGGTTCCGGTTGCTCTGTTATCACAGGAAGCTACAACGCTGATTTGGTGGATTCTGTTCTGAAAGACGCAGGTGCCTTTGCTGGTCAGAGAACGGCCTTTGAATATGTTGGGAAGAAATACAATGTTGATCCGATTTTGCTAATTGCTATTTCTCTGCATGAAACTGGATGGGGGAAAAGCGCGGCAGTAATAAATCATAATAATCCTAGTGGTCAAATGAAAGGAAGTACAATTATTCATTTTGCGACGTTGGAAGAAGGGCTAGATATGACCGGGCAAACGTTAAATAATTTATGGAATGAGCGTGGATTGAATACAATCGAAAAATTAAGTTCTGCTTATGCCCCGATTGGTGCTGCTAATGATCCAACAGGATTAAACGTCTACTGGGTACCTACTGTGACAAGCATGATTGAACAATTAGGTGGATTATCAGGAGGAGTTACCGGAGGAGGATGTACATCTACGATACAAGTGAGTTCAGCAGGTCTTGATCACTTACAATCGCTACTAGGCCGTTCTATTGGTAATGGGCAGTGTTACGCACTATCTGCTGAATATAGTGGATTTATGGGTGGTGCGGGGTTAGGTGCGGGTACTAGTTACGGACTTTCTCATGTAATTGGAAGTACAGAATCAGCTTCAGATATTGGGAGTGCCTATAATTGGTCGGCGCTAAGTTGGACAGTGATTAAACATCCAACGTATGATCAACTCGTTCCTGGAGCGATTATTAACTGGTCAAGAGGTGGTCAAGTGGCGTCATGGAGTGCAAGTGCCGTTTGGGGACATACCGGAGTGATCCATGGATTATCCAATGGAAATATTTTAACCTATGAGCAGAATACGGAAAAAGGTCAAATTGTAGCTACATTTGAACGGCCTTATAATGGACCAAATTCGATTGCATCAATCGTCATTCCACCGGATACGAAATGAGAAGGGGCGTGAAGAGGTGAAAAAGAAACATACAATTAGTACTTTTGTCATCTTATTGTTTATGGGTGGTTTTTTTGTGGCAAAAGGCTTACAAGGAGACACTGAATCACCAACGATGGAATCCGTGGAAAAAGTTAGTGACAAGGAGCGAATACAAGTCTTAGAAAAAGAGTTAGAAACATGGAAAGAACAAAGGACAAAAAATGATCAAGATCAAGCGCGGTTAGAAAAAGCTAAACTAGAAGAGTCGATACTGAAGACGCATGATCAATTTGTAGAAGCAATGTTTACCTTCGAAAGTCCAAGTAAAAAGAATGAGACGTTGATTTCGTTTATCTATAATGAGCAGCGAGTTAAGGCTTTGTATTTAGATAAAGAACCAGAAGGCTATCCGGAACTCACATCAAAGTTAGTCGATCATCGGAACTACTTCCGTCAATTGGATGAAGTGAATTACGAAGTGTTATCGACAGTAGAAATTTTCTATAACCATGATCAAGATCAAAGCCAGTACTTGTTTTTATGGGCACAATACCGCAAAACAGAAGATGACCAATGGAAAGTATACTATACACGAACATATGACAATCCAATTCCAGATCTTTATGAAGAAGGAAATCGGTAGGAAATACGTGAAGAAACAAGCAGAAATGAATGTTATCATAGTTGCTTGTTTTTGTGAGTAGGAGGGAAAAAGAATGGATCAAGAAATCCAGTTAGACCATCAAAAGGAAACAGAAGAAAAAATTGCCGTGGGTTTTTCCCATTTATGCAATAAAGAACAAGCAGTTGTTTATGTATTGTGGCTGATTCATAGAAAAAAATTAAGAATTGGTAGCAGATTGTACTACGAGCCTCTGCAACAGAAATTTCAGATTACAAAAGCACAGTGGGCACTAGTAAAAGAATTCTTATCAGGGGCAAATGTACTTGTCGATCAAGTAATTATTGCGGACAAGCTGGAAAAACCATTACTAGAAAGGTTTCAAATTGTAAATGAGTGAACGGAAAATCTCCTATAATCCTCAAGCGTTCAAGAAGTCCCCCGTTGTGCTGGAGGAACAGTCTTCTAATAAGAAGAAAAAAATGAAGAAGGAAAAAATAGCGCGAAGCACTCGAAGTATACGTTTTGAAAAGCGGGGGATTCGAAGCTATTTGACCATTTTCTTTTGGACAGTGTTTTTATTTTCGCTAGGAATGAATATGATGAATTTTACCCGTTTCAATTATGTTCTTGACTTGGCGAACAAAAATTTGGCACAAGCCGAAGCGAGTGGCCGAGGCGCTACAGAAACTATGGATCAGTCTGAAGCGCAGTTTTACGCAAAGAACTTCATAAGATTGCTTTTTACTGTTGATGAGACAAATCGAGAAAGCAGACAGGAACAGCTGCAAAGGCAGTTAGCTACCAATCTAAATAGCATGAACTTTCTTAGTCAGAATTCAGAGACAAAACAGAGTGTTTCGCGAATTGAATTGATCTCTAGCCATATTACAAAGAGTGGGAAAGACGCACTTTATGCGTTTACCTATGAGGTAACCTATGAAACATCGGATAAATCGGTTACGACACAGCTGAAGTTGGAGACGTCCATGGCAAATGGAGACTTTAAAGTCGTGAATTATCCAACCTATTTGAACATTGAACCATCTGAAAATAATCAGTCAAATACGTATGCGTATGATCAGTCAATCTATTTTACGAAAGGAACCGAAGTAGATAGCGCTGAGAAAAATAGCATTGAAGCGTTTATTAGAGACTTTTTTCAATTGTATGTGACCAATGATCGGAACTTGAAATTTATTTCGAATGTTCAGGGAATCAATGCGGAGTCACTTAATAATGTGAATGTTCAAAACATCGTTGAAAAGAATGGCATGTACATTGTGGAAGGAACATATTCATTCTTCTATATAGAAAATAGTGAATTAACTTCCTATTTCCACGTCCAAATTGAAAAAACAACGGATAGCTATTTTGTAAAAGGCTTGTCAGAATAAGAAAAATAACTAGAAAAGAGGAATTACAATGAGTTTAAATTTTGAAAGTTTATGGAATAATTTTGCCCCACAATTTTACTTTATTTTAGTATTTTGTGGAGTAATTGCAGGATTTGGTGCGCTCTTAACCAGAGGCGCAGGTGCAATGTTTGGCACCTTGCTTATCGTGGTAGGGATTGGTGTTATGTTTGCGATTTTAGGGAATTTACAAGCAATTTCTGAGTGGTTCTCAAAAATGATCGTGAAAACTGGATTTATTGTGCCTCCTATTATTGAAGGATCAAGTGAAATGATTCGAGGTGTATTTCGTGGAATATAATTATACCAAAGAGTGGAAACAACCGCATAAGGTTTATAAAATAGGAGCATTTAATCTTTCCCGTTTCTTTCCTGCCGGGTTGAAACTGTCCTATGTAGTGACCACTACAGTATTTATCGTGCTCTTTGGTATTGTTGCTTTAATAACAGCTATTAAAGGGATTGCTTTTATAAGCAGTCTCTTTTCTAAATCTTGGTTTATTATTATCTTTTTCATTATCCTTTTCTCTTGGATTTTGTTTTCGATGACTTGGGATAATAAGAATGCGTATCGTTATCTAGTAAGTCAGATTCGATATGGGAAAACCAAAGAAGTGAAGATTGAACATGAAGACTTGGTGGTGTATGACCAGTTTATAATTACATATCAAAAAGGAGGGAAAAGAAAATGAAGACAAAGATTGCCCTTGCAGAATATCCAATTGAAGCGCAATATCGTAATTTTTTATTCGCTAAAAATGGGGATATTTGGGTCGCATATTTTTTGGATAATGTTTATTTCCCGGTAAATGATCCTGAATTTTTTAAGCCGTATGTGGATGAGGGAAAAAATATATTTGCACATGATGAATATGAGTATCATTTTATAAATATCCCCACTTCTTTTTCTTTAACGAAGCATTTCCAAACGATAAAAGATGAATTAGTAAAAGGAGAGTTGGCAGATGTCGGACGTTATTACTATGATGAAGCGGCATATATTTTAGATAGAGGACTTCAAGTCACAAAATATTCTACCCTACTATTAGCCAAATTAACGACCGTTCCTCCAGTAGTGACACCTAAGGAATACTATGAGTTATTCAAAAACTATTTAGGAGCTAGGCTCAATGAGATTGTGACTGGTCAACCAGCGGCGACACAAGTGGCACCAAGTGTTTATGTGAAAAAAGAAGAAACGCTTTTTCAAGATCTCAGTGCTTATAAAACTATTCGACGTCCCTCAGAGAAGGAATTGGAGAAAGTAATGTACTACTTTTTCCATAGAGGAAAAAAAGTTTTACCTACAACATTCTCGAAATTTGAGGTAAACGAAGGAGAACTATCGAATAGTAAAGAAGGATATTTGATTCATCGACACATCGGTAGTTCGTATTGTGAAGCGTTTCTTCCACTCATCGAAATGCCGAGCAGTTTGTTAGGAAGCGGGTTTATTCAAGAAGTTCAGACAAGTTGTTATTTCCCTATTGAAACACAACTTCGCTTACGGTTTGCGAATAAGTCCGCAGATATTTCTCATGTGCGGAAAATGTTTAAGAAAATTAAGAATCAAATGGATGAAGCCGATCTAGCAGATGCGGAATTAGATGATGATGAAGTTATTTTAGAAGGAGATATGCGTTTAAAGCAATTAAATCGTGATTTGAAGCGAGAAGATCGACGGGTAGTGAATATGTCCGGGTGGTTTGTTATTGCAGCGACGGCTGAAGATGAATTAAAAATTCGAATAAATCATCTAAAAAGTATCCTAAAAGGAACTGCCTATAAAATCTATCAACCGCAAGCCGATCAAATGACACTATTCCATCAATCTCTTTTAGCCACGCCATACACATTTAAAGACTATGAGTTAAAGGTAACTACAGGTTACGTAATTGACCTTGGATTAGATTTGTATCGGACAATCGGTAATGTGTACGGCTTTCCACTGGGGAGAGGAATCAATCAAAAAAAATATCGTGATGTTGACGAAGCTCTTGCATATTCAAGCCAGCTAATTTGGTTTGCGCCGCATTTAGCAAAGAAAAACATTGAGGGTAGTCTTCATAGAAACGGAAATACTGTCATAGAAGGTCCATCTGGGCAAGGGAAATCGATGCTTGTCAAATATATTTTTTTTTGGCTCATTTTCTTTGGCCAAAAGACTCTCTATATCGATCCTAAAAATGAAATGGAAAAATTTGTAAAAAAAGCAACGGAAACATTTCATTACATGTCTGAATTTATCACTTTATGTGAGTCGATTAATTTTATCACTATTTCCACAGAGGAACATTCAAGAGGAATGTTAGATCCTTTGCTGATTTTGCCAACAGAACAGGCAAAAGTTGAAGCCAAAACCATTTTGAACATTCTAGGGGAAGTAAATCAAAATCCTCAAACTGCTAAAAAATACAAAGCGATCATAGTAGAAGCTTTAAATGATGTGATGGATCGTCCGGAAATTCCAACGAATCTTTCCAATGTGATCCAAGTAATCAAATCCAAAGATAAAGATTTAGGAACGACTATCGAAAGTTATAAAGAAGGGATCGGGAAAGTAATTATTGGAGAAAATGATAGCAAAGGGCTTAATTTTTCTGCACAAGTAAATGTATTAGGGATTCAAGGGTTGAAAATGCCTACAGAGAAAGAAAAGCAGAATGATCGTGACAATTTAGGGAATGAAAAAATTGCCAGTGAAGCAATTATGGATGTCATTATGCACTTAGTTGATGTGTTTTCAACGAATAGTAACGAAGATGCAAGTATTATTTTTGATGAAGCCAAAGGCTTTACAAGTACCCCTCGAGGACAAGAGTTAGTAGAAAATGGCTTTCGTAAAGGTCGAGCCTATAATACTGATATCTATGCGTTAACACAGTCACATTCTGATAACGATAGTGATGAAATGGAAGATCTCGTTTCATATAAGTTTGCTTTTCGTCCAGGATCCGATGAACAGTGTAGAAAAGTATTGAAGTTTTTCGGTATGTCTGTAAACAAGGACAACATAGAAATGTTGAAAAATCTCAAACAGGGAACGTGTCTTTTTCATGATCATATGGGGCGCAATCAGCCGATTGCGATCGATGTGTTGTTTGTGGAATGGCTAGAAGCGATCAAAACAACAGATACGACAGATGAAACAACCCAAAGAGCCTTAGAACTTGAGACAGTCAATCAATTTTAACGAGTAAAGGAGGGCATCAGGTGAAAATAAGATGGCAGCTGCTAGGAATAGCAGCATTTTTTACGTTCATTTTTTCTGGATTACTCGCAAGTGTTACACAAGCTGAAGCGGCCAGTTCACCATATGTAATTGGTCTTACAATAAGCGAAAACAATGGCTCTGATGGAAATTCTGGTTCAGACGGCAACTCAGGAACTAGCGGGAATAGTGGCGAAAGGGGCAATTCTGGAATAAGTGTTAATGAAGAAGACGATTCCTTCGACGTACAAAAAAAAGACCCTACGGACGATATAGATGAAATATATGATCGTTATAAGGATAATAGTTTTAGCTTAATGAATGTTGAATATGATTCGTTGAATATTATTAATACCTTCTTACAAAATGCGAACTCATGGCTGAAAAACGTTACTTTCTCGATTGTTGTTATGATTGGGAAATTTAATGCCGAATTAACGCATATCCTATTTTCGATAGATATTGCAAAAGAGGTGAAAGAACCTTTTCAAGATATGGCTTTGTTACTAGCGGAAAAAATGAACGATGGTGCTATGACGTTAGGCATTGTCATAATCGCTTTGGTAATGATCTTAAGATTCACAGCTTCAGGAAGAATGATTGAAGCTGTGAAAATTTTTTGCCTTGCATTACTCGTGGGCATTTCATTTGCGACGTTTACTACGCCAAAAGGGAATGAATTCTTTTTTGATTCGGTGTTGGAGGTCGATCATCAAATTGAAAACATGTTTGCAGGTGTCAATCCTCAATTCCAACCAAATGAAAATACAAACCAGACGGTGGCCGAAAAAGTTCGTTCGGAAGTGTTTTATTCGAATGTCTATCAGCCGTATTTATATATGAATTATGGGACAAACCATACAAAAGAGATTCGGAAACAGACGATTGAATACGGAGGGAAGTCATATGACCGAATTGGTGCATTGCTTGATAATGATGGCGCTAGTAAGAAGCAAGTGAAATTTGTCCAAAAAGTAACAGATTATGAAGCGGATGAACTCAATAATTCAACGATCTCCTATACCAATAGTCTTGCGCTGACTGGATTCAATGTTCTTTATATTCTAACAAACGGGATTCAAACCATTGTCTTTTCTATTTTGGGCATGCTGCGAATTGCGCTACAGCTACTGCTAATTATTATTCCTGTTTTCCTACCTATCGCACTGTTCTTAGCTATGTGCTTCGTTGATAGTGGTATTCTTGGCGGTTATTTCAAAGGGCTTTTCTCATTATCGTTAATCAAGAGTGGTTTATCCTTGTTTACACTGATTTTTGTGAGTTATATCGCTTTAGGGTATAAAACTATTCAGTCTTCAGACAGTGTTATTAAGTCTATTATTACCATTATTGCTTGGATACTTGCACCGCTGACCATTTATGTGTTCCGATATCTGTTAGCTAGTGTATTCTCTTCTCGAGTAAGGTTGTTATCGGGTGGCATGATCAATGCAGCTTTTCATCCTTTTCAGTCTGCTAAAAGAGTCAATAACCAGCGAGAAAAAGAACGGAGTCAGCGTGAAAAGGATCGAGACCGAAAACGAAAAGAGTTTGAGAAGAAGAAAAAAGCACAAGAAGAAAGTGGCGGTAAAAATCCGACAAATGAGCTTAATTCTCCGAAGCAAACAAAGACTAACAAGAAGAATACAGCTCGCTTTGATCGATTAAGTAAGGCAGGCAATAACACGGAAGCAAATTCTCCAGGCACAGAAGAAAATGAGAATGGACTTGGATCTGGCAAGAATGCTAATCAAAATGCCGAGAACAAAGATGCTAAAAACCAACGCCTTAGAAAACGAAAAGAAGTTGCTGAAGCTCAAAAAGATTTGACAAATAGAGAGGATCAAACAGCTGGCAGCCAGTCAAGTGGTCAAGGAGACGACTCCGAAGAATTGAACCGACAACGGTTACGCCAAGTGAAACGTCCTACGCCTGAAGCGACTGAAGATACAGAAAATCGATCGGAATCAGGATCATCCAATGAACTCAAAAAAGGAAATATACCGAAGAATCAATCTGACAATGATCAAGAGGCGCGTCAGAAGCACGCTCAGAAGGTTTCAAATGAAAAAACAGAGGGTAAGTTTATTAAGTCGGTCGCTAATCCTCGTAATCAGCAACGTGAAAAAGATGAACGAGTTGAACGAGCAAAACAAAGAAATTCCGACAGTAGATCCTCACAGCCTAAAGATACGAATAAGTTAAACAAGACGACACAAACTCTAGGAAATACTAGCAACAAAAAAGAAGTACGCGTCCACGACGTTGGCCAAAGAAACGGTGTGAAATACAACAAAGAAACTGGCGAAATCCTACAAAAAAACGAAAGAATTGATTCAAATAAACGGCAAGTATCGTTGGATAAGAAATTGCAATCTCAAGTAAAAGGGATAAGAAACGTACAGGAACAAGAGCCAAAAATAGAAAAGAGTTTTTCAAAACGAAACCGAGTAAATAAAATCCGAATACCAATAAAAAAGCAAAAAAGGAAGTGAAATAAAAGATGAATCTTAGTTTCTTTGATCAAACGTTCCAAAAAAATCATCATAATGCCAATCAAAAACCGACAGGAAGAGTAGATCTGTTATATACCTCAATTGTTTTTTGGGGTATTTTTTTCTATCCTTTTTTGATCGTTGGGATACCTCTCGTTCTTTATTTTCGCCATAAGGATAGGAAGGAATATCGTGAACATTTAGGACAACTAGATTACGAATCGTTCTTTACCAGACATTTTTCGACATTTGTCCTTGCGGCCATAATCACGTTTGTTTTAAATGCAATGCTATTCTTATTCGTGATTCCCGAAGCGTATCTATCGTGTTATCTTCTATTTCCGTTCAATCTTTTTCCGACAACGTTACATTTTTCTTTTGTCTCTTTGCTTGCTTTATTGCTAGGTGCTGTCGGTCAGGCGTTTATCCTTTTGTGCGTAAATGCCTTTATCGATAAGCGTAAGGTCAAAGCGAAGTCTGAAGAAATTATTGAGATAAAGCAGTCAAAAGAATACAAGGAGCGTCGTGAAAATAAATTTGAGTTAGTAGCGAAAGAAGAACGAATCTTTCGTGCTGAACGACAAAATGCGCTTTTATCAGGAGAAGAAACAGAGGAAGCGCAGTTTTCCGATCTTATTTTCATCGGAGTAGAAGAGTACGGAAAACGATATACAATGAAGTTTTCTGAACTTAATCAGCATGCTTTAATTGATGGGACAACGGGGAGTGGGAAGACAACACTGCTAATGATTTTTGTTGATCATGCTATACGAAACAAGATACCGATTTTCTACATCGATGGCAAAGGTGCCAAGGATACGTTGAACTCTATTCGTACGATTGCTAGTAAGCATAAAAAGAAAGTAAAGGTGTTCAGCGATACAGAAAACGTCCGCTATAATCCGATTAAACATGGAAATAGTGTAATGATCCGCGATCGATTAGTAACGCTAGCGGAAACCGAGAGTGTTTTCTATTCAGCAGCAGCGAAATCTTTGTTACAATCAACTGTTTTATTGTTGGATACATTTCAACTTTCGCGTACGTTAGCTAATTTATCTGAGTATTTTTCACCTAGAAAGGTACTCATGCTTTTTCTTAATGAAGAAGTAAAGAAAAAAGAAAAACTCTTATTTGTAAAACAGAAAAAGAAAATTCAGAAAAGAAAAGAAGTCCAGGAAGAAGAGGGAGAACAACAACGAAAAAAGACTAAATTACAAAAGCTTTCAGAAGACCTTCAGTCTGATTCAAAGCAAGAACTCGATGTGATCGTGGAATTAAAACCGGAAGAAATGGCCCTTGAAGATTTATATTGGTTTATTCGTAGCCATTGTGATTTGTTAGAAGAAAAACAGAGGGAGTTATTTCAAAAATTATTTATGCGTTATGACCATAAAGATTCCCCCTTTTACTTATATGCGACAGCAGAGTCACTACAAACCAATATCAATATGTTATTAGATAGTGAACTTGGAGATCTGTTTAATACGGAAGAAGAAGGGATTGAAGAACTAGATCTATTGGAAGATAGTAAGAATCAAGAAATCATGTTTATCACTTTAAATGGTTTGGTATACAAGGATTACATTAAGACGTTAGCTCAATTTTTTGTGAGTGAAATCAATTACTTGGCGTCAGAATGTTATGGAAAAGATGAGTTTTCGCCATTTTTGTTAATCTGTGATGAACCGTCGGTATACATTAATAAAGACTTTCTAGATACAGTTAACAAAGGCCGTGGAGCAGGACTTCATACAATCTTCAGTCCGCAAATGATTGCGGATATTTCAGCAGTCGATGAGATTTTAGCTGAACAATTGCTAGGAAACTGTAATACGTATTTTATCGGACAAACAAACGCATCTAAAGAAATCGATGTATGGTCGTCACTTATTGGAACATATAACGATACTGAAAAGACGTCTGTTATTGAACAAGAAGCAGGTTATAGTGACTTGGAAAAAACTGATTGGGTTGCATCAAGAGGGACGATGCGTAATGTTAGAAACTTCGTTGTCCATCCAGATGACATAAGAGATATCCGTCAAGGGGAGTTTGTCGTCTATCGGAAATCAGGGAGCATACGCGAGCAGGCAAGAAAAGTTTATGTTGCCAATCCTGCTGGAAGAAGTCAAAAAGAAGCAAAAAGAAACGAGTGAGGTAAAAAACTATAAAATATTTTGATAGGAGATGGGTGAATTTTTCTGAGGTTTGTAAACAAAGTGCTTATTAAATAACTATAATTATCAAATGAAGTTTAAAGGAACAAGAACTATCGACAATGCAAATAACGGTCATAAGAGTAATTATACTGTGAAAAAAGCAAAAAGAATAGACTGTTTTTTCGATGAAAGATGTGGCACACTCCAGTTGTGAAGGTTGTTACAAGGCAGAAAGGAGTAAAACAGAAAGCGGGAAAAGTTCGCTTTGGAAACGACAAAAAAAGTAAAAATAACTACTAGCCAAATAAAAAGGAGGAGATAGAATGTTTCGATTGTTGAAGTTGTTTTCGTTTGTTGGGGTGTTATTGCTTGGATTTAGTGTATTAACTGGTGTTGGAACAAGTGTATATGCGGCAGAAGAAAATGATGAAGTGAATCAGACAATTAAAAATGAATTGATAGACGAATTGACTTTTTATTTTGAAACGGTTGGATCTTTTGATGAAAAGGGCGTTTATCATTTGAAAGATTTCAATGCGATTCGTGAACGTGCAAATCAAGAAAATGAACAAGGCGAAGCTGCAAAAGTATTTTATGAACATATTGTTGTGCCAAGGTTACAGAGAATGGATTGGAAACGATATGCTGGTTGTGTTGCAGTCAATTCGTTACCTGGTGGTGGAGTGGCTTGGGCTATAGGCACACAAGGAAATTTTATTGAAGCATTGAAGGCTTTCAATTTTGAAAAAGCAGCGGATATCTTAATAGATATTGCAGAAAAACAATTAGGAAAGGCAGCGGCCAAAGAATTGGCCAAGATAAACATTGTAGCAGGAATCGCAACAGCTGCAGTTAGTTGTGCAATGGAATAGTATCAGATATGAAGACATTAGAAGATGAATATGATGAGTTTAAACAAGCCATGTTGGCGGAAAGTATTGATTTAAATCATAATTATATTCGAGTGGAAAAGGCCTGTTCCCCTGTTCTAAATATGCTTGGTGGCGGGAATGGTATTTATCAACTATTTTTTACGGATATTTGTTGGTTGGTATTTTTAAAGCAAGAATTACTAATTGTTAAGGAAAAAACAAACAAAAAGGAAGATCATTTTGAGTTTTTGTTATCCAGGATTAGTTATCAAGAAGTGATAACTTTTTCAATAGAAAAAGTTCCTTTTTGGGGAGAGTATTGTTTGAAATTAAAATATGGTCGGAAAAAGAGGTATTTTTATATTGATGGAGATGATGTTTTTTCATTTGGTAAAGCAGATATCTCTAGTGTTAACTTCCGCTTGTTGTTAGAAAATCATTTTAACGGTTTATTAAAGAATTAGTGCCAACAAATTTGGATTTGGTTTCTATAAGTATCAAAGAAAGACTTCGTTTGTATCTGAAGAGGGAGCGAAGTCTTTTTTTTTGATAGGAAGATGGAAAGATTCCTATTCTTATATTCAATAGTTTTTGTGAAACTGTCTCTTAAGGGTATGCCCGTAGGGGACAGTTTCTTTTTGCGAGATTTTACAAAGAAAAAGTTGAAAGAACGACAAAAAAGCAGGAATCAAGATTGCTAAACAGGAAGGAAGATATAAAGGACGTCCGGTGAAATATCATGTTGAAGTGCAAGGCGCTGACAAGCTTGTATAGGATCGAATTGTTCAACAACTGGCTAAGGGAATCTCAATTGCGGAAATTGCGAGGGAGCTAAAATTGACGAGAAAAACGATTTATGCGGTAAAAAAACGGCATCTACTGTATGTAAATCGGCAGCAAGAACAAAGGAGAATGTCACAGGCTTGGATGGAAATGAATAGAGACAAAGGAGAGGAATGTTGATGCCTTCGAATAAAAAAATAAAGAAAAAAGAACAAGAAAAATTAAAGATGTTACGGATGCTTTGTGAAAAACAACCGGAATTGTTAATTATTCAATTGGCGGAATTGATTGAAGAAACGCTGGAAAAAACATTCATCTGGATAAAAGTATATGAACTTCCTTATCATTGGAAGCTTCTTCCGAGAGGAAAATCAGAATAGATTTTTTGGGGAAATCTTGATATAGTAGAAATAGATTTGTTTGTCATTTAGACTTGCGTTGCCCGTTAGTGAAGTTTCAGGCAACGCTATTTTTAGGGGGAACGATGATGGAAGAACAAATGATTTTTGAAAAACGTTGGCAGCTTGCGCCCATTCAACAACGGACAAGATATCGCCAACTTCTATCGCATTTCCCAAAAATTGAGTGGACGACAAGAGAGAAAAGTGCGTTGCTTTGGTTATGTCAATTGGACATCGATACGTTTGAAACTATCGAAGAAATCTTAAAAAAGTCCAACAAAGCGAGAGCCAAGAACCATCAGTTAGTGGAAATAATCGGTAAGGAATAATAAAATATTAGGTAAATCTTTCTGGAGATTTACCTTTTTTTGTGCGAAGAAATAGCAAAATTTCACTTGAACGATTCAAAAATTTTCGGGGGAATTCTGTCAATGTTTCGCTAAAACTTGAGAGGAGTTTTGACAAAGTTTTGATAAAAATTTGTCGAAGTTTCGTCAAAGTAAGCCAAAAGTTTTGATAAAGTAATTCGAAAGTTTCGACAAAATTCTGTCAATGTTTCATCAAAACAAGGCAAGAAAATCGATTAAAAACAATTGTGGATTTGATTAAAAAGCAATGGAAACGAAAATTCAAATCATCTAAAAGTCAGCTGGAAATAAAAAAACGGCCGTTTTTTTGATCGCACTTTTGCAAATAGGGTAAGAATAGGGTAAGAATAGGGTAAGAACAGGGTAAGAACAGGGCGACGCGGGCGCGCCGGGGCAAAACGTTGATAGGACGGGCTTCACTCGTTCTTTTTGCGGAAGCAAAATTCTTGACCATTTACGTCCAACGTGGGAAAAACCCACTTGTTAGACGTAAATGGTCAAGAATACAGAACGAGTGAAGCCAATAAACAAGCCCTGGCGCGCCCGCTAAACGATCGAAAACTTGAACTGGAAATAAAAAATGGAGGAAAACAATCTTTCGACACATTCAGATATAAATCAAAAAAGGAGAACAAAAGCTCAACCCCTCCCCCCTCTTTCAAGCTCTTTTGAAAGAGGGGGAATCAACCCCTGGGACTGCGCCCCAATGTTCTTGGGGCTGTCCAGAACACAAAACAATAAAAGAGATTCACTCAATAAGTATGGAGGAAAGTTAATGAAAGAATTATTGTATGGTACTTGTTTTAGTTATCAAAAAGTAAATACGGATTGGCTGATTTTGAATCTATTGCATGAGTTGCGGATTATGACTGTAAAACAAATTTGTAAATTGATTAATCAAGAAATATTTTTTGATGAAAGTTCAGTTTATAGGCGGTTAACCTCATTGCTCAAACTTGAATTGGTTGACTACATTCAAATGAAAAAAGATTCAAATATTCGATACTTTTTTCTAACAAAGAAAGGGCATAACTCAATCGGTGGGTTGTATTCTTTCCCAAAAGTTCCGGAATATAATCTGAAACATCATATCGAAGTAACCAATTATTTAATAGAGTCGCTGGCTTTTGCGAAGCAAAAGCCTACCTTTTACCTTGCACAAAGCGAACGTCGGCAGATGTATGAGAAAAAAGATTTTTCAAAATTAAAAAAAGGAACAATTTTTCATGTATCAGATTATATGTTGCGTTTTGAAAACCAGTATGGAGAGAGAAGTGATTGGTATTTTGAAATTGAATTGACGTTGAAGTCGCAAAATCGATACATTCGATCGATTTTTCCGAAATATATTACTTTGCTTCAAAACAAACTAGACTATCATGTTGTGTATGTAACACCTAGTCGGATTATTTACGATTCGTTAGATACATTTAAAGATTATTTTGAGGTACAGAGCTTGGAGAAAGAAGCGTTTGAGCGGTTGCATATTCTTTCTAGTCAAAACTTCGAAAAAGAGTTAAACCTTCTTTTTACTGAAAATGAGTTTATCAATTCGAAATAAAAAATTTGTTCATAGAATAGTATGAAACTAGCAAGATGATTTAGAAAGAGAACAACCGCAGATGTAGAATAAAAAATAGAAAAATAGGAAAGAAGGATCTATTGTGAAAAAGGTATTTGTAATGCTTATTGTATGTTTGACTATTGTAGGAAGTGGTGTAGCATTGAAGAATTTATTTTCGGAGAAAGAAGCACAACATGAAACAACGAGCACAGAAAAAGAACCAGCTCCTGAACTAAGTTTGGAGGTGGAGATTTTAGATACGGAACAAGAGGTAGTAAAAGAAGAGGCAATCAATGAAATCTATGAAGGAGAGCTGGCATTTGAGCACGCAAACCCAACTAAAAATTACTTAATAACAATAAAAGTTTTAGATGAAGATAATCGTGAATTTGTAGGCCCGGATAATAATGCATTGAAACTTGAAGAAGAAGTGATTTTAGGGAAAGAAAAAGGAAAAATTCATTTGGTATTAAAGGGGACTAAACCAATGGTGGAGCATATTCAGAAATTAAAAAATGTGCAAGTATCCGCAGATATGACAGAGAAAAAATAATTGAGAAAACAGGTAGCGCCTAAATGGTACTACCTGTTTTTTTTGAATGGAAGACAAAAGTTAAAATAACAAACATAATTAAATGGTTTTAAAATAAAAATAAATTAAATATTACAATCAATTTAATTATACAGTAAAAAAATAAAAATAAAAGACTGTTTTTAAAAGTATTTTTATGGAATACTTCAATTGTAAAAACTATCACAAGGATAGGAAGGAGGCGAATTAGTGAGGATAATTATTCTTGTTGATAGTAAAAGATAACAAAAAATAAACTATAGAAAGTGGATGATAGTATGAATTTACGAGTATCACAATGTTCAAAGTTTCTTTATTTGGTAATTGGATTAGTAGCGACAGTAAGCATATTATTCGGAGTTTCTATAAAAGGATATGCTGATGAAAACTTTGTTGAAACAGAGGTTAATATTGAGAGCTTGAAGAAATATTTATATAATGAAAATGAAAAAATTTATTTTGATGTTGGTAAAGCTGAACAATATGGAGAATCAGAATTTATTTTAGAAATAGGAAATACGTACAATTTATTAGCAAAGCTTGATGATAGCACTACAGAAGGAAAACGAAGAGTTGTACGTGCCATCAGTATTCCAATATATGGGAATTACTGTGGACCAGGTACAGATTTTAACAATGCAGGAAATCCAAAAGATCAACTAGATAAGTATTGTATGTATCATGATTTGTGTTATGGCGCAAGAGGATGGGGAAATAAACAGTGTGACAAAGAGTTTGTTTCAAATCTTAAAACAGGATTACGTAATGGTACAATAAAAGGAACTTGGGCAAAAACAGTAGCTAATGCTGCTATTTTATACTTTTCTTAATGAATAGGTTGTGATACGCATGAAAATATTGAAGTATATAGCTGTAAGCACTGTTTTCATCAATATTATTCTCAACCTTTTATTTTTCACGATGACAACTATTGATGCCACGATACTATTATTTAGTTTTCCTATAGGAATTGTGGGGATTATAGCTAGTTGTTATCTAGAAAATAAACATATGAGGGTAGTTTTTGTTTTAGTTAATTTCTTATTGGCTATAAGCTTTTTGTATCCGTTTTTATTATGGAAATTAGCAAGTAAGCCGTGAGAAAGTAGATGTGAAAAATGTCAATATTTATTTGGGTTACATTGTTATTTATATTGTTAGGGCTGGTCTATAGACATTCCAATAAGACGATGACGGATCATCAAAAAAGAATCTTGAATATTTTTTTGATTACTATTCTTTTATTGAAAATAGGGATTGTAGTAGGTGTTTGGTTTCTATAAGTATTAAAGAAAGACTTCGTTTGTATCTGAAGAGGAAGGAAGTTTTTTTATAAGATAGTAAAATTTTTTGTTGTCCGCCACACTCCAACCGCCACCGCCGTTTAGGCGGACAACAAAAAGCTGGCTTTGCCAGCTTTGCAGTTCCATCAAACATGAAAATATGCTATAATAGATATAGAAAAGGACGTGCTGCAAACACGCCCCATGTAGAACCGTTAAAAAGACGGTAGCCATCGAAAAAATAGTTTTTTGACCATCTAAACGACCTGCTAAAGTGTTAGATGGTTATTTTTTTTGGTTTTTATGATCTGTAATCAGCAACACCAATGTCGCAAAAGCAATCATCAGCGTCAATGCTTCAAATACAGACATGCTTACTCCCCTCTAGGGATAAAGCTATGAACCATAGGCATCACCCCTGTATTAAGAGATTAGCCACCATCTTTTCACTTTTCTACATAATCATTATACCATAAAAAAAGACGCTAGAAACGTTGAGTTTTCAATGTTTCTAGCGTCTTTTTTTTGTTTTTTTGCCGAGTTCCTTCATCGCTCCAACCACCACCGCCGCTCTTACGGAACCCTGATCTTGTTTTCTTTTTTGGTACAGGAGAATGCATTAAACAGAAAGGAAGCCATCGCTGCTCGATGGCCTAAATGTCTTTCGACGTAACCGTCGATATCGGCCGCCTAAGCGTCCGAATCTGCGCAAGCGCATGTGGTTCAGGCCCAAGTGCCTGAACCGGCTCGTTTTTCGGAAGCACTAGCTTGTTTGATTCTCAGTTTCCAAAGAAGTGGATGTTCAAGCGTCTCTAATCGTCTATCAGTCATCCGGCTAGTATAACCTAAACCATAACCTGCCAATTGCCAAGGGTAAAATGCACGCTGCGCGCCCTTGGCAACCGTCAGAACATGGTTTCGAGACGGTTATGCCGAACGACCGATATACGAAAAGGGACGCTAAAAAGCATTCCACTTTGATCTTTGAAAACTGAAAACCAAAATCAAACAAGCAGGGCTTCGTCTAAAAACGAGCCGAATCAAGACCTTGGGGGTTGCACCCCCAAAACCCCTGCGCCCCCGACGCAATGCCGAAAAGGTAGAGGGGAAAGGCGCAACTTTCAAAGAAAACAAAAAAAATTATTTTTAGGAGGAGTCACCTATGATCACACAAACAAAAAACACCTCGTACCAAGTCGGAGACATCTTTTATAGCTCTTGGGGCTATGAACAAACCAATGTTACTTTCTGGAAGATCGTGAAATTAACGGAAAAAACGGCTTGGTTCAGACCTGTTAAGAAACAAACGGTAGACATTCATACCTCAATGAGTGGAATGACTGCGCCCATACCAAATGAGTTTATTGATTATCCGCTTGCAAGAACAAAAGATAGCATTGTTAGAAAACGAATCAATCCGAATCATCCAAATGAACTCTATGGCAATCGCAGTTGGGACACGTTTTACCGATATGATGGAAAACCTGTTTATGAAAGTAGTTACTACTAAGAGGGATTTTTCCCTCTTAGTTCAAAATAAAAAAAATATTTTAAGGAGAGATTTCACATGATGAACAATACAAATTTAATCGGAAGACTAACGAAAGAACCAAACTTTCGCTACACGTCAACCGGGAAAGCAGTCGCGAATTTTACGCTTGCAGTGAATCGAAATTTTACGAATGATCAAGGCGAACGAGAAGCGGATTTTATTCCTTGCGTGATCTGGAATAAAAAAGCAGAAACACTTGCGGAACATGTCACAAAAGGAAGCTTGATCGGAGTCAGTGGTCGATTACAAACGCGCAATTATGAGGATACTACAGGGGCACGAATTTATGTGATAGAAGTAGTCGTTGAAACTTTTAGTTTGTTGGAACCAAAAGCAAAAACCAAAGAACGAGCAGCACAACAATAAGTTTGATTCCTCAGTGGGAAACATTGTTTTTCCCGCTGAGGTGAACGCAAAGGAGGAAAATACAATGTTACAGACACTAACAAAAGAACAATTATTAAACGGGGATATTCGAGCAATCGATCGTCCAGAAATCTTTGAACAATGGCTAAACGCAGTAACTGAAGAAAAGGTTGTTTCTACTACACTCATTTATACTAAAATTGATAGACAAAATGATCTCATTCTAAGTGTCTGTTTGGCCGATACACAAGAAGAACTAGAAGAAACATATCCTTACTTTTCCTTTAGCTATTCTTGCTCAGAAAAAGAATTTTGGGGATTTGTTTCTGCCGCCGCAAAGTCGAAAGCTACTTTTGACACTGAATTCTTCTTTGAACAACTTTCGTATCATTAAAGGCAAAGATGTTGATTAAAAAGTAAAGATTTAGGAGAAAAAAATGAAACAGATGATAAATATTTATGAACTCTTAGGCGGAGATAGACACGACACCAAAAATAATGTATTAAAATCGCTTTTTATCATAGGTATAGATGGAGATACTGTCGATATTGAAGCAGAACCATATGACGATGCATACGATACAAGCGATATGACAAAAACAATGAAAAAAATCAGTCGAATCTTAGATCGGCGAGAAAAAGCCATTTTTAAGCATCTCCATCTACTTTATGGAAAAGAAATTCGTTGTTTATCCATTACATTTTTTGATGAATGGAGAGTTTATGACGGAGCACATAAATATTTAGGAAAAGCTTGCCAAATTGGCTATGCTTAAAAATGAATAAAAAAGAGGAAACCATTCTGTTGAATACAGTACATTTAAGGGGCGTAAGCCCCTTGCCCGAAAGGGAAAATGATTTGTGAATAGGAGAGAAAGCCAATGTCAAAAACAAAACCTATCGTTGATTGTTACGATCGAACGACCCAGGAGTATTTAGGATCCTTTGAACAAACGGATGAAAATATTGTGAATTATGTTGCGAGGTTAAGTCCTTTCCAATCGGTTTATTTAGTGGAACAGCTGACAGATACACTTATTCTAAGCACTATCGGGAACTTTTTGGATCAAGTCCCTAATCAACAATGGCTACAACAAATCTTACCGCTACTTATTGCTAAACAAACAGGAGAACGTCCGATAAAAAGTGTACCAATGATTCATGGTTAGGAAGAAATGGGGGAAAAAGTTTGAGAAAACGAAGAACGGGATTCTGGGGACTTCTAGTCCTTGTTGTGGTGGTTGTGGTTGGTTCGAGATGGAATCAACCACCCTCAGAATTAAGCGAAGTAGTTCATGAAGTCACACAGATGTTTATTGATAAGTCCGCGCAAGAGGTTCCTGTAGGCAATGGCTTGTCACAAATAGAAACGATCAATCATAATCAGCCAAGTTTTTCTTCGGACGATTTGTCTTTAGAAAAGGGAGCCTGGCAAACCTTCTCGGATTTAGATCCATTCAACCGTGTAGGGGAGGCAAATGCCCTATTGCATAGAGACATGATGCCAACAGAAGAAAGAGAGCGGTTATTTATTAAGCCTACCGGCTGGAAACAAAAGAAAATGCCGAATGGGGACTATCTCTATAATCGCTGTCATTTGATCGGATTTCAGTTAACAGGTGAGAACAATAACCCGAAAAATTTGATGACAGGCACGCATTCTTTTAACACGCCTGCCATGGTTGACGTTGAAAATAAAGTCGCTGAGTATTTACGAAACACATGGAATCATGTTCGTTATCGTGTCACACCTGATTTTCGAGGGGAAGAATTGGTCGCACGAGGGATACAAATAGAAGCACAAAGTATTGAAGATACGGCGATTTCATTGAATGTGTATATCCATAACACACAAGAAGGCTATACCATCGATTATTTGACGGGTTTATCAAGAGTAAATGAAAGAGAGTGAAGAACATGTATCAATCAACCAATCGGGCTTGTTACAACAGCTATTACGTGCCATTCCATACGATGGCTCATGCGAGTTGGCCACCGACGTATGTAAGATGTGATTGCGGGGAATTGGCCAAACATATCGTGCATTATCGACGGTTGTCTTGCGGAGCGCCACATTTTCAAAAGACGTTTATTTGGGCATGTGAACATTGTGGGGCACGCTATCGACAAATAAAAGGCACATTTGATTTTGAACGCATAGACGAACTGGGAGAGTAATAGCAGCTGATGTCTACAAAAACAAACCGTATAGGGAGGAAAACAATATGATCGAAGAAGTACAACTAGGGATTCAAACAGCGGAGGCATTTGGAGAATGGCTCGAACAGCTTCAAATCAAAGGAAATCAGGTCAAAAGTGCATTGGTTTTCCAGGAAGAAGAAACAGGAACGTTAGATGTTTGTTTGGAGATTACGTACGGCTCTACAGCGGAGGCGTTAACTGGATTTCCCATCGTTTCTTTGTCTTTAACGATTCTTGAAGAGGCATTTTTATACTATGTAGAAGCAGCATTGACTGTTGTGAATGAGTTTGAAGGGGCTGGAGTATTGACAGAAATGTTGGCGTTAGTAAACCAACAGAAGAAAGAAAAGGCCTAAAGGCAATACAAGAGAAGAGCCCTTGTAAAAAACAAGGGCTTGTAAAAGGAATTTATAAAAGAGATCTAGTTTGTATGATTATTCTAATACATGAAGGGGGGAGAACGCAAGATGAATCAACGTTTAGGAATGGTTTTGTTTTTATTGGGAATGAGTATGCAATTTTTGCCCGTTCTTTTTCAATTAGGCATTGGTAGTGGATTGAGTGCATGTTTGTTTTTTGCCTGGGACGAGTATTTGTATAAACAATCAAAGAAAGAATGGGGGGAGAGGTATGATTCCACCGTATAAAGCGGTCTGTTTTCCAGCCCTTTCTCGTAGGGGCGAAGCACGCTTTGTCATTATTGATGTGAACACAGGGGAAATTATCGATGATGCCCAAGGCTATGGCTATAAAAGCAAAATGAGAGCCTATCGGTCATTTGGCTATCTACAAGCAAGAAAAAAACGAGTATTGAGGAGGAAAGCACATGAAACAAGAAGTAATTGAGCGATTGATGACGCTTTGTTTTTCTGGAGCTGGCGTAACAATGATTCGCTGTTTGTTTTTAGGTCGATTGCGGTATCGGATCCGCAAAGGCATTCGCTGGATGATGACCATCGGTTTGTTCGTAGGGATTTGGTTTTTGTTTCACTATTTTTGGTAAAAGAGAGGAAGTGGAGCCATTGGCAATAAAAAAAGAAAATAAGCGAGGGGTGACCACCTTTAATCCTACACAACAAGTGGCGCTTCAACGATTATCAAAGAAATATGTACTTTCAGAAAGCAAGATCCTTGCTCATGCATTAGATCTTTTGATTGCACAAGAGGCGGCAAATTTTGATGTAGGATTAACGAAAAAGTGTCGACACTCGGTTCAAAAGTGATGATACTTTCTATCGGAAGATTAAAGGGAAAGAAGGGGAACACAAAATGAGAAAAATCACCGCTGTACAGTTGGTAAATGAGTTATCCATTTTTGATAAAATGGCTCAAGTGTCGACGTATTCCGCTCGTTTTTGTTTAGATGATTACTTGATTGAGGAAGTGCAGGAAGCAATCAAAACATGTAATCGCATGTATCCAGCCTATCATTTTACACATGAACTTGTTTACGGTGGATTTGGTCATGATTTAGTTGTAGTTGATCGTAAGAAAAAAGAAACGTATGACAAGTTGCCAAAACCATATACCTATGAGGATTGTTTTGTTGCATTGAAGGAAGAATTTGGAAGGATATCTAGTGCTTGGTTTGATGGTTTGTGGAATCAGCGGCTCACTGAAGAAGAATATCAGGAAATGTTAACTTTCTATAGAGAGCTGCAGAAGAGATTGGAGGAAAAGAGATTGGAGGAAAAGAGATTGGAGGAAAAGAGATTGGAGGAAAAGAGATTGGAGGAAAAGAGATTGGAGGAAAAAAGTGAAGGATAAACGCTTTATGAAGATTCAAAAACTATTCGCTTTAGCTAACGATGCGAATGACGAAGAATCTATGAATGCATTAGCGAAGGCTCAGGAATTAATGTTGAGTTATGGAATCTCTGAAGAGGAAGTCTTTGACTATAAGCAAGCTTCTTTTGAAGGGCAAGTGGTGGATCGTGTTGTCTATCAAGGAAAACCACAAAAATGGGTATATCGTTTAGCAAGAGTTATTTCTTCGAATTTCCGAGTGAAATATTATTATGTAGCAGGGATCCCCGTTGAGTTGCATTTTTTAGGAACAAAATCAGATGTAGAAATTGCGGATATTACGTTTCATTATGCAAAGGGAAGCATTGCGTATTGTGCAAGGAGATTCATGCAACAGCCAGAAATCAAGCGAAAAAGAAAACGAAAATGGCAATTAAAGCAAGATTATATTCAGGGATATCTTGTCGGATTGCAGGAACAATTCTGGGAACAAGTAAAAACAAACGGATATGAACTAGCGTTACAAGTACCAAAATACGTACAAAAAGAGTTTGATGAATTATCGCTAGTACCAGGAAAGGACACGTCTCACAAAATAAAAGACTTAGTAGTATTTCAGGAAGGTGTGCGAGAAGGAAAACAATTTAGGCAAAAAGAAAGTCTAGAATATCAATAATAAAGAGAGGGAAAACCGATGACAAAGTATATTACAGTGAATAATAAAAAAGGCGGCACAGGAAAAACAAGCGTCTCTTGTATGTTAGCAGTATATCTTTCAATGTTTGGAAATACATGTTTGATTGATGCCGATGAAAGCGGGAATGCGACAAAGCGTTTTACCTCAACCATTGAGGAAAAAGCAACCTTTGCCCGATTGTTTCGAAAACAAGAACTCTTTCCTATGGCCGTACGAGAAGGATTAGATTTAGTTTGTGGTACGCCTGAACTAGAAGAAGTGAATACTGAATTGGTTTCAAGGTTCAATAATACCCTGGTCTTTGCGGGCTATGTGCGGCAGTATGAGACTTTTGGAAATTATGAGTATGTGGTCATTGATACACGAAATGATAGTAATTTGATTACGAATAACCTATTGGTTGCGTCAGATCTGATTATCGGTGTGTCAGATCCAAGTTCAGATGGTTTTGAAGCATTGATGAACCTAGAAGAACATGTTTCCTGGTTAGCAAATGAGCTGCGGGATCTGTTTACAGGAGAGAGTTATGTACGGGCAGAAGTAATGTTTGTAGGGAATAAGGTGGCACATAATACGGATGTTTCTCGTCAGTTCAAGCAGGTGATGGAAGAAATTCCGAGCTTTTTAGGCTATTTCCAAGATCGAACGGCATTTGATGAAGCAGGATTACAACGAAAGACCGTGCTGGATTTGTTTGAGGAAGCAAAGTATCAGCAAGAGAAGTACCGTATGTTTCGAGAAGAGACCCTGCGCGTATTAGAAGCCATCAAAGCAAAGGTTGACAGACTGGCAAGCCAGCGATAGCGAGGCTTGCCATATGCTAGAACCATATGCTAGAACCATATGCTAGAACCATATGCTAGAACCATATGCTAGAACCATATGCTAGAACCATATGCTAGAACCATATGCTAGAACCATATGCTAGAACCATATGCTAGAACCATATGCTAGAACCATATGCTAGAACCATATGCTAGAACCATATGCTAGAACCATATGCTAGAACCATATGCTAGAACCATATGCTAGAACCATATGCTAGAACCATATGCTAGAACCATATGCTAGAACCATATGCTAGAACCATATGCTAGAACCATATGCTAGAACCATATGCTAGAACCATATGCTAGAACCATATGCTAGAACCATATGCTAGAACCATATGCTAGAACCATATGCTAGAACCATATGCTAGAACCATATGCTAGAACCATATGCTAGAACCATATGCTAGAACCATATGCTAGAACCATATGCTAGAACCATATGCTAGAACCATATGCTAGAACCATATGCTAGAACCATATGCTAGAACCATATGCTAGAACCATATGCTAGAACCATATGCTAGAACCATATGCTAGAACCATATGCTAGAACCATATGCTAGAACCATATGCTAGAACCATATGCTAGAACCATATGCTAGAACCATAGCGGAGGTATTTTGGGTAAACAAAAACTCCCTAAAACTCTGAAGATTTGAGAGTTAGGGAATTACAAAGGAGGAATCAAAGAACTTCAACTGTACCATGGTCGTCAATATGGTCATCATGTACATGTTGTAAACGGCCATTGACTAAATAATCTGTATGATCGCCATGAGGTACTTGTTCATGACCGCAATCCGGTGTGTGCTGACAAACTGCTTGTACATGATTACAGCTATCTGGATTCTTTTCATTGATTTCTAACGTACATTCGTCCCAATGATCTTCATGCGCATGATGCAAATGACCATTATGCACGTAATCGACGTGATCTTTGTGTAAAATTTTCGTGTGCCCACAGCCTAAAGAATGTTGATGCGTGTGATTTTCATGTGTATGATGTTCCATGTAATCGTCTCCTTTTTCTTTGAGATAAATTTTTGTATGATTAGTTTATCAAATAAATGAACAAGTGTGAATATGTGAGGAGGAAAATTGATGATTTCAGTGGAACAGCAGCAAAAAATTAGCGATATTTTTTCTATCTTGAGCAGTCCAACACGATTGGCTATTTTATTTTTCTTATTTGAACAAGGACAAGCGAATGTCTCTCAAATTGTCTCTCATGTAAGTATTTCACAATCAGGTGTTTCGCACCAACTAAGGATTTTAAAAGAGTATCATTTAGTCAAATTCACACGAGAAGGGAAAGAAATGGTTTATTCTCTTTGTGATAAACATGTCATTTCTATTTGTGAACAAATTTTAGAGCATATACAGGAAAGTTAATGAAACATGGGGGATAGCAGTGAAAAAAGACTACAAATTGTTAGAACCATAAGGAGGGGTTAAAGTGAATCAATTTCAAAAGATCCAACAAGAGATGCAAGAAAAGAAGAAAAAACGATCGATACATGAACCAGCTGCACAGAGCGTGGATAATCTACGGATGGGGCATTTATCGGTTCCTTTGGAAAAACTAAAAAAGAAGGAGAAGAAACAAGATTATATAGTTTCTCTCTATCCAAGCGAACGTGAGTTATTGGGTGAGCTTGCTTTACAGGCAGGTTTTAAAAACCAATATGGAGAAGGAAATGCCTCTGCATTTCTCAGTGCGGTTATTCGAGAATTAGGAGGGGAAAACAAGTAGAAAAAATGATTGAAGCGGACGATCATTTTCTTTTATGCTAGAAGAAAAAATATTAGACAAACATTCCTTTACGAGAAAGCGAGGATAAGATATGAAGGCATTGTGTATTGGGCAGGTCATTACTGCCAAGACGGTTCACGGAAAACTAGTCACTGGAAAAGTCGAACGATTGAATGAGCATACAGTGATTTTAAGCATGGATTCTTCTTTAGAACGTGTGGTTGTGTCTGAAAAGCAATTACAAAAACAAGGCTGGACGTGGGAAAAACCGAATCGAAAAGGTACATTAAACGACGGAGGGGTCAGTTTATGAATCAAGAGTGGATAGTGTTTACCGGAACGTTATCAAGTCTGACTCGTGAACAAGCTCAAGCGTTGGTGGTTGCCCTTGGTGGGCATACGCAAACCATTGTCACAAGTCAGACGACGCAGCTGGTCATCGGTACCAGTCGTCCTACCTTATTTAATGATCGACCTTCAACGAAATGGGAAACAGCTGAAAGGAGACGCAAAGCGGGGCAACCGATTGGCTTCATGGATGAACGGATGTTTTTAGAAGCTGTGATCGATGTGTTACAGAGACGAGTAAGAAATTTACAGACAAATAACAGGTGAAACGGAGGAACAAGGAAAAGATGGATGCGTATTTTCAACAAATGGATCAAATTTTGGCGCATGAGAAGATGGATCGAATTGAAAAAGAGCGACAACTTCAGCTTTTGATGAATACATTAATAGAGTATCATTTCCAGCAATACATAAAATATAAGGAGAATAGCCAACGTTCGTATTATCAAGCTCAGGGGTATCAACCAGAAAAGAAAGCAGAACGAACGGTTCATTTTTTATTTGGCTCGATGACCTATGAACGAACACCCTGGAAAAAAGAAGGGGAGATTATTTATCCTGTAGATGAATGGTTCGGTGTTTCTGCCTATGATCGATATTCTCCGGGCGTATCTTTTTCGATGGTGAAAGCAAGCAAAGATTGCCCGTACCGGAAAGTGTCAACGATCATTGAAGATTTTACGGTCATTTCGTGTTCAAAAGATACTGTAGGAAAAGCCGTCCAATTGTTTGGAGAAAAAGCAGAGCACTATTTTTCTTATCAACGAGAATATGGGGAAGCGGGAAATCGTAAGGTTCCGTATGTATTTATTGAAGGCGATGGCGTACTTGTGAATGAAAAAGGACTGGTTAGCAGAGGTCGGAAAAAGAAACAAGGGAATGGAAAAAAGAAAGAATTAAGCCATTTCGTGATTCATGAGGGGATAGAAGAAACAGGGATTCAAACGATTCCTCGTTTAAAACATGCACGAACGATTATTTCGTCCAGTTATGCCGAGGCAGCTCATCAGGTAAGAGATTATTTGTATCAAACGTATGATCTAAAAGAAACGATCGTGGTGGCAAATACAGATGGCGGAAAAGGATTCACGAAAAGGAAGATCCAAGAATTATTACCGATAAAAATTGGCGGATTTGACTATTTTATTGATCGATACCATGTGACCCAAAAATTGATTCAGCGTGTCTTTAAAACAGAATTGATCAATTCGTTTCAAGAGGCGATCAATGCCTATGATCCACGAAAACGAGATGTGTTGTTAACAACATTGGAGAGTTGTTGTGAAACGCAGGAACAGTTGTACCATTATACGAAGCTCAAAGGCTATTTGTATCGGAATTGGCCGTATCTGAAACCGTATCACTTAAGGAATCTGCCAAAGAAAAAACAAGGGATCGGGATCATGGAAAGCCGCCATCGAAGTTTTACGTATCGGATGAAGAATCAAGGGAAATACTGGGGACGAGGATTAGAAGGAATGATTCAATTGATTGCCTCAGAGAAAAATCAAACGATCAAATCCATTTTCTTGAAAGAATGGCAAGAAGCCTTTGCGTTAGATGAACGGCTAAAACGGCAACCGTTGTGTGGGCTTGAACAGGTAGATGAAGAAACAGAAACGGGTATAACCAAGGGGGAAGTACGCCTTCAAACAGATCGAGGAGCAGTCAAAGAGTATGTCAATTGGCTGAAAAAAGGTACCCCCCTAGACAAACTCTAGGAGGGAATCGTGAAAAAAGATCTCTCGATCTTGAAAAAAGTGTCGTAAAGAGTGTGCGCTCTTTACGACACCAGTATAAAAGAAAAGTTCTTTTGATACAACAAAAATTTTTTAATTAGCCGTAAAAATTTTTCTAAAAGAAATTGACAAAAAATTAAAAAAGGTGTAGAAATAAAGGTAACAAAAGCAAAACAAAAAAAGGTGATGGAACCATTCGTCCATCACATCGATTTGTCAAAAGTTTTGTTTTAATGATAATTTATATTGAAGAGTTTATACTTGAAAAGCTGATTTGTCAATACTATTTTTTATTATTTTTCGATTCCATTTTTTCATCTATCGAAAGAATGATTATTTTCGAAGAGGTAGACGACGCATTGTAAATAACAAAAACAAAAATAAAATAACGATCAAAAAACAAACTGTCGGAAGTTTGTTTTAATGTTAATTTAATTTTTCTTCTTCAGAAAAAGTGTCCGGGTAAAATACAGACACATACAAGTTCAAATTAATCATTGACAAACCCTAGCTTCAACTACTATCATAAGAGTAATCGAATCCGTGCTATGATCGGAAGAAAGAAAGAAGACCATTCCATGAAGCGAACTTGGGAGAGTGAAAGCCAAGTTGGAACCTTATTTCGCAGGCGTCCGTGAGCATGATCAATGAAGCTGCCGACTTGTCGGAAGTAGGGTGGAACCGCGAATTTATCGTCCCTATATCTATACACTTTGTATAGATATAGGGACTTTTTTATGTTTCACACCAAGAATAGCCAAAAACAAAGGAGGTTTTTTATGTTATTTGATATGACGATTCCAGCAAGTGCGTTTACCGAAAAAAAGCTCAAAGTATTAGCAAGTATTCCACTGCAGGTTCGCCTTTTAAAGGATGAACAGCTTATCCATGAATTTACAACGAGTCCAGACCAAATGCTTTACGACTTATCGGATGTTTTAGAAGCAGATGTCGTGGTCGAAGTGAAATTGATCCCTGGATCAGTTGTCGAATTTTATCCTGTCGTCAATGCGTTATAAGAAAGGAAGAAAAAGATGAGTAAACTAACTGTGCAAGAGATGATTTTGACCCTGCAAAAATTCTGGTCTGAAAACGGCTGTATGCTGATGCAGGCCTATGATACAGAAAAAGGGGCTGGAACCATGAGCCCATATACATTTTTACGTGCAATCGGTCCAGAACCATGGAACGCCGCTTACGTAGAACCTTCTCGCCGTCCAGCTGATGGCCGCTACGGGGAAAACCCAAATCGTTTGTATCAGCACCACCAGTTCCAAGTCGTGATGAAGCCTTCTCCTGAAAATATCCAAGAGCTTTATTTAGAAAGCCTGCGTCTTTTAGGGATCGATCCATTAGAACATGATATTCGTTTTGTCGAAGATAACTGGGAAAATCCTTCGATGGGTTGTGCAGGTCTTGGTTGGGAAGTTTGGTTAGACGGGATGGAGATCACTCAGTTTACGTACTTCCAACAAGTCGGCGGCTTAGCATGTAAGCCAGTGACATCAGAGATCACTTACGGCTTAGAACGTCTAGCATCTTATATTCAAGAAGTTGAAAGTGTCTACGATCTTGAATGGTCTGCAGGTGTCAAATATGGTGAGATTTTCCGCCAACCTGAGTATGAACATTCAAAATATTCCTTTGAAGTCAGTGACCAAGACTTGCTTTTAGGAAACTTCGATCGTTTTGAAAAAGAAGCAAAACGCTGTATCGATGAACGCTTAGTTCATCCAGCTTACGACTATATCTTAAAATGCAGCCATACCTTCAACCTGTTGGATGCTCGTGGCGCAGTCTCCGTCACTGAACGTGCTGGGTACCTCGCACGTATCCGTAACATGGCGCGTCAAGTAGCAAAACTCTTTGTAGCAGAACGGGAAAACCTCGGTTATCCATTGCTTGATCCAGAAGTGGCGCAAAAACTGATTGAGGAGGGAAAATAAGATGGCACAAAACCTATTATTAGAAATCGGCTTAGAGGAATTACCAGCGCATGTCGTAACCCCAAGTATGAAACAATTACAAGAAAAAACGGCAGCTTTCTTAGATGCTCATGCGTTGCCTTATACAACGATCGAAGCCTATTCCACACCTCGCCGTTTGGCTGTCTATGTCACCGGTATTCCTGAAAAACAAGCGGATACGCAAGAAGATGTCAAAGGACCAGCGAAAAAAATCGCATTAGATGATGCAGGCAATTGGTCGAAAGCAGCTCAAGGGTTTGTTCGTGGACAAGGATTGACGACTGATGACATCACCTTCCGTGAATTAAAAGGGATTGAGTATGTCTATGTAACGAAACATACCCAAGGTCAACCAACCGTTGAGGTATTGAAAGGATTGCAGGAAGTAATCACGAGTTTGACGTTCCCAGTAACGATGCACTGGGCAGACTACGATTTTGAATATATCCGACCAATTCATTGGATCGTAGCACTCTTTGGTGAGCAAGTCATTCCTTTCCAAATCCTTGATATTGTTACCGGTCGCGAGTCAAAAGGTCATCGTTTCTTAGGTGAGGCAGTCACGTTTGATCACGCGGACGAGTATTTGGAAAAAATGAAGCATCAGTTTGTCATCGCTGATCCAAGCGAACGTCAACAAATGATCACCGCACAAATCAACGCGATCGCTCAAGAAAACAACTGGCGGATCGATTTAGATGAAGACTTACTAGAAGAAGTGACAAATCTAGTTGAATACCCAACAGCCTTTGTAGGGGACTTTGAAGAAAAATATCTTTCTGTCCCTGAAGAAGTATTAGTTACTTCTATGAAAGAACATCAACGTTACTTCGATGTCCGCACCCTTGACGGAGAATTGCTGCCGCACTTCATCTCTGCCCGCAACGGGGATGCTGTGAAGATCGATAATGTCATCAAGGGAAACCAAAAAGTCCTGACCGCTCGTCTAGAAGATGCTGAGTTTTTCTACAATGAAGACAAAAAGCTGACCATTGACCATTGCGTAGAAAAACTTAAGCAAGTCACCTTCCACGAAAAAAACGGCAGCTTGTATGAAAAAATGCAACGTGTCGGACTAGCAGCGCAAATCATCGGGAAGACCGTTGGTTTAACACAAGAAGAACTGACCGACCTTCAACGGGCAGCTCAAATCTATAAATTTGATTTAGTGACCAATATGGTAGGGGAATTCCCTGAATTGCAAGGGATCATGGGGGAAAAATATGCCCTGATCCAAGGAGAAAAACCAACAGTTGCCCAAGCGATTCGTGAACACTACATGCCGATCTCAGCAGAAGGCGAGCTGCCACAATCAAAAATCGGGGCTGTTTTAGCGATTGCGGATAAATTAGACAGCTTACTTGCTTTCTTCGCTGTTGATATGGTTCCAAGCGGTTCAAACGATCCTTATGCACTTCGTCGGCAAACCTACGGGATTATCCGCATCCTAGCTGAAAAGCGCTGGTACTTCCCATTTGCTCAGTTGCAAGAAGAGATTCGTGAAGCCGTTAATGCCCAACCAGAAGTTTTTGGGATTCAACTTGCCGCTGGTCAAGAACAAGTGACCGATTTTGTGAAAGGTCGTCTGCGTCAATTCTTACTCAGCAAAAATACGCGTCATGATGTCATCGAAGCTGTCTTAGGCGCACGTCAAGCAGACATCAGTACGTTGTTTGAAACGGCTCAAATGTTAAGGGAGCATCTGCAAGACACCGACTTCAAACCTTCGATGGAAGCTTTGACACGGGTGATCAATTTAGCGAAGAAAGCTGAATTGGATCAAGCAGCAATTGATCCTGCCTTGTTTGAAAACGACTCTGAAACTGCCTTGTATGAAGCGGTCTTAACAGTAGAGGACAAGTTCCCACATCAAACGATGGAAGAAAACTACCAAAGCTTAGTGGCATTGCGCCCATTGATCGAAGCTTATTTTGATCAAACAATGGTCATGGTGGAAGATGAACAAATTCGCCGCAACCGTTTTGCCTTGTTGGATAAAATCGCGAAGATGAGTCTGGCAGTGGCTAGTTTAGATGCTTTGATTACGAAATAAAAGAAGCTTGCAGTTGCAGGTTTCTAAATAAAAAAAGCTGGAACTGAAGAATCAGTTCTGGCTTTTTTCTATGTTTCTCGATTTACTTGTGTTCAGTCCCAAGAAAACCGTCCTTTTCGTACAATGAAAGGACGGTTTTTGATGTTAAATTTTATAGCCGATCCCCCAAACGGTTTTGATATAAGAGGACTTCTTGTGGGTATCGTGCATTTTTTCCCGAAGGTTTCGAACGTGGACCATGATGGTATTATTGGAAGACGTGTAATATTTTTCGCCCCAAACCTCTTGAAACATTTCCTCAGAGCTTACCACTTGGCCTTTTCGCTCCATCAATAATTTTAAAATGGAAAATTCGATGGGCGTCAGGGAAAGTTCTTCTTCTTGCAAGAAACATTTTCGCTTATTGACATCTAATTCCAACTCCCTCACGATCAATTTGTTTTGATCTGAGCCGTTGTATTGAGTCGAGCGGCGTATCTGAGCTTTCACCCGAGCGATCACTTCCAACGGACGAAAGGGCTTGGTGATGTAATCATCGGCACCAATTGTCAAACCAGTGATCTTATCGATTTCCTCAGATTTAGCTGTCAACATAATAATTGGGTAATGATGCTTCTTGCGGATGATTTTACACAGGTCAAAGCCTGTGATATCTGGCAGCATGACATCAAGAATCGCCAAAGAAAAGCTGTTTTGCTCGATCTGTACCTGAGCTTCATGACCATCTGCACAAGTGATGACAGAAAAATTTTCGTTTCGTAAATAAAAGGCAATCAAATCTGAAATTTCTTTTTCATCTTCAACTAAAAGTATCTTTTCCACTCGTATTGACCTTCCTTTTCAGTTAACTGACTTTCTAGTTTTTTCATGTTGATTTGTCGCTAAAGGCAATGTGACGATCATTTGAATCTCATTGTTCTTGCTAGCAGCTCGGATCGTTCCCTGATGCGCCAAAATAATTTCTTTGGCGATCGCCAATCCGAGACCTGCTCCACCTGTCTTGGTTGAACGAGCTTGATCCAGACGATAAAATTTTTCAAATAATGCCTCCAATTGTTCTTGTTCGATCGGCTCACTTTGATTCGCTAGGATAAAAGTTGCTGCTTGTTCGTCCACGGTTAGCTGCATTGTGATCGTGGTTTGATCAGGCGCATAGGCAATGGCATTTTTTAACAGATTGTTTAACACTCGCGCCAACTGTTCACTATCGGCTTTTAATTTCAAGCTCTCTGGTCCAGAGTAGCAGATGGTTTGTTCTTTTTCTTTCAGCAGCGGATAGAATTCTTCATGGATTTGCTTCAGTAAGAAGACGAAATCAAGTTCCCGTTGATACAATTGGATGTCTTGCAGATTAAAACGGGTGATGTCGAAAAATTCATTCATCAGCGTTTCCAAACGCTCAGACTTTTCTAAAGCAATCGTCAAGGATTGCGTCATTTGTTCATTGGTCAAGTTTTTCGTATCCAACAATAGATTGAGATAGCCGATCACTGAAGCTAAGGGAGTCTTTAAGTCATGTGCCAAATAGGTGATCAAGTCCTTGGTGCGCTGTGTTTCTTCCTTTAAAAGAGCCTCATTGCGGTTCATCGTATCTTCTATTTTTAATAATTCATGATCGATCGCTAGGCTGCCCGTCGAACTTGCTTCCGATTGAGAGAAAAAGAGCTGAATTCCTTCGGCGATCCTTGCAATTTTTTTCCTTGAAACATAACGATAACTAAAATAGCAAATCAAGGTAACGGCAAAAACGAGAAAGAAGGAGAATGCCAAGAACAATTGTTTAATAGGGCGCCAGTCGACAAAGGTACCAACGATCATCCCGCCTTCGCCATCACTTGTTTCTACAACGCCATCTGTAACAAGGTTTGACAAAAAATTATCCAGCACCATTTGAATGAGTCTCGTTTCCTTTAATAGCCATAAGGCTCCTACCAATAAGAAGAAGCCAACCAGAAAAAAGACAAATGAAGAATATTTACTACGCATGAAACAGTCCTTTCTAACTCGTTCTTGATTCTTTCTTGATTATAGCAAAGAGGAGTAGGAGCGAATAGCTAATTCTTCTTAAGAATTCTTCATATTAATAAAAAAAGAATGGAAAAATTCTATTTTCTTAAGAAATCTTCAGCAGATATTAAGAGAAACGTTCAAAACGCAAATTGATTCAATGGTTAAATAAAGGTGGTCATTCGATTAACCAATCAGGAAGGTGAGATGTTTGAGAAAGCATATGAACAAATCAAAAAAGAGTTTCATGATCATCAGTAGTTTACTGATCATCGGCAGTTTAGGCTGGACGAGTGCCTGGGGGATTGCTCGTCGTGAAGAACCTTCCATCACTCAAATAACTTTGCAAGATCTGCAACCGAGAGCAGATTTTTACTTAGTAGGAGTCGTTGAACCAGCAAGAACGGTTGAAGTCAAGGTGGATAGCTCAAGAGGATCAGTTGTTGAGAAAAAAGTAGAGGCAGGGGATCAAGTCAAAGCAGGGCAAGCTCTTTTTGTTTACTCTAACCCTGAGGGGGCTTTGGCCATTAAAGAAGCAGAACAGGCGACGGCAAATCGCTCGAGAGCTGTGGAACAAGCAAGACGGCAAACGAATCAAAAATGGGAACAATACAATAAGGTCACGAATCAGCTGGAGGAGACGAAACAAAAAATTGCCAGTGCGGAAGAAGAGGACAAAGAAGGGCTGGAAGATCGTAAAACCGATTTGGAAATGCAGCAAAGTCAATTACTGCTAGAAGCGCAAAACTTGGAAAGCAGCATTGGCGATGCCGAATTAGAGCTGGAACGGGCAGAATTAGAACTACGTTCAGTCAAAGAGCAACATGGCTCAGACGTCGTGGAAGCCGAAATTGATGGAATCGTTAAAGACGTGGACGAGCGACAAATGAATCGAAGCGCAAGTGAAGCGGCTCCAGAGAATCCTTTTATGACGATCGTTGATACCAGTCGGCTCTTTTTAAAAGGGACTGTGGATGAATTTCGCCGCAATCAACTTGAGCCTGGTCAAAAAGTTGAACTTAGAGACCGTAATGGCGGCAGTCAGCGATGGACTGGAAAGATCACCCGAGTTGGGGATATGAAAGAGCCTTCTGTAGTGGTTGAAGAACAAGGCGCAAACCCTAATTTGTCGCAATTTAGTTTTGAGGTCGTTTTAGATGAAAGTGAAGAGCCACCTAGTATTGGCATCCATTGTTTTGTAGAACGCATTGAGGAAGAGCAAACCGCGATCAAGCTGCCCAAATCTTTCGTATTTTATGAAGAAGATAGGCCCTTCATCTACGTCGTTGAGGACCATAAAATCAGTAAACTGTCCGTGGAAATCATGGAAGATGAAACGGATGAAGCCATGTATCTGTTAGAAAGTGAACTGGATATGCAAGTGGCGCTCGTCTTCCCAACAGTTCGGATTCAAGAAGGAATGGATGTGAGACCAAATGATCCAACTGATTGATGTCTACAAAACGTTCCCACAGGGCACTAGCGAAATTCAAGTTTTGAAAAAAATCAACTTAACAATCAATACTGGCGAGTTTGTTTCCATCATGGGCCGATCAGGATCAGGCAAGTCGACCTTGATGAATATCATTGGCTGTTTAGACACGCCAACAATGGGCAGCTATCTACTTGATGGTAAAAATACCAGTCAAATGAGTGAAGATGAACTGTCCGAAATCCGCAATCAAAAAATCGGCTTCGTGTTTCAAAATTTTGAACTGTTGCCCAAACTATCCGTTTTACAAAATGCTGCCTTACCGCTCTTGTATGCTGGTGTCAATCAGGAAGAACGAACGACTCGAGCAATTCACGCCTTAGAAAGTGTCGGATTGAGGGATCGGATCGATTTTAGGATCAATCAGTTGTCAGGGGGGCAAAAACAACGAGTAGCGATCGCTCGGGCATTAGCAGGAGAAGCAAATGTGATCTTAGCGGATGAGCCGACGGGTTCTTTAGATACCGCTAATAGTCATGAGATCATGGCGCTATTTACTAAGCTGAACCATCTAGGAAAAACAGTGGTTTTGATTACCCACGAACAAGAAGTCGCGGACTATGCAAAGCGGCAAATCGTCATTAAAGATGGTGAAGTTGTTGAGGAGGGCACAAGATGACCGAAAATATTCGCTTAGCCATTCACGCAATCTACCAGCATCGTTTGCGTTCCTTGTTGACGATGCTAGGAATCATTGTCGGGATTGCCTCCATCATTTCCATTGTGAGTATCATCAACGGAAATACTGAGAACATGAAAAAGCAGCTGATTGGTGGTGATACTAACTCGATGCGGATCGAATATGACGCCAGAAGTGCTTTTTTAGCGGGCGAAAGCGGCAGAAATGATCGTTTGCCTGATTACGCCCCGCAACTATCAGAAGGAGAGCTGCAAAAGTTGCTGACCATTGATCACGCCAAGAACGTTAGCTTGTTCTATGAAGCCAATCTGACAGTTTTCCAAAGAGACCAGCAAACCGATACGATAGTGCTAGGCATGGATCGCGGGTTCTTTGAAATTTTGCCCCATACGATCCTTGCTGGCAGAGCAATGACTGAAACCGAATTGCAGACACAAAAACAAGTTGCGGTGATTACGAAAGATTTGGCGGAAATTTTTTTCTCGTATCGTGATCCTATCAATCAACTGATTGAAATCAATGGGACACCCTTTCGCATCGTTGGCGTAGCTGTTTCTGACACGGAGCAACTGTCAGGGAAATATGTTTTCATCCCTCGAGGCAGCCAAAGTTTCGTCGAAGGAAAGCTCAACCAAAGGCCAACAGTGCTGTTTCAGGCGACGAATGCGGACGTCTTAGAATCAGCAGTCGTCCAAGCCAGCCATGAATTGACCAAGAGTATTCCGCCTTCAGATTTTGTTTTTTCCATCCGCAACTATGATGAAGTGCAGAAAATGACCGATGATATCAATCGATCGAATATGATTTTACTGGGGGGGATTGCTAGCATTTCCTTACTCGTCGGTGGGATCGGTGTAATGAATACGATGCTGGTCAGTGTGACAGAGCGTACCAGAGAGATCGGTTTGAAGAAAGCATTGGGTGCCAAACGTAAAGTAATTTTGCAGCAATTTTTGACAGAAGCAATCGTTTTATCGGTGATCGGCGGGCTGATTGGCATCTTCGTCGGTCTGTTGATCAGTCTGATCGCCTTGCGTCTGTTAGAGTATCCGATGACGATCTCATTGTTATCCATTTTGATCAGTGTGTCATTTTCAATGCTGATCGGTACTATTTTTGGTTACTTGCCCGCTTATAAAGCGTCGAAGTTAAAACCGATCGAAGCATTACGCTATGAATAAAAGGAAGGTGTTTTTTATGAAAAAAAGTCAAACAGCAATTATCTTGTTTGTGGCATTACTTAGTGGTTGCGGTGTTGCTGCGAATGACCCACAGACAAACAACGACAACGTACCCATCAACAACCAAATCAATACGCCGCAAACGCAAACACAATCGAGTCAAAGTGGAGACGAGACCCAAAATAATGACGATCAAACCGATCAGACAAAAGCACAACAAGTGACTCAGACAGATGCAGAGCGAGCGAATGAGGAATTGGCACAAGCAGATGAAACGGGCACACTCATTCTTATTGATGGTGATCGTTTTGAGATGGAGTTGACCAACATTTCTCAAGGAACAGGGGAAGACGGCGAAGTCTTTGATATGGCGATCGCATCTGAGGAAAGATTATCCTTTACGATTACTAGCGAGACTGAGATAAAAGTAATTCTATATGATGCACAATCGCATAATTCTCGAATCGTGGAGGGGTCTCGTGCGGATCTGCATCTTGAACGATCGGTAAGTCTTTATGGGCAGCGAGTAGGGGACACCTTTATTGCCACGAAAGTCCTCGTCTTACAAATCAATTAATCGTTATGCTTAAAAGACAACGAAAACAATATTCGCCTGACAGATCACAAGATGATTTGTCAGGCGAATGATTATTTGCGGGTCAATTTTACCACTACTTCGCAGCGGGCGGTTTGTGGAAACATATCTACTGATTGCAGATATTTTACGTGAAACACTTTGGCTAATTGGACCAAGTCTCTTGCTAAAGTAGAAACATTACAAGATATATAGACCATCTTCTTCGGTGGTTGTTTCAGCAAAGCTTGCAATAATCGTTCATCCAAGCCTGTCCTTGGCGGATCAACAATGATGCTATCAGGTTTGAAGCCTTCATTAAACCATTTTGGTAAGAGCTCCTCAGCAGTTCCCGTTTCATAATGGGTATTTTGGGCACCAATGCGGCGTGCATTTTCTTGGGCATTTTCAATTGCTTGAGGAATAATGTCCATGCCGCGGACTTCTTTGGCATATGGAGCCACGCTCAACCCAATCGTTCCCACACCGCAATAGGCATCAACGACTGTTTCATTTTTGCTCAAGTCAAGGGCTTTTAACCCTTCTTGATACAAGATGCTGGTTTGCTGTGGATTCAGCTGGAAGAATGCGCGGGCGGACAAGTCGAAGGTCAGTTCATTCAACCGTTCTTCGATCGCTTCTTTGCCCCAAAGATGAATCGTTTCCTCTCCCATGACGACGGACGTTTTTTTGTTTTGCACATTTTGCATGATGGAAACGACTTGCGGCAAGCGCTGATTGATCTCGCGAATCAGCGCATTTTTTTGCGGCAGTTTGACAGAGTTGGTAATAAACACGACTTGAACTTCGCCAGTCGCGATCCCGATACGAACCATCAATGTCCGTAGAATCCCGCTGTTCTTGCGTTCATCGTAAATCGGGATCTGGTATTTATTCAACAATTGGACGATGCCGTTGATCACTTTTTGCGTATCTTGTTCTTGTACGAGGCAATCATCAATGGCGACTAAGCGATGAGACTCCATTTCGTATAAACCCGCTTCGATTCGTTTGGTTTGACTGTTGTAACGCAATTGAAATTGTGCTTTGTTGCGGTAATGCCAAGGAACATCCATGCCTAAAGTATCCCTTAGTTCAAACTGTTGGTAGCCTTTTGGCTTAAATTTTTCAAGTGCTTGTTTCAATAGGTCTTTTTTGAAGTCTAATTGTTTGTCGTAGACTAAGTGCTGCAATTGGCAGCCGCCGCACCGGTCGTAAAACTTGCAGGGTGGTTGGATGCGATCGCTGCTTGGCTTGATGATTTTGGTCATCTTAGCTTCAGCAAAGCGGGGAGATGCTTTGGTGACTTCGGCAATGACCTGTTCCCCCGGTAGAACACGGGGAACAAAGATGATCAGCTTTTTGTAATACCCGATGCCTTCTCCGTTGATCCCCAAGCGTTTGATCGTTAGTTGTAGTTTTTGTCCAAGCTGGACTTGTGTATTTGCCATGTGAACTCCTTAAAAAAAATAGTCAGTTCATTTTACCACATTTTTTCAGCTTGATTAGAAGGAATTTCATCGTAGTTGTGGTAAAATAGAATGTACGTTCGCGAGGTGAAGAAGATGAATACAATTATTCGTATCAATAAAGGAAAAGGACCATTTTATGAAGTGGCGACATCAGAAGGTGAAACGCTGCGGGTCTCAGAAGATCTTTTGGTCCGTTTTCGGCTATTAAAAGGCAAGGAACTGAGTGAAGAAGAATTAAAAGAAATCAAAAAAAGTGCGGGGGTTGATTTAGGATTGCAGCAAGCCATGAACTATATCAGCTATCAGCTGCGTTCTGAAATGGAAGTCCGTACCTATTTGAAAGACAAAGAAATCGAAAAACAAGACCGAGACTTAGTCGTTGAACGTCTGAAAGAGCTGAATTTGATCGATGACAAAAACTACGGAGAAAGCTACATTCGCACCCAAGTCCGCATGAGTGATAAAGGACCCGTGGTCATCAGTCAGCAATTGAGAAAAAAAGGATTAAAAGATTCCGTGATTCAGGAAGTATTGCCTTTGTATACCGAGGAAATGCAGTTTGAAGTCGGTTATCATACGGCTGAAAAATCGATGCGTCGTTTTCACAACAAAAGCCATAAAGAAATGATCCAAAAGATAAAAATGCATTTGATGCAAAAAGGTTTTCATCAAGGAGTCATTCAGATGATTTTGGATGAATTACCGATGGAAAAAGATGAGGACCAAGAAAATGAAGCGCTCCAAAGAGAAGGGGCCCGACTTATGCGGCGGCATCAGCGGTTACCGTTGATGAAACGAAAAATGAAAATCAAGCAAGGCCTTTATCAAAAAGGGTTTGCCATCGATGATATACAACGATTTTTAGATGAGGAAGTAATGGATGAGTAAGCAATGGGAAACTTGGGATGAAGAAAAAATCAAGACGTTCCAAGAAACATTTTTAACTTGGTATCATAAAGAAAAACGCAATCTGCCTTGGCGGGCGACCAACAATCCGTATGCAATCTGGATCTCAGAGATCATGCTTCAACAAACACGAGTGGAAACAGTGATTGGCTATTTCTATCGTTTTATGGAACAATTCCCGACGATCCAAGACTTGGCGGCAGCCGAAGAACAAAAGCTTTTAAAAGTTTGGGAAGGTTTAGGTTATTACTCTCGTGCCCGTAACCTTAAGGCTGCCGCCCAGCAAATCGTTGCCGAATTCGACGGAGAAATGCCCCAATCAATTGAAGAGATTCGCTCATTAAAAGGAATTGGTCCCTACACAGCTGGAGCGATTGGCAGTATTGCTTTTGGCTTGCCAGAACCGGCAATCGATGGAAATGTGATGCGGGTCGTCAGTCGGTTATTTTGTATCGAAGCAGATATTGCGAAAGCTAGCAGCCGCAGACCATTTGACGAGGCGATGAGAACAATCATTTCCCCCGATGAACCTGGTGAGTTTAATCAAGCGTTGATGGATCTTGGCTCACGAATCTGTACACCCACTACACCGAAATGTGAAGAGTGTCCCATCAGTCAGTATTGTCTTGCTTATGCGGAGAATCGACAAACAGACTTTCCAGTGAAATCGAAAAAAGCAAAGCCAAAAGATGTCTATTACATCGCAGGCGCCATCGAAGATCAAGGCTCGTTTTTACTCGTGCAGCGACCTGAAACAGGCTTATTGGCTTCTATGTGGCATTTTCCTTTGGTAGAAGTGACGAAAGAACAGTACGAGGCTCTGCAGCGAACATGGGCAAAAGAGGAGCAACTGCAGTTGGACTTGATTGCCGAAGATGATGCGCTCGAGATTTTTCCTGATCTGCCTGTCGTTTGGCAAAAACGACATTTTGGCGAAATCACTCATATCTTTAGTCATTTGAAATGGCACGTCCTTTTATTTTACGGCAGAAAACGTGGAGAGCTCACGTTACAAGACAGCGAATGGGCAGCAAAAGAATCCTTTCAAAACTATGTTTTCCCAAAACCCCAGCAGAAATTGGTGGATCAATTAAAGAAATATCAGAAACTCGATAAAGATTTCTAGGCAAAGCTTTCTTTTATTGCTATAATATTAACGATGTCGGTGTAATGAACACCCAAACAAAACGCAAGTTTTCTTGCTGAGGGAAGGGTTGCTATGCGAGTTCCAAAAGAAGGAGAGTTTGTCAGCATTCAAAGCTACAAACATGACGGCAATTTGCATCGAACGTGGCGGGATACGATGGTCTTAAAGACCAGTGAATTCTCAGTGATAGGGGTCAACGATCATACATTAGTGACCGAATCAGATGGAAGACGCTGGGTTACCCGTGAACCAGCAATTGTATATTTTCATAAAAAATACTGGTTTAATGTTATTGCAATGATTCGAGAAAAGGGGGTTTCCTATTATTGTAATCTTGCTTCACCGTATTTACTTGATGAAGAGGCATTGAAATATATCGATTATGACCTTGATATCAAAGTATTTCCTGATGGCGAGAAACGTTTACTAGATGTGGATGAGTATGAATTGCACAGTAAGATTATGCAATATCCGCAAGACATTGATTTTATCTTGAAAGAAAATGTCAAAATTTTAGTAGATTGGATCAATAATGGCAAAGGACCCTTTTCGCAAGGGTATGTGGACATTTGGTATGATCGCTACAAGCAGTTGTCTCAAAAATAAGTGAAATGGGTCGGATCGCTCATTTTTCCCGAGAAACTTCAACCATTTCGGTTGAAGTTTTTTTGTGCTGTGAGAGGGTTGCTTCTAGCAGTTGCCTTTAAGTTCTGTTTAAGCTGCTAGTCCCATGATAGAAAGACCAAGAAAAAAGTGGGGGAAGCAAATGAAGAAAAAAGGGAAGCTTGTTATCGGTACTACCATGATTCTACTTTTTGCGGCAGGTTTTGCTGTGTTGAGAAATGATCATTTTGTTCAAGAAGAGACCCAAGAAAGCACGGCTCAAACCGAGTCGGACGCGCAAGCAGAAGAGGTCGCACAAACGGCAAGCATGTTCCAAATTTACGTGGATCCCTCAGAATACGATGCAGCGATTGAAAGTGAGAACGATTATGTATCGATCTATCAGACAACAAGTCAAGAAACCGTCATCGGGAAGATCCACCGTGGAAGTTGGGCAACCGTACTTAGTCAAACAGAAGAGATGGTTGAAATCCAAACTGACGATGGAATAACGGGTTACATTGAAAAGCATTCTGCATCCATCCAAGAAGTTCCACTTTCGGAGACTCCAAAAAAATTGTCAGACTTTATAGTCGTTCTTGATGCGGGGCACGGCGGCGAAGATTCTGGGGCACTGTCAACGGATCAAACGATCATGGAAAAAGATTTGACGTTAGCCACCGTCCAAACCATCGGCGAAGTACTGACCCAAGCGGGAATTCAAGTCAGATATACACGCACCGAAGATCGCTATTTAGCGCTGTCTGAAATTACTGCAGCTTCACTCTCGGAGGAACCAGATCTATTTATCAGCATTCATTTCGACAATTCAGAGCTACCAAACGGCAATCAAGGACTGACAACTTACTATTACTATACTGGGGCAAAAGAGATGGCAGAAACGATCACTTCCAGTTTGAGTAGTTCAGTGGCATTGAGTTCCAACGGCACTCGTTTTGGTAACTATTATGTTTTACGAGAGCAATATATTCCAGCAGTTTTGTTGGAGTTAGGCTATTTGAACAGTGACACTGATTTAGCGGTGATTACAAGTGAAGGCTATGATCAAAGGGTGGCGCAAGCGTTGCTGACAGCGATTGAAGAGATCGTTGAAGCAGAGGAATAAAAAGCAGCGACCCCAAAACAGAGGAAGAATCTGTTTTGGGGTCGCTGCTTTAAGTAATCACTGCTCGTTAAAAGGTTTTGCTCATTTTGATATGGGGCATATCCGCGTCTAAAAAGACATCGCCTTCAGGCTGATAGCCTAACTTCAAGTAAAATTCTTTGGCAGTTAACTGTGCCCCTAACGTGACTTTTTTGATTCCTTGTTTTTGAATGAAAGCTTCCGCTCCCTCGATCAACTGCCTGCCGTAGCCTGAACCTCGATGAGCAGCTGGCACCGCCATTCGCTGTAATTTCATCTCATGATCAGAGATCGGTAAAAAACGTAAGGTTGCGACTGCTTCATTGTCATCGTCATATAAGACGAAATGAACAGCCAATGCCTCATTTTCATCTACTTCTAATGCTAATGGAACCCCTTGCTCTTTCACGAACACTTGATTTCGTATTTTCAATGACGCCAAATAGATCTCACTTAGCGTATCTTTTGTTTGTGCGATATGCATAAAAAAACTCACCTCAGCTATGATTTCTCCGTTATTTTTATTAGTATACCACTTTTTTTACAAATTTCTTTTTTTTTGCGGCTAAAGTCGCAAGCTTTTTTTTACAAAATCAACTATAATGTTATAAAAAAGGGAGGGAATCTTTTGTTCGACAAATTCAAACAATCAAAACTGTTCTTTTGGTCATTGGAAGCATTGGTTTTAGTGACACTCGTGTTTGTGTTAAGTAAAGTCAATTTTCTATTTGCACCGATCGGCACGTTTTTTTCTACTTTATTTGCACCAGTATTGATTGCTGGCTTTCTGTATTATTTGCTAAATCCAATCGTCCTATTTTTGATGAAAACCACAAAAATAAAACGACTGTTTGCTGTCATATTGGTTCTATTGTTATTAGTAGCAGCAATCATCTTGATTTTCGTCAGCGTTATTCCTAATCTGGTGAGTCAGATTACTTCATTGGCGGAAAATATTCCAACATTTGCCAAAAATATGGAAAGCTGGATCTCAAGAATCGCAGATGATCCATTTTTCAAACAAATCGATATCGCGCAGCAGTTAGAAAACCTAAATCTTTCTTATGGTTCTTTGCTGCAGCAGTTTCTTAGTGGGTTATCCACTAGCTTAGGATCGATCGTCAGTACGATTGCTTCCGCGACGATGATCATCGTTACAGTCCCATTCATCCTTTTCTATATGTTGAAGGATGGAGAAAAGCTAGTTCCTAATCTGAAAACAGTCTTTCCAGAAAGAAGACGAGATCAGATTGTTGGGTTGCTAGGTGATTTAAACAAGACACTATCCAATTACATCAGTGGGCAAGCGATCGAATGTATTTTTGTCGCTACCTTCACGTTTATTGGGTACTGGATGATCGGCGTCAACTATGCCTTTCTTTTTGGGGTGATCGCAGGGGTCACAAACTTGATTCCTTATTTAGGTCCGTATCTTGGCTTGATTCCAGCAGTCTTAGTAACGGTCTTTGATGAACCGTTCCGCGCATTGCTGTGCTGTGTCGTGGTACTAGTCGTCCAACAATTAGATGGAAATGTTATCTACCCGAATGTGATCGGAAAATCATTAGCGATCCATCCATTAACGATCATCTTGGTTTTATTGGTCGCTGGAAATCTGGCAGGTTTGCTGGGAATTTTCTTAGGAGTACCGTTTTACGCAATTTGTCGGACGATCGTGGTCTTTATTGTTCGTCTGATCAAAGATGACAAAATCAAGAAAAATCAAGAACGGTTGATCGAGTAATCAATGACTGGTGTTTTTTATTGCAAAGAAAAAAACTTTGTGATAGGATTTTATCGTGGGCTAAGCCCGCGATTTTTTTTAGAATATGAAAAAATAAGGAGAGAATGCTATTATGAATGCTGACCCCGAGAGTCAGTCGCTTCTAGCGCAAATTTTATTATTGATCGTTTTGACATTGATCAACGCTTTTCTAGCGGCCTCTGAGATCGCAGTCGTCTCAGTCAACAAAAACCGTGTGGAGCAAAAAGCGGAAGAAGGAAATGTCAAATCACAAAAATTATTGAAAATCATTGATAATCCAACAAATTTCTTGTCAACGATCCAAGTTGGGATTACCTTGGTGAATATCTTATCTGGGGCATCTCTGGCAGATACCTTGTCGACCCGTCTGGCACCTTTATTAGGTGGAGGAACGGCGGCTAAAAGCTTAGCGAACATTATCGTTTTAGCGATCTTGACCTATGTGTCGATCGTTTTCGGTGAGTTGTATCCAAAACGTATCGCCATGAACAAATCAGAAGAAGTTGCCCAGTTCACTTCTGGTGTGATTCGAACGATCGGGATTATTGCAAAACCCTTCGTCTGGTTCTTATCTGCTTCAACAAGCTTATTGGCGCGGATCACTCCAATGGAATTTGACGATGAAGACACAAAGATGACCCGTGATGAAATGCGGTATATGTTGGAAACAGAAGGAGTCTTCGAAGAAGATGAATTAGAGATGCTGCAAGGGATCTTTTCATTAGATACGAAAGTCGCCCGTGAAGTCATGGTTCCTCGAACCTCTGCCTTTATGGTGGATATCAATGACTCAGTAGAAGAAATTTTGACTGAAATTTTAGCAGAAAATTATTCTCGTATTCCTGTATATAATGAAGATAAAGACAAAGTCGTTGGGATTTTGCATACCAAAAATCTTTTGAAATGTGCCTACAAATACGGCTTTGAAACAATGGACATCAAGCAGATCTTGCAAGAACCATTGTTTGTTCCAGAAACAGTCTTTATCGATGATTTGCTTTATGAATTAAAGAAAACCCAAAACCAAATGGCGATCTTGCTTGATGAATACGGCGGAGTCGTTGGGTTAGTTACGTTAGAAGACTTGCTTGAAGAAATCGTTGGTGAGATCGATGATGAATCCGATGAGGTCGAAGAGCTTTATGAAAAAATCTCTGATAAAGAATACGTGATCCAAGGTCGGATGCTGATCGATGATTTCAATGAAGCTTTCAATATGAGCTTGCATATGAGCGACGTCGATACGATGGCAGGCTACTTGATCACTGCTTTAGGAATGATTCCAGATGAAGGAGAGAAACTTTCCTTTGAAGTGGATAACGTGAAATTGATTTCTGAAGAAATGGAAGGATCACGTGTCTTGAAGATCCGTGTAATCTTCCATGATCCAGAAGAAGGCGAAGTGGAACCAGAAGAAGAACGCCGCTATTTCCGCAAAGATTTTGAGGAAGATGAGCCTCGCCGTTAAAGTTCCGCATGAATGAAATGAGAAAGACCAAGGCAACTGCTTTGGTCTTTTTTGTTCCTTTTTTTTACTTATTCCCCTTGATTTGTTTGTAAGAAACGGTTACGATAAATCTAATCAATAATACAGTTTAAAAACAGATAAAAAAACACGTGTATCTTATCGTTAAGCAGTTTGATTGCAATTTTCCGTAAGAAAAGCGAGAATATCCATAGAAATCTAATAAGAACGAGGGGCTTGAAATGAAATTTTACCGTATGCTTAGTGAGGATATCCGTTACAATTTGGCAACTGAAGAGTATTTAATGAATAACGTAGATGTTTCAGAACCTTGTCTTCTGTTATACATACAAAAATCATGTGTTATAATCGGCAGAAATCAAAATGCGTATCAAGAGATTGATTTTGACTATTTAAGGAGTCGCAATATCGTGTTGACTCGCAGGACATCTGGCGGTGGAGCAGTTTATGACGATCTAGGCAACATGAGCTTTAGTTTTGTCACCAAAAAAGATGCCACGAGTTTTGGTGACTACCAAAGTGCAACCCAACCGATCATGAAAGGCTTAGCGGCAATGGGAGCCAAGGAGGTAGAAGTACATGGCCGCAATGATCTGTTCATTGATGGGAAAAAATTTTCTGGCAATGCGATGTATACAAAAAAGGTCGAACGTATTCTCATGGCACATTGATGTATGATGTGGATCTAGAAGAATTAACAAAAGTTCTACACGTTGCCCAAGAAAAAATTGCCTCTAAAGCAACGAAATCCGTACGGAAAAGTGTGACGAATATTAAACCGTATTTGGCAGAACAATACCAATCAATGGATACCAAGGCATTTCGAGACACACTCCTTTGCCGAATCTATGAAGTAGAATCGATTGATGAAATCAGTGAGCAAGAGATCGTCTTGACGGATGCGGATCGCCAAGCGATCCAAACGTTGTTTGAAGAACGTTACGCGAACAATGAGTGGATTTTTAATGAAGCGCCTGCTTTTGAATGGCAAAAAAGAAAGCGGTTTGCGCAGGTTGGGATCGCTGAAGTCGATTTTACTGTCAACAAAGGCAAGATTGCAGCGATTCAAATTACCGGTGATTTTTTTGGACAAAAAGAGATCAGTGAACTTGAAGCGATGCTGCAAGGTATTGATTTTGAACAAAACACCATCAGCCGCTTGCTAAAGGATATTGCCATCGAGCAATTTATCCATCAGATGACTAACGCTGAATTTCTTGCGTTGCTGTTTGATTAGGAGGAAAAAAGATGCTAGAAGCCATCAACATCACAAAGCGTTACGATCGAAACGTCCTAGATGGTCTCTCTTTTGCTGTTCAGCCGGGGGAAATTGTTGGGGTCGTCGGCAAAAGCGGCTCGGGGAAATCAACGTTGCTTCGGCTTTTGAACTTAATTGAGACACCTGACAGTGGGGAGCTGCTCTTTGACGGGAAACGAATCGATCCCTTAAACAAAAAGCAACTGCTACATGCGCAGCAGGAAATCGGCATGATTTTTCAAAATTACAATCTGCTACACAATCGAACCGTTTTTGAAAATGTCTATTTGCCCTTGAAGTTAATGGGGAAATCATCGGAGAAGGTGTTGGAGATGCTTTCATTTGTTGGGATGGAAGACAAAGCCGACAGTTATCCAGCCAAGTTGAGCGGTGGGGAGAAACAACGAGTAGCTATCGCACGGGCGTTGATCCGTGAGCCGAAAATCTTGCTGTGTGACGAACCCACTAGTGCGCTGGATGAAGATACGAAAGCCGATGTACTTGCTTTACTGCAAAAAGTTCAACAGACGTTTCAGCCAGCAGTCATTTTCGTTAGTCATGAGCTAACCGCAGTCAGACAAATTTGTCAACGTGTGTTTGTATTGGAAGATGCCGTCTTTGCGGCGGAATTTGTCAATCATCCGCAGCCAATTGTCCGCGAAGAAAGCTCTTATGTGGACAAAGTGGAGAGGAGTTTGTTGCATGACGATCAGTGAGAGTATTTTGTATTATCTGCCTGAATTACTTCAGTCTTTGAAAGAAACAGCGATCATGATGGGGATTTCGATGCTCGCAGCCATTGTCTTAGGACTACCGCTAGGTGTCTGGCTCTTTCTTAGCCGCAGTCGTGGAAAAAAAATCTCATTTCTTTATGAGGGTTTGAATCTCGTTGTGACGATCATCCGCTCGTTTCCGTTTCTATTATTTGTCGTAGCGTTGATCCCACTGACACGGATGCTTTTAGGCAGCTCATTTGGACCGATTCCCGCCAGTTTCCCTTTGAGCATCGTTGCTATGAGTATTTTTGCTCGTTTGACGGAGCAAGTACTGCTGGATGTCCCAGAAGAAGTTTCTTTTTTGGCGAAATCCCTTGGTGTCAGTCAATGGCAATACGTTTGGTCGTTTTTGCTGGTGGAAGCTAGAAGCGGCTTGATTTTGTCTTTAACGACGACAGCAGTCAGCATGGTTTCTTATTCAACAGTGATGGGGATCGTCGGCGGTGGTGGTATCGGCGATTTTGCGATCCGCTATGGGTACCAGCGTTATGAGTATGGCGTGATGTATTTTGCAATTATCATCATGATTCTTTTGGTCTTTATCCTGCAAGGGATTGGCAATCAAGCAGCAAGAAAACTTGATAAACGAAAATAGGAGGAATGAAAGTGAAAAAAGGATTTGTTTTAGGATTGAGTGTGTTGGCATTAGGTGTATTGGGGGCTTGCGGTACGGGTTCGGATGAGGCGAGCGAAGAGAAAATCATCAAGGTCGCTTCGCAAACGACGCCAATGACCGATGTCGTAAAAGTTGCAGCGGAAGCAGTGGAAGATGGCTGGGAAATCCAGTTGGTCCAAGTCAATGACAATATCCAGTACAATGAGCTGCTGAATAATGACGAGGTCGATGCCAACTTTGCGCAACATGAACCATATATGCAAATGTATAATGAAGAAAAAGATGCAAACCTAGTGGCATTAGATAAAATCTACAACGCAAAAGTCGGTTTTTATTCCAAAGAGTATACGGATATCAATGATATTCCAGAAGGAACAAAAGTTGCATTGCCGAATGATGTGTCTAACGAAGGTCGAGCGTTAGCGATTTTAGCAGAAGAAGGATTGATCACCCTTAAAGAAGGCGTTGGTGTTAATGGAACACTTAAAGACGTTACCGAAAATCCCAAAAACTTTGAATGGTTATCTGTTGATTTACTGAATCTTGCGGAAGCCTATGATGAGCCGAATGTATCCTTGGTATACAACTACCCAACCTATATTGCGAAAATCGGTTTGAAACCAGCCGATGCCCTTTTCTTAGAAAAAACGATCGATGATCGCTTTGCTATCTCATTGGTTGCTCGAGAAGACAATCAAGATTCTGAAAAAATCGCCGTTTTGCGCCGTGCCATGACTAGCGATAAAGTTCGCGAATTTTTAGAAAACGACCATAGCGATACCTTATTGCCAGCATTTTAATTTATTTCTATCAAATGGAAAGAACGCCCTTTGCCTAACTCTGTAAAAGAGAGTAGTCGAAGGGGGTTCTTGTCTTTTTTTGCTTTTTTATCACCCTTATCCATGATATACTGATTTGGTCAGAAAACTAGCGACAGGTTAAAATAGACACTGTTCGCATTGTAAATACAAGAAATGGAGCAATAGAATCAATGGATAATCCAAAATTAAAACAACAAGTAGATAGTCGCCGTACCTTTGCGATTATTTCCCACCCGGATGCGGGGAAAACAACCATTACAGAACAATTATTATTATTCGGTGGCGCGATTCGCCAAGCCGGTACGGTCAAAGGAAAAAAGACTGGGAATTTCGCAAAGTCCGACTGGATGGAAATTGAAAAACAACGGGGGATCTCCGTTACCAGTTCCGTTATGCAGTTTGATTACCAAGGCAAACGGGTCAATATTTTAGATACCCCTGGGCATGAGGACTTTTCTGAAGATACCTACCGTACCTTGATGGCGGTGGATAGTGCCGTCATGGTGATCGATAGCGCAAAAGGGATCGAAGCGCAAACGAAAAAACTCTTCCAGGTCGTAAAAAAACGCGGTATTCCGATCTTTACCTTTATCAATAAACTCGACCGTGATGGCCGCGAACCATTAGAATTATTAGAAGAACTAGAAGATCTTTTAGAGATCGAATCATTTCCAATGAATTGGCCGATCGGCATGGGGAAAGGCTTGGAAGGACTGTATGATATCCATAACCAACGGGTCGAATTTTACCGTCCAGACAATCACGGTGGGGAGCGTTTAGTTGCCCTAGATGAAAATGGACAATTTCCTGCAGATCATCCATTTGCCGAAGATGGGCTGTTCCAACAAGTTTTAGAAGAAGTAGAATTACTGCAAGAAGCTGGTGATGCCTTTGATACAGAAAAAATCGCACGAGGCGATCAAACACCCGTGTTCTTTGGTTCCGCCCTTACGAATTTCGGCGTGCAGACCTTTTTGGAAACCTTCTTGTCCTTTGCACCAGCGCCTTACGGTCACAAAACTTTGGCTGGTGATGAAGTCAGTCCATATGAACCAGAAATGTCTGGGTTTGTGTTCAAGATCCAAGCAAATATGAACCCTGCCCATCGTGACCGGATCGCCTTTGTCCGTATTTGTTCAGGAACCTTTGAACGAGGCATGGACGTGACGCTTGAGCGTACTGGCAAAAAAATGAAACTCAGCAATGTGACACAATTTATGGCAGACACCCGAGAAAATATTGAAGAAGCAGTCGCTGGGGATATTATCGGGGTTTATGATACGGGAAATTATCAAATCGGCGATACGATCTATGAAGGAAAACTAAAAGTTGCTTACGAAGAGCTGCCATCATTTACTCCGGAACTCTTTATGAAAGTCACTGCAAAAAATGTGATGAAGCAAAAATCTTTCCACAAAGGAATCTATCAGTTGGTCCAAGAAGGGGCTATCCAGTTGTACAAGACGTATCTTAGTGATGAGTATATCATCGGTGCTGTCGGGCAACTGCAATTTGAAGTTTTCCAATATCGCATGATGAATGAGTACAATGCCGAAGTCATTATGACCCCAATGGGCCACAAGATCGCCCGTTGGATCGATCCGAAAGACTTGGATGAGCGTATGAGCTCAAGCCGTAACATTTTAGCGAAAGACCGTTTCGACCAGCCATTGTTCTTATTTGAAAATCAATTTGCAATGCGTTGGTTCGCAGATAAGTACCCAGACGTCGAATTGAAGAGTTTGATGTAAGAGTCGTTTCCCGCGAGACTGTCTAGGTAGGTGCAAGTTTGTACGTTAGGCTAATCATTTTTAATTGAACGATCGTAGAAAGTTCTTTCTTATCAAAATGGATAAGAAGGGGCTTTTTTTTGCTGAAAACATGCTTTTGATACAGAAGGAAGGTTGCGTGATTGGGGGGAATCGTCCAATGATCAGACAATTATCCTAATTCATAACCATTCTTTTAAAAGAAGATAAATTGAGTCGGAAAAAGAGCGTAGTATTAAAGGTGACCACAAGGAAATGCACTTGAAATGAATAGAAAAATATCATAGGCACATTTGATGATTCAGGAAATTTTCTCCTTGTTTGAAAGTAGGGGGAAAGCAGAGAATAGATTGCCAGTGATAGAGGTCGTTTAATCATTTGATCGAGGACATGTTCTTTTTGTCAGATGCTACTAGTGAAGCCTAAACTTTCTTTATCTGAGCATGAATCGGTGATAGCCCTTGAAACTTCATTTGAAGCACTTCTAACAGATGGTTTAAGTTTTCAGTTGGTGAACCATGGCTTCGGGAAGCCAAAATGAATTAGTCTTATTGCTAGTCTACTAGTTATCTATCTATCTATCTATCGATTTTGCTAAAGCAAATGATTATTTATCAAATAAAAGTGATTTCTGAAAGCAGAAAGGGGACCATGTAGTGCTAAAAAGTTTGTTATTCATATTTTCGGCGATATTTTTCTTTCCAACAATAGAGGCTGTAGCTGATGAGGTTTCCGAAACGTTGATTTTTGATTTGAACACGATTGACTTTAAGGACGAAGACTATTATCTGTTGAAAACCACACAAGATCTTCAGCTGTCTGTCGATAGCAACGGCAGTGAAGGTACTTTTGACGTAACGATCACGGCTATCGGAGAAGCATTTTCAGCAGAGCTAAACAGTGTGAACGGTTCGGAAGAGTTGATCATTCAGATTGAGGATACTGATGAAGCATCAATGATTCTTAACGTAGCTGCAACATTGAACATAAAGGAATACCTTGATTCCAACTCTGAGTACTACCTATCAGTCACTTTTACAGCAATTGATGATTCAGAGACCTTTACGAAAGATATAAAAATGAATCAGTTGGATGAGGAAAAAGAAGAGACATCGGATGAAAACTTGACAGATGAAGACCAAGAGGATGAAAAGCAAGAAGACGATGGCATTGAAGATGAATCTGAACGCCCAGAGGAAGAAGACTCATTAGAGAATGATTCATTCAGCCAAGAAGAATCACTTGAGGATATCAATGATGATACTGTCCATGAGGATCGTTTAGAGGAAGAGTGCCAGTACGAGATAGCGACAATTTTTATAAAAGAAGTGATTTTTGATAAAAGATATGTTTAAAACTAGTGTAGGAAAAACCGCTTAGCTGAATAGGAGCGGTTTTTTTGCACATCTTTTTCTAATACTAGGTGAAAAGTGCTTTTGCTGAATAAGTTTGCGACTAATTGGTGGTACTAAAAAAAGGAGCTTTGAAGCGACCTCCAAAAGTTAGTCCTAAAAGCTAACTTTTGGGGTCACAACACTAGCCCTCTCTTTTTCTTTTTGATTTAAAAATATAGATGACTGCAGCTGCCAACGCTGCAACGAGAACAAAGATGATCCAGATAAGGATTTGATTATTTGTCTGAACATCGGCAGTGTTCGTTGGAGGGTTCTCTTTTTTGAAGTTATCCATGTCTTCTTTCTCATAAGAAAAAGTAGTCGTGATCGCTTTTCTAGTTGTTTCTATTGTCAAACGGTATTCGCCTTCAATAAGTTCACTATTGTCTAGTAAAGGGATCTGCATTCTTGATTTGGTTAACGGCGTTAAAAGAACGGAATCTGCTAATTCCCCAGAGGCAATTATTTCTCCATTGGGGTTTATTAATTCATAGAGCGCATTGTTTAAGTTGCCTAAAATAGGATTATAGTTGAGGGCATAAAATTGTAGATTTACCGTGTCCTGAAGAGCAACAAAGGAGAAGTCTTCATAAACGACGTCTTTGATCTCTTCCACTTCACTAAAAAGTAAGTTGATAAAAATGATAGACTCGTAGGCAGACGCAATACTAATAGAGTCTTCAGCTGTTTGAACACCTAATATTTGCTTAAAATTAATTCCACCCATTACAGTACCTTCAAGCTCTATGTCGTCTGGAACATTTATGGTAATGCTGACACCAACAGATTCATTAGGGGCAATTTCTATTTGATTCTCCTCGTCTATAGCATCTGAAGCGATAGTAACATAATTTGAAAAGTCGTATTTATCATCGAGAAGGTTCTCTGTATTCGAAGTGTACAAAATAGAGGATTCTCTTGAAATAGCAGTTGAAGCAAAGGGAGTGACCGCTATTGATGAATCACCAGCTCCAGTGTTTTCCAGTTTAATTTCAAATGTATACTTTTTATCAACATCAGAAGGAAGAGTAAGAGTATTTCTTGATGTTTCATGTTCAGTATCACTAAGTGATAGTTTTAAAGTATTCGTCGTCTCATTCGCTGTTGCAATACTTATATTTATATTTGCGATTATTGTCAATATGAGGAAGAACACAGAAACTCTTAGAAAAGAGTCTCTGTGTTTTGATATTTTATCCATATGCTATCCTTTTTAAGAATTAAAGTTGTTGACCATTGCCTGAGTCAGTAGTATCTGATGCAGTTACTGTGATAGTGGGTGTGCCATCTAGCAAAGCAGTTTGACGATTGAATGTGAAGTCAACGGGCTCGCCTTCTGTTGAACGAGCGATAGGGTCTGCAGTTATTGCTGTCAAAGAGATTTCTTTCAGTGAATTTGAGAAGTAGATACCATCAGATCCAGAAGAAACTCTAATGGTAACGCTCATAGGGTCACGGGTCAAGTTTGTTAATGTTCCACCAACGTTTTCAATAGTTCCTTCCTGAGTTCCATCCAATAAGTCTTCACTAATTTCGAATTCATTTAAAGTCAAGGTGTTAAATGTAAAGCTAACACCATTTTCTGGTTCGGTGATAGTAACAGCGATTGGGGGAGCGGTAACCGGGTCTCCAATAGTCGCTGACGCAGTGATTCCTCCTACTAGTAGTAAAGATGTTGCCAATGTAGTACCCAAAATAACTTTCTTCATAATAAAACCTCACTTTAATTTTTGCAGATGAATTACTGCTTAAATAAAGTATACAATGATGGTGTATTATGTTATTATCCGTTTTTTCGCTATTTTTAATGAAAAAGTAGAAAGTATTTTATTAATCTGATTTTTTTATACAATAATTTAATTAAATATTCTAGTGGTCAAATGATGTTGATTATCAAGTCGACCTATCTTTCTGTCTACGAATTATCAATTCGGTAATAATCACTATGAAAGTAAATTTGTTGCAGGGTTATATTTTGGCTTTTATTTTAAGTCAAAGCCTTCTCAGAGTTGAAAGAATTGTCGTTCCAACTAGGATTGGACCTAAAAAGAAATATAATATTATTCGTAGTCTCTGAGAATTTTTTTTGGGTCAGTAGTATCAGTAAAAGTAGTTCTGAAAATTCATGTCTGATATTTCTTCAGTGAACCCCTGCAATTCAATAGAAACCAACTTTCTATCATTTTTAATAAACTATTTTGGCAGTAGCTTTACGCGTATGAACAGTTGCGTAGGGTGGGGATTGAAAAGTATGATTCTATATGTGCGTTCCTATTGGATAGGTATATCAAAGTTACTTATTTAAAAAATATCAATTAACGTTTTCATTCAATTTATAATCTGCGCCTTTAAATCTTCTAGCTTCACGCAACAGACACATCAAGGGTTACTCCTGTTTTGATAAACGTTCATGTTTGTTTTATTATGATGATATCTCAAAAACTAACTGTTTGGGATGGCTATCTCATGAACCCTAGATTTTAATAGGAAGCATAATTTTTTAGGAATATACAATCAGACTCTTTGAAGAAAGCTTTGAAAGAGTTTTTTTGTCCTTCTTAATTTTATGAAGTTGCCCTCGTTTCTAATCGTCAGGTCTTTTAGTTAGTAGAAAGAAAAAGAGTGACAATGATTATTTTATTTGTAGTTTTTTTGAAAAAAAGACGATAAAAATCAGCTGGTTCTTACTATATCCTTAATAGCAGAGGATCAAAGTTCTTTTAAGGAGTGAATCAAAATGCTGCAAACCAGAATAAATTTCAGTGGACAAAAGAATGCTACCATGTTGACTGTGCGCTTTTTCAGCAACAAGACGAACACGATTTTAGAGAGAAATTTAATTGTGGATCAAGAGGATGATCGGCAATCGGTTCTTGACTACTTAGCAGAATCACTAGGGGAAATCAACATCTTGCAATACTCTTCGAAAAACGTTTTGTGTATCGCTGAACGTTCAAGGCTAGAAAAAGCAGGAGGCACGCATCGATTGGAACATTTTTGGGGAGATGTCATCAGTTATATCGTTGAGTGCGTGGATAAATCGGGTATTCATTATGATTTGCATGTCATTGGCAATGTTGAGTCGGATGATGAAGAAATTATGCGGTCAATTAATGAGATGAGCGATGAATTGTCGATTATCAACATTTATGAATACAAAGATTGCTGGCTAAAAAGAGAAGATATTTTATTACAAGCTCTTTGAAATGAACTTGATTCCTCAAAGAAGTTTGTCCAGCTAGAAAATGATTTTATTCTCCAAGTCACTTACCAATCAATGAAAGAATACGAATTTTTTCTAAGTTTATGGAAACCGCTAATTCACAGGATCTTTTTTATGGTTTCCAACACTTTTTTGTTACAAAAGGTAAGAATCGTTTCACAAGTTTTTCTCACCCGTTCTGTTTTAAAGAAGCGGGGATTTTTCTGAAGTTTTTATTAAAATTGTCCGTTTAATGAAAAAAGAGGCTCAAATTTAAGTTTATTTTACTATAATTGGAAACTAGGATACTTTTTAAATAAGGCGGGTAAAAAATTTTGGAGTATATAGAAAAGTTGTATAGGTTTTATTTAACCAAAAAACAGGTAGATAAATTAACTATTATTAGAAATATCATTTTGGAGAAGCAGCTGTCTCTCGATAAAATATGTGAAACGATAAACAAATCTTTGTATCAGGTGAAAATTTTGATCAATGAAATCGCCGAAGATATGAGAGAGTTTACGACCTTTGACGAGTCTATTTTTTTGCTGAAAAAGAGAACCGTTTATTTGTCACGAGAATTAAACGAAGAACAAAGCCTGCATATTTTTGTGAATCTAAAGAAGAAGTATTTCTTAGAATCTCCTTATTATCGTCTATTATCCTATTTGTTAAGAAAAAGAAAGACCCGTATGGTGGACATCTCAGAAGAATTGATTTTTAGTATTTCTTATTGTTATAAATTGATCAGCTATCTGAAAAAAATGCTGGTTATCCAAAATGTCCCGATTACTATCAATAACAATACAGATTCCATTGATCTGACAGGGGCAGAGCCTTGTGTGCGGATGTACCATTATTTAGTTGAGATCATGGCTTGCAATGTTTACATCAATCAGCGCACCCGTGCAAGCGTTGAATTAGCTGCGAAAGAATATGAGCCGTTGAAAACTACTAAAGTGAAGCACGACATTATGTTTTCAATCATTGAAAATGCGGTGTTGAGGGGCTATATCGTCAATGAATTAGACGAAGCTTCCATCGCTATTTATGAGCAAATCAAGCAACTCAATGGGGAAAAGCAAGTGATCAAGCTGCTGCCGATCAGAAGTCAGAAAGATATCGAGAAAGAACAGATTTTTTATCATTTCTGGGTTTTTCTCTTCATACCTGAAACGATCTCGGATCAAGAGAAACTTCTTTTGGGGAAACAGCTGCGAAACCTCTCGGGGAATCCATTGGTCGAATTTTCTGCCGATGTTGTGGCTGTCTTGTCGCAAAAGTATGATCTTTCCAAAGCGATCGAAGCGTTTCTTACCTATGAATTAGTGATGAATACATGGGGCTGTCTTCATCTCTTTTTGGATAGTTTTGTGTCTACTGAAGATTTGTCCTCTACGAACGAACGCGTATTAGAGGTGGAGGAGCTGATTGCGACCGTCTTGCAGCGCCATTCGTTTGTAATAGAAAAAGAAGCCCTTTTCTTAAGGAAAATCGCTCAAATTACAGCATCTTATTTACCTATCCAAAAAGAGGAACCGATTCGCATTGGTATTTCTCTTTTGAACCATCCAGAATATATTCCGGTCATTAAGAACAAACTATTGAAAATTTACAATGAAAATGTGATTCACTTTAGTTCGAACTTAGGAGACTCAGACATACTGGTTTCTGATGGCGTGCTGATCCATAATGAGTCGCAGAAATTTACATTTTTTGGCAATGTTCATAGTACCAAGGATTGGCATAATCTCCATGTGATGATCCAGTCGATGATTTCTAATAAATATACTTGAAAAAGAGAGCGTAAGGCTCTCTTTTTTTGCTTGACTATCAGGTAGCGTTGGTCGAAGTACTAGGCGAAAGAAGGAGGAGAGAAGACAAAAAAAGATATCTATAAAAGAGGGCTGCGACAGTCACCTTTTATAGATATTTTTTAAACACGTGATTAGGCAAAGCTAACGTGAGGAAGACAACGTTTTTTTGATGGAGATTTCTACCACTTCGGGCATTTGGATCACAGAGATCGTAGCAGGATCATAGGAGCCATCAGGTAATTTTTTCAAGAAGTAATTTTTGATTTCTTCTACTTCCGTCGGGCGAATATTTCGTTTTTTATTGATCAGCAAAATTTCATTGTGGTTCGGCGCTGAGGTAAAGATCACGGTCGTGTCTCCGGCAGTGTAAACCTTTACAAGTTCTGCGTCGGTATTTTCAAGTTGATTCAATACTAGTCGAGAATGGCTGTTTGTAACGTTGATTAATTTCACCAGACTCACCTCACATTCTATGTATTTATTAATAACATTATAGGTCGTTTTTTTTCAAAAGAAAAGCCAGACAACTCGGAATTACCCAATTTTTTGGCAAAACATGGTTGTCTGGCAAAACGAACGGTTTGGTCACCGTTTTGACACGTTATTGCTCATCTGTTTCCGATGATTTTTCCTCTTCAGCAGAAGGTGTTTCTTCAGGAAGTGCAGAGGATTCAGCTGAAGTTACAACGATTTTATCGGAATCCTCCAATTGTGCTTTTAATTGACGAACTTGAGGATGCTCAAGATAATATTCAGCAATACCGTCTTCGATTTGATCTTGGATGGTCCTGCGCAATGGGCGAGCACCCATCGTTGCACTGTAACCTAGATCGACCAGTTTTTCTTGCACGTCTTGTGGAACATCGATATGCAATTTTTGATGACTAAGTGTTTGATTGACATCATGCAGCATAAGGGACACGATCGATAACAAGTTTTCCTTGCTTAGTGCCTTGAATTCGATGATCCCGTCAAAGCGATTGAGAAATTCTGGCGTAAAGTAATTGTTTAATTGATTTAACACGGAACGAGTGATGCCTTCACGCGCTGCGCCAAAGCCGACGTTGGCTTCAACTTTGCCAGTTCCAGCATTACTTGTCATGATGATCAAGGTATCTTTAAAGCTGACTGTACGTCCTTGGGCATCCGTCAAACGACCATCATCGAGAATTTGCAAGAACATATGCAATACATCAGGATGGGCTTTTTCCACTTCGTCTAATAAAATTAGGCTATATGGATTCCGACGAACTTTTTCCGTCAATTGACCCGCTTCTTCATAGCCAACGTAACCAGGAGGAGAGCCAATCAGTTTGGATACACTGTGTTTTTCCATGTATTCTGACATATCGAAACGAATCATCGATTCTTCAGAACCAAACATCTCATAGGCTAATTGTTTTGCTAATTCGGTTTTCCCGACACCGGTTGGCCCGACGAATAGGAAAGAGCCGATCGGACGATTTTGTTTGCCTAAACCGACCCGATTTCTGCGGATCGCTTTGGCTACTTTATCGATCGCTTCATCTTGTCCGATAACTTTAGCTTTCAAGTCATCCGCAAGATTTTTCAATTGCGTTTGTTCTTTTTCTTTCAATTCACCAACTGGAATATTTGTCCGTTCTTCAACAATTTGTTCCATGTCTTTTTCGGTAATGACTGGCGTTTCTTCTTCGCTGATTTGGCGTTCCTTCATTTTTTGCAATTTATTGATTTGATCGCGATAGTAAGCAGCTTTTTCGAAATCTTCTTCTCGAGAGGCAGCTTGTTTTTGCTCTTCCGCTTCTTGTAATTTCTTTTCGATCGTTTTTGGATCAACGATTTGGATCGTTAAGTTTTTCTTAGAACCTGTTTCATCTAGTAGATCGATTGCTTTATCAGGCAAGAATCGGTCTTGGATGTATCGGTTAGAAAGGGTAGCGGCAGCTGCGATCGCTTCATCAGTATATTTCACATGATGATAATCTTCATAACGTGGTTGCAAACCTTTTAAGATACGGATCGTTTCTTCCACAGAAGGTTCATCCACACGTACTGGTTGCAAACGGCGTTCTAAAGCTGCATCTTTTTCGATGATGCGGTATTCATTTAACGTCGTTGCTCCGACCATTTGTAGTTCTCCACGAGCAAGAGCTGGTTTTAAGATGTTTCCAGCATCCATATTTCCGTCGCCAGCTGCACCAGCGCCAACGATTTCATGGACTTCATCAATAAACAAAATCACGTTTTCTGCTTGCTTGATTTCTTCAATCAATTTTTGGATGCGTTCTTCAAATTGTCCACGAATACCTGTGCCTTGGACAAGAGACGCAACGTCCAAACGAATGACTTCTTTGTCCATTAGTTTTTGTGGCACATCGCCATCGACGATTTTTTGGGCTAACCCTTCAACGACGGCAGTTTTCCCAACCCCGGGTTCACCAATAAGCACAGGGTTGTTTTTTGTTCGACGATTAAGGATCTCAATCACTCGTTTGATCTCTGAATCACGACCAACGACTGGATCGACTTCGCCATCACGAGCCATTTGGGTAATATTGATACCGTATTCTCCTAACAGACCTGCAGGTGCTTGGTTATTGCGTGGAGGCTGACCGCCGACAAAACCGTTACCGCCGGTTTGCGTCGGAGGGGTTTGTTCATAAGGGGTATTTCCTTGCTGCATCTGGCGAGACATTTGACGAAATAGATCATCAATATTGCCGAATCCAAAAGGATCTTGCGCCATTGCAGCTGCAGCATTCCCAGATTGAGCTTTTAATTTTTGGTAACAACTTTGACAATAATCGAGTTGTTTTCTTTGACCATTGACACTGGCATATAAATGAATAGACGCTTCATTTTTGCCGCAATTTTGACAAAGCATAGATTCACGACCTTTCATATTTGTTCCAACACCCTTATTTTACGGCGCTTTTTTACACTTGTAAAAGAAAAGGGGCTGTGTGCATAGAAACGGTCATCTTCGAGGTAATGTGTTATTGACCTTTACTGACCATAATTCTATTATACTAACTTTTTGTCAGACTGCAAGAATTTTACTCGTAAAAATTTTTGCCGCTCTTTCATTAGCAGAAGCGTCTTTTAAATAAAAAGTAATTCCATTATAATAGAAAGAAAGAGGTGAGAATTGACGATGGAGAACAGAGATTTTGCTTCAGAAATAACGCGTTTGCGCAATGGAGAGATCCAAGAATTGATTGTCCAACAGCCAGAATTCCTGGCGTTTAGAGATGTCTGGCTCCAGTTGGAAGATCGGTCTTCTTTTGTCGGAGAAGCGGGCTTAAATGGGAAGATCATCTACCGTTATGTGCAAGAAAATAAATAGGACATTTATTTCAATCGTTTATTTAAGAGAAAACGGTTGTCTATCGAGGAAAAAAATGGTAATCTTAACAGTTGAAAGGGCGATTTTTTTCGGGTGTCATTGCATGCATGGAAATTTTGCCTTCACACAAAAAAACGTATCATAAAGGAGATTGATCAATATGGAAAAGAAAGATTTTCACGTAGTTGCTGAGACAGGGATTCACGCACGTCCAGCTACATTATTGGTTCAAACAGCAAGCAAATTCAACTCTGATATCAACTTAGAGTACAAAGGTAAATCAGTAAACCTTAAATCAATCATGGGCGTAATGTCATTAGGCGTTGGCCAAGGTTCTGATGTAACTATCACTGCTGAAGGTGCTGACGAAGCAGATGCAATCGCTGCAATCGTAGAAACAATGAAAAAAGAAGGTTTGTCTGAATAATGGTTGAGATGCTAAAAGGAATTGCTGCTAGTGATGGTGTAGCCGTTGCGAAAGCCTACCTGTTAGTACAACCTGATTTATCTTTTTCAAAAGTATCAGTTGAAGATACTGCAGCAGAGGAAGCACGCTTAGATGATGCGTTAGCGAAGTCAACAGCGGAATTACAACAAATCCGTGACAAAGCAGCGCAAACTTTAGGTGAAGCAGAAGCACAAGTATTTGATGCTCATTTAATGGTTCTTTCAGATCCTGAGATGATTGGTCAAATCAAACAAAACGTGACAGATAACAAAGTCAATGCAGAAGCTGCGTTGAAAGAAGTTACTGACATGTATATTGGTATGTTTGAAGCAATGGATGACAATGCTTACATGCAAGAACGTGCAGCTGACATTAAAGATGTCGCAAAACGTATCTTGGCGCATTTGCTGAATGTGACTTTGCCTAATCCTTCAATGATCAACGAAGAAGTAGTCGTTGTTGCGCATGACTTGACACCAAGTGATACTGCACAATTAGACCGCAACTTTGTAAAAGCTTTTGTAACAGATATCGGTGGACGTACTTCTCATTCCGCTATCATGGCACGTTCTCTTGAAATCCCAGCAATTGTTGGAACAATGGAGATCACTGCAAAAGTGAAAGCGGGCGACATCTTAGCTGTTAACGGTATTATCGGTGACGTTATCGTCAACCCGACAGATGACCAAGCAGCTGAATTTGTTGAAGCTGGGAAAGCCTACGCAGAACAAAAAGCAGAATGGGAAAAATTGAAAGATGCTGAAACAGTTACCGCTGATGGCAAGCACTTTGAATTAGCTGCGAACATTGGAACGCCAAAAGATTTAGAAGGTGTCCACAACAATGGTGCAGAAGCAGTCGGTTTATACCGTACTGAATTCTTGTACATGGATTCTCCTGATTTCCCAACAGAAGAAGACCAATACAAAGCATACAAAGCAGTTTTAGAAGGAATGGCTGGCAAACCAGTGGTTGTCCGTACAATGGATATCGGTGGCGATAAAGAACTTCCTTACCTAAAATTGCCTCATGAAATGAATCCTTTCTTAGGCTATCGTGCATTGCGTATCAGCTTATCTGAACTTGGGGATGACATGTTCCGTACCCAACTTCGTGCGTTGTTACGTGCTTCTGCTCACGGCAACTTACGTATCATGTTCCCAATGGTGGCAACATTGAAAGAGTTCCGTACTGCGAAGAAAATGTATGAAGAAGAGCGTCAAAAATTGATTGACGAAGGCGTTGAGGTTTCTAACGAGATCCAAGTCGGAATCATGATCGAAATTCCAGCAGCTGCTGTCTTAGCAGACAAGTTTGCGAAGGAAGTTGACTTCTTCAGTATTGGTACCAATGACTTGATCCAATACACCATGGCTGCAGACCGCATGAACGAGCGCGTGTCTTACTTGTACCAACCATACAACCCATCAATTTTACGTTTGATCAAAAACGTGATCGATTCAGCGCATGCTGAAGGCAAATGGGCTGGTATGTGTGGAGAAATGGCGGGCGATCAAACTGCTGTGCCACTTCTTGTAGGTATGGGCTTAGATGAGTTCTCAATGAGTGCAACATCTGTTCTGAAAACACGTAGCTTAATGAAACGCTTGTCAACGACTGACATGCAAGAATTAGCAAAACGTGCTTTAGAAGATTGCGATACAATGGAAGAAGTTGTTGAGCTAATCGAACAGTATGTAAACTAATCATTTCTAGGCAACAAGCAATTTTGCTTGTTGCCTTTTTTTTGTTATAAGAAGCCTTCTTGTTCGACTTGACTTGCAACAGCCTGCTCGTTTTTTCAGAAAACGAACAATTTTGTCATATCTTTGTATAAAGCTATGATTCCGTAGGTTTTTCACGTATCATGATTAAATGGGGAACAAAATCTAGGACCATGGTAGGAGTATGTCTCCGATTGCCTATGGTATACTAATATCAGATATAAGCATTTCCAAGGAGGAATCATCTTTGAAAGTACTTCTTTATTTTGAAGGAGAAAAATTATTAGCTAAATCAGGTATCGGTCGAGCGTTGGCCCATCAGCAACGAGCACTGACATCTGTCGGGATTCCTTTTACTCTTGATAAAAATGATGAGAACTATGATATCCTTCATATCAACACGTATGGTATCAATAGTATGCACATGGTCAACAAAGCCAAAAGACAAGGGAAAAAAGTGATTTACCATGCCCATTCTACTGAAGAGGATTTTCGGAATTCATTTATCGGCTCAAACCAGCTTTCGCCATTATATAAAAAATATTTGATCAATCTTTATTCTAGAGCCGATCAGTTGATCACCCCGACTCCTTATTCGAAAGAACTTTTGGAAGGGTATGGTATCCAAGTACCGATCGAGGCAATCTCAAACGGCATCGATCTTGACAAATATCAGCCGGATCAAGAGAAAGAAAAAGCCTTTCGCGAGTATTTCAATCTCTTACCAGATCAAAAAGTCATTATATCCGTCGGTTTATTTTTTGAACGAAAAGGCATTCTTGATTTTGTAGAGATAGCTAGACAGTTGCCTGAGTATACGTTTATCTGGTTTGGTCATACACCAATGATGACGATTCCTAAACAGATCCGCGACCTCGTCAATGAAGACCATCCAGAAAATGTGTTGTTTCCAGGTTATATCAAAGGAGACATTATCGAAGGCGCATATTCCGCTGCCGATTTATTCTTCTTTCCTTCTTATGAAGAAACAGAAGGGATCGTAGTCCTTGAGGCGTTAGCCAGTCGCCAAAATGTGCTCGTTCGAGATATTCCTGTTTATAAAGGGTGGCTAAGTAATGGGCACAATGCATACATGGAAAAAACCAATGAAGGATTTATTGAGAAAATCAAAGGAATCGTGGAGGGCACGTTGCCACAATTGAGTGAAGCGGGTTATGAAACAGCAAAGCAAAAGAGTATTGATGAAATTGGGTTTAAATTACAAGAGGTTTATACAAAAGTGATGAATACGGAATGAAGAAACTAATGTAAAGTTTGGAGGTACCGTTTTGAAAATCGGATTTTTTACAGACACCTACTTCCCCCAGGTAAGTGGTGTGGCGACATCGATCAAGACATTGAAAGAAGAGCTTGAGAAAAAAGGCCATAAAGTGTATATCTTTACAACGACCGATCCAAATGCTGATCTGGACGAAGAAGATATCATTCGCATGCCAAGTGTCCCGTTTGTGTCTTTCAAAGATCGGCGAATCGTGGTTCGCGGCATGTTGTATGCCTATTTGATCGCCAAAGAATTAGAATTGGAATTGATCCATACCCATACAGAGTTTGGTTCTGGGATGTTGGGGAAAATGGTGGGGCGTAAATTGCAGATTCCTGTGATCCATACCTACCATACAATGTATGAAGATTACTTGCACTATATCGCAAACGGAAAGGTCTTGCGGCCATCTCACGTGAAATATCTTTCACGGCTATTTGCCAACCACTCGACAGGTGTTGTTTGTCCAAGTGAACGGGTCATCGATACGCTGAGAGGGTATGGTGTGGTTTCACCAATGCGGATCATCCCCACAGGGATCGAAGTTGAGAAGTTTCGCCGACCGGATATTACAACTGACATGAAAAAAGAATTGCGGGAGAAATTGGGCATCACTGAGAATCAACCCATGCTGCTTTCCCTCAGTCGTATTTCTTATGAAAAAAATATCCAAGCAATCATCGACGGCATGCCAGAAATTTTAACGAAGATTCCTGATGCGCAATTAGTGATCGTTGGGAAAGGTCCGCATAAAGAAAAATTAGAAGAAAAAGTGGTGGATATGGCTTTATCTGACCATGTTCAATTTGTCGGTGAAGTGGCAAATGATAAAGTGGCGATCTATTACCATGCTGCCGATTACTTCGTCAGTGCCTCCACATCAGAAACACAAGGACTGACTTACACGGAAGCAATGGCTGCTGGAACACCGTTAGTCGTTGAAGGCAATGACTACTTAAACACCTTGATCGATGATCCGTCTTTAGGCGTCACCTATGAGAGGGATCGGGATTTCGCAAAAGCATTTATTGATTATTATGAACGAAAGATTCCTGCTGATCCCGAAGTTCTTGCTAGAAAAATGTACGAGATCTCGGCATTGCGCTTCGGTGAGTCGATGCTATCTTTCTACCATGACATGGTCGCTTATTATGAAACAGAACGCATCGAAAAAGAAACCGAGCAGACGCTAGAAAAATTCAAAGTAAAATTAAAGGCCTTTCGCCGAACGATCGATTAAACAGAAAATTTTCGCAAGTTCATGTTTTTAGCGTATACTAAAGACATGAACTTTTTTATTTTGGAGGGATCTGCATGAAATTAGGATTTATCGGTACTGGTGTCATGGGTCAAGCGATGGTTGGTCATCTCTTGGCTGCCGGACATACAGTGAATGTTTACAATCGGACGAAAGAAAAAACAGATGAACTCGTTGCGAATGGAGCAATTTGGTGTGACACTCCAACAGAAGTTGCATCAGAAAGTGAAATCATCTTTACAATGGTTGGTTATCCATCCGATGTTGAAGAGGTTTACTATGGGCCTCAAGGGATTTTTCAAACGGCTGTGACGGGCAAAACATTGGTGGATTTTACCACCAGTACACCTGATTTGGCAGAACGAATCTACCAGACAGCGAAGGAAAAAGGAGCAGCGAGTATCGATGCGCCAGTTTCTGGTGGTGATCTTGGTGCGAGAAACGCCACGCTAACGATTATGGTTGGTGGCGATGAAGAAGCTTACCAACAAGTAAAACCACTTTTTGAAGTATTAGGAAAGACGTTTCAACTTCAAGGAGGGGCAGGGAAGGGTCAGCATACGAAAATGGCCAATCAGATCATGATTGCCGGAACCATGACGGGGATGACAGAAATGCTGGTCTATGCGAATCAAGCCGGTCTTGATTTACCACGAGTGATTGACACGCTTTCTGGCGGTGGGGCAGCCAATTGGTCCATGACGAATTACAGTCCTCGTATCCTAAAAGAGGATTATTCTCCAGGCTTTTTTGTCAAACATTTCATCAAAGATTTGGGGATCGCTTTGGATGAGGCCAAGAAGATGGGATTGGATTTGCCAAGCACCGCTTTAGCTAAAAAATTGTATGATCAGTTAGCTGAAAAAGGCTTCGAAAATGACGGAACGCAGGCGCTGATTAAACTTTGGTGGCAAGATGGAAAAAAATCTTAAAATGACAAAAAAAATACGAAAAATCAATGCAAGATAGAGGATGTTTTGATACAATATAACGGACAGAAAAAGGAGGCTTACGAATGAAAAGTTCGCAATTAGTCGCTATCATCAAACGTTTAGAAGCGATGGTCGAAGCGCAAGACAATGAAGTTCAAGTACGTCGTTTTGAAAAAGAAGGCGTCGAAAAATGTACCGTTACTTATGACAATTCGACAGAAACGTTTGAATTAACGGAAGCAGAATCAAGTCAATCTTATCAATTTGATAATGTTGATATTGTAGCCATGGAAATCTATGATTTGATCCAATAAGAATGAGTGGGACATTCGTCGTCGCTTTCTCATTTCTAAACAGCAAGCCTACTTGGGCTTGCTGTTTTTTATTTATCTGCTGCTTTTTCTTGGCGATACAAGTGATTAAGGATGATCCCTAATGGATCGAGATCTTCCGGGGCTAAAGGAAGCGCAGCGCTTGCTGGCGGGAGTGGCTGGAATGTTTCCTCGGGAGAAAGAACTTTTGTTTGGATCAACTTTCCAAAGCTAACTTGATAGTATTTGATTTGAGTCGTCTGTGATCCTGGCTCCTCTAAGTCAAGGAGAATAGAAAAAATCACTTCTGGTTCTTGAATAAACTGATTGACCCTCACGATTTCTTGGTAAAAGCTTTGTGCTAAATGGATCTGGCGCTGCAGTACACTAGCTTGTTCAAACAATAGGTGATCAATCAGATATGACAAGCGTTTTTTAAGGAGTGAAAAACAGTCGGTCTTCTTTCCTGCAAAAAAACAGCCGATCTCCCGCCACTTCTGTTCCAAGGGATACGCATCCATTTGAGGGAGCTGCTTACGTAAGGTCAATAGCGTCAGTTCGTTGACAGTCGGCAATTGAAAGGTTTCTGACAATAATTGAAACAATGTTGGCAATTTTTTTGTTTGCCGAAAGGGGCCATAACTGCCAATTTGTGGTGTTTGAGTGATCGTGAAGGTATGATTCGTCAAGTCAACAAAGCAATAGTTGGCTGAATGGTTCATTTGTCGGTTGTAGATAGGATGAAAAGCTTGGATCAAACGACATTCAAGTAATAGTGCATCCAATTCTGTATCTGTTTCGATCGTTTCAAAATCAACGACATTATAAACAAGTCGAAGCACCTTATTGGCATGCTGCTGATTTTTTCGGAAGTAAGAAACGACACGCTGTTTCAATGATTTGGCTTTTCCTACATACAAGACTTCGTTGTGCTGATCTTTCATTAAATAAACACCAGGCTTTTCAGGCAGTGCATTTGCTTTGTTTTTTAGAAACTCTTTGTTCGGATTCATCGATCGTTCCTCTCCTTCCTTCAAAGAGTAGCAGATGAAGCGTAAGAGAGCAACGATTGCTGGTCATCGACAAGAAAAAATTAGAAATAGAGTGGAAGCAACGCAATGATAAACTTTGACATTCAAAGGAAATTTCTCTATAACGGAAACGGATTATTTTGTCAACTCGCAGCTTTTAAAATCTTAGAAAATCAATTCTTAAATAAAAATGCGCTTAAAAATAAAAAAAGTTCGAAAAAATTCTTGCATTTCTCAATAACTTCCGATATAGTTTGACTATCAAATGATTTGATTATCAAAGTATTCGGATGGTGAAGGTTATGGAACCCAATTTAGAAACAGTTAATGACTACTTAGTCAGCGTCTTTAATGACATCTTAGTGATTGAAGAATCTGAATTGAAAAAATCTCAATTCAAAGACCTTTCAATTACCGAAATGCATACCATCGAAGCCATCGGGATGTACAAAAAAAAGACCACGACTGAAGTTGCCAAAGAGCTTTCGATCACTGTTGGGACTTTGACCATCGCGATCAATCGTTTGGTGAAAAAAGAATATGTAGAACGGATTCGCAGTGAAGATGATCGGCGAGTCGTCAAACTAGGTTTGACGAAAAAAGGAAAACTCCTTTATCGTGTTCATCAGCATTTTCATCGTGAGATGGTGAAGGGTGTCTTGAGTCAGATGTCTCCTGAAGAGGAACAGGCACTGTTGAAAGCACTGAAAAATCTGCATGACTTTTTACAAGATTATAAGTGAGAATAATGGATGAATATGTTTGGAAAAATTACCGCGACTGCAAGTTATGTTCCAGAAAAAATCGTAACAAATGATGATCTATCAAATTTGATGGATACTTCAGATGAATGGATCCATTCTCGCACGGGAATCAAACGAAGAAGAGTCGCTGTCGGCGAAAACACTTCAGACCTTTGTATTCGCGTCGCTCAAACGCTCTTACAAGATGCTCAGCTTTCAGCAGAAAGTCTAGATTTTATCTTGGTAGCGACGATCACACCGGATTTCAATACACCGGCGGTTGCTTGCCAAGTCCAAGGGGCGATTGGGGCAGTCAATGCCTTTGCTTTTGATATCAGTGCAGCATGTGCTGGTTTCGTGTATGCATTGTCTATGGCTGAAAAACTGATTCGAACGGGCGCTAAAAAAGGATTGGTCATCGGTGGAGAAGTACTTTCAAAAGTCTTGGATTGGAACGACCGTTCGACGGCTGTTTTATTCGGAGATGGTGCCGGCGGTCTATTGCTGGAAGCATGTTCAGAGCAGCATTTGCTCAAAGAGTCTTTAAAAGCAGATGGGACGCGAGGCATGTCTTTAACATCTGGTTTTCGAACGAATGAGAATCCTTTTTCACAAAACGCTCCGGCGTATAGTGCTTGTATGCAAATGATTGGACGAGAAATCTTTGATTTTGCGACACGTGATGTGGTCGCCTCGATCAATGATCTGACACAAGATGAAGCAATCGATTATTTTTTGCTTCACCAAGCAAATTCACGTATTTTAGACAAAGTTGCTCGCAAGCTGAAGCAGCCCCGTGAGAAATTTTTGCAAAATATGCAAGATTATGGCAATACTTCGGCAGCCTCGATTCCGTTATTGCTAGATGAAGAAATCAAACGAGGTACACTGTCACTTGGCAGTGGTCAAAAAGTGGTGTTCTCAGGTTTTGGCGGCGGATTGACATGGGGAACTATGTTAGCCACCTTATAACTTGTTCACGAAACAAAATTACTATTGAAAAACACATTGGAGGAATATACACATGGTATTCGAAAAAATTCAAGAAATCGTAGCAGAAGAATTAGGAAAAGAAAAAGAAGAAATCAAATTGAACACAAACATCCAAGAAGATTTAGAAGCAGACAGCTTGGATCTTTTCCAAATCATTAACGAGATCGAAGATGAATTCGATGTGAAGATCGAAACAGAAGATGGTATCACAACCGTTGAAGATCTAGTTAAATATGTAGAAAAACAACAAGCATAAAACAAAGGCTAGGCAGACAGCCTAGCCTTTCCTTTTTAAGAACGTGTTTTTGCTGATTCATAGACGAACTGCAAGAAGCCATGTTCTCCAACGACAACGATCAAAGTAATGAAGGAGTGCAAGATGAAGACAGCCTTTTTATTTAGCGGTCAAGGCGCACAGTACCCCCAAATGGGAGAAGAGCTCTATCACCAAGAAGCCATCGTTCGTGAGACGTTTGAACAAGCCAGCACCATTCTAGGATATGATATGGCCGAGCTATGCTTTACTGAAAACGAACGTTTAAACCAGACGGAATATACGCAGCCTGCCATCTTAACGGTAAGTACGGCTTTTTGGCGACTTTTGGATGCGCAAGGAATCAAAGCAGATGCTGTTGCTGGCTTGAGTTTAGGCGAATATACAGCCTTAGTCGCTAGTGGTGCGCTTGATTTCCAGACAGCAGTCGCATTGGTGCAAAAGCGCGGTCGGTATATGGCAAGTGCGGCGCCAGCAGGTATTGGGAAAATGGTCGCTGTGATGAACACACCTGCTGAAACGATTGAAGAAATCTGTAAAGAAGCCAGTCAAGTGGGGATCGTGACACCAGCGAATTACAATACGCCGCAGCAGATCGTCATTGGCGGTGAAGCGCCGGCAGTGGATAAAGCGGTGGAATTGTTACAAGCTGCTGGAACCAAACGGGTGATTCCTTTAAATGTCAGCGGTCCTTTCCATACTGCTTTGTTGGAACCCGCATCGCAGCAATTAGCACAGGAATTAGCTCAAATCACCTTTGATGAGTTACAAGTACCTGTCATCAGCAATACGACCGCGCAGCCAATGCAGCAAGACCAAATCAAGGAACTGTTGACGCTACAAGTGAAATCGCCAGTGCGTTTTTACGAAAGCATTGCGACACTGAAGCAGCTTGGCATCCAACAAGTCATCGAGATCGGACCAGGAAAAGTATTGAGCGGTTTTATGAAGAAAATAGACAAAGAAATACAGACTGCGCGTGTAGAAGATAGCCAAACGTTGGCAGATACACTAGCCCGATTCAACTAGGAGGAATTTATGGATCTGCAAAATAGAAACGTCTTTGTAACTGGTAGCTCGCGAGGGATCGGTTTTACCATCGCGGAAGCCTTTGCCAAAGAAGGAGCGAATATCGTTTTAAATGGACGAAAAGAAATTCCCCAGTCACTGATCGATCGCATCACCAGCTACGGCGTGAAATGTGTAGCGATCAATGGGGACATTTCTGATTTTGATCAAGCGGCAGCCATGCTTTTAGAAGCAGAAGCGGCAGTCGGACCGATCCACATTTTAGTCAATAATGCCGGGATCACGAATGATAAATTATTGTTGAGAATGAAATCCGAAGATTTTGATTCAGTGATCAAAATCAATTTGACTGGTACCTTCAATATGACGCAGCACGCGTTGAAAAAAATGATGAAGCTGCGAGAAGGCCGCATCATCAATTTGACGAGTGTGGTCGGCTTGACGGGAAATATCGGGCAAGCCAACTATGCGGCAAGTAAAGCTGGCGTGATCGGTTTTACGAAATCTGCCGCTCGTGAAGGTGCCGCTCGGGGGATCACCTGCAATGCGATCGCCCCAGGATTTATCGAAACAGAGATGACTGAAGTGCTGTCGGATAAAGTCAAAGAACAATCATTGGCAAATATTCCATTACAGCGTTTTGGTTCCACACAGGATGTTGCGCAAACAGCAGTCTTTTTAGCAAAAAGCCCCTACATCACTGGTCAGGTGATCAGTGTAGACGGCGGGATGGCAATGCAAGGGTAGGAGGAAGAATAGATGAATCGAGTAGTAGTTACAGGATACGGCGTCACTTCTCCAATCGGAAATGACCCAGAAACATTTTTAGCAAGTTTACAAAACGGGACCAACGGCATCGGCCCGATTACAAAATTTGACGCAGAAGCAACAGGGATCTCAGTTGCCGCTGAAGTCAAAGATTTTCCGTTAGAAAAGTACTTCGTTAAAAAAGATACGAAGCGGATGGATCTTTTTTCCATTTATGGAATTTATGCGGCGTTAGAAGCGATGGAAATGGCGAAGTTAGATACAGAAACCATTGATGTGGATCGTTTTGGCGTGATGGTTGGTTCAGGGATCGGCGGCTTGCCAACGATTCAAGACCAAGTAATTCGGATGCATGACAAAGGAGCAAATCGGGTATCACCAATGTTCGTACCGATGTCGATCGTAAATATGGTTGCCGGCAACATTGCATTACGGGTAGGTGCGAAAGGCATTTGTACGACGACTGTTTCCGCCTGTGCTTCTGGTACCCATTCAATCGGTGAAGCTTTTCGGAACATCAAGCATGGCTACGCAGATGTCATGATCGCTGGTGGTTCAGAAGCGACGATCTGTGAAATCGGTATCGCTGGTTTTGCGTCTCTGACGGCGTTAACCACTGAATCAGACCCTGACAAAGCTTCCGTTCCGTTTGATAAAAATCGTAGTGGGTTTGTCATGGGTGAAGGCGCTGGCGTCTTCATTTTAGAATCATTGGCGCATGCGCAAAAACGGGGGGCAACGATTTTAGGTGAAGTCGTAGGGTACGGTGCGAACTGTGATGCCTACCATATGACTGCGCCAAATCCTGATGGATCAGGTGCTGGAAAAGCAATGAAATTGGCGATGCAAGAAGCATCGATCACCCCAGCTGAAGTTGGCTACATCAATGCCCACGGTACAAGCACGCCTGCCAATGACAGTGCAGAAGCGACATCGATCCAATACGGATTGGGCGAAGACTATAAAAAACCATATGTCAGCAGTACAAAGTCAATGACTGGTCATTTGCTTGGGGCGGCTGGTGGAATCGAAGCCATTGCTTCACTATTAGCATTACAACATCAATTTATTCCACCAACCATCAACGTGACAGAACAAGATCCTGAGATCGACTTGAACGTTGTTATCAATCAAAGCCAACCAGCAGAATTGACCTATGCCATGAGTAATTCACTTGGGTTTGGCGGTCATAATGCAGTGATCTTGCTGAAACGTTGGGAGGAAGCGTAATTGGAAACACATGAGGTAAAAGAGCTGCTCAGCCAATTCGATCAATCGACGTTAACTGAGCTTCAATTAAAAAAAGAGACATTTGAACTTTATTTTAATAAAAATACGACAAGTGGGCTACAAAATGCATCCTCTGCACCTGCAGCGAATGCTGCGCCAACTCCTGTTGCACCAACGCCTGCTGTCTCAGCAACACCGGACACAGTAGAAACGGCAAAACCTGTCTTAGAGGGCAAAGAAGTTGTCTCTCCATTAGTGGGTGTCGTTTATTTGAAACCAAGTCCTGATAAAGACAACTTCAAACAAATCGGCGATCACGTGAAAAAAGGCGATATTCTCTGTATCGTTGAAGCGATGAAAGTCATGAATGAAATCATCAGCGACGTCGATGGCGAATTAGTTGAAGTCTTGGTTGAAAGCGAACAAATCGTTGAATACAATCAACCATTATTCCGTGTGAAAGAAGGGTAAAGCAATGAGCGCATTAACGATTCAAGAAATCAAAGAAATCATCCCTCATCGTTATCCGATGCTTTTAGTGGATCGGGTAGAGGAGTTAGAAGAAGGCAAACGGGTCGTTGCGAAGAAAAACGTTACTATCAATGAGCCGTTTTTCCAAGGTCATTTTCCCCATGAACCAGTGATGCCCGGAGTATTGATCGTGGAAGCAATGGCGCAAGCAGGTGCTGTGGCATTGCTATCATTGGAAGATTTTCGTGGGAAAACTGCCTATTTTGGCGGTTTAGACAAAGCGAAATTCAGAAAAAAAGTAACACCAGGCGATACCTTGATCTTAGAAGTAGAAATAATCAAAGTGAAATCTGCAGCTGGCATCGGCAAAGGAATTGCCTATGTTGATGGGAAAAAAGTGGCGGAAGCAGAATTGACTTTCATGATTGGATAGGTGAGACATGTTTTCTAAAGTATTGATCGCAAACCGTGGCGAAATCGCCGTACGTATCATTCGCGCTTGTCGCGAATTAGGTATTCAAACGGTCGCCGTTTATTCAGAAGCAGATAAAGAAGCGTTGCATACAGAGCTTGCCGATGAAGCGATTTGTATCGGACCTGCCAAAGCAGCCGACTCTTATTTGAATGTACAGCAGATCCTAAGCGCTGCGATCGTCACAAAGGCTGAGGCGATCCATCCTGGATTTGGCTTCCTTTCAGAGAATAGCCGCTTTGCTGCGATGTGCGAGGAATGCAATATCGTCTTTATTGGGCCAAAGAGTGAGACTATCGATGCAATGGGAAACAAAATCAATGCAAGACGCTTGATGATCGAAGCAGAAGTACCGGTCATTCCCGGAAGCAAAGGCGCGATTTCTGATGTGGAAGAAGCTTTAACGATCGCTGAAGAGATTGGTTACCCAGTCATGCTCAAAGCAGCGGCCGGCGGTGGCGGTAAAGGGATACGGAAAGTCGCCGATAAAGAAGCGTTGCCGCATCATTTTGCTTCGGCGCAGCAAGAAGCAAAAGCGGCATTTGGCAACGATGAAATGTACATTGAAAAAATCATTTATCCTGCTCGACACATAGAAGTGCAAGTGTTAGGTGATTCTTTTGGTAATATTATCCACCTTGGTGAACGCGATTGCTCGCTACAACGCAACAACCAAAAAGTGTTGGAAGAATCCCCTTCTGTGGTGATTTCTGAAAGCAAGCGAGCAGAACTAGGCGAAGCAGCGGTACGTGCCGCACAAGCGGTAGGGTATCGTAATGCTGGCACGATCGAGTTTTTAATGGCGGACACTGGGGAGTTTTATTTCATGGAAATGAACACTCGAATTCAAGTGGAACACCCGATCACCGAAATGGTGACAAACATTGATTTAGTCAAAAAACAACTTGAAGTCGCTAGTGGCGAACCGCTAGGCTTGACGCAAACAGACATCAAGATGACGGGCGCGGCGATCGAATGTCGGATCAATGCAGAAAATCCAGCCTTCAATTTTGCACCGTCACCAGGCAAGATCAACAATTTGTTTTTACCAAGTGGCGGCCTAGGCGTTCGTGTAGACAGTGCCATGTATTCTGGCTACACGATTCCACCTTATTATGATTCTATGATCGCTAAAGTGATCGTTCACGGCGAGAACCGTTTCGAAGCGTTGATGAAGATGCAGCGGGCGTTAGCCGAATTAGTGACCGATGGTGTCATTACGAATGCAGAATTCCAAATGGACTTGATCAGTCACCCGAAAGTGATTGCGGGAGACTATACAACCGCCTTTTTACAAGAGGAATTTCTGCCAAATTGGACACCTGAACAATAGGAGGGAAGATGAGTGGCTTTATTTAAGAAGAAAAACTACATTCGCATCAATCCTAATCGAGGTCAGCTGCCAACGAACGAACCAGTCGTACCAGATAATCTTTGGGCGAAATGTCCTAGTTGCAAACGAACGCTTTATACGAAGGAGATGGGGGCAGAGAAAGTCTGTCCTCACTGCGGGTATAATTTCCGAATCAGTGCCTGGGAACGGATCGCTATCACGATTGATGAGAAAAGTTTTGAAGAATGGGACACAGATGTAACCACAAAAGATCCTCTTGATTTTCCTGGATATTTGGATAAAGTCGCACAAATGCAAGAAAAAACTGGGTTGCATGAGGCTGTCCTCACAGGAGAAGCAAAAGTTCAAGGATTGCCGTTAGCGATCGGGATCATGGATGCGAATTTCATCATGGGCAGTATGGGAACGGTCGTGGGGGAGAAGATCACCCGTTTGTTTGAACGTGCGATCGAAAAACAGCTACCAGTTGTTCTTTTTACCGCTTCAGGTGGTGCGCGGATGCAAGAAGGAATTTTGTCACTGATGCAAATGGCAAAAATCTCTGCCGCGGTAAAACGCCACAGTAAAGCTGGCTTGTTTTATCTAACGGTTTTAACGGACCCGACAACCGGTGGCGTCACCGCTAGTTTTGCGATGGAAGGGGATATCATCCTGGCAGAACCGCAAGCCTTGATCGGTTTTGCTGGACGACGTGTGATTGAACAAACCATTCGTCAGGAACTACCTGAAGACTTTCAAAAGGCAGAGTTTCTGTTAGATCATGGCTTTGTCGATCAAATCGTTCCGCGGACGAATTTGCGGGAAAAAATCCACCATTTGATTTCTTTGCATACGCGGAAAGGATGGGATCGTAATGACTAGAGCAGCCCACGAAATCGTTGAACTCGCTCGCAGCAAAGACCGTTTGACGGCACTGGATTACTTTGACGGCATTTTTTCTGAGTTTGAAGAGTTTCATGGAGACCGTCTGTTTGGCGAAGATGAAGCCGTTGTTGGCGGCATTGCTTGTTTAGATGGCAAGCCAGTGACCGTGATCGGTATTCAAAAAGGCCGTAATCTGCCTGAAAATTTACGCAGAAACTTTGGCTCGCCACATCCTGAAGGCTATCGCAAAGCGTTACGCTTAATGAAGCAAGCAGAAAAATTTCAGCGACCTGTGGTCACATTGATCAATACAGCAGGGGCGTTTTGCGGTATTGGCGCGGAAGAGCGCGGAGAAGGCGAAGCGATTGCCCGTAACTTGATGGAAATGTCCGATTTAACGGTACCGATCTTGGCAATCATCATTGGTGAAGGCGGCAGCGGCGGTGCCTTAGCACTGGCATTAGGCGATGAGGTTTGGATGATGGAACATTCGATCTATGCCATTTTATCTCCCGAAGGCTTTGCTTCGATCCTATGGAAAGATGGCAGCCGTGCCAAAGAAGCTGCTGGCTTGATGAAGATCACAGCTCAAGAATTATATGAACTCGGTGTTATTGAAAAAGTGATTGCTGAAACCCATGAAGAGGCCTTTTTACCGAAAGAGCAATTGATGGAACAGATGAAAGCGGCAATTTCAAAGAAACTTGCCGAACTTTCTACCTTGCAAACAGATGAATTGCTTGAGGCAAGGTATCAACGTTTTCGCCGATTTTAAAAACTAGGATATCCACTCTGATTAGAGGATGGGTATCCTAGTATTTTTTTATTAAAAGTGTTATTGAATAAATCGTACAAATGGCGAAGTTTTTAGTTTAAAATTTAATTATTCTGTGCTATTATGTATACATTCTGAATATAAGAAGATTATATTGCATAAATATTTGTTTTGAAGAGGAGCGTTTTTAATGAAAAAATTATTTGGAGCACTTGTTGTATTGACGGGGATTTTGGTTTTAGGAGCTTGTGGGAATGGCGGCTCATCGAGTACTGGAAGTTCTAGTGCCAGCGGTTCGGCGGATAATCAATTGGAAGCCATCAAAGCAGCTGGTGTGTTAAATGTGGCAACTTCTGCTGACTTTGCCCCGTTTGAATTTCATGCCTTGATCGATGGCAAAGATACGATCGTGGGCGCAGATATCGATATGGTCAATGAGATCGCTGATCGTCTTGGTGTCGAAGTGAATATTTTGGACCTTGATTTCAATGCTGTTTTGACTGCTTTGCAACAAGGGAAAGCCGATATCGCTGTTTCAGGCATCTCAGCAACTGACGAACGTAAACAGACTTTTGATTTCACCGATAACTATTTTACACCAGAACAAAAATTAGTTGTTAATAAAAACAATGAATCGGCATTTGATTCAATCGAAAGCTTGTCTGGCAAAAAAGTAGGCGCTCAAAAAGGCTCGATCCAAGAAATGATCGTTCAAGATCAATTAGCTGATTCGCAATTGGTTTCCATCGCCAAAGTTCCGAATCTAGTCAATGAATTGAAACAAGGCTCGATCGACGGTTTGGTCCTTGAAAGTGCGGTTGCTGAATCGTATGTTGCACAAAATGATGACCTCGTGATCACTGATGTAGCATTAGAAGCATCTGAAGGCGATTCTTATGCAATTGCTTTACCTAAAGGGAGTACCGAATTACAAGAAGAACTAAACAGTATTTTGAAAGAATTGATTGAAGATGGTACAATCGATGAGTATGTACAAAAGAACACAGATCTAGCCAACGAAAATGCGGCGCAATAGATAGAACGGAGTAGACACAATTATGGATTTATCCTTTTTAGCGATATATTACCCTTATTTTCTTTCTGGTGTGGTGATCACCATCGTGATCTCTATCATCACCGTGATCTTTGGAACGATTCTAGGGGTGATTTTCGCCCTAATGAAATTATCAAAAGTGACGCCTTTGCGCTGGTTTGCTAATGCGTATATTGAAGTCATCCGCGGCACACCGATGCTGGTGCAGATATTGATCGCTTTTGGTCTTTTGCAAGGAATGTTTGCCTTGCCGACGGTCTCGATCGGCGTGTTGAGTCTTGATTTTGGGCGGCTATTTCCTGGGATCATTGCGCTCTCGCTTAATTCTGGGGCATATGTTGCTGAGATCGTCCGAGGGGGAATCAATGCCGTTGATTACGGTCAAACAGAAGCGGCTGGTTCTTTAGGGTTGCGGCCTTTTCAAACGATGCGTTATGTCGTATTGCCACAAGCACTACGCAACATTTTGCCGCCACTAGGCAATGAATTTATCGTTTTGATTAAGGATTCCTCTTTGCTTTCAACGATCGGCATCTACGAGCTGATGAACAGTGCGCAGATCGTTGTCACCAGTTCTTTCCAACCATTAACGCCTTTCTATGTGGCGGCGGTCATTTACTTCATCTTGACGTTTACGACTTCGCGACTATTGAGTTTATGGGAAAAGAAACTAGGCAAAGGCTATCGTCGTTAAAAGGAGAAGACAAGCTATGATGTTAGATATTCAAGATTTACACAAAACCTTTGGCAGCAATCAAGTGCTAAAAGGGATCACAACGACGATCGATCAAGGAGAAGTCGTTGTGGTGATTGGGCCATCTGGGTCAGGAAAAAGCACGTTTTTACGCTGTTTGAACCTATTAGAAGTACCGACAAGCGGAAAAATCTTTTTTGAAGGAACCGATATTACCGATCCAAAGAATGATTTGTATAAGATGCGTGAAAAAATGGGTATGGTATTTCAAAATTTTAATCTTTTTCCGAATATGACGGTTTTAGAAAACATTACTTTGTCCCCGACGAAGGTCAAGAAGGTAGCAAAATCGGCGGCTGATCAGTTGGCAAAACAACTACTAAATGATGTTGGCTTACCAGACAAAGCAAAAGCCTATCCTCAAAGTCTTTCTGGTGGACAAATGCAACGAATCGCTATCGCACGTGCCTTGGCGATGGAACCAGACGTGATGCTCTTTGATGAACCGACTTCAGCGTTAGACCCTGAAATGGTTGGCGAAGTATTGTCCGTCATGCAGCGTTTGGCTCAGCAAGGAATGACGATGGTCATCGTCACTCATGAAATGGGCTTTGCGAAAGAAGTCGCGGATCGGATTTTATTTATGGATCAGGGAATCATTATGGAGGAAGGAACGCCAGAACAGATCTTTGATCATCCGAAAAATCCACGAACCATTGATTTTTTGAGTAAAGTATTGTAAACTGCGAGAAGTTCGCAGTTGTTAGTGATAAATTTGGACCTTTCCTAAGCATCCTTTCAGTAAAAGGATGCTTTTTTGACGGAAAAAAGACTACTTTAAAGAAGTGATAGGACAAACGGTTGTCTTGGCAGGTTCCTTTTTCAGTTCTTTTACAAGAAACCTGCAGAAACTGGCGCACTTGCTAGTATTCAAAAAGATTCTATTGTATAATTACAGGTTGAAGAGGTCTGATCTTGATAGAAACCATCTGCGTGATTGTAGGCAGATCGGACTGTTTCTTTTTAAGGATCGACAATTTGGATCGATGACTAGTCGCCGATTTTTAATACGTGAAGAAATCATGCAGCAAAGGAGATTTTATGTTTTCAAATTATAAACCGACTTGGATGGTCGATGCGATTTATAAAATCACCCCTAGCCAACTAAAGGCACAGGGGATCAAAGGGATTTTGACCGATCTTGATAATACCTTGATTGCTTGGAACAATCCTGACGGAACCGAAGAACTAAAAAACTGGCTACTGGAAATGAAAAATGCTGGGATACCGGTAGTTGTCGTTTCCAACAACAATAGTGAACGAGTGGCACGGGCAGTTGCGCCCTTTGGCTTAAAGTACGTACACCGCGCATTAAAACCTTTTTCAAGAGGGATCAAACAAGGCTATCAGCAATTAGGCTTGAAAAAAGAAGAGGTCGTGATGATCGGCGATCAAATCATGACGGATGTACGAGGTGCCAATCGTGCCGGTGTTCGCAGTATTTTAGTGAAACCAGTGATCCCAACGGATTCTTGGAAAACCCAATTTAATCGAGCCGCAGAAAGAAAAATCATGAACTATTTATTGAAGCACAACCCAGAGTTAAAATGGCGTGGAGGAATTTAATATGACAGAAGGAATCGAAGAAATTCACTGTATCGGCTGCGGGGCAGTGATTCAGACAACGAACCCCAATGAATTGGGCTACACCCCGCAATCCGCATTAGAAAAAGGACTTGAATCAGGAGAAGTCTATTGTCAACGCTGCTTCCGTTTGCGCCATTACAATGAGATCCAAGATGTTTCCCTTACCGACGATGATTTTCTGCGTCTACTGAATGAAATCGGGGAAAAAGAAGCCTTGATCGTTAATGTCGTTGATATTTTCGATTTTAATGGTTCATTGATCCCAGGACTGCACCGCTTCGTCGGCAATAATCCTGTTTTATTAGTGGGCAACAAGGTGGATATTTTGCCAAAATCTTTGAAAAAATCGAAGATGACCCAATGGATGAAGGAACGTGCTCATGAAGCTGGTTTAAGACCAGTGGATGTATTATTGACGAGTGCCAAGAAGCCAGGTGAAACGGAAGCTTTACTGCAAGCGATCGAAACGTATCGTGAAGGACGCGATGTCTATGTGGTGGGTGTGACGAATGTTGGAAAATCAACATTGATCAATCAAATCATCAAACAAACAGCGGGGATCAACGAATTGATCACGACTTCGCGTTTCCCAGGAACCACATTGGATAAAATCGAGATTCCATTGGATGACGGACACTTCTTGATCGACACACCAGGAATCATTCATCGTCATCAAATGGCGCATTATTTAGGTAAAAAAGATCTAAAAATCGTGGCACCAGCCAAAGAGATCAAACCAAAGGTGTATCAGTTGAATCCAGAACAAACCTTGTTCTTAGGAGGACTTGCCCGATTTGATTTCATTCAAGGAGAACGCAGTTCATTTATTGCTTATGTAGCAAATGATGTGGCGATCCATCGGACCAAATTAACGAAAGCCGATGAGTTTTATGAGAAACATGTTGGTGGGCTGCTGCAGCCGCCGCGAGCAGATGAAGTGGCGGATTTTCCTGAACTCGTCCGTTTCGAATTTTCAATCAAAGAAAAAACCGATATCGTTTTTGCTGGACTTGGCTGGATCACGATCACCAAACCGTGTGTCATCGCTGGGTGGGCGCCAAAGGGTGTCGATGTGCTTAGACGTAAAGCATTAGTATAAGGAAGAAGGAAGAATATGGACTTACGAGGAAAACAAAAAAGATTTTTACGAAGTGAAGCGCACCATTTAAACCCGATTTTTCAAATCGGCAAAGGCGGCTTGAATGACGCGATGATGGCGCAAATTGAAGAAGCGCTAGAAAAACGAGAATTGATCAAAGTCTCATTGCTCCAAAATACCGATGAGGTTGCTGACGAAGCAGCTGAAACGATCCGTGAGAAAGTCGGCTGTGAAGTGGTACAGATCATCGGACGAGTGATCGTTTTATTCAAACCGTCAAGCAAAGAAAAATACCAAACGATTTCAAGCAAAGTTCGTTCAATTTAGGAGGGAGAAGGCATGCAAGGACAAACATTTGGAAAGGTACAAACGGTTTTAGAGACACAAACACAAGAACTTGTACCGAAAAAGCAAGTGGGCATTCTTGGTGGGAATTTTAATCCAGTACACTACGCACATCTGGTTATGGGTGAGCAAGTAGGGCAAGCATTAGGGCTGGATAAAGTTTATTTCATGCCTGAGTATTTACCGCCTCATGTTGATGAGAAAAAGACGATCCCAGCTGAGCACCGCTTGGCGATGTTGGAGTTGGCGATCGCCGATAATCCGCGATTTGCTGTAGAGACCATTGAGTTGGAACGAAAAGGTAAGAGTTATACGGTTGATACGATGCGGGAATTGACAGCTAAGAATCCAGATACCAATTATTATTTTATCATTGGCGGGGATATGGTGAACTATTTACCAAAATGGCATCAAATCGATGAGCTGATGGAATTGGTGACTTTTGTGGGGGTTCGTCGTCCAGAAGTGCCGATCGATAGCCCATACCCGATTATTTGGATCGATATCCCGCTAATGGATGTCAGCTCAACAACAATTCGTAAAAAAGTGCAACAAGGTTGTTCGGTTCGCTACTTATTGCCAGATAATGTGTTACACTATATTCAAGAAAAGGGGTTGTACTTGGATGAAGAGTGAACACTACACACAAGCAGAACGGGAACTTTTGATGCAAAAGGTCCAAATGCAGATGAGTCAAAAGCGCTTTGAGCATGTGTTAGGTGTCGAAAAAACGGCCGTTGCCCTTGCGGAAAAATATGGTGCTTCACCGGTCAAAGCCAGCATCGCCGCCTTGACGCATGATTATGCGAAAGAACGCAGCGATGAAGAATTTCAATTAGTCATTCGTAGAGACGGATTCGACTTGGATCTCTTGAACTGGAACAATGCCATCTGGCATGGACTTGTCGGTGCTGATTTCGTTCAACGAGAATTAGAAATCGATGACGAAGAAATCTTACAAGCGATCCGTTTGCACACCACCGGAGCTGCTAAGATGAGCCTGTTAGATAAAATCATCTATGTGGCAGATTATATCGAACCCGGACGTACGTTTCCTGGAGTCGTTGAAGCCAGAGAGATCGCAATGATTGACTTAGATGCCGCTGTTGCTTACGAAACGAAACATACCTTGCTTCATTTGATCGAAACAGAAGCAGTTATTTACCCAAAAACGATCGAAACCTACAATTTTTGGGTAGCCAAATATAGGAGGGAATTACCATAGATAGTCAGAAAATATTAGAAATTGCTGTAAAAGCCGCCGATTCAAAACATGCCGAAGATATTATGGCATTAGATGTGCGGGAAATCTCTTTGCTAGCAGATTACTTTGTGATCTGTTCAGGAAATAGCGAACGTCAAATCAATGCGATCATTGATGAAGTCATCGATAAAGAAGAAGAAAATCAAGTATCTGTTCGTCGTGTCGAAGGAAAAGATGGTGGAAAATGGGTCTTGATCGACTTAGGTGACGTGATCGTTCACGTATTCAGTGCCTCAGAACGTGCTTTTTACAACCTAGAAAAATTATGGTCTGATGCGCCGCTTGTGGATCTTAATGAATGGGTCGTGGCGTAATGGCTTACGAAACCTTCGCATTTGTCTATGACGAAGTAATGGATTCCAGTCTCTATAAAAAGTGGCTGGATTTTTCTTGTCGTCATTTAGGAAAAAGAAAACAGCTGTTAGAATTGGCTTGTGGAACTGGTGCGTTAGCCGTTGAGTTTGCCAAGGCTGGTTTTGACGTGACTGGGTTAGATCTTTCAGAAGAGATGCTGATGATCGCTAGTCAACGGGCTGAAAAAGAAGAGGCGGCTGTGCAATTTGTTGCGGGTGACATGCTGGATCTCGTAGATGTTGGCACCTATCAAGCAATTACCTGCTATTCTGACTCCCTTTGCTACATGGAAGACGAGCAGAGTGTGCAGCAAGTGTTTGATGGTGTTTACAGTTGTTTAGAAGAAGATGGCGTCTTTTTATTTGATGTGCATTCCTTATATCAAATCGATGAAGTCTTTCCTGATTATAGCTATCATTACCAAACCGATGAATTTGCCTTTCTTTGGGAAAGCTATCAAGGCGAAAAAGACCATAGCATTGAACACTTCTTGACCTTTTTTGTTGCACAAGAGAATGGGTTGTTTGAACGCTTAGATGAGCTTCATCAAGAAAGAACCTATCCTCTTGAAAGCTATTTAAGAATGTTAGAAAATGCTGGTTTTGCTAATGTTGAATGCTATGCTGATTTTATCGATACGAAGCCAAATGAAAAAAGCCGTCGCTGGTTTTTTGTCTGCCATAAGTAACCGTTATGTAAAACAGGAGGGATGTCGATGAAGGCTTGCGGACTAGTCGTAGAATACAATCCTTTTCACCATGGACACCAATACCATGTGGAAAAAGCACGGCAAGTAACGAATGCTGATGTCGTCGTTGCGGTGATGAGTGGAAATTTTTTACAGCGTGGCGAACCATCAATCATCGATAAATGGCAGCGAGCTCAAGCAGCACTACAACATGGGGTAGACTTGATCGTCGAATTGCCCCCCGCTTGGGCCGTCCACTCTGCTGATTTTTTTGCATCGGGAGCGATTAGGATTCTGCAGGATCTGCAATGTGAGTTGTTATGCTTTGGCACAGATACGAAACACCCCTTCGACTATGCCAAGTTTGCTCACTTTGAAAAAGAAAATCAACTAATGATCGATGACGCATTTCAACGCTTAGCTAGGCAAAATGCTACCTATAGTCAAAAAATGAGTGCGGTCCTCAGTGAGCTATATCCTGAGTACCATGCAGAAAAAGACCAGCCCAATCATCTGTTGGGTATGGCGTATGCACGGGAAGTGCTGCATTATGAAAAACCAATGCGCTTGGTCCCCATCCAACGCGTTGCGGCGTCTTATCATTCAGAACAATTCGATCATCCCACGATCGCCAGTGCAACAGCCATTCGCCAAGCAATCAAACAAGGTGCAGCTGTTGCGGATTTTGTTCCTGAAGCAACACAAACCTTTCTTTCACAAGCAACAGTCGATTGGGAAGCCTTTTGGCCGTATCTTCAATACCAGATCATCTCTGCCCCAATCGAAAAATTAGCTGCTATTTACCAGATGGAAGAAGGATTAGAATATCGACTAAAACAATATGTGACGGCGGCGGATTCTTTTGCAGATTTTATCAAGTTGTTAAAGACGAAACGTTATACCCAAACGCGGCTGCAGCGTCTTGCTTGTTATGTATTGTTCCAAGTGACAAAAGCTGAAATGAAGGAAGCTCAAGAACATTCCTTTATTCGAGTCTTAGGGTATACGAAGCAAGGGCAGCACTATTTAAAAGAGATCAAAAAAGAGCTGACCCTGCCGCTGATCGCTAAATTTGGTAAGCAAGAAGCACAGCGCTATGGCTTGTCATTGCGGATCGACCAGATCTATCAGCAAGGGAATCCTCAAATCACAGAACAAAATTTTCGAAGAATTCCGCTTTTTATTGATAAATAAGTGAAAATTACTTCACAGAACGCCATTTGACAAGTATAATGAATAAGGATTTTTAAAAACAAGAAAGCGAAGTGAAATCATGGGTCGTAAATGGGCAAATATCGTAGCGAAAAAAACTGCTAAAGATGCAAACAATAGCCGAGTTTATGCAAAATTTGGAATCGAAATCTACGCAGCAGCAAAATCGGGTGATCCTGATCCTCACGCGAACCAAAAATTACGCTTTGTTATCGAACGTGCGAAAACCTACAATGTGCCAAAACACATTATTGACCGTGCGATTGAAAAAGCCAAAGGTTCTGGCGATGAACAATACTCAGAACTTCGATACGAAGGATTTGGACCAAATGGATCAATGGTGATCGTCGATACGTTGACAAATAACGTCAACCGTACCGCAGCCGATGTTCGGGCCGCTTTTGGTAAAAACGGCGGGAATATGGGTGTTTCAGGGGCCGTTGCTTATATGTTTGATAACACGGCACTCTTTGGCTTTGCCGGTGACGATGCGGATGAAATCTTAGAATACTTGATGGACAAAGAGATCGATGTTCGTGATGTTGTTGAAGAAGATGGACAAATCATCGTTCACGGTGAACCAAGTGACTTCCATGCCATTCAAGAAGCCTTGAAAGAAAAAGGAATCACTGAATTCTCAATTGCAGAAATGCAAATGATTCCTCAAAATGAAGTAACCTTGACGGGTGACGATCTAGAAAAATTCGAAAAAATGATCGATGTGTTAGAAGATCTTGAAGACGTACAAAACGTCTATCACAATGTGGCAGACGCGGAAGAATAAGTGTCACTTGGCAGCCTAGAGACAATCTGGCTGCCATTTTTTTAGTATGTTTTTTTATGTAGAGGCTTTGTCGCTTATGCAAGAGAAATAATGAAGCGGTAGCGTTGCTCATTTAATGAAAATTCTTCTGTGTTGATCATCTTTTCAGTTGGTTTCTATACATTTTATGTGTTATGATTTACTACATAAGCAAACAAATCGTTAGGGGGGCAGACATGGAAGAAAAAATCGTTTTAGAGCCATTTAATCGAATCTTAAGTGGTTTTGAAAAGCTAGCAGAAGTGTCTGTATCGATTTCTGACTGCTCGGCTCTTTGTCGGAAATATCAAAAGTATGGGGTGGAAGGGTATCGTCTAGGTGATTATCGCGGCTCTTCTTATTTGAATCGTTATTTAAATGTCGTCGTTGATCGCGCACCCTTATTAATATATAAAGAGCGATTCTTGATTCCTTTAGTCTTTCGCATGTCGGAATACTCTGAACGGCTCTTTATCGATGAGTATCGAATGGAAGGGTTCTTCTTGCTGTTGGATTGGCTTTTAGAGCACCGACCAGAAAAAGCAATTATTGATTATAAACGAACGCGTGCTTTGCCTCATAAAAAAGAATTTGTCATCGACAGTTCCTATGTACTTTTTCGATTGACAGAAATTCTAGATGGCGCTGGCTTTCCTCTTAGTCGCTTTACGACGATTGAAGAATTTAGTGAGTGGAATCGTACCCATCGCTTGATCGATAACGGCAGTATTGGACGACATACAAAATTATTCGTTCCAGAAGATCCCGAACACGTTTCTGAGCTGCAAATGATTTTAACCATCGTAGGGATGCGCTATCCAGAAACCCGTTTATTTATTGGCGAGTTAAAAGGCTAAAAAAACATCACGATCGGCTTGTTTCCTTTGGGAACTCGCCGAAAGTGATGTTTTTTGTTATCCGATCGTTGATGCTTCTTGGAACTGATAAGTGGTAGGATCAGCTTTTGCTAGCAGCGGCAATTCCTCTTGGGTGAGGACGGTCAACTGATGCATCGCCCGTGTCGCCATTGTATAAAAAATCAATTGGTCTTGTTCAGTCACGAAAGTGGCACCTGGTGTCCAGACAAATACTTGGTCAAACTCTAGCCCTTTTGCTAAAAAGGCCGGGAAGATCATCACATTGCGTTTCATGAAGTCTTCTTCAGAGGTGATCAGCTGCACTTGTTCCTGCATTGTTTCCGCCAGCTGGGCATATAACTGCTGGCAATCCTTTGCGGTTTTACAAATGATCGCGGTGCGCCAACGCTGATTCTCAGCTGCGTCACGAATACTGGTTTCTAGGAAAGCCAGATTTTCAGTTGCAGTTCCTTTAACAATTGTTGGTACCGCCCCTTTACGAGCCGTCAATTCCACTTGATCACTACCAACTAAAAATTGATTGGCGAAATCTGTGATTTCCTTAGTCGAACGATAGCTGGTTTTCAATTGATAACGTTTCACACTTTCGTGGGGGAATAATTCTGCTAATGCCCCGACGATCGTTTCATTGCCATACACTTTTTGATTCAAATCGCCGCACAGGGTGATGCCAGCCTTTGGATAAAGCTGACGCAGTAGAGCCACTTGTGCTGGTGGAAAATCCTGCATTTCATCGATAAAGATAAACCGAGCTTTTTCTTCGACATGAACAGGATAAAGCTGTTTGATCAGTAAGAAAAACAAAACGGCGTCTTCTTGTTTGATCTGTCTTTGGCGCATGCCTTGTCGAATATAGGCAATACTTTGCTGCCAAGCCGCAGGCTCGATGCCAGTTTCTTTGACTGCAGCAGACTCAACCGATTGTAAAAAGTGTAAGTATTGCTTGGCTTGGTTGATAAACTGAAAGTTTTTCACTCCCCGCGTCAAGGAACGGAACTTCTTGCGGACGATCTGCTGTCTAAGTTTCTTCCGCAAACGGCGTTCGTTTTCTTCGCTGTATTCTTGATGAGGATCATTGGCAAATACTTGTTGCAATTGTTCTTCGGTCGCTTCTTTGACCCAGTCTTTTTTGGCTTCATCTTTTTCCAAGCCGCCGATTTTTTTTAATAATTTCGTTTGAAGCAGTTGGGTTCTTTGGTAAATCGGCAGTTCGTTATTGGTTTCTTGATACCAGCGGCGAATCTGTTCTTTTGTCAAATAGGTTTGCCCTTGGATTTTTAGATCACGGAACAAGGGACCGATCGGTGCAATCGAACGGACATAACGGTTGATTTTTTCCACCAAGAAAAGACTACTTTTGATTTTTTCAATGGCATCATCGTCGCCACTTAAAAAGGTTTCTTCTTGTTGGGTTTCTTTCGTCACTTCATAGCCAGTCAGAATCAATTGGATAAAGTGGTGGAAGGTTCTTGTGGGCACTTCACTTTCACCTAAAGAAGGCAGGACCATGGAAATATAGTCAGAAAACAAATGATTGGGTGAAAACAGCAAGACTTGTTTTTCGTCCAACCATTTGCGATTCCGATAAAGTAAAAAGGCGACCCGCTGCAACAAAGCAGAGGTTTTCCCACTTCCAGCAATTCCTTCGATCAGTAAGAATTTATTGGTGGTATCACGAATGATTTGATTCTGTGCTTTTTGGATCGTCGAAACGATGTTACGCATTTGAGAAGAAGAGGCTTCATCCAATATTTCCAACAAAAATTCGTCATTGATGATCTCCGAAGTATCGACCATCGACAAGATTTCACCATTTTGAATTTTAAATTGGCGTTTCAAAAGCAATTCTACCGTAAACCGATCAGTGTCTGTTTCGTAGAAGGTTTCACCAAGCTCTCCTTCATAATAAAGATTGGCGATCGGTGCGCGCCAGTCAATGACGATCGTTTCTTCATCTTTGTCTCGCAATGAAGCGATCCCCAAATAGAGGGTCTCGGTTTCTTGTTCTTCTTTGAAATCGATTCGAGCAAAATACGGATTGCCCGCCATCGTTGTTAAGATTTTGACGCGTTTTTCTTGTGATTCTGCGGTTTGGTATTTTATCAGCAATTCTTGTTCATGCTGCTGGTACTCGATAACTGATTCATAAAAGGCTTCACTGTCGCCCCCGCGAATTTTCTTATCGGCGATTTCTTTTAATTGATCATCCATTTTAGCGGCTAACTCTTGTTTTTGCTGCGAAAGGATCGCTTGTTCTCTGTGGATCAGAGCAATGGTTTCATTAACATGTTGTTGTTCTTTTTGACGTTCGTTCACGAAGGATCCTCCTTAAAAAATTGCGACATAAAATTATAGCATATTTTCCCTGCGAATGTCGTGGAAAAAAAGAAACTATGCTAATATTTATAAAAAGAGCTTAGGTGTTCAAAAACGAAACGAAAAAGAGGTGGAGACGGTGAGGGAAGAAGCAGAATTGCACCAATTGATCCTGTCTGTGGGGCAACGTGTTGGGGCACGTGCCATCGGTTTATCTGGTTCACGGACCGATCCACAGGCGCCAAAAGATTTTTTACAAGACTTTGATGTGGTTTACGTAATGGATGATATTCAGCCCTTGGTCGATGATCCTTCATGGTTAGAAGCCTTTGGACCGATCATGATCAAGCAAACACCGGAAGCTAGCACCATCTATCCGCCGAGTCTGGGCGGGTGTTTTACGTACTTGATGCATTTTTTAGACGGAGTAAGAATCGATCTCATGCTATGTCCTCTTGCACTGGTCGATCGTCTGGCTAACGAACCAGGCTTGCAGCCGCTGCTTGATCCAGACCAAATACTAAGTTTTGCTAATCAAGCAAATCATTCGCATTACTGGATCAAGCGCCCGACCCAAGCCGCTTTTCAGGAACACTGCAACGAATTTTGGTGGGTAAGCACGTATGTCGTGAAAGGGCTGCTTCGAAAGCAGCTGATTTATGCTGCGGATCATTTATACACTATTTGTTGGCAAGAATTGTTATGGATTGAAGATTTGTTCGTTGCCCAAGCTCAGCAATTTCAGGTGAGTACAGGGAAAAATCATAAATACCTACAGTCGTTTCTAACGGAAAAGGAGTGGCGGGAATTGACCTCATTGCTTGATTTTTCCACGATCACTGCCTGCGGTCAGTCCCTCTTGAAGATGCAAAAACGTTTTGATAAGCAAGCAAAGAACATCAGCGAGAAATTAGGGCTGGCCTATGATTGGCAAGAAGCTGAGAATGTCCAAACATATACGAAGTATTGGAGTGAAAAAAATTGGCAGATGAAACCAGAGAATCAAAAATAAAAGACTGTCAGATTCAGGCGTTTTGGCAGCGGTTTTTAAAAGAAAATCCAAGAAATCAATCTCCTTTGACCTATGAAGATGCTTGGTCCTTTGGCGATACACCACAAATGGCCGATGAACTGGCAGCACTGGTTTTAGCTGGCAAAAAGACGGCAACGACATCTGCCGCTGCGCTCTATGAAATCGAGCAAGAAGCATTGCCGCAATCAGGAACCTATAGTGTCCTTTTAAATGGGTCGGATGTACCAAAAGCTGTTCTTTACTTAGAGTCAGTGTCGATCGTGCCTTTTGATGAGGTGACAGCAGACTTTGCCTTTTTAGAAGGCGAAGGAGATCGCACTTTGGCTTATTGGCGCCGTGTTCATGAAGCTTTTTTTCGACAAGCTTATGCCTCAGCGGGGTTGTCTTTTCACGATCAAATGCTGTGTGTTTGCGAAAAGTTTTGTGTCGTTTATCAGGAAGAATAAAGTCATGGTTTTCTTTGGAAACCAAGGTAATAGTTTTTGTCTTTTTGAAAAAGGTGTATAATCAAAAGCAAACAAAGGAGGAAGTCGTATGCCATTTATCCATGTCGAACTAGTTGAAGGACGTTCGCAAGAGCAACTGACGAATATGATGAAAGAAATCACTGAGGCGGTCCATAAAAATACAGGCGCCCCTAAAGAGCATATCCATGTTATCATCAATGAAATGAAGCAAGGAACCTATGCTGTGAATGGCGATTGGAAATAATTCTCTTGCTTTTTTATCAAGAGAGTGGTTTAATTGAGCCATAATCGATCAATAAAAAAGACACCTGAATTTGAGAGTCTTCGATAAGAGAGGGAAATCTTGGCTGAAAATTTCCTAGAAGAAAACCAAAGGATGACCACTTTTTTAAGACCTCTGTTGAAACGGAGGCGGTTGAACCGTTATCTCATGAAGAGGAAAACAGACTTTTTCTGTTTTTGAAGAATAGGTGGAACCACGAGTGATCGTCCTAGTATCGTAACCGATACTAGGACTTTTTTTATTGATTGAAATCATCAAAGGAGGACATTCATATGTCATTATTTATTACATTTCCTGATGGCGCAAAAAAAGAATTTGCTGTTGGGGTAACAACCAAAGAGATTGCTGAAAGTATCTCGAAAAGTCTTGCAAAGAAAGCCTTAGCTGGAAAAGTCAATGGACAACTGATCGATCTTTCACGTCCGATCGAAGAAGATGCAACGATTGAGATCGTGACACCCGATCATGAAGACGCCTTAGGCTTACTTCGTCATTCGACAGCTCATTTAATGGCTCAAGCCATGCGCAGACTCTATCCATCGATCCATTTTGGGGTAGGACCTGCAATTGATTCTGGTTTTTACTATGACACAGACAATGGGGAAAACCCAGTAACTGCAGAAGATCTACCAGCAATCGAAGCAGAGATGATGAAGATCATCAAAGAAAATCTGCCAATCGAACGCCGCGTGTTAACAAAAGAAGAAGCGTTGACCCTTTTTGCCGAAGATCCATACAAAGTAGAGTTGATCACTGAATTACCAGCTGATGAAACGATTACTGCCTATCAGCAAGGTGAATTTGTCGATCTTTGCCGCGGTCCTCACGTCCCATCAACTGGTCGTATCCAAGTGTACAAATTATTATCAGTGGCAGGTGCTTACTGGCGTGGAAGCTCTGACAACCAGATGATGCAACGGGTATATGGAACAGCCTTTTTCGATAAAAAAGACTTGAAGGAATTTATCCGTTTACGGGAAGAAGCAAAAGAACGCGATCATCGCAAATTAGGAAAAGAATTAGAATTGTTTATGTTATCACCTGAAGTCGGCGCTGGTTTGCCTTTCTGGCTGCCAAAAGGAGCTACGATCCGTCGTACGATCGAACGGTATATCGTGGACAAAGAAATCAGCTTAGGGTACCAACATGTGTATACACCAATCATGGCAAACGTGGATCTATACAAAACCTCAGGGCACTGGGATCATTACCATGAAGACATGTTCCCGCCAATGGATATGGGGGATGGGGAAATGTTAGTATTGCGACCAATGAACTGTCCGCATCATATGATGGTTTATAAAAATGACATTCATTCGTATCGTGAGCTACCGATTCGGATCGCTGAATTAGGCATGATGCACCGCTATGAAAAATCAGGGGCATTATCTGGATTGCAACGGGTTCGGGAAATGACTTTAAACGATGGGCATACATTCGTCCGTCCGGATCAAATCAAAGAAGAATTCAAACGGACACTTGATTTAATGATCGGTGTTTATGAAGACTTTAATATCACCGATTATCGTTTCCGTCTAAGTTATCGTGATCCACAAAACAAAGACAAATATTTTGATGACGATGCAATGTGGGAAAATGCGCAAACGATGCTAAAAGCCGCTATGGATGAATTAGAATTGGATTATTTTGAAGCAGAAGGCGAAGCAGCTTTCTATGGACCAAAACTAGATGTCCAAGTGAAAACAGCTTTAGGCATGGAGGAAACCTTGTCAACGATCCAATTAGATTTCTTGTTGCCTGAACGGTTTGACCTAACGTATGTTGGTGAAGATGGTGAAAACAACCACCGTCCAGTGGTGATCCACCGCGGCATCGTTTCAACGATGGAACGCTTTGTGGCTTATCTAACGGAAGCCTATAAAGGCGCATTCCCAACTTGGTTGGCGCCGATCCAAGCATCGATCATTCCAGTTTCAGTCGAAGCTCACAGTGACTATGCTTACGAAATCAAAGAACGCTTGCAGGCACAAGGACTGCGGGTAGAAGTGGATGACCGCAACGAAAAAATGGGGTATAAGATCCGCGCATCACAAACCCAAAAAATTCCTTACCAAATCGTTGTTGGGGATCAAGAAGTCAATGACGCGACAGTCAATATCCGTCGCTACGGCAGCAAAGAGACCCAAGTCGAAGAATTGAATCTGTTTGTTGATGCAATGGCTGCAGAAGTAAAAAACTATAGTCGAAAATAGTTTTATGATGGATGAAGCGAAAAAGCACCTTCTTTAAGACGGTGCTTTTTTGTCTAAATTCATAAAAATAAATAAATAGGTTTTGTTATGATGATTAGATTGTAGTATAATTGATAAGTGGCAAAAATGAAAAAAAAGAAAAGGAGTTTGTGATGAATTATAATTACGGAGTTAGAAAGAAATCGGTTGTATCGGTCATTTTATTAACATTTATTACTTGTGGCATTTATACATTCTTTTGGATGTACCAAACAACCAAAGAGCTAGCAGAGTACAGCGGGGATAATCGTCTTTCGCCAGAAACGTCGATTTTACTCACGATCCTTACTTGCGGATTGTACCAAATTTATTGGTGGTATCGAATTGCGGATATCTTTATGAGTGCACAACAACGAGCGAATATGCCTCGTCTGAGTGACAACAAAATCCTTTTTGTCGTCTTGAGCCTTTTTGCTTTTGATTTCATCAACATGGCGATTTTACAAGGTGATATGAATCAAATGTGGGAAGCTGCTGATCAAAATGCCATGATGTCATCTGCTACATCAAACGATTCGTCTGATTCAGATGATTGGGTCGATTATTGATTTGTCCGTTTAAATGGTTAACGGGGTTTCCTTGTCCAGGTTGTGGCATGACGCGCGCCTACTTGCACTTATTTCAGGGTGATCTTGAAGGTGCGCTGCATTTTCATCCCTTGTTTTGGTTGGTGCCGATCGTATTCGGAATCGTTTTGTTCAAAAATAATCCGAAAATCAGCAAACTTTACCACAGTCACAACCTGTGGCTGACCTTGACACTTTTGGTATTAGTGGTTTATGGTGGTCGGCTCTGGCTTCATTTCCCACATGACGCGCCAATGGACTTTGATCCAGAGAGCATTTTCCCACAACTACTACGCCGGATTGGACAAGTGATTCACTAACAGCCCTTCACCCAAGCATTAAAAATCTTTAAGAAAATGCTTTGTTTTTTTCTGAAAGCGAAGGGAACATGCGACAGTAGTTGAATCTTTATGAAAATTGTGTTATATTTACAATGTAATGATACTTAGAGTGAGTGAGCGGTTTTTTCGCTCACTCTTTTTAATGGAATGAAGTTCGTTTCGTTGAGAAATAAAGGAGGCGATGTTGTGAGTACGGTAGTGGAAACTGTTACAGATATAGTGACCCCTATTCTGGATGCGCAAAAATTTGAATTAGTTGAAGTAGAATTCGTGAAGGAAGGGAAAAATTGGTTTCTTCGTGTGTTCATCGATAAAGAAGGCGGAATCGATATCGAGGAATGTGCCTTTGTCAGTGAACAACTTAGTGAACAATTAGACCAATGCGAACCTGATCCTATTCCACAGGCCTATTTCTTGGAAGTTTCTTCCCCTGGCGCCGAGCGTCCATTGAAGAAAGAAGCAGATTATCAACGGGCAGTCGGCGAGTACATTCATGTTTCTTTATATCAACCGATTGATGGAGAAAAACAGTTCGAAGGCTTTTTACAGTCATTCGACGAAAATCAGCTAGTTATTAAGACCCGAATCAAAACCAGAGAAAAAGAACGAACGATCGACCGGAAAAATATTGCCAAAGCTCGTTTAGCCATTCAATTTTAAACACGGAGGAATGAAAGAATCATGAGTAAAGAAATGTTGAATGCATTGGATGCATTAGAAGCAGAGAAAGGCATTTCAAAAGAGATTGTCATCGATGCCTTGGAAGCGGCATTGGTTTCAGCCTACAAACGTCATTACGGGCAAGCACAAAATGTGGAAGTTGAATTTGATCAGAAAAAAGGCAACATCCACGTCTATGCAGTCAAAGAAGTGACAGAAGAAGTCATGGACTCGCAACTAGAGGTTTCATTAAAAGAAGCGATGACAATCAATCCCGCTTATGAAATCGGCGACAAAATCCGTTTTGAAGTAACGCCTAAAGACTTTGGTCGTATTGCGGCGCAAACGGCAAAACAAGTCATTTTGCAACGGGTCCGTGAAGCAGAAAGAAACATTATCTATAACGAATTTAGTGCGTACGAAAAAGACATTCTGCAAGGAATTGTTGAACGCCAAGATAATCGTTATATCTATGTAAACTTAGGCAAAATTGAAGCCGTGCTTTCAAAACAAGACCAAATGCCAAATGAGTTTTATCAACCCCATGATCGGATCAAAGTATTCGTTTCTCGTGTTGAAAATACTTCGAAAGGCCCTCAAGTATTCGTTAGCCGTAGCCATCCAGATTTGCTACGCCGATTATTTGAACAAGAAGTGCCAGAAGTATATGATGGTACTGTAGAGATCGTAAGTATTGCTCGTGAAGCAGGGGATCGTGCCAAAGTCGCTGTTCGTTCCTTTGATGCCAACGTCGATCCAGTCGGCACTTGTGTCGGCCCTAAAGGTCAACGGGTTCAAGCGATCGTCAATGAACTAAAAGGCGAAAACATGGACATCGTGGAATGGAATGAAGATCCAGCGATCTTTATCGCCAATGCGTTGAATCCAGCAGAAGTCAGCGACGTTATTTTCGACGTTGATAATCCGAAAGCATGTACTGTTGTCGTTCCTGATTACCAATTATCATTGGCGATCGGTAAACGCGGACAAAATGCTCGTCTAGCAGCCAAATTGACTGGCTTCAAAATCGATATCAAATCAGAAACAGACATGGAAGAGTTTTATGCGAAGCTGGATGAAGGCGACTATATCGATGAGTATGATGCAACTGCTTCAGAAGCTGCTGAAGAAATCAGCACAGAAGCAACGGAATCTACAGAAACGCTCGATGAAGCAATCCTTTCATCAGACATGACTGCAGATGATTACGAAAATGTTGAGTTTGACGAAAAATAGTTGAGGTGAGATCGTGATGAAAAAACGAAAAATTCCTTTACGAAAATCAGTGATTTCAGGTGAAATGTTGCCTAAGAAAGAAATGCTTCGTATCACTCGTTCAAAAGAAGGCGTTGTTTCTATTGATCCAACCGGAAAAATGCCTGGTCGTGGTGCCTATATAGCGATCGAACCGGCTGAAGCCCAGAAAGCTTGGGATAAGCGTATTTTAGATCGAGTGTTGGAAACGAAATTGACAGATGAATTTTACCAAGAACTATTGGACTATGTAACGCACCAAAAAGCGCGAAAAGAGTTATTTGCAAATGAATAAAACCAAAGCATTAAATATGTTAGGACTAGCCATGCGTGCTGGGAAATTAGTGACTGGTGAAGAAATGACCTTAAAAGAGATTCGCAATGAGAAAGCTGCTTTGGTCATTGTCGCCAGTGATGCTGGTAAAAATACACAAAAGAAAATTAAGGACAAAAGTTCTTATTACGAAATTCCGCTCCTAGATGCATTTTCTGCTGATGAAATCAGTGCGGCCATTGGGAAACCAAGAATGGTCATTGGCATCTTAGATCAAGGATTTGCAAGGAAGGTGCAGGAATTAATATTAGGTTAGGAAGGTGATTGCATGGGGAAAAAAAGAATTTATGAACTTGCAAAAGAATGGAACAAATCGAGCAAAGAGGTTGTTGAAAAAGCACAATCTTTAGGCTTTGATGTCAAAAATCATATGGGCGCGATCTCAGATGGAGAGGCGCAGAAATTGCAGCAGTCATTAGGCGGCAATCCAAATGGTAAAACATCTGCAAACTCAAATCCCGCAAATCAGAAACCAGCCAACCAGCCGGAAAAACAAGAACAAAAGAAATTTAAAACGCAAAGAAATAATCCTAACTTCCAAAACCGTCATAACAATCAAAGTCAACAGCGAACTACGCAAAGCAATAACCGTCCTGCTGGTCAAGGACAAGTAGAGCGCACGAACAGTCAAGGAAGTAACAGACCAAATAACCAAGGAAGTCATAATCGAGTGAATAACCAAGAGAATCGTAACAATCAAGGGCAACAAAACCGCCCAACAAACCAAGGACAACAAAACCGTCCGAATAATCAAGGACAGCAAAACCGTCCGAACAATCAAGGGCAACAAAACCGTCCGAACAATCAAGGGCAACAAAACCGTCCGAATAATCAAGGGCAACAAAATCGCCCAAACAATCAAGGACAACAAAATCGTCCGAACAATCAAGGACAACAAAACCGTCCAAACAATCAAGGACAACAAAACCGTCCAAACAACCAAGGGCAACAAAATCGTCCGAATAACCAAGGACAGCAAAACCGTCCAAACAACCAAGGACAACAAAATCGTCCGAACAATCAAGGGCAACAAAACCGTCCAGCCGCTCAATCTGCAGGAAATACGCAAGGGGCAGACCGCAACAACAACCGTACGCAAGGCTCGAATGATTCCCGTGGAGGAAATCAAAACCGAGGCAAGTCAAATTATGGTGGACGCAATAACAATTTCAACAACAACAATCGCAATAAATTTAACAAAAAAGGGAAAAAAGGCCGTCAGCAGACGGAAAAGAAACCGCCAGTTCCAGCACGTAAATTCCGTGAACTGCCAGAAGTATTGGAATATACAGAAGGCATGAACGTAGCGGATATCGCGAAAAAAATCTACCGTGAACCAGCAGAGATCATCAAGAAGCTCTTTATGATGGGGGTTATGGTCAATCAAAACCAACCTTTAGATAAAGATACGATTGAACTGCTTGCTACCGATTACGGAATCGAACCACAAGAAAAAGTTCAAGTGGATATCGCAGATATCGATAAATTCTTCGAAGCAGAAGAACAAATTGAAGAGAATTTAGTATCACGACCACCTGTTGTTACCATCATGGGTCACGTTGACCACGGGAAAACAACATTGCTTGATACATTACGTCATTCACGCGTAACAAGTGGTGAAGCTGGAGGAATCACGCAGCATATTGGGGCTTACCAAATCGACATCAATGGCAAACCAATCACTTTCTTAGATACTCCTGGACACGCGGCGTTCACCAGTATGCGTGCACGGGGAGCAAGTATCACTGATATTACGATTTTAGTTGTCGCAGCTGATGATGGTGTCATGCCGCAAACGGTGGAAGCGATCAACCATGCGAAAGCAGCAAAAGTGCCAATCATCGTTGCAGTTAACAAAATCGATAAACCAGGTGCTAACCCTCAACATGTGATGCAAGAATTAAGTGAACATGAGTTGATCCCAGAAGCTTGGGGTGGGGATACGATCTTCGTTGAAATCTCAGCGAAATTTGGGCAAAACATTGAAGAATTGCTTGAAATGATCCTCTTAGTAGCAGAAGTCGAAGATTTGAAAGCTGATCCTACCCAACGAGCGATCGGTACCGTTATTGAAGCGCGCCTTGATAAAGGCAAAGGTCCTGTAGCAACACTATTGGTACAACAAGGAACTCTTCATGTTGGTGATCCAATCGTTGTAGGGAACACTTTCGGTCGTGTCCGCGTGATGACGAATGATTTAGGTCGTCGTGATAAAGCAGCTGGACCTGCAACGCCAGTCGAAATCACAGGATTGAACGATGTCCCTCAAGCAGGTGACCGTTTCGTTACCTTTGAAGATGAAAAAACGGCTCGGGCAGCAGGTGAAGAACGTGCAAAACGTGCCTTGATGGAACAACGTGCATCAAGCAGTCGTGTGACATTGGATAACTTGTTTGAAAGTCTAAAAGAAGGCGAACTGAAAGAAGTGAACGTCATCATCAAAGCAGACGTACAAGGTTCAGCCGAAGCGTTAGCTGCGTCATTGAAGAAAATCGATGTTGAAGGTGTGCGAGTAAACATCGTCCATTCAGCCGTTGGTGCCATTAATGAAAGTGACGTAACGCTAGCAGCAGCAAGTAATGCCATCATCATCGGATTCAACGTCCGCCCTACACCGCAAGCCAAACAGCAAGCGGAAGCAGAAGAAGTCGATATTCGTTTGCATCGCATTATCTACAAAGCGATCGAAGAAATCGAAACAGCGATGAAAGGGATGCTTGATCCTGAATTTGAAGAAAAAATCACCGGTCAAATGATCGTTCGTGAAACCTACAAAGTTTCTAAAGTTGGTACGATCGCTGGTTGCTATGTGACGGAAGGCAGCATTCGCCGTGACAGTGGTGTACGGGTGATTCGTGACGGTATCGTCATCTATGAAGGCAAACTTGCCAGCTTGAAACGCTTCAAAGACGATGTCAAAGAAGTGAAGCTAGGATTTGAATGTGGCGCGATGATCGAGAAATTCAACGACGTAAAAGTCGATGATGTGATCGAAGGCTATGTCATGGAAGAAGTACCAACAAAATAAACGAAATGACAACTATACAAGGAGGCTTTTTGAATGGCTAACTATCGAGATCGCCGAGTGGCGCAAGAAATCTTAAAAGAAGTCAATCAAATTCTTCGTAAAAAAGTTCGTGATCCTCGCGTGCAAGATGTGACGATCACAGATGTACGAGTAACTGGAGATTTGCAGCAAGCAACGATCTTTTACAGCACCTTGACGGACTTGGCTTCAGATAAGCAAAAAGCCCAAGCAGGACTGGAAAAAGCAACTGGGTTGGTTCGTCGTGAACTAGGCCAAGCGCTAACGCTCTACAAAGTTCCAGAAATCCAATTCGAGTTGGATGAATCTGTACAATACGGGAATAAAATTGATGAAATGATTCGCGCATTGCACTCAGAAGAATAAAAAAAAGAACAGCTTCCAGTCGAAGCTGTTCTTTTTTATTTGGAAAAAGCATCAGGAATTCATCAGTAAAGTAACCAGTCCAGCAACACCTGCCCCTAAGAGCCAACCACCGATCACATCTGTTAAAAAATGGATTCCTAAGTAGACTCTGCTAAAGCCAATCATAAAGCTAAGCAAAATTGCCAGTAAGGTCATCGGGATGACAGCTGAGGGAACCAATTGTCCAAGATTCAAGGCGATCGTTCCATACATGGCAGCGGATGTGGCAGCATGAGCACTAGGAAAGCTGTGATCTTTTTCTTCAACTAAACGATGATCAATAGGACGATCTCGTCGGACGATTCGTTTGATCAAGTAAGCAGCTGCTGATACTATGAAGATACTGACTGCTGTTTTTGGTGCAAGATCCGCCCGCGATGATGGAAAGGCAAACAACAGTAAAGCGATCGCAACTGTCGGAAAGGCTTTTCCTAAATTGGTAAAAAAGTGCATCATGCGCGTCAAAGAGGGCGTACGGCTTTGGATGATTTGCAAAGCAAACGCTTCTTCCCAACGCTGCATCGTGCCGAGCTGAATCATGATCAAAAAAATGGCAAATCCAATAAATGACCCTATCGTTAAAACAACCATTTTAGGACCTCCTTATATGCTTAGTTTATCATGTAATGAGAAAGAGCGAAAAGGATTTTGTCGTGCAATGAATTTTTTTTATATGTTATAATAAGCAAGTTGAAGTGAAATGGAGGAATACGATGGACGGGATTTTACCATTATGGAAAGAGCGTGGACAAACAAGTCACGACTGCGTGTTTAAATTACGAAAAATATTAAAGACAAAAAAAATCGGACACAGCGGCACACTAGATCCTGACGTGGATGGTGTCTTGCCCATTTGTATCGGAAAAGGAACGAAGATCGTCGAATACTTGGTTGATTCTGGAAAAGTCTACACCGGGGAAATCACCTTGGGCTTCAGTACCACTACAGAAGATCGATCTGGGGATATCGTTGAACAACAAGCACTAACTCGTCCGTTTACGAAGACAGAAATCGATCAGGCAATGAAACAGTTGACGGGGACGATTACCCAGATCCCGCCGATGTATTCGGCGGTCAAAGTCAATGGCAAACGACTTTACGAATATGCTCGCAACAATGAAACTGTCGAGCGACCACAGCGCAAAGCAGAAATTTATTCCTTCAAACGAATTTCAGAGCCGGTTTTTCATGAGGACAATACGCAAAGCTGGCGTTTTGAAGTTTCTTGTGGAAAAGGGACTTATGTTCGCACGTTAGCGGTCGACACAGGGAAATTGCTGGGTGTACCCGCGCATATGTCTGATTTGACTCGCTTAAAAAGCGGTGGTTTTTCTAAAGAACAATCTTACACGATTGCAGAGGTGCAAAAGGCAGTCGATGAACAACGTGTTTCGGAACTACTGCTACCGGTGGAATATGGGGTATCGGAGTTTGTTCAAGTGACGATCGATGCGGACCTCTGGCAGAAAGTAAAAAATGGCATGCGCTTGCCTTTCAGCGTGTTTGGATTACAAGAGCGCCCAGAGGAATTAGTGGCGATTTTTTATCGAGAACAATTGATCAGTATCTATAAAGCTCATGACAAATACCAAGATATGATGAAACCGGTAAAAGTCATCCGTACAGAAATAGGAGAATGAATATGGAAATCATTGAAATAAGACACCCTTATGATCACGCAGCGATTCCTGATGAGGAGATCGTCTTAGTGTTAGGCTTTTTCGATGGCGTACATCTAGGTCATCAGAAAGTCATTGAAACAGGACGAAAGATCGCAGAAGAAAAAGGGTTAAAATTGGCATTAATGACCTTTAATCAACATCCCTCGATCGTTTTTCAAAAAGTCGATCCTGAAAAAATGCAATACCTGACCAGCTTGGCTCAAAAGGAAGCGCATATGGAAAAGCTTGGAGTAGATATTCTTTATATCATTGAGTTTACTTCTGCTTTTGCAAATCTGGCACCACAGGTGTTTGTGGATGAATACATGATCGGTCTGCATGCAAAAGTTGTTGTTGCAGGTTTTGACTATACCTATGGCAAGAAAGAGATAGCCAACATGGCGCTTTTGCCAACCTATGCAGAAGGACGTTTTGAAGTCGTGACTGTCGCGCAAGAATCGTTTCATGAGGAAAAGGTCAGCTCCACACGCATTCGCTCTGCACTACAAAATGGTGATATGGCGCAAGTCAATCGCTTGTTAGGGTATATTTATGAATTTGAAGGAACCGTCGTTCACGGTGATGCTAGAGGACGAGAACTTGGGTTTCCAACCGCAAATATCAAAGTGAAGAGCACCGTTCGGTTGCCAAAAGAAGGCGTCTATGTGACGGAAATCAAAGTTGGTGACAAGTGGTATCCATCGATGGGATCGATTGGTCACAATGATACGTTTGGTCAAGGTCGCCAGTTAACAGTAGAGATTTATATTCTCGATTTTCACCAAGATATCTATGGTGAAACCGTGGCGATCCGTTGGCATCATTTCTTACGTGATCAAGTCGCTTTCAATGGCGCACAAGCGTTGATCGAGCAATTAAAGCAAGATGAACGAGACACTGAAGCTTATTTTGATGGGCTTTCTGAAGAAAACTAGTCATTCGTAGTGAAAAGAAGCGTTTCTGGCTTCTTTTCACTTTTTCTTTTTCTTTCTTTTTATAACGTAGTTTATTTGAATTCTAATGCTTTCCCCATGAGGAAAAAACGTTTTTTCGATATACTAAAAAATAGGCAAAAATGATAATTTATGCAGAATGCTGCAAAGGGAAAGGGAGAGAAAAAGTGACAATTGGAAAAAAAGCAAAAAAGGGGAAAGAAAAGAAAGATTTAACTAAAATGAAAACGCCTCATACGTATGTCATCATCTTTGGGGTCGTATTGTTGGCGTGGTTGCTGACTTTCTTAGTTCCCGCTGGGAAATTCAGTACACAAGAAATCGAGTATACCGATGCAAATGGGGAAATAAGTACCAGAACGGTCTTGATGCAAGATTCGTTTCGTTATGCCTACCCGTTAGATAACGAATACGTCTATCAACAGTTGAATCAATTGGAAGACGATCCACAAGAGTTGGAAGAATTAGATGTCGATCCTGAGGCTTTAGCAGCTGTTCTAGCTGAAGGGCCTAAAGAGTTGTCCCAGAGTCAATTAGATGAGGTGGGACTGACCGATGACACGCTTTACAGTCTTTACGGCGAAAAAATGTATGATACTTCTGAAAAACTGCACAAAACAGCCAAGGTTTGGGGAACTGATGACTTTAACGGTTTCGGCTTCTTAAATTTTGTTTTTGAAGGATTGGTTTCTGGTGATAAATACGGCTCAGCAGTTGGGATCGCAGCACTGATCCTAGTGGTCGGTGGTGCGTTTGGTATTATCATGCAAACCGGAGCGATTGATGCGGGGATCTTTGCATTTATCAGCAAAACTCGTGGATTAGAACGCTTGGCATTGCCGCTGTTGTTCTTTGCTTTTTCATTTGGGGGCGCTACCTTTGGGATGGCAGAAGAAGTCATTCCGTTTTCGATGGTCATGGTGCCTTTCGTGATCGCATTGGGGTATGATTCGATCGTGGCGGTCACCGTCACCTATGTCGCCTCTCAGATTGGAAATGCCACCTCGTGGATGAGTCCATTTAGTGTGGCAGTAGCTCAAGGGATCGCAGGTATTCCCGTTCTTTCAGGCGCAACGTTCCGAATCATCATGTGGGTCGTGGTTACCGCACTATCCGCAGGGTACCTAATGATCTATGCCGAAAGAATTCGCAAGAATCCTGAGAAATCGCTAACGTATCAATCGGATGCGTATTTTAGAAATCATCTTGAAAAAACCTCCAGTGAGCAAAAACCATTTTTATTAGGTCATAAATTGATCTTGGTTGAAATGCTGGTGGTTTTGATCTGGATCGTATGGGGTGTGACGCAGAAAGGCTACTATATTCCCGAGATTGCTTCTCAATTCTTTGTTATGGGCTTAGGGGCAGGAATCATAGCGGTTCTTTTCAAATTAGAAAATATGGGCTTGAATGATGTGGCGAGTGCCTTTCAATCTGGTGCCTCAGAATTGGCAGGAACTGCAATCGTTGTAGGGATGGCCAAAGGGATTCTTCTGGTTCTCGGCGGTTCTGATGCCAACGTGCCGTCAGCCTTGAATACGATTTTGCACAGCATCGGTGGTTTGTTAAGCAATGTTCCAGCATTTATTGGGGCATGGTTCATGTACATTTTCCAAAGCTTCTTCAATTTGATCGTGACCTCCAATTCAGGTCAGGCTGCATTGACCATGCCGATCATGGCGCCATTAGCTGATCTTTTAGGTGTTTCAAGACAGATCGCTGTATTGGCTTATCAATTAGGCTCAGGCTTCATGGATGCCTTCACTCCAGTATCGGCAAGTCTGATCGGTGTGCTAGGTGTCGCAAGAATCGAATGGGTGAAATGGGCGAAATTCCAGATCAAAATGCAAGGGTTCTTATTTGTATTAGGAACGATCTTCATCTTTATTGCAGTCGCGATCGGCTTGCAATAAGAAGCAATCAGACACGAGGAGGAAGCACTCATGAAGGTGATACGACAAGCGGAGGTTTATGCGCCTGACTATTTAGGAAAAAAAGATATTCTTTTAAGCGAAGACAAGATCATTGCTATTGAAGATTCGATCGAAGGAGGATTCTCAGGGGTTCCTCTTGAAGAAATCGATGGCACAGGGTTACTTGCTGTTCCCGGCTTTATTGACTGCCACTTTCATATCTTAGGAGGTGGCGGGGAAGGCGGCTTTCAGAACCGGACACCAGAAGTGAAATTGTCTCAGCTGACCTCAGCGGGGGTAACGACAGTGGTTGGGTGTTTGGGTACTGACGGAGTAGGCAGAGATATGACTGCCTTGATCAGTAAGGCCCGTGGACTAGAGGCAGAAGGCATCACGACGTACTTGTATGACGGTTCTTATCGATTGCCATTGACTCCGGTCACCGATTCTATCATTCAAGATTTTTTGACTATTGACAAAATCATTGGTATCGGTGAAATTGCCGTTTCTGACCATCGTTCTTCACAACCGAGTTTCGAAGAATTTACCCGCGCGGTGGCGGATGCCCGTGTTGGTGGGATGCTTTCTGGAAAAGCAGGCATCGTAAACGTCCACTTAGGTGGAGGAAAGAGAAAATATGAGCTACTTTTACGAACCATCGAAGAAACAGAGATTCCAATCAGCCAATTTTTACCGACACATGCCAATCGGACCAGCGAGCTTTTCGAAGCAAGTATTGCTTTTGCAAAAATGGGTGGAACGATTGATTTTACGGCGAGTGAGGATCCTGATTTCTGGGAAAAAGAAGACGATGAGGTTCGCTTCAGTAAAGGATTGAAGCGTTTGTTAGCAGAAGGGATCGGGCTGGATCAATTTACCATGACCTCTGATGGGCAAGGTAGCCTCCCGTACTTTGATGAAAACAATCAATTCATAGGTCTGGGTGTCGGTAGTTCGCGAGCCTTGATGGTAGGCATTAAAGAAGCAGTCCAAAAAGAGCAGATTCCATTGGAGATCGCCATTCGAGCAATCACTTCTAATCCAGCGAAAGTATTGAAGCTTGATCAAAAGGGACGTCTTGCAGCAGGGATGGATGCTGATATTTGTTTGCTGAACAAAGAAACATTAACAGTAGAAACGGTTCTAGCGAAAGGCAGAACGATGGTAGAAAAACAAGAAGTAAAAGTGTGGGGTACCTTTGAGCAACTAACATAAGAAGATTCTAGCTTTGACAAACTAAGAAATGGTTGTTTTTCTAAACAGAGTTGTAGAAGAAAATAAGCAGCCCGATCCATGACCAGTATTTACTGGACTTGATCGGACTGCTTTTTTCAATTAAACGCAAGCATTCTTAAGCTTGCAGCTCATCCAATTTCTTCATGTCTTCTTCAGAAATTTCAAAGTCAACTTTAGCATTGTCAGCAATGTATTCTTCATGAACGGATTTTGGCAATGGCAGAATGTCTTTTTGTAGCAAGTAACGAATTGAAAGTTGTGGAATAGATTTTCCATAAGCTTCCGCAATCGTCTTCACTGCATCGTTATCGAGTAAACGACCAGTGGCGATTGGAGAATAGCCTTCCACTAAAATTTCGTGGTCTTTACAAAATGCCAATAACTCTTCATTTGTACGTCCAATATGGTAAACAAACTGGTTGACCATCGGTTTCACATCGCAATGATCAAAAATATTCTGTAAATCTTTTTGATCGAAGTTGGAAACACCAATTGATTTTACTTTCCCACTTAAGTAGGCTTCTTCTAGTGCTTTCCAAACATCGATGTTTTCAAGATGAAAATCTTTGTTTTCTGGATTGTTTCCCATGATTTTCCAAGGACGAGGAGCGTGGATCAAAATCAAATCGATATACCCTAAGTCAAGTTTTTTTAGAGAAGCATCAATGCTATCAACCGCTTCTTGATAGGTCTTCAACTCAGCAGGTACTTTCGTGGTAACAAAAATTTCTTCGCGGGCAACGCCTGAATCGCGCACAGCTTTCCCAACCGCTTCTTCGTTTTTGTAAGCTGCCGCTGTATCGACATGTCGATAACCGTTTTGAATGGCAAATTTTGTGGCGTTGTAAGCATCTTCTGGAGAAGATTGCCAGGTTCCAAGGCCAATCTTAGGAATCGTCAGTTTGTTCTGCAAGGTAAATGTTTCTTGTAATATCACGTATCTCAACCTACTTTCATCGCTTTTTTTTGTTACATCTTCCATTATAAAACGTTTTCTTGTTTGAAACAAATCAGACGCTGAAACTTTTTCGGTAAATTGACTTTCAAAAGGATCTTTGATACATTATCAGCAACCTAAACGCAGAAAGATGTGGAAAAAATGGATTTTGTAAAAGAAGATTTTGCCTATTATCGGCGCTCTTTTGAATTGATGTATCGCAGTTATTTCCGTAGAAGAATGATTGCCCTAGGTGTGGCGATTTTGATTATCTTAGGTTATTTATTTTTGTTACAAGAAAGTTTGCTTTTAAATATCATCTTGCTAGGTATTTTGCTAGGGATGATGGCGTGGCTGGTTTCACTTTCTCAGAAAGCGAGTGAGGTCGTACGTGCTTTTGAAGAAGAAAATCAGGTGCCGCAAATTCATCAACTGACAGAATTCGAGGATCATTATGCGTTCCCAATGAACGATGGAACAACGATGCGCGTGAAGAAAAACGGCAATCGCAACTTCCCTTCCAATAATAAGCAGTACACGTTGATGGCAGGCTATAAAAAAGTTTTCTTTGTGCAACAACCCTTGATGATTTTTTACTATGACCTCTTGGAAATGAAGTATGATGAAGCGTATCGTTTGAAACGAAATCGCCAAAACGGGTTCAATCGTTGGTCGCGTTATTTCAGCTTTCGCTCCTTTAAGGGATCGATCGGCAATGTTTTTCAATTCTTGCTGGGAAATATTTTCTTCTTATTTATTGCGTATCGGTTGATCCGCTATCTGATCGATATTTTGCTGCACATTCTATAACGGTCGCCAAGGGGATGATTCTCATCGTTTTCATAGACTGGTGAAAAAGATGATAGGACTTAATTTTTTAAAAAAGGTATACTTAAGTCAGATAAGACAAGCAATTGTCTTTCAAGAATAAGAGTCCTGCTCTTGTTAAGTAAGCCGTCAGCAACAGCTTATCTATTGTGGCGCTAACAGTTTGGGGGAAGTGTTAGTTCTTGTAACAAACAGATTTTTTTCTGGGTGGGATAAGAACAAAAGCGGTATTTTACCGTACTTAATAAGAGTAGTGCTCTTAATTTTTGCTATGACTATTTGAAGACATCACTTCTTGGAAGTGGTGTTTTTTCTTGCCCAAAATAGTCCAAGTGATAGGAGAATTCTAAGAACTATGCTACAATGAGTGCCGATGCTCTCAGCGATGGGAGTAAAAAGAAGATAGAGGAGAATCACTTAGGAATGCCTGAAGGTCAAACAATAAACGATCCATCTACAAAAAGCGCGCAAAATATTTCTGCGTATATACATATACCATTCTGTGAACATATCTGCTATTACTGTGACTTCAACAAAGTGTTTTTAGAAGGGCAGCCAGTGGATGAGTACATCGAAGCGTTATTAAAAGAAATTGAGCTGACCCTCTTGCGTCAGCCTATCAATGAGGCGGAAACAATTTATATCGGCGGCGGGACGCCAACGTCGCTTTCGGCGAACCAGCTGGATCGATTGCTTTCAGGTGTGCATGAATTGCTGCCGACCCACACAACCAAAGAGTTTACCGTGGAAGCAAATCCTGGTGATTTGAGTGAAGAAAAAATGCTGGTTTTGAAAAATCATCAAGTCAATCGCTTGTCGATGGGGGTCCAAACCTTTGATAATCGCTTGCTTAAAAAAATTGGCCGCAAGCATACCGCTGAAGATGTTTATTCAACCATTCAGCTGCTGGAAAAACATGATTTTCAGAATGTGACGATCGATTTGATTTATGCACTTCCGGGACAAAGCATAGAAAGCTTCCGTGATACACTGACGCGAGCGATTGATCTCGGGTTGCCTCACTATGCGATGTATTCCTTGATTTTAGAAAACAAAACCATGTTTATGAACTGGGTTCGCCAAGGGAGAATGGCGCTGCCTTCTCAAGAAGCTGAAACGCAGATGTTTGATGAGGCGATCGCTGCGATGACAAAAGCTGGCTTGAATCAATATGAAATCAGTAATTTTGCACGACCAGGGTATGAGTCCTTGCATAATCTAGTGTATTGGAACAATGAACATTATTTTGGCTTTGGGGCAGGCGCCAGCGGGTATCTTGGACAGACCCGCTACAAGAATAAAGGTCCAATCCAGCATTATTTGAAACCATTACAGGAAAATCAATTGCCAATCCATGAAACTGAAGAATTGACAACCAGTAATCAAATGGAAGAGGAACTGTTTTTAGGCCTTCGTAAAAAGGCTGGCATTTCAAAAATACGCTTTGCAGAAAAATTCGGGAAGTCTTTTCAGGAAATCTATGGTTCAACTAGCGAACAGTTGATTCAAAAAGGCTGGTTGGCTAGTCAAGGTGATCGTGTCTTTTTAACGAAAGCTGGGATGTTCATTGGCAACGAAGTGTTTGAAGCATTTCTCTTGGATGGAGAAAAATAAGAAAGAACAAGGAAGAGAAGTAGCCATTTCGCGCTGCTTCTTTTTTTGATTTCTTTTTTTAGCACTCTCTTAGAAAGAGTGCTAAAAAAGTGATGCAAATACTTGACATTCCTAGCAAATATGGTATATTTATAATCGTGTTAGCACTTAATAGGAATGAGTGCTAACGGAGGAGTGGATAAAATGTTGACACCTAGACAACAAATGATTTTACACCTCATCATCCAAAACTATACGAATACTGGTCAGCCCACGGGCTCGAAGCGATTGATGGAAGATGGGGTTGAAGCTAGCTCTGCCACCATTCGTAATGAGATGAAGGCGCTGGAAGAAGCTGGACTTCTGCTAAAAACACATTCATCTTCAGGGCGTGTGCCATCAATAAAAGGGTATCGCTATTACGTTGATCACTTATTGAAGCCATCTGAAGTTGACCAAAACGAAATTCAAACCATTCGTCATTCTTTTGGAAAAGATTTTCATGAAATCAATGAAATCATCCAGCAGTCTGCCACGATCTTGTCCAACTTGACTAGCTATACAGCGTTGTCTCTCGGACCAGATATGAAGGAAAGGAAATTGACGGGCTTTCGAATCGTCCCTTTGAATGCACGACAGATCATCGCGATCATCGTGACGGATAAAGGAAATGTCGAAAATCAAGTCTTTACTCTTCCTGAATCGATGAGCAGCGAAGATTTGGAAAAAATGGTAAGGATCATCAACGACAAATTGATCGGTGAACCTCTAATGACGGTCTACCATCGATTAAGAACCGAGATTCCTATGATTCTGCATAAGTATTTTCAAACGACTGACGGAATCGTTGATCTCTTTGATACGATGCTGAGCCATATTTTTGAAGAAAAAATCTTCGTCGGCGGGCGAATGAATCTTCTGGATTTTGAACCGACGCAAGATGTTAGTCAGTTCAAATCGATGTATTCATTTATGAAAAACGCAGATCAGCTGACACAGCTGCTGGCGCCAAGAGATTCTGCGATTCAAATCAGAATCGGCTCTGAGCTTGGCAACGACTTGTTACAAAATATGAGTTTGATCCAAGCCAGCTATGAAATCGAAGGTCATGGACAAGGAACGATCGCTTTATTAGGTCCATCAAGTATGCCGTATTCACGGATGTTTGGATTGATGGAAGTTTTTCGAGGCGAGTTAGCAAAAAAATTGGCCGATTATTATCGCGCATTAGACGCTGCCAATGAATAAGCGGCAATGAAACAAATCGTAGAAGGGATGGTTGAAACGTGACGGAAAAAGAAGAGCGTTTAGATGAAGAATTAGATAAAACTGCTGAAGAAACCGCAGAAACAACTGAATCTTCAAATGAATCAACTGAAACTGAAGCACAGACTCCTCAACCAGAGGAAGAAGCAGTGGAAAAAAGCGAATTGGAACTTTTGCAAGAAAAGAATAACGAATTGGAAGATCAATTCCTGCGTGCTCGTGCAGAGATCGCAAATATCACTTCACGTAACCGCAACGAGCGGGAACTTTTACAAAAATACCGCTCGCAAGATCTTGGCAAAAAACTGTTGCCAGCAATCGACAATTTGGAACGAGCGATGGCAGCAGATGTCGATCAAGACCAAGCTGCGAATTTGAAAAAAGGCGTTGAAATGGTTCTTGAAAGTCTGCGTCAAGCCTTAAAAGAAGAGGGAATCGAAGAGATTCCTGCTGAAGGTGCAATGTTCGATCCGAACTTGCATCAAGCGGTGCAGACTGTACCTGCCTCTGATGAAACACCGGCAGACACAATCGTTACTGTCTTGCAAAAAGGGTATAAATTGCATGATCGTGTCTTGCGTGCAAGCATGGTCATCGTTGCACAATAGTTCTTTCTATCTATAAGTAGATGTTTAAATTAAAAAAGGGAGTGTATTACTTATGAGTAAAATTATCGGTATCGACTTAGGAACAACAAACTCAGCTGTTGCTGTCCTTGAAGGCGGCGAAGCAAAAATCATTACGAATCCAGAAGGAAACCGTACCACACCTTCTGTTGTCTCATTCAAAAACGGTGAGATCCAAGTAGGGGAAGTTGCAAAACGCCAAGCAGTAACAAACCCGAATACGATTTCTTCTATTAAACGCCATATGGGTGAAGCTGGATACAAAGTAGAAGTTGAAGGCAAATCCTATACACCACAAGAAGTTTCCGCAATGGTTCTTCAATACATCAAAGGATTTGCTGAAGACTATTTAGGTGAAAAAGTTGAAAAAGCAGTCATTACTGTTCCTGCATACTTCAACGATGCACAACGTCAAGCAACCAAAGATGCTGGTAAAATTGCCGGTCTTGAAGTAGAACGGATCGTCAACGAACCAACTGCTGCAGCTTTAGCTTATGGGTTAGACAAAACAGATAAAGATGAAAAAATCCTAGTCTTTGACTTAGGTGGCGGTACTTTCGACGTATCGATCCTTGAATTAGGGGATGGCGTCTTTGACGTATTATCAACTGCTGGGGACAACAACCTAGGTGGGGATGACTTTGATAACAAAATCATCGATCACATGGTAGCAGAATTCAAAAAAGAAAACGGCATTGATCTTGGAAAAGACAAAATGGCCTTGCAACGTTTGAAAGATGCTGCTGAAAAAGCGAAAAAAGACTTGTCAGGTGTAACAAGTACTCAAATCAGCTTGCCATTTATCACAGCTGGTGATGCTGGACCATTGCACTTGGAAATGACCTTGACTCGTGCGAAATTCGATGAATTGACCGCAGACCTAGTCGAACGGACAAAAATTCCAGTACGCCAAGCTTTGAAAGATGCTGGCTTATCACAATCAGAAATCGATGAAGTCATCTTAGTTGGTGGTTCAACACGTATTCCAGCAGTAGTTGATGCTGTTCGTAAAGAAACCAATAAAGAACCAAACAAATCAGTAAACCCAGATGAAGTGGTAGCGATGGGTGCTGCGATCCAAGGTGGCGTGATCACAGGTGATGTGAAAGATGTCGTCTTACTAGACGTTACACCATTATCATTAGGTATCGAAACAATGGGTGCCGTCTTCACAAAACTGATCGATCGTAACACAACGATCCCTACAAGTAAATCACAAGTCTTCTCAACTGCAGCAGACAATCAACCAGCCGTTGATATCCATGTCTTGCAAGGAGAACGCCCAATGGCAGCTGACAACAAAACATTAGGTAGATTCCAATTGACGGATATTCCACCAGCACCTCGTGGCATTCCTCAAATCGAAGTAACATTTGATATCGATAAAAATGGGATCGTCAATGTTTCTGCAAAAGATTTAGGTACACAAAAAGAACAAAAAATCACGATCAAATCATCTTCAGGTTTATCAGATGAAGAAATCGAACGCATGGTAAAAGATGCTGAAGCAAACGCTGAAGCCGACAAACAACGCAAAGAAGAAGTTGATCTACGCAATGACGTCGATGCTTTGTTGTTCACTGTTGATAAAACATTGAAAGAGCTTGAAGGCAAAGTGGATGCAGACGAAGTCAAAAAAGCGGAAGAAGCTCGTGATGAGTTGAAAGCTGCACTTGAAGCAAACAACTTAGAAGAAATGAAAACGAAACGTGATGCTTTGAATGAAATCGTACAAAACTTAACTGTTAAATTATACGAACAAGCAGCACAACAACAAGCACAAGAAAATCCAGAAGCTGCACAAGGCGGCGCAGACGATGTGGTTGACGCCGACTTTGAAGAAGTAGACGGTGACGATAAATAATCGCTGTTTGTGAAAAAGCCAAAGTCACCGCTTTGGCTTTTTCTTATGAATTTGCGAAACGTATTTTTCTAGAGCGAATTATATGCTAAAATACGAGAGACGCAAGAATATAGTGGAGGGAAGCCAATGGCAGACAAAAGAGATTATTATGAGGTCTTAGGTCTACAAAAAGGGGCTTCGGATGACGAAATCAAAAAAGCTTATCGTAAGCTTTCAAAACAATATCATCCAGACATCAATAAAGAACCTGATGCAGAAGCAAAGTTTAAAGAGATTTCTGAGGCCTATGAAATATTAAGTGATTCCCAAAAAAGAGCTGCTTATGACCAGTATGGTCATGCTGGTACCGATCCGAACTACGGAGGCGGTTATGGCGGTGGATTCGGCGGCTTTAACAGTGGCGGATTCTCCGGTGGCGGTTTTGGTGGATTTGAAGACATTTTCGAATCGTTTTTCGGTGGTGGAGGCGGCAGAGCAGCCAATCCTAATGCACCTCGACAAGGAGCGGACTTGCAATATGCGGTTGATCTTTCCTTTGAAGAAGCGATTTTCGGAGTGGAAAAAACTGTTCAATACAATCGTGAAGAAACCTGTCATACCTGCGGTGGGAACGGGGCAAAACCAGGTACTTCACCAGAAACCTGTCATAAATGTCATGGTGCAGGTACCATCAATGTTGAACGTCAAACACCGCTTGGTCGTGTGATGAGCCGTCAAACCTGTGATGTTTGTCATGGAACTGGGAAAGAAATCAAAGAACCATGTACAACATGTCATGGTACTGGCCATGAAAAGAAAAAACACAGTGTGAAAGTCAACGTACCTGCAGGTGTCGAAGATGGACAACAAATGCGCTTGTCTGGTCAAGGAGAAGCTGGCACCAATGGTGGTCCTTATGGTGATCTGTACGTTGTTTTCCGAGTGGAAGAAAGTGATATTTTTGACCGTGATGGGTCGGAAATTTATTACGAACTGCCGTTAAACTTTGTCCAAGCTGCTTTAGGCGACGAAGTCAATGTACCAACGGTTCATGGGAATGTGAAATTAAAAATTCCAGCTGGTACGCAAACAGGCACAAACTTCCGCTTACGCGGTAAGGGAGCCCCTCGCTTACGGGGAGGCGGCAATGGCGATCAACAGGTCAAAGTGAAGCTGATTACACCTAAAAACTTAAATGAGGAACAAAAAGAGGCATTGCGGGCTTATGCAAAAGCCAGTGGCCATGAAACGAACGAACAACAACCAGAAGGATTTTTTGATAAAATGAAAGATGCTTTTGGTGGGAAAAAGAAATAACCATGAAAAAATCCAACTCATGCCCTTATAAAACCATCCGTTTTATAAGGGCATGAGTGTTTGTATGGCTATAAATGTGCAGTATGGGCAAGAATCGAATCTTCTTGGCCATCTTTTTTTCTTTTCCTTTGAAATCGCTTGCTTAGTGTGTCACAATAAAAGTAGACCAATTAAAGGAGGAGATACAATGGAAAGAATATTTGCGAGTCCGTCACGATACGTTCAAGGAAAAGGGGTCTTGAAGCATGGGTTATCCCATATCAAAGATTTAGGAAAGAAAGTGCTTCTTTTGACCGATGAAACTGTTTGGAAAATTGCCGGTGAAGAACTATTTGAGAATCTGAAAGCAGCCGAGTTAGAACCGGTAAAAGAAATTTTTGGTGGAGAAGCTTCTGCAAATGAAATCGATCGTATCGTCTCTAAAGCTAAAAGTGAATCAATCGAAGTGATTGCCGCATTAGGTGGTGGGAAAGCCATCGATACTGGGAAAGCTGTTGCGGATGAATTGAAAATACCGATTGCTGTTTTGCCAACGATTGCCTCCACTGATGCACCAACTTCGGCACTTTCTGTTATTTATACTGATGAAGGTCGTTTTGAAAAGTATCGTTTTTATAACAAAAATCCTGAACTTGTCTTAGTGGATACCGCTGTGATTGCCAAAGCGCCTGCCAAATTGCTAGCCGCTGGTATTGCGGATGCACTCGCAACCTATGTCGAGGCACGTGCTGTTGCTCGAAGCCATAGTAAAAATATGGTCGGCGGGGTGCAACCAATTGCCAGCATGGCGATCGCTGAAAAATGCGAAGAGATCCTTTTTGAGAATGCCTTAAAAGCCTATCAAGCGAATAAAAAACAAGTCGTTACCGAAGCTTTTGAACAAATCGTGGAAGCCAACACTTTGCTTAGTGGATTAGGCTTTGAAAGTGCAGGTCTGGCAGCAGCTCATGCGATTCATAATGGCTTGACAGCCCTTGAAGGAGACGTTCATGATCTGACCCATGGTGAGAAGGTTGCTTACGGAACACTCACTCAATTGATGCTGGAAAATGCAGATCCTGAAGAGCTCGACCAATATATAGAATTGTATCAGGCATTAGAATTACCGACGACATTATCCGACATGCATCTTGCGGAAGCCAGCGATGCAGACCTATTAAAAATTGGCGAGCAAGCAACCATCGAAGGGGAAACGATCCACAATATGCCATTTCCGGTTTCTGCAGAAGATGTTGCAGCAGCGATCAAAGCCGTGGATGCCTATGTGAGTGCTTACTATCCTCTATGATGTTATTTTATTAAAGATCATCAATGTGTGCTCGGTGATTTCAAAAAACGTTTGACAATAAAAAAGAGTCGTGCTATTTTGATAACAAGCAAATTAAAGGAGGGAACAAGACATGACAAACGTCAACACACAAACTACCTGTTGTTGTTGTATGGTGCAAAAAGCAGCATACCGATTTGTCATGCCTATTATTAGTTCCTTTGTCGCAGAAGATCGCTGAAGTTTCTTCAGTGATTCACTTCTATCCGGATAAGACGACATTTTTTTGGGGTACTGATGTAATAGTCAGTACCCCTTTTTGTTTGCTGTTTTTTACCGCTTTCATTGGCGACGGCTGATGATTGCAAATGAAAATGAGTACATGAAGCATACGAGTTGTGCCAAACAAAGTTGAGCGAGGAGTCGAGCGATGATCGTTAATAATATAAAAGCATTGATTGGGCACACCCCATTCTTTGAATTTGATGCCGCAGCATTTGGCGGCAAAAAGGGAAGTACCATCTATGCGAAACTTGAGTATTTAAATCCTGGTGGAAGTATCAAGGACCGCTTAGGAAAGTATTTGATCGATGAAGCGTTTCGCGAGCATATGATCGATCATGAGACAACCGTTATCGAACCGACAGCGGGAAATACTGGAATTGGTTTAGCTTTAGCTGGAATCGAGTATGGCTTAAAAATGATTTTTGTCATTCCTGAAAAATTTAGCCTTGAAAAGCAGCAACTGATTGAAGCGTTGGGCGGGACCATCGTTCATACGCCCACTGAAGCAGGCATTCAAGGGGCGATTGAAAAAGCAAAGGAAATAGCAAAACAGCTACCAAATAGTTATATGCCAATGCAATTTCACAATCAAAACAATCCTGCAGCCTACCAAGCAACCTTAGGCCCAGAGATCTTTCAGGAGTTATCTGGAAAAATTGACAGCTTTGTTGCTGGAGCTGGCAGCGGGGGGACCTTCGCGGGTGTCGCAACATACTTAAAGAAGCAAAAATCAAGCACTCGACTTGCTGTCGTTGAACCAGAAGGATCGATATTAAATGGCGGGCCTGCCCATGGACATGAGATTGAAGGGATCGGTGTTGAGTTCATTCCACAATTTTTTGACGATTTGCTTATTGATCAAATTTATACGATCAGTGATGCGGAAGGCTTTGCTTTTACTCGTTACTTGGCAAGAAACTATGGTTTGCTTGTTGGAAGTTCAAGTGGAGCGGCGATGGCAGCAGCAGTAAAAGAAAGCCTCGAATTACCAACTGGAAGCTCGATCGTTACCGTCTTTCCAGATGGAGGCGATCGCTATCTATCAAAACAGATTTATGCGGGTGAATCAGCAATCACCCCATTCATAGGAGGAGTAAACCATGCATTTTAATACAAAAGTAATCCACGGCGGTATCAGCGAAGACGAAATGACTGGTGCGGTTAGTGTGCCAATTTACCAAACATCAACCTATCGGCAAAATGCTCTTGGTCAGCCAAAGCAATATGAATACAGTCGTTCAGGCAATCCAACTCGATTTGCCTTAGAAGAATTGATTGCGGATCTGGAAGAAGGCGCCCAAGGGTTTGCTTTTGCCTCTGGATTAGCAGCCACCCATGCGGTCTTCTCGCTGTTTCAGACTGGAGATCATGTCATTTTAGGGGATGATGTATATGGCGGGACGTTTCGTTTGCTCCATCAAGTATTAGAAAAAAGCGGATTGTCTTATACACTTGTCAAAACAAATGAGCTAGCTGCCGTTGAAGCAGCCATCCTTCCAGAAACCAAAGCGATCTTTCTGGAAACGCCGACTAATCCATTATTGAAGATCACGGACATCGCAATCGTTGCCCAACTAGCTAAAAAACAGGACATTTTGACGATCGTGGATAATACCTTTGCGACCCCTTACTTTCAAAAGCCGCTACAATTAGGCGCAGATATTGTGATTCACAGTGCTACCAAGTATCTCGGTGGACACAGTGATGTAGTAGCTGGGTTAGCGGTTGCCAAAGAGCCAAAAATCGCCGAAAGAATTGCTTTTTTACAAAACGCCATTGGTGGTGTATTGGGGCCTCATGATAGCTGGTTGATTCAACGAAGCATCAAAACTCTTGCTTTGCGGATGGAAGCACATCAAAACAACGCGATGAAAATTGCTCACTACTTACAAGCACATCCAGCTGTCGCAAACGTGTATTATCCAGGATTGATTGCCCATGAAGGACATGAGATCGCCAAATCACAGATGTCTGGGTATAGCGGTATGATATCTTTTGAACTAAACGATGAATCGAAAACAGCAGAATTTGTTGAATCATTAAAGATTTTTACTTTAGCAGAAAGCTTAGGTGGCGTGGAAAGCTTGGTAGAAGTGCCAGCCGTGATGACCCATGCCTCGATCCCTAAAGAAATTCGTGAGCAATCTGGGATCAAAGATGGCTTGATTCGGTTGTCTCTCGGCATCGAAGACGGTGAGGATCTGCAGGCAGATTTAGAACAAGCGTTTGAAAAGGCAGGTAGCTAGTGATGGGGAGAGAGTTTATTCCAATTTTTTCTGACTGGGCAGCTGAGTACGATGAAACAGTTGCAGGTAAGGATGAAGAATATCGAGCGGTTTTTTTCAAATATGAACAGTTACTCGCTGAAATAGCTGAAAAAGCAGGGCAGTCTGTGGTAGAATTTGGTAGTGGAACTGGAAATCTAACACAAGCTCTGCTTGATCAAGGAAAAAACGTGCTGGCAATCGAGCCATCGCCAGAGATGCGGCGAATCGCCAAGTCAAAACCCAGTCTTTCTAAAGTGACTTTTGTAGATGGTGATATGGAGGTTTTTCCTGAGATCACGGATGTGATTGATACGATCGTTTCTACCTATGTTTTTCATCATCTTACGGAGGACGAAAAACAACGGGCAATCGGCAAATATGCTGCGATGCTGCCCAAAGGCGGGAAAGTGCTTTTCGGGGATACGATGTTTCTTTCTCTAGCCCACAAAATGGAACGAATCGATGAAGCACGGCAAGCTGGTTACCAGCGACTAGCCGCTGATCTGCAAAGAGAGTACTATCCAGTCACAGCGGATATCGAACGGTACTTTCGTCAGCATGGGTTTACCAGTCGTTTTAAGCAGATCAATGAGTATGTTTGGCTTGTGGAAGCACTAAAAGAGTAGGAGAGAAGTACAATGAAAATGAATGTTGAAAGCTTTAATTTGGATCATACGAAAGTCAAAGCACCTTATGTACGGGTTGCCGATAAAAAACAAGGAACGAATGATACCATCATCAAATATGATGTCCGTTTGAAGCAGCCGAACCAAGCGCATATAGATATGGCAAGTCTGCACTCGCTAGAACATTTGACGGCAGAATTGATTCGTAATCATGCGGATTATATCGTGGACTGGTCACCAATGGGCTGCCAAACCGGCTTTTATTTGACTGTCTTGAATCACGACGATTATGAAGAGATTTTGACCGTCCTAGAAAAAACCATGAAGGACGTTTTGCAAGCAACTGAAGTACCTGCCAGCAATGAAGTGCAATGCGGTTGGGCGGCGAACCATACCTTAGAGGGTGCGCAAAAATTAGCGCAAGAATTTCTTGATGAACGTGACAATTGGTCGACCGTTTTTGCCTAAATAAAAATAGAAGTAGAAAAAAGGTGCCTGCGTTTGGATTCGCAGACGCCTTTTTTGTTAAACCCGCAAAGAGACGGGGGTTCGATAGTTTTTGTTTATGGTTCTACTGCTTGGACAGTGATGCCGACTCCGTTTGGATTATAGGTTTGACTAATGTAAAACTCAAATCCTTCATGAACAAAGAAAAGTCTCCGAATGGCGCTAACGTCTCTGATGTGAGCATCTAAACCATACTGTTCGATCAATGTCTCTTTGATCTCCTCAATATCATCCTCTTTCCCGAATTGTGAGAAATCAATACCGAAAAATTCTGGGACATCAACCAATGTGATTCTAGATAAATGTTCATTTCCCGCGTTATCGGAGTCAAAATCAAAGCTGATTTTGGACAGTTTGTCCCTTGAACCTAAAGGAACTCTTTTTGTCTCGAGAGCGCTGCTGTCAGCCATCGTTGATAACAAATCAATGGCTGAATCAGGTAAACGAGTGGTTACTTTTCTTACTTCATCAACCATTGCTCCTTGATCGGGAGAAAAAACTTTTCTAGTCTCTTCCGTGACGATCACATTTTCGCGGCGCCGCTTTCGGTTAATGGCACTGCGCTCTTGGTTTACCCGATCACTACGTTTGATGAGATCGAGGCCAAGATCGCTGATGGATTCAGGGGAAGGTCTTTCTTCCAGTAAAGCAGTTAAGTAATCGATCTCTAAAAACTGCTCGTAGGCAGCTGCTGGTTGATTTTCGCTGTAGAAGAGGACAGCTCCGAGTAAAAAACAACTAATGCCCAAACAAAGCAAAAGACTTCTTCTGCGATGCTCCCGGATTTTTTTCTGAGGACGATTCAGTTTCATTTTATCCTTCAACTCCTAAGTTTTTTAGACGACTTATGATAATAGAGGTGTTTGAATTTCATCACGCATTTTGCCAATCTTAGTTACGAGAGATCGCTTAATGGATTACTCAATTTCTGTTTCAGAAAACTGATCATGCCAGGTAACGCCAGTAACGGTTCGGTTGGAAAGGGTAACGATGATCGCTTCGCCCTCTTGATTGATCCAGGCATTGGATTCCACGCCTAGAATCGCTAGTCGCCAAGAAGGCAGTCCACCCATGATCTCTAATACTTGATCGCAGGACATTCCTTCTTGCAATTGGTGGAGCAAATCTTTGGTGACGGTTCTATTCCAACGTCGTGGCAATCCAATCTGCAATTGCTCGCAATAGGTGAAGTGAGAGGTGGATTCTTCGGTACTTACTGACTGTTGATCAAGGCTGTCAGAAGAGCTGCTTATGTCAATTGTAGTAGACGTTGATTGCTTTTCAGTAGAGGAAGAGCTGCTAGCTTCCGAATCCATTGACAATGATTGAGACGTCACCGCTGTTTCTAATGAAGAACTGCTTTGTCGCGTTTCATCCAGGAGTTCGTCAATCAGGGTACAGCCTGTGAGTGATAAGGAAAGGAAAATCAGTAAGGGAAAGAAATAGATGGTTTTCATACGATGCATGCCTCCAAAGTAATTTTCTGCATTTTTCTTTTGTTGTTATTTTAAGGTTGGTTTTTTATAAGAAGGGTTCTGACCGATGGTTAAACAAAAGAATCAATGTATTTATACAGCTTATGCAGTTATGGAGGGAGTGTTGTTTAATAAGTGTAACATGCCACTCCTGATCTGACTACTCGATTTCAAATTGCATTTCATAGTTTTAATAAAATTTAGTCTCTATTCCTGATGATTATGAAATTCACGTGATATACTATAGTCAACTACAAGATAAAAAAATACGGCTTCAGTGGCAAAGGGCATTTGACGCAAACAGATCGTTGGGAATGTTTTCGAGCATTTGAATGTGGCATTGTTTTAATAGAAAAGAGAGGAAGAGGGAATGAAGATCTTAAGGGACTGGCAAGCAAAACATCAAGCGAAAAAAGAAGTAAAAAAACAGGCATTACGGTTAAAAAATGCCAAGCTTCGTGCAGCGGGGAAAGAGCCGTTGAAGGGCTGGGGGAAAATGGTTGATACTGGCATCGGCGGGGCGAACAAAGCAAACCCCATCGATACAAAAGTGTTTTTGGGGGAAAATCAAAAGCGGATCGCAGATGAAACGAAACGGAACAAACAATAAAGAAAACCTCTGCAACAGTTCCTTCGTCGGACTGATGCAGAGGTTTTTTTAAATATTCAATACTTTGTCTAAGAAGTCTTTGGTACGCTCATGCTTAGGATTGGTAAAGATTTGCTCAGGGGTACCGTCTTCCAAGAAGTTCCCGCCGTCAATAAACATCACACGGTTTGCTACTTCTTTGGCAAACCCCATCTCGTGAGTAACGATCACCATGGTCATTCCTTGTTTTGCCAAACCCTTCATAACATTTAGTACATCGCCAACCATTTCTGGATCGAGTGCGGAGGTTGGTTCATCGAACAACATCACATCGGGATTCATTGCTAAAGCTCTAGCGATCGCCACCCGTTGTTTTTGTCCTCCAGACAGATTGTCAGGGTACATGTCTTTTTTATCTGCCAAACCGACCGTTTCTAATAAACGAATTGCGTTCTTTTCCGCTTCTTGCCGAGAAGCATTTTTTAGATCCATCGGTGCTAAAATGATATTTTCTAAAACCGACAAGTGAGGGAAGAGATTGAAATGCTGAAACACCATGCCGATATGTTGACGAACAGCATTGATATTGGTGTTTTTATCCATCAGATGTGCGCCGTCAACGATAATATCGCCGCTGGTTGGTTCTTCTAAGCGGTTCAAACAGCGTAAGAACGTCGATTTCCCAGATCCTGAAGGACCGATCACACAAACGACTTCTCCTTCAGCGATTGAAACATTGATATTGTTCAATACGGTATTGTCGCCGTATTTTTTTACAAGATTTTCAACTAAGATTTTTTCTTTCATGCTATTTCACCTTCTTTTCTAAAACTTTTGCAAGTTTCGTTAAAGCTGTGATCACGACTAAGTAAATAATCGCGATGATCAAGTAAACATAGGTACTTTGCGTAGTCCGAGCAACGATGATTTTCCCAGTTTGCAATAATTCTACGACTCCGATAACCGAGATGATCGTTGTATCTTTCAACGAGATAACGAATTGGTTAACGAAAGATGGAATCATGATTTTGATCGCTTGCGGTAAAATGATTTTCTGCATTGTCCGAGTGTAGGTCATCCCCAAACTACGAGAGGCTTCCATCTGACCTTTTGGCACCGCATTGATCCCGCCACGGACGATCTCAGCGATATAGGCACTGGCATTTAAAGTCAATGTAATGACCCCGGCTGCAAAGTCGGGAATCGTGATACCAATGGCATCGGAAAGTCCGAAGAAGATGAAGAAAGCCAATACCATCATAGGAATACCACGAATGATATCAACATAGATCCCTGCAAAAACCCGCAATGCTTTGATTGGAGCAACACTAAATAGTCCAAAAATGATGCCGATCACTAATGCTAAGGCAAAAGAAATCAATGCTAGTAAAAGGGTATTCCATAAACCTTTTAATAAGACGTTATAGTTGTTGCTGATCAAACCAGTGATCGTTGATTCATCCACTCGTTTTTCTGTGGCAGAGCCATCTTCAATGTATTTATTGATGATTTGATCGTACTCGCCAGTCCGTTTCATTTCTTTCAATGCTTCATTGAACATTTGGATCAGTTCAGGATTTTGGCCTTTTTTCACCGCAAAACCGTACTGACCGCCAGATTCTTTTTCAATCGGTGTCACTAGTTTTTGACCTTGGCTGATGGCATAACCGATCACTGGATAATCATCCATCATGGCATCGATTTGTCCGCCGTTAACAGCTGCATATAATTGATCGGCTGCATCATAATATTTGATCGAATAGCCATATTTTTCTTCGTTGGCGATCAAGAAGTCTGCACTTTCTGTTCCCACTTTCGCACCAACGGTTTTTCCATCTAAATCTTCATAGGAATTGATGGAATCATTGCCTTCTTTTACAGCGATCTGAATGCCGCTTTCAAAGTAAGAGTCAGAGAAGTCATAGGATTGACGACGCTCATCAGTGATCGTCATCCCAGCGATCATCCCATCTGCTTGGTTACCATCCAAGGCTTGCAAAGCTCCTGAAAAACCGATGAAATTGAATTCAATGTTGAACCCTTGCAATTCTGCCGCCCGATTCATTAAATCCACATCGATCCCTACATACTCATTGTCTTCATTTTGGAATTCAAATGGAGCGAAGGCGGAGTCACTGGCAATTCGGTAAACATCTTTCTTTGGTTCGACTTTCACCATTTCACTGGTGTCTGCATCTGAATCAGACGTTGTGATGTAAGTATTGACGATTTCGTCGTATTTGCCAGAAGCTTTCATGTTGGCTAAACCAGCATTGAATTTTTCAAGTAGTTCTTGATTTTGGCCTTTTCTGACAGCGAATCCGTAAGAAGCACCTTTTTCAGGTTCGCCGACAAGTTTCATCGGTTCGCCGTTGTTGATGGCATAGCCAAGCACTGGATAATCATCAAAAGCGGCTGCCACAGTACCATTGCGTACAGCGCCATACAACCCAGTAGCGTCATCATAAAGTTTGATGTCGTAGCCATATTGGTCTTTATTTTCTTCTAAAAAGCGGGCACTTTCGGTACCAACCTTTGCACCGACCGTTTCGCCCTCAAGATCTTCGTAGCTAGTAATGCTGTCATTGTCCGCAGCTACCGCCATTTGAATCCCACTATCAAAATAAGGATCTGAGAAATCAAACGTTTCTTTACGTTCATCAGTGATGCTCATCCCAGCAATCATGCCATCTAACTGATTTGATTGCACGCCTTGAATGGAGGCGTCAAAACCTAAAGGACGTAAATCAACTGCAAAACCTTGATCTTCAGCGATCGCGTTTAATAAATCTATATCGATCCCAACGTATTCATTATTTTCATTTTGGAATTCGAAAGGAGCAAATGTTAAATCTGTTCCTATCTTATACGTAGTTTCCTCCGCACTTGCTGACTTTACTGATAGCGTAAAAATGCTGATAATCAGCGCGATTAAAGCGAAGGACATGTGTTTTCTTTTCAAGAAAATTCCCCCTTTAGATATAACGTATTTATAGATTATATGGATTTTTTCTTCAACACACAAGTCTTTCTCTTTAAAAATATGACAAAATTGCTTAAACCTCACATCAGATGTTAGAAAATCAAACATGTTAAGTTATGCTTAATCGCATGAAACTTTCATAGCAAATGATGGCGAAAGTATGTTCGCTATGATATACTTATTTATGGAAAAGCGGCAGCGAGTTTTTCTTTTTTTGTTGTCGTTTAGAATAATCGAGGGGGAATGAAGATGATCGAAAGAACAACTTCCCATGAATTTGACTTAGTATCAAAATATCAACCAGCTGGGGATCAACCAGAAGCGATCCATCAATTGGTTGACGGGGTGGTCGGTGGAAAAAAAGCACAGATTTTGTTGGGAGCCACTGGGACCGGTAAGACTTATACGATTTCTAATCTAATTAAGGAAGTCAATAAACCGACATTGATCATTGCCCATAATAAAACACTGGCTGGACAATTATATGGCGAGTTCAAGGACTTTTTCCCAAATAATGCGGTCGAGTACTTTGTCAGTTACTATGATTACTATCAACCAGAAGCGTATGTTCCTTCCAGTGATACATACATCGAAAAAGACTCCAGTGTCAACGATGAAATCGATAAGTTGCGTCACTCGGCCACAAGTTCTTTATTAGAGAGAAACGATGTGATCGTTGTAGCTTCTGTCTCTTGTATTTTCGGTTTAGGTTCGCCGATCGAGTATGCCAGACAGGTTGTTTCTTTACGAGTAGGGATGGAAAAGTCTCGCGATCAACTATTAAAAGAATTGATCGAGATCCAATTTGAACGAAACGACATCGATTTTCAACGGGGACGTTTTCGCGTACGTGGCGATGTTGTGGAGATTTTCCCAGCTTCTCGTGATGAGCGAGCGTTACGCATTGAGTTTTTTGGCGATGAAATCGATCGGATTCGTGAAGTCGATGCCTTGACGGGCGAGATCATGAGTGACACCGAACATGTGTCGATCTTTCCGGCAACTCACTTTGTGACCAATGAAGACCATATGGAACATGCGATCGCTTCGATACAAAGTGAACTCGATGAACGACTGAAAGTTTTGCGAGCAGAAAATAAGCTGCTGGAAGCACAGCGTTTAGAGCAGCGAACCAACTATGATATTGAAATGATGCGAGAAATGGGGTATACCTCAGGAATCGAAAACTACTCTCGCCACATGGATGGACGAAAAGAAGGCGAACCGCCTTATACGTTATTAGATTTCTTTCCTGATGACTTTCTGATCGTTATTGATGAATCCCACGTGACCATGCCGCAAGTTCGTGGGATGTATAATGGTGACCGTGCTAGAAAACAAATGTTAGTGGATTATGGCTTCCGTTTGCCTTCTGCACTGGATAACCGTCCGTTACGCTTGGAAGAATTTGAGAAGCATGTCAATCAAATCGTCTATGTTTCAGCAACACCTGGACCATATGAATACGATCAAACCGATACCGTCATTCAACAAATCATTCGTCCGACTGGTCTGTTAGATCCGGTGATCGAAGTACGACCGATCATGGGTCAAATTGACGACCTAGTAGGAGAAATCAATGAGCGAGTTGAGCGAAATGAACGGGTCTTTGTCACGACCTTGACGAAAAAAATGTCTGAAGATTTGACGGATTACTTTAAAGAATTAGGGATCAAAGTCAAATACTTGCACAGTGACATCAAAACATTGGAACGAACAGAGATCATTCGCGACCTGCGGCTCGGTGAATTTGATGTACTGGTCGGAATCAACTTACTGCGAGAAGGGTTAGACGTCCCAGAAGTTTCCCTGGTTGCGATCCTTGATGCCGATAAGGAAGGCTTCTTGCGCAGCGAGCGTTCATTAGTCCAAACCATCGGACGAGCAGCTCGTAACTCAGAAGGAAAAGTAATTATGTACGCCGATAAAATGACCGATTCGATGCAGCGAGCGATCGACGAAACAGCGCGACGCCGAAGTATTCAAGAAGCCTATAACGAAGAACATGGAATCGTACCGAAAACCATCATCAAAGAGATTCGCGATCTGATCGCGATCACGAAAGTGGCGGAAGAAACTGGCGAATACACCGCGACTTCTTATGAAGAATTGAGTCGTGAAGAAAAAGCAACCTTGTTGTTGAAATTAGAAAAAGAAATGAAAGATGCTGCGAAAGCACTGGATTTTGAAACGGCTGCTACCTTGAGAGATACTATTCTTGAGCTAAAAGCTGCTGATTAGAAGGAGAAACAATATGGCAAATGATAAAATCGTGATCCATGGGGCACGGGCCCATAATTTAAAAAATATCGATGTGACGATTCCCAGAGACCAGCTCGTTGTTGTAACTGGTCTTTCGGGTTCAGGGAAAAGCTCCTTAGCATTTGATACGTTGTATGCCGAAGGACAGCGCCGGTATGTCGAAAGTCTATCGGCGTATGCCCGTCAGTTTTTAGGGCAAATGGATAAACCCGACGTAGATAGCATTGATGGACTTAGTCCAGCGATTTCTATCGATCAAAAAACCACCAGCAAGAACCCGCGATCAACAGTGGGGACGGTTACTGAAATCAATGATTATCTGCGGCTTCTTTACGCCAGAATCGGTCACCCAATCTGTCCCAATGATCATATTGAGATTACTAGTCAGTCGGTTGAGCAGATGGTGGATGAAGTTTTGGCATTACCAGAACGCACCAAGATCCAATTGTTGGCACCTATCGTTTATCAAAAGAAAGGGCAGCACAAAAAAGTCTTCGAACGTATCCAAAGAGAAGGTTATGTTCGGATGCGGGTGGATGGCGAAGTCTATGATGTCTCCGAAGCGCCTGAATTAGAAAAAAATAAAAAGCATGATATTGCCATCATCATTGACCGAATCGTTGTAAAGGAAGGCATCCGTTCTCGTCTGTTTGATTCCTTTGAAGCGGCATTACGTTTAGCTGATGGCTATGCGGTAGTCGATGTGATTGGTCAAGAAGAGATGCTTTTCAGTGAACATTATTCTTGCCCGTATTGTGGCTTTACAGTTGGTGAATTAGAGCCACGGCTCTTTTCATTCAATGCGCCTTTTGGTGCTTGTCCAGACTGTGATGGTCTTGGTGTGAAGCTAGAAGTCGATGTCGACCTAGTGATTCCCGATCAAAGCAAAACGTTGCGTGAAGGCGCACTATTACCTTGGAACCCAATCAGTTCACAGTACTATCCGCAAATGCTGGAACAAGCCTGTCAAGAGTTCAATATCGATATGGACACACCCTTTGAAGAGCTGCCAGAAGAACACAAAGACATTATTTTGAATGGTTCGAATGGCGAAATTTTCCATTTCCATTATGAGAATGATTTCGGTGGCGTGCGTGATGTTGAGGTAGCTTTTGAAGGAATCTTACCAAATATTAAGCGCCGTTATCATGAAACCAACTCTGATTTCACCCGTGATCAAATGCGTTTGTATATGACGGAATTGACTTGTAAAACTTGTCATGGCTATCGTTTGAACCCTCAAGCGCTGTGCGTGCAAGTCAACGGAAAACACATTGGTGAAATGAGCGAGATGGCAATCAACAATGCGTTGAACTTTGTCGAAGAATTGAAACTATCGGAACAAGAGCAAATGATCGCACGTCCGATCGTGAAAGAAGTCGATGATCGTTTAAGTTTCTTGAAAAATGTCGGATTGGACTATTTGACCTTGAGTCGTGCATCAGGCACACTCTCTGGTGGGGAAGCGCAACGGATTCGTTTGGCAACACAAATCGGCTCCAATTTGTCTGGGGTGCTCTACATTCTTGACGAGCCATCGATCGGTCTTCACCAACGGGATAACGATCGCTTACTAGATTCATTGCGGAAAATGCGTGATCTTGGGAATACCCTGATCGTCGTTGAGCATGACGAAGACACGATGCGGGCAGCGGACTACTTGATCGATGTCGGTCCAGGTGCAGGACACGCAGGTGGCGAGATCGTCGCTGCAGGCACTCCTGATGAAGTCGCAGCCAATGCGTCTTCCTTAACAGGTCAATACTTATCAGGAAAACGACAAATCCCGACACCAACGCAACGCCGCAAAGGCAATGGTGAAAAGATTCGTGTGACCGGTGCTTCTGAGAATAACTTGAAAAACATTTCGGTCGATTTTCCATTAGGAAAGTTCGTCGCCGTTACTGGGGTCTCTGGCTCTGGTAAATCGACATTAGTCAACGAAATTTTGAAAAAAGCCTTGGCGCAAAAAATCAATCGGAATTCGAACAAGCCTGGTCGCTTTAAAACCATTACTGGTTATGAAGCTATTGAGAAATTAATCGATATCGATCAAAGCCCTATCGGTCGGACGCCTCGAAGCAATCCAGCAACGTATACCAGTGTCTTTGATGACATCCGCGATTTATTTGCTAAAACCAATGAGGCGAAAGTCCGTGGTTATAAAAAAGGCCGCTTTAGTTTTAATGTAAAAGGTGGACGCTGTGAAGCATGTAAAGGGGACGGAATCATCAAGATCGAGATGCACTTCTTACCTGATGTCTACGTACCTTGTGAGGTTTGTCATGGCAAACGTTATAACTCAGAAACGTTAGAAGTTCATTACAAAGGAAAAAATATTTCGGAAATCTTAGATATGACCGTGGAAGATGCAGTGGAATTTTTCCAACATATTCCTAAAATCCATCGAAAATTGCAAACGATCGTCGATGTCGGTCTAGGTTATGTCACGATGGGACAACCAGCGACTACTTTGTCTGGTGGGGAAGCGCAACGGATGAAGCTTGCCAGTGAACTGCACAAAAATTCCAATGGCAAGAGTTTTTATATCTTAGATGAACCAACGACTGGTCTGCACACGGATGATATTGCCCGTTTGTTGAAAGTTTTGGAACGATTTGTCGACGCTGGCAATACCGTTTTAGTGATCGAACACAACTTGGATGTCATCAAATCAGCGGACCATGTGATTGATCTAGGTCCAGAAGGTGGCGAAGGCGGTGGAACGATCATTGCAACTGGTACACCAGAAGAAATTGCTGCGGTTTCTGAAAGCTACACCGGTCATTATTTGAAAAAAGTCCTTTAAGCAAGGAAAAGAGCACTCACTTTTTTACTTGTCTGTCAATAGGTTTCGCTAAAGTTTAAGGAAGCGTGAAATATCTGCAAATTTCATGATAAGGGCTTGAAATCAAAATTTTATTTGATAGAATAGCAATAGGTATACGTATATTCGCATTGAATAAACTGCCTATAAGTTCTATCCGTTCAAAGTGGGAGAAAGCAATCAAAGATAGATACTTTGATTGCTTTTTTCTTTGTGGTATTATAATTCTATTGTAATTAAACGAAACGAGAGAGGTCGTTTTTCGTATTCAAAAGAGAGAGTGATTTTTGATGAGTCAGGAAAATTTTCTTCCCATATTATTAGGAAGCGATATGAATGTTTATGGTATGGCCAGAGCATTCCACGAAGCATATGGCATTCAATCAGTTGCTTATGCTGGTGCGGAACTTGCGCCAACCCGCTTTAGTAAAATCGTTACAATCAATCAAGTGGAAGGTTTTGACCATGATCCGGGATTCACTGAGACGTTGATCAAGTTAGGAAAAAATACTTACAACGATCCTGCCATGAAATATTTATTGATTCCCTGCGGCGATGGCTATGCAGAACTGTTAGCGAAGCATAAAGAAGAATTGAAGCCTTATTATACCTTTATTGCCAATGACTATTCCCTATTAAAACGGTTGATCAATAAAGTCAGTTTTTACGAAGTTTGCGAGGAATATGGCTTGCCTTATCCTAAGACCTTCATTTTAACACCTGAACTGTTGACGGAAGGAACGTTCAAAGGAGAGCTGCCTTTTGATTTTCCTGTGGCTTTGAAACCAGCAAATAGTGTCGCGTGGCTGTCAGTTGATTTTGAAGGGCGCAAGAAAGCCTTCATTATTGACAATCGAACAGAATTTGAAGAAATCGTTTCTCGCATTTATCAAGCGGGTTATCAATATGAAATGATCGTCCAAGATTTTATTCCTGGCGATGACAGCAACATGCGGGTCTTAAATGCCTATGTTGATGAGAATCACGAAGTTCGCGTGATGGGCTTAGGTCATCCTTTATTAGAGGATCCAACGCCTGGAGCTGTTGGGAATTATGTCGTGATCATTCCAGATGAAAATGATCAAATCTATCAAATGATCCGTAAGTTTTTAAAAGAGATCGAATATGTTGGATTTGCCAATTTTGACTTGAAATATGATGCTCGAGACGGTCAATATAAATTATTTGAAATCAACTTGCGTCAAGGAAGAAGCAGTTTCTTTATTACCTTAAGCGGATTGAATCTGGCGAAGTTCATCACAGAGGATTTAGTCTTCGAAAAACCATACACAGAAACGGTTTATGGCAAAGCTGACGCACCTGAAGCGAAATTATGGCTAGGGGTACCAAAAAATATTTTCTTGACTTATGCAAAAGAAAATCCTGCGAAAGAACGAGCAAAAAAATTATTAGCAGAAAATCGCTGGGGAACGACTGTCTTTTACAAAGAAGACTTATCTCTAAAGCGTTGGATTCTATTAAAGAGAATGTTCCATCTGTACAACAAACGATTCAAAACGTATTTCCATACGAAAGAAGGCTAGAAGATGGAGAATTTTTTTAGTATTTTAGGCGGCATGGGAACGTTAGCGACGGAAAGTTTTGTCCGCATTTTAAACCGACGGACACAGACCCATAAAGACCAAGATTACTTGAACTATGTTTTATTCAATCATGCGACAGTTCCAGATCGGACGGCATATATTTTAGACAACACGTTAGAAAACCCTGTTCCATATTTAATGGACGACATCGAAAAACAAAATTTGTTAAAGCCAAATTTTATTGTGTTGACTTGTAACACCGCCCATTATTTTTTTGATGAGCTGCAAGCTGCCACTGAGATCGAGATTTTGCATATGCCTCGTGAGGCTGCGAAAGTCGTTTTTGAAAAAGGCGTCACTGGAAAAGTGGCCTTTCTTGGGACAGAAGGCAGTGTCAAAGCCGGCATCTATGAGAAAGAATTGCGGAAGTTCGGACTTGACGTCTATCTTCCAGAGCCGACGATCCAAAAAAAGGTCAATACATTGATCTATGATCGAATCAAAGAAAATGATCATTTGGATCAAGAACTTTACTTTGAGATACTGGAAGAAGTCACCGAACGTATCGGCTGTGAAAGCGTAGTGCTTGGATGTACCGAGTTGTCCTTGATGGATGAATTTGTGACTGATAATCCGTATCCAGTCGTCGATGCCCAATCGATTTTAGTTGATCGGACGATCGAAAAAGCATTGGCAAATCGCCAAGCAATCTAAAGCTGATAGCGACGTTAGCGGCATTTTTTGAGCTAACGTCTTTTTTTATGCCAGTGTTCCAATGATACGCCCGGCATGATATAATAGAGTTGTTTCAGAAAGGAGTTTTACCTATGACTGAAGTGGATCATTTAGAATTGGTCATTATTACTGGGATGAGCGGAGCCGGCAAAACGGTCGCGATCCAGAGTTTTGAAGATATGGGGTACTTTTGTATCGATAATATGCCCCCAAGCTTGATCCCTAAATTTTGGGAACTGATCAAAGAATCAGGAAAAGTGACAAAAATTGCCTTAGTTGTCGATCTGCGTTCAAGATCGTTTTTTGAAGAAATCCAAAGTATGCTGATCGATATTGAAAACACGAATTTTATCGACACACGGATGCTCTTTTTAGATGCATCGGACAATGAATTGGTGTCAAGATACAAAGAAACGAGAAGAGCACATCCATTAGCGATGGATGGCTTAGTTACGGAAGGCATTCGCAAAGAGCGAGCGATCTTAAACGATTTGAAGACGCGTGCCAGTATTGTTATCGACACAACGACGCTGACCCCACGGCAATTGAGAGAAAAAATCAATCAAGAATTTCGTGCTTCTCATGAGACAGGGTTTCGTATTGAAATACTTTCATTTGGCTTCAAGTATGGCTTGCCGATCGATGCTGATATTGTGATGGATGTTCGTTTCTTACCGAATCCCCATTACATTCCAGAGTTGCGTCCTTTAACGGGTAAAGATGAACCCGTGTATGAGTACGTCATGTCTTTTCCAGAAACGGAAGAATTCTATCAGCAATTTAGTACACTGTTGCAAACGATCATGCCAGGCTATGTCAAGGAAGGCAAAAGCAGCTTGACGGTGGCTATCGGCTGTACTGGGGGCCAACACCGTTCAGTTGCATTATCTGAGCGCATCGGTGCGGTTTTGGCAGAAGACTATCGCGTCAATATTACTCATCGCGACAAAGATAAGCGTAAAGAGACGGTGAATCGTTCATGAAAATGAAAACGTACCGAATCAGAAAGCCGAAGATCGTTGTGGTAGGTGGCGGAACTGGGTTACCAGTCATCCTGAAGAGCTTGCGGAATCAGGGTGTCGACATCACAGCGATCGTTACGGTCGCTGATGATGGCGGTAGCAGCGGCGAAATTCGCAATTTGGTTTCCTCTATCTCGCCACCAGGGGATCTGCGCAATGTTTTGGCGGCTCTATCTGATATGCCGCAACTGTATAATGATATTTTTCAATACCGTTTTAAAGCCGAAGACAAATTTTTAGCCAATCATGCCCTGGGGAACTTGATTATTGCGGCGATTGCTGAAATGCGCAGCAGTACCTATGAAGCCATTCAAATTTTGTCAAAAATCATGCATATCGATGGACGAGTTTATCCTTCGTCAGATCTGCCATTGGTGTTGCACGCTGTTTTTAAAGACGGCACCGAAGCGGTAGGAGAGTCCAAGATCGCGGTTGATCGCAAAACGATCGATCGGGTCTTTGTTCGTAATCAAGAAAATAATGATGAGCCGAAAGCAGCTCGTAAAGTTGTTTCTTCAATTATGGAGGCAGATATGATCGTCTTGGGTCCTGGTAGTCTCTTTACTAGTATTTTGCCCAATCTCATGATTAGCGAGATCGGCCAAGCAATGTTGGAAACACAAGCTGAAACGGTTTATATTTGTAATATCATGACCCAAAAAGGTGAAACTGAACACTTTAGTGATGCCGACCATGTGCGGGTCCTGCATAAGCATTTAGGCAAACCCTTTATTGATACGGTGTTAGTCAACACCGAGAAAGTTCCAGAAGGGTATATGGACCCAGAGATTTATGATGAATATCTTGTACAAGTGAAACACGATTTCCAAGGACTGCGAGAAGAAGCCAGCCGTGTCATTTCAGCTGACTTTCTGGAGCTTAGAGATGGCGGAGTTTTTCATGACGGAGATAAAGTGATTGAAGAACTTCTACGTATCGTTTACGGGGCCAAAATCTAAGAAAGGAGGGATTTTTTTATGTCCTTTGCAGCAGAAGTAAAAAAAGAATTGACCGCATTAGAAGTTCATCGCGAACATGCCAAGGCAGAATTGGCCGCTTTGATTCGGATGAATGGGTCATTAAGTATCAACAACCAACAATTTGTTTTAAACGTTCAAACAGAAAACGCGGCGATTGCCAGACGCATCTATTCGTTACTAAAAGATCATTACGACGTGCGCAGCGAATTGCTGGTCCGTCGTAAAATGAAATTAAAAAAGAACAACGTTTACATCGTTCGTTTGAAGCAAGATACACAGCGCGTGCTTTTGGACTTAGATATCATGGACGGGCTGATGTTTCAAAGCCATGTTTCTGATGAGATCATGGGCAATACTCAAAAAATGCGTTCCTATTTACGAGGCGCTTTCATGGCATCTGGGTCCATCAACAATCCAGAAACCAGCCGCTATCATTTAGAGATCTATTCCATCTACGAGGAGCATAACCAAGATATTTGCGATATGCTAAACGCATATGGATTGAATGCCCGTGCATTAGAACGCAGAAATGGGTATATCTCTTACTTGAAAGGCGCTGAGAAAATCGCTGATTTTTTGACACTGATCGGTGCCACCAATTCCATGCTGAAATTCGAGGACGTGCGGATCGTGCGTGATATGCGTAACTCAGTCAACCGTTTGGTGAATTGCGAAACCGCCAATATGAACAAAACGATCGACGCTGCTTCGAAGCAGATCGACAATATCGAATTTATTCAAGATCGAGTTGGCTTGCAAGCTTTACCTGAAAAGCTGCAAGAAATCGCCGAATTACGTTTGGAACATCCCGAGGTCAGCTTGAAAGAGCTAGGAGAAATGATTCCATCAGGAGCGATCTCGAAATCAGGAATCAATCATCGCATTCGCAAAATCAATGAATTTGCGGATCATCTTCGGGAACAAGTCAGCTAGTCGAATGGAATAAAAATGAATCAAAAAACAGGAGCCGATTTGACGCGAACTTCCACGTCAAATCGGCTCCTGTTTTTTGTTAGTGGTTATTCATTGATCAATGCAGTTAATTCCTCAGCAGAGATCGATTCATCAAAAATGTGCCCATCTAAGATAATCGTTGGCACAAATTGAATGTTGGCGTTTTTCGCTTCTTCCACAATTTCTCCTGCGATCGCAGGATGGTCTTGTTCAGATAGCCCTAAGGTATTTTTCGCATATTCTGCCACTTCAGGTAAAGATAAATGCCCCCATTCGTCTTGTGTTTGATAAATTTTTGTGATCTCAGCGATCGTTGCCTGAGGATCTGTACTGGAAACAAATCGGTGCATCACATTGCCTCGTTGCAATGATTCTTTTTCTTTGTCGAATAGTTTGATGACACGGCGTAGTTTCCCAGCTGCGACAGCTTCACCTAAGATCGGTAACGATTCTTCAAACCATTGCCGACAGTAAGGGCAGCGCAAATTCATAAATTCGACGATCGGTTTAGCTGATGGATCTCCGATATGTATCCCTGTTACCGCATTTGTTTCTTGTGCTTTGATGATTGAAATATCCATTAAGATTCCTCCTTTTTCTTTTAGTTTACCGAAGTTTCTGCTGAAAGAAAAGCCTCAGGTCTTTTGATTTAAGTCTGTGAAAAGAGGGGGAGAATGAGCTGAATACTATGTATTTCGTTTCACGAAATTGTGAAAAATCCCCTGACTGTGCTTTTATATTCCTTGATTTTCAGCTATAATGAATTGTGTTTTATTGTGCAAAATGATGATTAAAGGAAGTTATATAGATGAGAAAAAGAAAAACAATGGATGGCAATACGGCAGCAGCCTATATTTCCTATGCCTTTACGGAACTTGCGGCGATCTATCCGATAACCCCTAGTTCAACCATGGCTGAATTAGTGGATCAGTGGTCTGCTCAAGGAAAGCATAATCTTTTTGGGCAGCCGGTGAAAGTGGTTGAAATGCAATCTGAAGCAGGGGCGGCCGGTGTGGTTCACGGCTCATTAAAAACGGGCGCCTTAACGACGACCTATACGGCATCCCAGGGACTTTTATTAATGGTACCAAATATGTACAAGATTGCTGGGGAAATGCTGCCAGGCGTCTTTCATGTCGCCAGCCGAGCAGTGACCACCAATGCATTGAATATTTTCGGAGATCATACCGATGTAATGGCCACCCGACAAACAGGCTTTGCTATGTTAGCGGAAAGCAGTGTCCAAGAAGTAATGGATTTAGCGCCAGTCGCTCATTTAGCAGCTATCGAAGCCAATATCCCATTTTTAAACTTTTTTGATGGGTTTCGAACCAGTCATGAGATTCAAAAAATAGAGGTCTTAAATTATGAGGAATTGGCGCAGTTGGTCAATCATGAAAAATTGGCTACCTTTCGACAAAAAGCCATGAACCCGAATCACCCGACGACGAGTGGAACGAATCAAAATCCTGATATCCATTTTCAACAGCGGGAAACGATCAATCAGCATTATCAAACATTGCCTGAGATCGTTCGTTTTTACATGAAAAAAATCAATGCTTTAAGAGGAACCAACTATGATTTAGTGGATTATTATGGTGCTTCGGACGCCGAAGAAGTCATCGTTTCGATGGGGTCCTCAACGCAAACGATCCAGCAGACGGTGGATCATTTATGCGCTTCAGGCCGCAAGGTGGGGGTCTTGTCGATCCATTTGTATCGACCATTCCCACTAGAAGTCTTCTTAGAAAAACTGCCTGCTACCGTTAAAAGTATCGCTGTATTGGATCGCAGCAAAGAACCTGGTGCCAATGGCGAGTCTTTGCTTTTGGATGTGCAAAGTGCCATGTATGATGCAGCGATTCGGCCGTCGATCATTGGTGGACGCTATGGTCTTGGGTCAAAAGATGTGACACCTGATCAAATCGTTGCCGTTTATGACGAATTGCTCAAGCCAAAAGCGAGCCAAAAGAAACGCTTCACCATTGGGATCACGGATGATGTGACGCAAATGTCGTTGCCATCAAAGGGCACGCTAGATCTAACTGATCCATCCACCTTCCAAGCGAAATTCTGGGGATTCGGCTCTGACGGGACCGTCGGGGCAAATAAGTCAGCAATCAAAATCATCGGTGACCATACCGAAAAATATGTACAAGGCTATTTCCATTATGATTCGAAAAAATCTGGTGGTCTAACGGTTTCCCATCTGCGATTTGGGGATACCCCCATTCGTTCTACCTATCTGATCGAACACGCGGATTTCGTTGCATGTCATACGCCTGCGTATTTGCATACGTATGATTTGCTGAAAGGACTCAAAAAAGGCGGAACCTTTTTATTAAATACGACCTGGTCACAGGAGCAAATCTTAAAAAATCTACCGAAGAAAATGAAACGTTATCTTGCTGAAAACGAGATCCGCTTTTATACCATCAATGCCATGCAGTTGGCAATGGAAGTCGGCTTAGGTGGGCGGATCAATACCGCGATGGAAACAGCCTTCTTTTACTTGGCAAACATCATTCCGACCGGGGAAATCTTGCCGATTTTAAAAGAAGAGGCGCTGAAAAGTTATCGGCACAAATCGATGGCGATCGTTGAAAAGAACCAAGCAGCCATCGATCGCACCATCGAATTATTACAAGAAATCCCTGTTCCAAGCAAGTGGGCAACGATCGAAGTACCGAAGAGGACATCCACTGCTACAACACAATTTGTGCGAGAAATCGTGGAACCCATCAACCGTCAAGAAGGCAACCAACTAAGCGTGGGTACCCTCGTACGAAATCAAATGACTGAAGGGGTGATCCCTGTCGGGACAACAGCGGTTGAGAAGCGGGGCATCGCTGTTGAAGTGCCCGAGTGGCTATCAGATCGCTGTACCATGTGCAATGAGTGTGCTTTTGTCTGTCCTCATGCGGCGATCCGTCCGTTTTTGGCAGATGAAGATGAATTAACCGAAGCACCTGAAGGCTTTATCGTCAGAGAGATGCGAGGCGCGAATGGGCAAAAATATCGAATTCAAGTTTCCGTTGAAGATTGTACAGGTTGCGGCCTTTGTGTGGAAGCATGTCCCGCCAAAGGGAAAGCTTTGACGATGCGTCCTTACGAAGAACAAAAAGAACAAGCTTTAAATTGGGCTTTTGCGATGACTTTACGTCAAAAAGAAAATCCAGCAAAACCAGGAACTGTTTTGGGCTCTCAATTCAATAAACCTTTGTTGGAGTTCTCTGGTGCTTGTGCGGGCTGTGGGGAAACCCCCTATGTGAAACTATTGACCCAAATGTTTGGTGATCGCATGATGATCGCCAATGCGACCGGCTGCTCTTCGATTTGGGGTGGAACCTCACCAGTATCCCCTTATACAACCAATCACTTAGGACAAGGGCCAGCTTGGTCAAACTCGTTGTTTGAAGACAATGCCGAATATGGCTATGGCATGTTCTTAGCCAACCAAACCCGACGGGAGAAATTAGCGGCCCAGCTGCAGTCGTTGAAAGCCAATGTATCAGAAGAATTGCAGGCTTTGATTAATGATTGGGACCTTCATCGAGAAGAAAGTGCTGGGACGCAACAGCGAGCAGCAAAATTGATCGCCGCCTTAGAAGCTGAAGCTGCCACAACACCTCAGCTGAACAAAATCTTGCAGGAGAAAGATTTGTTTGTTAAGCCAAGCCAATGGATGATAGGCGGTGACGGCTGGGCATATGATATTGGGTTTGGCGGTATCGATCATGTTCTCGCTTCTGGTGCAGACGTCAATATTCTCGTGTTAGATAATGAAGTCTATTCTAATACAGGGGGGCAAGTCTCTAAAGCGACACCGACTTCGGCCATTGCTAAATTCGCTGCGAGTGGCAAGTTTGTTTCCAAAAAAGATTTAGGAATGATGGCGATGACCTACGGACATGTCTATGTCGCACAAATCGCATCTGGTGCCAATCAAATGCAAACGATCAAAGCCTTTGAAGAAGCCGAGCGGTTCCCAGGACCGTCAATCATCATTGCCTATACGCCATGCATCACCCACGGTCTTGCAGGCGGAATGCGTCAATCCTTGAAAGAAGCACAAGAAGCAGTTGCATCGGGGTATTGGAGTCTCTACCGCTATAACCCGCTGTTGACAGAAAAAGGGAAACAGCCAATGACACTCGACTTCAAAAAGCCAGCATTTGATCAAATGCCTGCCTTTATGCAGACACAAGTTCGATTTGCATCCTTGCAGTCTGCCAATCCGAATGCGGCGCAAGCATTGTTTGAAAAAACCGTTTCAGATGCGAAAACTCGTTTCTACAACTATGCCCGCTTAGCAGGTCAAGAAGAAAAAATACGAGCAAAGCTTGAAAAAAAGGTAAGTACTGATGCAGAACAACCAACGGCAGTAAAAACGGAGCGTGTACGAAGAGAAAAACGGCTGTTAAGCGAAGAACAGCTCGCTGAAAGAGCAGCACGGCGTGCAGCGCGCGCAAAGCGCCGTCAGCAAGAGTAATCGCTCGCTGAGGAATGACCCTGAAAAACGGTTTGACCCGTTTTTCAGGGTCATTTGTTGTTTTTCCTAAGAAATGAGTGCAAGAAGCTCGTTTAGATGAAATCTTCTAAGACCTTTGACAAACAATGATTTCAGGATAATGGTAAACTAAGTAAAAGAGCTGTTTATTTTTTCAAAACTTTTTCATAAATTTGTTTTTTTTCAAATCTTTGAAGAGGTCCTATGTTATACTATTATCTGAAGTCTTAAGAATAAAGGAAGGCTGTTTATGTTGATAAATTTCAGGGATTTTTTTAATTTAGATTATTGGAGAGAATTGCTCTCATTTGATATATTTTCTTGGTCATTTTTAGTAAATGTTTTAGATGTGATCGTTGTTTGGTACTTGGTTTATAAGCTGATCCAGCTTGTGCGAGGAACAAAAGCGATCCAGTTGTTTAAAGGCGTCGGCCTATTCATTGTTCTAAGGTTTTTGGCAGGTATCGTAGGATTAAAGACGCTATCTTGGTTGATGGATCAAGTCATCACATATGGGGTGATCGCCGCGATTGTTATTTTCCAACCAGAAATTCGACGAGGGCTGGAGCATCTTGGCCGTAGCTCTTTCTTCAAGACTTCTAAGAATGAAAAACGACGGGATGAAGTGTTGGTCCAAGCGTTGGACAAAGCTGTTCAATATATGGCAAAACGAAAAATTGGTGCATTGATCACGATCGAACGGACGACGGGGTTAGAAGAATATATTGAAACGGGGATTCCTTTAGATGCGGACGTGACGGGCGAATTACTGATCAATATTTTTATTCCCAATACACCGCTACACGATGGTGCAGTCATCTTAAGAGATGATAAGATCGCTGTTGCTAGTGCCTACTTACCATTGTCAGAAAGTCCGCTGATCCCCAAAGAATTTGGGACGCGCCATCGAGCGGCTGTCGGGATTTCAGAAGTTAGTGATGCGTTGACCATTATCGTCTCAGAGGAGACGGGAGACGTCAGTATTACCCTGAATAATCGGATGCTTACTGAGCTTTCGCGACAAGAGTATCTCGACGTGTTGAATCGCGAATTAGTGCCAGAAGAAAAGCCTGGTAAACGCAACTTGCTGCAATCTTTCTTTGAAGGGGTCAACAAAGGAGGAAGAAAATGATCAAGAAAGAACGTCGTCAAAACGTATTTTATGGTATACTAGCGCTGTTCTTTAGTCTGGTTCTGTTTTTCATCGCCAGCGGATCAAGCCTGCAAGTCAACCTTGCAGGAACTTCAAATCCTTATGAGGAAGAGATCGATAATGTACCGATTCAGACCACTTATGACACAGATGAATACTTTATCCAAGGATTTGAAACAACAGTAGACGTGACTTTGTCTAGTCGAAATCGGGTGCAATTGAATGCTGAACGTAGCGAGGAAACGCGGAGCTTTCGAGTAGTTGCTGATTTGACTGGACTTGATGAAGGAACCCATGAGGTCCCTTTAGAAGTGAAAAATCTTAGCTCAAGTGTGACAGCCGAAATCGAATCCAAAACCGTCACTGTGACGATCGAGAAAAAAGTCACCCAAACGTTTACCGTTGAGCCAGTCATCTCGACTGATGGAGCAACGAGTGGTTACGGCGTTGATTCAATGAGTGTTGAACCGCAAGAAGTAGAGATCACTACTGGCGACAAGACACTGGCAGAAATCGACCGAGTGGTAGCGATCGTGAATCCAGATGATATTACTGGCGATTCGATCACGGTGGATGGAACGATCGAGGCTTGGGATAGTGAAAACAATCCTTTAGCGATCATTCCTGAGCCAGATTCGGTCGATGTGGCATTGATGATGGAAGCACCAAGCAAAGAAATTGAATTGTTTGTCACTCAACAGGGGACAACACCAGAAGGGATTTCTCATTACATCTACCGGATGAGTAGTATCAGTGCGGTGCTAACAGGACCACAAAGTATTTTGGATGAGACCCAGCAGATCGGTGTCCCAGTGGATGTTAGTGAGATCACAACCACGACCGAACGGACAGTAACGATTCCAGTACCAGAGGGAACAACGATCAATCCAACAGTAGTGACGATCCAAATCACTCCGGTTGCAGAAACAACTACTGAGAATCAATCAAACAATGATGGCGATGAAGCAACGAACAGTGCGAATTCTCAAGCCAATTCTTCGACAGTCGACACGACGCAAGAACAAACAGAGAATTCCGCAAGCAGCACGACGACAAGCAGTTCTTAGTCGTTTGACTGTAGAGAATGAATAAGAGAGGTTATTAAAATGGGAAAATATTTTGGTACTGATGGTGTTAGAGGAGAAGCAAACAAGGAGTTGACACCTGAATTAGCATTTAAATTAGGTCGTTACGGCGGCTATGTATTAAGTCAACATGAAACGGGTGACCGCCGTCCCCGCGTTTTGGTGGGACGGGACACACGGATTTCTGGACAGATGCTAGAAAATGCATTGATTGCTGGACTATTATCTGTCGGGATCGAGGTATTCCAATTAGGTGTTATTTCTACACCGGGTGTTGCGTACTTGACGAAAGTGCAAAAAGCGAGTGCAGGTGTAATGATCTCTGCCTCTCACAATCCTGCACAAGACAATGGCATCAAGTTTTTCGGGAATGATGGCTTTAAATTAGTCGATGAACAAGAAGCTGAAATTGAAGCATTACTTGATGCACCGGAAGATACGCTTCCACGTCCTTCTGCCGATGGCTTAGGAACAGTGGATGAGTTTCCAGAAGGGTTGTTGAAATACTCTCAATTTCTACGTCAAACGATTCCTGATGATTTGGAAGGAATCACGGTGTGTGTTGATGCAGCAAATGGCGCAACAGCAACAAGTGTCAATCGTTTGTTTGCCGATCTAGAAACAGAATTCTTCACAATGGGGACGTCTCCAGACGGGTTGAACATTAATGATGGTGTGGGATCGACTCACCCTGAAGCGTTAGCTGAATTTGTCGTTGAAAAAGGGGCGGATGCTGGTCTTGCGTTTGATGGAGATGGTGATCGGGTCATCGCAGTAGATGAACTAGGAAACATCGTTGATGGCGATAAAATCATGTATATCTGTGCGAAATATTTAGCGGAGCAAAAGCGCTTGAACCAAGGAACGATCGTGACAACAGTCATGAGCAATTTAGGGTTCCATAAAGCAGTGGAAGCAATTGGACTGAAAGATGTCATCACACAAGTCGGTGACCGTTATGTCGTCGAAGAAATGCGTAAAAACGATTATAATTTTGGTGGCGAGCAATCAGGTCACATGATTTTCTTGGATTTCAATACGACAGGTGACGGTTTGCTATCAGGAATTCAACTATTGAATATCATGAAACAAACGGGCAAGAAACTGTCGGAATTAGCAGGAGAGGTAACGATCTATCCACAAAAACTTGTCAACATTCGAGTGACAGATAAAAATGGCGCGATGGATGTTCCAGCTATCCGTAAAATCGTGGAAGAGACAGAAGCAGAAATGAACGGCGAAGGCCGTATCTTGGTTCGTCCTTCAGGAACAGAACCATTGCTTCGGGTGATGGCAGAAGCGCCAACCATTGAAAAAGTCGATTACTATGTTGAAAAAATCGCAGCGGTCGTTCGAGAGGAAATCGGTGCGGAATAAATGAAGAAGTAAGACGATCAAAGATATCCTTTGGTCGTCTTCTTTTGTCTACTTACCAGCAAGAAGCCAACTTGCGAATTAGAGAAACTTGTCAACGAATTTGTCGGCAACGTTTAACAGAGGAGACGCAGTGGGCAAGCCTTGCGAAGGATAGTTGCTTTTAAAAGTCTTTTCGGATTTGTTGTGCTGAAAACAAGAAAAAAAAAGAACCCCTATGAACGATCGAGTCATCAGACGAGGAGTTCTTTTTATTATACAGAAAATAACCAATTCGGTTTCAATCTTTTAAAAAACTTATTCAACGGTAACGGATTTTGCTAAGTTTCTTGGTTTATCAACGTCGAATCCGCGCTGTAAAGTGGCAAAGTAAGCCAGCAGCTGTGTTGGAACAACTGCCACTAAGCTTGTTACCAATGGGTGAACGTTTGGTAAAATGATTTGATCAGTCGCTTTTGCTAATTCTTGGCTAACGATCACAAGGGTATGAGCCCCACGAGATTCGACTTCTTTCAAATTGCCTCGCGTATGAGAGCCGGTCACTTCTTCCGTGATCACACCGATCACTGGTGTACCTTCTTCGATCAACGCGATGGTGCCGTGTTTTAATTCACCAGCAGCAAAGCCTTCCGCTTGGATATAAGAAATTTCTTTTAATTTCAATGCCGCTTCCATCGATACATAGTAATCATTTCCACGCCCAATGTAAAACGCATTACGGGTTTCGGAAAGGAAATCCTCAGCAAATTGACTGATAACAGCTTTTTCATCCACTAAAGCCTCCATTGCAGAAGCAACGATGCTTAGTTCATGGAAAACATCAAAGTCCAATGCTTCAGGAACAGCTTTTTCATCACCAATGGCTTTTGCTAATAACGTCATCACTGCGATCTGTGCAGTATACGCCTTTGTAGAGGCAACAGCGATTTCTGGACCAGCATGAAGCAATAAGGTATGGTTCGCTTCTCGAGAAAGAGTAGAACCAGCAACGTTGGTAATCGTCAGACTAGGAAGACCTAACTGGTTGATCGTCACTAATACTTGACGGCTATCTGCCGTTTCACCACTTTGTGATAAGAACAAGAAGAAGGGGTTTGCTGACAACAATGGCATGTTGTAGCCAAACTCACTAGATAAATGAACCTCAACAGGAATCTGTGTTAATTTTTCTAAAATGGCTTTTGCTGCCCAGCCAGCATGATTGCTGGTACCACAAGCAATGATGTAGATCCGATCGCTAGCTAAAAGTTCGTTTTTTAACGCTGGATCGATCACTACTTCACCAGATTCTCCTTGATATTCTTGAATCAAGCGGCGCATCACAGTTGGTTGATCATCGATTTCTTTTAACATGTAGTAAGGGTACGTTCCTTTTTCGATGTCAGTCAGATCTAATTGTGCTTCATAAGACTCACGGTACACAAGATTTCCTTTTGGATCTTCGATTTCGATCGCATCGGCTGTTACGGTCACCATTTCGCCATCTTCGATCTCAACAAAATGAGTCGTTTGATCGAGCATTGCTAAGGCATCGCTGCAGATGACATTGAACCCATCTCCCAAACCGATCAATAAAGGACTTTTGTTTTTGGCAACATAAATGGTTTTTGGATCATTTTTTTCTACTAAGGCAAAGGCATAAGAGCCGCGAATCAAGGACAAAGCTTTTTTAAAGGCTACTTTGGTCGTGCTATTGTCTTGCTCCTTCAATGCTTCAATCAAATGAACAACGATTTCCGTATCTGTTTGACCTTCAAATTGGTGGTTGCTTAAATATTCTTGATGAAGCTCTTCAAAGTTTTCGATCACACCGTTATGAACCAACACGAGTGCTTGGTTTGCTGAAGTGTGAGGATGAGCGTTCATTTCTGATGGCTTGCCGTGGGTCGCCCAACGGGTATGTCCAATACCGATCGTTCCTGTTACTTCAGAAGTCACTTTTTCTTCCAAGTTTTTGATTCTTCCTTGGGCTTTAATTAAGTGATCCGAAGTCCGATCAGCGACATAAAGACCTGCTGAGTCATAGCCGCGATACTCTAAGCGTTCCAATCCGTTCAAAATAATTCGTTCTGCATTTGATTTTCCTACGATTCCTACAATTCCACACATAATGATAATCCTACTTTCAAAAAATTTAGTTTGGCATTATGTATTTCTATCTGCGTAGCAAGTCTTTGTCATCACCTTACGATGAGATTTGTTCTTGCCTGTAGAGTGCAGTCCCTAGAGTCATCCGCCGAATGTTTCGATAAACTCTTTCCTCGTCATCTGTTTCCAGATCAGGCGCTATCCTTATTGGTCTATCTATCCTCCCTGTGAGATATTTTATAGAAATACAAGCAATATCATAATATTTATTCCTGTTTCTGTCAACTCAAAGTTATATAAAAATAATTGGTATAGTTATTGGTAAGGTTGATTTGAACCTGTTTGAAGGAAATCAAAACAGCTGACATAGCTTTGTCGAATAAGATTCCCAAGAAATTTCCTCATAAAGCTATGCTTTTTTTTTTAAGTTCGCTACAATAAAAAAGTAAGAAAGTGAGGGAATGAAATGCCAGAATTTGTAAATTGTATGACTTTTTCAGAGCTAAAGAAAATGGTAGCTGCGATAGAAAAAGATCCTAATGTCACAGATGAAACAAAGGTCATGTTGGATACGGGCTGGGACAGCTTGCAAGAAATTTTGCCTGGATCAGTCACCGTGGAAACCGCGCAAACATTCGAAGTCCAGGATGAACTGACAAAGGAGTTTTTTGGTGGCTACGTCTTAGCTGAAAAAAGCGAGAAATTTGATGCGGTTGGAGACGAAGAAGCAGTGATCGTCATCAAAAATCTATACTAAAAATGGGAAAGGTGAAAAGTTAGGTGGGAAAATGAATAAAAGAAGATGGATCGCAGCGGCGATCGCAGCAGGGTTATTTATCTGCTCGGGGGTTTTTTCAGTAATCACAAATCGTCCAGAGCAAGAGGAAACTCAAACGCTGCAAGGGTTAAATGCTTTGTTCTACGGAAGTAATGCGATCGAAGAGACAACGTTAGTTGCCGGAGATCAAGACAATCGCATCGTTCGCTTATCTTTAGAAGGAACCATCGCCAGCAGCTCCAGTGGCGGTTTATTCACAACGGAATCTTATGATCATCAGCGGTTTTTGGAAGAACTACGGATGATCCAAGAAGATCCAACTATTGGGGGCATCTTGATGGAAGTTAATACCCCTGGAGGCGGCGTCTATGAAAGTGCGGAGATCGCTCGGGAGTTAGCAAAAATCAAAGAGTTAGGGATTCCGATGTATGTCAGTATGAAAAACATGGCAGCCAGTGGCGGTTATTATATCTCGGCAGGTGCTGATAAAATTTTTGCAACGGATGAAACCATTACTGGTTCAATCGGAGTGATCATGTCAGGGCTAAACTATGCTGGCTTATTCGAAAAGCTAGGGATCGAAGACAATACGTATAAAAGTGGCGCGCTAAAAGATGTAGGTTCAGCAACGAGAGAACCAACAGAAGCCGACAAAGAAGTCTTGCAGACCTATGTCGACAATGCCTATGGTCGGTTCGTTAAAATCGTAGCAGAAGGACGCGGCATGACAGAAGAAGCCGTTAGAAAGATCGCTGATGGCCGTATCTATGATGGGCAGCAAGCAGTGTCCGTTGGTTTAGTGGATGAAATCGGTTTTCCTGAAGATACATTAGCAGCAATGCAAGCAGATCTAGGCTTGGAAGATGCCGAGATTTTCAGCTATGATGTTTCATCTACTGGATTTGCTTCTACTTGGTTAGGTTCAAGTTTAGCCGAACTACAAGGATTAAAAGAATCAAACACAGAGCGGGTGATCCAATTGATGGAAAGCCTTGGAACCAGCGATGCTCCGAAACCTCTTTATTATTATGGAGGTGAATGACTATGACAGAGAAAAACAAGTATTCCGCTGGCACATCGTCAACGGATGACAATCACACAAGTACGTCAATCGATCAAAGGGAACAGCGGGAAACCTCGACACCGTCAACCGATCATATGGATGTGCCAACTGAGGCACAGGTTTCAGAAACAACCGAACCAGTAACTGCCAACAAAGCGATGAGGAACACACAAGTAAATCATCCCGATGATTTTTACCAACAAGTCTTGACGTCTTTTAAGGAAGAAGAGTATACCCAAAGCGAGATCGAGGAAAAACAACAAGCCTGGCAACGGTACGAAGAACCTGAAAAACAGGCAGAAGACAAACGGTTCTTCAATGATTTTCCTAGCTACTTTTTTGCTGGGTTTTGGATTCGTTTCTTTGCTTATCTCGTTGATGTGTTGGTGATCCGAGCGATTACCCAAATAACGATCGGTAGTATCTACAATCTAGCGAATTTAACGGCAACCAATCAGCGGTTTGGCCTTTACAACATCTGTGCCTTAGCAATCTATCTAGGTTATTTTGTTCTAATGACAAAGCTAAATCATGGTCAAACCATTGGGAAAATGCTCTTTGGTATTCGAGTGGTTTCTTTTGTAGAGGAAGAACTCAGCTGGCAAACTGTGTTGATTCGCGAGCTTTGCGGACGCTACGTATTACAATTCAATCTTTTCTTTTATCTCGGTTATTTGCCAATCGTCTTTAATAAAAATAAGCAGCAGGCTGCGGATTATTTTGCAGAAACCAGTGTGGTGACCATTAATCTGATCAAAGCTTTCAATAAACAGGTGGATGCCAATCACGTAATGATTGGCGCACAAAACTAACTAGCAGATCAAGCAAGTAGTAAAGGAGGGATCGAGAATGGGTGAGACGATTGATTTCCCAGGACCAAATGAACGGCTTCGGCTGGCGGCAGAAAAAGCCTACCAGTCAAAGGAGTTTTTGCAAGCTTTTCGCCTGTACAATGAACTCTATCAAAAAAATGCCAGTTTTGAGATCAATCAATGGCTTGTTGAATGTCTGCAGCAGTTGAATGATTTTGCCAAAGCGTTAGATCTGGCGGAAGACTATTTGGATGATTATCTAAAAGAAACCGACGGGTATTTACAAATTGGTCATCTGCTGATCTTGGATGGTCAGTATTTAAAAGCTCGGCGCTGGCTTACATTAGGTAAAAAAACAAAAATTGCAAGCCGCTATCAGGAACAGTTAGCAAGTGAATTAGCAAAGGTAGAAGAAGTTCAGCAAATTTTAGGGCTGGAAGATTTTCATGGGAAACGCAAGCATTTACGTGCATTAGATGAAGCCAATCAACCGGTGAGTGCAACAGAATGGCACGTTTTTACCCAAGCCATTACCAAACCACAATTTGTCACGCTGATGCATGAAACGTTAGCTTCCATCAAAAATCCATATTTGCTGCCCAAATTAGTGGATGAGCTCGTGCGTCTTGAAGTGGACGAACCTTTTGAACTGATCGATTACCTTGGGAATATGCAGCAAATCGTTCCGAAAGAGTTAAAACTTTTGCAAGAAGATGCCGCTGTTAAAGCGATCCAGAAAGAGATTGACGAAACGATCGCCCAAGAAGATCCGATTTTAGCAGAAAGCGTCTCAGCAGAGATCAATGATCATTTAGCCATCAGCTACCCATTTTTACCTGCAAAAGAGGAGGCAAAAGCATGGGTGGCAAGCTACATTGAAGATTATCGTGGGTTATTTGAAGAAAAAGAACAGCCAAAAGCAGTGAATGAAATAGAAGAACGCAAACGACACCTACGCAATATCCTACGATTGAGCATTCGCTGAAAGAAAAATTCGCAACTTTCATGGTAAAATGTTTACAATTAAACAACGTTAGTGTACTATTTAAAGGTATGCATGAAGCTATTTCATATGTAAATCAATTAATATTCGGAGGGAAATAAATGACTGCAAAATGGGAAAAAACAGGCACCAATGATGGTGTTTTGACATTTACGATCGCTCAAGCAGAAATCCAAAAAGGCTTGACGACTGCATTCAATAAAGTGAAAGGCAATCTTAACGTACCTGGCTTCCGTAAAGGGAAAGTTTCACGCCAAGTATTTAACCGTATGTACGGCGAAGAAGCGTTGTATGAAGATGCATTGAACGCTGTTCTTCCAGAAGCTTATGAAGCTGCTGTAAAAGAAGCAGGGATCGATCCTGTTGCGCAACCAAAAATCGACGTTGACAGCATGGAAAAAGGCCAAGATTGGGTTATCAAAGCAGAAGTTACTGTAAAACCTGAAGTAAAACTTGGTGATTACAAAGAATTAACAGTTGAAAAACAAGACCGCGAAGTAACAGAAGAAGACGTGGATGCACGCATCAAACGTGAACAAGAAGCACAAGCTGAATTAGTTATCAAAGAAGACGAAGCAGCTGAAAATGGCGACACAGTCGTTATCGACTTTGAAGGCTTCTTAGGGGAAGAAACATTTGAAGGCGGCAAAGGTGAAAACTACTCACTTGAACTTGGCTCAAACTCATTCATCCCTGGTTTTGAAGAACAATTAGTAGGAACAAAAGCTGGTGATAGCAAAGACGTTACCGTTACTTTCCCAGAAGATTATCAAGCAGAAGATTTAGCTGGTAAAGAAGCAGTCTTCAAAGTAACTGTTCACGAAGTAAAAGCAAAAGAACTTCCTGAATTAGATGATGAATTCGCAAAAGACGTTGATGACAGCGTTGAATCATTAGCTGAATTAAAAGAAAAATACCGTGCTGAATTGACTGAAACAAAAGAAAAAGCAGCTGAAGATGCAAAATATGAAGCTGCGATCCGTCAAGCAGTTGAAAACGCAGAAATCGTTGAATTACCACATTCAATGGTTCATGATGAAGTACACCGTTCAATGGATGAATTCTTGAACAACATGCAACGTCAAGGAATCTCACCAGAAATGTATTATCAATTAACTGGTTCAACTGAAGCAGATCTGCACACACAATTTGAAGGTGAAGCAGAAACCCGCGTGAAAACAAACCTTGTTATTGAAGCAATCGCTAAAGCAGAAGGTTTGGAAGCAACAGAAGAAGATATCGAAAACGAAATCAAAGAACTTTCTGAAGCTTACAACATGCCAGTGGATCAAATCAAACGCGTCTTAACAGAAGACATGTTGAAACATGATATCACGATGAAGAAAGCAGTTGAACTTGTCACAGGTACTGCAAAAGAAGCGTAAGCAAAATGCTTAAAAACGGCGAACATCTAGCGGTGTTTGCCGTTTTTTCTTGGGAGTAAGAGGGGCTAGTTTAACAATTACTAACAAATGATAAGAAAACGTTAGGCAACGTAAAAAGAACTTTTTCTTTCAAAAAAGTTATGATATGATTGTTTAAGACTGCAAAGTTAGTAAACAAAATTCCACTCCTTTAAATAGGTTGGAAAATTTTCAAGGGGTGAACAGTATGTACGATAATACAAACGGTAATGAAGCTGTTCGTTGTTCTTTTTGTGGCAAAACGCAAGAAGAGGTGAAAAAGATCGTTGCAGGTCCTGGGGTCTATATCTGTAATGAATGCATCGATTTGTGCAAAGAAATCATTGATGAAGAGTTTTACGAAGAAGCAATTCGTGAATTTACCGAAGTGCCGAAACCGCAAGAACTATTGAATGTTCTCAATGAATATGTGATTGGACAAGATCGTGCGAAACGGACATTGGCTGTAGCGGTTTACAATCACTACAAACGGGTCAATGTAGAAACGACAGCAGAAGATGTAGAATTACAAAAAAGCAATATTTGCTTGATCGGACCAACAGGTTCTGGGAAAACATTTTTGGCACAAACGTTAGCACGTTCACTAAACGTGCCTTTTGCAATCGCTGATGCAACCAGTTTGACAGAAGCCGGCTATGTCGGTGAAGATGTGGAAAACATTCTTTTGAAACTGTTACAAGCTGCTGATTATAACGTAGAAATGGCAGAAAAAGGAATCATCTATATTGATGAGATCGATAAAATCGCCCGTAAGAGTGAAAATGTATCGATTACTCGTGACGTATCCGGTGAAGGCGTGCAGCAAGCATTGCTGAAGATCCTAGAAGGAACGACTGCTAGTGTACCGCCACAAGGTGGACGGAAACATCCACATCAAGAGATGATCCAAATTGATACCACCAATATTCTCTTTATCGTTGGCGGGGCGTTTGACGGAATCGAAACCATCGTTAAAAACCGTTTAGGTGAAAAAACAATTGGTTTTGGCACGAACAATAAGCGTCTTGAAGAAGGCGAAAGTGTGATGCAGCAAATCATTCCCGAAGACTTGCTTAAATTCGGTTTGATTCCTGAATTTATTGGCCGCTTGCCAGTGATGGCTGCGCTAGAGAAATTAACAGTAGATGATTTAGTGCATATTTTGACTGAACCAAAAAATGCGCTGGTCAAACAATACCAAAAGTTAATGGCATTAGATGACACCGAGCTTGAATTTGAGCCAGAGGCTTTGCGTGCCATTGCTGCGCAAGCCATTGAGCGAAATACCGGTGCTCGTGGGTTGCGTTCGATCATCGAGAATATCATGATGGATGTCATGTTCAATGTCCCTTCTGATGAGTCGATCCAAAAAGTCACCATCACGGAAGAAGCGGCAAAAGGACTTGGTGAACCAAAAATCATTTACAATGAAGAGACCAAAAAAGCAGTCTAATCGAGACCAAGTCGGATAGTTTCATTGCTATCCGGCTTTCTTTTTGAAAAAATAGAAAGGAGCGATTCGATGAAAGTACATGATGCTGAAATCGTCATCAGTGCCGTTTCTCCAACACAATATCCAGCTACACCTTTACCGGAGATTGCCTTAGCAGGCCGCTCAAATGTCGGAAAGTCATCCTTCATCAATACATTGATCAATCGTAAAAATTTAGCCCGTACCTCATCAAAACCTGGGAAGACGCAAACGCTGAACTTTTATTTGATTGAAAATACGTTGCATTTTGTCGATGTCCCCGGCTACGGATATGCAAAAGTATCGAAAACAGAGCGAGCGAAATGGGGGAAAATGATTGAGACATATCTTGAACAAAGAGAGCAGCTGCGTGCAGTCGTATCTCTTGTTGATTTGCGTCATGCCCCCTCACAAGAAGATATTCAAATGTATGAGTTTTTGAAATACTACGAGATTCCAGTGATCGTGGTCGCCACCAAAGCAGACAAAATCCCTCGTGGGAAATGGAACAAGCATGAAAGCATGATCAAAAAAGCATTATCCTTTGATCCAGCAGATACGTTTATCCTCTTTTCTTCCATTACCAAACAAGGAAAAGAAGAAGCGTGGAAAGCGATTGAAGCAGCAATAAAATAATTATCATTTAGGAAACCGAAGCAAGAAAGTCCTTTGCTTCGGTTTTTCTCATTTTACAGTGGAAATCAGCTGATTTAAGCTATTCTACGCAGCGTAGAGTGCTGAATTTGCTCCATTTTAGCGAAAATCTCCTTGTTATTTGTTAAACTTGTAACAAGGAGGTGTGGTCGAATGCATGAATCATTAAGAAAAAAATTAAAAGAGTATCGATCAAGACATAATTTAACACAGAAGGAATTAGCTGCGAGGTTATTTGTTTCTGATAAGGCCATTTCAAAATGGGAACGAGGAAATGGGTTGCCAGACATCGAGACATTGGTCCGTCTAGCCGATTTATTAGGCACACCAGTGGAAGACCTATTAAAAGAAAAGAAAGAAACCTACTATTATGAATACAAAAGTGAACGGACGGTTCTGCGGCTTCCGTTGATGCACATTTTGATTCCCAATTTATTCTTATTACTGAATCAAGTGACGAGTGTTCGAGCGTTTTTTGTGCTGATGAAAGAGCTACCAACTGCCAGCGGCTGGTTTAGCCTTGGTGTCAAAGCCAAAGGGATTATTGCTTTGGGGGTTGTCAGTTTAGGCTTTTTATCGATTGGCTTATTGTCCTTCGGAATGTTGGGAATTGGGACAGTCAGTATCGGTGTCATTGCAATAGGGAATCTCTGCTTTGGCTTATTAGTTGGGATTGGCAATCTTGCGATCGGTTCGATCGTTGTCGGTAATCTTGGCGTTGGCTGGCTCGCTCTAGCAAATGTCGCAATTGCTTGGATTGGGGTCGCAAATTATGGTGTAGGGAGTTTTATGGCTGTTTTGCCCGCAAATTCATCAACGGAAGATTTTAACCAAGCGATTCAACAACTCTTAGTCTCTGAGATCCCTGACTTGATTAAAACCACTATCTTTGAACCAATGATTCGTTTTACGAGCTCACCGATTTTTGTGGTGATCTTCGTGATGACGATCTTAACAACCATCTTTTTTATTCTTTGCTTGTTGACCATTGGCTTGGTGCGATTACGTCAAAGCATGTTGTATGAAGAGCTATAAGAAAACCTCTAGATGATGATTCTGATCGTTGAACATATGTAGCTTCAGTGGCTCATTTTCTATTTTGGCAAGTAAAAAAAGGCAAGGGACTGACGCGTCCTTTGCCTTTTTTATTAGTCTGCTTTCTTACTATCTTTAGGTTGTGTTTTTTTCTCTTCATCAGATTCGTTTTTCAAGAAACGCTCAATATCGTTTTCCTGCTTTTTCTTGTCTTTGTCGTTATCGGGAAGAAAGGCAAAATCATCAAACATTTTATCTAGCGAGTCTTCTCGTTGGAATTTTAAGCCCATAGGTTCACCTCCAAGCGCCTTAAGTTTACCACGAACGGTGGTAGATTTCATCAAAAAAAGCGAAATAGTGTTCAATCGTTTCCCCCTTTACTATAATTAAAGAAAGGGGATAGAAAAGAGGGATAGCGATGATCAAAACTGAAAAAATCTATGGCTTTCTACAATCAACCCAAATGGAAGCAGCACAATTGCGTTTGTTGATTGAAAATTGGTTCGCTTTGGTTCGTCTTAGCTATCAGCCGACGGAATACTACTACAATCAGCAAGCAAAGAAACCTTATGATTTGGATGAGGTTAGTCAACTGCTGCATAGCGCCCCTGAAGAAATCAATACGGAATTGATTGTGACGGACGGCAAAAATGAGTCCAGTATCCATATCATTCAAGAGGCTGTTTTACAACGGCACCTGTTTACGAAAGACGTATTTTCCACACAAAAACCAGTGATTTTAAGTTACTTCGATGAAACGATGCAAAGAGAGGGCTTGTTCGGCTATTTGCGTTCATATGATGAGTACTTGATGCATAACGTCGAGGGAATCGAGAAAAGGCAAAATTTTCAATCGATTGCTGAAATCAACGCGTTACCGAAGCGGAAAAATTTTGAACAAGAAATCGTCATCGACTGCAATCAGTTTTCTGGTTACGACGTCTTTTACAATGGCTATACACTGACTTCTTGCTGGCGCATGTACTTTTCGGCATTCTACGCGCATATCATTCCTCAGGTGATCATTACTGATGCGCAGCAGGTGGAGCAAGTGCAGGTAAGAGACCAAGGGGTTGTGATGGTGGAATTGTATCGAGATCCTTTCCAGTGGGATCACGAATTGAATCTATCCTACCAGCGATTGTTTCGCGATCAAACTGGAATCGATCAATTGACTTGGGATAACGGGGTCGGTATTTTGAGAGAACCATATATTGAATATGCCTTTGGCGATCACTTGATCCAAACCATCCAATACCAAAATGATCGACTGCAGCCAACAACAAAACGAAGCGCGACACATTTTGTCACCAGAAGCTTCGACCTCGTGAACGAAGAGTATCAAGAGCGGCGAGTGAAAGGGTATTTGAATGCACAAGCGTATTTTCCTTGGGTGGATCAAGAGCGGTTGCGCATGATGGATTATATCGTATTAAAGCCAGAACTAACGATAGACGATGGAGTAGAGGCTTATTCATTCTATATTCGTAGCCATCTTGAGATTGAATATTCAGAGGATCGTTTTAAAGACTATACTGCTTGCCTGCAATTTTATTTGCCGGAGACTGCTTTGAAGCACTTACCGCTAGATGCTTTGAAAGCGGCCATGCCTGATGTTCATTTTGGCTATCTGCACCGCACGCGCAAATATACATGGGTCAATCTAAAGAAGGATGGGAAAAAACTACGAGTGTATTTTATGAACACCCAAAAGCTAGTCGAGCAGCAGCTTTTTACCAATCAAGAATGAAAAAGACCCGCAAGATCACGAGGATCTTGTGGGTCTTTTCAATTAAGCTGTTTGCTCAGGCGCTTTTTTCAACAAACCGAATACGACGCCAGAAACGATCGCACCGATCAAGATGAATAGCAAGAACAAAATTGGTTTAGATAATAATAGGACAACGAAGATCCCACCATGTGGCGCCATCAATTGGATATCAAAGGCACCGACAAGTGCACCAGTCAGGGCAGAACCGACGATAAAGCTTGGGATCGCTCGCAGTGGATCTGCTGCTGCAAATGGAATCGCACCTTCTGTGACGAAGGACAGCCCCATGACGATATTTGTCAAACCTGCTTCTTTTTGGTCTTTTGTAAATTTATTTTTGAACAATAACGTTGCGACAAAGATTGCTAATGGAGGAACCATTCCGCCCGCCATTACAGATGCCATCACGACGCTACCACCTTCAGCAACGGTCGTTGCCAATGTTGCAGTACCAAAAACATAAGCGGCTTTGTTGATTGGGCCGCCTAGATCGGCTGCCATCATCGCTGCTAACAAAGCGCCAAGTAAAGCTGCGTTGGTACCACTTAAGCCAGTCAAGAAGCTGTTCAAACCGTCGTTGATAGCTTTCATTGGCACGTTGATCAGTAACATCAAGAAGCCAGTGATCAATAGGCCGAAAACAGGGTAGAAGAGGATCGTTTTGATTCCTTCTAATGATTTTGGTAAGCCTTTGAATAATGAACGTAAGAACTTGATGACGTAACCAGCTAAGAAACCGCCGATCAAGGCACCTAAGAAACCAGCACCACCTGTATTTGCTAACGCACCTGCTGCAAAACCGACGATCAATCCAGGTCGGTCACTGATACTTGAAGCGATAAATCCAGCTAAGACAGGTAGCATAAAACCAAATGCCGCGCTACCGATTTGATTGAACCAAGAAGCTGCTTGGTTGTAGTTTCCTAATTGACTCAAGGCATCTTGAGGGACACCCATGAACTGGTCCACCATGAAGGAAATAGCGATCATGATTCCACCGGCAATAACAAATGGCAGCATATGAGAAACACCATTCATCAAATCTTTATAGATTCGTTGACCGACTGAACCATCAGCAGAAGCGTCCTCTTTATCAGAAGCTTGGCCGCTACCATGAAAAACAGGAGCAGTACCGCTCATTGCTTCATTGATTAGTTGCTCGGTTTTACGGATACCATCACTGACAGGACGGTTTACTAAATGTTTGCCGTCAAAGCGATCCATTTCTACTTTTTTATCAGCAGCTACGATTACACCAGTAGCTCGGGCGATATCAGCTTCTGTTAGACGATTTTTGATTCCTTCTGAACCATTTGTTTCGACTTTGATGTCAACACCCAGCTCTTTGGCTTTCTTTTTCAAAGCATCTTCTGCCATGTAGGTATGGGCGATTCCTGTCGGGCAAGCTGTAACTGCGACGATATAGGGACGTTCGCTAGCAGGTGCTGCTTCTTGGTTTGCCGCTTCTTCTGCTAAAGCATCGGCTTCTTGCTGTGCCTCAGCTTCTGAGAAAAGTTGCTGTACTTGATCAGCAGTCGTCGCTGTTTTTAATTTAGCAACAAAATCTGGATCGATCAACAAGCGAGATAGCGCTGCTAATGCTTGTAAATGAGTATCATTTGCTCCTTCTGGTGCTGCGATCATAAAGAAGAGGTACGTTGGTTGTCCATCTAACGCCTCATAGTCAACACCCGCATTACTTTTTGCGAATAAGACCGTCGCTTCTTTGACCGCACTGTTTTTGGCATGAGGCATTGCGATGCCGTCACCTAGCCCTGTTGATGTTTGAGCTTCTCGGGCAAGAATTCCTTCTTTGTAGACCTCGATATCTGAAATTCGTCCGACAGCATATAATTTTGCTACCATTTCATCAATGGCACCTTTTTTGTCTGTTGCTTGTAAGTCCATGATCATGGCATCTTTCAGCATCAACTCATTGATTTTCATTTTTTCCATCCTCCTATAGATTCACTTGTTCAATTATGACTTCCGGTAGTAATTCTTCGATAAATGACGCCTCAGCTAAATCATCTGAAAACGCAGTGGCACTGCCACAAGCGACTCCCCATTTGAATGCTTCAATCACATCTTTGGTCTTTGCATAACGCCCAATGAATCCAGCAATCATGGAATCTCCAGCGCCGACTGAATTTTTCAAAGGTCGTTTCAACACATTGGATCGATAGATCTCATTGCCAGTAAAGAGCAGGGCGCCATCGCCGCCTAGAGAGACAATGACATTTTTAGCGCCATCCTTTAGCATTCTTTGACCATAAGGCAAAATATCTTCGATTGTTGAAAAAGAAGTTTCATAAAGTTCGGCTAATTCATGATTATTTGGTTTGATCAGCAAAGGCTGATCGGATAAAGCATCAAAAAGTTCCGCGCCGGTCGTATCAATGACAAATTCCGCACCCGCTTCTTTAACGATTTTGATCAATTCTTTATAAAAGTCGGTTGGAAGACCAGCTGGTTTACTTCCTGATAGGATGACGATGTCTTCGGCAGAAAGAGTGGCTAATTGGTGTTTCAATTCAGCAATTTCTTGCTGGCGAATAACTGGACCTAGACCGTTGATTTCTGTTTCTTCGCCGGATTTTAGTTTGATATTGATTCGTGTGTCCGCAGCGACTTGGGTAAAGTTGCTGTTGATTTCCTCTTTGGTCAGCCACTCTTCAATAAAACGACCAGTAAATCCGCCAACGAAACCAAGGGCAGTCGAGGCGATGCCGATGCGTTTCAAAATCCGTGAGACATTGATTCCTTTGCCGCCAGGTAGTTTAAAGTCTTGTTTCATTCGATTAAGGGCGCCGATTTCCAAATGATCGACATGGACGATAAAGTCGATCGATGGATTGAGTGTTACTGTGTAAATCATTGTATTACCTCCATAATGGTTGTTTTTGCTCTGAATTTCGCTAAATAGTTTTTCGGGCAATAATCGGTGATGATCGTCGCACCTTCGATAAAAGCAACTTGAGCAAAAGTCGTTTGCTGAAATTTGGAATGGTCTAGCAAGACATAGGCTTGTTGACTGTGCTCTAAAGCGATCTGCTTGATCAGGGCTTCTTCAGGATCAGGTGTTGTGAATCCAGCCTCAGAATGAGCCCCGTTCATGCCCATAAAGCAACGATTAAAGCGTAGTTTTCGCAGTTGCTCACCAGCATTGATCCCTAACACAGCGTTCGTCGATATCTTAATGGTTCCCCCTAAAATCATGGTGTCGATCCCGTGATCGATCAATAGGGAAGCGTGTTTGACGGAGTTTGTGACCACCTTAAGGCCTGTGATAGCCGATAGGAAAGGAATCATTTCGAGGGTCGTTGTGCCAGCATCTAAGTAAATGACTTCACCATTTTTGATCGTCTGGGCAGCTGCTCTTGCTATCTTTTGTTTTTCCGTTTGAAACTTCGCCGTTTTTTCTGACATGTTTGGTTCGAAGCCTAATTGCTGACTTTTCTTGGCTCCACCGTGAATTCTGACTAAAAATCCTTTGTCTTCCAACTCTTGCAGGTCTCGACGGATCGTTGATTCTGAAGCATCCAACAGTTGAATCAGTTCACTGACCTTGACGATCTCTTCTTGTTCCAATCGTGCCAAAATCGCTTGATGACGCTCCTCTGTAAGCATTTTCATCACCTCTTCACCTGCCATGATACCATATGATTCGTTCAAAATCAATCATAAACAGTAAAAAACATTCAAAATGAAAGCGTGAATAAATGGAATCGGTCATAAACGGTCGTGATAACCGTCATTTTGATTTAATAGCTATCCTTATATTTGACAATTTTTACTATTATTTGGCTTAATTGAAGTAAGGGGGGATAAATAAATGAATAACAAAGTCATTTTACAAGGGTTCGAATGGGACCTGCCGGCAGATAGCCAGCACTGGAACAAATTGAAAGAAATGAGTAAAGAAATCAAAGAGTATGGATTTACCGCAATTTGGCTGCCGCCTGCCTATAAAGGGACAGCTGGGTCCGAAGACGTTGGGTATGGTGTCTATGATTATTATGATCTAGGCGAATTCGATCAAAAGGGGTCGGTGCCAACAAAATATGGGACAAAGGATGAATACCTAGAAGCCATCAAAGCACTGCAAGAACAAGGAATAGAGGTTTATGCCGACATCGTTTTCAATCACTTGATTGGTGCCGATGAAAAAGAAGTCGTTCCAGCGGTTAAATACAATACCGAAAACCGTAATGAACCGATCAGTGATGAGGAAGAAATCGAAGCTTGGACCAAGTTCACATTCCCAGGACGTCAGGGGACGTACAATGATTACGTTTGGACGTGGCATAATTTTTCTGGTGTCGATTATGATGACCGCAACAAAGACCACGGGATTTTTAACTTCGCTGATAAGGGCTGGGAAAACCAAGTGGATGATGAGATGGGCAATTACGACTACTTAATGGGTTGTGATTTGGACATGGAAAATCCCGAAACAGTGGAACAACTCAATAAATGGGGCCAATGGTACCAAGAACTGACCGGCGTTGACGGGTATCGACTAGATGCGGTCAAACACATTGAGTTTAACTATTACGCGGATTGGATCTTAAACCGACGCGAGGAAAAAGGCAAACCGCTATTTGTTGTCGGAGAATATTGGTCAGGGGATCTGCCAAAATTAGAAGAGTATTTAGATTCTTCAGGAAATTTGATTTATTTATTTGATGTGCCATTGCACTACAATTTATATGAAGCATCTCACTCAAATGGCGAATACGATATGAGCCAAATTTTTGCAGGGACGTTGACCGCCGCTCGCGAAGATTATGCAGTGACTTTTGTGGATAATCATGACACGCAGGTTGGGCAAAGTTTACAATCTTGGATAGACGGATGGTTCAAAGTCCATGCCTATTCATTGATCCTTTTACGTAAAGCTGGCGTACCAGTAGTTTTCTGGGGGGATTTATTTGGGATTCCCGCGCAAGAAATCGCCCCTGTCGGGGATGCGCTGGTCCATATGCTGAAACTTCGGGAGAAGCTTGCATTCGGGAATCAAGTCGATTATTTCGATGATCCTAATTGCATTGGCTGGGTATTAACTGGCGATTATGAACATGAGCTTTCTGGATTAGCGGTCGTGATGACCAATGCCCAAGGAGCGGAAAAAGAAATGACTATCAGTGCGATCCATGGTGGAGAGACATTCGTGGATATATTGAGAAACAATGAAGCAAAAGTTGTTTTAGATGATACCGGAAAAGGTGTTTTCCCGGTCAATGATGGGCAAGTCTCGATTTATGTAAATGAAAAACTAGTGGAGAAGTACTTTAGTTAACCAAAATCTTCAACGAATAAAAAGGCTGGTAGGTTTACAGCCTTTTTATTATGTAAACAAATCAAGCCTGCTTTCTCTTGAAAAAATCGCATGAATCGTAAGGGAAAAAATCAAAGCGCTTTTAATTAAAAGTTTTCAAAGCGTTCGGTTTTCCCCTTTCCCGGATAATGCTATAATTGAGAAGATTGAGAAAGAAAGGATGTTTAAAATCATGTCATCCAAAAGTGAATTACTTGAACGCATGAACCCACGGCAAAAAGAAGCCGTTATGCATACGGAAGGACCGTTGCTGCTGATGGCAGGTGCAGGAAGCGGGAAGACCCGTGTCCTAACCCACCGAATCGCCTATTTAATAGAAGAAAAAAATGTGAATCCATGGAATATTTTAGCCATCACATTTACCAATAAAGCGGCACGTGAAATGAAGGAACGGGTCAGTCAACTATTAGGATCGGGTGGAGAAGACGTTTGGGTTTCAACCTTCCACTCGATGTGTGTCAGAATCTTGCGCAGGGACGTTGATCGTATTGGCTATTCGAAGAATTTTACCATCATTGACTCTTCTGAGCAAAATACACTGATGAAACGGGTATTAAAAGAATTGAATATCGATCCCAAAAAATATGATCCTCGTTCTATTTTGGGAACGATCTCTCATGCCAAGAACGAGCTGTTGACACCTGAAGTTTACCAAGCCATGGAAGGTAGTCTATTTGAGCAGATCGTAGGTCGTTGTTATGAAAAATATCAAAAAGAGCTGCGCAATAATCAATGCATGGACTTCGATGATTTAATCATGAATACGATCCGCCTCTTCCAAGACAATGAAGATGCGCTGCAATTTTATCAACGGAAATTCCACTATATCCATGTCGATGAATACCAAGATACCAACCACGCCCAATACACGCTGGTCAATTTATTGGCCGCTCGTTTTCGAAATCTTTGTGTTGTTGGGGATGCGGACCAAAGTATTTACGGTTGGCGTGGTGCCAACATGCAAAATATTTTAGACTTTGAAAAGGACTATCCAGATGCCGCAACGATTTTGTTAGAGCAAAACTATCGTTCAACGCAAACGATTTTAAATGCGGCAAACCAAGTAATCAAAAATAACCGCAACCGTCCAGATAAAAATCTATGGACAGAAAATCATGATGGGGAAAAGATCACTTATTATCGCGGGGATAGTGAACGAGATGAAGCGCGATTTATCGTCAGTGAAATGCAAAAACAAATTGCAGAAAAGAACCGTAAATTCGGTGATTTTGCGATATTGTATCGGACCAATGCCCAGTCACGGATCATTGAAGAAATGCTTTTAAAAGCCAACGTTCCTTATACGATGGTCGGCGGCAGAAAATTCTATGACCGCAAAGAAATCCGTGATATTTTGGCCTATTTATCGGCGATCGCCAATCCGCGAGATTCCATCAGCTTAGAGCGTATCATCAATGTACCGAAACGTGGGATCGGTGCGACATCCGTCGAGAAACTACGAGCGTTTGCGAATCTTCATGAATGGTCATTGTTAGAAGCAGCCATGAACGTCGAGTTAGCGAATATTTCTGGAAAGGCTGGCAAAGAATTAGGGAGCTTTGGGATGATGATGGATGGCTTCGCCCAGATGGTTCCTTACCTATCAGTAACCGAACTGACGAAAGAAATATTAGAAAAAACGGGTTATCGTCAAGAGTTAGTCAACCAGAATAATTTAGAAGCACAAGCTAGACTTGAAAACTTGGAAGAATTTTTATCGGTTACCCAAGAATTCGACAAACGATTTGAGGCGCAAAACGAAGACGATGCAGATGCACCAGATGAGAAGTTGAGTGTTTTCTTAAATGACTTAGCTTTATTGTCAGACGTCGATAGTTATGAAGAAGAAAGTAGTCAAGTGACTTTGATGACCTTGCATGCTGCAAAAGGACTAGAGTTTCCAGTGGTATTTTTGATTGGGTTGGAAGAAAATATCTTCCCGCTTTCTCGTGCCTTAATGGAAGAAAGCGAGCTCGAAGAAGAACGGCGCCTTGCTTACGTGGGAATCACTCGTGCCGAGGAAGAGCTCTTTATGACCAACGCTTTTTCCAGAACATTATACGGTCGGACCCAATACAATCGTCCGTCTCGGTTTATCGAAGAGATCGAACAAGATCTGCTGCAATCATTAGGCGAGCGTTCACAGCCGAAAGCTGCTGCACCGTTTCAACCAAAAGTGTTCAAACCGAGCTATACACAACCGCGTCAAACGACCGTCGCTTCTAAACAACAGACTTCTGCAGCTGGTAATACTTGGCAAGTAGGCGAGAAAGTTCAACATAAAAAATGGGGAATCGGTACCGTCGTTCGGACGACTGGCAGCGCGCAAGATGTTGAATTAGATGTGGCGTTCCCACAACAAGGCGTCAAACGATTGTTGGTGGCCTTTGCGCCGATTGAAAAAGTTGAAAAATAAGGAGGATATTAGGATGGATGTCCCTTCAAAAGAAATCCAATCACGAGCAGAAGAGCTGCGCACACAATTAAATCAGTATGCTTACGAATACTATGTAAAAGATCAGCCTTCCGTGGAAGATTATCACTATGATCAGCTATATGCAGAACTGGTTGAAATTGAAACCAATTATCCGCAGCTAGTAACCGAAGACTCACCCACCCAACGAGTAGGCGGTATCATTTTACCTGGCTTTGAAAAGGTCACGCATGATATTCCGCTGTATAGCCTGAACGATGTCTTTGACAAAGAAGGAATCGTGGCTTTTGATGCCCGTGTTCAAAAAGCACTGGGGAAAGCGGTAGATTATGTCTGCGAGTTAAAGATCGATGGATTGTCAATTTCCTTGAAATATGAAGAAGGGCGCTTTGTTCGTGGAGCAACTCGAGGAGATGGTACGGTAGGTGAAAACATTACAGAAAACCTAAAGACCGTCAAATCGATTCCACTGAAATTAAAAGAACCGATCTCGTTGGAAGTTCGTGGCGAATGCTATATGCCAAAGGCTTCGTTTTTGAAATTGAATCAACAGCGAGAAGAAGAAGGGGCGGAAGTTTTTGCCAATCCTAGAAACGCAGCGGCTGGAAGCTTGCGACAATTAGACACACGGATCGCAGCCCAAAGAAACTTAAGCACCTTCTTGTACACACTAGCTGACTTTGGACCAATTGAAGCCAATGATCAATTTTCAGCATTGAATGAACTGGATCAATTAGGCTTTCGTACAAATCACGAACGCAGAGTGTGTCACACCATCGATGAGGTTTGGGCATATATCGAAGAGTTTCATGACAAGCGCAGTGAGCTTCCCTATGAGATTGACGGCGTAGTCATCAAAGTCAATAATTTCAAAGATCAAGATGCGCTAGGCTTTACCGTAAAAGCACCCCGATGGGCGGCAGCATATAAGTTTCCACCGGAAGAAGCGGAAACAGTGATCGAAACGATCGAATGGACCGTGGGACGGACGGGTGTTGTGACACCGACCGCTGTGATGACCCCTGTTCGTGTTGCTGGAACGACGGTCAGCCGTGCCAGTCTCCATAATGTAGATTTCATTAAAATGAAAGACATCCGCATTGGCGATTCGGTCATCATCTATAAGGCGGGGGACATTATTCCAGAGGTTGCGAAAGTCTTGGAAGAAAAACGAACAGAAGCAAGTCAACCCTTTGAATCGCCTACACATTGTCCCGAATGTGGGAGTGAGCTGATCCATTTAGATGAAGAAGTTGCCTTGCGTTGTATCAATCCAAAGTGTCTAGCACAGATCAAAGAAGGACTCAGCCATTTCGTTTCACGGAATGCTATGAACATTGACGGTTTAGGGCCCCGTGTTTTAGAGCAAATGTTCGATAAATCCTTAGTTAAAGATGTGGCCGACTTGTACTTTTTAACAGAAGAACAATTGTTGACCCTTGATAAAATCAAAGAGAAATCAGCCAATAACCTGTTGCGGGCGATTCATCAAAGTAAAGGAAATTCGGTTGAACGTTTGATTTTTGGGCTAGGCATCCGTCATGTCGGTGCGAAAGCGGCTCGGATTTTAGCAGAACATTTCGGTGATCTGCGGGCGCTCAGCAAAGCCAAGGAAGAAGAAATCATTTCGCTAGAAGCTATCGGCGCAACGATTGCTGAAAGTGTCGTCACGTATTTTGACAATCAAGAAGTTCACGACCTGTTAGATGAACTTGAAAGAGCGGGTGTCAACTTTGCTTATTTGGGGCTTAGAAATGAACAGTTGGAAGACGTCGAATCACCATTTAAAGAGAAAACCGTCGTTTTAACAGGAAAATTAAGTCACTTCACTCGTGAAGAAGCCAAGGAACGAATTGAAAATCTCGGTGGGAAGGTAACAGGGAGTGTATCGAAAAAGACCGATATCGTTGTTGCTGGGGAAGAGGCAGGCAGCAAACTGACCAAAGCACAATCCCTAGGTGTCACCGTTTGGGATGAAGCTCAAATGGTGGCTGCGATCGAAGGCAGTCATTCGGCAGATCAATAACCTTTAAGCATTGTCAAAGACGAGAAGCAGTTGTTTTTTCTTGTCTAATTGAAATCATTTCTTCCCTGCACTACGAGGAAAGAAATGATTTCTGCTTTTATTTGCAATTATATTTGATAATTTTCAAATTCTATTTCATGATTTGTTAAAAAAATGATACAATACATTGGAAAAACGTAAACGTAGATTACGGATACGAGAAAGAGGAGGATTTTATGGCGATCAGCGAAGAACAAGTCAAACATGTTGCCAAACTAGCAAAACTTTCATTCTCAGACGATGAATTACATGAGTTTACCTCTCAGCTAGGGAAAATTATTGATATGGTTGAAACACTTGAAGAAGTGGACACCACAGGAGTACCATTCACATCGAATGTCGCAGAAACGATTAACGTGATGCGTGAAGATGTAACGACCGGCGGCTGGGACCGTGATGAATTAATGAAAAATGTTCCAGAATCCGAAGAAGGCTTTATCAAAGTGCCTGCAATCATTGATAATGGGGAGGCGGGTGCCTAATGACTGAATTATATAAAAAAAGCTTAGAAGAATTACACAGCTTATTAGTGTCAAAGGAAATTACTGCAACAGACTTAACGAGCGAAACCTTTGCTCGCATTAAAGAAACAGAGCCGAAAGTCGATGCGTTTCTAGCGTTGAATGAAGAAAAAGCGCAGGAATTGGCACAAGCCATCGATCAAAAAGGCATCACTGAAAGCAATGTGTTGGCGGGAATTCCAATTGGAATCAAAGACAACATCGTTACCAAAGATTTGCGGACAACAGCTGCTTCAAAAATCTTAGGTAATTTTGATCCAATTTACGATGCGACCGTTATGGACAAAGTTTACCAAGCGGACATGATTCCAGTTGGTAAGTTAAATATGGATGAATTTGCCATGGGCGCAAGTACCGAAACGTCGTTCTTTAAGAAAACGAAAAACGCTTGGGACGAAACAAAAGTACCTGGTGGTTCATCAGGTGGCTCGGCAGCTGCCGTTGCAGCTGGACAAGTCCCCCTATCATTAGGTAGCGATACGGGTGGTTCGATTCGTCAACCAGCAGCTTTCAATGGGATCGTCGGGATGAAGCCAACCTACGGACGGGTTTCTCGTTTTGGTCTGATCGCGTTTGCATCATCTTTAGATCAAATTGGTCCGATGACGCGTGGTGTGAAAGACAATGCCTTTGCATTAAATGCCATCAGTGGGTTTGATGCGAAAGATAGTACGTCAGCAGGCGCTGCTGTTCCTGATTTTACAGCAGGTTTGACGGGTGATATCAAAGGTATGAAAGTCGCTTTGCCAAAAGAATACTTAGGTGAAGGGATCCAAGCAGGCGTTCGAGAAGCAATCTTAAAAGCAGCGGACACTTTCCGTGCGTTAGGAGCGACTGTGGAAGAAGTCAGCTTGCCACACTCAAAATACGGGGTAGCCGTTTACTATATCATCGCTTCTTCTGAAGCAAGTTCTAATTTGCAACGTTTTGACGGTATTCGTTATGGTTTCCGTTCAGAAAATGTCAGCAATCTAGAAGATGTCTATGTCAATTCTCGCAGTGAAGGATTCGGGGAAGAAGTAAAACGCCGGATCATGTTAGGTACGTTTTCACTAAGTGCTGGCTACTACGATGCCTACTTCAAAAAAGCCGGTCAAGTACGGACGTTGATCAAACAAGATTTCGATAAGGTCTTCAGCCAATACGACTTGATCATTGGCCCAGCTTCCCCAACGGTAGCATTTGGTATTGGAGAAAACATCAATGATCCGATCACCATGTACTTGAATGATATTTTAACCATTCCTGTGAACTTAGCAGGACTGCCAGGGATGTCGATCCCAGCAGGTTTTTCTGAAGGACTGCCAGTCGGCTTGCAGATCATTGGGAAACATTTTGATGAAGCAACCATGTATAAAGCGGCGTATGCCTTTGAACAAGCAACTGATTTCCACACGAAAAAACCAGTGATTTTAGGAGGGGATAAGGCATGAACTTCGAAACAGTCATTGGGCTTGAAGTCCACGTAGAATTAAAAACAGAATCAAAGATTTTTTCTCCAGCACCTGCTCACTTTGGCGCTGAACCAAATAGCAACACGAATGTGATCGACTGGGGCTATCCAGGTGTTTTACCAGTAATGAACAAAGCGGCTATCGAATTTGGGATGAAAGCTGCGCTTGCGCTGAATTGTGAAATCTCAAAAGAAACGCATTTCGACCGCAAAAACTATTTCTATCCCGACAATCCAAAAGCGTATCAAATTTCGCAATTCGATCAACCGATCGGTCATGATGGGTGGATCGAGATCGAAGTGGAAGGCAAAAAGAAAAAGATTCGCATCGAGCGAGTTCATTTGGAAGAAGATGCTGGGAAAAACATGCACGGCAAAGGAGGTTATTCTTATGTTGATCTAAATCGTCAAGGAACCCCTTTGATCGAGATCGTTTCCGAAGCGGATATGCGTTCACCAGAAGAAGCATATGCGTATCTAGAAGCGTTGCGTTCAATCATCTTGTTTACAGAAGTATCCGATGTGAAGATGGAAGAAGGTTCCATGCGTTGTGATGCGAATATTTCGTTGCGACCTTACGGCCAAGAACAATTCGGAACAAAAACAGAACTGAAAAACTTAAACTCTATGTCCTTCGTGAAAAAAGGGTTGGCATTTGAAGAAAAACGCCAAGCCAAAGTATTGCTTTCTGGAGGCGAGATCCAACAAGAAACTCGACGTTTTGATGAAGCAACCAGCAAAACCTTATTGATGCGTGTCAAAGAAGGTTCTTCTGATTATCGTTACTTCCCAGAACCAGATATCCCACGGTTTGTGATCGATGATGAATGGATCGAACGTGTACGTCAAAGCTTGCCAGAAATGCCGCAAAAACGTCGTGCCCGTTACATCTCTGAATTGGGCTTACCAGAATATGATGCAATGGTCTTGACTTTATCAAAAGAAATGTCCGATTTCTTTGAAAAAACCATCGATGCTGGTGCTGATCCTAAACAAGCTTCTAACTGGTTGATGGGTGAAGTTTCAGCGTATCTGAACAGCGAGAAATTGGAACTGCCAGAAACGAAATTAACCCCAGACAATTTAGCGGGAATGATTCGTTTGATCGCCGATGGCACGATCAGTTCGAAGATTGCGAAAAAAGTCTTCAAAGAGTTGATCACAAACGGCGGTGACGCTGAAGAAGTCGTAAAAGCCAAAGGATTGATCCAATTATCAGATCCTGCGCAATTACTACCAATGATCAATGAAGTATTAGATAACAACCAACAATCCGTCGATGACTTCAAAAACGGAAAAGACCGCGCAGTCGGTTTCTTAGTTGGTCAAATCATGAAAGCAACCAAAGGACAAGCGAATCCAGGTGTTGTGAACAAGCTGTTGCAAGAAGAACTAGCAAAGCGATAAGAGGCAAGCGATGAAAAGAGCAAGAGTAATCTACAACCCGACATCTGGGAAAGAATTGATTCGAAAAAACTTAGCAGATATTTTAGATGTTTTGGAAACTGGCGGTTATGAGGCGAGTGCATTTGCCACGACCGCTGCGCCATTTTCCGCTCGTGATGAAGCAAGAAGAGCCGGCGAAGCTGGTTTTGATTTGGTGGTAGCTGCCGGTGGGGATGGCACGATCAATGAAGTCGTCAATGGGATCGCTCCTTTAGAAAAGCGACCAAAAATGGCGATCATTCCTGGAGGCACGACCAATGACTACGCACGAGCACTAAAGATTCCCCGTACGGATATCAAAGCAGCTGCGGAAGTGATTTTGAAGCAGCAGACAGTGAAAATGGATGTCGGAAAAACACCCAACACGTATTTTATCAACATTGCTGCTGGTGGGCACTTAACGGAATTGACCTACGATGTTCCTTCTGAACTGAAAAGTGTTTTTGGCTACTTAGCTTATCTAGCAAAAGGAGCGGAATTACTCCCTCGTGTCAAACCAATCAAAATGCATCTAAAGTATGAAGACGGAGAATACATTGGCGGAGCGTCGATGTTCTTTTTAGGGCTGACGAATTCAGTGGGGGGCTTTGAACAGATTGCGCCTGATGCAAAGCTTGACGATGGGAAATTTTCGTTGATCATTGTCAAAACGGCCAATATTTTTGAGATCGTCCACTTAGTTGCTTTAATGATGAATGGTGGAAAACACATCAACGATCGTCGTCTGATTTATACGAAAACATCTTTTCTTGAAGTAGACGCACCAGAACAGGTCAATCGTTTAATGATCAACCTTGATGGCGAATACGGCGGAGATGCTCCTATGCGCTTTGAAAACCTACACAATCATATTGAGTTTTTTGCAAATGTCGATCAAATCCCTGACGATGCGGTCGTTGGTGAGCAAAATTATCAAGAGATGAGCGAAGGTTTTATTAAAGAAGTCGAACGTCTTTCCGATGAGGACATAAATGGGGATGGCAAGATCGGCGACGAAACAAAGTAAACGATTTTTCTTTTCATGCGAGTTGAAAGAACAGGGACTTTTGGACCTGTTCTTTTTTTAAAACGTAATTGTGGAAAAGCAGGCACCGATTTTTTTTCGAATACTTGATAGAATAGCTTTTCTTAAATTTTAGTAAAGGACGTTTTTTATAAAGTGTTTCACGGTCTGCCTTTGTTTCACGAGATCGGGCGCGGATCATATAAATAAAACGAATAAAATTTCCAAAACACGAATGATAATCATCAAAAAGCGAACTTTTCGAATATATGCTCATTAAAGTTCGTTATTTCCGTATTTCTATCCAATCTATGGATGCAAAAGCGAATAAGAATATGCTATAATGGTGAAACGAAGAAATGGGGGGGACCGGAATGGAGCAAATCGATTCTACAAAAGCGCTTGATCTGCTGAGAGATGACGCAGAACGAATCAAAAAGCTGATCCGAAACCAAGAAAATAGTTTATGTATCGCACAATGCAAAGCATTTGAAGAAGTGGTTGATACCCAGATGTATGGTCTATCACGACAAGTGGCATTTGCGATCCGCTTGGGGATCGTTGATAATCAAACAGGACAGCAATTGATGGCGGATCTTGAAAAAGATTTGAACCAATTGTATAGCGAGGTCTACGAGGACCAGCGGACACCTGACATCGGCAAGGAGGCATAAACTTGCCAGAGAAAGTAAAGAAAAGACATTTATTAGATTATAGTATTTTATTACCATATATTGTTATGTGTGTCACGGGCTTGATGATGGTTTATAGTTCCACATCTTACGTTGCGATGACCGCCACACAACCGACCACAGCTGCTTCTTACGTCATCAATCAAACATTATTTTGGTTGGTGAGCCTAATAGCGATCACTGTCATGTATAAAATGAAAACGGATGTTTTTCGGAACAAAAAATTTGTCCAGATCGCCATGATCGTCATCTTGTTCTTATTGATCGCTGCCTTCTTTTTCCCAAGAAGAAATGGGGCACTCGGTTGGTTATCGATTGCTGGCTTTTCCATTCAACCAGCAGAGTATTTAAAGTTTATTGTGATTTGGTTTTTATCGGTGACGCTATCTTATCGTCAAAAAGGTATCCAACAAGAATTTTGGAAAACGGTTTGGCGTCCAATCGGAATCGTTTTTGTCTACACCGGGATCATGGCACTTTATCCCGACTTAGGGAATGCTGTAATCGTTATGTTGCTGGCATTTGTCGTGTTATTGTCTAGCGGATTGAATTACCTGTATACCTTAATATTAGGTGTGGCAGGTATTATCGGTAGTATGTTGATCGTCTTGTTTGTGAATCTAACCGGTGGTAAGCTTTTACCCGACTATGTCTATAGTCGTTTTTCATCTTTTTTGAACCCGTTTGCTGATGAATACAATACAGGTCATCAAATGGTGAATGGGTATTACGCAATGTTCAACGGTGGGCTGTTCGGGCGCGGGCTTGGAAATAGTATCCAAAAACGTGGCTTCTTAAACGAAGCGCACACCGATTATATATTTTCGATCGTTATGGAAGAATTAGGGCTGATTCCATCGATCATCATTTTAGGTGTTTTGTTCTATATGGTGGGACGGATCTTTCTTGTCGGTATCCGTTCAAGAGATCCCTTTAATTCCATGATGTGTATAGGGATAGGGACATTATTTATGTCTCAGATTTTTATCAACTTAGGTGGAATCACTGGTTTGATCCCGTTGACGGGAATTACTTTCCCATTTCTAAGTCAAGGTGGATCAAGCTTGCTGATGCTATCGATTTGTATCGGTTTTGTGTTAAATATCAGTGCCGAAGAAAAGAGGAAACAGGTTTATTTGAATTATTGATCAATTGAATGGAGTGGATTAGATGAAGAAAATTCTTGTTGCCAATCGTGGAGAAATCGCGATCCGTGTCTTCCGCGCATGTGCAGAACTTGGGATCAAAACTGTCGGAATTTATGCTGCGGAGGATGAATACTCCGTCCATCGCTTTAAAGCAGACGAAGCGTATTTAGTAGGGAAAGGCAAACGTCCGATCGATGCGTATTTAGACATTGAAGATATCATTCGCACGGCGAAAAAGGCCGGTGCCGAAGGAATCCATCCTGGATACGGCTTTTTATCAGAAAATCTGGGATTTGCTCAACGCTGTGAAGAAGAAGGTTTGATTTTCATCGGACCATCCACCCATCATTTAGATATTTTTGGCGACAAGATCAAAGCAAAAGCAGCAGCGATCGAGGCAGGGATTCAATCGATTCCTGGCTCTGACGGTCCAGTTGCATCGATCGATGACGTTTTAGCTTTTGCAAACGAACATGATTATCCAATCATGATCAAAGCAGCCCTTGGGGGCGGTGGGCGAGGCATGCGTGTCGCTCATGATGAAAAAGAAGCAAGAGACGGCTACGAACGTGCCAAAAGTGAAGCCAAAGCGGCATTTGGTAGCGATGAAGTCTACGTTGAAAAATACATTAGTAATCCAAAACATATTGAAGTCCAAATTTTAGGAGATACGCACGGAAACGTCGTTCACTTATTTGAACGTGATTGCTCGGTTCAGCGCCGCCACCAAAAAGTAGTCGAGGTGGCACCTTGTGTGTCAATGACTGATGAACAACGGGAAAAAATATGCCAAGCAGCCGTTCAACTAATGAAGCATGTCGGCTATATCAATGCTGGAACCGTGGAATTTTTAGTAGAGGGCGACAAATTCTACTTTATCGAAGTAAACCCACGGGTCCAAGTGGAACATACGATCACTGAAATGATCACCAATTTAGACATCGTGACGACACAAATTTTGATTGCACAAGGCAAAGACTTGCATAAAGAAATCGGAATTCCTGAACAAAAAGACATTCGCTTTGAGGGTGTTGCGATCCAATGTCGCGTGACGACAGAAGATCCAGCGAATAATTTTATGCCAGATACTGGTAAGATCGATACCTACCGCTCTCCAGGTGGGTTTGGGGTTCGTTTAGATGTCGGAAATGCTTATGCCGGTGCAGTGGTAACCCCTTATTTCGACTCGCTACTTGTAAAAGTCTGTACGCATGCTGCTTCGTTCGACCAAGCAATTCAAAAAATGATGCGCTGTCTGAAAGAATTCCGAATACGTGGTGTGAAAACAAACATTCTCTTTATGCGTAATGTTGTTTCTCATCCAGCCTTTCGTTCAGGGGAAGCCAAAACCACCTTTATCGACAATACGCCAGAACTATTCAATTTCCCTCGGATTCGTGACCGTGGAAACAAAACCATGAAGTATATCGGTGAAATCACGATCAATGGATTCCCGGGAATCGAAAAACAAAAGAAACCTTTCTACAATGAACCACGGATGCCACAACACATCCAAGCAACGCCTGATTTTGTCAGCGCCAAAAATATTTTAGATACGAAAGGTGCCGAGGGTGTCGTTGAATGGATCGGTCAACAAAAGAATGTCTTACTGACGGATACAACCTTCCGAGATGCCCATCAAAGTTTGTTGGCAACTCGTGTAAGAACCCATGACTTTAAGAAAATTGCCGCGATGACGGAAGCTGGCCTACCACAATTGTTCTCAAGTGAAATGTGGGGTGGGGCAACCTTTGACGTTGCGTACCGTTTCTTAACAGAAGATCCATGGGAAAGATTGCGGATGTTCAGGAAAAAAATGCCGAATACACTCTTACAAATGTTGTTTAGAGGCTCCAACGCTGTCGGGTATTCCAATTATCCAGACAATGTTTTGGAAGAATTCATCAAAGAATCTGCGGCACAAGGAATCGATGTATTCCGAATCTTTGATAGTTTGAACTGGGTCCCACAAATGGAGAAAAGTATCCAAGCTGTTCGTGATACGGGGAAAATTGCAGAAGCGACGATTTGTTATACAGGGGATATCAATGATCCATCCCGCCAAAAATATTCGGTACAATATTACAAAGATATGGCAAAAGAATTGCAAAATCTTGGTGCCCATATTATTGCGATCAAGGATATGGCTGGATTATTAAAACCGCAAGCGGCTTATCGTTTGATCAGTGAGTTAAAAGATACGATCGATGTACCGATCCATCTGCACACGCATGATACCAGCGGGAATGGGATTATCACTTACTCAGCAGCTACCAAAGCTGGCGTTGATATCGTGGATGTCGCTATGTCAGCTATCAGTGGCGCAACGAGTCAGCCAAGTATGAGTAGTTTGTATTATGCTCTTTTAAACGGCGAGCGTTGCCCAGAGATCAATGTGGATAATATCCAACAATTGAATCACTATTGGGAAGATGTCCGCATGTACTATCATTCCTTTGAAAATGGCTTGAACGCCCCTCAAACGGAAGTGTACAAGCATGAGATGCCAGGAGGACAATATACCAATCTCCAGCAACAAGCCAAAGCCGTTGGTTTAGGCGAAAAATGGGATGAAATCAAAGAAATGTATCATGAAGTCAATATGATGTTTGGAGACATCGTGAAAGTGACACCTTCTTCGAAAGTCGTGGGCGATATGGCGCTCTTCATGGTACAAAATGGCTTGTCAGAAAAAGATATTTTTGAAAAAGGCGATACATTGAGTTTCCCAGAATCAGTGATCACCTTCTTCCAAGGCGAGTTAGGTCAGCCAGTCGGTGGTTTCCCGAAAGAATTGCAACGCATTATCTTAAAAGGACGCCCAGCCTTTACGGAACGTCCAGGAGCCTTTGCCAAACCAGTTGATTTTGCCGTAGTGAAACAAGAACTAGCCGAAAAAATCGGCTATGAACCAAAACACGAAGAAGTCTTGAGCTACTTGATGTATCCGCAAGTCTTCCTTGATTATCGAAAAGCGTATGAGCAGTTTGCCGATGTAAAAGTCCTTGATACACCAACCTTCTTTAATGGTATGCGCTTAGGCGAAACGATCAATGTCGAATTAGAAAAAGGCAAAATCTTGATCATTCGTCTCGATGAAATCGGTGAACCAGATATCGAAGGCAATCGGACCCTCTTCTTTAACTTAAACGGTCAACGACGAGAAATCGTTGTGAAAGATAGTTCGATCATCAGTTCTGTTCAAACAAAACGCAAAGCAGAGCCAACGAACAAAGAACAAATCGGTGCCTCCATGAGTGGTTCAGTTTTAGAAGTATTAGTCAAAAAAGGTGATCGAGTGGCACGTGGACAGACGTTGATGGTCACTGAAGCGATGAAGATGGAAACTTCCGTCGAAGCTCGCTTCTCTGGTGTAGTTGAGCATGTTTACGTAACCGATGGGGAACCAATCCAGTCAGGAGACCTTCTGATTGAAGTCAAAGAAAAATAAGGAGTCGATCAGCAGATGAAGCGAAGGGGATTATTATTTTGCGGCTTATTTGTCCTAGCCCTGATAATCGTGTATTTGCAGCCAGTATTCATGCAAAACGCTTCAGATTCAAGAATGACGATCGAGAACCCAATCAAAGCACCAACGACCATGAATTATGAACCAATCGCAGCCCAAGGATTAGCTGAATTGATTGGGGAGCCTGTTTCTGATTTTGAAGAAATCTACGGGCTTCCAGTTCAAACGTATCGCTCGGGCTACGAGTTTGAAATTCGGGTCTACAATCAATTAGACGATCAGCAATATGTTGAGATCAATACTGATGGTGAGAGTGTGCAGGCAATCAAAGTGATCGGCGCCGGGGGATCTTCCCTAGCGCCCTTTGCAATGGGCATGACCTTGACTGACTTGACTGAGCTGACCATGATTTATCCAAATTTTACCTTGACACAAAATGATCGCACCATCAGTTTTGAATTGATGGAAGAAGATATGAACTACCGACCCTTAGTAGCGTTTGATAATGGGACATTTGCTGTTTTATTCTTTGATCAAGAGACGGCTCAACTGCAGGCGATCACTTATTTGGATCAGACGACCCTGCTTAAGTTAGCGCCCTATCCCTTGACAGAAGGAGAACGACCGCTGTTTCAAGTTTCGCAAACGATTGACCAAGCACAAGCTGATCTTGAAAAAGAGACGTTAGCCTTTGTCATTATTGATAAGCTTCGTAATCAAATCGGTTTGGAAAGCTTTGTACAAGATACCCAGACGCATCAAGATGCGGTCGGACTTTTAGCGGATTTGACGAATAATCTATCGGATCATTTGACCTCTCAACGCATCCATTCCTATCAACGTGCTCTTTCTTCGGAAAAAACGAGTAATTTTGTTTTGACGAACGATGAGTGGCAGGAGTTATTAGCAGCGAAGGAGTTAGAGGCTTCTGCTTCGATTTTTGAAGCGCCTGTCTATGATCCAACCTTTACTATTTTATCTTGGTTCAGTAACCTAAGATTTACTGAACGTTTGACCCATGAACAATCAGAAAAGATAGGAATTGCTTTTTCTGAAGCAAATATGGTAGTCTTAGTGCAAGAAGATGTAGAAGGGACCGAGGATAGTACATCAGATGATTTACGATGAAGCCTTTTTCGAGATTGAAGATCAAATCGATTCACTTGTGACGGCAATCAAAGCGAGTGAAACGTGTAGAAACTATCAAATAGCGAAACAAACCATGCATCAAGATCCTGTTGCTCAGGAATTGATGCGAACGTTTTTAGAAAAAAAGCTGGATTTTGAAAGAATTGAAGCGTACGGCGCATATGCCCCTGATTTCAAAGAGAAAAAGCGTGCGATGCGCACAGCTAAGCGACAGCTGGATCTCAATGAGCAAGTGAGCGAGTACCGCTGGAGTGAAACGCAGCTGCAGCGTTTGCTGGATGAACTGACCGTAGCGATTTCTACGTGTTTTTCACCAACTGTCAAAGTGGATGCTGGAAGTCCTTTTTTTCAATCAAAATCAAGTTGTGGAGGAAATTGTCATGCACGAGGATAAAACGCCTTTTACGATGCAGAAGCGTCGAGGATTGATCGTATGGGTCTACAGCCTACGTCAACTAAAAAATTTGCGTCGTTTTGGCTTCGTTCATTATGTGTCACGCAAAATGAAATACGTGGTCATGTATTTGAACGAAGAAGAATACGAAAGCAAAAAAACAAAAATCGAGCAGTTTCACTTTGTTCGACAAGTTGAAGCTTCCTATCGACCAGATGTCGAAATGGATTTTGCTGAAAAAATTGGTACATCAGCAGCCTATCCAGTGAAAGATGAAGGGTTTGATATCGAAGAAAAAAATACGATGATTCGATTGGCAGAAAACGTGTAATAGAAAAGTGGGGGTGCCTTGAGTCACCGCCATTTTTTTATTGCTATTTATAGAAACAGTGCTATATTTGTATTTACGAAGATCTTGGAGGGAAAAACGCATGCGTGTAGTAGCCGGAGAATATGGTGGCCGCAGATTAAAAAGTCTTGCTGGAGATAACACTCGCCCCACGACAGACAAAGTAAAAGGGGCGATCTTTAACATGTTAGGGCAATATTTAGATGGAGGAGTTGTACTGGATCTGTTTAGTGGGAGCGGGGGCTTAGCGATCGAAGCGGTCTCTCGTGGTGCGGAGCATGCCGTTTGTGTTGACCGTAGTTTTCCAGCTATTAAAGTGATCCGTGAAAATATTGCAATAACCAAAGAACCAGAAAAGTTCACGGTACTAAAAATGGATGCCAATCAAGCCTTACGCCAGTTTGCAGCTGAGGGACAAAGTTTTGACTATCTATTTTTAGATCCACCTTACGCAAAGCAAGAGATCCTGCAACAGCTAGAAGCTATGCTGAAGGATGAATTGATTCGTCCGTTTGCTTATGTGGTTTGCGAAACAGATAAGTCCATCGTCTTGCCAGAAAAGATTGGTTCTTTGCATTTGATGCGCGCCCAAACCTATGGCATATCTGCGGTGACGATCTATAGAAATGAGGGATAACATGAAAAAGATTGCTTTATTTCCAGGAAGTTTTGATCCGCTGACGTCAGGTCATGTGGATCTGATTGAGCGAGGCGCAACGCTTTTTGATGAACTGATCGTGGGTGTTTTTACAAATACCAATAAAAAAAGTTTTTTTACAAGTGAAGAAAAAGTTCATCTAATTGAAGAAGCCCTCGCTCATATTCCAAACGTCAAGATTCTGGCGCAAGAAACGGAGCTGACGGTCACGATCGCGAAAAAACTAGGCGCCCAGTTTCTGCTTAGAGGTATTCGCAGTGTGAAAGATTATGAGTATGAGCGGGACATCATGGAAATGAATCATCACTTAGAACCTTCCCTGGAGACCGTCTTTCTTTTAGCAGATGCAAAGCATAGTTTCATCAGCTCCAGTTTGTTGAAAGAAATCTTAACCTTTAACGGCGATGTGGCGGAATATTTACCACAAAATATCTACGATGCTATAGTAAAGAAGCGTGATACCAATGAATCTTAAATCAACGATCAAATATGTTCTCTTGTTTGTTTTAGCACTGATCATCGCAGCCTGTGCCTTTTTGCCGATTCCTTATTATATCGAGCAACCTGGTGCAACGATCGATTTAAAAGAATTGATTACCGTCAATCAAAAAGAAGACACCTCAGCCGGCTCCTTTTCTTTAACCAGTGTCGGGATTCGACAGGCTACCGTGTTTACGGCGATTGGAACGAAATTCAATGAATTTCAAGACTTGATCAGTGAGGAAGAACTTTTAGGCGGTGCGACAGATGAGGAGTACAATCGCATCCAGCGCTATTATATGGAATCCTCGCAAAATAGTGCGATTGAGCAAGCATTAAAGCTGGCAGACTTGCCTTATGAAATGACCTATAAAGGGGTCTATGTCATGGGGATTGATCCAAATTCCAGCTTTGCGGGGAAAATATCCGTTGGAGATACCGTCACCGCTGTCAATGGCAAAGAGTTTAAAAGTAGCCAAGACTTTATCGACTATGTACAAAGTCAAACCATTGGTGATGAGATCACCGTGACTTACTTGCAAGATGGCGAAGAAAAAGAAGCAACAGGCAAATTAATTGAACTGGAAAGCAATCAAAAAGCTGGGATCGGTATCTCACTCGTCGATCATACAGAGATCACTTCTGATGAAGAGATCGTGATCGATTCTGGCAATATCGGTGGGCCTTCAGCTGGGTTGATGTTCACCCTTGAAATCTATGAACAGCTAACTGGAGATAACTTGCGTAAAGGCCATAATATTGCTGGAACCGGAACGATCTCAGCTGATGGGACGGTTGGTCGAATCGGTGGGATTGACAAAAAAGTAGCGAGTGCCAGCGAAAGTGGTGCAGAAATCTTTTTTGCTCCGGACGATGAAATCACTGACGAAGAGCGTGAAATAGATCCTTCCATTAAAACGAATTACGAAGAGGCAGTGGCAGCAGCGAAGAAGTTAGACACAGACATGAAAATCGTTCCGATCGCCGATGTCCAAGATGCATTGGACTACCTAGCAACACTAAAAGAAGCAAATTAAAACGGCTCTTGCCGTTTTTTTTATTGTCTAAAGAATACAGTAGGCTCAAAGAAAAGGTTATGCTATACTTTTAGATAAGGAGTGTGAATCTAGTGGAATTAAAAAGACAACAACCGATCGTTGAAGCATATCATTTCGATATGAAACCGAAAGACAAAGAAATGGAAACAAAATTGAATGTCGGCTTTGCGCCGTTAAAAGTCAAAGATGAAGAATATATGGAAAAAAACAGTATTATTGGGGCCCGCTTAGAGTTCCAATTGGTGTTCCCTGATTACGTTTTGTCAGGACGTGTCGGACAAGTCAATCATATTTTGAATCGTAAAGTCAATTCTGGAGAGGATTTGACGAAAGCCGAAACTGATCGCTTGGTTGAGCCCTTGTTTGATATCGTCAAACGCTTGACTTATGAAGTGACAGAGATCGTGACCGACAAACCAGGTTTACAATTGAACTTTAATACCAATTCGAACGCTGCGCAAGAAGCGAAGGAAGCAGACGAATAACGAGAAATAGGAGGGATGCCCATTGTTTTCCAATCAAATGCAAGTGATGCTATACGTCGACGATGTGACGAAAGCAGTTGAGTTTTGGCAAGAACTAGGGTTTGTGATCATTGAGCAACAAACCGTTGATGGAACATCCGTCGTTGAAATCGCGCCATCAAAAGAGGCGGAGACACATTTTGTCTTATATGACCGTGAGTTTATCGAAACACATTCACCTGAAGTCGCTTTGAATTCCCCATCGATCATGTTTTTTGCAGAAGATATTACGACACTTTATCAAAAGCTTTTAGAGATGGAAGCAGAAGTGGGTGAATTGATTCAGATGGAGGAACAACTGGTTTTCAATTTTGCCGATCCGGATGGCAATTATTTTGCTGTTTCAGGAAAATAGCTTTTGTCGATCGTAACCAATCATTCGTCCTTTTGAACCCGACTTTATGTTGTCGTACTGTTCAGGACAAATGGTTGGTTTTTTCGTTTTATTGCAAGACATTTTACAGGCAAAGGTCTAAAATTGATAACAAGAGAATCAATTGCCTTTAAGGAGGAAATGACTATGCAAAACTATCTATATGCAATCAGTGATATTCATGGAATGGCCGATCTGTTTAAAAAACTTCTTACCGATTATGACCCTAAGCTCCATCAGCTGCTTTTGATTGGAGACTTAAATGATCGGGGGCCGAAGTCAAAAGAGTGTTTTTTTCTGGGAAAAAAGTTAGTCGAAGAATACCAAGCGATTTATTTACGCGGCAATCACGAGGAGTATTTTCTGCAATTTCTAAATGCTCCTGAGGATTGGTTTGCCGCTTACGTACGCAATGGCGGCAAAGAAACGATTGAAAGTCTTTTGCATACAGGCGCTACTGAGGAGTATTCGCCGACGGAGATCGCCTTAATGATCCGCAGTAGCTATCGAGACTTAATAGAGTTTTTGATGGAGCGACCGCTTTATTACGAATGGGGAAAGTATCTCTTTGTTCATGCGGGCGTGGATTTAAGTAAAAAAGATTGGCGTAAGACCGCCGACCATGATTTTATCTGGATTCGCGAGCCGTTTCATAAAGGAAAAAACTGTACAGGAAAAACGATCGTTTTTGGCCATACCATCACGCCCATGCTGCATGGCGATATGCAGACGACGGATCTATGGCAACAAGACGACAAAATCGGCATCGACGGCGGGGCAGTATTTGGTGGATCGGTGCATGGCGTGATTTTTGATGACAAAGGGATCGTTCAGGACATCGAATACCAAAATTTAGCAGGTCCTTGGCAACCAGACTTTTAAAAGTCTTTTTGAGAAAAGACAAAAGCAGCCATAACAAGAGTCGCGAAAGCAACATTGTTTTCGTGCAATCTTGTTCGCTCAATGGCTGTCTTTTTTATGTTAAAATAGCAAAAGCAACAAAGGAAAGGTGAGAACAAATGGCAGAAATGAATCAAGAGGTACTTGATTTAGTGAAACAAGAATTAACCGCTTTTACCCAAAAACAAATCAGTACGGTGTTGCAGTTATTGCAAGAAGGAAATACCGTCCCCTTTATTGCCCGCTACCGTAAAGAAATGACGAATGGACTTGACGAAGTTCAGATTCGAGAAATTGAAGAGCGATACCAGTACTTAGAAAACTTAGAGAAACGCAAGCAAGAGGTTTTGCGTTTGATAGAAGAACAAGAAAAGCTAACGCCTGAACTATCACAGGCGATTTTAGCTGCGACAAAAATGCAGGCCGTCGAAGACCTGTATCGTCCTTATAAACAAAAACGACGCACCAAAGCGACGATCGCCAAAGAGAACGGCTTGGAACCATTTGCTCAGTGGCTGTTAAGCTTCCCAAAAGCAGGTGACGTTCAAGAAAAAGCGGCCGAATTTATCAGTGATGCTGTTCCTACTGTAGAAGATGCCTTAGCAGGCGCGCACGAGATCATTGCAGAAGGCGTTGGTGATACTGCAGAGTTTCGTAGTTGGATCCGCAGCTATTACGCAAACAAAGGACTGTATCAAAGCACGGTCAAAAATGCTGAAAAAGATGAAAAAGGCGTTTATGAAATGTATTACGATTTCCAGCATCCTATCAATAAGATGGTATCCCACCGAATTTTAGCCACTAATCGTGGGGAACAAGAAGACATCTTGAAGGTCGCCCTTGTGGCAGATGAAGAAAAAATCATGGATTACCTACGTCGCAAATTGATCACGAATAGGGATTCACCCGCAGCCGGTTTTGTTGAAGCTGCAGCTGCTGATGCGCTGAAACGGTTTATTTCACCAGCCATCGAACGAGAGATCCGCAATGAATTGACAGAAAAAGCTGACGAACAAGCAATTGCGATTTTTGGAGAAAATCTTCGCAATCTGTTGCTGCAGCCGCCATTGAAGGGCAAAGTCGTTTTAGGTTTTGATCCAGCGTATCGTACAGGCTGTAAACTAGCCGTCATTGATGAGACTGGAAAAGTACTAGCGATCGAAGTGATCTATCCTCATAAACCAGCGCCTATGAATAAGCGAGAAGCTGCTGGACCAGCGTTTCGTCGCTTATTACAAACCTATAAAGTCGAGATGGTCGCAATCGGTAATGGGACTGCGAGTCGGGAATCAGAGCAATTCGTCGCTGAACAATTAAAATTGATCGATCAAGAAGTATATTATGTGATCGTGAATGAGGCAGGCGCTTCTGTTTATTCTGCCAGTCCGATCGCTCGTCAAGAATTCCCTGATCTGCAAGTGGAAGAACGCAGCGCCATCAGTATTGGTCGCCGTCTGCAAGATCCCTTGGCAGAATTAGTCAAAATTGATCCACAATCCGTGGGCGTCGGACAATACCAGCATGACGTTTCGCAAAAACGCCTCGCTGAACAATTGGATTTTGTTGTTGAGACTGTTGTCAACCAAGTTGGCGTTGACGTCAATACCGCAAGTGCGGCACTCTTGCAGCATGTAGCTGGTTTAAATAAAACCACTGCTCAAAATATCGTGACTTATCGAGAAGAAAATGGTGTATTTACGCAGCGGAATCAACTGAAAAAAGTCCCTCGCTTAGGACCAAAAGCTTATGAACAGGCGATCGGCTTTATGCGGATACCTGGCGGAAAAGTCATTTTGGACAATACCGGTATCCATCCAGAAAGCTATGACACTGCCAAAGAAATTTTGGCGATCGCGGGTATTTCTTTAGCAGAGCTAGGGAAAGAGCAAATGGAAGAAAATAAAGCGAAACTTGCCCAACTACGCCCAGCGGAGCTTTCCGCAAAATTGTCAGTCGGCAAAGAAACCATCACGGATATCCTAAAGGCGTTAATGCAGCCTGGACGCGATATGCGTGATGAAATGCCAGCGCCATTATTGCGTAAAGATGTGTTTAGTATGGAGGATCTAAAACCGGGAATGGAACTGAAGGGAACGGTTCGAAATGTGATCGACTTTGGTGCTTTCGTTGATATCGGTGTCAAACAAGATGGACTGGTGCATTTATCGAAGCTGAGCCGTTCGTTTGTAAAGCATCCGAAAGACGTTGTTTCCGTCGGTGATGTCGTAACCGTTTGGATCGAGCAAGTTGATGTCAAAAAAGGCCGTATCAGTTTAACCATGGTCGATCCGGGAAATGCAAAATGACCCAACAAGAATTGCAGCATTTGGTGGAAGAGCTGTCGCTGTCTGTTTTCAACAAACCATTCACGCATCGAGCGGTGTTTAATTCTCGCTTAAAAACAACCGGTGGCCGCTACCATCTAAGTGATCACCACTTGGATTTCAATCCAGCGATGCTCACAGAACACGGGATGGAGGTTTTTATCGGCATTATCAAGCATGAATTGTGTCACTATCATTTGCACTTAGCAGGTCTTGGTCACCGTCACCAAGATCCTGCTTTTAAAGCATTGCTGGCAAGAACGGGAGGCTTGCGTTATGCACCTCCTGCCAAAAGGTCAGCGAAACATCGCTATCGATGCCAAAATTGCGGCTGCGAGATTCGGCGGCAGCGACGGGTGGATATCAAAAAATATGTTTGTGGAAAATGTCGTGGACGTTTGCTAGAAATAGGAAATGATGAGAAAAGTCAAGTCGAAAAATAAAACTCGTTGCTATTTTTTTCATTTTGTATGATAATGTAGGTCGTGTGACAACCTGATATTTGTCAATACACGCGTTTTTTTACGACGCGGATTTGAGAAAAGAGGATTATAATAATGGAAAATCAAAACAAAATACATCATTTTGTTGGAATCAAAGGTTCCGGTATGAGTTCATTGGCTTTGATTCTGCACGAAAAAGGCTACCAAGTACAAGGCTCTGATGTGGAAGAATATTTCTTCACTCAACGTGATCTAGAAAAAGCAGCGATCAAATTGTTGCCTTTCGATAAAGCAAACATTCAACCAGAAATGGTCATTATCCAAGGGAATGCTTTCCCTGACACCCACGAAGAAATCGTACGGGCAAAAGAACTTGGTTTAGAAGTTACTCGTTATCATGACTTTATTGGCCAATTCATTCAGCCCTATACGAGTATTGCGGTGACCGGTTCTCACGGGAAAACCAGTACGACAGGATTGCTTTCTCATGTCTTAAGCGGCATCCGTCCAACAAGTTTCTTGATTGGCGATGGGACTGGTCATGGGGAACCTGATGCGGAATTCTTTTCATTTGAAGCCTGTGAATACCGTCGTCATTTCTTAGCGTATTCACCGGATTATGCAATCATGACCAACATCGATTTTGATCACCCAGACTACTTCCACTCGATCGAGGATGTCTTCTCAGCCTTTCAATCGATGGCAAGTCAAGTGAAAAAAGGCATCTTTGCTTTTGGTGATGATGAATACTTGCGTAAACTTGAAGCCGATGTCCCAATCTACTACTACGGCGTCAACGATAACGACGATGTCCAAGCAAAAAATATTGAACGCACCACCCAAGGTTCAGAGTTCGACGTCTTTATCCATGGTGAAAATATTGGCCATTTTGTCTTGCCAGCGTTTGGTCAGCACAACATCAACAACGCATTAAGTGTGATCGCTGTGGCTTACAAAGAAGGATTGGATATGAAAGAAGTTGCTGCTGAGATGATTTCATTTCCTGGAGTGAAACGCCGCTTTAGCGAAAAAATCGTGGCGGATATGACGATCGTGGACGACTACGCCCACCATCCTGCAGAAATCAAAGCAACGATCGATGGCGCTCGTCAAAAATATCCAGAGAAAGAAATTATTGCTGTCTTCCAGCCACATACTTTTACCCGCACGATCGCTTTGATGGATGAATTTGCGGAAGCATTGGATCTTGCAGACCATGTCTATCTATGTGACATTTTTGGATCTGCTCGTGAATCACGAGGAGATGTTAAAATTGAAGATCTAGGCAAGAAAATTCAAAAAGGCGGAACTGTGATCAAAGAAGAGAACGTATCTCCGCTGTTGGATCATCAAAATGCTGTCGTGATTTTCATGGGAGCAGGCGATGTGCAAAAATTTGAAACAGCCTATGAAAAACTATTAAGCAATACAACTCGTAACGTATTGTAATCAAAGACTCTTGTGGCGTGTTTGCTGCAAGAGTTTTTTACATCTGAAGTTTTTGCAAAAGCAGCACCGCGAACTTGCACTTTTGTCGGCATCTGATAGAATATACTCAGATGAAACTATTCTTTTTGGAGGAATTAAATTTTGAATATAGGGAAACCGCGAAAAATAGGAAAAAGTATTGAAGATATCGAGGAAGGCGATTCGTTATCCTTAACAGAATCGATCGAAGACAATCAACTGCTGTTATATTTAGGGCTGACTAATGATGCCAATCCTTTGTATATACAACATGACTACACACAAAAAACTGAGTACCAGCGTCCCATCGTACCATCCATTATGTTGATGGGGATCATTACCAGTGCCGTATCGAAACATTTGCCTGGTCCTGGCTCTCATGTAGTCAATTTTTCGGTAAACTTTATTGAACCTGTATATCATTATGAAACGTTGACCTTTGAATTCGAAGTGATCAAAGTGGATAAAATGAAAGACGTGGTAACTATTTCAGTTGAAGCGATCAACACAGAAGATCATCGTATTTTAGATGCTGTGGTCATGGTCCAGCCGCCAAAAGCAGTAGCAGAAAATGAGGAGGAACAACAAGATGAATAATTTAAATAATGAAACCGTCCAAGCCCAAGGCTTAAATCGCTTTTATTCAAAAGTGTATTTATTCTTCGGCGTTGGGCTTGCGATCAGTGCGATCTCAGCCTATATATTTGGGGAAGTCTTTCAAGCGCAAACCCTGCAATTTATTGACAACTTTCCGCTAGGATTTACTGGTCTTTGGATCTTACAGATCATTCTAGTTATTGTATTAGGGGTGAAGGCGCAGAAAAATCCGTCCTTGACCGTTGCTGGCTTTTTAGTCTATTCGCTCTTGAATGGATTGACCTTGTCTGTGACACTGATGATCTATGACTTTGGATCGATCGTGGGAGCATTTGTTTCAGCAGCTGTCACTTTTGGTGTCATGTCAGCATTTGGGATCATGACCAAACGGGATCTAAGTGTGGTTGGTCGTATCGGCTATGGTCTGTTGATCGGGATCATCATCTCGACGCTCTTGAATGTATTTATTTTACGCAGTCAACCGGTTGACTTTTTCTTATCGATCGTGACCGTCTTTGTCTTTATGGGGATCACCGCTTATGACAATCAGCAAATCCGCAATGTATACTTCGCAACGAATGGTGGCGCAAATACAGGAGTGGCCGTTTTCATGGCATTACAACTGTATTTGGACTTTATCAACTTATTCCTTGCGTTATTGCGAATCTTTGGAAAAAACAACTAAAAAAAGTGCGAGGAAACTCGCCTTTTTTTTTGTATAAAATGAGAGAGAAAACAAAGCAATTCATCGCTTTTGTGCCCGTTCTTTGATAGAATAAAGAGGAACTTTTTGAGAAAAGGAGTAATCAAATGCCAAAAAATAAATTACTACTCGTTGATGGAAATAGTGTGGCTTTTCGCGCGTTTTTTGCGTTGCATAATTCATTAGAACGGTTTAAAAATGCCAATGGGCTGCACACAAATGCCATCTATGCGTTTCATACTATGTTTGAAAATGTGATGGCAAAAGAACAGCCAACACATGTTTTAGTGGCTTTTGATGCTGGAAAAACCACCTTCAGGACAGCGATGTATGAAGACTATAAAGGCGGACGTTCAAAAACCCCTGGGGAATTTAAAGAACAAATGCCTTACATTCGCGAATTGATCAACGCGGTAGGTGTTCAATATTACGAATTAGATAATTACGAAGCCGATGATATCATTGGCACATTGGCAAATAAAGTCGACAAAGAGCTGTTTGACGTTGTCGTTTTATCTGGCGATCGCGATTTGACCCAGCTGGCAACGGAGCACGTGAAAGTTGACATTACGGTCAAAGGAGTTAGCGAAATTGAAAGTTATACGCCCGCTCATGTGGCTGAAAAATATGACGGCCTAACGCCCTTACAAATCATCGACATGAAAGGACTAGCCGGCGATGCTTCCGATAATATTCCTGGTGTCACCAAAATTGGTGAGAAGACAGCCATCAAGCTATTGAAGGAATATGGCTCCGTTGAGGGGATCTATGAACACATCGATGAAATGAAAAAAAGCAAGATGAAAGAAAACCTGATCAATGACCGTGAGATCGCCTTTCTTTCAAAACAATTAGCAACCATCGATGTGGATGCGCCCATTGAGGTCGATGTCGACAAACTGAAATATGAAGGCAAAGACTTAGAGAAATTGGTGCCATTCTACCAAGAAATGAACTTTAATAGCTTCTTAGAGAAGTTGCAGATTACAGCTGAACCAGTTGAGATGGAAGACATTTTATTTTCGGTCGTTGAAGAAGTAACAGAAGATATGTTCCAAGGAGACACGGCATTGTATGTCGAGATGTTGGGGGATAACTATCATTTGGAAGACATCGTCGGTGTTGCTTGGGGCAATCAAGAAAAAATTTATGTCAGCAATCGTGAAGAATTGTTTGAAAGTCCAGTCTTTACCGATTGGTTAAAAGACGAGAAACGTAAAAAATTCGTCTATGATGCCAAACGCACGTACGTGGCGTTAAACCGGTACACGACCGCACCAAAAGGAATCGCTTTTGATGTTTTATTGGCAGCTTATCTTTTAGACACGAATGATACGAATAATGACATCGCAGGTGTTGCCGCTCACTATGGCTATGATGCGATCCAATCGGATGAAGCGATTTATGGAAAAGGTGCGAAAAAAGGTCTGCCGGCGGACGAGGAAGACTTCTTTGCTCATTTAGCCCGTAAAGTAGCAGCGATTACGAACCTAACACCAAAGCTTACGGAAGAATTGGCAGCGAAGAATCAAACAGCGCTATTTGAAGAAATGGAATTGCCTTTATCAATGATTTTAGCTGATATGGAGATTACTGGAATCAAAGTGGATGCGTCTCGCTTGCATCAGATGAAGGGCGAATTTGCGCAACGGTTGCATGAAATTGAAGAAAAAATCTATGCCGAAGCTGGTGAAACCTTCAATTTAAACTCACCGAAACAATTGGGTGTGATCTTATTTGAAAAAATGGGCTTACCAGTCATCAAAAAAACCAAAACTGGCTATTCGACAGCAGTCGATGTGTTAGAACAACTAAAAGAGCAAGCACCGATCGTTGAAGACATTTTGACTTATCGTCAAATCGCTAAGATCCAATCAACCTATGTAGAAGGCTTATTAAAAGTGATCCAAGGGGATGGCAAAGTCCATACACGATATGTACAAACCTTGACCCAAACTGGTCGATTAAGTTCTGTCGATCCGAACCTGCAAAACATTCCGATTCGTTTAGAAGAAGGTCGAAAGATCCGTGAAGCCTTTGTGCCACGAGAAGCTGATTGGGTGATCTATTCTTCTGACTACTCTCAAATCGAATTACGAGTGTTGGCACATATTTCAGATGATACCCATTTGAAAGAAGCCTTTATCGAAGGTCAAGATATCCACTCAAGCACAGCGATGCGAGTCTTTGGTATCGAAAAAGCAGAAGATGTGACACCAAATATGCGTCGTCAAGCCAAAGCGGTCAACTTCGGTATCGTTTATGGTATTTCCGATTATGGCTTATCCCAGAATCTAGGAATCACCAGAAAAGCCGCCCAACAATACATTGATACGTATTTTGAAAAATATCCTGGTGTGAAAACGTATATGGAGGATGTGGTTCGTGAGGCGAAGGACAAAGGGTACGTTGAAACCTTGTATCATCGCCGTCGTTACCTACCTGATATCAATTCGCGCAATTTCAATATTCGGACTTTTGCCGAAAGAACCGCCATCAATACACCGATCCAAGGCAGTGCGGCGGATATCTTAAAAATTGCCATGATCGATTTGGCGAAACGTTTGAAAGAAGAAAAATTAGCAGCAACGATGCTGCTGCAAGTACACGATGAACTAGTCTTTGAAGTACCTGAATCTGAATTGCCTCGTCTTGACGCTTTAGTGAAAGAAGTGATGGAGCAAGCCGTTGCATTGCATGTCCCTTTACTGACAGACAGCAATTGGGGCAAAACATGGTACGATGCAAAATAAATGAGGTGAACAGAGGTGCCTGAATTACCAGAAGTTGAAACGGTCCGCAAAGGACTTGAAAAACTTGTTTTAAATAAAACGATCGAATCGGTCGAGATCCTTTGGCCGCGAATCATCGAAAGTCCTGAAGTGCCGATCTTTTCGGCACTGTTGAAAGGGCAACGGTTTGAAAAATTTGAACGACGTGGAAAATTTTTGATTTTTAAATTGACAGATTATGATCTGATCTCTCATCTACGAATGGAAGGCAAGTACGAGTATTTTGAGTCAGACCCGATTGTCGATAAACATACACATGTCATTTTCCATTTTACGGATGGCAGTCAGTTAAATTACCACGATGTAAGAAAATTTGGTCGTATGACTTTAGTGGACAAAGACCAAAGCGCAGCCTATAAAGGCATCATGCAATTAGGTCCTGAGCCTAAGCCTGAATTGTTTTTATTGGAAGCATTTGAGCAAGGCTTAAAGCGGTCCAAAAAAGCCATCAAACCCCTTTTATTAGATCAAAAGCTTGTGACTGGTTTGGGCAATATTTATGTGGATGAGGCGCTATGGCAAGCGAAGATCCATCCCGAACAACCAGCAGATTCGCTCACCCCAGCAGAAGCCAACGTGTTGCATCAAGCGATCATCGATGTCTTGGAACGCGCCGTTGAAGCAGGGGGGACAACCATTCGGACCTATCTCAATGCATTGGGCGAAGCAGGAAAATTCCAAATGTCATTAAATGTCTATGGCCAGACGGGCAATCCTTGCAGGCGATGCGGGACACCAATCGTCAAGACCAAAGTTGCCCAACGGGGGACGCACTTTTGTCCTCAGTGCCAAAAATTGCATGTGAGGTCCAGCAAATGAGTTTTGTCTTAGGGGTCACTGGCGGGATCGCCACTGGGAAAAGTACCGTAGTCGCACATTTTCGCTCACTGGGCTTACCGATTATTGATGCCGATATCATCGCTAGAGAAGTCGTTGAACCGAATACGGAGGGCTTGCAGGCGGTGACGCAAGCCTTTGGTCCGCAGATTTTGACCGATGACGGGCACCTGGATCGGCAAACCCTCGGTGCCCTGATATTTAATGATCCAGAAAAACGTCGCTTGCTGAATCAGACGCTGTCGCCATTTATTCGACAAGAGATTTTGTCTCAGATCGAAGAAAAAAGGCAGCAAGTGCCCTTGTTGATCGTTGACATTCCTTTGCTTTATGAAGCCGACTACGACCAATACATGGATCAAACCGCAGTCGTTTATGTGCCAGAAGCGCTTCAAAAAGAGCGGTTGATGGCACGTAATCAATTGAGTGAGCAAGACGCGCAACAACGAATCGACAGTCAGCTTTCAATTGAGAAAAAGAAACAACGGGCCGATATTGTCTTTGATAATCAAGGAACGATCGCTCAACTCAATCAGCAGATCGATGAATGGTTAGCATCCTTAAACAAATAGATAAGACAGCAGGTTCCCTTCAGTAAAAGGGAACCTGCTATTTTATCTTTCAATAGCAAACCTAGCCCTATCATTTCCAAAAACAACTGGCGCTGAAACATGTCGGAAACTGTTTGGTTTGGAAAGTAAGACGATCGTGTATGAATGGTTAAATATCAAAGTACCAGCCCTGATTTATTTTGGGGTCACGATTACGCGATTGCTGGAAAAGGGGTGAAGAATGATCGGCTGATCATAAAAAGAGGTGAGAACCTCCTCAGTAAAAATCGTCTCTCGTTGACCAGCGGCGTGGACTTTGCCGTTTTTTAACATCAGCAAATGAGTGAAAATCGGTAGTAGCTCTTCCGTATGATGGGTAACGTAAAGAAGAGTCGGCGTATTCGGCAGATGTGAAAAAGCCTGCAGACGGGTTAGCAGTTCTTCTCGCGCAAATAAATCAAGGCCCGTACATGGTTCGTCCAAAATGAGGATCTCTGGTTGTGCCATCATGGCACGTGCGATCATGACAAATTGTTTTTCCCCTTGCGAAAGGACGTGATAGGAACGATGGATCAGATGCGACAAACCTAAGTCAGCCAAAAGCTCTTTTGCTTGGATCAGCTGCTCTTCTTCGTAGGACTCATAAAGACCAATACTGGAATAAAGCCCCGAAAGAACGATCTCTTCGGCAAGATCGCGACCATAAAACTTGCTTTGCAGCGCTGAACTGACCCAACCTATGCGCCGTTGAAGATCGGGCACAGACGTTTTTCCGTAACGCTCCCCTAAGACCGTTCGTTGACCAGAAGAAGGCCATAAACTTCCCGTGATCATTTGGAGTAATAAACTTTTGCCAGCACCATTCAGTCCTAAAATCGCCCAATGCTCATTTTTTTTCACTTGCCAATTGATCGCTTTTAATAAATAGTTATTGTTGCGAACGAATGAAACCTGTTGGAAATCGAGGATTGTCATCTATTGTCGAACCTTAAACAGGTTCTTCACCTCCAGTTGTAAGAAAATTCAGAAAATAATCGCTCATATTATAGCATAAAGAAAAACATTTTGCTGACTGTTTGGTATCGCATTCATATCTTTTGTCAGAAAACAGAATGCTTGTTATGATGAAACTATACAGGAGGGATGATAACTATGGGTACTTTTAAAGATGAAAAAGATGTGATCGTTGGCAAAGCCAAAGAAAAAATCGGTGAGTGGACCAACAATGAAGAACTTGCCCACTCTGGAAAAGAACAAGCACAAGAAGGTCAAATCAAGAAAGAGCACGATCAAAAACGAGTCAATGAACTAGATGATCAAAATGATGAGCGTGATGCCCGCAATGATCGAACCACCCCTGAAAATGTCAGCAGCGAAGAACTATTGCGAGCTGAAAATCCCGATGCAAATAAAATTTCTTCGAATGATCGACGGGATGCAGACCAGCTGAAGCATTACACAGGAATTGAAGATAAATTATAAACAAACATGGATGCCTTCGTCTTCTAGACGAGGCATTTTTGGGTTAATGAGACAAGAGAGGTTGAAAGACAACCACCTACACAGTTGACAATTTCTCAACCTCTCATTATAATCCATTAAGATCGCATGGAAAGCAGCAAAGAAATTGGGAGGTGGTCATCAAATGCTTATTTATGCATTGTGTACGACTGTCAAGAAAGTAGAACAGCCGCAATAGGAAACGGAAAATTAGAAAGAAGGCTTTTTTATGATCGAACCTTACCAATTTCATTCAATTAAACATCAAGTATACCAATTAGTACGAACGTATCAATCGGTCAATGATCCTCGAACGATCAAAACGGTTGAAACGATGACAAAAGACGCCATAGAACAATTTTTTCCTGAAGAAGAAACAGCACCACGAGAAATTTTAGCTGCTTTCTTTCAACCGGGGATGACGATCAGTCGCAGCAATGAGCTGTTAACAGAGCTCAAAGAGTACGTCCGACCCTTTCAGGTACCGACAACAAAACAAATTGAAAAAATGTTTCGGAAAGTAAAAAAACTGAAAATACCTGATTTTGCTTCCGTTGATTTAAAAGAGACCACCTATCTTTCTTGGGATGATATCGGTAGTCAAAGCAAGTTTATGATCATTGCCACTGAACAAGGGTTTACAGGACTTCACGGTCATGTCTCAACCGAGGTCAAGAAAGGAATCTGTCCCTTGTGTCAGCATGAAGGGAATGTCTCGATGTTTCTTTCTCTGACGAAAAGCAATGGCGATGGAACGTATACCAAACGGGGGAACTATATTTGTCGTGATAGCCAACGGTGCAATCAGCAGATGGAACAGCCAGCAAATTTGCATGACTTTGTTTCTTTGCTGCAAATGAAAGATAAATAACGAAATGAAACGGCAGAAAGATTTCTGCCGTTTTTTCAAATTCAAAAAAACAGTAGTTATAACATTATTTAAATTTTGTATTAAATGAACAGAATAAACCACTTTGGCTATTGTACCAACGGATTTCATGTTATAATTAATCATAGAAACCGATGACTTTACGTAAATACGTAAGCGCATAAGAGAGAAAATGAGGTGGAACTATGCAATGTCCAAAATGTCATCATAACAATTCTAGGGTAGTTGATAGTCGACAAGCCGATGATGGACGTGTGATTCGCCGCCGTCGTGAATGCGAAAATTGCGGCTATCGCTTTACAACATTTGAACGTATCGAAGAGGCACCCCTACTTGTGATTAAGAAGAATGGTGCCCGTGAAGAATTCAATCGCGAAAAAATCCTACGGGGTTTGATTCGTTCTGCTGAAAAACGACCAGTGACAATGGATCAAATGGAAACGATCGTCGATCATGTGGAAAGTCGTGTTCGTGCTCTTGGTGAAAATGAAATTTCTACAACACAGATTGGTGAGTATGTGATGGAAGATTTAGTTGATTTAGACGAGATCGCTTATATCCGTTTTGCCAGTGTCTATCGCCAGTTTAAAGACATGTCAGTTTTCTTGAAAGAACTACAAGACATCGTCGAAAAAGCGAAAGAACCACAAGAATAGAGGGGGACAACAAGTGGGCAATAGTTTACCGAATCAATCGTACAAAGTGTTCAAAAGCCGTCCACTTACAACGGAAGGGAAAGACGCCCTCATTTATTTGTATCAACCAATTATTGAAAGTGATGCTTTAGCGTTGTATTTGACACTCGCAAGTGATGTCCAAGCCCAAAGCTTTTCTGGCGAGGAGTCGATGACGACCGTGCATCTAGATATCTTGAATGCCATGAATGCGGGAATGCCTCGCTTCATAAAAGCCAAGCAAAACTTAGAGGGCATCGGCTTGCTAAAGTCTTATGAGAAAGCAGATGCACAAAACGGGAGCTCGTATCTGTATTGGTTGCAAGAACCGGTCCATCCAGCAGCGTTTTTTCAAGATGAATTGTATACTTATCTGTTGTTGGAAAGAGTCGGGGAGCGTAAATTTAATCAGCTGGTCAAGCTGTATCAACCAAAGCAGTGTTCCTTGACCGATTATCAGGAAGTGACTCAATCCTTCTCAGCCGCCTATGGGTTAAATACCGCACGTTTTGCTTCACATGAAGAAACGTTACAGACAGTCAGTGATTCTTTTCAAGAAACCAAAGCGAACTTGATGCTTGACGAAAAGCAGTTGGATTGGGACTTTCTTTTATATGAAGCGCAGCGTCGGTATATCCGTGCCGCTAATTTCACGCCAAGTTTTCGACAAAAGTTAGTTCTATACCATTCTTTATATGGCTATGATGTGTTGGAATTGTTGGATTTGATGGCGGATAATGTTTCTTTGACAACAGGCGAGGTCGACCAGAAGAAGCTGGAACAAGCCATCATGAAGAAATCACGACAAACATTCACGAAAACATCAAAAAGAGAAGATCCCCAAGCGGAAAGTCAGTTGCGCCGCTTCAATACCTTAAAACAGAATGGTTTTTCAGAAAATGATGTATTATTGATTCAAGAAAGTGAGAACAATGCACCGATCGCTTTTCTCAAGGCGATCAAAGCGGAGAAAAACAGTTTTATGACCGATTCAGAACAATGGCTGATCAAGAGCCTTGTCGAACGGTCACCATTGCCAAATAGTGTGATCAATGTGCTGGTTCATTATGTCTTGGTGGTCCAAAACAATGCCGCTTTGTCAGGAAATTATGTGAACAATATCGCCGCCCAGTGGTCAGAATTAAAAATTGGCACGGCAGAAGATGCCATCAAACATGTTCGGAGCCTTGTTCGAAGTGCCAAGGAAAAACGCAGCCGACCACAAACCAGCGGCAAAAAACTCATTCGCGAAGAAAAGCTGCCTTCTTGGGCTGAAAAACCAGTGGAAGAGACAGCATTAACGCCAGAGCGACAAGCAGAATTAGATAAAAAACTGCAAAACTACTTGCATAAGAAAGCTGGTGACAAGTAATGGAAGATGTAGGGAAAAACTTAGGAAAACTATTGGATAAACGCAATTACCGTGATCAGTTTTCAGCAATGATGGCAGAGGTTTTACAAGATCCTGATGTCAAAGCGTTTATTGCCGAAAATGAAGAGGTATTGACCGAAGCAGATATTCAAAAAAGCTATGCGAAACTGTATGAGTTCGTCCAAGAAAAGCGGAAATTCCGCATCAATGATCCATCCATGATCGCACCGGGTTATGAGCCGCGCTTAGCGTTAAATTTTCATTTTATTGACGTCACCTATGTACCAACGAAAGAACTACTGGCATATCAGAAACAAGAAGAGATCCGCAGTCGCATCAAAGCGATGGATATGCCTAAAGATATACAAGAAGCAAGTTTTGCAGATTATCAGCAAACGCCTGGCCGAATGGAGGCCATCGCAGCTGCCGTTGATTTTATTAGTGAGTTGACAGCCAATCCACAGGAGTTTCATAAAGGACTATACTTTGTGGGGAGTTTTGGGATCGGAAAAACCTATCTGCTTGGCGCGATCGCCAGAGATTTAGCGGAGGCAGGCTACACGACGACATTGGTTCACTTCCCGACATTTGCAGTAGAGATGAAGCAAGCAATCGGCAAAGATCAGGTGGGGGATAAGCTGAACGCAGTGAAAAAAGCCCCAATCTTAATGATGGACGATATCGGTGCGGATGCGATGAGCAGTTGGATTCGTGATGAAGTCTTCGGTGTGATTCTACAATACCGAATGCAAGAGCAACTCCCGACGTTCTTCACCTCGAATTTTACTATGCATGAGTTGGAGCAGCATCTTTCAGTAACGCAACGCGGCGAATCCGAACCATTAAAAGCCAAACGTATTATGGAGCGTATTCGTTACTTGACACAAGAAATCCAAATGACGGGCAAAAATCGACGAAATGATGCCTAAAAAAACCATTACTGGAGGAAGAAGATGATGAAAAAACAAGTGATTCTAGGCTTGTCCTTAGCAGCAGTGCTGCTGTTAACGGCTTGTGGCAGTCCCGAAAACAACAATGCATCAAGTGGCGATAACACGCCTTCTGAATCAAGTGAGAATGCTAGTTCCGTTGCCAATAGTTCTTCAGAGAGCAAAACAGCGACGGTTTTTACTGGCATTATTCAAGAAGATGCCCGAGCAGGTTCAGATGATACCTTTCAATTATTTTTGAAAGACGTAGCGGCAGTTGAAGATGAGGATCAAGTCGTCCAAAGTTTTCAAAATGATGGGGTCATTCTCCACGTCCCTGTTGAGGCCTATTCAGGAGAGATCGAGGAGTTAGCTGAAGGAGACAAGGTCCAAGTGTCGCTGCAAGGCGTCCCGATCATGACGATGTCGATCCCACCGCAAATTCCCGGTAACTCGATTCAAAAGGTTGAATTAGTGAAGGATTAATGCAATGTGCGCCTTGGCAATGGCACCACAGTCAAGACGCACATTTTTTTCTATTTATGGAAAGCGTGTTATACTACGAAAGAAGGAGTGACAATATGAACGAACATGCATTATCGGATCGTTTGGCTTGCGTGGGCGAACAAATTCCCGACCAAGCACGTATCGCCGACATCGGCTCCGACCATGCTTATTTACCTGTGGCATTGATGCTGCAGAACAAAATCACTTATGCTGTAGCTGGAGAAGTCGTTCAAGGACCTTATGATTCTGCCAGTAAACAAGTACGTAAAAACGGGCTAACAGAGAAGATCGTGGTGCGCTTAGCAGACGGATTGGACGCTATTCAGCCAGCAGATAAGATCGACACGGTTGTTGTTGCTGGAATGGGGGGGACTTTGATTCGCTCTATTTTAGAAGAAGGCAGCAAAAAAAATCGCTTAGCGGGGGTCAAACGTTTGGTCTTACAACCGAATGTTGGCGAAAGGACCTTGCGGGAATGGCTCGTTGATCACAATTTTACGATCATTCATGAAGTGCTGTTAGAAGAAAATGACAAAAATTATGAAGTCATCGTTGCGGAAACTGGAAAAGCGACGTACACGACCCAGCAATTATTTTTTGGTCCCTTTTTATTAAAAGAAAAAAATCCAGTTTTTTATAAAAAATGGCAGCATGAATTGAAGCAGCGTCAACGAGTGGTCAAAGAGTTAGAGAAAGCCAAAGAACCACCTGCTGAGAAAATGAATGAATTGAAAGAACAAATCGAATGGATCAAGGAGGTACTGGCATGATTTCTGGTCAAGAATTTATCAAACGCTTTGAAGCATACTGCCCGTTATGGTTGGCAGAAGAAGGCGATCCTGTTGGTCTGCATGTTGGTACATTAAACAAACCCCTCGAGCGAGTCATGATGACCCTTGATGTCCGTCCAGAAGTGGTAACCGAAGCCATCGAGAAAAAGATCGACTTGATCATCGCGAAACATCCACCGATCTTTCGCCCTTTGAACCGCTTGCTGACCGATGATCCGCAACAAAAGATGTTGATGGATCTCGTCAAGCATGATATCGCCGTTTACGCCGCCCACACCAATATGGATATTATTGAAGACGGTTTGAACGATTGGTTTTGTGAACTGCTAGAAGTTGAACCAGATACGTACTTGAAGCAAACCCATCAAGTAAAAATGAAGAAACTAGCTGTATTTACACCTGTTGAATCGGCACCAGCATTGCGAAAGGCATTAGGAAAAGCTGGTGCTGGTCAGCAAGGCAATTACCAGAACACCAGCTATTCATTGATTGGCACCGGTCGCTTTACACCACAGCAAGCGGCGCATCCTGCCATCGGTGAGATCGGAAAAGAAGAACAGGTGCAAGAAGCGAAAATCGAAGTCATTTTTCCAGAAACGATCGAGAAAAAGGTCCTTTCGGCAATGATCGCTGCTCATCCTTACGAAGAGCCAGCTTATGATCTGTATGCCTTAGACAATTTGCCGAAGACCTATGGAATCGGACGGGTTGGCAACCTCGCTGAGCCTCTTTCCATTGATCAGTTTGTCGCACGTGTCAAAGAGCGGTTTGGTTTGACTGCTTTACGGGTTGTCAGTTTTCCTAATGCACCTGAAAAAATTCAGCGAATCGCCATTTGTGGCGGCAGTGGTCAATCGTTTTATTCCGATGCCTTACGCCATCAAGCGGATGTGTACATCACTGGCGATATCAGTTACCATTTCGCCCATGACATGCAAGCCAATGGGTTGATCGCGATCGATCCAGGGCACAACATCGAAAAGGAATGTATTCCTCGGTTTATTGAGAAATTCAATCAGTGGAAAGCAGAAGAGAACTGGGCTGTGACCTTTGTTCCTTCCACCACTTCAACAAATCCATTTGACTATAGATAGGAGAATCTTTTATGTACGAAAATTTATTGCCTCGCTTTTTAAAATATGTCAAAACAGAAACACGTTCGGATGCAACAAGCACCACAACCCCTTCCACCCAAACACAAGTCGCGTTTGCTAAAGAACTGCAAAAAGAACTTGAAGAACTAGGGTTAAGCGATGTTCATTACAATGAATCAAATGGTTTCGTGATCGCAACATTACCAAGTAACGTCGATCATGACGTGCGCTCCATCGGTTTTATCGCCCATATGGATACCGCCGATTTTAATGCAGAAAATGTTGATCCGCAGATCATCGAAAATTACGATGGCGAATCGACCATTAAATTAGATAAAGAAGGAAAATACACATTAAACACAAAAGATTTTCCGAATTTAAAAAATTATGCTGGCGAAACCTTGATCACTACCGATGGTACCACTTTATTAGGTTCTGATGATAAGTCGGGTATTGCAGAAATCATGACGGCCATGGAAATTTTACTGAAAAACTCAACGATCAAGCATGGGGAAATCAAAGTCGCTTTTGGCCCTGATGAAGAAATTGGTGTTGGTGCAGATAAGTTCGATGTGGAAGATTTCAATGTTGATTTTGCCTATACAATGGATGGCGGTCCAGTAGGAGAATTGCAATACGAAACCTTCAATGCGGCGCAAGCTGAAATTACGATCCAAGGAAAGAATGTCCACCCTGGAACAGCCAAAGACACCATGATCAACGCCTTGCAACTAGCAGTCGATTTTCAAAATGCGCTACCTGCTGATGAAGTTCCTGAGAAAACCGAAGGGACAGAAGGGTTCTTCCATTTGATGAGCCTTAGTGGTTCAGTAGAAGAAGCGAAAATGGCATACATTATTCGAGATCATGACCGGAGTCGTTTCGAAGAAAGAAAAGCACAATTATTAGCGGTTCAAGAAAGCTTGAATGCCCGCTTTGATGAACCACGAGTGCACGTACATCTATATGATCAATACTACAACATGAAAGAAATCATCGAAAAAGATATGAGCATCATTGATTTAGCGAAAGATGCGATGAAAGCAGTTGGAATCACACCGATGACAGAACCTGTCCGTGGTGGGACCGATGGCTCGAAAATCTCCTATCTAGGGATTCCAACCCCGAATATCTTTGCTGGTGGAGAAAATATGCATGGACGTTATGAGTTCGTCTCACTACAATCAATGATGAAAGCGACCGATGTGATCGTGAAAATCGCCGAACTGAATGCGCAAGCATAGCAGCAGCTTCTTCATTGAAAGAAAAGAACAACTTTAGGGCTGGGAACTCTTCACGCAGGTCTTGCGTAAGGCCCGGCCTTTTATTAGGATGTGAATAGGATGAAAATTCTCGTATTATACAACGATACAGCGGGGAAAAGTGAAGCAAAAGAAACAGCAGAAAAATTCCAAGCCTATGTGAACGAACAAGGCGATGAGCATCAAGTGTTTTTACAAGCATCAAATCCCGATGTTGACCCTGAGGATGTTAAAGAGGCAGCCAAGAAACATGCGGTCGATACGATTGTTATTATTGGTGGGGATGGAACGATCCATCATGGGCTGCAAACATTCAAAGAAAAGCTGGATGAGCTGAAGATCGGGATCATTCCTGGAGGAACGGTAAATAACTTCGCTCGAATGTTAGGTATTCCAGTCAAGCCAGAAGAAGCGTTTGAGAATATTTTAACAGGGGTTGAACGTCCGATCGATTATGGGATGGTCAATGATCAAGTAATGATCTCGACGATGACCATTGGTCTTTTAGCAGATACTGCAGCAGCAACTTCCCAAGAAGAAAAACAACAGTACGGTCCGTTGGCGTTTATGAAACGGTTCATTCATCTGTTGATCAAAAAGAAACAATACAAATTGGAAGTCATCGCTGACGAACGGAAATGGCAGGGGAAAAGTCAATTACTGACGATCGTTATGTCGAATTCAGCAGGTGGGTTTAAGAACTTTGATGAAGAAGCAAAACCTGACGATGGCTTGTTCCATGTTATTCTTTTGCCAAAATTGAACATTTTACGGTTTATTTTGTATTTGCCAAGAATTATTCGGGGTAGAATTGCCAAAGTACCAAGTGTTGAATACTTCACTGCCGCAAAGGTCTCGATCAAAGCGAAAGAAAAAACGGTTCATACTCGGACCGACGGCGATCCAACGGATGATCTGCCAATAGAGATGAAAGTCATCAAGCACGGGTTGACGATGTTGGTACCTGAGGAAGCACAAGAATCAAAATAATGGTCCCTACGATCAATCATATGGAGGAAATGGATGGATGCACTGATTTACAATCCATTGTGGTTTTATTTAATTGCAGTCAATCTTTATCTTTTCTGTCTGATGGGTTATGATAAATATCAGGCAGTAAAACAAGGTTGGCGGGTTCCCGAAGCAAATCTCCTTTTTATGGGGGCGATTGGCGGCGGATTAGGCGGTTTGATCGCGCAACGCGTGTTTCGCCACAAAACAAGAAAGAAGAAGTTTTATTTCTTTTTTGCTTTCGGCACCGTTTTTGCTATCCTGCTGATGGTCTTTTTTGCATAAATTCGGTTTAACAAGCAAGGAGTTAATATGAAAACTAAAGTGAAGTTCGCCCTTAATTTACTTTTACTAGTAGGCATTCTGGGTGTGATGTATTTTTTTGTCCGTAACTCGATGATGGAAATTTTAGCGGGGCTAAGAGAGACCAGCTTTCTCGTCGTCTTACTGGTTATGGGGCTTGGCACATTGTACCTAGTGATTGAAGGACGAACAGTTAAAGAGATCGCAGTGACTTTTCAACCGGAATTCACCACCAAGGCGGGGTTTATAACCGTCTGTTACAGTGGGTTTTATCGGATCGTGACGTTTGGCGCGGGCACCTTGATCTCAGAGGTGAATTTTTATCGTAAAAATGGTTTGCAGTTGTCACAAGGGGTTGGGGTCACCACTTTACACATGGTGATGTATAAGTTTGCCATATTGACTTATGCGATCGCTGGGTTGATCATTCAATTCTCGTTATTCTATGACAATGCGCCGAATATGATTTGGGTGATATTGGCGGGGATCGTACTCGTCTTTTTGATCATTGCCGCTTTATTGGCACTTTCTGTCAGTATCAACATTCAAGTCTTTTTTGTGATCGTCAGTAATAAGCTGTTCAAAAGTGCGACATTAAGAGGAATCGTTGACAAATGCAACACCCAGATCTATTCTTTGCGAGAAACGGTCAATGCAATCATTACCGACCGGACCGCTTTTTTACGCATCTATCTTTGGAATCTTTTGAAGATGCTGCCTTGGTACGTGATCCCTTATGTGATTCTTGTCGTGCAGCACCCAGAGATCGATTTCTTGTTGACGTTATCCTTCATCAGCTTTGCCGTCGTCTTGTCCGGAGTGATTCCAACACCGGCAGGGATCGGTTCCTTTGAATTTATTTATATGCTGCTTTTTGGTCCATTAGTCGGCACAGTCGATGCAGCATCTTCTATGCTGCTGTATCGCTTAGCGACATTCATTTGGCCATTCATTATTGGCTTTGCATATGTAATGAAAGAAAAGCGCAAAGACATTAGCCAAGAGCTGACAGAGCTTAGAAAAGAAAAAGTGGAAAGTTAAAAAAACGCTTATCTTCGAGTAGAGGATAAGCGTTTTTTTTAGTCTTTCAAATCAATGATCCGATCAACAAAGGATTCATAGAATTCAGCTTCATGGGAAACGATCAGAACGGTTCCGGGAAAAGCTGCCAGGGTTTCTTCCAAATTGTTTTTCGTGTCTTGATCGATATGGTTGGTCGGTTCATCAAGAATCAAAAAGTTGCTTTTGATCAACATCATTTCAGCTAACTTCACTTTTGTCTGCTCGCCACCACTTAATAATTTCAATTCCTCTTGAGCAAGCTGGCTAGGTAATCCCGCACGAGAAAGTTGTCGTCGCAATTCTTTGTTGGTTGCCTTTGGGAAAAGATCCTCGAGGTATTGCAGAGGCGTCTGTAATGGATACTCCCAGTCAAGATCTTGAGAAAAGTAATTAAACTTTGTATGCTGTGGGTAAGAAACGGTTCCTTCAATTGCAGGGATCACACCAAGTATTGTTTTGATCAACGTCGATTTACCGATCCCATTAAATCCCCGAATCGCAATTTTTTCGCCATAGCGGATCGTTAGGTTGATTGGCGATAGTAAAGGCTTTTGGTCATAACCGATCACTAGATTGGTCGTCTCTAATGCCAAGGTCGTAACGATCGGTGCCAAATCAAATCCTAGATGCGGTTTAGGGACATCTTGGGGTGGGGTCAAACGTTCGATTTTTGCCAATTGTTTTTCACGACTCTTTGCCATTGTTGAACGAGAACCAGCTTTGTATTTACGGATATAGCTTTCGGTTTTCTTGATATGCTCTTGTTGTGCTTCGTATTGCTTCATATAACTTTCATTTTGCAGCGTTTTTAGCTTTAATGCTTTGTCTAAATTCCCCGTATACTTAGAAAGCTTGCCAAATTCGATATCAATGATATGGGTCGTGATTTCATTCAAAAATTGTCGATCATGAGAAACGACTAAGTAGGTACCAGTAAAGTCCTGTAAAAACTCAACCAGCCATTTGATATGCTCATCATCTAAGTGGTTGGTCGGTTCATCTAAAATCAGCATGTCAGGTTTTTCTAGCAGCATTTTTGCTAAAATCAATTTTGAGCGTTGACCACCACTTAAGGAAGCAAGGGGGGTATCCATGCCGAGAACCGAAATACCTAATCCTTCTGCTAAATCATCGATCAATGTATCCATTTGGTAGAAATTTCCTTGATCCAATTGATTTTGCAATTCGCCGGCTTTTTCTAAAAGCTTATCGTCAAGACTTTCGCCATAAGCAGTATAAAGATCTGCGATCTGTTGTTCTTTTTCGAAGTCTTCTGCAAAGGCAGAGCGCAAAAAATCACGGATCGATTGCGTTTCATCAACATTGACATATTGATCCAAATAGCCCATTTTCAAATTTTTCGGAAATTGAACAAAGCCATCGTCTGGGAGAATTTCTCCTGTAATGATTTTGATTAAAGTACTTTTGCCGGCGCCATTCCGTCCAATCAACCCGACTTTTTCCCCACGGTTGATTTGAACGGAAACATCTTCGTAAAGCAATTTGTCGCCAAATTGTTGGCTAATATTTGTTAATGTTAACATCGTTTCCTCCATATAAAAAAGCTGTAAACAGTAGACGTTACAGCTAAGTAGATAATCTTACTGAATAACTATCGCCAAAGAGCGATCAAAAGGATCAGGAAAATCGATTGTTCCTGACCAATCAAGACCTAGCATACCATTGCGGCTTCCTATATGTCAATTTTCATGAAAGAATACTGAAAAAAATCTTGATCTTCGAGGGAAATCTTTTGACCATTACTGACCAATATTGTATAATAGAAGAGTAGAAAAAAGGATGCTGCTTGCAGTGTACTAATTTTTCTGACTACCATTTTGGGAGGGAAAAGTATGAACCCAGAAAAAATGACGACTACATTACAGAGTGCCATCGCGGAAGCACAGCAGATTGCCATGACGCGTCACCACCAAGAAATCGATATTCCGCATTTATGGAAGATTTTATTGCAAGCCAATCAATTCGGCCGCAATTTTTATACGGATACAGGCCTTGATGTCGATGCATTTGAAAAGGAAGTCGACCAGCTACTAGATGAACTGCCTTCGGTTGAAGGAGGAAATGTTCGTTATGGTCAATCCATGAGTCAAAATCTGTTTCATCTTTTGTCTGAGGCAGATCAATTAAAAAATGAATTTCAAGACGAGTATCTTTCCACAGAAATCGTCCTTTATGCGTTGATGAAATTGAAAAATCATCCATTGACGGTGTATTTAAAGAAACAAGGAATCACCGCGAAAGAAATCAAGCAAACGATCGAAACATTAAGAGGAGGGGATCGTGTGACCTCACAAAATCAAGAAGAACAATACAAAGCATTAGAAAAATACGGCGTTGACTTGGTCCAACAAGTCCGCAGCGGAAAAATGGACCCCATTATCGGACGAGACGAAGAAATTCGCGACGTGATTCGCATCCTTTCTCGGAAAACAAAAAACAATCCCGTTTTGATTGGTGAACCGGGGGTTGGTAAAACAGCCATTGTTGAAGGATTGGCTCAACGGATCGTGCGAAAAGACGTCCCAGAAAACCTAAAAGACAAAACGATCTTTTCTCTGGATATGGGTGCCTTGATCGCAGGTGCCAAGTTCCGAGGTGAATTTGAAGAGCGTTTGAAAGCCGTCTTACAAGAAGTGAAAAAAGCCGATGGACGGATCATTCTCTTTATCGATGAGATCCACAATATTGTAGGTGCTGGTAAGACGGAAGGCAGCATGGATGCTGGAAACTTACTAAAACCAATGCTGGCACGGGGAGAATTGCATACGATTGGCGCAACCACCCTTGATGAATACCGTCAATACATGGAAAAGGACAAAGCCTTGGAACGTCGTTTCCAAAAAGTGCTGGTACAGGAACCAACCGTTCAAGATACGATTTCGATTTTACGTGGCTTGAAAGAACGGTTCGAGATCCATCATGGCGTCAATATCCATGACAATGCGCTTGTTGCTGCTGCGACCTTATCTGATCGGTATATCACGGACCGCTTTTTACCAGACAAAGCCATCGATTTGATCGACGAAGCAAGTGCCACGATTCGGGTGGAAATGAATTCGATGCCTACCGAGCTCGATCAGGTCACTCGACGTTTGATGCAATTGGAGATCGAAGAAGCCGCACTGAAAAAAGAATCTGATGATGCATCGAAAAAACGTTTAGGCATTTTACAAGAAGAATTGGCGGAATTGCGTGAAGAAGTCAATACCATGAAAATGCAGTGGGAAACGGAAAAAGAAGAAGTCAATGCAGTTTCAAATAAACGGGCAGAGATCGATAAAGCCAAGCATGAGTTGGAAGATGCTGAAAATAACTATGATTTGGAACGGGCAGCTGTTCTTCGTCATGGGACGATTCCCCAACTGGAAAAAGAACTCGCTGAATTGGAAGAAAAAAACCAAGACGAAGGCATTCGGATGGTTCAAGAGTCAGTGACAGAAAATGAGATCGCCTTAGTCGTGGGCCGCTTGACAGGAATCCCTGTTGTGAAATTAGTGGAGGGCGAACGAGAAAAACTGTTGAAATTAAATGAGACCTTGCATCAACGAGTGATTGGACAAGACGAGGCAGTCGATGCCGTCAGTGACGCAGTCATTCGTTCCCGAGCTGGTCTGCAAGATCCAAATCGACCATTAGGTTCCTTTTTGTTCTTAGGACCGACCGGCGTCGGTAAGACCGAATTAGCGAAAGCGTTAGCGGTCAACCTCTTTGACTCTGAAGAGCATATGGTTCGGATCGATATGAGCGAATATATGGAAAAACATTCGGTGTCTCGTTTGGTCGGTGCCCCTCCAGGCTATGTTGGATTTGAAGAAGGCGGACAATTGACCGAAGCCGTTCGACGCAATCCATACACGATCGTCTTATTGGATGAGATCGAAAAAGCCCATCCAGATGTCTTCAATATCTTATTGCAAGTGCTTGATGATGGCCGTTTGACAGACTCAAAAGGACGCGTCGTTGATTTCAAAAATACCGTCTTGATCATGACTAGCAACATCGGCTCTCAAGTCTTGCTAGATGGCGTGACTGCAGAAGGGACGATCCCAGAATCTGTCGCAGAAACTGTCCGTAATCTCTTGAGAGGCCATTTCAAACCAGAATTCTTAAATCGGATCGACGATACGATTTTATTCACACCGCTTAGTCTAAGCGATGTGACAGGCATCGTCGACAAGATCATCGCACAGCTTTCACAACGACTGGAAGTCCAAGATATACTGTTGACGATCACTGAAGAAGCCAAACGCTGGATCGCTGAAAATGCTTATGAGCCAGCGTATGGTGCGCGACCTCTCCGTCGGTTTATCACAAGAGAAGTCGAAACCCCATTGGCAAAAGAAATCGTTGCTGGCAGAGTCTTACCAAAGACCCAAGTCACGATCGAATTATTGAACGATCAGCTGGTTTTTGAAAATACGCCAATGACCGAGTAATAAAAAGAGAACAAATGAATAAATACAAAACGATGGTTGCCATTTCATTGGCAGCCATCGTTTTTTTGTCTCTCAACATATGACAAAAAAGTTCTCCTTGCTTGTTGTTTGGAGGAAATTCGCACTTCGATTATACTGTTCTTATGGAGTAGGAGAGGAATGAAAAGATGAATACTTTTTTTGAAACGTTGAATGAGCGAAAAGGGGAATTGCTGACAGCTGTCTTTGAACATTTGTCATTGTCGATCATTGCGCTGCTCGTGGCGATCGTTATTGCTGTTCCTTTAGCTATTTGGCTGGTTAATCATAAACGGGCAGCGGAAGTCGGCCTACAAATAACGAGTGTGTTACAGACGATTCCATCACTGGCACTGTTAGGTTTATTGATCCCATTCGTGGGGATCGGAACGCCACCTGCATTGATCGCATTAGTTATTTATGCGTTATTGCCGATCTTTCAAAATACCTATATTGGCCTTTCGGAGATCGATCCATCAATCGAAGAAGCTGCTGCGGCATTTGGTATGTCTCGGATGCGCCGATTGATCAAAGTCGAGTTGCCGATTGCTTTGCCTGTCATAATTTCTGGGATTCGCACGGCGCTGGTCTTGATCATCGGAACAGCGACCTTAGCCGCTTTGATTGGCGCTGGCGGGTTAGGTTCCTTTATTTTGTTAGGGATCGATCGAAATGCGCCTGAGTTAACGTTGATTGGTGCGATCGGGTCTGCTTTGTTGGCGATTGTTTTCAGTACCCTGATCCGTTACCTGCAACATTTAAAACCGCGCTATATCTTGATCACGTTGGCAGCAATCATCTTGCTGATTGGTGGGGTTTCCTTCTCACAAAGCGGATTTTTTGCTCCCAAAACCATTACGATCGCAGGGAAACTAGGGTCTGAACCTGATATCTTGATCAACATGTACAAAGAATTGATTGAACAAGAAGACCCTGATGCCCAAGTTGAACTAGAGCCAAATTTTGGAAAAACCTCTTTCTTATTCAGCGCATTGGACAATAGTCAAGTTGATATATATCCAGAGTTTACTGGTACCGTGTTGGAGAGCTTAGTTGAGGTACCAGAAGAGCTTGCGAGTCAAAAACTTGACTCCGACGAAACCTATACCGAAGCAGTCAATCTATTGAAGGATCAGTTTGAGATGACCTTGCTTCAGCCGATGGCGTATCAAAATACCTATGCGTTGGCTGTCAAAAAAGAATTTGCTGAGGAAAATGGACTAACCACGATCTCTGATTTGAAGAAAATCGAAAATCAAATCAAAGCTGGCTTCACTCTCGAATTCATTGATCGGACGGACGGATATGCGGGGATCCAAGAACTTTATGAGCTAGATTTTCCAAGTGTCCAAAGTATGGAACCAGCATTGCGTTACCAAGCCATCAATAATGGCGATATCAATCTACTGGATGCCTATTCCACGGACAGTGAATTGCGTCAATATGGCTTAGTTATTCTAGAAGACGATCAGGAACTATTTCCACCTTATCAAGGAGCGCCTTTGATGAAAGAAGCCTTTGCCAAGGAACATCCAGAAGTCGTCCGTGCATTGGAAAAGTTGGCAGGGAAAATCACCGAAGAACAAATGAGTAAAATGAATTATCAGGTCAATGTCGAAGGAAAAAATCCAGCAGAAGTCGCACGTACCTTCCTGATAGACGAAGGATTAATTAAGGAGGGACAAGAATGACACCAATTATTGAATTTAAAAACGTCAGTAAAAAGTTTGATCAAAAACTAGTGATCGATCAATTAGATCTGAGTATCAATAAAGGAGAAATCTTTGTTTTGGTCGGTCCTTCTGGGAGTGGGAAAACAACGACTTTGAAGATGATCAACGCGTTGTCAGAACCGACAGATGGTGATATTTACTTCAAAGAAAAACGCATCAAAGAATACAATATTCAAAAGATGCGTTGGCAAATGGGGTATGTTCTCCAACAAATCGCTCTGTTTCCGACGATGGATGTCAAACAAAATATCGAAGTGATCCCAGAGATGTTAGGGTGGTCAAAAAAAGATCGCTCAGAAGCCGTGGATCGTTTGCTGACACAGGTCAAACTTGACCCAGAGCAGTACCGTCATCGAATGCCGAAAGAATTGTCTGGTGGAGAACAGCAACGGATAGGGATCTTGCGCGCATTAGCTGCCAATCCCGAAATCATTCTGATGGACGAACCCTTTAGTGCCCTTGATCCAATTTCTCGTAATTCCTTACAGGAGCTAGTCCTCGATCTGCACCAAGAGCTTGGGACGACGATTATTTTTGTCACGCATAACATGAAAGAAGCGGTAAAATTAGGGACGCGCATCGCTGTGATGAATCAAGGGAAGATCGTTCAATGCGATACACCAGAAGTCATTGTTTCACAACCAAAAACCGCTTTTGTGAAAAGCTTCTTTGAAGAAACCGGGGAAGATGAAGCGAAACTGGTCACAGCAGGAGATTTGATACGGATGAACTTTTTCAGCAATGACATCAATCAAGCTGACCCGAAAATTGCAGCATCTACGCCATTAAATGAGTTGTATACTTTATTTGCGAGTCATGAGACGTTGGTGATCGAAGAAAATCACCAACTGATAGGGAGTCTACGTCGAAAAGATGTGTTTGCTTTCTTGAGTCGTGATCGAACGTAAACGATTCTTTTCGCAACGAGAAATATCATAATTTTTTTAAAATCGATGATTTCTCTTGCTCAAAGCAAAAATTCCACGTAAGATTGAGGAAGATATCTTTTGTCAAAATGGCAGAACAAGCTTTCGCCGATGACAAAAGATGCAGTAAAGGAGCGAAAGAGCAGCTATGGTAAAAATCCTCAAAGAAAATTGGTTACTGCTTTTCTTTATCGTCGCCGTGGTTCTCATCCGTCTGTTTGTCCTGACCCCAGTTCAAGTCAGTGGCCATTCTATGGACCCAACGTTGGCAGATAAACAGCGTTTGATTGCATCAAAAATCTCCTCCTATGACCGACAAGACATCGTGATATGTGTTGAACCAGATGATCCAAGTAAAATCGCTGTCAAGCGGTTGATTGGTTTACCCGGTGATACCATCGAGATGAAAGATGATGTCCTAACGATCAATGGAGAAGTATACGAAGAACCCTATTTAGATGAGTTTAAAGAGAAATTTGCAGACGATCAATTACAAGACGAATATTCTTATCGTGAAATGTTTCAGCAAATCGCCGCTGGTGCGGAACAGTTTACGGAAGATTTCTCAGAAACGGTGCCTGAAGGCAGCTATTTTGTGATGGGAGACAATCGTTTGATCTCTAGAGACAGTCGCAGTTTCGGGGTTGTAACGGAAGATCAAATGGAAGGGAAAGTGCTGCTGCGCTTTTGGCCATTGAATCAAATCAAACTATTTTAATCAAAAGAAAAAACATTCTTGCCAGTGCAGCGAAAACGATCGCAACTGACAAGAATGTTTTTTAGATGACCCAAGCGACAAATGCAACCATTGAAAAGAACATTGTCCAAACCGCAATAATAGCTGATGCAATAAAAATAATTTTGATTGATAAAGGTTGGACAAATTTTCGAGCATCTTTAGAGAACGCATAGGTGATCGATGAAAAAATCAAGCAGCATAAAATAAAAAACACTGTTAGAACCATAAGCCTCTCCTTTACTGACGCAACGTCAAATGAATAATGTAATTATAACAGACCATGGTTTTTTGGGGAAATAAAAATGATTAAACGAGGGAATTTTTTTGTGGTTGTAATCGTTTTATAGGGAAGTGTAAGAAAGGTCAAACCTTGATAGACAGCGAATCTATAAAAATAAGATGTGTTATTTAAGTATTTTTATAAATTTTTCTTTATGAATAAAAGAACAAAAGAAAAAAGCTTGTTGAAAAACGATGGTTTCAACAAGCTTTTAAAGGTCGTTTATGATAATTTTTTAATCCGATAACTTTCAAAGTAATCAGGTTTGCCTCGACCTTGCACATACGCGATCACGCCCATTAAGGCAGCACCAATCGTGTTGGTCAGTAAATCACCCATCGTATCCATCAATGCTTCACGACCGATAAACGGAGTACCATCTAAGGTTGCATAACGTTGGAGGTTCATTCCACCAACAGAATCGCAGATAAACTCCCAAAACTCCCAGAAGATACCACACAAGCCGGCAAAAGCAAAGCCCATCAATAAGAATAACCAGGGAGAGACGTTTGAAACTTTGACTTCTTTCAGTAGCAGACAGATCAATCCATAGCCGACAGCCGTCAAGACCATTGGACTTACCGCATGCAGAATTTTATCCCAGAAAGCAATGGTTTCGATCAAATGTAAGATCGTCCCCATAAATACAGAGATCAGCAAGAAAAACCAATAAAAGTAGACGGTGGCATTTGGTAGCTGGATTTTCAAGAACTTTTTACTCATTTCTGGGACAAAGATCAATAAAATCCCAAGCAAGGCTTGGGCGAGGAAAATCAATCCTTGTGTTTGCGGATAGACCCCACGGAAGAATTCCCACAAAGAAAAACAAAACACGAGAACACCGAAAATAGTGAATACCTTTTGCAGTCGCTGATAATTTTGCCCCATTTAGTTGTCCTCCGAAAGATAGTCGGCTAAGCCAGCTAAAAGGGCTGCTTCAGAGGAGTAAATCTCCCCGTTTAGCTTGATCAAACCCACCGTATAAAGATTGACATAGTGGAATTGGTTTTCCGCAACGGTTTGTAATGCTGCCAGCTTTTGCTGATTGTCGGCACCTTGTTGGCGACTATCCGTATAAAGCCCTAAAACAGGAATGCCTTTTGCATAGGCGACACCGATCTCAGAGGCAACCCCAGCATCGATGGTCAAACCATCCAGCAATGCGATCATCAAATCACTTTCCAGCACTTTTTCGGTATCTGCCAAAGCGATCATTTTGCTATCCGCATAGGCAGATTTATCATTGATCGCGGCATTTTCTTGAGGTAAATAAATCTCCAGCTGCGGATACTGCTGACGAATCGACGCAACAAGTTCGGCGTTGTAGCGCAGGTCACTAGCAGCAAACAGGGGAGCAGCAAAATATAGTTTCATTCAAAAACACTCCTTAATCATTCATAGTTGTACGTTTTGTTGATTCGTTGTTTAGAAATAATCACTAAAATAGGCTTCCATATCAGGGATGATCGATTCCAGTAATGCCAGTGTTTCTGAATCGGTATTTAGCCGTTCCACACGCTCTAAGTAAGCCGGACGGCGGTAATTCATCAACAGACACGACAATGTCTGAATATCCAGTTGGACCGCTTTTCCGATAGCTTCTCTTGAAACCACGATCTCCCCGTGATTGTATTGGACACCGAAGATCCCGTTGTTCCAATCGGCAACTGGGTCGGAAACAACAAAGTGAAAGGGTGTTTGGAAGGCTTCAAATGGGAAGTTTTTCAAAAACTGTTCAACATCGACGATCCGCGCCATGTAATAAGGCTCGATGGTTTCTTTGATTTGGCTATCGTCCAAGTAGAAGGACAGGGGTTCGTTTGAATATATGTCTCCTTTGACCCAATAAACCATTGAGAAATGGGCAGAGATAAAATTCCAAAGACCATTGCGGGCTTCTTGATTCAAGTAGAACATTTCCTTTACATGGAAGACTTCTTCGGCTACCCAATAAAAAAGTACACCAGTCGGATGACCACTGGCATTGTAATAAACAGCCGCGGTGCGCTCTTCTTCATTTTCATAGCGCCAATACTCTTCCCAGTGAAAAGAGGTCCGCTGCAAGGCACCATGGTTGTCGCGGGAGAATTGGTTGTAGACAGTAAAGACATCAGGATCATCCACTTCTTTGCGCTCTAAGATCCCAGGGACTTCTTTGGTTTTCGGAAGCTGGGTATCACGAATTTTGAAGGTCAGCTTGTCGGACATGATCTCCCAGCCCTTGCGACGATAGTAGGGCACATTGTATGGATAAAGGTAGGAGATCCATTGCTGATCTTCCCGCATCGTTTCTAAGGCAAGCTTGATCAAGTCTTTCATCAGGCCATGTCCGGCATATTCTGGGTAGGTCCCAACACCGGTCACTCCGCCCATTTTGATCAATTTGCCGTGTATATTGACTTCACAAGGATAAACGGCGATTTGCGAGATCAACTTGTCTTCATTGAACCAGCCAAAGACTTTGGAAAGCTCTAAGATCGGGCGCTTAGATTTGATCATTTCCCGTTTGCTCTCATAGCCGCTTTCTTCAATATCCGATTCAGTGATCTGAAAAACATAGCTTAACAGTTCGTTGAACTGATCAACGTCTTTTTCTTCCACCGCTCGAATATGTAGATTTTGATGAAAATTATTGTCCATTCTTTCAACTCCAATTTATTTGCTAGCTCTAGTATAGCAAAACCTGAATGAATATGTCTAAATAACGGTTAAGAAAAATACTTTATCTATTGGCGTTTCGTTGGTATAATAGAAAAGCTGACTAAAAGAAATGAGGAACGTATCCATGAACATAGAAGAAATGAAAAAACGACAGGAGAAGATTCGTAATTTCTCCATTATCGCCCATATCGACCATGGGAAATCAACATTGGCGGACCGTATTTTGGAACAAACCCATACGGTGACGTCACGAGAAATGCAAAACCAACTATTAGACTCCATGGATCTTGAACGTGAACGAGGAATCACAATCAAATTAAATGCCGTGGAACTTAACTATACCGCCAAAGACGGCGAAACCTACATCTTCCATTTGATCGACACCCCAGGGCACGTCGATTTCACCTATGAAGTTTCCCGCAGTTTGGCTGCTTGTGAAGGCGCCGTGCTCGTCGTTGATGCAGCTCAAGGGATCGAAGCACAGACATTGGCAAACGTCTACTTGGCGTTAGACAATGATTTAGAGATCCTACCAGTCATTAATAAAATAGACTTGCCAGCTGCCGATCCTGAGCGAGTACGAACAGAGATCGAAGATGTGATCGGTATCGATGCCAGTGAAGCTGTTTTAGCAAGTGCCAAAGCAGGTATTGGGATCGAAGACATTTTGGAACAAATTGTTGAGTATGTCCCAGCTCCAGCAGGTGATATTGAAGCACCTCTAAAAGCGTTGATCTTTGACTCCGTGTACGATTCCTATCGTGGGGTGGTCTTAAACGTCCGCATCATGGACGGGATGGTCAAACCTGGAGATAAAATCAAAATGATGAGCAATGGCAAGACCTTTGATGTTACGGAAGTGGGTGTCTTTTCACCAAAAGCCATTCAACGAGATGCGTTGATGGTGGGCGATGTTGGGTATATCACTGCTGCCATCAAGACCGTTAAAGATACCCAAGTCGGGGATACGGTGACATTAGCCAACAATCCAGCAGAAGAAGCCTTAGCTGGTTATCGTCAAATGAATCCGATGGTTTATTGCGGATTGTACCCAATCGATACTTCACGCTACAACGACCTTCGAGAAGCATTGGAAAAATTACAATTGAATGATGCAGCATTGCAATTTGAACCAGAAACCTCTCAAGCATTAGGATTTGGGTTCCGTTGCGGCTTCTTAGGCCTATTACACATGGATGTCGTGCAAGAACGGCTAGAACGTGAATTTAACCTTGAGTTGATTACGACTGCACCATCCGTAATCTATCATGTCAACAAGACAGATGGCTCAATGGTCGTCGTTGATAACCCAGCAGAATTTCCTGAACCAGTCACGATTGAAAACGTACAAGAACCTTACGTCAAAGCACAAATCATGGTGCCTAATGATTACGTCGGTGCTGTAATGGAATTGTCCCAACGCAAACGGGGAGACTTTGTCACGATGGATTACTTGGATGATTATCGTGTAAACGTCGTTTATGAGATCCCACTATCGGAAATCGTCTTTGATTTCTTTGATAAATTGAAATCCAGCACCAAAGGGTACGCATCACTGGATTATGAAATGTCTGGTTACCGAACTAGCAAGCTAGTGAAGATGGACATCTTGCTGAATACTGAAAAAGTAGATGCGTTAAGCTTTATCGTTCACCGTGACTTTGCTTATGAACGCGGTAAAGCCATCGTTGAAAAACTGAAAAAATTGATCCCACGACAACAATTTGAAGTACCGATCCAAGCAGCCATCGGACAAAAAATCGTTGCGCGTTCCGATATCAAAGCCTTGCGTAAAAACGTATTGGCGAAATGTTACGGCGGTGACGTTTCTCGAAAACGCAAACTCCTAGAGAAACAAAAAGAAGGGAAGAAGCGGATGAAACAAATCGGCTCCGTCGAAGTACCGCAAGAAGCCTTCATGGCCGTTCTGAAGATGGATGACCAAGATAACGCGAAATAGCTTTTTATCAACTGAAAACCCTATTGAATCAATCTTTTTGAGTGGCATAAAATTCGTGATTTACCCGTTTAAAAAAGTTTAAACTGTCATACGGTTGTCACGGCAGTATTAAAATTAACAAAAATGGAATATTTTCCTTGAAGGTTTTTAACCGTCAGCGTATGATGAAAGCATCTCATAGGAGGTGCTTTTTTCATGTCTGAAAATATAAGTGGTGAATTTCTTAAATCTTTAAGGAAAGAGAAAAAAATGTCTCAAAAGAAGCTAGCCGACTTAGCGGGGATTTCGCAAAGTGCTTTAGTCAAGTATGAAAAAGGAACAAGGAAAATTCCAAAAGATGTAGATGATACACTAAGTAAAATTCTGAATGTAGAAACTCTATTAAAAGATGAGAAGGATAGAGTTGGGCTTCTTATTGATCAACTTATTGCATACAGAGACATGAACAAGTTACTCAATAAAGAGTTGGCTACTAAAGTAGGGACTAGTGAAGTATCACTTAGTTATGTTTTAAACGGAAAGAGAAAACCATCGAAGGAAATGCAGCAAAAAATTGCTGTGTTTCTCTTTAACGATGGTAAAGAAATTTTGATGGATATAAAACAAGATGATGGTTCTTTTAAATTACCCATCGTCGATAAAATAGCGATGGGAAAACGAATCCAAGAGATTCGGAAAAATCGAGGTGAGACACTGGAAAAATTTGGTAAGAACTTTACTCGACCAGCGGGTAAGAATGTTGTGAATAGGTGGGAAAAGGGTACGAATATTCCTGATATCGAAAGATTAATGCATGTTGCCTATCTTGGAAAAGTGACTGTTCCTTATATTTTGTATGGGGAGACTTTTAGCAAGATGTTGAAAAGGGGAAATACGATTAACCAATTTGAAAAGTTGGATCCTTTCCGAATGGGACTAAGATTCAGGAAGATTCGAAGGGATTATCGTTTAGAAAGAGAAGACTTTGGAAAGTTTTTTTCACCTTCGATTACAAAATGGTCGATGGATAAATACGAGAATGGTAAAGATATCCCAAATACTGATCGCATTATTCAGTATGCCTATATAGGAAAAGTCTCTTTGGAGTTTTTGATATATGGTATCTGATATTTTTGAAAAGAATAGTTTTAAACACTAGAGACATTCAAAGAGGGATGTCTCTTTTTTATTACCCAAATGGGAAAGGAGATTAATTATATGGAAAAGCCGAGATTTAAAAATTGGCGATTATTTGCGACTTTGGCTCTATTAGGTCAAACACTTGGTGGTGTGATTGGTTCTACGATTGCCTTTGCCGAGGAAATTACTCATCCACAAACCGTGACAGTGGAATTGGATTTAGCGCATCAATATGCTGTCGAAGGAACTTTTAGTGACGGCCGCCCTATGTCAGAAGTCACCGTTCCTCACTATGCTACGTACAATGGGGTGAAACAAGATATTTTCTGTATTGAACCAGGAGTCCCGATTGATAATCAATTTACTCCAGGTTATGAGAAAAATCCATTGCCAGATATGCCGGAGAAAGCGAAACTAGTTTCCGTTTTATGGAAGGAAGCCGGCACAGATGTAGATACTCATATTGTGGCACAGAAGATGATTTGGCAAGAAGTCAATGGCTACACGCTTTATTCAATCAAACGATCGGATGGAAGTGCCGTAAATATCGCAGCCATTGAGGCAAAAATCAATCAAGCGATTGCGGACTATCAGAAGAAACCAAGCTTTCATAATTCCACAGTGAAAACAGTTTTAGGTCAATCGACAACCGTAACGGATACGAATAATTTAAACTTGTCAGAATTCGATGAAGTTGTGGAAAATACCGCAAACATTGATTATCGTGTAAATGGAAATCAATTGGTCATCACACCAAATACCAATTCAAAAGAAAGTGGTGTGTTGATGCTTAAGAAATCTGCTGGTACCGGAACGCCAGTGGCCTATAAAAAAGCCGGGCAACAGACCTTAATGGCCGGGGCGATTGATAAACCGAACACTTACACGATAAAAATTGATGTGGAAACTGAGGGTTCTTTAAAAATCAAGAAAGTTGATAAAGAATCGGGTGCTATTGTACCAGGAACAGTTTTCCATTTAGGCTTTGGAAAAAACTTACCTGCAAAAGACGTGACTACCGATAAAGAAGGCATTGCGATATTGGATGGGATTCCTCATGATACAAAAGTAACCATTACTGAAAAATCAGTACCGGCGCCTTATACGATTGATACTACTCCGATGACAACCACGATTAAAGCAGGTGAAACCATTTCTGTGACTTCAAAAAATACGAGAGAAAAAGGTCAAATTATTCTGGATAAAACCGGGATTGAAACAGGGAGTAATCTTTGGAATGACAATTACTCTTTAGCTGACAATACGTTTGCCATTCGCAAAGACAGTCCAACTGGTGAAATCGTTCAAGAAATGACCACGGATGAAAACGGTCATGCGGAAACACCAAAAGAGATTGCCGATGCGCTGGAATTGGGAACCTATTACGTGACCGAAACCAAAGCATCTAATGGTTTCGTGAATACTTTCAAACCAGTAAAAGTCGAATTGAAGTATGCCAATCAAACCGTAGCCCTTGTTACGAGTAATGTGAAAGGTCAAAATCAAGAAATCACTGGTGAAACTACTTTGACGAAAAAAGACAAAGATACCGGTAATAAAACTCAAGGGAAAGCTGAGTTTAAAGGAGCCAAATACACTCTTTTTACTGCAAAAGACGGTCAGGCAGTAAAATGGAGTGAGGCTTTTAAACCAGAATTAGTGAAAGGAACGAAAGCTTCTGATGAAACAGTGACTTTGGCTTTAGATGAAAAGAATCAAGTTGCGGTTAAGCATTTAGCGGTTAATGAGTATTACTGGCAAGAAACTAAGGCGCCAGAAGGGTATAGTTTAGACCAAACCAAATACCCTGTATCTATTAAAAAGATTGATGATAACGAAAAAAATGCGGTCATTACCAGAGATGTTACGGCAAAGGAACAAGTCATTCGCTTTGGCTTTGATTTCTTTAAGTTTGCTGGATCAGCTGAGGGCACTGCCGAAACTGGCTTCAATGATTTGACCTTTAAAATGTCGCCATTGGAAGGAACCAATGAAATCACCGGTGCCAAAGATGAAGCGATCACAGCTTATAACGAGCAATTAGGCTTTGATGGCTATGGCAAGTTTGAAAATTTACCTTATGGGGATTATTTACTTGAAGAAGTAGAAGCGCCAGAAGGATTTCAAAAGATTACACCATTGGAAATCCGTTCTACTTTTAAAGAAAATAAAGAAGATTACACCAAGAGTGAGTATGTCTTTACCATTACCGAACAAGGCCAAAAACAACCGATTAAGACGGTGACTTTTCCTTATGAGAAGCTGACGAACAAAGAATTCTCCGTTAGTTTGAACCGTTTGATGCTTTATGATTTACCTGAGGAAGAAGATAGTTTGACTTCCCTTGCGACTTGGAAAGATGGAGACAAAGAATTAACCACTCTGGATTCTACCGAGCTAGTTGATAAATTGAGTTACAATCTTCATGGAATCAAAGAAGACTGGTATATCGTAGCGCAAGCCATTGATGTGGAAGTCACAAAAGCTGCTCAAGAAAAAGATGAAAAAGCCAATCCAGTGGTAATTTCCGAAATAAGCGAAACGGTGGCGAACAAAGAGAAAACAGGAACTTGGGAAATTCTGCATAAATTAACCGCCGAACAAGTTTTGGATAAAACCATCGTCTTGTTCAACTATGTGTATGAAAACAAGGGAGCCTATGAAGCAGGCGATGAGCCAGTGGCGAAAGATGCTAGTTTGAACAATCAAGCCCAAACTGTCAATTGTACGGTGGAACGTCATGTTTCCATCCAAACAAAAGCACATCTAGAAGACGGTTCTCAGACCTTTACTCATGGTGATGTAGTGGATATGTTTGATGATGTCTCGATTACCCATGATGTACTGGATGGATCAAAAGAAGCTTTTGAAACAATTCTGTATGCATTACTTCCAGATGGTACGAACAAAGAAATTTGGAAATCTGGCAAAATTGAGTATGAAGTGAATGACAAAGAATTCACCAAAACTGTGCTTGCGGAAAAAGTAGACACGAGTAAATATCCAGAAGGCACAAGTTTTACCTTCAAAGAAATTAACTATGATAAAGATGGAAATATCAATGGGAAACACAATGAAGATTTGAAAGAAAAATCTCAAACCTTAACACCAAAAGAAGTGCCAACCACACCTAGTACGCGGGAACAACCGGAAACACCAACTGTTCCAAGTGGCTCTCAAGAATCTAGCCCTACAGTGAAGACATTCCCTCAAACCGGGGAGAAAAATTCCAATGTGCTACTGTTCATTGGCTTTACCTTGATTTTTGCGACGGCTGGCTATTATTTCTGGAATCGCCGGAACTAAGGTGATGAGATGAAACAAGTAAATAGGAAGAACCAACGTGCGCGACCGCCTCCTAAAAAAGTGGTCGCGCTATTTTTGTATCCAAAACCAACAATGAAAAGAGGAAAAAAATATGGAATTGAAATTTGTCGTGCCAGATATGGCCGAAACGTTCGGAAAGATTAGTTATGCCGGAGAAGGCGAAATTTTGACAGAAGGATATGGTCGGAATACTACGGTGATTGGCCGCAGTTATCATCTATACTCCAGTAAGCAACGGGCCGATGATATTGAGGTGGTAGTAGCTGCGGAAGCCGGTGAAAAGGATTTTGACCAAGACCAACCGCTAAAAGCCGTGAATCCCCATTTGGTTGCCAAAGGCTATGAGATTGAGAATCGTGGTTTTACCGATTACGTGTTGTATGTCGATGATTTAGTGAAAGCATAGGAGGAAAAGAAGATGAGATTAACAGAAGGTATTGTTGTAGATTCAGGATTAACATTTGGCAAGTTGCGTTTTTCCGCATTACGTCGAGAAGTACGCAAGCAAAACGAGGACGGAACGGTTAGTAATGAGGTAAAAGAACGGACCTACAATTTGAAATCTTCGGCGCAAGGTCGAATGATCCAAGTTAGTATCCCGGCAAATGTACCCTTGCGCGAGTTTGCCTATGATGCAGAGGTAGAGTTGGTCAATCCAATTGTGGATACAGTCGCCAATTATGTTTTCCGAGAAGGAACTACCGTTAATTGGTTTATTAAGGCGGATGATTTAGTCTTGAAACGACAATCAAATCAAGGGAATCTGACCAACCAAAATGAAGGGAAGAAATAGGTGAAAAGTATGGAAATTGATGTGGAACATATTTTAGATTGTTTTAATCGCTACGGAAAAGGAGAATTGACTGGAGAACAAGTCAATGAAGCTCTAACGGCAGATGAAAAAATGTTTCTACTCATGCATCAGGATTTTTTTGAAATAGATGAAGAAGACGGTGAAGATTTCGATGTACTAAATTGGTTAGGGGAAGAAGACTCCTTCTTTATGGTTGTAGAAATTGATGAAATTCTGTGTCGAGAAGCAGAATCTGTCTTGGAAGAAATCGGTGTGGAGATGCCAGATGACATCGGAGCCTTTTTAAAGCAATTGGTTAAAACGAAACAGTTTCCCATTGTGACAGAAGATTAGAAATAATACTTGAATTTAGCCCAATAAATCACATTGGCCTTTTTTCTATTGGAGGAGGAAACCATCAAAATGTACAAAGGGCATCGTATACGCGCAGGAGATCAGCACTTGGTTTATCACTTTGTTCTTGGCTGGATCATTGCTTTGTTCATCGTTTGGATGGGCGTCTTTTATTTTCAAGAGCTTAGACAAGTTGAGCTTTCTAAGCTATCCCTTTCTAAAATTGAGCTTACTTGGTCCATGACAGACCTAATTTGCTTATTAGGAAGTCTCGCTCTTTCGGGAAGCATGATATTGCTTTATATTCACTTTTTTCAGGACCATTGGCGAAGTTTATGGCATCGACAAAAGCTGTCTCGGATGATTCTAGAAAATCATTGGTATGAAGTGAAGCAAACTCAAAGTGAAGGCTTTTTCAAAGATTTGAATAGTAGTCGGACCAGAGAGAGTATCAGTTACTTCCCCAAAATTTATTATCGAATGAAAGATGGCTTACTGTCTATTCGCGTTCAAATTTCACTTGGGAAATACCAAGATCAGCTTTTAAAGTTGGAAAAGAAGTTAGAAAGCGGACTGTATTGTGAGTTAGTAGAAAAGGAACTCAAAGACTCCTATGTGGAATACACCTTGTTATACGATATGATTGCTAATCGAATTGGGATAGAAGAAGTAGTGGCAGAAAATGGGGCTTTGCGATTGATGAAAAATCAAGTATGGGCGTATGATTCCTTGCCTCATATGTTAATCGCTGGCGGTACCGGTGGAGGCAAGACCTATTTTTTACTCACCATTACCCAAGCACTATTGAAGTCAGACTCAGAATTGTTTATCCTCGATCCAAAAAATGCGGATCTGGCCGATTTAAGTACAGTGATGCCTCATGTTTATTCCCAAAAAGAAGAGATTTCTTCATGTGTGGAAGATTTTTATGAGCGCATGATGGCTCGTAGTAGGGCGATGAAAGAAATGCCCAACTACAAAACAGGAGAGAATTATGCCTACCTAGGACTTCCACCAAACTTTTTAATCTTTGATGAATACGTGGCTTATATGGAAATGTTAACGACGAAAGAAAGTGCGGTGATTTTGAATAAGCTCAAACAAATCGTGATGTTAGGTCGTCAGTCGGGTTTCTTTCTGATTCTAGCTTGTCAAAGACCCGATGCGAAATATTTAGGAGATGGGATTCGCGATCAGTTTAATTTTCGTGTGGCTTTGGGCCGTATGAGTGAACTCGGGTATTCCATGATGTATGGAGAAGTTGATAAAAATTTCTTTATGAAACGAATTAAGGGGCGAGGCTATGTGGATACAGGGGGCAGTGTGATTAGTGAGTTTTATACGCCACTTGTACCAAAAGGGTATGATTTCTTGGAATCCATCAAACAAGTAGCGCAATCAAAAGAAAAATGACAGCTACAGAGAAATTTAGTCTTCTAGGGTATCGGACTAAAAGTATGATAAACTAGGGATGAAAGCGTCAGGAGGTGCAATAAAAATGACAGAAGATTATTCTTTACAGTATGCTAAAGAGAACAAAAAAGTATTAATTTCTTCTATTACTGATGGGAAAGAAAAAGAGGAAGAAAAGACTGCCATTTTTATGGCTGGAAGTCCTGGGGCTGGAAAGACTGAGGCTACACAAACTTTGACGGCATTGAATAGTAATCTTTGTGTAATCGATGCTGATAAATTTCGTGAATTATTCCCAGGCTATGTTGGGAATAATTCAGATGAATTTCAGCGAGGATCAGCACTTTTGGTAGATGCGGCTCTCGATTTAGTTCTTAAAAAGGGTTATAGTTTTATTCTTGATGGGACTTTTGCGACTTTTAAGGTAAATCAAAATATTGAACGGGCACTCAAAAAGAATTATAATGTGCTTGTCTATTATGTTTATCAAGATCCATTTATTGCTTGGGACTTTACTAAAAAGCGAGAAGAAGTTGAAGGCCGTTTTGTTCCTAAAGAACGTTTTATCAATGCTTTTTTCCAATCGAGAAAAAATTTGATGCAGGTGAAAAAACAATTTCAAGAGAAAGTAACTGTCAATATTTTAGTGAAGGATTTTCAAAATACGATTTCTGATTTTCTAATGGATATTGATAATGTTGAACTAGCATTACCAATCAGTTATACGAAAGAAAGATTGGAGGAAGAGCTACATGACTGAGAAAGAAAAAGTTGAAGAAATTATGGAGAAGTATAACCGTAACTTTTCTACACTACAAAAGAATGCCTCTGCGAAAGAGCTGAAGACAGTCTTTAAATTTGTAGCAGATGAATCCAATCGAAAACAACGGGAATTGATTGGGTTGGATAAAGAAAAATAAATTTGAAATCGAAATAGTTTTAAGAGCCAAGAGCAAAAATGTTCTTGGCTTTTTTCTTTGCAATGAATGAGGTGATGTATGACATTTTTAGATTTATTCGCCGGGATTGGTGGTTTTCGCTTAGGCATGGAACAAGCGGGTCACCAGTGTATCGGCTTTTGTGAAATTGATGAATTTGCTCGGAGGAGTTATAAGGCAATCCATGATACAAGAAAGACTAACTATATAGAGTCAAGTGAAAATTAGCTAAATCAAAAAAATATTTTATAACAGTTAAGTCCAAAAAATGAGTACAACAAATAGACCTTTCACTATTAGATTTTTTTGATTGTTCAATAGCTAATCGGAAACAATCTTATAAGGTTCATTTTTAGTTAAAATAGCATGAATCACATAACAAAGCTTACGAGAAACAGCACCTAAGGCCGTCAGATGATGCTTTCCCTCAGAAATTTTTTTCTGATAAAACGCGCGAAAAACAGGATCACATCGAGAAGCAACTAGAGCAGCTGAAAACAAGGTTTTTCGTAAGTATGGAGATCCACGCTTGCTCATAACATTATGTGTTGCTTCGTATTGCCCAGATTGGGACACAGACGCGTCTATGCCAGCATAAGCAACCAGTTTTTTCGGATTAGAAAATTTGCGAATGTCTCCAATTTCACCAAGAATTGTCGCGCCATTTATAGGGCCGATTCCAGGGATTGTGAGAATAACAGAGTCTAAATTACTCATTATGCGCTTAATTTCTTTTTCAGTTTCTTTTACTTGGCTTTCGATGAATTTCAATTGTTCAATCATGGAGTGTAATTGAAATGTAAAAGCTTCTTGAGCAAATTTCACTCCAAAGGAGTTAGAAGCTGCTTGCTTCAATTGATCTGCTTTCTCTGGCTTTATTCGGTTCCTGCTTAACTCAGCTAAGTATTGAGCCAACGTTTCTGCCGAAATTTCTTCTAGCTCTATAGGAGAACTAAACTCAAGCAATAACTCTTTAGACGCTTTTCCGAAAATACCTTGTTTAGAAAAAATTGATGCATATTCAGGAAACACTTGATCTAGTACAGCTATGATTTTTCGTTTGAAGTCGCTTGCGGTACCTACTAAATAGGTTCGGTAACGTGAAAGTTGTTTTAACGAAAAAACATTTTCATCAGACAATACTGTTTCTACAAAGGAACCATAACGCATCAAGTCAGCAATCAAAACAGAATCAATAATATCATTTTTTCGTTTTCTGATTTCTGTTCCTTTGCGCCAGCCATCGGTTTGAAGAGGATTCACAACGTGAATCAAAAAGTCTGATTCGTGGAGGTATGAAAAGATGGAGAGCCAATAATGACCCGTAGCTTCCATTCCGACAATAAAGTCAGCGGGAGTCTCTGAATATTTTGAAAGCCGCTCAATCAGGGAATCAGCTCCTTCAGTAGTGTTAGGGAAAGAAAAACCTTTTAGGATCACTTTACCTTCTTCACTCATTAAAGAAGCCACGTGAGTTCGCTTGCCGATATCAATTCCTAAGAAGTACATACATTTGACCTTTCTAAAAAAATATTTTGGATTGAAACCCGCTCAACTGAAAAGCGTCACTACCTTGTACGAGATACGGAGTAAAGCAAAAACTTTCAACATCTAACTCATACGTGTTTGTGGCAGAATTTAACTACACACTAATGCAGCCGAAAGTACACAACTATGCAGTAGTTTGACTGCGAACTAGTTTCCTTCCATCATAAGTTTTAGTGACTTAGTGATGGAGGTACAGAAAGGTTGTTAACTTTGGATGATATTAAAACGATAAAACATTTGAGAAATAATCGTGATCAGTCAATTGATCAGATAAGAAAAGCAATGAATATCAATTGGCGAACAGCGAAAAAATACGCCGACAGTGATCAGCTATTCATTACGGATCCTACTCGAAAAAATAAATCCATGATGGATGATGGCTGGGGAGAAATTATCGGTAGTTGGCTAGAAGAAGACCTACGCTTACGTAGAAAACTCCGTAGAACTGCCAAAGCTATCTATGAACAATTGAAACCTTTGGGTTTCCCTGGCTCCTATCGAACAGTTTGCGTCTATATTTCTCAATGGAAAAAACAGCGGTACGACGAAACGAATTACAAAGCTGTCGATCGCCTTGATCATCCGATCGGAGAAGCACAGGTCGATTTTGGAACAATGGAAGTCATGCACGAAGATCACATGAAAGACATACAACTTCTTATCATGTCATTTCCCTATAGTAATGCGACGTTCGCAAGTGCCATGCCAGCTCAAAACCAAGAGTGTTTCCTGGAAGCATTAAAGCAACTATTTGATCAATGCGGCGGTGTTCCAAAAAAGATCAGAATAGATAACTTAACTCCAGCGGTGAAAAAAACAAAATCAAAATTTGAAGAAGCACAACTAACCGATGAATTCTTACGTTTCACCATTCATTATGGTTGTGATGTTCAAGTCTGTAACCCACGTAGTGGGCATGAAAAAGGACATGTCGAAAATAAAGTGGGTTATGTCCGATACAATTTCTTCTCGACTTCGCCAATCATGAACTCTTTTGAGTCCCTAAATAAGCAGCTTGAAGAACAATTGAAAACAGATCGAAAAAGGACGCATTATTCGAAACATCAATTAATCGAAGATTTGTGGAAGAAAGAAAACAAGGCGTTACATTCTCTTCCCCAAGAGGATTACCCAATTTTTAAAGAAGTAGAAGCTAAACTAAATCGTTATCACGAAATGAAATTGGATCAAACGGTTATTCATATTCCTAAAGCATATGGATATTCTCAATTGACCGTTGTTTTGACTTGGAATAAATTCAAAGTTCTTACGCCTCATGGAGACCTCTTAATGAACGAATATCGCCCCTATATGAACAAAAAACGATTGATCCCATGGAGTGATATCTTGAAACAATGGAGTAATAAATTGAATGTCGTTAGTTATTCGAGGTATTGGAAGTACTTGCCTGCACGCCTTCAAAATTATCTAGCAATTGATAATAATCACCTTAAATACAGACGGATAAAACAATTACTAAGTTTATTAGCGACCTATGATATCCAACAAATTAATGAACAATTTTACGAATTAGTTGTTCAAGAAGATGCCCCCTCTGACTTTGATGTGAATTGGTCAAACTATGATGCATTAACAAAATCAGGAGGCGTGCAAAAATGACTGGACAGACGCTAGAAGATTATTGCAAAAAGCTTCGATTAAGCCATATCATCACGAACTTACCAAGAGCTTCTTTCGAAGCTCCAGAACAATTTATTACCGATTTATTCCGTTTAGAGCTTGAGACCAGACAGCAGATCAAATTAGAACGGATGGAAAAATTAGCCAAATTTCCTGTACCAAAATCGCTAAAGAACTATGAATGGCACGAAGATATTTTTCTACCAGCCCATCTAGATAAGGCGACCCTTGTCTCTCTTGATTTTCTAAAAAGGCAAGAAAACATTGTTTGTGTTGGCTCTCCTGGTACAGGGAAAACGCATCTAGCGATCGCATTAGGGAGAAAAGCCTGTAGTGAAGGTGTTTCAACCAAATTTTTCCGAGTAAACAATCTCGTTGAACAATTAGAGAGTGCCTTAAAAAAACAACAGCTAGCCAGTTTCAAGAAGCGATTCGAAACAACAGAATTAATTATTCTTGATGAAATGGGGTACTTACCATTGACGAAAGAAGGAGCTGAACTGCTCTTTCAACTGATTTCAGATTGGTATGAGCAAAAGAGCATTATTATTACCTCTAATTTAGAATTCAGTCAATGGAATCGAGTGTTTATGGATTCTCGCTTAACAGCTGCTCTCGTTGATCGGCTAATCCATCACGCTCACATTATCAGCTTTAAAGGCGAAAGTTTCAGGTTGAAAAATTCATTATCTAAATCATATTGAAGGAAAAAACTAGTTGCAGCAAAACTCTGCACTTTCGGCTGCATTTTTTTTTTAAAAGCTATTGCACAACACACATACGTAATCCACTTATCAGAGAGAGGTGCCAGTCTTTCGATTACGAGCTTCAAAACTCAAGGAGGCAACGGCATAGCCTCTCAATCCAATAAATATATTATCTCAAAATGAATGAGTTAATACCAAATTAAAATAACGATGGTTCATAGGGTTATCCAATCAAAACCGGAAGGTTAAAACCCTAACTCTAATATACAAGGAGGTGGAAATGCATGATATCACAAGTGTATCAGACGAGTTTGTTCAATCCCTCGGACCAGTGGACATCCTTTGCGGTGGCTTTCCGTGCCAAGCTTTTTCAATTGCGGGAAAGCGGCAAGGATTTTCCGATACTCGAGGTACTTTATTCTTTGAAATCGCTCGGTTCGCCACTCTTCTCCGACCTAAGTTTTTATTCCTTGAGAACGTCCGGGGATTGCTCAATCACGAAGGAGGGGCTACGTTCGAGACGATCCTCCGAACGCTGGATGGATTGGGGTATGGTGTGGAATGGCAAGTGCTTAACTCAAAGGCCTACGTTCCCCAAAGCCGCGAGCGGGTCTTCCTTATCGGACATTCTCGAGACGCATGTACCAAACAAGTATTTCCTATCATTGGATCGTCTCCAACATCTGATCAAAAAATCCGAAACTTGTTAAATATCAATCCTTCCAATCGAGGAATGGGTGGACAAGTCTATGGTTCAGATGGGGTTGCCCCGATCTTAACCGGTAATGAAGGAATCAAAATCGCACTACCGGGAAGTGATGGGATTTCGGTGGCGGGACTATTGCCGGGAAATTTCGAACAAGGTAATCGAGTTTACGAAGTAACTGGAACAGCGCCCACCTTGTCAACGAAACAAGGGGGAACGAAGATCATGATTCGGAAAAATGGAACAGAATATCAAGAGGTGAAGCCAGGGGACAGTGTGAACCTGGCTTTTCCTAATTCCACAAGTCGTCGAGGACGTCTGGGAAAACAAAGTGTGCATACCTTACTAACAGGAGACCAACAAGCGGTCGTCACAGATCAGTATCAGATTCGAAAACTTACACCTAGGGAATGCTGGCGACTTCAAGGTTTTCCCGATTGGGCTTTTGATCGAGCCGCTAAAGTAAATTCAGATAGTCAATTGTATAAACAGGCTGGAAACTCAGTGACAGTTCCGGTCATTTTTGATATTGCCAGAAGGTTAAAGGAGGTAGAAATACATGATTTATGATGAATTGATTGGGGAAATCTATTGGATAATTGAAAAAATCCAGACAGATCCAGAATTGGTAGAAGAACTACGACGGCTCAATTTTGATATTCGCAAAAATGGGATGAAAGTCCCTGATGAGCCGTATGTAATGGACGAGGAGACAGATGCGCGAATCGAAGTGAATCAAGTAATTGCAGAGTTTGAACGGATTGCGGACCTTGCCAAAGAACCGAATATCCGGCAATACTTGTTCGAGATAAAAGCAGAACTAGAAATTGAGGGTATTACTGCGGAGTAACAACCAAATAAACCACTGATAGGCGCGGACCGCGGAGGATTTGCGAAGCAGAAATCCTCCGTGGTGCTGTGCCTGTTCATGGACGGCGCCAGCCGGCCATGATGTCTTACCCCCCGTATCTAACAGGGGGGTACAAAAACACAAGAAATAAGCAAGCAACAATGAGGAATGGCTGTCCTATCAAGGATAATAAGCAACTTATATAGGTGTTAACTGATTTGAAAAAGTTAACACCTTAAATTTGGAGGTGAGAACTTGGCACAACGGAATTTAGATTATCGGCTATTAAAAGACCGACGCAACGAATATGGTGTTTCGCAAAATAAATTGGCTACGGCTTGCGGACTTAGTCGCCCGTACTTAAATCAGATAGAAAACGGTGGCGTAACACCATCCGCAAAGACCATGAGAAAAATTTTTGACCAACTGGAAAGTTTCAATCCCGAGTTACCTCTAACGTTACTGTTTGACTATGTAAGGATTCGCTTTCCCACAACGGATGCGAGGAAAATCATTCAAGAGATTCTTCATTTGAAATTTGATTATATGCTTCATGAGGATTACGCGTTTTACTCCTATCAAGAACAATATGTCATGGGGGATATTGTGGTGATGCTTTCTCATGAAAAAGATAAAGGAGTACTTTTAGAACTTAAAGGGCGTGGTTGTCGCCAATTTGAAACTTTTTTACTCGCTCAAAAGCGTAGTTGGTACGACTTTTTCGAAGATTGCCTAAAAGCTAGCGGCGTGATGAAACGCTTGGATTTAGCAATCAATGATCGAGTTGGCTTATTGGATATTCCTGAGCTAACGAAAAAATGTCAGAAGCAAGAATGTATCTCCTTGTTCCGTACCTTTAAGAGCTATCGTTCCGGGGAGTTGTTGAAAGCCGATGAAAAGGACGGCATGGGCAATACCTTATATATCGGCAGTCTCAAAAGCGAGGTCTATTTTTGTTTGTACGAAAAAGATTATGAACAATATATCAAGTTAGGGATTCCTTTAGACCAGACCGAAACGAAAAATCGTTTTGAAATCCGGTTAAAAAATGATCGTGCCTATCATGCGATTCAAGATTTGTTAAAAGATCGCAGTATTGAGAGTACCACGTTTTCGATTATCAATCGTTATGTGCGGTTTGCGGATAAGCTGGAAGGGAAAAGAAGAACCAACTGGCCGTTGAATGAACAATGGGGTCGTTTTATTGGACGGAATCGGAAGGAAATTCAACTAACTTCTGAGCCGAAACCTTATACCATTGAACGAACCTTGAATTGGCTAGGCCGACAAGTTGCGCCTACGTGGAAGATGGCCAAGGAGTTGGATCGTTTGAATCAGACAACGTATATCCAGGATATGGTACAGAATGCACGCTTATCAGACCGGCACAAAAAGATTTTGGAGCAACAAAGTATGGCAATTGAAAACTTGATTATATGAAAAGAGGAATTGTGATGGGAATTGTAAAAGATATTTTATTGGTATTTGGTGGCAGTCTCCTTGGCGTTACTGTGATGTGCTTGATGCATGCAAGTGCAGCGGCGGATCGAGCAATGGAAAAGAAAGGAAAGTGATGAAATGAATTTCGGACAAAATTTGTATCAATGGTTTTTAACCAATGCCCAATCCTTAGTCTTACTGGCAATTGTGGTCATTGGTTTATTTTTAGGATTTAAGCGGGAGTTTTCCAAACTGATTGGCTTTTTGGTGATTGCCTTAATTGCGGTTGGACTGGTCTTCAACGCTTCTGGTGTGAAAGATGTCTTACTCAATTTGTTTAACCGAATTGTTGGGGCTTAGGGGGTATCACGATGGAACAGATGCGTATTTATATTGCGAACTTAGGTCGATACAACGAGGGCGAGTTGGTGGGGGCGTGGTTTACCCCGCCTGTCGATTTTGATGAAGTGAAAGAACGGATTGGGTTAAATGACGAATATGAGGAATATGCAATTCATGATTATGAGTTGCCCTTTGAGATTGATGAGTATACACCAATTGAGGAAATTAATCGGTTGTGTAGCTTAGCGAAGGAGCTTGAAGGAACGCCGATTGGTGAAGTTGCTTCTGAGATTCAACACGCTTTCTTCAATTCTTTCGAGGAAATGGTAGAGCATATGGATGATATTGTTTATTATCCGGACTGCGATGATATGAGTGATGTAGCGTATTACTTGATTGTAGAAGCTGGTGATTTTGGCGAAGTACCGGAACATTTGAAGACGTATATTGATTTTGATGCTTGTGGTCGAGACTTGGAGATTGGAGGAAATTATTTGGTTACGAGTCGTGGGGTTTTTGAATTCTTAGGTTAATTAATATTTCCCTTATCTTGTAGAAAAATAAGAATTGAAGGATAATGTAGTCATGACTTTCTACAAGGGGGACAGGTTAGTGATAGAGAAGGTACGGATCGAGAATTTTAAGTGTATAAAGGGAACTTTTGAGTTAGATTTGAAGCAAGGAATTAATATTCTTGTTGGTAATAATGAAGCAGGAAAATCTACAATACTAGAAGCGATTCATATGGCTTTGTGTGGTGTCTTTAGGGGAAAGACAATTAAGGGAAACTTATCTCAATATTTATTTAATTACGAAGTTGTAGATGAGTATCTGAAAGATATTAAGCAAGGAATAATAAATGAGGCTCCCTATATTCTCATAGAGCTTTACTTATCAGAGGGAACATTTCCTATATTAGAGGGGGATAGATTTAGTGATAAAAGCAGGTTGGGTAGAACGAATGGAATTGCTTTAAAAATTGCCTTTGATGAAAAATATAAGGAAGAGTATGAATCATTGCTGGAAAGTGCCGAATTGGTAAGTCTACCAATAGAATACTATGATGTTGAATGGTATGCTTTTTCAAGAAAGCCTTTAACTTCCAGAAGCATTCCGATAAAATCGTCCTTCATTGATGTTGGTTCTAGTAAATTCCAAAATGGTTCAGATATCTATATATCGAGAATTGTACAAAATACTTTGGAAATGGATGAAAAAACAAAAGTGGCCCAAGCTTTCCGAAAGGCAAAGGAATTTTTCTCCAAAGATCCCGCTATTGCTAATATCAATACGAAAATAACAGGAATTTCAAAATTAAGTAAAAAGGAAATTGAGTTGACTGTCGATTTGGGCTCCCGTTCTACTTGGGATGGGAGTCTTATTACACAATTAAATAAGATTCCCTTTGATTATATTGGCAAGGGTGAACAAGCAGTCGTAAAAACAGATTTAGCATTATCAAACAAAAAATCCGAAGCATCATCAGTTATCCTGATTGAAGAGCCAGAATGCCACATAAGCCATGCTCGACTAAACCAATTGCTCGAAAGTATAAAATCAAATTATGGTGATAAGCAAATTATTATATCTACACATAGTAGTTTTGTGGCTAATAAGCTCGGTTTAAACAATCTAATATTATTGAATCAGCAGAAGACTGTACGATTTGATTATCTAAAATCAAAAGATTTTTTTGAGAAAGTTGCTGGATATGATACTTTACGATTGATACTTTGTGATAAGGCTATTTTGGTAGAAGGCGATTCTGATGAGTTGGTGATACAAAGAGCATATATGGATACACATAATGGTCGATTACCAATTGAAGATAATGTTGATGTGATATCTGTTGGAACTTCATTCTTACGATTTTTAGAGATTGCTGAAAACCTAGAGACCACGGTTCGGGTTGTAACTGATAACGATGGAAATGTAGCCGCGTTAGAAAAAAAATACAAAGATTATATTGGTTCAAATAAAAAGAAAAATATAGAAATTTGTTTTGATAAAAACGAAACTACTGGTACTTTGAAAATTGGTACAAAAGATCCTAAATCATTTAATTACAATACATTAGAACCGCTTTTACTCAAGAGTAATACGGTAGAGTTATTTAATCAGATATTTGAAACAAATTACTCTGAAGAGGACCTTCACAAATATATGAAAACACATAAAACAGAATGCGCTTTGAAAATTTTCAACTATCATTCAAATATTAAGTATCCAGAATATATTATGAGGGCAGTACAATGAAAAACCAACTATTGATTGCCGCAGCGGGTGCTGGAAAGACAACTTATTTTGTAAAAGAAGCACTAGCTTGTTCGAATGAAGTTCTTATCACTACTTTTACGGAAGAAAATGAAAAAGAAATTCGTAAAAAATTTATGAAATTAAATAATGGAATTATTCCTGCCAATGTTACTATTCAAACTTGGTTCTCTTTTTTGATTGAACATGGGGCAAAACCATATCAAGGCAAAATGACTGACAAAAAAATTACGGGTCTACTTCTTGTTAACCAAAAGTCAGGATTAATGTTTAGAGGGAAGTTTCCACGGTACTATCCCGAAGATGATGTAGATAATCATTACTTTACAAAAGATTATCAAATATATTCAGATAAGCTGTCAAAATTTGTGGTTAAGTGCAATGAAAAAAGTAATGGATATGTAGTTGAACGAATTTCATCGTTGTATTCAACTATTTTTATTGACGAAGTACAGGATATGGCGGGATATGATCTAGAGTTTATTAAATTACTTCTTGACTCAAGTTCCCTTGTAAAAATGGCTGGTGATCCGAGGCAAGTAACTTATCACACTCATTTTTCTTCCAAGTATAAAAAATATAAAGACGGTAAAATTCAAGAGTTTATTTCAGCAGAATGTAAAAAAATAGACTGTTTTGTTGATACAGATACTCTTAAGGGAAGTTGGCGTAACAATCAAAAAATATGTGAGTTTGCTAACAAGTTGTTCCCTAATCATCCACAATGTGAATCGCTTCAAGAGGAAACAACTGAGCATGACGGTGTATTTTTCGTAAAAGAAAAGGATGTAGATAAATACCTTGAAAAGTATAAACCGTTGCAATTACGCTATGACAGAAGAACTAAAGGTATCCATTCGGGTTATGATATTAAAAACTTTGGCGAATCAAAAGGTGCCACCTATGATAGAGTCATAATTTACCCAACAAAAAAAATGTTGGAATGGATGTTGTCAGGTAAACTAATAAGCTCTTTTGAAATAAAGTGTAAGTTTTATGTAGCAATCACTAGAGCAAAGTTCAGTGTTGCAATTGTATGTAAAGATAATCTTGATACAGAGGTGTTACCTATGTATCAATAATAGTCAAGTTACTTAGAGAGTGTCGGTATACGATACTCTTTTTTAGTTTTATAAGGAGTGAAGGAATGAAAAAAATAAAAAGCTATACCAGTATCTGGGCAGTTGAAAAAGTTATCTATGCAATCAATGACTTTCAGTTGCCATTTCCTGTGACTTTTAACCAGATGGCTTGGTTTGTTTTATCCTTGCTGATTGTCATCGTATTTGCCCATGTGCCTCCACTATCTATGATAGAGGGGGCCTTTTTAAAATACTTAGGCATACCGGTGGCTATCACTTGGTTTATGTCGCAAAAGACCTTTGACGGCAAGAAACCACTGGGATTTTTACGATCCTTTATCAGTTATCACTTACGGTTTAAGGTCACTTTTGCAGGGAAAAAAGTCAAAGAACAAAAGAAACGATGGATTGAACCCATTACTCTTGTAAGGAGTGTGAACTATGTACCCGATTAAGTATATTGAAAATAATCTCGTCTTTAACCAAGAAGGGGAATGTTTTGCCTACTATGAATTAGTGCCTTACAATTACTCCTTTTTGTCACCTGAACAGAAGTATCAAGTGCATGATAACTTTCGGCAGTTGATTGCCCAGAATCGTGAGGGCAAGATCCATGCATTACAAATTGCCACAGAAAGTAGTATTCGAGCCACGCAAGAACGTTCAAAAAAGGAAATCACAGGTCGATTAAAAGAAATAGCTGAACAACGGATTGACCTACAGACAGATGCATTAGTATCTATGATTGGCGATAGTCAGATTGATTATCGCTTTTTTATTGGCTTCAAATTAATTGCCACAGATGAAGAAGTGAATCTAAAGAGTCTCAAAAAGTCTTTCTTATCTGGGCTTCAAGAATTTGTCTATGGGGTGAATCATCATTTGATGGGGGATTTCGTTTCCTTGTCCAATGAAGAAATTCACCGTTATTCTAAGCTTGAAAAACTAATGGAAAGTAAATTAGCCCGCAGATTTAAAGTTAGACGGGTAACACCGAGTAATCTGACGTATTTGATTGAACATATCTATGGGGAAAAGGGCACACCATTTGAAGAGTATGAATTTCAGTTACCAAAGAAAAAGCTGAAATCAGAAACTTTGGTGAAGCGTTATGACTTATTACGTCCCAGTCGTTGTTTGATTGAAGAAAAACCGCGGTACTTACACATGGAACATGAAAATCATGAATCGTATGTAGCATACTTGACAATCAATACAATTGTAGGAGAGATGGAATTTCCTTCCTCGGAACTTTTCTATTACCAGCAACAACAATTCACGTTCCCCATTGATACTTCAATGAATGTGGAAATCGTGACGAATAAAAAGGCCTTAGCGACAGTTCGTAATAAGAAAAAAGAACTAAAAGACTTGGACAATCATGCCTATCAATCCGATAACGAAACCAACTCCAATGTCTTAGATGCCTTGGATTCAGTGGATGAATTGGAAACCACCTTGGATCAGTCAAAAGAATCCATGTACAAACTGAGTTATGTAGTTCGGGTGAGTGCGGAGTCAGTGGATGAACTAAAGCGTCGCTGTGATGAGGTCTTAGATTTTTATGATGATACCAATGTAAAACTAGTCCGGCCTTTTGGCGATATGATGGGCTTACATGAAGAATTCTTACCCTCAAGTAAACGATATATGAACGACTATATCCAGTATGTTACCTCTGATTTTCTCGCCGGACTTGGCTTTGGGGCCACTCAGATGCTAGGAGAGTTAGAAGGCATTTACTTTGGCTATAACGTAGATACTGGCCGCAATGTTTACCTGAAACCGGCCTTGGCTTCACAAGGCGTGAAAGGCTCAGTTACCAATGCGCTAGCCGCGGCTTTCCTTGGTTCACTAGGTGGTGGAAAATCTTTCAGTAATAATCTTTTAGTCTATTATGCCGTCCTTTTTGGTGGGCAAGCTGTGATTGTCGATCCAAAAGGCGAACGAGGCGGCTGGAAAGAAACTTTGCCAGAAATCGCGGATGAAATCAATATCCTCAACTTAACTAGTAAACCAGAAAATCAAGGCCTGCTTGATCCGTATGTGATTATGAAGAAAAAGAAAGACTCGGAAAGTCTAGCAATTGATATTCTGACCTTTTTAACAGGCATTTCTAGTCGAGATGGGGAGAAGTTCCCCGTTTTACGCAAGGCCATTCGAACCGTTACCCAAAGCAATCAACGAGGATTATTACAAGTAATCGTTGAATTGCGTAAAGAGGGCTCACCAGTTGCGGAAAATATCGCCGATCATATCGAATCCTTTACCGATTATGATTTTGCCCATTTGCTTTTCTCAGATGGTTCGATTACCCAATCGATTAGTTTAGACAAGCAGTTAAATATCATTCAAGTAGCGGATTTGGTTTTACCAGATGCAGAAACGACTTTTGAAGAATATACCACCATGGAATTGCTTAGTGTTTCGATGTTAATCGTCATTTCGACTTTTGCCTTGGACTTTATCCATAGCAACCGAGAAATTTTCAAGATTGTGGACCTGGATGAGGCTTGGTCATTTCTTCAAGTAGCGCAAGGAAAGACGTTATCAAATAAGCTCGTTCGTGCTGGTCGGGCCATGAATGCCGGGGTTTATTTTGTTACGCAAAACAGTGACGATTTACTGGATGAGCGCTTGAAGAATAATATCGGGTTGAAGTTTGCTTTTCGTAGTACCGATATTCATGAAATCAAGAAAACATTGGAATTCTTTGGTTTAGATCAAGAAGATGAAAGCAATCAAAAACGCCTGAGAGATTTGGAAAACGGTCAATGCTTGATGCAAGATTTGTATGGTCGAGTAGGTGTGGTTCAGGTTCATCCAGTCTTTGAAGAACTCTTCCATGCCTTTGATACCCGCCCGCCGGTTCAAAAGAGAATGGAGTGAGGGGATGAAAAAGAAACTTTTTCGGATTGTGGGAATTGTTTTTATTAGCATCGTCACTCTGACAGTCCTATTGAGTTTAGTCGGTACGGTAGCCGAGGCAACAGGACTTGTTGATGATACAGTGAAAGCCGGAAATCTTTATTCCCAATATTCTCTAAACAACTACCAATTAGATTTCTTTGTTGATAGTTCTTGGGATTGGCTACCTTGGAATTGGGGGGATGGCTTAGGAAAGAGCGTAATGTATGGTCTTTATGCCATTACCAATTTTATTTGGACGGTTAGTCTCTATCTGTCGAATGCCACTGGTTATGTGGTTCAAGAGGCTTACAAGTTAGATTTCATTTCGGATACGGCGGAAAGTATCGGGAAGAATATTCAAACACTCGCTGGTATAAACGAAAATGGACTTCAAACTTCTGGTTTCTACTTTGGGTTTCTGTTATTGATGGTTTTGGTATTAGGAGTTTACGTTGCCTATACAGGTCTACTCAAACGAGAAACTACCAAAGCAGTCCGGTCTGTGATCAATTTTGTGATAATCTTTCTATTATCAGGTTCCTTTATTGCTTATGCACCTACCTATATTACGAAAATCAATGACTTTAGCTCAGATGTTAGCGAGGCGGCACTTAGCCTTGGAACTGAGATTGTGGTACCAAATTCGGAAAGCCAAGGAAAGGATAGCGTGGATTTGATTCGAGATAGTTTGTTTTCCATCCAAGTCCAACAACCATGGCTACTGTTGCAATTCGATGATTCCAATCTAGAAGAAATAGGAGAAGAGCGAGTCAATAAGATTTTATCTGTAAGTCCTGATGAAAATAAGGGGAAGGATCGAGAAGAAGCAGTTAAAGCCGAGATTGAAGACAATGACAATGCGAATCTAAGTATTACCAAGACCATGAACCGATTAGGAACCGTGGTTTTTTTGGTGTTGTTCAATATTGGTATCTCCTTCTTTGTATTTTTACTGACAGGGATTATGTTATTCTCGCAAATTCTGTTTATTATCTTTGCGATGTTTCTGCCCATTAGCTTCTTATTGTCCATGTTGCCGACATATGAAAGTTTGGGTAAGAAGGCGATTATTCGCTTGTTTAATACGATTATGATGCGAGCGGGAATTACATTAGTCATCACGACTGCATTTAGTATTTCTACCATGTTTTTCAATATTTCGGCCACCTATCCCTTCTTTATGGTAGCTTTTCTACAAATTGTGACCTTTGCTGGCATCTATTTCAAATTGGGTGACATTGTGAGTATGTTCAATCTCCAAAGTAATGATAGCCAGTCAATGGGAAGGCGAGTCATGCGAAAACCACAGATGTTAATGAATCGAAAACTACGGCAACTTAATCGAAATGTTGGACGAACCTTGGCTTTTGGCGGCGGTGCAGCAGTCGGAAATAAATTGGCAAAGGAACAATCAAAATCCAAATTTAGGCCATCCGGTTCTTCTCTACGAAAGGATTCACGATTACCTAACGATCACGAGGTACCATCTGACTTGAATAAGGAAAATCTAATTTCAAATAATAAGAAACAATCTCGAATGAATTTGGCCGGAAGAAAAATCGGTAAAGTTCTAGACACCCAAGCTTTGGTGAAAGATAAGACTAAACAAGTAAAGGATCAGGTAAGGAATACGCCAACGAATTTGAAATACAATCTCCATAAAGGTGTAGAAAAGACGAAAAAAGCACCAGAAGAATTTAAGCGCGGACTTGTCCAAGAAAAAGCAGACAGGGCGAAGTTGCGTGAAAAGCAACGGCAACGAAGAGATGCAAAAATGGACGAAAAGCGCAAAGTATTGAGTGAATCAGGAAATCGTCATGGAAAAAGAAGAGGAAATGTTCTGATAAAGGAGGAGATAAAACCACAGAAAAAAGAAATGTCAGAAAATAGGTCTTTAAAACCAAGGGTACCAGTACATTCGAATCCTGAAATCAAACGGAAACTTTCTAGTCAAGAAGTCATTCCAAACGGAAGAACTAAACCATTAAGCAAAAGCAATTCCTTTCAACAAGTGAAGCAGAGGTCTACTCTGTCCAAGCGAACCAATCAAAAAGTACAAAAAAGAATGAACCCTCGTCCAAAACCAAGGTCAGGTGAGAAAAAATGAACTTAAAGAAATTGAGTATCATTTCGTTAACCTTTCTGACAATCTCCTTTATGGGCATCTTGATGTGTGTGGGTTTGTTGTTTGGAGAGGACAGTGAAGGAAGTAGTAGTTCTGGGACATCACCAGGAGGAAATAGTGTTTCAGAGGAAGTCTTAAAGCACCGCTCAATGGTGGAAAAATATGCCAAAGAATCAGACATATTAGAGTACGTTCCAATTCTTTTGGCCATTATTCAAGTAGAATCTGGTGGCACAATGGAAGACGTTATGCAGAGTTCTGAGTCAGCCGGTTTATCACCGAATTCATTAAGTACCGAGGCATCCATTAAACAAGGGTGTCTCTATTTTGCGTCTTTGGTTAAGCGTTCCAAAGAACTAGGATGTGATCAAGATAGTATCATTCAGGCCTATAACTACGGCGGTGGTTATTTGGATCACGTCGCAAAAAATGGGAAGAAGCATAGTTTTGCTTTGGCGAAATCATTTTCAAAGGAAAAGTCGGGCGGCCAAAAAGTCGATTACCCCAATCCAATCGCGATTAAGGAAAATGGTGGGTGGCGCTATAACTATGGCAATATGTTTTATTGCCTATTAGTGAAGCAATACCTAACCACGACACAGTTTGATGCTAAAACCGTCCAAGGGATTTTTAACGAGGCGTTTAAGTATGAAGGAACGGCTTATGTATTTGGTGGATCAAGTCCCAAAACAGGGTTTGATTGTAGTGGCTTAACCCAATGGTGTTATGCCAAAGTTGGCTTAACACTTCCCCGAGTAGCTCAGGATCAGTATGATGCCATGACACATATTGATTTAAAGGATGCCAAACCAGGTGATTTGATTTTCTTTCATTCAACTTATGATGCCGGTACTTATGTGACTCATGTAGGGATTTATGCTGGAGAGAACAGAATGTTTCATGCGGGCGATCCAGTGGGATGGACCAATCTAACCGAATCCTATTGGCAGCAGCATCTTATCGGAGCTGGCCGATATAAATAAGAGAAAAGAGGAAAAAGAATGAAGTTAAAAATTGAACGGAGTCAAAAGGAAAAGACACCGAAAAAGAAAAAAGAACGAGTAGTTTCAGTGGGCAAGCATCGGAAAATGGTGCTCGCCCTTTGGCTTTTACTGTCTTGCAGTCTTGCTTTTGGAATCTACAAAAATTTCACGGCCATTGATCAGCATACAACTCATGAAAAAGTGGTTGTAAAAGAGAAGGTAGTAAACACTTCTGGCGTTGAAAGTTTTACGAAGGATTTTGTGAAAGAATATTTCTCATGGAGGAATAATAAAGAAGCAATTGAAAAGAGAATGACAACTCTTGGACAATACCTTACAGAAGAAGGACTCGCTTTGAGCCAAGATATGGTTCGAGTAGATATTCCCACTAGTTCCGACGTTCAATCAGTAAAAATTTTAGATGTTCAGAAACTCTCAGAAGAATTTGTCGTTTCGTTTCTAGTGAATCAAAAGATTACAGAAGGGAAAAAGGCACAAACAGTTTCTTCTGCATACCGGGTGACAATCTTTGAAGATGAAAAAGGGAATCATGTAGTAACGAGTTTGCCTACTATGATTGCAAAACCTGACAAGGCACAATATGAGACAAAACAAGCAGAAAGTGATTCAGAAATTGATGCCAAAACAACGGAAGAAATCACTGAGTTTCTTGAGACATTTTTCAAACTCTATCCAACAGCTTCAGAAAAGGAACTTGAGTATTATGTAGAAGATAGTGAAGTCACACCAATAAATACTACATTGATGTTTATAGATTTGACTAATCCTATTTATCGACAAAAAGGAGAGAATTATCAAGTTTCAGTGGTAGCAAAGTACCTTGATGATACTTCGAAAACAATAAATAATTTCAAGTATTCTTTTGTTCTACAAAAGCCGGAAAATTGGAAGGTCATAGAAGCATATTAGCTGGAAAATAATAAATTTATCTTTTGTAATTTGATAGTATATAATAATAACACAACTTTTAATTCATGAGAGGTGATAGTGTTAGTATCAAATCTTAGACATCTTTTCGTAGAGACAGAAATAAATTAAACTTATCTACGAGAGGATGGATTTTATGACCCGATATGAAGAAAATTTTAAACAGATGATTGTTGAACTAAATCAAACTGGACGTTCTGTTCGAGGGTTGGCGAAAGAATATGGCTTAGCTGAAGCGACGATTTATAAGTGGAAGAATTTATACTTACCTGATCCGTCCACAGGACTAACCGGAAAAGAAGCGGCTGATTTGAGAAAAGAAAATGCTCGTTTGAAAGAGGAACTTGAAATATTAAAAAAAGCCGCAGCCATATTCTCTCGAAAGACCTGAAGTCACTTGTCCGATTCATTGAAAAATGGTGTAAGGATTACACTGTTTCTTTGTTGTGTCGGTTATTAGAAATTCCTAGAAGCGTCTACTATTTTTATAAAAATAAATCGTTAACAGCTACAGAAGTCAGAAATAACCAATTGAAAAAGAAGATTTCAACGATCTTTTTTGATCATAAACAGAGATATGGTGCAACAAAAATCCATCAAGTGTTGCTAAAAGAAGGAATTTCAGTATCTCTTAAGCATGTTCAAAAATTGATGAAACAATTAAATCTAAGGTCAATTGTGGTTAAGAAATACAGACCTCAACGGTCTGTTCAGCCGGTTGTTTTAAAAGAGAACATCTTAAATCAGGACTTTTCTACTAAAACTATCTGTGAAAAATGGGTAGCTGATATCACCTACATTCCAACTAAGAAAAATGGTTGGTGTTACTTATCTTCAATTATGGATTTACACACGAAAAAGATTATTAGCTATACATTTTTTAAGCGAATGACTGTCGATTGTGTGTTACAAACACTCAATCAAGCGAAACAACGGTACCACATTCCAGAAGGAATGATTCTACACACCGATTTAGGTAGTCAATATACAGCAATCGAAGTGGAAAGTTGGCTTGAAAACAATAAAATAAGACATTCCTATAGTCGCAAAGGAACACCCTATGATAATGCAGGAATTGAGTCCTTCCATGCATCATTGAAAAAAGAAGAAGTATACACGACGACTTACTCAGACTTCGAAGAAGCGAATCGAGCACTATTTAGTTACATTGAAGGATTTTATAACCGGAATCGAATTCACAGCTCGATTCACTATCTAACCCCTCAGGAGTTTGAAGAGTTAGCAAAAGAAAAAATGGCGTAACCGTCTCTACTAAAATGTGTCCAAGATATTGACTCAAATCCAGTTGTGCTAGAGAAGCTTTCTGATTCAAATGGTGTTTCTAGCTTATTGAAGAAAAATAAAAAAATTTTAGTAGAATTGCTAAGAGAGGAAAGTAGGCAGTTAGAAATTACAAAAAAATAGTAATTTATTTTTTTGTCCTAAGCAGATCCAAACCAAAAGAATCTTTCAGATGGCTGAAGCCTCGTTTAACTTTCACTCTATTATCATTATCTTGGAAGTCCATTGTTTTATCTCTTGGGTTATCTTTTTTAGGATTGCCTAGAGATGGACCCGGATAGCCTAATGCCGAGGGTCTTGCAGTACTGGATATTCTTTCTGGTGCATCCGCCAAGATTCGTTTAGGGCAACACCATTCCGATCATAATAGCGACGAATGGCTGATACTAACACTTCTGCCTAATTATTCGACGCATCGAAGCTGATTTTCTCTAGTCTACAGATTCCATTCAAATTTCGTACCAAACTCTACGGATGCTTTGGCTTTCCTACGAACAATAAGTCGTAGCCGAGGTTGATGGAAACTGACAATTTGATCAGAAATGCTGTTGGTATGGGGTGTTGTACGTGTTTTGTTGTTGTGCTATCAGTTGATAGCTTTGTTCCAAAAAAAAACGGTGATATACTTGATATATCGCTTCAAGAAGACCAACAGCCGTCGGATCTACGGAAGAAACCGTTTTTTGCTTTTTGTTTTCGTTTGACAATGTTCAAATAGACCCTACGGGTAAAATTATTGATTTCTTGTGGAAGTCTACGCAGGAAATTGTTATGGACTAAAAGACTGAGAGGCGATATAGCATATTAATCCCTTTTACAACTTTTAGAACGCATTTCTGAATGTGATTAAAGATAAAACAGCAAATGCCCTTTCAAAGAAGGGTGTTTGCTGTTTTTTTAGTAGTATTATTAATTTATCAAAAAGATTTGCAGGAGGAAAAATGTATAAAAAAATTTTACAACAAGCCTTGATACTGATGATTTACAACAATCTGAAAAAACAGATAAAAATATTAGAAGATACTAGGCTTGGTGAAAAAAGATCTCTTTCAGGGGATCAAAAAGATAGTGATAGACTTAATGGTAGAATTTCTCAGAGATCTATATCGATTTCACTTAAAGGAGATAATAACCCCAATTGGCTAAATGATATTTTTAGAGAAAACAAAGAAATGGGGCTGGGTAATTTTATTAGCATAATTTCTTATATTAAAGAAAAATACAGAGATTTCTATTTAGACCAACAGTTTGTCTTGTCCGATTTTATTGATGAAAATATTCTTGACATGGGATTTTTATTAAATAGCTATATTGCTGAATCAAAAGAAAGTGATTTTCTTATTGAAGAATTTTTTCAAGCTTTTTCGGATGAACTACTGGATAAGTTAGTTGAAGTATTAGGAGAACTAGTCCAAAAAGATGTCACAACAGAAGAGAGAGATTTTGTGTTTAATCTTTTGGAATCTTTATCTGTTGACTATTCTGGAAGAGAACGAATAGATAATAACGAAGGGAATGTAGAAGATGAGATATAGAACAACATGGTTTGTGACTAGACCACAGAGAGATCCAAACTATTTTTCCAATGCTTTAGAAGCTCTAAAAATTGCAACGAATAATTTTAAAGAAAAGTGGAACTCTAATCGACCAATTCAAAAGGAGTATGAGGTAGTATTAGCCAAAAAAAAATTGAAAAGAGCGAACATTTCTAATGATGGATCAGGCGGTAGAACTTGGGCGGCAATGCTTAGAACATATAGTTTGGTCTATTTAGCAGATGACGGACGTTTAGTGCCAACAAAAGTTGGTTTAGCTCTTTTAGAGGGAAGGAAAAAATTTGATAACTTGTGTAAGCAACTTCTGACACTACAAATCCCAAATTCTTACTTTGAGTCTACAGGATTTAGGCCAAAGTTTTCCCCCGACTTTAAAATTCGACCAATAAGATTTTTGATAAGAATCGTTTGTCAAGAAACTTTAGATTATTATGTTACCAGAGAAGAAATTACATTTTTTGTAATGACCGCTAGAACAGACAAGCAAATAAATGAAACTGTTGCTAAAATCGTTCAGTTTCGAAATGCGAGCGAAGAAGAAAAAGCAGAAATGAAAAGAGAGATTGCAGAACTTGATTACAGAAAAAGATCAGATAGTGGTGCTAGAGATTTTGAAACGGCAAATGGCGATGTTGCCCATACGTTTATGTTACAAGCAGGTTATACCGAATTGGTGGAGTACAGTGATGGACGGTTATTTATCAATAAGGAAACTGACCAACTAATCTCGACACTTGAAGAATTAGACAGATACGATCAAAGATATCCGTTTGATGATCGTTATAAAATTTCAGAGTCCAGGTTTGGCGAACGTGCAGGTCTAGATGTAGACAGTTATAAGTCTAGAGCCTTAACAGATGAAAAAGTTGCTAGCAATCAAAGTAAGGAAGAGAAGCTGGTTCAAGAAATATTGATGCAGTACCCAAATCTTCCAGGGAAAAGTTTAAATGAAGTTATTGATATTATTTCAAATGACTTTCCCCCAAAAAAAGCACAAAAAATTGCTGTAAAAATAGTAGAGCAAAAAAGTGAAATGCCCAATATAGATGGAGGATTTATTACCTCATATCTTAATCAACAAAATGACTTGGAATTTGAAGTTCAATCTGCGGAAATTTTAAAAGCTATAGGGTTTAAAACAGTCCTTCATCCTAAACCGGTTATTCAAGGCGAAAGAACTAATATTGATATATTAATTCATATTGATGAATCAACTGTAGCAATAATTGATGCTAAAAATTATGAACAAAAGTTTCTTCTCTCAGCTAATTTAGCTAATCATATGGCTACTGAGTACATCCCCGAGTATCAGGATTATGAAGACAAAAAAGTGAAATATTTTGGTTATATTACTGCTTCAAAAATCGGCGGAATTTCTAATATGAAAAAGATAGTCAATAAAGTTAAGGACTTATACGGTGCAGAAGTAAGCGGATTAATGATTTCAGCCTCAGCTTTATTAGGATTTTTAGATTATTGCTTGGAAAATGGTATTGAAGCGGCAGAAAGAAAAAAAATGTTTTTAGAGTTGTTAAGTGATAACCAAGCCTATGAATATTATGGAGAAGTTGCACAAAGACTTAATATTGACTAAATACAAATTTAGCTGAAATGAGGATTAAGTTTGAAAAAAATACGGATTAATTCGTTTACTAAGTTACAGAAAAAAGACCGCACAAAAATAAGAGGTTCAACGGTTATTTATCGGTCTATACCAAATTAAACAACTTGAAACCCGTGGCTTTTTGCAAATTGAACTGCTTCTTGAATTGACAGTTTTTTATTTGGAGCGACATATTCTTGATAGTGATAAAGAGCGGGGTTGTATACCTCATCTTTTTTGAGAATATGATAGATTGCCACAAGTAACCGACGAGCAATCGCAATTATTGCTTTCTTGTGCCCTCTACGCTTTTTAAGTTGTAGATATTTGTTTCGATGTTCGGGATTTTTTTCAGATTTCACCACGGCATTCGCTACTTCAACAAGCAAAGGTTTGAGATAGCGACCACCTTTAGATATCCGAGTCGAATACTTTTTACCAGCACTTTCGTTATTGGCAGGAACGACTCCCGCCCAAGAACAAAGATGACCAGCAGTAGGGAATTGGTTCATATCGATACCGATTTCTGAAATGACACGTAGCGCTGTTAACGGGTTTTTAAATCCAGGAACGGATTGAATCAACTCTTGTTGGTGAGAGTATTCTTTACCTAATTCAGTAATCATCTCTTCGAGATCATTTTTGCATAGGGTAATCGCGTCATAGTGAGCTTTGATCACACGCAGTTTTTCTGCTTGTTCCTCAGATAGCTCGCCATCCATCGAGAGTTCTAACTCATCAACAGAGGCTTTCATACGACGATGGATAAGCGAAGCAATATCCGGTTTCTCCTCTGGATTATCCAGTACACTTTGAATGATCTTTTGAGCTGATTTTCCAAATACGTCGGAAACCACACTCGCAATTTGGAGATTTGACCAAGTGAGACTGTTCTGATATCTATTTTTTTCACTGGTTTGAAGGTATGTTAATTTCATTCGATAGCGAAACAAGTCCCGCAGCTGACGAATTTTCGCAGGAGGAATAAAGCTTCCTGCAATTAAGTCATGTTTGTATAAGTCCGCAATCCATTGGGCGTCTTTCTTGTCTGTTTTTTTCCCTCGAATTGCCTTGACGTACTTTGGGTGAGCTAAACAGATGTCCATTTCGTCCTCAAGGACGTTATAGATAGGAATCCAATATTTCCCAGTTGACTCTAAACAAACATGAAAACAAGAGTGGAACTCAAGCCATTTTTTCAGCTCTTTCAACCCGTTCGTAAACGTTGAAAAGCGACGGCGCTTGTATTGAGTAATCCCTTCGCTGTCAGTGATTGCGATCACAGCGATAACGAACTGTTTGTGGACATCGATGCCACAACAATTTGGGTACACGATTTTTAACATCGTGAGAAACTCCCTTCATAGATTTTAGAAGAAGAACTGTATAGGGACTGCGAGGCTCTACACAAACGAGTCGCTTATCCAAAAATAAGTTTACGTGCTCTTTGTCACAGTTAGTTGTGCTTGAAAAGCCAAGCTACACATATATTTATACAAGGTCGAAAAGTGTGTCTTCGCACTTACTCACCTCCCCGTGATTTGTAGTGTATACAGGCTTCTTCAAGAAAAGTTTACTACAAGAGAAATAGGTTCCGCTAGGAACACAACACTTTTTCATTCGGTGTTGTGCCTTGAGTGGAATCGCGAAAGGAATGATTATATTTATGTTAATTTGCGACAATTTATTTAACGAAGTACTTATGGAACCTGCCCGTAGAGGTCTTACCGATTTAAAATAGTTAGCGGTATGCAAGTTCTTCCATGGTTAACCAGCATGTAGCGTATCTTCAAGAGGAAGATATCTATATCAGATCACTTGAATTGATTGTTGGAATGACATTAAGAGATGGTATCAGTATTGCAGATTATAAAGGTTTTTCAGATAATGATGGACGATTCAAATGCTTTTCAGGCTATTACTCTCTTAATGATATTCCAATACACTCTAAACTATATATATGAAGTGATGAATTCGGTAATTCAGAAGCTTATATTGGTTCGGCAAATTACACACAAAATGCCTTTTTAAGAAGAAGTAATGATGAAATTCTAAGTCCCTGTGACCCTAGGACAGCGATGTTATACTTTGAAAGTATTGCAAATCATGTTATAGATTGCTGTAATTCTGATGTCCGAAATTTATTTGCAATCACAGAAACTAGACGTATGATAGAGGAAGCAAGGAGAGTGCAGAGGTCAAGCAGAATAGTAGATAATAATGGGGTCGGAACTACCATTACGTCCCTCTCCTTGCGCGAAATGGCGAGATACACCCTAGATCAGGTTTAAATTGGGGACAAAGACCAGGGAGAGAACCTAATCAAGCCTATATCCCAATTCCTATGACTCATCAAGTGAATAACTTTTTTCCAAGTATGGGTGAAGTTTTTAATGTTATTACAGATGACGATGCTTTATTAGTTTGTTGCCATGCCCAGGTAAATTATGGTAAAGCTATACAAACTACGCAGAACAATTCAGAGATGGGAATCTACTTCAGAGATCGGATTGGGGTTCCAAGAGGTGATTTTGTTACGAAAGAAGATTTGCTGAATTATGGAAGGATAGATTTAGATATAACTAAAATTGATGAATCAACATTTTACATGAATTTTGGTTAGAATTGATCTTTTTCTTAAAGACAAAAAATATTGCTATATTTGAAATATTATTTTTGATCCTCCTTGATTGACTTTTTTTTGGCATATGCTAAACTGTATTTCGAGGCATATGCTGAAACGTATGTTCGGAATTGGAGGGTTACTATGATTTTTAAAACTGGAGAATTGTTTGCCGGACCTGGAGGTGGGGCTTACGCTGCTATCACCTCAAAATATATAGATCAACATAATGAAGAATGGGGATTTACGCATGCTTGGGCAAATGAATACGATTCAGACACGGTGGAAACGTACAAACTTAATATTTTAAAAGACCCTGATGCAACTTCTGTTTATTGTCAAGATGTGCGAACGTTTGATCTGCATGATCATAAATTGTTAGGAGACATCGATGCCTTAATTTTTGGTTTTCCATGTAACGATTACTCCTTAGTGGGAGAACAAAAAGGTCTAGATGGAGATTTTGGTCCCTTATATTCTTATGGGGTTCAAGCATTAAAAGAGTTTAAACCGAAATTTTTTGTTGCTGAAAATGTGGGTGGCTTATCTTCTGCTAATGAAGGTGAAGCTTTTATTCAAATACTTCAAGAATTACAAAATGCCGGTTATACGATTACACCTAATTTTTATAAATTTGAACAATATGGTGTTCCGCAAGCTCGACATAGAATTATAATTGTCGGGATTCGAAACGATATAGCTGAACAAGGAATTGAGTTTAAAGTACCAGCACCAACTACGCCTAATCCTGAAGACTATATTTCTTCATCTGAAGCAATTTTAAATCCACCAATTTTACCCGATGCATTTAATCATGATTTCACGCGGCATAATGCTAAAACTGTGGAAATGTTATCCTATATTCCTGAAGGAGGAAACGCTTGGGGAGAAGAGATTCCAGAACATTTACGACTTAATGTTAAAGGCGCACGATTAAGTAATATATATAAGAGATTAAACAGAAATACACCTGCTTATACAGTAACTGGTTCTGGTGGAGGTGGTACACACATGTACCACTGGGAAGAAAACAGAGCACTTACGAATAGAGAGCGTGCTAGACTTCAAACATTCCCTGATGATTTTCATTTTCAAGGCGGTAGAGAAAGTGTAAGAAGACAAATAGGAATGGCAATTCCACCGGAAGGTCTTCGTCATATATTGATGGCAATCCTCAAAACTTTCGCAGGCGAAGATTATGATCATGTTCAAGCTACTCCTAAATTGCAACCGCAAATTTTATTCCAAGAAGATGGAGATACAGTAGCCTCACTAGTTAAATCTTAAAATAGACAATCAGAGTATCCCGTGCAGTTGAGTCTTAATTCTCAATTGTATGGGATATTTTTGTCTGTATTTTTTTGAAAAAAATTTAAGATTTTTCGAAAAAATACCCTGTTCAAATTATTTTAGTAGTGGAAAGGAGAAAGCCGTTAACATGGTCCAGTTTCATGCACAGGTAGTCCAATACGTTTTTTTTTATAAAAAAATCAGGATTTTTAGAAAAATTAGGGGTCGCCAATTGTAGTAGTAGTGGAAAGGGGAAGGAACGTAAGTCATTACTCTTAAGGAGGCCCTAACATGGATCAATCATTCGAGACACATATCAGTCATGTTTTTGATGCATATTGCAAGAAAGTACTTCGGAATGAGTTGCGAAATATTCATAAGCAGTATGCGTATGTAAGGGATAAACAAATATCTATCACGGATTTAACAGAAGAATTCTTGGATCAACTTCAAGTCAGAGAGAAAACTATTGAGGATAGCGAGCTTTTTGAGGTAGCTGGTATAAAGGTACGAGTTGAAGATCTTCACTTAGCTGAAGCACTAAATGATTTAAAAGAGAGAAGAAAAATCATTCTCTTATTATTTTACTTTGCTGGATTTAACGATCGAGAAATCAGTGAATTACTCGATACTAGCTTGAGTACAGTCTGGTATCAACGAAAAAAAGCAGAAGTAGATTTAAAAAAAGCGATGGAGGTCATAAGAAATGAGTGAAATTTTAGATTATCAAAATCCCTTACTACCTTCCCAAATCATTGTACTAGCTGCAAAGGGAGACCGAATCGCAGTTCAATCGGTACTGGATTATTATCAAAAATATATTTTGAAACTTTCTTTGCGTAAAGGCTATGATGAAAATCGTGAGTCTATCACCTATGTTGATGAACTTATACGTAGGCGACTGGAAAGTAAGTTAATTGATAAAATTTTATCTTTTGATATTACTCGTTAATAGTTTCTCCCCTTTCCGCTTATTTTTCATTGTGTGAAATTCTCGAAAGAACTTTTGAGAACTTCACAGGCTGAAAAAGCCTATGACCTTTGAAAATTAAATATAAATCTATCAGTACATTGATATTTAGATTATTTTGTTGAAGCGCCATGACTTATCTAAACGAGCGATTCACTTCGACCTGTAGCTTCATATCTGATAATGATACTTCCGTAACCAAATTGGCCCGCCATTACTGGGGGGAGGTGAAATTCCTATGTGCTTTGGCAAAGCAGCTGATAGATAAAAATAGAACCATCAAAATTTCTTTTTTAGCTAATGTAACGAGGAGCATAAGACAATTCGAGAGGAAGGCGGTATAATGAAGACAGCTACTCGAAAAGATATAATTGATTTAGGCTTTTCTCAATACTACGCTGACAAAATCTTCAAGGAGTGTAAGAGACTTCTAGTGAAAAAAGGTTATACGTTTTATAGAAATTCAAAAATAAAGCGGATACCTATTTCTATTTTAGAAGAGGTCTTGCATATTTCTTGGGAGGAATAGTGCAATGAGAAGAGTTGCAAATGTGTACAAAGATGAAAAACGAGGTACTTGGTATTTTTCATTGTCTCTAGGATACGATCGGTTTGGTAAGAGAATCCAACCAACCAGAAGAGGTTTTAAAACTCAGACTGAGGCGAAACAAGCCATGGAGGAATTGAAGAAGAATTATTCCGATTCTCAAAATATCTACCTGCAAGGAATTACGTTTCGAGATTTTTATAAGAAATACTTCTTTCCCTGGTATAAGCTGGGGACAGTCGAAAAAACCTATGTAAAAACAGATAAGACGTTAAAACGTGCGTTAGCTTATTTTGGAAAAATGCAGATAGAAAAGATCAGACCAATTCATATTCAAGAGTTTCAACAATACCTCGTTGAAAAGTGTTCTGTTACGAACAGAGAGGGTACCACACGTCCGTTATCAAACAATTATATTAAACAGATTTTTAACAAATTACGGATTATTTTTAAGCGTGCAGTGATTTTAGAAGTGATTGAAGAAAATCCAGTTGATACGATTGGTAAGATTCGAACAGAACGTTCAGTAGTAGAGTTTTGGACTGTTGAAGAGTTTAAAAAGGTGTACGCTTGCCCATATCTCTGTGATTTTCAGGAGACTTTCTACAAAAGAATGATGCGTTTTTTGTTTGTTACTGGTCTCAGAAGTGAGGAGCTTTTTGCTCTGCAATGGTCGGATATTGACTTTAAAAAAAGTACTTGTAGTGTAAATAAATCTCTTTATATTCGGACAAGAACGGATTATGAGTTTTCCGATACGAAGAATACTTCGAGTATCCGGACTATCACGCTAGACCAACAAACTGTCGAAGATTTGAAAGAATGGCAAGAAACCCAAAGATTAATTGGCGAAGATCTTGGTTTTGTTTTTACTTTCGATGGATTGCCACCGTCACCAAAGACATTTTTGGGACGTATTAAAAAATTGGCCGAGGTTGCTGGTGTGAAACCAATCCATTTACATGGATTACGACATTCCCATGTTGCTTTTTTGATTGAGCATAATAAGAACATTTATGCTGTTTCAAAGCGGTTGGGGCATTCATCTATTAAGACAACTTTAGACAAATATGGGCACCTATATCCTGAAACAAACCAATCTCTAGCAGATGAATTTACCAAATTTGACGTGTAATTTTTTTTACGATTTGCTGCTGTCAAATTGCTGTCACGGGCTGTTTTTGAAATACGAGATGTTGATATATCGGGCTTTACAGGCCGGTTGTCGGAATCGAAGATGGATGAGGATGAACCGAAGAAATAATCTGTTTTGACGGAATTCATCAAGAGGAATAGAATGAAAGTACCTTCGAGAGAAGGTGCTTTTTTTGAATAAAAGGAAAATCTAAAATGACCGAAGGGACATTCATCGGTTGTTTAGTAGATAGTTTCAATCGATTGATGCGTGGCTTTTGATAGATTGAAGATCGGAGATGATTTGCGCATGAAGGCGTTGTATTTTAATGAATTCGGTGATTCAACTGTTTTAACATATGGGGATTTGCCTGATCCCATCATTCACGAAAATGAGCTAATGGTAGAGATGATGTATATTGGGTTGAATTATGCTGATATTTATCGGAGAAAGGGCACCTATCATATTGAATCCCGAGACCCTCTTATTAATGGCTATGAAGGGGTAGGGAGGATTATTCAAAAAGGAACATCTGTCTCCAAGTTTCAGCTAGGGGAAACAATTCTTTTTGTGGATGTTCCTTTTGCTAATGCAGAATTGGTGGCTGTTCCTGAGGAAAATGCCATCCGTATCCCATCAGGTATACCACCTAAATTAGCAGCCAGTATTGGTCTGCAAGGGTTGACAGCTGATTTTTTAGCTCATGATCTTGGCAATAATGTGAATCATAGTAAGGTCTTCGTCCATGGGATAAGTGGTGGCGTCGGACAAATTTTATCGCAATTATTAACCGCAGATGGTCTAGAAGTGTATGGCGTCACTTCTACGGAAGAAAAGCGGCAACTGGCTTTAGACCAAGGCGCAAAACAAGTTTTTTTAAGAAATACAGAATGGCAAGATACCTACACTTCTTTCTTTGATACCGTTTATGATGGCATTGGGCATACATTAGCCGAAAGTGTCGACTTGCTCAAAAATAGAGGGAATGTTGTCTTTTTTGGCATGGCCGGCGGAAATCCGCCAGCGATCGACTTTATTCCCTTGCTATCTAAATCAAAAAGTATTTTGACAGGAGATCTCTGGGATTACTTGACAAGTTTTCAAGAGCGGGAGAGAAGAAGCTCTCGATTGTTTGACTACTTTAGCAAGGATCAAATGAAAATCAGTCAACCAACCATTTTTTCATTAGCTGACGGAAAAGCTGCCCATGATTATCTAGAATCTGGAAAAAGTATCGGTAAAATTCTGCTGCAACCATAAGAAGGTAAAAAACTAGATGTTTTTATTGCAAACGACACACCGAATGTTTGATGTTTCACTAAGGCATTTTTTTATATAATCTATAGTTCTCTTATGATACATCTTTAAGGATAAAAATAAATGTAAAATGAATAGAATATTGCAAAAAAATAATAGTTTCTATCTATTCAGTGAGAATAAGATAAAACTTTGTGATACACAGTACATTTAATTTGAAAATATTTAATTACAGCAGTAAGATAAATATATCAAATACTTAAGGAGTGATATCTATGACAAACTATGAAGAAAAGGAAGCAAAAGCATTGGTAAAAATTGCAGAGGTTCTTGATAAGTTAGATGATAATTTAGCGGAATTAGACACACTAGATGCAGACGCCAAAAAACATAGTATGAAGAAATGGATCGTTGAGAAAAAAGCGATTCATGAAATCAAAAAGATCGCACACGAAGCCGGTAAGTATGAAAAGTACGATGAAAAAGCACTACAAAAAGAAATTGATGAAGTTGAGAAGTATATGTAATTGAAGAATAATAAGAAATTGTCACCATTATTCAGCAATTGAAATCTGAATTGATAAAAGCCAGATTTCAATTGAAGATTTAGAATTGACAATGATCTCAATAAGCCCATGCTCTTATGAGTGTGGGCTTATTTGCTGTACATAGGATTAACCACCCTAAGCTGAATAGGCATGGAAGATCATGTTCTACAACGACTAGATAAAACATTAGTTAAAGGGGGACGGGGAAAAATCCAAAAACAAAGAAAGTCTGTTTTTTCGTATTTTTCATCGACTTTCTCTATTTTTTTAAACAAGCTTTTCGCTTATTCTAAATTTATGAGCGGTATCATAGTAAACAGTTAACAAAACGTTTAGACCATCTGAAAAACATCTTTGCAGAAAATAGTGACGAGAGGTTTATGGCTGATGAGCAATTCGATTGTCTATTACAACATAGTAGAAAGTTCTTTATTGAAGATAAAATAATAAACTATATAGATGAAACGGGTGATTACATGGAAACAACATTTTTCATTTCGAAAAATACTTCTGTCACGTCAAAACAGCTGGAAAATGAAGTGATTGGACATGCTTGCAAGATCTTGCAGCGTGACATTTTAACCGTTGTGACAGACACGAGGAAGGCAAATGAAATTGAGTTGGTTTTACTTGATGAAAAAAATGAAACGGATGCTTTTCATATACTTTTCGTATCGCCTGATAAAGTAAAAGTGTGTGCTGAAACACCGTTAGGATTAATGTATGGGGTTCTTGAAATCTCTCGTAAAATTTTAGGTGTTCAACCCTTTTGGTATTTCATGGAGATTCCCCCAATAAAAAAGCCATTTATTGTATGGACAGGTTTTGACTTAACATTGTCTGATTTTGCAACGGACTATCGGGGCTGGTTCGTCAATGATGAGTTGCTGCTGGATCAATGGGAAGATAATGGTTCGAATGAATATGTATGGGAACGTATTTATGAAACATTGTTACGTTTAGGCGGAAATGTCATCATCCCTGGAACAGATAAGAACAGTGATAGACATTGTGAAAGTGCGCAAGCGATGGGGTTGATCTATACACATCATCATGCCGAGCCACTAGGCGCTGAGATGTTTGCTAGAAGGTATCCTGGTTTGAAGGCTTCATACGAGGAACATTTTGCGTTGTTTCAGGAATTATGGAAAAAAGCCTTACACGAGCAAAAAGGTACCAAGGTTATCTACACACTTGGTTTTCGCGGACAAGGGGATTGTCCTTTTTGGGCAGAAGATCTTGATCGACAGTGGTCAGCAGCGGAAAAAGCAGCAGTGATCAACGAAATCGTCCATCTGCAATATCATATGGTTAAAGAAGTCGATCCTCATGCAGTATGTTCAATGAACATTTATGGGGAGATGACGGAATTATTTAATCTTGGCTTACTTGAGCTTCCGGATGATGTGATTGAGATTTGGGCGGATAATGGTTATGGCAAAATGGTTTCTCGTAGACAAGAAAATCACGATCCACGAGATGAAGTGTTAACAAACACATCAAAACCAAATCAATCAAGAGGAATCTATTATCACGTTGCCTTTCATGATTTACAAGCATCTAATTTCTTGACGATCTTGCCTAATAGCCCAGAATTTGTTTCTAGAGAGTTAATGGCGGTTAGAGAAGTCAAGATGGATAAGTTTGTCTTAGTCAATACAGGCAACATAAAACCGCATATTTTGTTCTTACAAGAAATAGCAAATTTCTGGCGAGCAGATTATCAGTTACGAACCAATCAAGAGATAATTTCTGAGCATGTAACACAATACTATCAAAATCAGCAAGAAGAGATCCAAGCTGTCTATGAAGCTTACTTTGAAGCGGTTATCCGCTATGGAACACATGAGGATCAAACCGCTGGGGACGAGTTTGCCTGTTATTTGATTCGAAAAATTATTCAATCCTGGCTCAAGCAAGAAACAAAAATTCCGAGGATAGAATGGTTGACGGGTGATAAAAAAATCAAGGAGCAAGTCACAGAAATTTTCTCTATGGTAGGAGAAAAGATAGCAGCCTGGGAGGATCTATTGCTGAGATGCCAGCAGATTACATTATCCCTTCAGGATAAACATGCGCAAAATGCTCGCTTTTTTAATGATATTTACCTCTCAGTAGCCGTTCAATGCAAAACGTTAAAAGCACTGCTCCATTTGTTAGACGCTTATCAGATGCTTGATCGGGAAGAAATGGTCTTTGTATTTGTAGAAGTTTTCGATGCGTTAGAAGAAATCCATCAACTAATTCAAATACTGAAGGAAAATCCAAGTGATACATGGTATGATTTTTATGAAAATGATGGCTATACTAATCTAACATTGACAAAAGAGATGATCAAAAGTTTGCTGTCTTACATTCGCATCATTGGCGATGGTCCAGATCAAGATCAGTGGGAGAGAAAATATATTATGGATCCCACTGAATCAAGAGTTATGTTGCTTTCAAATACTAAAAAAGCGTTGACGGATGAAAAGATAGCAAGAAAAATCAGAGTAAGTTTTAGGAAAATTCCCTAATTAATATTAAATTGAGATGAAACGCCATTCAAAAGTTAGACTAAATATCTTACTTTTGAATGGTGTTTCATCTAATATGCAGTTTTTATTAGAATTCACTAGGCGTATCGTCCAATTCCAGCACCATATTATACCAAGCAACATTTGCATGTTGGGAATCTGACAGTCCTTCTAGTTGATAGCCATGCTTTTTGTAATATGGAATCAATGATATTAAACAAGTTAAGGTGATTCCTTTTCTGTTTTGAAGACGACATTGTTCTTCGAGGACTGACAGTAGTTTACTGCCAATCTGACAGTTTCTATAATCAGGAGCGACAGCTAAGCTCAGAATACTTTGGTAGCCACCAAAAGGCTGATTAGGACAAGTACTTTCAAAGAGATCGTCAGAGAGATAACGTTTAGAAATAATGGGCCCTACAACGTAGCCAATCGGACAATCCTTTTCATTTACTGCAACAATAAAACTATCACTTATTGTATGTATTCGATTCATCATCGCAGTTTTAGATGCTGCTTCATCAGCCGTAAATCCTGCATTTTCAATCTGCATGATTCGATCAATATCCTCTTCTTTTGGTGGTCTGAAGAAAATATCCATTCAATCACTCCCATCTTTATTCAAAAATAGTTTATCACATAATGATATATGACGTTTATATTTGATAACGATAAAAATTTAGAGACTTAAAATTCCTAATATAGAATCGTTGTCACACTTTCAATCAAATGAAACAAAAATAAGAATTAGTAATTGTTAACTGAATGGGTTCTTATAAGAAAAAGTCAAATTAATGATAATAATCCGCAATTCTTCATTTTATTCTAACAAAATGACAATTTTCTTAGATATTCATCACAAATCTATCACATTTCCAAGCTAAAGTTTGTTATTATCTGAAAATTTTCATCATTCAGATAAAAGCTTCTTCATTATGAGCAAATTTTTTATAGTTAGTTGATAGAAAACAGGACGAGCGTATGTGTTTACGATCCAAGTTACACGCCAATGCGTCTAATTTCTATATTTGCTGGTATGAAGAAGAGCGCAAAAAAAAATCCTTAAGTTACAGGGGACGAAATGGAGGATAACATGAAAAAAAGGAAAACAAGCTGGGCTCTCGTATTGTTAACAAGTCTGATGGTATTAGGTGCTTGTGGTAGTGGAGGCCAAGACCCAACAGATAGTTCGGGAGGGAATGTGTCAGGGGGAGCTAGTTCTGATCCTAATGTATTAGTGGTCGCATCAGGTGCGGATCCAGTGACATTAGATATCCATCAAACGAACGACCAAGCAACTACCAGGGTAGCAAGACAGATTTACGAAACACTGATCAAACAGACCAACGATCTTGAGTTAGTGCCAGGGTTAGCAACAGAGTGGGAAGAAATTGAAGAGAACCTTTATGAGTTTAAGTTGCGAGAAGATGTTGTCTTTCATAATGGGGAAGCGATGACAGCTTCTGATGTTGCCTACACCCTTCGACGGGCGGTGGACTCACCTTCGATCAGTCATATCATTGGTTCGATCGATCCTGATACGATCGAAGTGATCGATGATCATACGATCCATATCGGGACAAATGGAGCCTTCGGGCCTTTCTTGACTCATTTAGCACATCCTGCGGTTGGAATTTTGAGTGAGAAAGCGGTGGAAGAAGCTGGTGAAGATTATGGTATCAGCAGCGTTGTAGGAACGGGTCCCTTTGAATTTGTTGAATGGGCAACCGGTAGTCACGTGACGTTGGATCGATTTGACGATCACTGGGATGAGCCAGCGGGAATGGAAAGAATTGAGTTTCGGACAATTACAGATTCAAGTGTTCGTTTGATTGAACTAGAGTCAGGAACCGTCGATATTGTTTATGATATCGCTCCTTCTGATAATGAAAAGGTTGAAGAAAACGATGAATTGACTTTATTAGCGACAGAAAATTTAGGAACGGAATACTTAGGTTTCAACGTTCGAAATGATACACCATTGCAAGAAGTAGGGGTACGTCGCGCGATTGCCCATGCTATCGATGTCGAATCGATTATCCAAACGGTTCATATGGGGATCGGGACTCAAATGAGTGGACCGATCAACGAATTGGTTTTTGGATATAATGAAAACTTGGAAGCTACTCCTTATGACGTTGAATTAGCAAAAGAACTATTAGCAGAAGCTGGTTATCCAGATGGCGGGTTCTCCCTTTCGTTGTATGTCGGTGATAACAATCAAGAACGAATCCGTGTCTCGCAGGTTGTTTCCGCTGCTTTAGAAGAATTAGGCATCACTGTTGAGGTCAACCAAATGGAGTGGGGAGCATTTTTAGATGCTGCAGCAGCTGGTGAACCAGATATGTTCTTACTAGGTTGGACAACGATCACAACAGATGCTGACTATGGATTGTATCCACTTTTTCATTCAAGTAGCTTTGGCGAAGCTGGAAATCGTACGTTCTATCATAATGAACGGGTAGATGAATTACTTGATGCAGCTCGTAGCACTTCTGACCAAGAGGAACGTTTGGCCTATTATCACGAGGCGCAAGAGATTATCAATGATGAGATGCCATGGGTTTACTTACAAACCAGAGAAAATGTTTCAGGTATCCGCAACTGGGTGCAAGGGTTCGAACATCATCCAACTGGAAGTTACTTCTTAGATACGGTGTCAAAAAACTAAATTGGATTGAGAGTATAAAATAAAGAGCCGCAATGGCTCTTTATTTTGAGGAGATGAATAGATGTTCCAATATATTGTAAAACGAATTCTGTGGTTGTTTCCTATCCTGCTAGGCGTCTCTTTTATTGTATTTACGATTATGTATCTATCACCTGGAGACCCTGTAACGATGGTGTTGGGGGAAGGAGCGACTCCTGAACAATATGAGGCCATGCGTGTGCAAATGGGGCTTGACCGTAGTTTTATCGAACAATTTTTTCATTATATAAAAAATGTTGTTGTCGAATTTGATCTTGGGAGATCGTATGTTTCTGGCCGGGTGGTCATGGATGAAATCCTAGTCCGTTTGCCCAACACAATCAAATTATCAGTAGGGAGTGTGTTATTTGCCTCGCTGATTGGTATTCCACTGGGAGTGATCTCTGCTTCGAGACCTTATTCCAAGGTTGATAATTTCGTGATGTTTCTTTCACTAGTTGGGGTTTCTATGCCAACCTTTTGGCAGGCACTCCTTTTAATTATTCTTTTTACTTCTATCCTGGGCTGGTTGCCAGCATCTGGTTTTGATACTTGGCAGCAAATGATCATGCCAGTATTTGCATTGGCTTCCTCGTCAATTGGCACGATCGCCCGGATCACAAGGTCGAGTATGATGGACGTTTTAGACCAAGATTATATTCGCACGGCAAAAGCCAAAGGAGTAAATGGTTCAAAGGTGACGTTCCATCATGCTTTAAGAAATGCCTTGATTCCCGTAGTGACAGTCATTGGTTTGCAGTTTGGGGCTTTATTAGGTGGGGCTGTATTGACCGAGACTGTTTTTAGTATCAATGGGATCGGGACATTGATGGTGAATGCGATCCGTACAAGAGACACAATGATCGTCCAAGGCGGCGTTTTATTTATTGCATTTATTTTTACGATGGTTAATCTATGTGTCGATATTCTCTATGCATATATCGATCCGCGAATTAAAACCTCATATGATTAAGGGAGGAACTCATGTTTTCTAGAAAAAAGGCCATAGCGAAAACGCAAGCACTTGCAGGCGTACCAGAAGGATCGAAACAAGAGATTTGGCTTTCCTTAAAAGCAAATCGCCGAGCAATGTTTGGGTTACTATTTATCACGTTACTGACGATTACTGCGATTTTTGCAGACTTTATAGCTCCCTATGGCATGAGGGAGCAAAATCTAGCCAATGCATTGCAATTTCCAAGTCGTTCTCATTGGTTTGGGACAGATGACTTGGGACGTGACGTATTGTCTCGTTTGATTTACGGCACGAGAATATCGCTTACTGTAGGCGTTTGTGCGGTGTTACTGGCACTCTTTTTTGGTGGCATCTTAGGTGTCTTATCCGGTTATTTCAGAGGGTGGATCGATACGCTGATTATGCGTTTTTGTGACATCTTACTATCCATCCCTTCCATTTTGTTGGCAATCGCCATCGTGGCTTCTTTGGGATCCAGTCTGCCGAACATGATCTTGGCGATCGGGTTGGCGAATATCCCCATTTTTGCTCGTATTATTCGGGCAAGTGTGATGGCGGTCAAAGAGAAGCAATTTATTGAAGCTGGAAAAGCGCTGGGCGCAAATAATGGATTGCTGATTTTTAAACACATCTTGCCAAATATCCTTTCACCAGTCATTGTGCATTCATCAATGGGCGTTGCCACAGCAATTTTATCTGCTGTTGGCTTAGGATTTATTGGCTTAGGTATGGAGGCTTCCGTTGCGGAATGGGGAACGATGTTAAATTTTGGACGAGGCTATATCCGAACACATCCCTACCTGACGATTTATCCAGGGATCGCGATCATGTTGACCATTTTATCCTTCAATTTGATCGGTGACGGAATCCGTGATGCCATCGATCCGAAGATGAGAGAGAGGTAAGCAGTTATGGATACGATCATGCGCGTCAAGAATCTACAAAAGTATTTTCCTGTGAAGAAGAAAAACTTTTTTGGGGTGGGAAAAGACTATGTGAAAGCAAATAAAGATCTTACGATCGATATATATGAAGGAGAAACATTAGGCATCGTCGGTGAAAGTGGCTGTGGAAAATCGACCTTTGGACGCACGATTATTCAGCTCCAGCGACAAACCGGAGGCTCGACCCTTTACTATGGAGAGACGATCGAAGATTTCATGCCTCGTTACGTAAAAAAAGTCTATCAACAACTGCCACAAAAGATGAAACAGTTTACTGATTCTGTCAATGAGCTCCAGTCGATCGAATCAAAACTCGCTACCGATTCAGCTGCTGATGTAGAAGCAACAACGGAACGGTTGCGTCTAAAGAAAATCGCTTTTGAAAATGAATATGGCAATACCCTACGATTAGTCGGAGGCTTGATTTTGCATGATGATCTACAAAAGGTCAGTAAGCTTCTTTCGTCTCGTTACGAAGCTGCAGCAAAAGTTGCCGCTAGCAAGCGAGCGTTAACATTTAATCAGCAAAAACAAGCGATGAGTGGGACAGTGGATCAATCAGAGCTCATAAATTTGGAAAAAACGATTGCTGAACAACAAAATGACTTAGCAGCTATTGATAAGCAAGTCGCACAACTAAAAAAAGATGTCATGAACAAAAAAGAATTTTCATACTATGAAGAGCAGCTTGATTCTGGCATCGATCTAGCTGCTTTGACTCAAAAGGAATCAAGAGTTTTACGAAAAGACCTGCAAATTATCTTTCAGGACCCTTACTCCTCACTAGATCCACGGTTAACAGTGGGTGATATTATTGGAGAAGGTTTGTTGATACACAAATTTTTTGCTAGTAAAAAGGACCCAAACTATGAAACATATATTCTTGATATCATGGAAAAATGCGGGTTAAAGAAAGAATTTATTCATCGCTATCCGCATCAATTTTCTGGTGGACAACGACAACGAATCGGGATTGCTCGTGCCTTAGCTTTAAAGCCCAAATTCATTGTTTGCGATGAAGCTGTTTCAGCGTTAGATGTTTCGATTCAGTCACAGATCATCAATTTGCTTCATGATTTGCGGGAAGAACTCAATTTGACTTACTTGTTTATCACCCATGATCTTGGAGTTGTAAAATTTATTTCTGATCGGATCGGTGTGATGTATTTTGGGCATCTTGTAGAATTAGCTTCAGCTGAGACGATTTTTTCTAACCCGATCCATCCGTACACACGGCAATTATTAAATGCCATTCCAACGCTAGACGAAGAGTATCGACCATGGCCTATTGATGAAACCCATCCTGATTTGGCATTCAACTATTCAAAAGAAACTGATGCTGATCCAGATTGGGTAGAAGTCGAGCCGAATCATTTTGTGAAGTGTACGCGAAAATAGTTTTTTTACAACATAGGAATTGAAACATGGTTGATGAGTCAATCAATCGAACCATAAGCATGATACGATTGGTTTAATGGGAAAAAATCAAAAGACAAACTATATTAAGTCAAGCACAAAATGAAAAGTTTGAATAACGTAGTTTTGACATTATTTGAAGGCATGACAAAGAACCCTTAGGCAAAGGGGATTTTTGAAAAGATCAGTTAACAATCATTTTCTGCTCCTCATAAGGCTTATTATCTTTCAGTAGTTGATAAATGATTCGTACCAGTTTTCGAACAACATGACTGATTGCGACATTGTAGTGTTTTCCTTCTGCTAGTTTTTTCTGGAAATAGACACGCATAGACGGAGACCAAATAGACATGAGTCTGGCGGCTTCATGCAATGCCCAGCGAAGTTGAGAGGAACCTCGTTTGACCATTCGACCAGTTTCAGTCTGATTCATTCCAGACGTAGAGATGGAAGGTTCTGCGCCTGCATAGGCAAGCAATTGATTCGGCGATCGGAAATTATTAATATCTCGAATTTCGGCGAGAATGACACTCCCTAATTTAAAACCAATGCCAGGAATCGTTAAAATAGGTGAATCGATTTCACTCATTAATCGAGCAACTTCCTTCTCGGCTTTGTCTCTCATAGTTGTAAGGTACTGAATGGCATCAATAGTTTGAAGGAGTTCAAATTCTAACGCTGGCGACTCTTGACCAATAGAGGTTTGCGCGAGTGCTTTGAGCTTGACGGCCTGTTCTTTTCCAAAGTGACCTTTTGAGTGCGTTGAAATGAGATTGGTCAACTTCGTTAAGTGTGCATTTCCTAATTTTCTAGCAGAGGGGTATTCTTTTAAGATTGCGTACACATAGGATTGGTACTTCGCGGAAGAAGAACCCAAAGAAGGTGCTAATTCTGGAAAGAGAATATCTAAAATGCGTGTGTAGTTCACTTTTTTTCGAGTACAGTCCTCTCTTAATCTAGCTGTGTGTCTGGTTAAATATTTCAGCTCAATCATTGAGGGGTTCGCACTAAATGATTGTTTATCAAGATCTGCTCGTAATTTACGAGCGATCGTCATGGCGTCTTTTTTATCGGTTTTGGTTTTTCGTAAGCTTTGATTTTTGGCAAATTCTTTAATTAAGTATGGATTATAGCTATAAGTTGGGTACCCTTGCGTCCGAAGGAAGCGTAAGATATTAAAGCAATAATGACCGGTATCTTCTAAGGCGATTTGAATCTCTTCGCCGGTTGTTTTCTGCAAATTGGCAAGCGTCATTTGAAGCTTCGTAAAGCCTTCACGATTATTTTCAATCTGAAGATGACGGATAAAAACCGTTCCTTCAGTATCAATGATCGCTAAGTCATGTTTGTGCTTGGCAATATCTATTCCAACGTACAACATAAGGACCACTCCTGACAGATAAAATTTACGCTATGCTCCACTTACTCTTTGCCTATGTAACCTTGTGATCAATCAAGCGTCACGAACAGATGTCATGCGCTAACAAACTTATTAACAATGTGACAAAGAGCTGTGGCCAGAGCCTTTCGACAACAGTATTCCAAAGGAATCTGGTGGAGGTTATACTAGTCCATAGCGTCTAGCTCAATTATAGACAAAATAACAGCTAGTTAAAACGGAATAGCTGATTAATTGAGTATCTTAAATATACAAGGAGGTCCAGATGGATTTACTAGAAGTTGATAATCTGCATACGTATTTTGATACGAAACGGGGCACAGTCAAAGCTGTCAAAGGCGTTACTTTTTCATTAAAAAGAGGGAAGACATTAGGAATCGTTGGAGAAAGTGGGAGTGGCAAAAGTCAAACAGCCATGTCGATCCTTCAACTTTTTCAGCGAAATCAATATATAGCGGAAGGGCAGATCCGTTTTGATGGAAAAAATATCCTCGAATTAAGCAAAAAAGAGCTTTTAAAAATTCGTGGAAATGATATTTCAATGATCTTTCAAGAGCCTATGACAAGTTTGAATCCGGTATTTACAATCAAAGCACAACTGACAGAAGCCTTGAAACTTCATCAGCACGTCGACAATAAGACGGCGACTTTACGGGCATATGAGCTGTTAGAAGCTGTCAAGATCACAGATCCTAAACGAGTAGCCAAGCAATATCCTCATCAGTTATCTGGAGGAATGAGTCAACGGGTAATGATCGCAATGGCATTAGCCTGCAATCCGAAGCTATTGATTGCCGATGAACCGACTACCGCACTCGATGTGATCATCCAAGCAGAAATCCTTAAGTTAATGAATGAGTTAAAAGACAAGCTGGATACAAGTATTTTATTTATTACCCATGATTTGGGTGTCATTAGTAAAATGGCCGATGATGTGATCGTGATGCATGGGGGAAAAATCGTCGAGAGTGCCCCAATCAATGAGATATTCAAAAATGCTTACCATCCGTACACAAGGCGCTTACTTGCTGCGTTTTTAAGAACCGACATTCGAAACAAGAAAACAGCGCCTGATGATTTTTACAGTAAGGAAAACAATGTCTTTGATTTCACCACATTTAAAACAGAAGAAACAGCGGACCCGGATTGGGTTCAGGTAGGAACAAATCATTTTGTCGCTGCCAGTTTGAGAAAAATCGATAACTAAACAAAAAAGTCGTAAAACAAAGCTTTGTTTACGGCTTTTTTCAGTATGCTGGGAAGGAAATTTTTTTGTGAGGAAGTTGTGAGAAAGATGTAAAAAATAGGGGAAGGTTTGCTCAAGAGTCTTGCCTTAAAGTCCACTTCAAGAATTATACTGGAACTACCATTTTGATGGGAAAAGAAAGGAGCAATTCAATGAACAAATGGACAAAAGGACTTTTTCTGACGATGATTTTTCTAGCAGGATGCAGCAGTGATTCAATGAATGACGAGCCAGACATTGGTACAACGGAAACAAGTAATAGTGACACCGTTACGCAACAAATGAGAGAAACAGGGATTGATGGGGAGGCCGATATTTTGATTGCCTATTTCACAAGACCAGAAAATTTAGAGCATGAACCAGCGGTCGAAGCAGTTTCTGGAAGTAGTTTTAATGTAATCGATGACACCTTGGTAGGAGATGTCCAGGTGATAGCAGAAATGATCGCTGAACAGACCGGCGGTGCGTTGTTCTCGATTCAAACAGAAGTAGGTTACCCTAACGTTTACGATGAACATACAGCTTTAGCGACTAGAGAGGTGGAAGAAAATGCCCGACCAACGTTGAAGGCTGACGTCGCCCAAATGACTGAAGTGGATGTTCTCTTTATCGGCTTTCCCGTTTGGTGGAACCGTGCCCCAAGAGCCGTTTTAACATTTCTTGAAACCTATGATCTTACGGATAAACAAATCATTCCTTTTGCAATCCATGGGGGAAGTGGACTGACTAATAGTCAAAACGAACTTCAAACGTTGTATCCAGCGTATGACTTTCTGGAAGGCTTTGCAGCAAGAGCGGGAAGTGTTGAAGAGGCTGAACCGAATCTGTTGAATTGGCTCGATGAACTAGGATATTAGCAAAATTCAAGTTTAGTAGCCGTTTCTCAGTTGGCTACATGTTCATGATGTACCACAAACCGAAATAATCATAATATAATTATGGTAAACTAATGCAGTTGATTTATGAATCATTTGGGGATGCGCTGATGGATTAGAAGCAAAAGCTCCTACTTATTCCCGAGAATAGTCAGTTTTTCCGATTTATTCATTCTAGGTTGACTACAATTCTGTTATTTCGGATAAGAAAGGTAGATCATGACCAAAGAGACGATGAAAAGAATTACACCAATAACCGACAATGGCAATACAGGACCATTCCACGGACGTTTATTCAGCAACGCACGCACTCTAAAGATGAATCCTGCAAGTCCGAGTAAAGCGATCGCTACACAAAATAAAAGAATTGATAAATTTAACATTGTATTCCTCCAAATCATTGTATGAGGACTCATACCAAGATACTCATATATCCTACGCCAAAAGCCGTAAAAAGCAAGCAGCTGACAAAACTGTTCGTTTAAGCGAACAGTTTTTACATGTCGTTGACGAATCTTTTTACAATTCTGCAATTTCCTACGCTTTTTTAGCTAGATTCGCTGGAACAGTGATTCTTTGTTATCATAAGAATTGATAAGGAGACTGGAGAGGGAGCTTCTCTTTTGTTTCGAACACCTGGAATGCACAAGAAAAAATGAGGAGGAGATTTTGTGGAAATTCGGTTATTAAAATATTTCTACACGATTGCGGAGGAAGGGACGATTTCTCAAGCTGCAGAAGTGCTCCACATCACACAACCGACATTGAGTCGACAATTAAAAGAATTAGAAGACGAGTTAGGGACGGCACTATTCACTCGTGATAATCGGAAAATGGTTTTAACGGAAGCGGGGCGTTTTTTAAAAAGCCGTGCGGAAGAGATTTTGAGTTTGACAGACCAGACAATGCAAGCGTTTGAAGATCGTAAAAAACATTTATTTAGCGGTCACTTCACGATTGGTTGTGTGGAAGCAGATAATTCCGATACGCTTTCCTTGATGTTGGAAGAATTTATCAATGACTATCCTGATGTTCGCTTTCATATTCATAGTGGTACGGGAGATGACATCAGCGATCGCCTGGAGAAAGGCTTGTTGGATCTAGCGATATTGATCGAACCGATTGAAATCGAGAAGTACGAAAAAATCGTTCTTCCACGAAAAGAAACATGGGGCTTTTTGACATCGGCTGATTCTTTTCTTGCGCATAAAGAAGAAATAACACCCGAAGACATGAAAGGTGTGCCTTTATTGATCTCCAAGCGTCCAGAAGTACAACAAATGTTCAGTCAATGGTCGAAGACACCAGTGGAAGAGTTGCCGATCGTGGGCACCTACAATTTAATATTCAATGTCTTTTCCTTAGTAGAAAACCATGTTGGTTCGGCATTGACCATCAGCGGAGCAGTCGGAGAACGAAGGAATGAGGCAATCAAGTTTCTACCTTTAGTACCACAAATCGAGACCAGCTGTGTATTGGTCTGGAAAAAGAATCGTGTGCTGTCACCAGTCGTTATCGAGTTTATTCGGCGATTTCGCGATTCCTTTCAATAGTCTCAGTGTAAACATCAAAAGAAGCGGTGATATCCGCTTCTTTTTTGTATATCGAAACCAGCTATGCTTTGTAAGCATAAGGTCTTGTGTGAAAAAGCATTAGCCAATCCAACTCGATTGGCTTACCATTAAATCTATCAGGAAACAAAGAGTAGGAGGTGACAAAATGGCGGCAATACTTGTTTGTTCACGAGCTGGTGAAAATCTGATTGAGGGACAGCTCAAAAAACTGGGCATAGGAAATACGCAGATTCTAGCAGAGAAGCTGTCAGAGCAGCTGCAATGCCCCCTTTATACTCTTGACCCTGTGGAACCTTATCCTGAAAGTTATCGGGCGATGGTCGAACATGCAAAAAAAGAAAAAGCTGCTAATGATTTTCCCCGCTATCAAACAGTACCGTCTGCGTTTTTTAAAGAACGGATACTATTTGTTGGATTTCCCAACTGGTGGGGGAGCTATCCGAGGATCGTGGCGAGTTTTTTAAAAGACCATCATTTCGATGGGAAGATTATTTTTCCCTTTTGTACCCATGAAGGCTCAGGATTTGGCAATAGCCTAGAAGACTTTAAAAAAACTTGCCCTGAAGCCCTCATATATCCTGGATTAGCCATCCGTGGGTCACGAGTGAATAAGGCGAATACTGCCATTCAAAATTGGGTGAGCCAGCATTTTATCACAATAGAAGAAGGAGTCGATCGATATGGTAAAGAAACAAACTGCAGGAAGAGATAACCTAGGGACATTTGCGCCGAAATTTGCGCAATTAAATGATGATGTGTTATTTGGTGAAGTTTGGTCACGTGAGGAAGAATTGGCTCCCCATACAAGAAGTTTATTAACGATATCTGCCTTGATTTCGGGTGGCAATTTTGAACAATTGACTGCCCATCTGACGATTGACAAAGAAAACGGGATCACAGTAGAAGAAATTGCAGAAGTAATCACTCATCTGGCTTTCTATGTTGGCTGGCCCAAAGCTTGGTCTGCTTTTAACATCGCCAAAACGGTTTATCAAGAAGAGCTAGCTGAAATGGAGGAAAAATAAATGTCAGAACTCGATGCAGCAAAAGAAGCTGGAATCTTTTCATTAGGCAACACAAATGACGCCTATGCACAATATTTTAGCGGTCAGAGTTACTTGAATCCTTTAGTAGCTGATCCAGCGATTCCAGTCAACGTTGGCAATGTGACCTTTGAACCAGGTTGCCGCAACAATTGGCATCGGCATATTGATGGTGGGTATCAATTGTTGTTGGTGACTTCAGGAGAAGGCTGGTACCAAGAAGCAGGCAAGAAACCGCAAAAACTTACTGTTGGTGATGTCGTAGTCATCAAGGAAGGGGTCAAACATTGGCATGGTGCAGCAAAAAATAGTTGGTTTGCCCATGTAGCGATTACTGCTGGTGCTTCAGAATGGTTAGAAGCAGTCAGTGATGAAGAATACGATCAATTGCCCGATGCATAAGCGATGATAAGGCAGCCTTACTGGAAGGCGTGTAACAAATCTTATGGGGTCTCACCTGACGGGGCAGCCAATAGTGTGGCTAGCCAAAAGAGATCGAAGTGATCAATGTGAATGAATGTACGGTCGATCCGATGATTCAACCGTGGTAAATAGGAAAGAAAAAAGAAGCGTCCACTTGCACAGCTAACGTGCGAATGGACGCTTCTTTTTGTTTAGCCAAGATAAAATTCAATCAACGTTTTTGCAATTAGTTTTGTCATGGGATGACCTTTAGTAAAGCTTGATGCTAAATAAATCGTCCTTGATAAGGGGAAATCTGCTAGTTCACGTAAAACGAAAGGCGCCTGATCTTCATAGCCCCAAGTAATTTTAGGAAAGAACGTGATTCCTAGTCCTTGATTGATAAGGGAGCGCAGCGTCGCTGGATCGTCCGTCGTTGAACCGATAGCCAAACTGATTTTTTTTGCTTCAAAAGTTTCGTCGATGGTTCTACGTAGCGGGCTGTTTTCAACCAGCATCAGCAAAGGCACGTGTTGGATATCGGCAACTTGCAAGTCTTTTTTTTCTGCCAAGGGATGCTTTTTGGGGATCGCCAGTAAGATGGGTTCCGTGAATATTGGCAGATTGGTCAAGCCGTTCTTTGGCTCAGAGGTAATGTAGAAGGCTTGTTCTTTGTTGGTCTCCTTACTGCCGTGCTGCTTGATCGAAAGTTGGATCTCAGGGTGCTTTTCAACGAATGTCGCCACCAAGTTGGGCAAGGAAACAGAAGCGACTTCAGAGTAAATCGTCACTGCAGGGATCATTTCTCCATTTAAGGCTTGGATCGCACTCATTCCTTCGTCGAAACGTGCTAACGTCTCAACGACATAGGGATAAAATTCTTCAGCATACATCGTCAACTCGATATGCCGACCGGCATGATAGAACAAAGGAACGCCTAGTTCACTTTCTAGGTGTTTCATGGCACGGCTCAAGGCAGGTTGTGAGATGTATAATTCTTGTGCAGATTGGGTAATATTTTTCGATTCGGCTACTTTTTTAAAGTAGCGTAAATGATCAAGGTTCATCAGATACTCCTCTTTCCATACCTTTTAGTTATGGATATTCACGAAACTGGTATTTTTTATTATAACAAACTTCCGTTATTATGACACAGGAAAGAGAAATTGTTTAGGAGGTGTTTCATGAGTACAGGTTTCTTATACCCAGGACAAGGCAGTCAGACCAGCAAGATGCTTGAGGACGTGCCTGCCAGTTATTTCCATCGGCTAGAACAGGCGACAGGCTTTGATTTACACCCTGTATCGGGGGATCTCAAACAAGATACCGTCTCTATTCAGTTGGCGCTTTTAGTAAAAGCGGCTTTTTACACGGACCAGATGAAAGCATCTGGTGTGCAACCTCAGCTTGTGGCGGGGCATTCGATTGGCGCTTTTTCCGCTGCGTTAGCTTGTGAAAGCTTGAGTTTCGAAAATGCCGCTAGCTTGGTCTATCATCGGGCGACATTGATGAAAGAAGCCTATCCGACTGATTATGCCATGGGGGTACTGGTTGGTGTAACGAGAAGTGAAGCAGAAGCGCTCGTGGCAAAAACATTTGATCCTGCTGCTCCCGTCTATTTATCAAATGAAAATTGCCCCATGCAGCATACGATCTCTGGTCATATCAAAGGCTTGCGCAAGACGCTAGCTCAAGCGAAAGATTATCATGCGCAAACCGCCAAACTTTTAGCAGTGCCTGTACCGTCCCATTGTGTGTTGATGGCAGAACCCGTGAAACGGTTTGCGCCATTTATGAACACGGTATTCCTTGATGTGCCTATCTGTCCCTACCTCAAAAATACGGATGGTCGGATGACCATGAACCCTGAAGAGATCCGTCGAGATTTGCTGCAAAATATTGCTTATCCGGTGCAGTGGAACAAGATCATGGATGTTGCCTACGAAGCAGGAGTTGATTTGGCTCTTGAATTTCCTCTTGGCAATACCCTAACAAAACTGATCCAAGCAAAATTTGGTGAAAACAATGCGATCCGTGTGATCAATTTGGATCAACATGGCTTGGATGATGCTTTATTCCTATATCAAAAATGGAGATGAATAGAATGGAAAAACCTGCAAGAAACTGGGCAAGTAAACGTGAAAAGAAGGCCCAAACCATGAAAAAAATCGAGCATCTTCTCGATGGAAAATATGTCCCAACGGAAGCGATCATTGAAGTCTTAGAACAGTTGATCCGTCCGGGAGACAAAGTGGTCCTTGAAGGCGACAATCAAAAACAAGCAAGCTTCCTATCAAAAAGCTTAGAACAAGTCGATGCTCAAAAAGTCAATAATTTGCATATGATCATGTCGAGTATCTCCCGTCCAGAACATTTGACGATATTTGAAAAAGGCATTGCAGCGAAAATCGATTTTTCTTATGCAGGCGCACAAAGTACGCGCGTTGCCCAAATGATTGAAGACAAAACTATGAAATTAGGGGACATTCATACGTATTTGGAATTATATGGTCGCTTATTTATTGACTTGATTCCGAATGTGGTCCTTGTGGCGGCGGACAAAGCCGATCGCCAAGGAAATCTTTATACAGGTTACAATACGGAAGAAACGCCAACGATCGTCGAAGCAGCAGCCTTTAAAGATGGGATTGTGATCGTTCAAGTTAATGAAGTGGTCGATCGTTTGCCGCGGGTCGACATTCCCAGCGATTGGATCGATGTCGTCGTGGTAGCAGACCAACCGTATCAATTAGAAGCCCTCTTTACGAGAGATCCGCAAAACATTACGGAATTACAAATTTTGATGGCGATGATGGCATTAAAAGGAATCTATGCAGAACATGAAGTACAATCGTTGAATCATGGGATCGGTTTTAATACCGCTGCGATCGAGTTACTTTTACCAACCTATGGAGAAACGCTTGGAATCAAAGGGAAAGTAGCGAAAAACTGGGTCTTGAATCCTCATCCAACGATGATTCCAGCTATCGAATCTGGTTGGGTCGAAAGCATCCACAGTTTTGGTGGGGAAGTTGGTATGGAAAAATATATTGCCGCTCGACCCGATGTATTCTTTGTCGGAAAAGACGGCACGATGCGCAGCAATCGAGCATTATCACAAACTGCAGGTCAATATGCCATCGATATGTTTATCGGTTCGACCTTACAACTAGATTATCAAGGAAATTCTTCTACAGTGACAAAAGGCCGCTTATCTGGGTTTGGTGGTGCACCAAATATGGGGCATAATCCGGGGGGCCGTCGGCATTCGACTCCAGCTTGGCAATCCTTGCGGGATGAAACAGATCCTTTAGCAAAAGGACAAAAATTAGTCGTTCAAATGGTTGAAACGTATGGGTCCAATAAAAAACCTGTTTTTGTAGAAACGTTAGATGCGTTGGCTGTCCAAAAGCAAGCTGGTTTAGCCAATGCCCCAATTATGATCTATAGCGACGATACGACGCATATCGTGACAGAAGAAGGCATCGCTTATCTTTATAAAGCAAATTCAAAAGAGGAAAAACAAGCAGCCATCGCAGCCATCGGTGGTGTAACCCCACTAGGAATGACCAGCACAAAAGCTTCTCTGGATGCCCTTCGCAAAGCGGGGATCGTGAAATTACCAGAAGACTTAGGGATCAAACGCAGTGATGCCAAACGATCATTGCTAGCAGCTCAAACCGTTGATGATTTGATCGAATGGTCCGATGGGTTGTACGAACCGCCAATGAAATTCAGAACGTGGTCTTAATAAGAGCAAGAGGAGAGAAGAAGAGATGGAAAAATTAGCTTATACGTATCAAACAACGAAACCAGTCACCAAAAAAGTCCATGTTGGCGTGGTGGGTTCTGGTGACTTGGAAATTCTGCTTTTTCCAACAGACAAACAAGAAACCACCGTTTCAGTTTGTACAGGAAGTGACGGCTTTGGCGATGTGTGGCAAAATGTCTTGACGCGTTTTTTTGAGCGCTATCCAATCAGTGCGCAAATAGTGATCAACGACTTTGGCGCCACTCCCGGTGTGGTTTACCTACGATTAACCCAAGCAATGGAGGAACTAGCAGATGAAGAATAGTTTTGTAGAATTAAATGCTCGAGAACGGGTGCACGCCTTATTGGATGCCAAGAGCGGTCGTGAATTGATCGATCCATTCGACCAAATGATCGCACCCAATCTGGTGGCTCAAGACATCGTGCCACAATGCGATGATGGGATCGTTGTGTGTCGTGGAACGATTTCTGGAGAAAACGTGGTCGTGATCGCTATGGAAGGGAAATTCCAAGGTGGCGGGATCGGTGAAGTTTCTGGTGCTAAAATCATCGCTGCATTGACGCATGTGTTGGAAGAAAACCAAAAGGGCAATCCGATCTCACCGATCATCATCCTCGATACTGGTGGGGTACGCCTCCAAGAAGCGAATTACGGCTTATTGTCGATCGCAGAAATCGGCAATTTGATCGTTGCAATAAAATCGTATGTGCCAGTGATTGGCTTAGTGCCAGGTCGGGTGGGTTCTTTTGGCGGTATGTCGATTACCTCAGCACTTATGAGCTACTTGATAGCGACGAAGAAAGCCCGTATCGGTTTGAACGGTCCTGAAGTCATCGAACAAGAAGCTGGCGTGAGAGAATTTGATTCCAGTGATAAAGATTTGATTTGGAATACCATTGGCGCCAAACAACGTTTGGAAGCACAAATGATCGATGAACTAGTGACTGACAGTGTCGAATCGATCCAAGAAGCTGTGATTGCGGCGATGGTTGAAAAGAAAGACAGTCATCGCAGCGAAAATAGTGGTTTTTATCTTTCTCTTTTAAACGAACTTGATCTATCAAAGCCGCTGACTATCGAGGCATACAATAAGGCTCTTGCAACGCATAAAGCAACTGAAGTGGCACCTATTACTGTAACAGAAGGCCAAGAAGCTGCTGCTGACAGTATCGGTTATCATTGGTTTTCAGCATTGACGAATCTGCAGTTCCCAACCTCAACTAGTGCAACAGTCTATGCAGCTGCATCTGACCTTTTTACTGAAGAAGTCGTTGTTACAGCGATCGTGCCAAACGCAAATAATCCGATGTATCGGGTACGCAATGGAGAAGTTGGTTTAGTCGAAGGGTACGAGATGGGCCATCTGTTAGAAACTGTTTATCACGAAAACAAAGAGAAAGCAATCAAACGGCCAATCGTTGCGGTCATCGATGTCCCTAGCCAAGCGTATGGCTACAATGAAGAATTGATTGGTATTCATGCAGCTTTAGCAAATAGTGCGGCAGCTTATGCCAAACTACGCCAAGCGGGTCATCCAGTGATCGGTTTTATCGCTGGTAATGCGATCTCTGGGGCTTTCTTAGCGCATGGCTTGCAATCAAGTCGTCTGATCGCATTAAATAGTGAAAAGATCACTGTTCAAGCAATGTCAAAAGAAAGTGCAAGTCGAGTCACCAAACGGTCGATTGCAGCGATTGAAGCCGCGGCGGAAAAAGTACCAAGTATTGCTTATGATATCAAAAATTATACGAAACTTGGGGCAATCTTCACTTTCTTATCCTCCATTACGGATCAGTCTGTCACCTCTGAAAGCAAAGCGACTGTAATTGAAGCGATCAATGAGGCGATTGATGATGTGCGTAAAACGAATGACACGATGTTGACCAGTCGCTACACCAATCCGATCGCTAAAAAGAGCGGCCGGCTGGAAACGAATAACGTATTTGAAAAAATGAATGCAGAATGGAATGAGTAACGAATGAACCGTGCCCACGATATCGTTCAATTAGATAAAGAAGTTCTTGATATGATTGATATTCCCAAATGGTTTTCTGAAAAAGAACAGCTTTTTGCGACCGTCCGTCGTGGGAAACCCCGTAACCTCAGCTATTTACCAGTGGGGTTGCGCGGGGAAAAGCGGCAAGAACGGTTTGCCTTTGAGGCACCCTGCAACATGATCAAACGAACGATCCATCCTTGGGAATTGATCACTCGTGAGAGCTTTCGATTCAATGAAGTAGCCAATTATCCAGTTTACCGCAACTATCAACAAGCACGGCTTTTATTGAAGCACTATTCTTGGGGAATCGGTGGCAGCTTGGGTTTTGAATTGGCTGCAAAACAGGCAGCAATCAAGCCGACAAGTGATTTAGATCTGTTGCTTTATGCCGACACGAAAGAAAAGCTGCCACTGGAACTATTGGAAAAGCAGGCAGCCTTTTTTCAACAGATCGATGTTCAAGTTATCACAAAACAAGGCGGGTTTGCCTTAAAGGAGTATTTGGAACATCCATCAAAAAAAATCTTAGTAAAAACAGACGAAGGGCCAAAACTCACCACTGAGATTTGGTAATTATTAGAAAAGTGAGCGAAAAACATGTTTGAGAACAACGATTTAAAAATCAACATCAGTGATTTCCAAAAAGTATTTGCCGTGACAGCAGTAATGATGCAAACGATTTTGACTTTTGCCTTATCCAATACCCAAGATGAAAAGACTGCAGCATTCATCGGTGCCTTCTATGTCTTGGTAAAATTTACCGCACCCCTGTTTATTTTTGCTATTGTTTATAACATGGTTAAGACTAGTCAACATCTGTCTTATCTAGAATTTTTGAAAGAAAAGTTTTTTGAACTTGTCGTGCCATATGTGCTTTGGACGACGGCTTATTTATGGCTGTTTCCCGCTGTCCAACAAGGAAAACCTTATACTGACACAGCAACGTTTTTACTGAAATATGTGACGGGGGATGCGGCGCCACACTTGTGGTATACGATCATGATGCTGCAGATCCAATTGTTGATGCCGTTTTTTGTCTGGTTAGGCTACAAAGTGTTGACGAAGAAAAAAGCTGTTTGGCCAGTATTGATCGTCGCAACTGCTTTGTATGTCGTTTGGTATGTATTTTATGATCGCCAAGTTTTTGAAGGACCGCATCATGAAAGCTGGTATTTATTGGATCGGTTTGTCTTTAGCTTTGTGATCTACGGGATCTATGGCGAAGCCGCTTTGATTTATCACGAAACCGTCTATCGCTTCCTATACAAGATTCGCTACGCTTTCTTGCCAGTGGGCTTAGCATTAGGGCTATTATCTGCCAATCATCTGCTACATTATGCAGGTGATCTAAGTTTCGCTCATGCACCGTATTTAAATACATTGCAAAGCTTATATAGCTTAGTATTGATTTTTGCAGTCTTTATGTTTGGATCAACCATGATCAAAAACAATGCCCCACAGTTAGGGACGTTTAAGTGGCTGTCTACTTATGCGTATCGAACCTATCTTGCCAATGTTTTTGTCTTTCAAGTCTTGTTGCTAGGCTTCAAAGATTTGTTGCTGCAACTGCCAATGGGCATCATGATCATCGTCGCTTATTTGGCAACTGCCAGCTGTGGTTTTTTAACAAGCTATGTTTTGCATGTTTTATGGGTAACGATCAAAGGTCAAATCAAAAACTAGAGGAGGAGTTGGATGTTTGCATTAGCTGTAGAAGAAAATTGTCGACGACTCGCCCAATTGGTAGAAGAAGCCTTGATTGCAGAAGTGACATTGTCCCCAAAACCTGGGTTAGTGGATGCCATTGATTCAGGTGCCCATCACGATATGGATCAAGCACTCTTTCTACGATCAGCTCGAGCATTGACGCCATACTTTGAAGAAATGGCCTTGGTGTCTTGGGGAAGCAGCATGTCTCAAGAGTTGCGGGAAGCAATCGCTGCAATCGGTCGGAAGGCAGAACAGGCGATGTTGGCAGCCACTGGTGGCATCAACACTCATAAAGGAGCCATCTGGGCATTAGGCTTGCTCATCAGCGCCGTCAGTAGCCAACTTAGTCGCAAACAGCGGATTTTTTTACCAGAAGTCTTTTCTGACATCCAGCTTCTCACTGCATTTCCTGATCGTGCGCTGATTCAACAAACAGAAAGTCATGGCAAAACTGTTCAAGCCAAATATGGACATCTCGGTGCGTATGGGGAAGCTGCTGCTGGGTTCCCTCATGTTCAAATCGCTCTAGCAGATTATTTTTCTCGGGATTGTTCCAATGAGACCAAAAAAAGGCTCCACATGCTGTTGGCGATCATCGCTACGCTGGACGATACGTGTATTTTATACCGTAGCAATCAAGAGGTACTGGCACTGGTTCAGCAACTCGCACAAAAAGCCAATCAGCAAGCGTTGCCGAACCCAGCATTTCATGCACTAGCAGCCTTCTGCCAGTCAGAAAATGTGTCTCCCGGCGGCAGTGCTGATCTGTTGGCTGCCAGCTTCTTTTTATTGTCCATCAACTCGGTTTTACCCGTAAACGAAGGAAAGACCGTTTACCAATAACTCTTTTCCTTAGAAGAAAGGCAACGATTCTTCTAAGGATTTTTTGTTTCATTTTTTCGCTCGATTAAGAAAAATAAAATCTCTTGCTATTTGCATAGTTTAATGATTAGATAATTCTTAGGCACTACTGAAATGCTTCGTTGCTCCATTGCAACGAATAAAGGAGTTACAGATGAAATACTATAATGCTTTTCTTCAAAATCTTGTGTTGCGGCGCTGGACGGTCCTGTTTATGCTTGCGGGCATTCTTTTTTTGTTTCGCAGTCTGATGACCATTCTTTTGCTGACCTTTATCTTTACGTATCTGATTTATCGGCTGGTTCTTTTGCTCCATCGAAAAAGCCATCTGCCCATCAAGCTTACGAGCATCCTGACCTACAGCTTGATTGTTTTTATTCTTTATTTAGTAGCAACAAATTATGTACCCATCATCATCAAACAATCCGTCCAATTAGTCAATTCCGTTGCTGATTTCTACCAACGGACAGACTCCAATAATGAATTGATCGAATATGTCTTGAATTTATTGCAGACCAGCGAATACATCCAGAAATTACAAAGCGGCGTTCTAGTCGTGATCAATTATCTGTATAATTTCGGTGAGTTGGCGTTGACTGTGCTGATCTCCTTTCTGCTTAGCTTCTTCTTTATGATCGATAACAAAAAGACCGTTGCGTTTTCTCGGCTATTTTTGCAAGGGCGAGGGGCGTGGTTCTTTGAAGATGTTTACTATTTAGGGGCTAAGTTCACGCGGGCTTTCGGAAATGTGATCGAGACGCAGTTGGTGATCGCCTTAGTCAATACAGCGATCACTGTTTTCGCCTTAGCGGTGATGGGCTTTCCGTAGCTGTTGAGTTTGGCGTTGATGATTTTCTTTCTCAGCTTGATTCCTGTTGCTGGTGTGATCATCTCGTGTATTCCATTGACGTTTATTGCCTATTCTATCGGCGGATTTAATGACGTGATCTACATTCTATTGATCATAGTGTTTGTTCATGCGTTGGAATCCTATATCTTAAATCCGCGCTTGATGGCTAATAAAACAGAGATCCCGATGTTTTACACGTTTATTCTCCTGTATCTTAGCGAACATCTCTTTGGCTTGTGGGGCTTGATCATCGGGATCCCATTGTTCACTTTCTTTTTAGATTTAATGAATGTGAAAGAGATTCCGCGATTGCGTAAAAAATCCATTGACACCTTGCAGGACCAATAAAAATGATTGCTGTAAAGGATGGCAATTGATAGAAAAAACCATCTCTGCCGATGAAAGGCGAGATGGCTTTTTTATTTCGCAGCAATTTTTTTCGTAAAAGAGACAAAGCAGATTGCTGAAGAGGGGCTTTGAAACCTGCCTGTTGGGAAATACCCCAAAGAATGATAAAAGTGAACCAGTTTGGATTCTTGCAGGATCGTATTCAAACGAATCGTATCTGTTTGTACGTTCCTTTCAATCAAGATCATTGCTTGTCTACCAATCCCGCGGTTCTCGTAGGAGGGAAGAAGGGCGATGGAAGATAGCTTCGTCGTATGTTCCTGCTCAACCGTCAGTTTTATAAAGCCCACGGTTTTCTGAGCGGTCATGATTAAATAATAAGTGGTATTCGACGCAGAAAACTTTGCGTTTAGCTTCTCGAAACTTTGTAAATAGGGAGAAGTTTCTTTGTCTTGATAACGGAGAAAGAGGGATTTGAAGGCCGCTTTTTGTATCAAGTAGATTGAAAGCAGATCGGAAAGCTTCGCTTCTTTAAGCTGAATGAGCATGCACACCTCCATAAAAAATCAGACATCATTTATTGAAAGACATTGATTCGGCTTAGCAGATCCTGATGGAAAAGCCATCGATTAGCAGTCTTTCATTGGCTCGTTTCTGTTTTGATCCTTCCCTCAACCACAGGTTCACAAACGAAGAGATCCGCTGGGGTTCGTGCCGTCGTTGTTTTATTGAAAAAGATCATTTATCGATGTCACTAAGTCGTCATAGGTTTGACCGGTAGCGATTGCATAAACGGAAAGCAAAAAGACGAGTGCTGCTGCCAACACGTAAAAAATACGGAGGCGATAGCCGTCACCTGTCCGACGATTTTTTACAAAAGTAAAAACCGTCACAGCTAGATAAGCGAAGGTCAATAAACAAATAAGATACGTTATAATTTCTGGAGTCATAAGCGTTTTCCTTTCTTTTTTTATTTGTATAAAAATATACTCAATAAATATAATATAACCATTTCAATAGCGTCAAAGAAAGCGCTCAATTTTTGACAAAAAAACTGACCGAGTGGTAGCCACTGGTCAGTTCTATTCAAAAACGATGGGGCATGATCTTAATTGTCTTTTTTTTCTGCATCTAGCAAGCTTCTTAGTTCATCTGCTAAAGCGATACAGGCAATACTATCTGTTAAGGACATCAGGGGATTCTCGAGTTGTCCTTGTGCAAGAGCGGTGTGAACTGCTTGAATCTCTGAATGGAAATCATCGATCTCGTACCCAATATCATAGACCGTGTCTTCTTGGTCAATCGTCACGGTAAAAGAAGCGGGGCGATGGAAGTTGGGGATCGTGATTTTCCCTTTTGTTCCTTGTAATTCCGCCACTGTCTCTTTTGTTTGGTCAAATCCAGTCTCAATCACTGCAACAAAATCTTCACTGACAAAGCGTGCTTCAACGTAAGTATCAACCCCAGTTTCATACAGGCTGTAATCGATCAATTCGGCAGTTAAATTTTCTGGTGAAAAATCTTGGATAAAGGCTAAGTTATAGATCCCCATATCCAGTAAAGCACCCCCTTGTTTTGGCAGATAATGGTAAGAACTGCCTTCGACTGGTAAATGGCGGCGAAAAGTAGTCATGACACTTGTTAGCTCACCGGTATGACCACCATCCACAAGTTCTTTTAGTTTGCGATACGCTGGGGTGAAGCGTGGCTTCATGGCTTCCATAAAGAAGACTTCGTGTGCTTGGGCTTGTTTTTGTACGTTGCGCATTTCTTGTGCAGTCAAGGTTGCTGGTTTTTCACATAAAACAGCTTTTTTCGCTTGAAAGGCTTTGATGATCCATTCATAGTGATACAAATGCGGCAAAGCAATATAAACGACATCGATAGTTGGATCATCTAATAGATTTTGGTAGTCATCAAAGACGGCGTCACACGGAAATTTTGCTTGAAACGCTTGCGCTTTTTCCATCGTACGACAAGCAACCCCATAAAGCTGGGCGTCTTGAAAATTTTCTAAACTTGCAGCAAAGCGATTGGCGATATTTCCGGCACCAATAATTCCCCAATTGATCATTTCATTTCCCTCTTTTCTTCAGTTGACGGGTATTCTGAGAGAATCCCTGATTCCAAAACAGTTTGTTTTTTTCTTAACTCGACAATATTTTTTTGGTATTCTTTGGCATACAGCAATGCAAACAGTGAATCTAAAATATACTCAAAGGCGACCTGTGAAGAAAAGGTGCCGACTTTGAGAAAATCACGTTCATCATGAGAAGCGATGATCGCATGGGTCGCTAATGGGATGATTTTCGCATGGGCGTTGCCAGAAATCACGATCACTGGTACCCCGACATCACGAAAGTGCTGCATGATTTTTTCGTATTGCGTATTTTTCCCCCGATAGGTAATAAACACGGCACAATCACTTTGCGTGACGTTCGATGCATTCCACGCATCATCCCCATATTCATCAGCTACGATCAGATACTTATTGATTTTGACCAACTTATTTTGAAAACTTCTTGCCCGGATCTGAGAATCGCCGCGAGCAAATAAGAAAATCCGTTGCGCAGCTTCCAACGATTGCACCACTGCTTCCATCGTTTCTGGAGCGACCTGAGCGTGGGTTTTGTGGATCGAGTTGATCGTTAGATCGGCCATTTTTTTCAAAATATCAGGTGTTTGATCCTTGGGCGAAAAGGGAAAATTCGCGTCAACAAAGGTTGGGTTGAACATCTGATTATGGGCAATTTCAGCCAGACCTAAGCGAAAACTTTTAAATCCTTCATACCCCATCTTTTTGGCTAGACGAATGACGGAAGAGTGGGATGTGTATGTATGCTTGGCGATGACTTCAATCGTCAACGAAGGCACATCATTGATATTTTGCAAAATATAATCGGCAATCCGCTTCTCCGTATTGGTCAATCCTTCTTGAAGCCGTAATTTATCTCCTAATAACATCAAACCACCTCTTTCTAATCATAGCCTAGGACAAAGAAAACCAAAAGCAAAAACTGTACCTTTTTGGCAATTTGGTAAAAATGTTCAGAACCACTCAGCAGTTTGCGAAAAAGTCTGGTCAAAAGAACCTGTTTTTGGCAAAAGACTTCTCATTTCGAAGGATATCAGCAATAATCAAGCTATCAATTCATAGGAGGCGTCATAATGTTAACTATCGCATATCTCGGAAACGGAAAAAGCACCAATCGCTACCATCTGCCTTTTTCAACCAAGCTGCAGGATAAGATCAAAGTAAAGACGATCTATTCACCAAGCGGCAAGCTGACCTGGCCAACACTAGAAGGCGTTCATTACACCTCTGACTTAGAGGATATCTACCGTGATCCTGAAATTCAATTAGTTGTGGTCACGACCCCCAGTCATTTGCATTATGAATTAGGCAAGGATGTCTTGCTCCATGGGAAAAATGTCTTGATCGAAAAACCTTTTACGGAAACTTCGGCACAAGCAAAGGAATTGTTCGCACTGGCGCAGGAGAAAGGCTTGTTTGTGCAATGCTATCAAAATCGCCGCTTTGATTCCGATTTTTTGACGACGCAAAAAGTGATCGAAAGCGGCGTGCTCGGAGATCTCTTAGAAGTAGAGATGCATTATGATTATTTTCGTCCAGAGGTTCCGCGGTCAGTGACCGAATTTTCATTGAATACAAGCTACTTGTACGGACACGCTTGTCATACACTGGACCAAGTGATCTCCTATTTTGGACAACCAGACGATGTCCATTATGAGGTTCGGCAATTGCTTGGAAAAAATCGCATGAATGATTACTTCGATTTGGATCTGTTTTATGGTCGAATGAAAGTCTCAGTCAAATCTAGTTACTTCCGATTAAAAGAGCGGCCTAGTTTTGTCGTTTATGGCGAAAACGGCGTTTTTGTAAAACAAACGAAGGATCGACAAGAAGAGCATCTAAAACAGTTTTATCTCCCGGATCATGCCGATTTTGGGATCGATTTGCCAGAGCACTATGGCACACTAACTTATATGGATGCTAACGGGAACTACCATGAAGAAAAAGTCATCTCTGAAATTGGTGATTATAGCCGTGTGTATGAGGGCGTCTATGAAACGATCATCCATGGCAAAGAGAAAATCGTGAAAGACGAAGAAACGATTTTACAAATCGAAATGCTAGAAACAGGCATCAATCAAGTGATCACTGAGTCATAAGGTAGAGTGATTAGGGGGCTTTTGACAAACAAAGCGCCTGAAGGCATCAACTGACTCAACGTAAAGGAGTAGATCCGAATCGAACCTTCAGAAATCCTGCAAGAAGAACAGCAGCTGCAGTTTGCTCATTTTGACAATGACCTCGCATTGCGGTTGGTTATTGCCATCGATCAGTACGTTAAAAGGAACTACCCGAAGCCGGTAGGGATCAAAGTTGTTCATCAGGGCTTGCCGATCATTCGATTTTTAATGGCAGGGCGAAAAGAGAGCCATTGGCTTGAAAGAAAAGAACGAACGGTACTGGAAAGCGGGCATAGTTCACTATACGTCTATGCGCAAAAAGATCGAGATATACAATTTGCTAAGTGGGCACAAGACGAACATTATGCAATTTGTGGTGGTGGTTTTCCAATTATCGAAGACAGAAATGTCACGGGTGCTATCTGTGTGTCAGGTTTGGCCCATTTAGAGGATCATAAAGTGATCACCGAAGTATTGAAACAAATGATCCAAGAAGATAGAAAAGGGGAAGCAAGATGAACTTAGCGATTTTAGGGGCAGGCATGATCGTCCATGATTTTTTGACGGTGGCAGGGGATGTCCCGCAGCTTGAACTGTCTGCTATTTTTGGGACAGAAAATGATTTAGAGAAAATGAATCACTTAAAACAGCAATACAAGATTCAAACCGTCTACACAGAGTTAGGGGCATGTTTGGCGGATCCATCCGTTGACACCGTGTATGTCGCACTGCCCAATCATTTGCATTATTCCTTTGCCAAAGAAGCGATCCTCGCTGGCAAACACGTCATTTGTGAAAAGCCATTTACGTTGCAGACACGAGAATTAGTAGAATTAACAGAATTGGCTGCTGCCCACAAGGTGCTTTTGATCGAAGCCATCACAAATCAGTACTTAGCCAACTATCAAGGAATAAAAGCGCAGCTTGAAACATTGGGAGAGCTGAAAGTGATTGAATGCAACTATTCGCAGTATTCTTCTCGTTATGATTTATTCAAAGTGGGAACCGTTTTACCTGCATTTAATCCGAAAATGGGTGGTGGGGCATTGATGGATATCAATATCTATAATATTCATTTTGTCGTCGGGCTTTTAGGAAAACCAAAAAGTGTCCGCTATTTTGCTAATGTCGAACAGGGTATCGATACTTCTGGCATGCTGTTTTTAGACTATGAACAAACAAAAGTCGTTTGTATCGGCGCCAAAGATTCGACAGCGACGATTCGTTCAACGATCCAAGGGACGAAAGGATCGATCATCGTCAATGGGCCAACGAATATGCTTGCCAGCTATGACGTTGAACCGGTTCATGGGGCAAAAAGCCATCAGGATAGAAGCGTTCACGGACATCGTATGTTTGAAGAATTTGTCCGTTTTGCACAAGCCATTCACGAAAATGATCACGCCTTTGTCAAGGAACGCCTTGCCCATAGCAAGCTGGTGATGGAAGTCGTGGAAAAAGCATTGGCAGATGCCCAGATCGTATTAGGATAATCGCATCAATGAGGAAAGACACCAGCTTCTTAGAAAAGTTGCTGGTGTCTTTGTCTGTTGGCTTATTTTTTCTTCTTTAAACTCAATAAGGTTAGTGGGATACCCAAGGTGAGGTAGCCGACAATCGTCATCAAACAGACCGCCAGCCAAAAGTTATCTACTGCTAGAAATGCAATCAGGCCATATGCCACCAGAATCGAGAGAAAATAAAAAAGAAAGAGCTGAAAAAAACGTTTAAAACTCACAGTCATTCATTCTCCTTTGTCGTTAAACTGACAAGAAAAGTATACCATATCAAATGCAACTTCAAGGGCTGATTGTGATCATTCGCAGGAGCCACAAAAGGCGAATTGTTTTGTCGGCTGACCGTGATTCGCTATACTTGAAGGGAAGAGAAAGCGCAGGAATATTTTTTTTAGGAGAAGGAGGAGACAGATGAAAAAGGTGGATGTACTGATTATCGGAGCGGGTCCAGCTGGAACGGCTGCTGCCTACGGGTTAAAAGCCAAAGGTAAGACAGTCGCGATCGTTGAAGCCGATTTATGGGGTGGCACTTGTCCCAATCGCGGGTGCGATCCGAAAAAACTACTGATGCGAGGCGTAGAAGTCAAAACAGAGGCGAAACGTATGCAAGGCAATGGTGTTCAAGGACAGGTAGCCATTGATTGGCCGGCACTGATGGCGTTTAAGCGCTCGTATACCGATCGGGTGCCAGAGTCAACCAAACAAGGGTTACTAGCAGAAGGGATCACTACTTACTACGGACAAGCCGCTTTTCGTGATGCCCATACGGTCGTCGTGGACGCAGAAGAGATTCAAGCAGAAAAAATAATTATTGCGACAGGACAGCGTCCAGCCGTACTTCCAATCGTCGGCAAGGAGCATTTACAAAGCAGTACTGATTTTCTTTCCTTTGAAAAGATGCCAGCAACGATTGCTTTCATAGGTGCTGGGTATATTACCTTCGAATTGGCAATGATCGCTCAAGCAGCAGGTGCTGAAGTTCATGTGATCCATCATAATGACCAGCCGCTAAAAGGATTTGATGCTGAATTGACCGCAGAAATGGTTCGTTCAATGCAGGACCAAGGCGTTTCGTTCCACTTTAATCAGAACACGCAGCGAATCACGAAAGAACAAAACCACTATACGATCCAGACACAAGCATTGTCTCTCACCGTAGAAGCAGTGATTGGTGCCACGGGACGCAGACCCAATAGCGATCAGCTGCAACTGGAAAAGGCAGGGGTAGAAACGTCAAAACAAGGGATCGTAGTAAATGAGTTTTTGCAGACTAGTCAAAGACACATCTATGCAATCGGGGATGTGCTAGCGAAAAAGCAACCAAAACTGACGCCTGTTGCTAGCTTTGAAGCCGCCTATCTTGTCGAGCATATAGATGATCAGAAAACACCCATCCGCTATCCGCTGATCCCTACGCTGGTTTTTGGTGCGGAAAAACTGGCAAGAGTCGGGATCAGTGAGCAAGAGATTGCCGATCATGCCTCAGAATATCATAGCGAGGTGATGGATCTTTCTTCTTGGTATACCTATCGACGAATCAATGATCAAGATGCAAAAATCAAATTGGTTTATAACACATCTGATACCATCGTTGCTGTCACGATTGTTTCTGCATTGGCCGATGAGTTGATCAACCACTTCGTTTTTGTGTTGGAGAATCAGCTATCGAAAGAAGCGCTAGCCCAAATGATTTTTGCCTACCCAACACCTGCTAGCGATTTGTCCTATTTTCTATAAATAATCAAACAAGCCTGCTCTAGTTTCCGCTAGCACAGGCTCTAAATTATTATGTCCGTATTGACTATAGTCCGTGAACCTTAAATGAACCTTAAAGTTAGGCTGGGTTTCATTTAAGCAATGTCTTTGTTTTCTAGTAACCCTAGGTTTAGGCTTTTTTTGACAGCCGGCGGACAGCAGCAATCAGTAAGATCGCCGACAAGAAGAGCCCGACCAAATAGATGATGAAAATAGAATCTGGCTCATAGTGCCGATAATTGAATATTTTTACCATAAAAAAGAGAAACGGGATCGCTGCAATAAGGGTTGAAACGAAACGTTTCCGCCATTGTATGAAAAACGATCCAATCACTAGAAAAAGACAAAACGGGATCCAAAAGACCAAATGTCCGATAAGTTCGATTTTTCACACCTCCTAGCAAGTAAAATCATCATAACGTTTCTTCCTAAAAAGCAAGCGTGAAGGAAAAAATAATCTCATTAGGCATGTATGAAATTATGAGTGGAGTCTTCTGAAAAGTTCACAAGAAATCTGAGAATTTCAAAAGGAAATGAAAAAAACGAACGGTTAGGAATATCCCAATAGTCCGAGACGAAAAATACCTCTTGCAGCATTCATTTTGACTTGAATCCTGCAAGGGGTACTCTTTTGTAGAAAATCTGGTGCTTTATTCAATTGATACCAAAGAAATGCTGAGGAAGGAGCAGCCGTCCTTTTTTATGGCAAAATGTTCTTATTATAAAAAAGGGAAATGACCATACCTATGTCCAACAGATCCTTATAATAAAATCCTTTCAGTGGGCCAATGTGTAAGAAAAATCCGAGAATCATTAATACAAACAGCAGCAGGAAAAGCAGGTTGAAAGCGGTCATCAAGCGAAAACTGAAATGCCAATTACTCAGGAAATACTGATATTTCGCTGCTCGGTAAACTTTGTTTTGAATCGGAATTTTCTTGAGTGCAGGGATCGATTCATGATAGGACGTAAATAATTCGTAGTCTTTTTTCGTCAGTACTTCTGAGAAAATGTGCGTCCCTGCCTGAAAGTCGAAATAGCCCCAATGGAATTGTTCTTTATCCTCTGGTGATTCGTGCTTCATCAGCTTTCTTGGCTTGATCGTGAACGCCTTGATGGTCTCATAGGGGTAACTGAAATAGGTGTTACTTTCTAAATAGTCGATGATGACCAGAAAAAGCATGCGGGTTTCTGTGAAAACTAACAAACGATTGCCGCGGGTATCATGAAAGATGTCCCGGTATGCTTTTGCTTTCTCGGTTGTTGCATAGGCATAGGCGCCAAGCCCTTGATTGGCGAAGGCGAGGTTTCCATCTGGCGTCAAAGGCAGATAGCCAAGAATCGTTTCGTCTTTTGCTAAAAGCGTCCGAAGCTCCTCTAATAGATCTTGCAAGAAAACATATTGTTTGGACAGCTCGAATGTTGCTGCTTTTTCTTGTTCAGATATTTTTGTCAGTGAATTGTTTTCATTTAAGACTAACTGTTTAAAATCCATCGATAGTCATCCTTTCTTTTAAGCGTTTGCGGCCACGGGAAAGACGATTGTAGATCGCTGAGACATTTAAGTCCGTCTGCTCTGCGATGGTTTCGGGTGACTCTTGGTAAAAATAGTAGAGCAGAAAGATCCTTTGATCGAGGGCTTCAAGGTCTTCAATAAAACCCAAAAAGTTTTCCTTTGTCAAAGGTGATTCTTCAATAGCTAGTTCCTGCTCATCAACAGGTTTTTCTTCCAGTGAGCGCTTGTTCAACTTCCGCTTGTGGTCAATCGCACGACTACGACTGATCAAAAGCAGCCAAGTAATCAAGCGGCTTCTTTCTGGTTGGTACGCAGCAATCTTTTGCCAAACCTCGTAAAAAACTTCGTTCGCTACATCTTGGCGCTCGCTCACTTCATGCGGTTGGGAGAGGACACTATGAATCGTCCTCAGCATGCTATCACCATAAACAGCTAACAGTTCTTCTAAGCCGGCATAGTCTTTCTTTTTGATTCGTTCAATGATTTCTTCATCCTGCACCTTTTTCACCCCTTCACACTATATACGAAGAATGTTTGCCTTTTCTATCAGAAAAAGAAAAAAACCTCTGTTAACGAGGTTCATGTTCTTTGGCCAGAAGATCTGTTGCCAAGCGCTGGGCCAAATATTCCCAAAGAATGCCGCCAAAAAAAGCGCCTATCATATAAAGAATGACTGCTTGCAGCTCCAATGGATTATTTGCTAGCCAGAAAGAAAATAGCGAGCCGATGATGAATAGGTAGCTGCCAAAAAGCACTTGCCGCCACGAGCGTTTTTTAACAAACTTGCTAATGAGAAAGGTTGAAAGGATCATCAAGAGAATTTGGATGAATGCCAGCGAAGGCAAAAATGCAAAGTCAGAAACAACCATTTCCCAAAATTGTTGAATCAAGAAAAAGAAAGCAAAGAGAATGAGCCCGCTTGATAATGTACTAAGCCGCAAGGAAGATATTTTTTTTCGCATTGGTTTACTCCTTGAAAGGTTTTCTTTATTATAGCAAATTTTTAATTAAATAATGTAAAAAGATGAACGAGAAGATCTGCAAAAAAACTTCTCCTACATGTGCCTACTTTTAGTATACTTGAAAGAAACGAGTGGATGGACTCGATACATAAGGAGGATTTCATGCCAACGATTCTTTTTGCGCCTGCCAAATGGTCCTCAGAAAGCGATGCAGGAGATTGAACACTTTTTAGAAAAAAACAATTTTCCTATTAAAAAAGAGTGATTATCATTGAGATAATCACTCTTTTTTTAATAGAGATCTACTAGCATCAGCAAGCCTGGGACCCACGTAGTGAAGATACCACAAGCGATCGCAAAATAATGAATCTTACGACCAAAGTTTACCTTCACGATCGTATCCAAAAAGCCGCAAAACCATAACGCTCCCCATGTTAACCAAATCAATGCAAAGAGGGGATCTTGCTCCCATTGCCAAGAGACCCAAGCAAAAGGTAAGGTATTGATGGCTACGAATAGTGCAAAAATCCCATAAATACGTAAATCTAAATCAAAAAGGTAAATGATCCCTACCAACAAATACGTGAAGGCAAAGAGAAAGCCAGTGCCTGCTTCATAATAAGCGCCTTGAAGCATATAGATTAGATTGATAATAAAAGATAACGAACCTGTAAAAAGATTGATCAAAGCAAGTGAGCGGTAGTCAATGTGAAGTAAGCTGCCCCAGCCGTTGATTATCAAAGTAATTCCTACAAAAAATAAACCGATCCCTAACATAAAATCCTCCTTTACTTAAATTTAGAATAACAAATTCTAAGAAAAAATAATAGCTCTATTTATTTTTAGGTCAATAAAAAGGAAAATAATTTTGAAATTTACTATTTTTTGCTGCTAAATTTGATAAAATCAATACCAAAGAGCGCTGCTAGCCGATGCTTTTCTCGTTAAGGGGAAAATTTCAGCGTATAAAAAGAACTTTTACTCGTTGGAAGAAGGGGAAAAGAGACAGATCAATAGATTTTCAGTGTATTGATCGGACAAAAAGCAGACCAGGCAGCAGTTTATCGGTTTTTACGAATTTGCAGCAGTGAAGACTGTTTTGCGGAAAGGAGGACTTATGCCTAGAAAAGATCGAATCTTACTTTTCATTGATGAATATATGCAAGCTCAAGGTTGCGCACCTACCATACGAGAAATCTGTGCCAATGAAGAAATAAAAACGACCTCTTTGGTTTATCGTCATTTGCTGCGTCTCGAAAAAAGAGGCCTAATTTACCGAGCTTATCGCTTTAAGTCACGTTCGGTTCATTTTACAGACGAAGGGAAGGCCTATGTCAAAGCGTTGCGACAAGCACTTTTAGCAGACGAAAAACGAACGCATGGCAATGAAGAATAGCTTAACACCAAAATAAAAAAGCCTAGAGGCTTTTTTATTTTGGTGCACGGTAGCCAGCAGCTTCCGCTTCAGCGATCGTTTTGAACCATTCTTTCGGATTCGTCGTATCATCATAGTATTTAGATCCTGGCAAATGATAGATGCCGCTTCTTGATCCTTTGATCAAACCATTTCCTTGTTGATCGACATATTCTTTCTGTTTCTCCTCTGTTTCACTGTTTTGAGAAGTGGCTGTTGTCGTGTTGTTCTCACTACTTGTAGCATTCTCCTGTTGCGTCATATCTTCGTTTGAAATCTCGCTGCTGCCATCCGCATAGTTGATCGTGACACCATCTTGGATGTTGAAGATATAATAGTTGAATTGGATCGTATCGTCGCCAATAGATTGGGCTTGCATCTGTACCCCACGGGCAACCAGCTCGTCATCACGATAGATTGGAGTGACAGAATATCGAACATAAAGGTTTTTGTCTTGCTTGAGATAGTAGTTGATATCCATTTCTAAGCGCAACATCTCTGGATTGTTCAATTGACTAGTTCCCGTGATCAAATTCTTCCAGTTTGCATTTTCGCCAGCTAAAGCAAACCCAATCAAATGCGTCCGATTATATAAATATTTCCCATTGGGGAGCTGTTTATTACGCCAGCCTGTCGGTTTCACACTGGAGATATCGCCACGTTTTTCCGTAGGCATTAAGGATTGATTCAACATTGCTTCAGCCGAAGTCGCTCGATTGAGGTGGTCAAGGTCGCCGTATGCTTCCCAGGCACCATTTTCAAGTGAAAGGTCGTCTTCTGAAAACTCAGGGATGTTTTGATTGACTTCAATTGTTTGGGTGCCTTGGTAGGTTAGCTGTGCCAATTCGTCTGCGCGAATATCTTTAGCAGAAGGGGTGCTTACCTCTGATTGTTGCGTTTCCTGCTTTGGAAATAGGTCATTGTTTTGTAGGAAACCAAAGCCAACTGCTGCGAGTGCGAGAAGCGCAGTGACCGATCCAATCAATGTTTTTTTCTTTGCCATCTCTTTATTGCCTCTCTTTTCATTGATATAGGTTTAGAATAAACGGTGAGTAAAAAAATCACAACTAGTTTATCATACCATTTGCGGGGGATGTTTTACAGCGTCTGCTAGCTTCTTTTGCCTTTTGTTCTTGACAAACTTCAGTCAATTTTCTTTACAAGCGACGCCCTTTAAAAGAATTTTTTCGTCTGCGAGTAATATTTTTCATATTTTAAAAAAACTATGTGATATAATGAATAAAGTTGCTGCTCTATCCCTTTGATGCTTGTTTTAATAACAGTCATCTCCAGCTGCGGAACAAACTTTCAGCTGTCTAGCAGACAACGTTCAAACGAAAGAAAACTGGACAATTTTCTGAACGATTGCCTTTCTTTCTTTGACCAAAATTATAGGAGAAGGAGTGTATCCCATGAACCAGCAAGAAACCATCTTACATTATTTAAATAAGAAAGACTCTGAAAAGTTAAAAGAACTCGTATCAGGAATGGAAGAGCTGCCGCTATTACAATTATTCAGCAATTTATCCGCTGATGAGAAAGTGATCGTTTTCCGACTGTTACCGAAAGACAAAGCCCTTATCCTGTTTGAAGATTTGACACCAGCTACCCAACAACACTTATTACGCTCTTTCACCGATGAACGAGCAACCGAATTTGTGAATGAGATGGCGCCTGATGTTCGTGTACGGCTTTTAGATGAGTTGCCAGCGACCGTAACACAAAAACTTTTACAATCGTTGGCGCCTGATGAACGAGCTGCAACAAACCTCTTACTAGGGTATGAAGCCGAAACTGCGGGTCGCTTGATGACACCGGAATTCATTACATTGAAAAAAGATATGACAGTCAATCAAGCATTGGAAAAAGTGCGAATGCAAGCCAAAGAAAAAGAAACAATCTATACGCTTTATGTTACTGATCAAACGAAAACGTTAGAAGGTGTTTTGTCGCTGAAAGATCTCTTAATGGCACAAGGGGATCAACGCATCAGTGAAATCATGTCCCAAAAAGTTATTTATGTGACCACTGACACCGACCAAGAAGAAGCAGCCCGTCTGCTAAATGAACTAGATATCATTGCGCTGCCAGTCGTAGACAAGGAATCAAGAATCGTTGGGATCATTACCGTCGATGACGCGATCGATGTCATCGAGTTGGAAACAACGGAAGACATGTTTAATGCCGCTGGTTTGGTCGATGTCGCCTCCAACGAAGCAGACCGTAGTAATGTTTTGATCAATGGCAGCCTGTGGCAAATCTGGAAAGTCCGCTTGCCATTCTTAGTGATCACTTTAGTGGCTGGACTTTTAGCTGGGGTCGTCATTGATGAATTTGAACAAACGTTAGAGTCGGTGGCAGCCGTTGCGATTTTTATTCCTTTGATCATGGATATGGGTGGAAACGTTGGTACACAATCCTCTACTGTATTTGTTCGGGGGATGTCGTTAGGGCATATTGATCTTTCGACCTTCACCAGACATTTCTTTAAAGAAGTTTGGATCGGTTTGAGTCTAGGCTTGATCGTCGGGATCATCTCTGGAACCGCTGCTTCACTTTGGCAAGGGATCCCGATGTTAGGGGTCGCTGTTGGGATTTCCTTAGTTTTTGCTATGACCTTAGCCGCAGCACTTGGCTTTTTAGTCCCGTTTGTACTTATTAAACTAAACATCGACCAAGCAGCCGGTTCGGCACCGATCATCACCTCGATCAAAGATATTGCTGGCTTGTTTATCTACTTCGTTTCAGTAAATGTTCTTTTGGGTCATTTGCTTTAGCATACTGTCCGTTCCAGTGGTATAATAAAGCGACATCACATGATGAGCACAACATAGAAAGGGGAAATGTCCTATGACAAATCAAATGAAGCAACATCAACTCGGAGGTTTCTCTTTTTAAGTGCGGCCTCCTAATTAACTGGAGGGAAATCATGGAAAAACAAGGAATCGTGGTCTTTCAGGCTAAGGATATCGCAAAAGTCCGCCTGACCACAGGAGAAGAATGTTTAGCAACCGTTTCAGGAAAATTTCGTCAACAGGCACGAGCGCCAAAGGATTATCCTATTGTTGGTGATTTTGTCCAAGGGCAGGTGTATGATCAAGATCATTTCTTGATTGATGCTTTGCTCCCACGAAAGAGTTTTTTACAACGAAAAGTAGCCGGAAATCGGACGGATGAACAAGGGATCGCTGCGAACATCGACACGGTTTTTATTGCAACTAGCGCCAATGAAGAATTTAATTTCGCTCGGTTAGAGCGCTTTGTCACGATCGCTTGGGACAGTGGCGCTAACCCAGTGATTCTCTTGACCAAAGCCGATCAAGTCACAGCTGATGAAAAAGCAGAGCTGCTGCAAGCATTAAACGATGCTTTTGGTGTGAAAGCATTCGCTACTTCTATTTATGAACCGAACGAATTGCTGACAGAAGCCTACTTTTCAGACGGAAAAATCAGTGCATTTATCGGTTCGTCAGGCGTCGGGAAGTCCAGCTTATTAAATCAGCTCATGGAACAAGCCGTTCAAAAAACCAATGACATACGAGAGGATAGTCGAGGACGACACACGACGACGAGTCGCCAGTTGTTCACACTGCCCTCTGGCGCAATGATCATCGATACTCCTGGCATGCGGGAAGTTGGCATTAGTACCGTTCGGTCAGCTTCGATCGAGCAATCCTTTGAAGCGATCAGTCAATATGCTGAAGGTTGTTTCTTCAGAGACTGTCAGCATGAAACAGAACCGAAATGTGCGGTAAAAGCAGCTATTGCTGCCGGTGAGCTTTCAGAAGCAGCCTTCGCTCGCTATCGCAAAATGGAAAAAGAGCTGGCGTATTTGAAACGAAAAGAACAGATCAAAGAAATGAAAAAGTAATAGTTAGCACTCCTTTGTATAAGAGGAGTGCTTTTTTGTACGTGTCAAGAGCGCCTTGTTGAGTAAAGAAGAGGAGAGCCGCAGCCAATGTTCTTGTGTTTTCATGAAAAGGGGCCAATTTCAAAGGGCACTACATGCTAAGTGGTTGAACTAAACTAAGATCGCCTGCCTGGTTACAAGCTGTCGTCAAGAAAAGCAGGATAAAAAAACACAGTGGGGTGTTGTCCCACTGTGTTTTGAGCAATGATTTGCCCCTGCCAAGGTATTTCTAGTATAAAGCGTTGATTCTTAAATAGCAACTCGAAAAAATCGCCTCAATCAGCAGAGCGCAGAATTTTCGTCATGGCTTTTCCTTTCGCCAGTTCATCGATCAGTTTATCTAGGTAACGAATTTCTTGAACTATTGGCTCTTCGATCTCTTCTACCCGAATCCCGCAAATCACACCAGTGATCTGTTTTCGTGCAGGATTGAGCTGAGGGGCTTGCTTAAAAAAGCGTTCAAAAGAAACATCATCAGCCATCTGGTGGAGTGTTGCTTGGTCATACCCAGTTAGCCAGGTAATAATCTGATCTACTTCTTCTTTTGTCCGATTTTTCCGTTCTGCTTTGGCAATATACAGAGGATAGACTTTCGCAAAACTCATTTGGGTGATTTTTTGATTTTTCATGATAAACTCCTTTAGTCTTTACACAAAGTATACTTTATTTTTTTCTTTTTGCCGAGATTTTCAACGTTTGTTGTGTGCCAAAATAGGCGAGGGGACTAAAGAATGATTTTTTCTTCCTGTTCACGAAACCCCAATACTTTTTGTCGTGACTCGCCATCCCAATAGAGCAAGTCCAAATTCTTATGTAGCATTAGCTGTGTATATAATTCTTTCAACGTCAGAGCCGGCTTTTTGGGTTCGAAAAATAAAATCAATTGGTTATGACTATCTTGTGCGATCGTCGTAAAAGGAATCAGGTTTTCTTTGTAAGTTAAATAAATTCCTTGGTAATCTGCTGCACTCGACGACGTTGTTAGTGCTGTCAAGAGGTCTCTTGCTCTCATAATGAACCCGCCTTTACTGTTTTTTGCCGATAGGCATCGATATCCAACATGATTTTCGTTTTGCCGTACACCGTATACTTTTGCACCACGAATTGACGGCGCTTATTCCAATAGCCGCCCACGGTTAGAAACATGCCGTCATCAACATCCCCTAAAAAATTCAAACTGTGTTTCGCAATCAAACAGTTGGTGGTACCTAGTGTAAAGCGGACCAAAGGGGAGGGGGCAAAGGAGACGATTCTTATTTTTGAGACAGATCCTTTTTGTGTTTCCATCATTTCTTCCTCCTTTAGTTTAAGTAGTGTAAACAGTTGTATTATTCGCTGAGATCAAACCATTTTCTTTCTTCGTAGAAAGCAACGTGACGAATCTCATCATAATGGATTTTTTCTGTGGTTTCTCTCGTCAAATAAATGCCCAATGTGTCGTATCCGCTGATTTTTCCGACAATATCTGGGGGATAGCCGCCTTCTTCATTGACTTCTTCTCGTTGGATCGCCACAGTTACGTTCTTTTTCATCGCTTCGAATAAGCATTGATTGATTTCTTCCGTTGTGAGTGACGGCTTAGGCGGACAATCAAACGTGCGTGTCGGCTCTTCTTCAATTTCAGTTGTATGCTCAGATAAAAAGAATCCTTGCCACTTTAGCTTTTTCCGATCTTCATATGGTTGCAGCATACCCATAGCAATCACCTCTTATCTATATAATACAAACATATGTTCTCTTTTGTAAAGCGAACAGATTTTTAAATTTCTGATTCTTCTATGTAACATCTAAAAAGTGCATCAAACAAGGGGATAGTGGCGGGTATCGTTTTTTTATACTATATATGTTATAATTTATCCTGAAGGAATCATGAACGTTTTAGAAAATAGCTGGCGAAAAAGGAGAATAGTATGTCTGGATTAATCGTGGTCCTGCTTACGATCTACTTTGCAAGTAGGAAAGATAAAGAACAGTGGCTTTTTGATCGCAAACGATTGACTATTCTGGCGCTTATGTTTGTGATCGTCGGCATAAGTTGGGGCTTAAATGACAAAATAATGAAGGACCCTCGGAACCAAAATATTAGAAGTGATTTACTGTTTAATTATTCGTTCCCCTTATTGATAGGTATGCTAGGTCTATTTATCAAAGAAATACCACGGTGGGGACGGATCGTGACTTTGTCATTTGGCTTTATGATTTTTGGGTATTTAGCTATGCACTATTTGATAGGGTTTCACAACCCGTATTGGGAAAATCTACAGCTAAGTCCATTGTATTGGCTACCAAGTGACTAGCCATACGAAAGTATCGCCAATGGAAACGAAAAAAAGCACTCCCTTTATTGAGTGCTTTTTTCGGCTAAATCACTGCAGCAAGATGTTTCTTTTCCCAAAAAATGGGTTGAACCTAAGTAGCAAAAGGATCATATAAGGAGAAGTCACGACTGTTGAAATCAAACCGATTGATTCTTGACTAAACCGTGTCTTTTGATCATTGCCAAAGTAAAATATGCGACGAGCGTTCCTGCAATCCCAAAAAGTAAATCGATTCGATCAGGGGTGTTCATGAAGCCAAAGATAGTCTCGCTCAATAGATTGGCAATGAATAAGAGCAGGGTCAATAGTGTGACGGCTTTAAATGGCGCACCTACGAGAAGCCAAAAGTACCCCAGTAAGCCAATAATCAAACTAATCGAAAAATTGGAGATATGAAGATAAAAGTCAGGATACATCAAAGTAAAGAAAGAAATGTCCAAGTACTTTGATAAGTAGAGGAAGAGGGCTGTGAACACGAAAAGCAAGTAGAGGAGTGACGCCCAGATTTTTGGTAAAAAGACTAGCTTTAATTGCTTCTTCTTTTTCATTTTTATTCTCCTTAATAATTGTTATCTTATAGTAAAGCAGATCTATGTATCCCTAAACTTATTTTATGTTCTTATCGCCTTTGATTTTGACTGTTCGGACTAAATGGGTGTATGTAGGTTTTAAATATTCCTATAGAAAATTAGTTCTTATCGTTCGTGTGCACAGTTTCAATCATTTTGATCAATTTAGAACGGTCCCAAAGCTCAACATCCAATTTCGCTGCTAATTGTTTTGCGGATTCAGTAAAATAACTATTTGTCAGTACAATCGCTTTATCTAACGAATAATAACCAATCCCTGCGTAAACTTCTTGAACTGCTTTGTTGCCAACTTTATTTTTCCAACGTTTGCACTGAATACCATGCTTGCACCCATTTTTAGAGGCGATTACGTCAATTCCTTGATCACCAAACGCTTTGGTCATGCTAATCCCGTTAAATTCAAGTTTTCTTAACAAAAATGCAGTGTATTGCTCAAATTCCTTTCCAGACATTTTATCGATAGTATCTAACTGCGCTGAAGCAAAACGTTTGCGTTCGCTAACTATTGGATAAATTGCAGAAAATAAACCTAAAACGCTGATTACGAGTCCAACATACAATATGGGAGCAAAGTGCCAATCAAAAACAAAATAGCCAATGGTCATTAAAATTCCCACAATAAATAATTTTAAACTTTCATTTTCATGGTTACTCATTTAAAAACCCTCCTGTTTCTTCATTATATCATAGGAAGGGAGGGCAAAATGAGCAAAAATGCATCCTTTAATAAACAAAAATGAGCTGCATTTTATTCTAAACAACTTTGTATAATATATATTATGTAAACTAAAATATAAAATTTTTCGAACACCGTATTTAGCGGATAATTTTACGGCTCTCCTCCCTCTTATTTAGGATTATTTCCTTCAAATTCACCTAATTGGCAGCATAATCAAAAAAATGGTCATTTGAGCGATAGTTTTAGATTTTTGTTGGTTCTACGAGTGAAACAACATGCAACTGACAAATTATCTCTGAACCTTTGTCTGTATTTGATCTTGTTGATTCTTGAATCTTTGAATTCAAGCTTTGGTTTGCAGCTGCTGGCCAAACTCAATGAATCAGTCAAGTATCGTTGTTCACGATCTTATCAGTAATGATTCGCACTTAACCCAGCAAATTTGTGCTAACTAATAGCCTAATGGGAATCTTGATCACAGGCAAACCAGCAACGATAAACAAGAAACGTTTCGTTGCGTTCAGTTTTCACCTAAACGGATCAGATTCCCATAGCGAGTCCTAATCAAGGGTGCACAGTCATCTAAGTACAAGTTTCGTTTTGTTGCTGCCAATAAAGCAATGACAGCTACGGAAAGTTTCAAACTATGTAATACAGGATCGCCGAAAAGACAATGATCAAAATGACCAAGACAACGATTAGTTGATTTAAACGTCGAATAAGCAGGTTTTTCTTGTTTTTTTCAAATTCTTTTCCTTCATTTCGATAATATTCTCTATCTTTTGTTCCCACGAGCGCCAACTCCTTTTCCCTGATTTTATCACTATCCTGAAAACAATGGGTGCAATCAAGGTGTTTTGTACAATAAATGGCAGTATTTTGTTAGAGCCTACAATCGTATGCGTATAGCGACTAAATAAGACGACTGACGAGTTCCAAGTGATTCATAACGGCGGCTTTCCGAATAACGCCCATACCAGGAAACGCCCCTTGCTGATAAGCAGCAACTAATAGCTGCAGCCCAGCTGTTTGTGTAGGATACTCTTCCTCATGCTGCAACAAAGCTTCCATGACTTCAAAAAACTTTTCTTTCTGACTTGGTAATTCTTCCTCAGAAAATAAGTGAACGATTCGCAAGTCTTGCTCTGCTGTCGGATAGATCCAATGCAAAACCAACCGTTTTGAGGGATAACTGTGCTCATAATAAATTTTGCTATCGACAGAAAAATCACTAAATCCCGCATAGCCCAATTTATGATAAAGATGATGGGTTTTTGAAAATCCTTCCTCCGGACATTCTGTATAAAAACTATTTTTAGGTAAACGGGTAAACGGATCTTCCATCAGTAGTTTCGGGCCGTTGATTTTATTTAACAAACGAAACTCTTTGCTAACCAGCACCGGCAGTGTATTTTCCCGCCAATCACTAGCGAGTGCTTGGTCCGCTTGATGGATGATCCAAAGATCAGGCTTTTCTTCCACTGTTTCAATGGGACGATCTACGATCATTGCTTTAGGGGCAGCAACATTTTGCAACTCTGCTAACCCCTCTGCCGTCAGAAAAGCCCCCGCCTGTGGATTGCGAACCAGATAAAAAGGATGCTGCTTCCTTTGAAACAGGTCAATGGTCGTCCAAAACGTTTTTGATTGCTTGACTGGTTCAATGATCGGCTGGATCGCGTCTGACAAACAATCTTGTTCCAACAGTGCTTTCAACGCCAATAAATCAAATTGTTTTCCACGAATATACGGGAAGTACATCTTCTTCTCTCCTTCTTACTCGCCTGATAAAAAACGTTTTTCCAGCGCTTCATAGGCTGATCTCGTAGCGGCCAATTCTTCTTTCAAGGCTTCGATCGCTTGCAGCTGAGTATCTTCAATAAATCGATCATAGTAATTGACTCCACCACCGAACAAGTCATACTCAGGCTGACGTTTCTTCAGTTCTTGGTACAAACGTTCTGTTGAAAATACCCGCAATCCTCGAGCAGTCTGTTTTGCTTTGCCGACTTCTCGCGCTTGTGCCGAAATCAACCGAAACAATAAGGCATTTTCTGGAACCTGCAGCTCTTGCCGTTGGGGCTTCTTTTCGACACTGAAATACCCTTTGCTGCCCGTTTCTTTTTCAAGAAATGCATGATAGACCAGAACACCAATTGTAGGTCCAATCTGATCTTTGACTTTCTCATACAATGCCTTGGGTAAGACAAAATAATTATAATTCCCAATAAAGGATAGTTTTGCTTTTGAGCGAAAATCTGCCAAACTAACTTTGAGTTCGTAGCAACGCCATTCAAAGGTATTTTCAGTCGTCAAGCGACAACTCAAAGTATCCACGATGCCGTGATCATCTGGCATGACGACCTCTTCTACCACAATATCACTGTTTTCCCGACAATAATAATAAAGTGCCTCTTCCATTTCTAAAGTTAAGGATGTCTTCACAAATTCACGACCTTTGTCTTGTTTCACCTGTTATAAAACATATGTTCGCATTTTGGAAGAGGGAAATAAAAGCAGCCTATCATTCCCTCACCCATTCGGGCATCCGTTAACAAGAATCTCTTCAACCATCCTCTTTGTACCGCGGAATCGTAACAAAAAAAGCAACAAGAGCACACCAAGTTGAGCGATTAATAGACCTTTAAAGGGAAATTCAAAAGTAAAGCCTGTGGGAAGATGAAAGAAATGGAAGAAATCCTGCAGTGCTTTTTGACTAAGCCACAAACCGCTGACAAGCCCTATCAAACTAATAACAGTGCTTTGAATGCCTACAAAGAAAAGCTCTTCAAAGGTGACCAACAACGGAGACTGTCCTAACAACAACCGAATACTCAGAGATTGCTGCTCCTCCCCCATCAAATGAAAACGATACATGTGATTGCAGTGCCATAAAAAGGCGGCGATCAAGCCTATAGTTAGAACGCCTAGTACGAAGCGTAGCAACTGCAAAAAGAAAAGCCAACTGACATACGTGAGATCCATCTGATTCTCACTGCTATTTGTTTCATATTGTAGCCATTGATGAAAAAACACTAGCCAATGCTCTGCAAAGATGGCGATGATCAGTAGAAGAATCGCCAACACACCACTCATCAGCAAACTGCGCCTACGAAGTGCTGCGTGCCAGCCGAATTGACAAGGATAGTAGAAGTACCGCCATTTGTTCATGATATCTCTCCTTTTGGCGTCTATTTTACAGAACTATCCAAATTTAGACAAATATCATCTTGTTTACATAATATAATTATGATCAAAAAAAGAGTGCGGCATGCAGTCCACACTCTTTTCCCTTTAGCTATCGACGTTTACAAATACCTTGTTAGTAGCTGCAACAAACGCTGCGGAAATTCTGTTAAATTGGAAAGATCAATAAAGCGTTCTTCCCCATAAATCGCTTTGATCACCTCTTTGTCTTGCCCAATAGCAGCTGCAAGAAACAGCACCCCTTGTCGTTCATAGTCAGCGATCACCTGCTGAATATCTTCTTTGGCTTTTACCCCTGTATAATCAGGAAGAGCTTTTGGCTGGCCATCACTGATATTCAAGAGTAATTTAGTGGTTGCCGGCTGATGAGCGAGCTTTTCAGCTAGCACACGCAAGACAGCTCCATCACGGTTATTTTGCCGAGGCTTCATTGTCATGAGTTTCTCTGGCACAAATTCAAAGCCTTCATTAAATTCTTTGTATGCAAAAAGCGAGGTTTTTTCACGAGCGGTCACGTCCGCTGTGTCGCCATAGATCATCAATGGCAAAGATAAACGTTCGGCAAAAGCATTCACCGCTAAGACCGCCTGTTGGGCATACAATATCCGATCTTCTCGAATCATCGAACCTGATTCATCGATGCGCAAAGCAAGAGCTAAGGAAGGCTGTTCGTGAGGTGGATTCTTCTTGTCAAAGGTCCGAAAATCCTGATACGCAACCTTGCTGGCATCAAAGCGTGTACCACTGTACTTACCTTTACTGTATGCCGAAGCTTGTTCGTTTTCCAATACTTCTTGGGTTTGCTTGATCAATGACTCTACGATCGGCTGCAACGGCTGCAAACGCTGTTGGGCTTCAGTCGCTTTTTCTAAATCGACGGGTGGTCGATGAACGATCAGCCCTTCTTTGGCATGGATCGATTCTTTCAATGCTTGTCGTGCTGCCTTTGATGCCGTGGTTTTCTTTTCTTTCTCCTGGGCTTCATACGCTTCGATCGACAAAGAATGAGAAGCAGGAGCTGCCTCTTGTGTCTCACTCCCAGCTTTTGCTTGGCCATCATGACTATTGCGTTCTAGTTCTTCTGAAAACGTCGCCTCAGTTGCTGCGCTTTTCGCTTCTTGTTTGTCAGAATCACTGGTTTCCATCGTTTCCGCCTCAGTTTCTTGATTGGCGGTCTCAAGGACTTGCTCATTTTTTAGGATGGGCGTGCCTTCTTCCACTACATTGCGTTGGTCAGCCTCTTCGCTGTTGACTCTGCGTCCTTTGATTTGTTCTTTAAAGGCATTTAGCGGTTGTCCAGAAAACAAAAGCCGCAATTGCGCCAATAACCCTGAAGCTTCTAGCGCCTGTTGTAACAGAGAAAGCTCATTTGGATCGGTAGTGATTTTGTAGAGCACTTTGCTATCAATTGCTGTAAAGGGATCTTGTCCTTGTTTGACAGCATTTAACCAATAAAAATAGGAACGCATGCCCGCCACCCCTTTGATGGCGTTGGCTTTGGCGGTCACGTCTAGTAAGCGGATGATTTCAGCCATTTTCTCTGCAGTCGTTTTGTCCGGATAACTGGTTTTGGCAATGCCTCGCTGCACCATGACTGCTAGCTCAGGTAAATCCATTTTTTCAGCGTGCTGCATCCGATCTCGCAAGGATTCGTTCAAGGGGCGGTTGCCTTGGTAATTCCGATTCGTTGTGATGATCACCACACAGTCAGGGTGTCGTCGAACAAAACCGGTCGGGATATTTAGCATTCCGTTTTGTTCAAGGGCCGAGTTTAGTGCCACTAGTACCGAAGCATCACGAATGACCGTTGGTTCTTGAATCTCAAGCAAATAGCCTTTTTCCAGCGCCCGTACGATTTCGGAGGGATAAAATTTGTATTGAATCGTCGGTTGCTGATCACTGGTTTCAATCCGTTCGATCAGTTCCGCAAATTTCGCCCGTGCCCGCTCACGAGTCAAGGAAAAATGCCGCTGGATCAATGCCAAGACATCTTCAAAACAATCACTTTGATAAATCGCATCCAGCAAGTCCTTGTCCTCTTCTTGGTCGGTGTTGATCACTGGTAATAAAGCACCAAATACATCTGACTTATCCATATCCGCAAAGCAGGTGATTTTGGTGTAGGGCAGTTGCAAGTCGGCAGAAAGTGCCTTTGCCAACTGGGTCTTACCAGACCCAGCATCGCCTTCCAGCAACACATTGAAGATCTTCATCTCTGGATCCGCCCAATTCAACGCGATCTCTGAAGCAATTCGTAGTTCTTCAGCACTGGTCTGATGACTTTGTGGTTTTTTCCAAATCATGGTTTGTTCTAATTTGCTAAAAGCGCATCCTTTCGTTACGACAAAAGACGGTTGATTTTGTGTCATGGCAATCTGCTCCTTTTCTTAATAACCTAGCTCATCTAAAAGCCGCTTTAGGATTTTGAAGCGTTCGCCGTATAGCTCGCCATCTTTTTGCAAGGAATCATAAAAAAGCAGAATGTCTTCATCGATTTTAGGATTTTCGGTGTCTACTTCAACGGTCATACGATTTCCTTGCAGGCCAATGATCTCGATCAACGGATTTTCAGGATCGTAAAACTTTTCATGGCGATAGGCCTCTTGAAAATACAAACTAGATTGCGCCACTAAGATTGCTAGATCTAAGATTCTAGTGAGGGGTAGTTCTTCTGACTGACGAGACCATTTTTCACCTGTATGGCGCCAAACCTTGCCTGAGATATCGACTTTTCCGCGATCATTCCATTGTGCTAATCCGAGGGAAAGGCCTTTTGCATCTGTATGTAACGCATTTTTTCCGTCAACAGTATCATAGTCTTCCACTTTAATGACGGGCTTATGTTTCAAGTTTTCTGGTATTTTCATTATTCTCACTCCTTGTTTAGTAAATTAGTAATTTACTAGATAGAGTAAGTATAATGAGGAAGCTAGTTTGGAACAAGCAAAAGGTCTTTTCTAGTAGCTAGGGACAGATGTTTATAGAAAAAGCACTTGATAAGAAGCATCTAAAAACAAACGCTCTTAAAAAGTACTTTTTTATGACGCATTACTTCACTAACTCAATTGATTGAAAAAAAGGCGCAACGCTTGTTTTCTCTGATATGTAAGCTGCGCTTTAGGAATGCCTTGGATCGCCCCTTCAATGCCGTAGAGCATATGCAAGCAAGCGCCCGCATCACATTGGTGGCGGATAGTTAGAAAAACCTCTTCGGCCGTTTTTGTGCGTAGTTGTTCAGGGGTATTGATGCCGATACGCACCAGGTGATCCGCTAAAACCTGACCTACATTTGGTAATTTTTGCAGTTCATTCATAGGTTTCTCCTTTTTGATTGTGGTCATCTTGCCCCTCTTTCTCTTGACGAACCAACGCATAGAGCTTCATATCGAACAGCTGCTGGTTTTTCTCCGCATGCTTTCGCAAAACGCCTTCTAACGTAAAACCTGCCTTTTCCAACACACGACAAGAGGAATGATTCTTCGCAAAAGATTCAGCAGAAATACGAACGATAGTTGATGTAGTAAATACATAGTCACATAGTTGCTGAACGGCTTGCGTCATCAAGCCTTTTCCCCAATACTCTTGTGCAATAGAGTAGCCAATCTCAGCCGTTCTATAATGGATATTTTCTTTGCGAACAGCACGGATACTGCCGACTGCTCGGTCATCCACAGTGATCGCAAAGGCAAATTCTGCTTCCTCCACAGATCGAATATAGGCTTGTGCATCTGCGACCGTGTAGGGGAATGGCAACCCATCTCGTAAATAATCGTGGATGGTTTGATTATTTAACGCATGGGCTAAATCTTGTGCATCGCTCATTTGCCATCTTCTTAAGGAACACTTCATAGCAATTCCTCCTTTGTCAGTCCTTCATTTTGATCCTATTGTACGAGTTTGTGTGATTTTTTACAAGCGAATCTCAAAAAAGCAGAAAAAAGAACCAGCTAGACAAACGTCTAACTGGTTCTTACATACATCGTCTTGAAAAGATAATGGCGTGATAAACATAGAAAAAATAAAAATTATTGCGCTGAAATAGCGATTCCAATGGCTTTTTCTCCTAAATGCGTGCCGATAACTGGTCCGAAGTGACCAATCTCAATTTCTGCATTTGGGTATTTCGCTTGTAGCTTCGCTTTTTCTTCTTTCGCTACTTCTAAATTGTTGGCGTGGATTACATAAAATTTAACGGGCAATGCGATTTCTTGCTCCCGTTGACCAATGATATCTTCTGCGCGATTGAATGCTTTTTTACTGGAACGAATGCGCTCGTAAAGCACAATTTTACCTTGATCAAAGGTCAAGATCGGTTTGATTTTTAATAATCCGCCAATCAAGGCTGCCCCATTGGTTAAGCGACCGCCGCGAACCAAGTTATTCAAGTCGTCCACGATTAGATAGGCATAGGTATTGTCTCTGATAGTGTCCAGATGGGAAATGATCTCTTCGACGGTTTTGCCTTGACTTGATAGATCAAGAGCGGTTTCTACCATGTGACCCATCGGCATACTTGTGATTTTCGAATCGTAAGGAATGATTTGAACACCTTCGATTTCATCGGTGATTCCATACAGCGTTCCGATAAATCCAGAGATCCCGCTTGATAAGTGGATACTAATGATCGTGTCGTAACCGCGATCTTTCAATGACTCATATAAGGCTAACACTTCTCCTAATACCGGTTGAGAAGTGGTTGGGAATTCTTTGCTGTTTTTCAGCAAAGCGTAATACTCATCAGCTTCAATGTCGATACCCTCATTGTAGACTTTTCCATCTAAAATAACAGGAATCGGTATGATAAACAAATCTTCATGGTTTTTGATCCGTTCCGGCAGATAAGCTGTACTGTCAGTAACAACGGCTAATTTCATTCTTTTTCCTCGTTTCAACAAATTTCAAACGTCATTAATAATATAGCATAAATTTACTTACTTTCAAATGGTTTTCAGAACTTTTCATTCTGCTTACTCATTAAGAAAATTCCTGATCGCTTGTTGATTGGTTTCAAGATTGACGACTAACACACTTCCAGCACTCGCACTTGAACCGTATTGCCAAGAGTCAGCGACTGGGACAGTCAAGCTGTCGACTCCTCCCGCCCCTCGAGCAATCGAGAAGGTATTTTTTAATAGGAAAGACATTGGCAGGTTGGTGGAAGCATAGCCTAAGACTTTTCCTGCTGCATAAGGCAATTTTAAAATAGCTAAAGGATTTTTCATTTCGCTAAAGATCGCATCCATTACTTGTTGCTGTCGTCTTACACGACCGAAGTCACCTTCTTCGTCCATCCGAAAGCGTGCGTATTGCAACAGCTCAAGCCCATTCATTTGTTGTTGCCCTTGTTTGATGGCAACTTCAAGATTTTTACTCATATCTTTTTCCGCGTTGATAGCAACACCTGAGGGAAACAGTGTGTCGATCACTTTTTCAAAGGAACGAAAGTCAACTTTTGCATAATAGTTGGTTTCTAGCCCGAAATTCTCCGCTAATGTTTGTCTGACTAAATCAGCACCACCAAAGGCATACGCCGCATTGATCTTGTTTTCGCCATAACCGGGAATCGTAACTAAAGTATCCCGCATAAAGGAAAGCAGCTTCGGTTGCTTACTGGGACCATCTAATTGCAAAACCATAATAGTGTCTGCGCGTCCAGCTTCTCCTTCACGACTATCACTACCAATGAGCAATATATTACGAGCACCATTAGCAGCGGCCGTACCATTAAAGGTCTCTTCATCAGTCGTAGCAAAAGCAGCGTCACTTCTTGCGACTTGCTGACCGACAAGAAACGCAATTAATGAATAGGCAAAAAGCACCAATAGTACCCGAACCACAATACGCAGAACTGGGTGCTTCCGCTTTTTCTTTTGTTTGGGTTGCTTGCTCTTCTTAAGCTTTTGCGGTTTTTGTTTGCTTTGTTCCTGGCCTTGATGCATCGCAGGTCCCTGAGCAGATAGCGGGGGGATTGCGCTTTTTCGTCCCTCAGATTTTTTTATTCCTACTTGTGACTGTTCTCGGGAACTTTGAGCCGCACGAGGGTCGCTTGCCCTAGGATGCTCGGTGTTTTGATACAAAATGTCTCTTACTGGCTCATCAGCAGACGAAGTAGAATCACTCGGTCTGACGCGCTGGTTTCTTCTTTTGGCTTCTCGGCGGGCAAAGATACTTTCTTTGGCTGCCTGACTGGATTCCTTTTCTAGCCGTTCATGCAGTTTTTTATTTTTTTCCATCCTGCTCATTGCTTCTGATCCTCCAACTAAAAAATAGCTCTCTGTCTATAAGGATACCCTAGACCTTATAGAAAGAAAGCTATTTTTTGAAATTTTAACCTTTTTCTAGGAAATTTCTTCATTTTTCTACCTTAGATGCTTTGATGCTCCTTGTCGTGTGCTCACAAATCCTGCTTGCTCATAAAATGATTTCACTTGATTTGCCGACCAAAAGTTTAGCGAGAGATCATCGAAGCCTTTTTCCAGCGCAACGTTTTCAGCAAATGCCAACAATTGTTTTCCAATATGCATCCCTTGGTACCGAGGGTCAACAGCGATCGCTGCAATTTCCAGCCACTTTCGTTCATGCATCATCGCATTTTGTGGCAAACGGACCTCTTGAAGATGCACAAAGCCACAAGGCTGTTCCGCCAACCAAGCGATAAAAAAGTGGTGGCTTGGCTCTTGCAGCTGCTGTGTGATTGCTTGTTCAAATCTTGGTTGATCAAAGGACTTAAAAATCGTTGGGTACCATTGATGGTGCTGTGTTTGGATCTCTTTATGAAACGTTGCTAAAAGTGTTTCATCTTGGCTAATTCTTATTTTGACTTGAGTCATTTTTTGTCACTTCCTCAACAACATTTACCGAATACACGCCGAGAAGATGGACGTGTCCACCCAACAACTGAATCTCTTCAAAGGCATTTACAATCAGTTGCCACGGTTTGTCCATCACCAGATCGATCACGAAAAAGTATTCCCCTAAGGAGGTTTTTGACGGCCGCGATTCAATTTTGCTTAAATCAATTTCTCGCCAGCCAAAGGTTGCTAAGATTTTGTGCAAGATTCCCGGGCGATTTGCTGGCAGCGTCACAAAAATCGTTGCTTTCTCGACGGTCTGCTCTGGTAATTGGGTGTTTGCTGCTTTCTTCGTCAAAACCCAAAACCGGGTTTGATTAAAGGCAACATCTTGAATATTGGTTTCTTTGATCGTTAACTGATAAGCCAAAGCGGCTTCTTTGGAAGCAATCGCCGCAACTGCTTCTTCTGGATGTTTTGCTACGTACGCTGCTGCAGTCGTTGTGGAAGCAACCGCCTCAACAGTAGCTCCAGCAAATCGGGCTTCGATGAAGTCGGCACATTGAGCCAAGGCTTGCGGATGAGAAATTATCTTAGTGATGGGACGGTAGTCTTTTGCTGTTTGCTGAGAAACTAACAATTGATGATTGATCGGTAAAATAATTTCCTGTTCGATGCTCAATTGATTTTGACGAAACAGTGTATCAATAGTGGCATGAACGGACCCTTCTAATGAGTTCTCGTTCGGAACGACCGCACGATCGATCACACCGTTAGCTAGCGCTTGAATACAAAGTGGAATCGATCCATAAGGGATACAGGCATTTTCTGGATACGCTTCTTGCGCAGCTAAATGCGTAAAGGAACTTTTCGGTCCTAAATAACCAATCTTCATTTTATGCACCTGCTTTGATCAAAATTTCCTGTACGATTTCTTCTGGTGTTTTGTTCGTCGTTTCAACGATCAATGAAGCAGTTTCTTCATAAAGAGGAATCCGAGGACGGTAAACAGCCAATATTTCTTCTGGTGATTTTGAGACGACTAAAGGACGAATGCTGCCAGTATCCGCCTTTAAGCGATGGATCAGTTCCTCGGGATCTGTTTTTAAATACACGACGAGCGGCATCTCTTTTAAAAGCTGACGGTTTTCTTCTTTTAATACGATGCCCCCACCAGTGGAAATAATTTGTTCCTTTGCCAAAGTTTTAGCTAAAATATCCGTTTCGATTTTGCGAAAGGCTTCCTCACCGTGTTGATCGAAAAAGTCTTGAATGGTCATGCCGATCTCAGCAACGATCAAGTCATCAAAATCCACATGAGACTGTTTCGTTTCTTCAGCCAAAAGACGACCAATCGTGGTTTTTCCAGCACCCATAAAGCCAATTAATATCACTTTTTTCACTCGCTGTTTCCTCCTTTAGCCAAACGTGCGACATCCTCAAAAAAATCAGGATAAGAAACTGCTACGGCTTCGGCTTTTTCTAATTCTACCTCTTCATCTGTCAATAAGGCGGCAATTTGCAGCATCATGCCGATGCGATGGTCCCCCCGACTTGACACACGTCCGCCATGCAAAGGGGTTGGACCGTTGATGATCAACCCGTCCTCGGTGGGAGTGATGTCCGCTCCTAGTTTTGTCAACTCTTCGGCAGTTGCATCAATTCGGTTGGTTTCTTTTACTTTTAGTTCTTCCGCATCTTTGATCACCGTTTTGCCATGCGCCTGCGTGGCTAACAACGCAATGATCGGCAATTCATCGATCAAGCGTGGGATAATATCGCCAGCGATGGTTACTGCCTGCAAGGTAGAACTTTGAACGGTAAGGTCAGCTGATTGATTCTGATCGTCTTGATTAGAAAAAGCAATCGAAGCACCCATCTCCTCTAGCACGTCAAGAATTCCTGTACGAGTGGGGTTGATCCCGACATTTTTTAAAACGATCTCACTTTCTGGCATAATCGCGCCGGCTGTTAAGAAAAAGGCAGCGGAGGAAATATCACCGGGAACAACTACTTCTTGTCCTTGGAGTGTTTGAGGTCCCGTCACAGTGATCGTTTTGCCTTGTGTTGTGATGACACCACCGAATTGACGGATCATTTCTTCGGTGTGGTTGCGGCTTGTTTCTTTTTCAATGATCGTAGATGTACCTTGTGCTTGTAGTGCCGCAAAAATCAGCGCTGATTTTACTTGAGCACTTGCTACGGGCATCTGATAATTGATGGGATGTAATGAAGCCGTGCCATTGATGGTGATCGGTGGGAACTCCGTCTGTTCATGCCCTCTCACATCGGCACCCATTTCTCTTAATGGCAGCATCACGCGATTCATTGGTCGTCTATTCAATGAGTCATCACCGAATAAGGTAGTTGTAAATGGCTGTCCAGCCAAAATCCCCATCATTAGACGAATCGTTGTGCCAGAATTACCGATATCGATTGGTTCGTCAGCAGGCTTAAGACCATTAAAGCCCTGTCCTTCAATCGTGATCGTCTGACCGTCATCATGGATCGGAACCCCTAATGATTGAAATGCATGAAGGGTGCTATAGCAGTCTTCTCCACGTAAGAAATTTCGGACAGTCGTTGTTCCTTCAGCTAACGCCCCGAACATGATACTGCGATGTGAGATCGATTTGTCAGCAGGGACCGCTATCGTCCCTTTTAAATGTGTTGCTTTTTTTAGTTTCATCCCAGCCTCCTATTTTTTTCGACACGAATAGGTCGTCTTGTTTTGGATCAGCTGCTCTGCTTGCAGCAAATCATTTTGCGTTTTGAATGAAATCTGTAAAACACCAATGATGTCTTCTCGAGTTTCAAGAATTTTTAAGTTGATCAAAGAGAGCTGATGCTCGCTCAATAGCCCCGTCACTTCAGCGACAACACCGGGATGATCCGGTACATCGATGAATAGATCATAGAATGCCGGGATCGCGCCATTTTGATGAACCGGCAATTGATCCCGTGTTTCCTTCGCGGATTCAAAGAACCGAAAGATCGCCCGTTCGTCTTTTTCCTGCAACCAGTGAGCCATGGTCGTCATTTGTTTTTGCCACTCATCGATCAGCTGCAGTAGTTCCTGTCGATTACTCAATAAGATATCGGTCCACATGCGAGGATCTGAAGAAGCGATGCGAGTGATATCGCGAAAACCGCCTGCTGCAAGTTGTTGCGCTCTGGGGTGGGCTTGGTTGAAAGCGTCTGCCTGATTGACTAATCCAGAAGCAATAATATGGGGCAAATGGCTCAACATCCCTGTGATTTGATCATGCTCTTTTGGCGCAAGCGCCACATATTTGGCTCTAGTGCCGCGAAAAAGCTCTTGCAGCTCTTCCATCCGCTGACTTTTCGTCGGTGTGAAGATATAGTAAGCATTCTCGAAAAGGTTCTCATCGGCTGCTGTGATCCCTGATTTATGAGAGCCAGCCATCGGATGGCCCCCAATAAAATCAAAGGAAAAGGACTCGGCGAATTGGGTGATTTCCGCTTTGGTACTGCCGGTGTCTGTTACCAGCACCGAAGGCTTTAATGAAAGTGCCCCCAGTTCGGCAAGATATTTTTTGGTGATCTCTACCGGCAATGCCAACAAAATCACGTCGGCACGGACAGCACCTTCTGAAAATGAAGGGGGCACTTCGTCTACTAAACTTGTTGCTAATGCGATCTCATTGGTTTCCTGACAATCCCAGCCCATCAAATGCACTTGCGGATGTGCCTTTTTGATACATTTTGCTAAGGAAGCGCCGATCAATCCTAGACCGGCGACAAAGATATTTTGGTTCATGAAAAGAATCCTCATTTCTACTGGAATTTTTGCTGGTTCTTTAATCAGTAGGTTAACAAGTATTCTCGATACGCTTGAACAGATGCAGTCAATTCTGCGAATGAATCACTTGGGAACTTTTCTAATAGTTCATTGGCCACCACTGTCGCCACCACACTCTCACAAACAACACTGGCTGCTGGTACAGCGGTGCTATCTGAGCGTTCGACGCTTGCTTTATACGGTTCTTTGCTGTCGATATCCACACTTTGCAACGGCTTGTACAAGGTCGGGATCGGCTTCATAACACCACGAACCACGATTGGTTCACCGTTCGTCATGCCGCCTTCAAACCCGCCAAGGTTGTTGCTGCGACGGGTATAGCCTCGTTGTTCGTCCCATAAAATCTCATCCATGACTTTGGAACCTGGCAAAACACCAGCCTCAAAGCCAACGCCGAACTCAGCACCTTTAAAGGCATTGATGCTGACCACGGCTTGGGCGATTTTCGCATCAAGTTTTTTGTCCCATTGCACGTAACTGCCTAAACCAGCAGGAACGCCGCCAACAAGTACTTCCACTACACCGCCGATCGTATCGCCATTTTTCTTCGTTTGATCGATCAGCTGCTTGATTTCTTCTTCGACTGACGGATCTAACACCCTTACTTCTGAAGCTTCAGAGCGTTCTGCGATTTCTTTGACGGTCAACCCTTCAGGAATTTCCGCTTTGATGCCGCCTAACATTGTTACATGACCCGCCACATCGATGCCAAGCTCCTTTAAAATTTTCTTCGCGATTGCTCCGATGGCTACCCGCATGGTCGTTTCACGAGCAGATGAGCGTTCCAAAACGTTTCGTAAATCTTGATGATGGTATTTCATGCCGCCGACTAAGTCAGCATGACCAGGTCTTGGTCGTGCCACTCGTCGTAGTTTGCGGTCTTTTTCTGGTACCTCTTCGATCGCCATGACCTTGGTCCAGTTTTTCCAATCTTTGTTCTCAACCACTAAAGTCACAGGAGAGCCTAGTGTTTTTCCATGACGGATACCCGAAGTGATACGGACTTGGTCTTTTTCAATCAGCATCCGTCCCCCACGGCCATAGCCGGTTTGTCGTCTCGCTAATTCAAAATTAATGTCTTCTGCTGTTAATGGCAATCCTGCCGGTAACCCTTCGATAATGGCGGTCAACTCTGGTCCATGTGATTCGCCTGCTGTAATATAACGCATGATCCGTTACCTTCCTTTCTTATAATAGGTAGTCTTTGATTTTTTCAGTCGGGATCGTCACGATTTTCGCCTGTCCGATCGCTTCTAATAGAATAATCTTCAATTGTTGCCCGCGGGCTTTTTTATCATGAGTGATTGCTTGGTATAATTGCTCTTTATCTATTTCACTTGGTGTGATCGGCAAGTGAAACTTCTCAACCATTTCTGTAAGCAGCTGGGTCGTACCTTTTGGTGTTAATCCGATGGCTTCTGCATGACGGGTGATCATGATCATCCCCATTGCAACCCCTTCGCCATGACTGGTGTCAAACGCGGCTGTTCTTTCTAAGCCATGCCCGATCGTATGACCGAAGTTCAGTGTCAGACGACTGCCATGATCAAAAGGATCTTCTTCTACTACTTTTTGTTTAACCTTTAAAGAGGCAGTGATTACTTTCTCAGCATGTGCCAAAAGATCGACTTCATCTTTCAAACCTGCTAACGTTTCCCAAAGCTCAGAATCTGCAATAGCGGCTGACTTGATGATTTCAGCAATGCCTTCTTGGACGCGTTTGAGGGGCAAACTTGTAAGTAAATCTGGATCGATCATCACACCGGCTGGTTGTGCAAATGTCCCGACGAGATTCTTGGCACTGCCAGTATTTAAAGCTGTTTTTCCGCCGATACTTGAATCGACCTGTGCCAATAACGTCGTTGGAATCTGCAAGAAATCAATGCCGCGCATATAAGTAGAAGCAACAAATCCTCCAAGATCACCAATCACACCGCCACCAAGGGCAATGATCCCATCGCTTCTGGTCATTCCGAGTTGGGCAAGACCATCATATAAATTAGCTGCTTGCTCTAGTGATTTGCTTTTTTCGCCAGCTGGTACGACTAACAGTGTTGCCTCAAACCCTGCAGCGGTCAAGGAATCGACGATTTGTCCGCCATACAGGGGTGCGACGTTGCTGTCTGTAATGACGGCAATACGCTGTTTGTCCCACAACTGTTGCACCCAGGTTCCGACTTTTTGAAACGCCCCTCGTTTGATGAGGATATCATAGGAATGTTCTTCTAAATGAATGTGTAACATTGATTTTTGCACCTCTTTTATTGGTTGTCTTGACGCTTAGTCTTGCAATGCTTTGATTTCTTTCATCGCTTTTTCCATGATATGGACTTCTTTCATCATGTTCATGTACGTTTTTTCATTAAGTGATTGAGGACCATCAGACCAAGCATTGGCTGGATCTGGATGGATCTCAACGATCATCCCATCGGCGCCAGCAGCAACACCCGCTCTAGCCATAGGAGGTACGAGATCCCAGATACCTGTTCCATGACTAGGATCAACGATGATTGGGAAGTGGCTCAGTTTTTTGATGATTGGTACCGCGCTTAAATCAAAGGTATTACGGGTTGCTGTTTCGTAAGTTCGGATCCCACGTTCAATGAAAATCACTTCACTTTTATCTTGAACGGCGATGTATTCCGCTGCATTCAACCATTCGTCGATCGTGCCAGAGATGCCTCGTTTAAGGCCAATTGGTTTCCCAGTTTTCCCAACGGCAGCTAGCAATTTGAAGTTTTGCATGTTCCGAGCACCAATCTGCAAAATGTCACTGTATTCCGCAACCATATCGATATGTCCTTCGTCCATGACTTCTGTGATGACTTTCATGCCCGTTTCATCCGCTGCTTGACGAATGTATTTTAGCCCTTCTTCTTCCAGCCCTTGGAATGCGTATGGCGACGTGCGTGGTTTGAAGGCACCACCACGTAAGATTTGGGCACCACCAGCTTTAGCGATTCGGGCACATTCACGAATTTGGTCTAAGCCTTCAATCGAACATGGACCAGCCATCGTAACAAAGTTGCCGTCACCGATTTTCACGCCATCTACATCCACAACCGTATCTTGCGGATGGAACTCACGAGAGGTCAATTTGTAGGTGTTTGAGATCCGAATGGCATCTTCGACACCCTCGTAGCTGCGAAAAGCAACATCTTGGATGCGGCGGGTATCCCCTTTTAAGCCGATAACGACCTGTTCTTTTCCTTGGTTGACTTGAACATCTAAGCCTTCTTTTTTGATTCTTGTTACAACAACTTCAACTTGTTCTGGCGTAGCGCCTGGTTTCATAATTACGATCATTTTTTCTTCCTACTTTCGTTTTTTTCTGTTTTTTATTTTTTACATGGATTCGATGAGTGCTTTGACTTTTTCAACAGGCATCGCTTTGCCAGTCCAAAGTTCAAATGCGGCTGCACCTTGATAGAGTAGCATGCTTAAGCCGTTTGCAGTTTTGGCGCCGACTGCTTTCGCATCTTTCAAAAGCTGCGTTTCTCTTGGATTATAGATGACATCATAGACAGCTAATGATTCCCGTAGGAGTGTTTTATCTTTCAGAGGACTTACGGTATCATTTGGTTTCATTCCCACGCCCGTGGCATTTACCAATAAGCTGCTTTGATCGATGGCTGTTTTTAAAGCCATCTGATCTTCTAAGTCGGTTAAGGTAATTTCACAAGATGTTTTTTGTGCAATCTGTGTTAATTTTTCTTGGATGATTGGATAAAACTCATCCTTGCGGTTAAAGACATGGATCGTTTTGACGCCGTCTAGTGCGGCTTGGCTAATGATCGCTGTCGCCGCTCCGCCAGCTCCAATCACCGTCATGGTGTCGCCAATGATGGATACTTGAATGTCCTCAAGAGCTCGCATAAAGCCGATGCCGTCTGTATTGTGCCCAATCAAGCGACCTTCTTGATTGACGATCGTATTGATTGCGCCGATCAACTCGGCTGCGGGTGAACATTCATCCATCAGCGCTACAGCCGCCATTTTATGAGGCATCGATAAATTGACACCTAAGAGGTCCAACTGACGGATGCTTTGGATACTAGCGGCTAAATCGTCCGGCTCAACATCAAAGGCCAGATACACGGCGTCGATCCCTTGTTCTTCAAAAGAAAGATTGTGCATCGCTGGAGAGATGCTGTGTTTGGCTGGTTTGGCAAATAGTGCCGCCAACCGTGTGTGTCCGGTTATCATTTGTTTCATCTGGTTCATTCCTTTCAACAAAAAAAGATGTCCACCGTAAATTTAAGAATCTACAGTGAACACCTTCAAACATTACATAACGACAGAGCCGATATGTGAATATAAAAAATAGCCACTATAGATTTTACGATCTACGTGGCTGCGAATTCATTACGAAATGCTCTAGCCATCATAGATACAAACTTAGCGTTTGTACCCATGCCTTCATGAATACAAACCTATCTAAAATAGCTAAAGTAATATTTATTCAGTTGTGTGGGGTTCGTTAGCAATAATTTTTGCATAGTCGTTCGCTCCAAACTGATGTAAGATTGACCTAAGTATAGGTTTAACTTTGAAAGATGTCAATGATTTTTTCTTATTTTTTTCATTTATTTGATTGTTTTTTTTGAAAACACTGTTCTATCAAGGGTTTATAAGTCATCCTCAAAGAACAATAATAGTTCAGGTAAGCTTAATTGCGCTTTTTCCTCTGCTGAAAGATCTTTGACGATCTCCCCTTTTCTGAGCAGGATCAAGCGGTCTCCGTATTTTAATGCATCTTCCATCCGATGGGTGATCATTAGACAGGTCAGGTTTTGTTCTTCCACGCGTTTTGCAGTGATTTGCATCAGCTGTTTGGAGGTCTTTGGATCTAACGCAGCCGTATGTTCATCTAGCAACAACAGTTTTGGAGTTTGGATCGTTGCCATCAATAAACTTAGTGCCTGTCGTTGACCACCAGATAAACTGCCCGTTGGCGTATCCAAATGATTTTCCAACCCGTTGCCGATTTCTTTACAAAGTGCAAAGAACATTTCCCTTTGTCCTTGGAGTTGTCGAAGACCAAGTGACCGTTTTTGCCCTCTTTTTTGGGCTAACAGCAGATTTTCTGCCACTGTCATACGGGGAGCAGTGCCCATTTTCGGATCTTGGAAAACCCGCGCCAAAAAGCGTGCGCGTTTTTCTTCCGAAAGTGTAGTCACATTTTGATCATCGATCATCACTTGCCCACTCGTCAAGGGCATGGTGCCTGAGATGCAGTTGAATAACGTGCTTTTGCCGGCGCCGTTTCCTCCAACGACCGTGACAAATTCTCCTGGCTTTAAAGAAAGATCGATTTTATTCAAGAGTACTTTTTTCTCATTTGGTCCGTTGCCGACAACTTTAAAGGCTTTTTTTAAGGCTAACATTATTCGTCCTCCGTTTCAAAACCAGTGCGTAGATGCAAGGCTTGTTTAAATTGAGGGATCAACAAGCAGATCGTCAAGACGATTGCAGAGAAGATCTTCAAGTAGGTCGTATCAAATCCAGCTTTGATCACAAATAGGATCAATAATTGGTAAATAATGCTGCCAATCACAATAGCGATCAAACGTTCCAGCAAGGTCAGTTCCCCATACAACACTTCACCAATGATGATTGACGCCAGTCCGATAACGATCACACCGATACCTTTGCTTATGTCAGCATAGCCGTCATTTTGCGCAATCAATGCGCCTGAGAGTGCGATCACGCCATTGGAGACGATCAATCCAATGATTTTCATTCGATCGGTATTGATCCCCATCGATTTTGCCATATGCTCATTATCACCTGTAGCGATGTAAGCTTGACCCAAATTCGTATGGAAAAAGTAAACCAAGACGCCCCCGATCAACAAGACCATGATCAATCCAATGATCACCGTATCATAATAATTCGGTAAATTCATTCTAGTAAAAAAATCTTGAATTTTCGGTTGGTTTAATAAAGAGAGGTTGGGTGAGCGCATCACAAACAGCATGACCGAGTTCAATGAAGACATCACCAAGATTCCAGCTAAAATCACGGGAATTTTGCCTTTTGTATAAAGAAGTCCTGTCACACAGCCCGCACACATCCCAGCCAATACTCCTAAACAAGTCGCTAAGACGGGCGACACCCCATGGGTGATCGCTGTCACACAGACAGCACCGCCTAACGGAAAGGACCCTTCCGTCGTCATATCCGGGAAATTTAAAATTCGATAGGTCATAAAAATCCCTAATCCCAGGATTCCCCAAACTAGTCCTTGCCCTATTGCTGAAACAATCATCATTCTTCCTCCATATTCTTACAAGTTTTCTCTTTCAAGACCCTCTCGATGATCGCAGGTGGTCGCTGTTCTTGGTTGTTACTCGTCACTTGCTTCGCTTTCTGGCGTCGTTGTAATCAGTTTCGCCTCGTCTTTGAGGTTTTCTGGGATAGTGATGCCCAATAACTGCGCCTGAGTTTCATTGATGATCGTTTCGCCATCGCTGAATGTATAGATCGGTGTTGTAGCAGGTTCTGCTGTCCCATCAAGAATTGCTGCCACCATCTTCCCAGTTTCCACGCCTATCGTAAATTGATCTTGTCCGACCGTTGCCAAACCGCCTTGTTCCACCATCGTGTCTACGGAAGTAATGATTGGTGTTTTTGATTTATTGGCTTCTTGAACTACGGTCTGCATAGCATTTGCGATCGTATTGTCTAACGGAATATAGATAAAATCGACTTCCCGTGCCATCACTTGCACCATTTGCGCAATTTCATTACTTGAAGGAACGGCATACGATTTGCTGGTCAAGCCATTTTCTTCGGCAGCAGCTTCTGCTTCTGCCACTTGGTATTTCGAATTGTCTTCGGTCGAAGAATACAAAATACCGACTGTTTTTGCCTCTGGCAGCAAATCTTTTGCTAGTTTGATTTGTGCAGCAACTGGTGCTTTATCGGAAACACCAGTGATATTGCCGCCGGGTTGATCCATATCTGCCACCAGATTTGCCCCAACTGGATCAGTGACCGCTCCTAAAACGATCGGTACATCCTGAGTGACATTCGCCAACGCTTGTGCTGCGGGTGTTGCTACCCCAACCAAAACGTCGGCATCTTTATTTAGCAGCTGCTGACTCATCGTTGCCAATTTGCTTTGATCCGCTTGACCGTTCTGGAATTCGATCGTCAAGTTGTCCCCTTCGGTATAGCCTGATTCTTTAAGGCCTTCTTTGATCCCCTCGGTGATCGCATCCAGTGCTTCATGACTGACAAATTGTAAGATCCCGACTGTTTTTTCAGCTTTTTCTACTGGTTCCGAAGTCTCACTAGCTTGATTGGTCCCACTTCTCATTCCTAACTGATAGACAAATGTCGCTCCTAAAAATAATAAAATAACGGCAACCGATGCAATTAATCCCTTGTTTTTCATTTTTCATTCTCCTTTTTCTGCTTACGTTTTTCGTGTTTTTCATTTTATGGTTTTTGAGAACAAAAAAAGCAACTGCCTATGTGACGGCAATTGCAAGTAAGCAAAAGCCGCATAGAAGCTTGTCCTATGCGGCGATAAATTCAACTACCAGCATAGATACAGCACTTTAGAAGGTTCTCTAAAAAGTTGTATCTATGGAATGAGGTCCCATCAATACAACTATCTACGCCAGTTTTGCCATGATTTCACTTGCAATGGAATAAATAGTTTCATGATTGTTCCTCCTTCTCAACTTGTTTTTTTTCTTGATTGAATTCAGTTTAGCTTATTGATAAAAAAACGTCAACAATTTTCTGTCAAATTGTCAGATTTTTTTATCGATCATTGGCAGAAGAACGAATCGTCCACATCGGTAAACGATTCAATTCTGGGATGAATTCCGTCGTTGGCTGCCCAAATGAATCAAAGGTAAAGCGATTTTTCTCAACCCCTTCTTCATAAAAAACAAACGTCACTTTATCAGGATCAACGCTGTATTCATTGGAGAAAAAAGCCGCATCATAGACGATTGGATAATAAAAAAATGTCCGATTCAGTTCATCTTCTTGCGCTTGGATCAGATCAAATACTTGATCGAGTTGAGGTCCGTTGGGCTTACTAAACATCACCGAGATCGCTCGTGTTTCACGAATCGTCTTGTCTGCAGTCAGATAAGGCAATGGCTGTACTTTTTCTGACGGCAGCTTGTCAAAAGCGATCCGATCCACTAAAGAAGCATTGATACGATTTTGAGAAAAGACGATCAAACCTGCGAAGACGAGTGCGAAAAGAATTCCCCCGATCAGCGTGAAAATCGTTTTTTTCTGATCTCGATAAAGATCATCTAAAAAAGCTTGCCAGCTTTCAACTATTTTTTCTTTTGTGTAATGAACAAAGTTCCTAACTTGTTCCATAATTTGCCCACCTTTTTTAAAAATCCTACTATTAATTCATACTATCAATTCCCTTCTAGAACGTCAAGAAACTTCACATTTCTTCGATAATTCGGTAAGATAAAAGAAAACGGTAAAGGAGTCATTATGCATAATCTAGCTGATTCATTGATGTCTGGAGCCAATCCAATCTTCGATTTCATCGTTGTCTGTTTAAACTTTCTCTCCATTTTTGTCATCGTTTGGGGTGTATTGATCGCAGGCATTGACTTTGTGCGCTACGAATTAAAAGAAAAGGATCGATTGGTGGCAGCCAGAGAGAATAATTTTATCCACAATTATTTAGGGAGTTATGTTTTATTAGGTCTGGAGATCTTGATTGCAGCAGATATTATTGAGACGATCATCCACCCTACTTTCGAAGACATCGTACGTCTAGCTGCCGTCGTTATTATTCGGACAGTCATCTCTTATTTCTTGAATAAGGAAATCGAGCGTGCACTGCAAACCACCGATCACCAACCTACCAAGAAAAAGGAAAGCTAGCTGCCATGGCTTTTCTTTGGATTCTTCGGTATAATAGATAGGAATATTTGACATTGGAAGGATCAATCCCTCAGTCAAACTATCCTTAGAAGAAAAGAGGGAAACAATATGTCTTTTGATGGTGTCTTTACCCATTTAATGGTCAAAGAATTACAAAATCAATTAACCAGTGGACGTGTAAACAAAATTCATCAACCTTATGAAAATGAGGTCGTATTTGTGATCCGTTCCCAAGGAAAAAATCACAAACTTTTGCTATCCGCACACCCCACCTATGCTCGTGTACAATGCACAACGATCGCCTATAGCAATCCAGAAATCCCACCGAATTTCTTGATGATGCTACGGAAATATTTAGAAGGGGCGATCTTAGAATCAATCGAACAAATCGACAATGACCGTGTGATCCATTTTCATTTCACGCGACGAGATGAATTAGGTGATTTGCAAGCCCTCGTCTTGATCGTCGAACTAATGGGCCGTCACAGTACGATTTTATTAATGAATAAGACGAGCGGAAAAATCGTCGATACGATCAAACACATTGGTCATTCACAAAATACGTATCGTACCTTATTGCCAGGTGCTGTCTATGTTGCACCACCAAAGCAATCGACGCTTAATCCTTTCACAGCCTCTCGCACCAAAATTTTTGAAGAATTATCTACTCTTGATCCATTGACGGCAAAAGAACTTCAACAACGATTCCAAGGCTTAGGCCGCGATACAGCAGAAGAATTGATCGCTCGAATCAATGCCAATCCCAATGAAAAACTGCGTCAGTGGGAAGCTTTCTTTACAGAGCTTACCCAGGAGCTAGTACCAAGTTATCTCCAGTCAGAGAAAAAGGAATATTTTACACCAATTCCCTATCCATCATTGATCGATGCGACCACCACTGTCACCCATTATCAGAGTCTGAGTGAGCTTTTAGATGCGTTTTATCACGACAAGGCGGAAAGAGATCGGGTCAAACAACAAGGTGGCGAATTACTGAAAAAAATTGAGAATGAACTGAAACGGAACCAGTTGAAGTTAAAGAAACGCCAACAAACGTTGATCGATTCAGAAAACGCCGAAGAATTCCGTCAAAAAGGTGAGCTTTTGACGACCTTTATGAATCAAGTCCCTCGTGGTGCTGCTTCAGTTGATTTGGAAAATTACTATGATGAGAATCGGCTTTTGACGATCAAACTCGATCCTGCTCTGTCTCCCAATCAAAATGCTCAGAAATATTTTCAACGTTACCAGAAATTAAAAAATGCAGTCAAACTGATCCATCAGCAGATTGCCGAAACGAAAGAAGAAATCGCGTATCTCGAATCCGTGTTAGCCCAATTAGAAATTGCCTCTCCCATGGATCTGGCGGTTATTCGGGAAGAACTGATCGCACAAGGCTATGTCAAAAATCGGGCGAAACAGCGTAAAAAAGCTGCTCCTTCGCAACCAGAACGATTTCTTTCTTCAGACGGAACTGAAATTTTCGTCGGAAAAAACAATTTACAAAATGACCAACTGACCTTAAAAACAGCTCGTAAGAGTGATATCTGGCTGCATACCAAAAATATTCCTGGCTCTCATGTCATCATTCGTTCGGATGATCCTAGTGAGACAACCTTAATGGAAGCTGCAGAGCTTGCCGCATATTTCTCAAAATATCGTCAATCTGCCCAAGTACCAGTGGACTACGTGCAAGTCAAACATATTCGGAAACCGAATGGTGCCAAGCCTGGATTCGTCATTTATGAGAATCAAAAAACACTTTTTGTGACACCTGATGAGGGAATTTTGAGATTAAAACAGTCCTAGCTGTTTCTAAGTTTATTCGGATCAAAAATCATAAAGTAATCAATCAAAAAACCGATCACAAGCGCGTGCCTCTTCGCAGCGCTTGTGATCGGTTTTTATGCTTTTTCGTTCTATCTACTGCTCTTTCAGCAACAATTTTGCTTAGCTTGTATCACAAAAGGCAAGCCTTCTCAGAATTCAGCCATCAACATATCTGCTAGATCCGCTAGAATGGCAATTGAACATCACCTGCGGCTAATAGGCTCTGCTGGCTAATAAATCCCGCCATCCTCCATAGTGACTTTCTTCTCAAAATCAAAATGATACAGCTTTTCCCAGTGATTGATATTCAACGTTCCTTTGGTCAAACGGATCGCTAGAAAACAACAGCCTTTATCATCCTCATTGTTAACTTCGTCGTACCAGACAAAGGCTTTGCGAATTTTGCTTCTTAATTCTGCATTTTTAGGGTCTAGCACCCACCCTAAATTCTCTCCTTGACCGATCGCAGTAAACCATTCACCACTGACAGCAATCGCAACTGCTGAATTCTTACTGATTTGCTTCATTTTGTTTGATTGCTCATGAGTTGACACGTAAAAAACGCCGTCTTCATAAAAAGCATCTACTTCTCGGACGACTGGCTGTGTTTCTCCCTTGTCATTCTCGTTACAAGCAGTCGTGGCAAGGGCGATCACATTGTCTTTAAAATGTCCGAATTTTTCTTCAAGTAGTTTTACTCCTTCTTCAAACTGAGTCATTGTACTGTTCCTCCTTACATCTCACTTCTTTTTTTAAAAGGAATCCATAATTCAACATGAACGACATGATTTTCTCTTTCTTGATAAAGCTCAGGGAAAAAATCCTCAGCAATCCACCCCTTCTTCTTTAACCAGAAACGGATATAGCGCATCGCCTTCCCCATATTGATGATCAGTTGCTCTGAAATCGTATCAAAACTGCAAACAACGTAATCCCGAGCCGGTAGCGTCCATTCACTGAAGGTCGATCCCTGTGAGTCATCACCTACTTGGCCAACAAAGTAACTCGAATAGCCTTCTGGCGCATCTCCTGGAAACGAAACACCGATCTGGTAGATGGCATTTCCCGGTTGATTGGCAATCTTTTGAAGAAATTCATGCCAAATTTCTTCAATCGGGTCGATCCCTGTTCGTTGCCCTAGCATTTTCCCATAGTTGAATGGGTAGTAACCGACGATCCCATAGAAGACCAGTGGATGCGGATTGTTTTTTTTCTGGATTTCTAAAACAACCCCTTCACTGATCAATGGGATACCCTCTTCCGTCACAATATAGCCTAATGAAAGATCTGGCTTATCAAAGTTTTGTAAGCCAATGGGCTTTTTCTGATAAAGCGAGGGTGAAATTCTATAGACCGTTTTAAACGTTCTTGAAAAAACGGCATGACTGCTAAAGCCGACTTCAAAAGCGACATCAATGACTCGCTTCTTTTGGTTTTTCAATAAAAGCGCACCTCTTGCCAAACGACGCAGTTTTATATATTCCCTAACAGAAATTTTAACCAAACGAGTGAATAAGCGCTGATAATAAAAAACGGACAATGATGCAACTTGCGCCAACGTTTCGATCTCTAATGGCTCGGTAAGATTGTCTTCAATATAATCGATTGATTTTTGGATTGCCTCCCATGCATGCATATGAATTTCCTTTCTTTTACTATAAAATAATTCGCTAAAAAAGCTTTACCGTGTCTGCTCTTTTTCAATTGATTTAATTGTGTTTCATTTCACAATAAACCAAATACTTAAAACCTGCTTATTGATTAGTTTAGCATAGCCTTTGTGCTCGATACCTATGAAAATAAAAAAAAGACGAGGATTTTCGTCTTTTTTTCCGTTCGTTTTTAAACTATTGTATTGCTTGAAGGTTCCCACTATGTCGGGTTTTATAGGATAATCAGAAGAGAAGTCCGAGAAAAAATAAGTAAAAGGAACCATTTTTATAAATCAATAGAAATAAATAGGCCGATCTTTGCGGTCTTGCAATGGGCGATTATTATTTTCTAATACTTCTTCGCGGAATTCTAAAATGAAGCGACGGCTCATCTCCCCAATCCAGTCAAAGACAAACCAGTTGATTGGCCCTTTCGTTGGTGGGGTCGTCAAGGAACCAACATAATGAAAATGGTGGGTGCGTTCTGGCAAGAACATGCTCGGATCAAACCATTGGGTGTGGTTCTCAAAGTCCCAGATGCTGTCGTCTTGCTGATTGCAGATCCAGTTGAGTTTATCCGTCAGTTTGAATAAGATACCCACCACCAAGTTTTCTCCGTCATCATTCATATGAACGAGGTGAAACTCTAACTCTTGCTGCTCGTCATCGATAATGTGTTCAGACGGCATGTGAAAATGAATATCCGTCAAATAGTAGTTGATCCCTTTAAATGTGACATAGCTTTCTTTGTTATAAGGAACGAAGTGAATCGTATTTTTGAATTCTTTTTCCGTGAACCGCTCTCGTTTATAGTGAAAAGCCAAGTCCTGATCGATGGGTTCTTCGGTCTCATCGTGGACTAAAGCGATTGGGGATTGGTAAGGAAATTCGGCACCTTGTGCATACCAGTCGCACAAAGTGTGCCAATGTTCAGGTCCATTGTCTCCGGAATAACTCCATGGAACGTCCATATTTCTTTTCAAAAAAAACAGCCTCCTAATTCAAGTTGACAGCAAGGTATAGCCCTTCCTATCAAAAAACTTTCTCCCAATGCTATCAGAAAATAGGTAAAAATAAAACGAATATGCTTGGTCATTCCCTCACATATCCGTTTCTTATTTCAATTCCTTATTCACTCAACCAAGCAGCAGGATCTTTACGCCACTCTTGTAACAGGGCAACATCAGATTCTTGAATAGCACCCGTTTCTAAAGCCGACTCGATCAACGCTGTATAGTTTGTCAAAGTCACATAGGATAAACCTGCTTGATCAAAATTTTCTTGGACTTGAGGCAGCTCGTAAGTAAAGATCGCAGCGACGCCTAATACATCGGCTCCTTCTCTTTTGGCTGCTTCACAAGCCTCTAAGACACTGCCACCTGTTGACAATAAATCTTCAATGACGACCATTTTTTGATTTGGTTGGATACGCCCTTCAATTTGATTGCCTTTACCGTGTTCTTTTGCTTTGCTGCGAATATAAACCATTGGCAAATCTAACAATTCAGCGACCCATGCAGCATGGGGAATCCCAGCTGTTGCGGTCCCTGCAATCACTTCTGCTTCTGGGTAAGTCGTTTTGATGACTGCAGCTAAGCCTTTCGCAATGGCGCGACGTACGTGTGGATAACTCATAGTAATTCGATTGTCGCAGTAAATAGGGCTTTTGATGCCGCTTGCCCAAGTAAATGGTTCATTCGGTCGTAAGAAAATCGCCTCGATGTCTAAAAGATCTTTGGCGATTTGATTGGATTGTTCTTTCATTGGCTAGCTTCCTTCCATTCTTGTTTTATTTGCAGATAACTTTCATACGGTGCCTTAGATTGGGTGATTGGACGTCCCACAACGATCATGGTAGCCCCTGCTTTACGAGCTTGTGCAGGTGTCATGATCCGTTTTTGATCACCAACTTCACTGCCAGCTGGTCGGATACCAGGCGTCAAGCGTATGAAGGCATCCGTTGTCCTTTGTTTGATCTGCTTTGCTTCGTGAGCGGAGCAAACAACACCGTCTAACCCAGCTTTTTGGGCACAAGTGGCGTAATGCATGACACTTTCTTGCAGTGACGTCATGATCTGCTGATCATGATGCATTTGTGCCTCACTAGTGGAGGTCAATTGGGTAACTGCAATCAAATCAGGAACTTTGTGCCCTGCGGGGGTTCCTTGCTGCAGGCCTTTTTTAGCAGCAGTCATCATTTCGATCCCACCGGCTGCATGAACATTCGTCAAAGCCACACCTAAAGAAGCTAAGCGTTCCATTGCTCGTCCTACTGTATTGGGAATATCATGTAGTTTTAAATCTAAAAAAATATCATGACCACAGTCTTTTAACCAAGTAACGATCGCTGGTCCTTCTTGGTAGAAAATCTCCATTCCCACTTTCACAAACAACTTTTCCTCTTTAGGAAAATGCGCTAAAAAAGTTTCAATAGCCTGTTTGTTAGGAAAATCTAAGGCAATAATTGGCCGTTCACTCATCACATGTGCTCCTCTCTCACTTCTTTTATCAGCTGTTCCAAAGAAGGGATTCCTAATTCTGCCATTCGTATAGGCAATTCTTCAATCAACTTTGGGCAAATGTAAGGATCGGTAAAGTTTGCGGTTCCGACTGCAACAGCACTAGCACCTGCCAGATACATTTCAAGGACATCATCCACTGACATCACGCCCCCCATGCCAATAATTGGTAATTGAGAAACTTGCGCCACTTGTTTGATCAGGCGAATCGCCACTGGTTTGATTGACGGACCAGACAAGCCCCCCGTTTGGTTAGCTAAAATTGGTTTCCGTGTTTTTAGATCAATCCGCATGCCTAAAAGTGTATTGATCATCGTAAACCCGTCGGCGCCGCCTGCTTCGATCGCTTGTGCAATTGGGACGATATCCGTCACATTCGGCGAAAGTTTGACATAGATCGGCACTTGCGAGACTTTTTTGACCGCTTCAGTCAATGCACCAGCAACCGCAGGATCGGTTCCGAACGTGATGCCGCCATGCTTGACGTTCGGGCAAGAGATATTCAATTCGATCGCTTTGACATTTTCTGCCTGACTGATTTCCTGACACACAAGAACATAATCTTCGACGGTCGAACCGGCAACATTCGCGATGATTGGCAAATCGGGGTGTTTTTGAGCCAAGTCGGGTAAAATTTGATTCATGACCGCTTCTAACCCAGGATTTTGCAACCCGATGGCATTTAACATACCGCTAGGCGTTTCTGCTACCCTTGGGGTCGGATTGCCGAAACGTGGTTCAGGTGTAGTCGCTTTGATCATCACCGCACCTAATTGACTGATGTCATAATATTTATCATATTCTGCACCAAACCCAAAACAGCCGCTGGCAGGCATGATCGGATTTTTTAGACTCAATCCGGGTAGCTCGACATTGATCGACATTAAATGACCACCTTTCTCGCCTGAAATACAGGCCCTTCGTCACAAACTTTGACACTTTTTGTGCCTTGTTCATCATCTTTCGTATGGCAAACACAGGCATAACAGGCACCCATCCCGCAAGCCATTCGCGCCTCCATGGATAATTGAACATCTGGAAGGTCTTCGAAAAGCTGGGCGGTGGTTTTTAAAAGACCGTTATTTCCGCAAGCAAAGACCGCCGCAGGTGTTTGCTCTGCAGCTAATAACAGGTTGCCAACATTTCCTTGTAAACCCGCGCTGCCATCATCGGTAGCGATCCTCGTATCTCCCAGTGCGCGAAATTCCTCTTCATAATACATGACGTCTTTGCTGGCAAAGCCCAAAAAGTGAATGACGTGGACGCCTTGTTGCGTCAGGCGTTTCGATAATTCATAGAGCGGCGGTACACCGATACCGCCCCCTACGATAAATGCAGTGTCCCCTTGGTTTAAATGATGATAGCGAAACCCATTTCCTAACGGTCCCATCACATCGATTGGATCACCAACAGTCATTTCTGAAAAAATTCTTGTGCCATCTCCTTCGACCCGATAAATGATTCGGCATTCTTTTTTCTCAGCATCGATATGATTGATACTGATCGGTCGGCGAAGAAGAAAGGCATTTTGAGGAACCCGCAGGTGTAGAAATTGCCCTGGGGTCCTCATCTCATTGACTAATTCACCCGTCAATGTCATTTCAAAAATCCGCGGTGCCAGTTGACGCTGTTTGCTGATGGTCATGATTTCTTGCTTCATCAAAAAACTCCTTTATCTGCGTTAAATTGCTTTTGTTGAAAAACTGCGGGATTCCATCACTTTTAGAATCGCATCCGCTGTATCAAGAGAAGTAAAGGTCGGTACACCATGTTCCACCGCTTCTCGGCGGATGATAAATCCGTCTTCCGTTGCATTTTGGCGATCTTTGTCCATGGTATTGACTACTACTTGGGTCGTTCCTTTACGGATCAAATCAACAACCGTTTCTTCTGCTTGCTGTTCGGAAATCTTGGCAACCCGAGTCACTTGTAGTCCTTTTTCTTCAAAGTAATCGGCGGTTCCATTGGTAGCCAATAAGGTGAAGCCGACCTCTACGAAACGCGCTGCCAGTGCTGCTGCCTCTTCTTTGCTTTCGTCTGCAACGGTGAAAAGTGCTTTTCCAAATTCAGGAATATGCAGGCCTGATGCCTCAAAAGCTTTATAAAGTGCTTTTGCCAAATCTTTGTCTGATCCCATTACTTCACCCGTTGATTTCATTTCAGGGCCTAAGTAAGTATCGACTTTTAAAAGTTTTGTAAAGGAGAAGACAGGTGCTTTGATGTGTACTTCATTTGGCGTTGGCGCAAGTCCGTCATGATAACCTAACGCTGTGATCTCTTCTCCGAGAATCGCCTTCGTGGCAATTTGGGCCATTGGGATCTCTGTTACCTTGCTTAAAAATGGTACGGTTCGGCTAGCACGAGGGTTTACTTCAATGACATACACTTTGTTCTCATGGATGACAAATTGGATATTCATCATACCGATACAATTTAAACCTAATGCCAAGCGTTTGGTATATTCTTCGATCGTAGCAATTAATTCATCCGAAAGATTTTGCGGTGGATAGACCGCCATTGAATCTCCTGAATGGACCCCTGCACGCTCGATATGTTCCATGATTCCAGGAATCAAAACAGTTTTGCCGTCACAGATAGCATCGACTTCACATTCTTTACCGACCAAGTAACGATCGACCAAAACAGGATGTTCTGGTGATGCTTTCACTGCATGACGCATATAATCTTCTAAATCGGCTTGGTTTTCCACGATTTCCATCGCACGTCCCCCTAAGACATAACTTGGGCGGACTAAAACAGGATAGCCGATTTCTTGAGCGATGGCGATCGCTTCTTGTTCGTTCGTCGCTGTATCCCCTGGTGGTTGCGGAATATCTAGCGCTTGTAATGCTTGCTCAAAGAGATCACGATTTTCGGCACGATCAAGATCTTCAATGCTGGTGCCTAAGATTTTGACCCCAGCTTTTACTAAAGGCTCTGCTAAGTTGATCGCCGTTTGCCCGCCAAATTGGACGATGACCCCAATGGGTTGTTCCAAATCGATGACGTGTAAGACATCCTCTAAGGTCAATGGTTCAAAGTACAGCTTGTCGGAGATAGAAAAGTCAGTCGAAACCGTTTCAGGATTACTGTTCATGATGATCGCTTCATAGCCAGCAGCTTGGATCGCTTTCACCGAGTGCACTGTTGCATAATCGAACTCCACCCCTTGTCCGATTCGGATCGGTCCAGAACCTAGGACAAGAACAGATTCTTTTTCACTGCGCTTGCTTTCATTCTCAAACTCATAGGTGCTGTAGAAATAAGGTGTTGCTGATTCAAATTCTGCGGCACATGTATCTACCATTTTGTAGACGGGCAAAATCTTTTGCTCATGACGCAGCGTGCGGATCTCAGCTTCCGTGGTTTCCCACAGCTCAGCAATCTTTTTATCCGTAAAGCCGTTTTGCTTGGCTTTTTTCAACACATCAAGGGATTGTGGTTCGTTTGCTAATGCTTGTTCGATCTCAAAGATGTGAAGCATCTTATCCAAGAAGAACAAGTCGATTTTCGTCATTTCGTTCAAATCTTCGATGGTGTACCCTCTTCGGATGGCTTCCATGACGTAGAATAGGCGATCATCTTGCGCCTTGATGACTTTTTCCATCAGATCATTGTCAGAAAGAGCTTCTAATTCTTTCATTTCGATATGGTGTGTGCCGATCTCCAATGAACGAACGGCTTTTAATAATGACTCTTCAATATTACGACCGATCGCCATCACTTCACCAGTCGCTTTCATTTGTGTTCCTAATCGACGTTCCCCAGTTTCAAACTTGTCAAACGGCCAGCGAGGAATTTTTGCGACGACATAGTCAAGGGCGGGTTCAAATTCTGCATACGTCGTTTCTGTGACTGGATTTTTCATTTCATCCAATGTTAAACCGACGGCAATTTTCGCTGCCAGTTTGGCAATCGGGTACCCTGTAGCTTTACTTGCTAACGCAGAGGAACGTGAGACCCGTGGATTTACTTCAATGACATAGTAGTTGAAGCTATGAGGATCAAGCGCCAATTGAACGTTACAGCCACCTTCGATTTTTAACGCGCGGATGATTTTTAATGAGGCATCCCGTAACATTTGGTATTCATGGTCTGACAAAGTTTGGCTCGGCGCAAAGACGATGGAATCGCCGGTGTGGATACCGACTGGATCGAAGTTTTCCATATTACAAACGACGATCGCGTTGTCAGCAGAATCTCGCATCACTTCATATTCAATCTCTTTATATCCAGCAATACTCCGTTCAATCAAGCATTGGGTCACTGGCGAGAGCTTCAAGCCGTTTTCAGCGATTTGGCGAAGTTCTTCTTCATTGTTACACATGCCGCCGCCCGTTCCCCCTAGCGTAAATGCTGGACGAACAATGATTGGAAAGCTGATTTTTTTCGCAAATTCAACTGCTGCTTCCACCGTTGACACGATTTCTGATTCTGGGATCGGTTGATCCAATTCTTCCATTAATTGTTTGAATAAATCTCTGTCTTCTGCCTGGTCGATTGCTGCTAATTTGGTTCCTAGCAACTCAATTCCTAATTCATCCAAAATACCTGAGTTGGCTAATTCCATCGCCATATTCAAGCCCGTTTGTCCGCCTAATGTCGGTAAAATTGCATCAGGCTGTTCTTTACGTAAAATCCGTGAGACGAACTCAAATGTGATTGGTTCAATGTAGACTTTGTCAGCAATTTCTTTGTCCGTCATGATCGTTGCGGGATTCGAATTGACTAACACCACTTCGTAGCCTTCTTCTCGTAAAGCTAAGCAAGCTTGTGTACCGGCATAATCAAACTCTGCCGCTTGTCCTATAATAATCGGTCCAGAACCGATAACCATGATTTTCTTGATATCTGTACGTTTTGGCATATTAGTTCTGCTCCTTCCATGCATCGATCATCTCTAAAAATTCGTCAAATAAGTGGACTGCATCATGCGGGCCTGGTGCCGCATCTGGGTGGTACTGGACACTGAATGCTGGGTAACGGCGATGACGAACCCCTTCGATCGTGCCATCGTTCACTTCGACGTGGGTTACCATTAGTTTTTCTGGATCGATGGATGCTTCATCCACAGCAAAGCCATGGTTTTGTGAGGTGAAATCGATCCGACCAGTGGCGATCTCTCTTACCGGATGGTTTAATCCGCGGTGACCGAATTTCATTTTATAGGTATCTGCTCCATTCGCTAATGAGAAGAGCTGATGGCCTAAACAAATCCCGAAGATTGGTACCTTGCCTTGAATCCCTTGTATCATTTTAATTGCTTCTGGCAAGCTTTTGGGATCGCCTGGTCCATTCGTCAGCATTACACCATCTGGTGCGAGGTCTAAAATTTCTTGGGCTGTCGTATTGTATGGCAAAATCGTTAAATTGCAGTTGCGGCGTGACAACTCCCGTAAAATACTGTGCTTCAAGCCGAAGTCGATGACCACGATATTGCGACCCGTTCCAGGACTTGGATAAGGTTTTGAGGTAGAAACTTGTGCCACTTGATTGGTTGGTAAAACCGCCGCTTTTAATTGATCAAAGGCATGATCAAAGACATCGCCTGCATCAACGATACTCGCTTTCATGGTTCCGTGTTGACGAATCTTTCTCGTCAACGCTCGTGTATCGATTCCTGCGATCCCTGGAATATTTTTGCGTTTTAAAAATTCGTCTAACGTCAGCTGTTTTCGCCAATTGCTCGCTAGACGCGCGTGTTCTTTCACAACAACCCCTTTACAAGTTGGTGAAATTGATTCGTAATCGTCTCGGTTGACGCCGTAATTGCCAACCATCGGATACGTAAACGTAATGATTTGTCCGTTAAAGCTTTGATCCGTAATGGCTTCTTGATACCCTGTCATGCTTGTGGTAAAAACGATCTCACCAAAAACATTGACACTGGCACCAAACCCTTCGCCTTCAAAGTATGTTCCATCTTCTAAAATAAGCCAACGCTTCATATTATTGCCCACCTTTTTGCCATACTGTTTTACCATTTACAAATGTATAACTCGTATCCCCATATAACGTCCATCCACCGAAAGGCGTATTGACTCCTTTTGATAGGAATTGCTTAGGATCCACGTTATAAGCTGATTCTAAGTCAAAAATTGCCAGGTCGGCTTTGTCTCCGACCATCATCGTTCCAGCACTTAGACCAAAGAGCGACGCTGGTTTCACGGTCATCCAATCCACTAGCTGCTGCAAGGTAAAGCGTCCTGTTTTCACAAAATGAGTGTACAACAATTGGAAGGCATATTCTGATCCGACGATGCCAAATGGTGCTTTTAAAAAGCTTTGCATTTTTTCTTCATAGCCATGTGGGGCATGATCCGTCGCGATACAATCGATCGTGCCATCCAACAGACCTTCGATCAACGCTTCACGGTCTTCTTGCCCACGTAACGGTGGGTTCATTTTCCAAAAGCCTTCATCGGCAGGAATATCTTCATCGATGAGAAGCAAATGGTGGGGAGAAACTTCGGCTGTCACATGGATCCCAGCTTTTTTGGCATCTCGAATCACTCGAACACTTTCTTTCGTAGAGACATGGCAGACATGGTAATGGGCTCCTGTTGCTTCCGCTAAAAGCACATCCCGAGCGATTTGAGATGCTTCTGTTACACTCAAGATCCCTGGCAATCCAAGTTCTTCCGCTTTTTTACCAGCATGCATCACGCCGCCAAAGAGTAAGGAATCATCTTCTGTATGGGCAACCAATGCCAAGTCATTTTCGGCGGCTTGCTTCATTGCCAAATACATTGTGCCAGCAGTCTGAACCCCGACACCGTCATTTGTTAAGGCAAATGCCCCCGCGGCTTTCATTCCAGCTGCATCCGTCAACGTTTCGCTGCGCAAGTTTTCGGTGATCGGGGCGTATTGTAAGACATTGATTGATGCATCTGCGTTGATTTTTTCGTAAACAGCTGCTAATTTTTCTGGTGTATCAGGAACTGGGTCAAGGTTTGGCATTGCGCAAACTGTCGTAAACCCACCACGAGCGGCTGCCATGCTGCCCGTTTCGATTGTTTCTTTGTATTCAAAGCCCGGTTCTCTGAAGTGTACATGAACATCCACTAAACCTGGTGTGATCAATTGCTCTTTGGCATCGATGACTTCGTCAAAATCTGTTTCGGGAAATTCTGTACCGATCCCGCGAATGATTCCGTCTTCGATCCAAATTGCTGCAGGAACACAGTGATTGTCTTTTTTGATGATTTTACCGTTTTTAATGAGCGTTTTCATGTAAACTTCCTCCTCTAATTCATTCCTTTTTGCCTGTTAGGCCTTACCGTTCAACACCGCTTCAAGAATTGCCATTCGAACAAAGACGCCATTGGACATCTGGGTGATGATTCGCGAGCGTAAGCTTTCAACTAAGGCATCAGCTAACTCCACATCGCGATTGACTGGTGCTGGGTGCATAATGATCGCATGCTCTTTCATTCTTGCGGCGCGTTCGACGGTCAACCCGTGATTTTTTAAGTATTCTTCTTTTGAAAAGCTTTCCGTTCCATCATGGCGCTCGTGCTGGACACGAAGCATCATCATGACATCGACTTCTGCGACCAATTCGTCGAGTGGCATCCAGTGACCGTATACTTCAAATTCTTCGTCATACCATTCCTTTGGACCTGAGAAGAAGACTTTCGCGCCGAGACGCTTCAACATTTGCATGTTTGATTTCGCGACCCGTGAGTGGGTGATGTCGCCTACGATTGCGACTTTCAAGTCGTCAAAGTGCCCGAACTCTTCATAGATCGTCATCAGATCTAGCAAACATTGCGTTGGGTGTTGGCCGCTGCCGTCCCCGCCATTGATGATACTGCACTGGATCGTTTTGCTTTGGATCAAAGAGTCGTAGTAGTTTTCATCGCCGTGGCGAATGACCGCAACGTCTACACCTAAAGCCGACATCGTCAAGACCGTGTCATACAAGGTCTCGCCTTTTTGAACAGAGCTGGTGGAGGCTTCAAATTCGATGACTTCGATCCCTAGTTTTTTCTCAGCAACATCGAAGCTTTTGTGGGTTCTGGTACTGTTCTCAAAAAAGAGATTTGTTGCGAAATATTGTTCTTTTTGGGGCATCCATTTCGCCCCTCTTTTGAATTCTTGTCCTCTGCGGATGAGTCCCATCACTTCACGGTCTGTCAATGCTTCGACCGTCAAAAGATGCTTTAAGCTGATTCTTTCGGATTGAATAATCATGAATGAATTCCTCCTTTGATTCTGTTTAAACGATGAGTTGGCACAAGTTATTTTTCTTCGCTGCGAGAGCTGTCAGGTAAAATAAGATTCAAGAAGATTCCTAGGACAGTTGCTAACGCCATTGCGGATAAGGTGAAGGTACCGACCGTGAAGACAAGCCCGCCGATTCCTACCACAAGGATCACTGACGCAATGATCAAATTCTTCTTACGATCAAAATCGATTTTATTGTCGATCAAAATTTTCAACCCGCTGGCAGCGATGACGCCAAAGAGCAGGAAGCTGATCCCTGAGATGACTGGACCAGGAATACTTAAGATCAATGCGCTTAGTTTTCCAACGAAGCCTAGTACGATGGCTAGAATTGCCGCACCACCGATGACGAACACACTGTGGACCCGTGTAATTGCTAAAACCCCGATGTTTTCTCCGTAACTTGTCACTGGGGGTCCCCCAACGAGACCGGCTGCGATTTGAGCAAAACCATCGCCCAAAAGTGTTCGGTTCAAGCCTGGCTCTTCAAAAAAGTTCCGCTTCGTTAATTTGTTCAAGACCATCAGATGACCGATGTGTTCGGTCATGGTAACAAAAGCGATCGGCGCCATCGTCGTGATCGCATTCAGATACAGTTTTGGTTCATAGTTAATGAAGGGAATCTCGAAGTTCGGCATGCCAAACCAGTTGGCGTCAATGATGGGCTGTACATCGACGATTCCCACTGCTAAGGCGATCAAGTATCCGCCCACGATCCCCAGAAGGATCGGAATCAGTCCTAAGAACCCTCGCAGAAACATATTGAAGAAAATCGTTAATCCTAAGGTAGCCAAGGCTACCAGAATGTACTTGAAATCGTAGACTGAGTCATTGTACATCGCATTCTGAGCTGCGTTAGCGGCTAACCCTAATCCAATCACCATAATCACAGGACCGACAATGATCGGTGGTAAGATCTTATCCAACCAAGCAGCACCTGCACGTTTAATGATCATCGAAACGATCACGTAGACCAACCCAGTCGTGATGGCGCCTTGTGCAATAGCTGGGTAGCCGTCAGATTTCATCAGCATCTGCATCGCTGCGATAAACGCAAAGCTGCTGCCTAGATACGCTGGAATCTTCCCTTTCGTCGTAACCAAGTAAACCAATGTTCCAATACCTGAACTAACTAAAGCGATGCTGGGGTTGATCCCAACGAGGATCGGAACTAAAACGGTTGCCCCAAACATCGTGAAAAGATGTTGTAAGCTTAGGCCTAACCAAGGCAGTGCTTTGGGCCGATCTTTGATGTCTAAAACTGCGTCTGGATTGCGAAATTCTTGCTTCTGCATGTTGCTGTCACTCTTCTTCCTAGTCGTTTTCTTTATTGATCATGATCCGGTCAGAACCATCTGATTCTTCCATCTCCACGATAATTTCTTCACTTAAAGCAGTTGGAATATTTTTTCCAACAAAATCTGCCCGAATCGGCAGTTCACGATGACCGCGGTCAACTAAAACGGCGAGTGAGATTCTTTTTGGTCGACCAATATCCATGATGGCATCCAAAGCTGCCCGAATCGTCCGTCCTGTAAACAAGACATCATCGATCAAGATGACTTCTTTGCCATCAATGGCAGTCGGGATGTCTGATGAATGGATCTCTGGATCATCTTCTGTCTTTTTGTCATCTCGGTACAAGGTGATGTCCAATTCACCGACAGGTACTTCTACGCCTTCTAGTTGTTTTAAACGTTCTGCTATTCGTTGCGCGATATAGATGCCGCGGGTTTTGATCCCTACCAGCACCAAGTTATCAATGCCGCGATTTCTTTCTATAATTTCATAGGTGATCCGCGTTAACGCTCGTTTCATTGTTACTGCATCTACTACTTCTTTCGCTGCCATATGTTATTCCCTCCTAATTTTGAACATAAAAAAACTCCTACCTGCTTGAGGTAGGAGTCATGTTTTCCGATCGTTGCCTAAAATCCCATTCTGTGGATTTTGGGTACACGTTATCATCTAGTAAGGGTTCGAATCTCCAACGCGGGAGTCGTCTGCTTACTCATTCCTTCTTAGCCTCACGGGACTACATTTAAAGGAACTATTTAGTTGTTACAATTACTATACAGTTCTCACACAAAAAAATCAATCATTTTTTCGCAATTTTTTTAACGTGTCCGCGAACAGCTCTGGTAATGGCGCTTCAAAGACTAGCGACTCGCCTGTTGTTGGGTGGGTGAAGCCTAGAAGCTTGGCATGTAAAAACTGCCCATTGCCTTTTAGCGTGCGTTTAGGTCCATATAGCGGATCGCCAGCTAGCGGAAAACCGATGTACTGCATGTGGACTCTTATTTGATGGGTTCTTCCTGTTTCCAGCTGTAGTTCTACTAAGGTGAACTGCTCGAAGCGCTCCAACACGGTGAAGTGAGTGACAGCGGGTTTGCCATTTTCGATCACGGCTTGCATTTTGCGATTGACTTTTGAGCGACCGATCGGTGCATTGATGGTGCCTTTTTCGTGGCTGATCGTACCATGAACCAATGCTACATACTTGCGTAACGATGTTTTGTCTTTCAATTGTTTCGCTAACGACTCATGTGCCTGATCATTTTTGGCGATCATTAACAGACCCGACGTATCTTTGTCGATTCGATGAACGATTCCTGGCCGAACAACATCATTGATCGTGGATAAATCATCCATATGGTACAATAACGCATTAACCAAGGTGCCATTTGGATGCCCAGCGGATGGATGAACCACCATCCCTTGCGGTTTGTTGATGACTGCCACATCAGCATCTTGATAGACGATCGTCAAAGGAATATTTTCTGGTTGTAAGTCTACAACTTCAGGTTCTGGTACTTGGATGATCAAGTGATCACCTGCTTTTACCTTATAATTTGCCCGAACCGTTTCGCCCTTCAATGTGACCGCATCTTCTTTTAGCCACTGCTGGATTTGTGACCGACTATGATTTGGCAAGCGTTCAGCCAACACTTTGTCGACCCGCCCTTTTTCTTCTTTAATGATTACTTCAATTTGCTTTTCCATTTGATTCTCCTTGTTTCCCTTTTGCTTCGTCATCTACCAGTGCATAAATAAAAATCAAGATCACCCCGAACACTAATGACATATCAGCGATATTGAAAATTGGGAAATTGATAAAATCAAGCTGGAACATATCGACCACAAAGCCATGCTGCAACCGATCGATAAAATTACCGATCGCCCCACCTAGAACAAACGCCAGTCCGAAACGAAACCATAGACTGCTTTTTTGGTAGCGAAACAATAGGTAAACAACAACAGCAACCGCGATAACGGTGATGATCGCAAAAAAGGTGATTTTTCCTTCTAGAATACTCCAAGCTGCACCCGTATTCTGAAGATAGGTCAGGGACAACACATTGTCGATCAGAGAATGTGTTTCACCCAGTTGATAATTGGCAACGATCCAAATTTTCAGCCATTGATCCAAGCCAATGACAACAGCACTTAACAAAAAAAACAACGCGATCATAAATTTTCCACTCTTTCTTCTTTAAAAATATCTCGCGGACGGATGATGCCCAAGAGATTTCCATTCGGATTTTTATCCTTGGTGATCAAAACCGCCTCAAGCAGGGCATTTTTTTGAAACAATTCTTCCACTTCTACGATGGTCGTTTCAGCCGACACGAAACAATAATTCGATCGTTTCCCATCTCCTGCTAATAATTCATCTGCCGTTCTGCCTGCCAACTTGATTTCACCATGGAGACTTTCTTTCGCTAACCAGTATCCCAGCATCCGCAAGGTGATCAAGCCCAAAAATCGACCATTATCATAGATCGGAAATTGTGAATAGCGCTTTTGGGCAACGATTTTCAATAACTCTGGTAATGGCAGGTGCTTTTCAAAACCAGTCACTCGTTTCGCAAAACGCGGCATGACTTTTTCAGGTGCCAGCAAGGAGCGTTCAATTTCTTGGATGCGATTGACGACCCATTCATTCGGTTCCGCAATGACAAAGTTTTCTCCGATTTTTTCATGTACGATGGCATTGCGCAGCTGAGCCATTTGTAATAGATCATCTTCTGCTCTTCTGACATTGATATTTTTGCTTTTTGACAAGCGACGAACCATTTCAGAAAAACCCATATTCCGCGGATTATCCAATTCGTCACGAAGCCGCTTTTCGATTCGATTGAAACTGCTCAAAAATTGATCTGCACCACTAGCCATGAGGAACCTCCTTGATAAGATACGCTTTTTTTAAATAAATCAAAATAAAGACAAAATATGCCACTAAATACACACCGACAAAAAGCAACGAGTAAAGGGAGATGGATAATAAGCCCAATACCCCCATCATGAGAAAAAGGCTTAAATAAAAGCCGATATATATTCTTTTAAGCGCAGGATTCATCACGACCTCCAGCTTGAGCGCTGATTGGCCTTTTGGTAACTGAAAAGGCTGACTTTCTAAAAAAAACATGCGCACACGAATCGGCGTCTGCTCAGCTAGCCCCAAAAAAATCGTTTGCTGATGATTGATGGCAGCGATTCTTTTTTTTCCTTGCATGACCTCCAAGGGACTGCCCATTCCATAAAAACCAGTCCTCCTAGTTAGTTGTAGCTCCATTGACAAAGATCACCTCAATTGGTTAAGTATACTTGATTATCAAAAGAAAGAAAATAGACTTTTGCTTGCTTCCTTGATTATTATAACAAGAATCCCTACTTTTATCTTCCATCACGTCTAATGAACGAGAAAAAGACGAATGCCGCTTGCACCCGTCCTTTCAAATCATCTCTTTCCGTTTTTCCGTTTCAAATGCCGCGAATGCCTTCTTTGTTTGTGATAGCTCTTTTAGAAAAGACCGATCGCTTGGCCATCAGAAGTCACGTCCATATTGATGGCGGCAGGTTTCTTCGGTAATCCTGGCATCGTCATCACGGCACCTGTCAAGGCTACGATAAAGCCAGCCCCTAATTTTGGCACGAATTCGCGAATCGTTACTGTAAAGTCATCTGGTGCGCCCAATCGCTTTGGATCATCACTGAAGGAATACTGGGTTTTTGCCATACAGATCGGCAGCTGATCCCAGCCTTGTTCTTTGAAGCTTTGCAACTGTGCCTTGGCTTTCGGCGCAAACTCAACCTCTGCCCCGCCATAGATCTCACGCACGATCAAAGAAGCTTTATCCGCTAAAGGCAAATCGTCGGTATACAAGCGTTGATAGTTGGCAGGTTTTTCCTCGATTACTTGAACCACTGCTTTTGCTAGATCCGTTCCACCTGCACCACCGTCTGCCCAAACGGCTGTCCGTGCGATGGTGACGTCGATTTGCTGGCACATGGTTTCGACTAGTGTTCGCTCCGCTTCGGTGTCTTGTGAGAACTCATTAAGCGCAACGACAACTGGAATCCCGTATTTACGCATGTTTTCAACATGTCGCTTTAAATTACTGAAGCCTAACTCTAATGCTTTTAAGTTTTCTGTCCCTAAATCAGCCACAGCGACCCCACCATGCATCTTCAGTGCTCTGATCGTCGCTACTACTACGATCGCATCTGGTGCCTTTGATAAGTTCGGTGTTTTGATATCAAGAAATTTCTCTGCCCCTAAGTCAGCACCAAACCCAGCTTCGGTCACCGTGTATTCGCCTAAGTGCAAAGCCGTCTCGGTTGCGATGACACTATTACACCCATGGGCGATATTTGCAAAAGGTCCGCCATGGATCAGCGCAGGGGTTCCTTCAATCGTTTGAACAAGATTCGGTTTGAGGGCATCTTTTAAAAGTAAGGCTAAAGCACCTTGGACCGCCAGATCTTTTACGTAAATCGGTTGTTTCTCAAAAGAATAACCAATTAAAATCTTTCCTAATCGCTCTTTTAAATTATCAATGCTTGTTGCCAAGCACAAAATCGCCATGATTTCACTAGCAACGGTGATGTCAAAACCGTCTTCTCGGGGAACGCCTTGTAACGGTCCCCCTAGACCGACAATCACTTGTCGTAACGCTCGATCATTCAAATCGACAACTCGTTTCCATGTGACCCGACGTCCGTCGATCCCCAACTCATTGCCTTGCTGGATATGATTGTCGATCAATGCAGACAAGGCATTGTTTGCTGCTGTGATCGCATGCATATCGCCAGTGAAGTGTAAGTTGATGTCCTCCATCGGCAACACTTGTGCTTTGCCGCCGCCGGTGGCGCCGCCTTTGATGCCCATTACTGGTCCTAAAGATGGCTCACGTAAAGCGATGACGGTTTGCTTGCCGATTTGATTTAACGCATCTGCAAGTCCAATGGTCACGGTTGACTTGCCTTCTCCAGCGGGTGTCGGACTGATCGCTGTGACTAAAATGAGTTTACCCAGCGGATTGTTTGCTTTTTCGGTGATTGCCGACCATTCGATTTTTGCTTTATACTTGCCATAAAGTTCCAGGTCATCGCCTGTTAAACCAAGTGGTTCAGCAATTTCAATAATCGGTTTAGGCATTGATTCTTGTGCAATTTCGATATCTGATTTCATTTTTACCCTCAATTCACGAACTATTTAGCACTTTAAAATGTATTTTGTTTGCTATGCTCTTATTATACTTGATTTTATTCAGAAAGAAAGAGAGATTTTTCACACTTTTACAAGAAGTTTCACGAATCCTTTATGTAAACAAAAAACAACGTCCCTCTTAAGGCTGTAACGCCAAAAGGAGTGATCGCTGCTTTCTAGATTTCTATGAATTACTCGTTGGTTTTGACCTGCACCCTTTTTTCAGGGATTTTTTCTTGAAAAAAAGTTTCTAACCATGCCACATCTTTTTTACGCAACGTGAAGGTATACGTTTTTTGATGATCGGTAATGCTTATTAAACGGTTTATAATTTGCCATTTTTCTATCTCAGGTAAAGAAATAAGGCTTTTCTTCCATAAGCGCGCATAGCGAATCAGGAGCAAATCATTCCTGATGAGCATGCTTCGGTGAATCCCTAACCATACAAAAAAGAAAAAGACGGCTAAAACGAGGTTGCTTTTCCAATAAGGTCTGGTATTTTCTAACGAAAGAATCAAACTGATAAATAATATCATCATAGTAAACGACCAATAAATGATCGCTGTAGCAGCTTCCGGTTGCCAATACAATTTACGCTTCATAAAAGTTCCTCACAACATAAAATTTCTAGTATACTATCTTTATCATATCAAAAAAGGGTGAGACAATGTTAAAAGTTTATCTTGATGCTTCCACGAAAGGCAACCCCGGCCCTAGTGGCGGTGGAATCGTCATTGTCGGTACTGATCTGCATGAACAAATTGCGTTTCCGCTACCTGATTCAACCAACCACCAAGCAGAGTTCGCTGTGATGGTCAATGCGTTGCAGCTGCTGATTGACAAAGGTTTACAGGAACAGACAATTATGCTCTATACCGACAGCAAAGTCGTTGCGCAGACCATCGACAAGAATTATACCAAAAACCCTGCTTTTTCTGATTATTTAACAGAAATTCAATACTTGTTGAAACAGTTCGCTTTAGCAATCATCCAATGGGTCCCTGAGAGTCAAAACAAAGGTGCCGACCATTTGGCACGCCAAGGATTAGCAAAAGCGATGAAATTAAAGGATCGGAGACAATAACCGAGAGAAGTTTTGTTTGAAGCGCAACCAGTAAGATTGCTTCGCCAAAATTTCATCCGTCAGTAATGTTGATTGTGCCATATCCTCTTCAAAGAAGCCTTTCAACGTTTGCGTGACATCGTGATCGTAGGCGAAGGCATTGACTTCAAAATTCAAGGCATAACTCCGAATGTCTTGATTCGTCGTCCCAAAGGAACTAATGGTATCATCCATCATGACCGTCTTCGCATGGAGGAAACCATTGTTATAGATGTAGATTTTTGCACCACGGCGATGCAAGTAATTGGCATAATGCTGTGTTGCCCGATAAATGAATGGGTGGTCAGGCATACATGGAATCATGATTCGAACGTCTACACCTGAGTGGATGGCAATTTCCAATGCGTTCATCATACTGTCATCAGGAATCAAATAAGGCGTTTGGATCCAAATCGATTCTTTGGCAGCTAAGATCATTTTTACAAAACCGCCTTTGAGAATTTGGGTCTCACTTTCAGGCCCATCAGCGACGATCTGCAAATCAACATTTCCAGAGCGCTCTTTCGGCGGTAGAATAAAGTAGCGATCCTCGTATTCCAGCTGATCCTCTTCTCTTTTTACAGATGCGTTCCAGTCACGAATAAAAATCTCTTGTAGTGTAAAACTGGCAGTACCTACGATTCTCGCATGGGTGTCTCGCCAATAGCCAAATTTGGCCTTTTTCCCTAAATACTGATCGCCGACATTAAAGCCGCCAGTCCATCCGATTTGACCGTCGATCACAACGATTTTTCGATGTAGATGGTAGTTCAATCGTGTGTTGCGGATTAGGTTCTTCGAAGTGATGAAAGGCACGACTTTTCCACCGGCATCAATCAACGGTTGAAAGAATTTCCGATTGGCCTTCGGTGACCCCCATGGATCATAGACCAAACGCACTTCAACACCTTCACGGGCTTTATCGATCAAGATTGTCAAGAATTGGCCACCGATCTCATCATTAAAAAACGAATAATACTCCACATGCAGATTATCTTCTGCTTGCTTCATATCCTCAAACAATGCGGCAAATTTTTCTTTTCCATCTGTATAAAATTCTACTTTGTTTCCTTTCGTCAAGGGCGATTCATCAAGGTTCTTAAAATAGCGCTCTAATAGATGATTGTCATCTGAGTAAGGATGTTCAGGAAAAGAATAATTGTGCACTTTGATGATTTGATTCAACTCATTGATCCTACTTTGGTGGTGCTCACTAAATTTATAAATAATTTCTCCGTCGATCCCCCGACCACAAAACAAGTACAACAAGAACCCGATGCCGGGGATGAATACCAACGTCATCATCCAAGCAAAGACACTTGCAATCGAGCGTGGTTTCCGAAAAACAGTAATAAAGGCAGCGATCGTATTAATAAACAATAGTGCCAATAATACCGTGGAAATCATGCTCATATCCATTTTTATCATAGTTTCCTCCTATATCCTGTAACCCTATAATAGGTAACTGTGATCGAAAGCAAGCTTCAATTCATAGTCCCCTAGTGTTTCTTTGATTTTTTGTTTCAGCATTTCTTCGATTTCTTGATCACTATACGCCGATTTTGCGGGAATCACTAAATCAAAAGCCAACAGATCTCCTTTGACCTGAAAATCATGCATCCGTAACTGTGGGTCAACGAAGCGAATGATCTTTGACACTTCTTTTTTTAAATGCCGATACTGCTGATCTTGAATTGGTACGGGATCAAGATGACAGACCAGGTCGACCTTTAAAGATTGGCGAAAATCTTGTTCAATCGCATCAATCACCTCATGCGCTTCCCGTAAAGACCACGTTTCATCCACTTCGATATGCACACTGGCAAAGCGATTTTTCGGTCCATAATTATGAACCAGTAAATCATGGTAACCGAGAATCGTCGGATAGTGATCCAAGCGTTGCTCCATGGCAGCTACTTCTTCTTGGGTTGGGCGTGCCCCTAATAATTCGTTGATAAAGGAACGAATCATTTTGATTCCGCTAATCAAAATATACAAGGCAATCAGACAGCCGACGAAGCCATCGATACGTAGGCCAGTCAACCACTCGATCGTTGCTGAAAACAAAACTGCCCCCGTTGTATACACATCGTTGAGACTGTCTTGTCCGCTGGCTTTAAGTGTTTGAGAGCCGATCAGGTTCGCCAGTTTGCGGTACATCGCTCCCTGCCAGATTTTGATCAAAATCGATAAGACCAAAACGATAAACAATAGTGGGGAAAGACGGATACTCGTCGGTTCCATGATGCGTTGCACAGAGCTGATGAGAAATTGGCCGCCAACAAACGTGATGATCAAAGATACTACAAACCCACTGATGGCTTCAAATCGCTCATGACCATATGGATGTTCACTGTCGGCTGGTTTCGCAGAGATCCGAAAACCGATCAATGTTAAAATAGACGAAGCGGTATCTGAAAGACTGTTGATGGCATCTGCCATAATCGAAACAGACTGGGCAGATAAGCCAATGATAAATTTCCCGGCAAATAATAGTAGGTTGGAAAGCAACCCGAGGCTGCCTGCTAATTTCCCGATGGCTGTACGTTCGTAGACACCATTTTTTTTGCTACGATCTAAAAAAAAGTTTAGCAAATCATCACCCTCTCAAAAAACCATCTTTCTTATTTTACCCCGAAGGAATTCAATTAAACAACTATTCGTATCGTTTTTTCGAAAAAAAAGCGAATTCCCTTCAATTATCAAACGCATTTTCAGATAACACGTAGGAAAAAAGGAAAAAGATAACGGAAGGGTCTCCCCCTCCGTCATCTTCGTTCAAAAAAGGAATGTGTTAAAGACCTACGCTCCTCTTTCACCTATCTTCTTAAAGGAAAGGAACTCGCGGGTACAGATTCAACCATAGTGTGCTTACTTGGCAGCTAACCACGCTGCTGCTGTCTCAAGTGCTGCTGCGATTCCTTCTGGATTCTTCCCGCCGGCTTGTGCCATATCAGGACGGCCGCCACCGCCGCCGCCAACTTTAGGTGCGATCTCTTTGATCAAATCGCCTGCTTTCAATCCTTTTTCGTTGGCTGCTTTGTTCATGGCAGCTAAAAGATTCACTTTGCCATCATTCGCGGTAGCTAACACTAAAATATCAGAATGGTCTTTTTGTTTCCATTGGTCAGCTAGTTGACGTAATTGGTTCATGTCCTTTACAGTCACTTTTGCTGTGATCAGACGCAGACCATTTACTTCTTTAACATCTTTGAAAACATCCCCTGCTTGCTGGTTTGCTAACTTGCTGGCAAGAGCTTCGTTTTCTTTTTGCAATTCACGCAGCTGCGCTTGCAGTTGTTCTGTTTTGGCAACGACTTCTTTTAATTGGGCGGATTTAACGATCCCTGCAATTGCTTTTAATTGCGCTTCTTCTTCATGCAATAACGTATAAGCTTCTTGACTAGTCACTGCTTCGATTCGACGAACACCAGCACCGATCCCTGATTCAGAAACGATTTTGAAAATACCGATATCCTCCGTATTTGCTACATGGGTTCCCCCACATAATTCGATCGACCAATCGGCAACATTGACGACGCGAACGTCATGCCCATATTTTTCACCAAAGAGTGCCATCGCTCCCATGCCTTTTGCGGTATCGATATCCGTTTCGATCGTCACAACAGGAAGAGCTTCCCAAATTTTCTGGTTGACGATTTGTTCCATTTGGCTCAGCTCTTCGCTGGTCACTTGCCCAAAATGACTAAAGTCAAAGCGCAAATGTCCTGGAGCAACTAATGAACCTGCTTGGTTCGCATGGCTGCCTAATACTTCTTTTAAGGCTTTATGCAATAAGTGAGTCGCCGTATGATTTTTAATGATCTTATTGCGACGATGCTGATCCACTTGTAAGAAATAGTTCACGCCTTCTTTTAGTGGCGCTTTGATTGTAGCAGTATGCAAGAACTGACCGTTCGGTGCTTTTTTGACATCCGTCACTTCCGCTACGATCGTACCATCTTCTGCTACGATCGTGCCTGTGTCCGCAACTTGTCCACCCATTTCTGCGTAGAATGGTGTTTCGGCAAAAATCAGTTTTGCTTCACCTGTCGAAACAGAATCATGTAACGCTTCGTCTTGGATGATCACTAATAATTCGCTGTTTGCTTCAAGTGAATCATAGCCAACGAAACGGCTGTCTACTTTGATATCTGTCAATAAAGCGGATTGTACGCCCATCGAAAGCTCTGTTTGTCGAGCCGCACGAGCGCGGGCACGTTGTGCATCCATTTCTTGTTCGAACCCTTGGTGGTCCACTTTCAACCCTTCGTCTTCCGCCACTTCTTCTGTCAATTCAACTGGGAATCCGTAAGTGTCATACAATTTGAAAATATCTTGACCAGCTAACGTATCTTGACCGTCTGCTTTTACTTGGGCGATCACTTGATTTAAAATATCTAACCCTTCATTGATCGTTTCATGGAAACGTTCTTCCTCGTTGCGGATCACTTTCTCAATAAATTCTTGCTGCTCTAGTACTTCAGGATAGTAGCTTTCCATGATCTCGCCAACGATCGGTACTAATTTGTATAAGAAGGCAGTATCGATCCCTAATTTTTTCCCATGCATGACTGCACGACGTAATAAACGACGTAAAACATAGCCACGGCCTTCATTTGAAGGAAGTGCCCCATCGCCGATCGCAAAAGAAAGTGCGCGGATATGGTCTGCAATCACTTTAAAGGAGATATCTGTCGTTTTGCTGTCGCCGTAGTTCACACGACCGCTTAAATCTGCCACTGCATTAATGATCGGCAGAAACAAGTCTGTTTCAAAATTGGTTGGTGCATTTTGAACGATGGAAACCATTCGTTCCAGCCCCATCCCCGTATCAATGTTTTTATGTGGTAGTGGTTCATAGGAGCCATCTGGTTGATGATTGAATTCTGAAAAGACCAGATTCCAGATTTCCAAATAGCGTTCATTTTCGCCACCAGGGTAGTTTTCGGGATTATCTTCCGCTACGTCATTAAACTCAGGACCACGGTCATAGAAAATCTCTGAATCCGGTCCACAAGGTCCTGCACCGATGTCCCAAAAGTTGTCTTCAATCTCAACGATATGCTCTGGTGGTAAGCCGACTTCTTCTGCCCAAATCCGTTTTGCTTCTGTGTCTTTTGGATAAACCGTGACATATAATTTGTCTGAATCAAAAGCCATCCATTCTGGTGAGGTCAAAAACTCCCATGCCCAATGGATCGCCTCATTTTTGAAGTAATCGCCGATTGAAAAGTTGCCTAGCATTTCAAACATCGTATGATGTCTTGCTGTTTTCCCAACGTTTTCAATGTCGTTAGTCCGAATCGATTTTTGCGCATTGGTAATTCTTGGGTTTTCAGGAACAACACTGCCATCAAAATATTTTTTTAGCGTTGCCACCCCTGAATTGATCCATAACAGGGTTGGATCGTTGACTGGAACAAGGGACGCACTCGGCTCGATGGAATGTCCTTTTGATTGAAAGAAGTCCAAAAACATTTGGCGTACTTCTGCACTGGATAATTGTTTCACGTTATTCTCCTACTTTCTTCTGTGTTCGCTTAAGATACAGGGGCTGACAAAATTGCTGGTAAGGCGCTCTTATTCCTGTAGAGTCATTTTGACGATAAAAAAACACCATTGCAGAGCAAGGACGTCGATACGCGGTACCACCTTGCTTGCAATGATGTGACTCATTACCTCTTAGACTCGTTAACGCGGAGTGGACGGCAACATTTCTGCTGCAGTTGAGCACCAAAGGGAGCAATCCGTCCGAATTCATGTTTTTCTCTCAGCAGTGAAAAACTTTCTGTAATGAATCATCAAACCGACCATATCCTTCGTCATTCAAAGTATAAGGAAATGTTTCGAAAAAGTCAATCCTCAAATCCGTTCTTTGTTGATCAGAATCGCTTTGCGGTAACGATAGCTCTGGGGAGAAAGCTTTTGATCTGGCTGCAGCATTTTCCGTGAACGGTAATAACTGGCATATGGCAAGGCATCGAATAAAGGATGCCCACAAATCTGCCAGTTCTCCATTTTTAAAGACAAGCCATCTGTCAGCTCCCACGCATCCGCAAGCCCATAGGTGCAGCCAAATAAATTCGGTTCAAGCAATTCAGCGGTTGACAAAGAGACACCATCGTCGCAGGACTTTTCATTGCCCCAGCGAAAAAGTCGCCGAGTCGCAGCACCGCAAACGTATTCCCATTGATCCTCTGATAGCAGCTGAAAGCCTTGTTTGTCTAACTGCTGTTTCAATTCTGTTTGACTGACGGATTCGTGGGTAAATAACCGATAGGTTTCCGATAACGGCTCGAGTGCAGCAAAATAGCGATTCTCTTCGTGATAAAAAGCGGGTAATTCCCAACGCAAGCTTTCCTCAAAGGACGCTGGTGCTGTGAATTGTGCCTTTAGCTCTTTTTCGAAAACACTGAATTGATCGACTAACCCGTGAAACTCCCCAGTGATCGTATTTAACTGCCCGATATACCTTGCGCCAGCAGGCAGAGAACTTTTTTGGACTAGCATAGGATCAATCACAGCTTTGCGCAAAGGGCTCGTAGACTCATTGACAAAAATCCCCCAATCCTGGCTGGTTTCTAACTCATAGATTGTTTCCAACTGGCGAATGATTTCGTTGGGGGCTGACTGCCAATTTTTACTCCAGCAAGTAGCCGGTAATCCTTGCACACCGAGATCCCAACCTAAGATCGCCTCAGAGTTCCCTGGTATAAAGACAAAGTCTTCGCCATCGATCGTTAATTCAAAGGTAGCACATTTCAACCCTGCATACGTCAACTGACTAAAATGGACATCGGTGATCTCCTTTAAAGGACTGACAAAATACATTAAAATTTGCTGGATCAGCTGTTCTTTGATTTCAAAGGACAGTGTCTTCCAATTTGACCATTGTAACGCCTCAAAAAAATCCACGTCATTTCTCCTCTCATCTGCTACAATTACTATATAACGAGTATACCACGAAAAAGGAGGAAAACGACTGATGCTTTATTTTGGACGCAGTCCGTGGATGCTACAAGCGGTTTTCGCCCTGCGGCAAGCCGTTTTTGTGGAAGAACAGCACATTCCTATAGATTGGGAATTTGATGAAAAAGACCAAACTTGCCCATACTATCTTTGGCTAGATGGACGCATCCCGATCGCTACCATCAGATATCAATTCTCTACGCCAAACACCCTGCAACCTGATCGCTTTTGCGTAGCCAAGGCCTATCGGCACCAAGGATACGGCACCAAATTATTGCATTATCTCGAAATGCGTGGTATCCAAGAGGATGCCCTCCAATCAGTGTTATCCGCAGAGATCGACGCTTGTGCGTTTTATGAATCCTGTGGGTATCAAAAAACATCTGAACCCTATGCTGAAGATGGCGTATTGTGTGTAGAAATGACCAAACAATTAAAAACAGCAGTCAAGGAAGAGTAGTTCTCTTCCTTGACTGCTGTTTTGCTAAGCATTAGCTATTCGAATTTTTCTTGTTTTTGCGGGCCGTTCGAGTCGTTTGACGACGTTCGATCTTCCGTTTTTCTTTGTTCTTCTTATCAACAGCCCATTGAATTTTTTTCTTGTAGCCAGGCTTGATTTTTTTCTTCTTTTTCTTGACTAAGCCAATCAAGGTTGGGTCTAATTCGTCACGAGATTTTTCTCGCTTTTGCCGACGATTCCGATCGTAAGTCGCAACGATCTCGCCATTTTTGATTTCCTTCGGTTGGAAAACAACCCCTAGATCTTCGATGGCTTGGATTGCCCCTTCATCGCTTGGATCATAAAAAGTGATCGCGGTCCCATCCATTTGGTTTCGACCGGTCCGACCAACACGGTGGATAAAGAAATCCAAATCAGCTGGAATCTCAGCATTGATGACATGAGAAACCCCTTCAATATCAATTCCTCGCGCAGCTAAATCTGTTGCGACAACATATTGGTAGTCCAAATTTTGCACTTGGCGCATGATCCGTTTTCTTTCACGAGGACTGATGTCGCCGTGGATCTTCGCTACTTTTAAGCCTTGTTCCTTTAAGTAATCCGTAATTTCATCCACACGGCTCTTCGTGTTGGCAAAAACGATGGCAAGATAGGGATGGCCTGTAGTCAATAATTGATAGATCAATTTATTGGTATTTTTCCCTTTGGTAGAAATCAACCAATTCTCGATCGTATCAGAGATGACTGCTTTCGATTTGATTTCTTCGATCAATGGATTGGCCATGTATTTTTTCAAGAATGGGCGCAATTTCTCTGGAATCGTTGCGGAGAAAACCAGCATTTGTAGTTTCTCAGGCAAACGCCCCGCAATTTGATCGACTTCTTCCAAAAAGCCCATATCCAAGGTCATGTCTGCTTCATCCACGACAAATACATTGGCAGTGTGAACCCCTAACGCTTGTTCGTTGATCATATCCAAGATACGACCAGGTGTCCCAATCACGACATGGGGCTGTTGATTTTGCAGACGGCTTAATTGACGTTGCTTATCCGTTCCTCCGACGAAATTTGACACTCGAATTTCAGGATCATGAAATCCGCCGATTTGTTTTGCGGCGTGATAGATTTGCGTGGCTAATTCACGACTCGGTGCAGTGATCACTACTTGCACTTCATCTTTTTCGGCATCGATTTTATCCATCAACGGCAGTAAAAATGTGTGGGTCTTACCACTTCCGGTCTGTGATTGCCCTACAACACTGCGTCCTTTTTGGATAACAGGTATCAGTTTTTCTTGCACTTCTGTTGGTTTAGAGAACTTTTTATCAGCAAGTGCTTCATAAATAAATGGTTGAAATTTAAATGACTCAAAAGACATTCAAACACCTTCTTTCTTTTAGCATCCTTTGGATTATAGCATATGTTGCCTTGTTTTCCTAACTTTCTTTTGTAATCGATTGAAGATCGATCGTACTGATAGTATACGTTGCACTGCGGCGTTCATAGAAAAAGCGACTTTCTTTTTTTATTGCTGCCCACAAGAGATTCAAGTAAAAACCAAACTGGATCAACCCAAAAATAACTACCATCAACAAACTAACGACTAAAAGCAGCAGATTGTTGGACTCAAGAAACGGAGCGAAGAAGATATTGACCCGACTGATGCTGGCATAAATCAGATAAAACAAGCCATAGCGTTTCAATAACGCCCCCAAGCTGACACGCTCACGGCCTTCTTGCATGATTTTGATTCGTACGAGTTTTTTTCCAATCGTTTGTCCTTTGGCAAGGTAAGCCAACAACACAAAGTACAGCAACACTTCAAGAGCAAAGTACCAATAGTCCCCACTAAAGTCCCGTACCGTCTGTTGAGTGAGCAAACGAACAGCGATCACCACAAGGAAACTGATCACATTCAGTATTCCCCAGTCGATCAACCAAGCAAACACCCTTCGTGTCACAGTCACCCGAGTGCCTTTGGCGTAAGAATCGGCATCCATCTCTTCCCTTGATGGCAATAAGAACGTAAAAAGTGGGGCGATCGTCCAGCCCACAAGCCCTCCAACTGTATTGACAAAGAGATCATTGACATCGAATAAGCGATACGGACGAGGATAAATAAAATATAGGCCCGTCAACTGCGTTAATTCAAAAAACAACGTCAGGCAAAACGTAATAACGAGTGTTTTTAAAAAGGAACATTTGAAGTAATAACGCAAATAGACCCCAAATGGTAAGGTCAACAATAAATTAAAGAGTGGCTCAAGAAAGACCCCCTGCTTCATAGCGGGAAGATAGGTTTGCGGATCGTGAATGTTTAAGACGGTCTGTTGGACAAAATGTTGCCACGATGCCCCTAACTGCAATTCCATCTTAGGACCAGTCATCTGTGCTACCTCTTCGATCGAGGGCAATGGTAGGATAACTAAGAAATAGGCGCACAATAAATAGAAGACAAATGAATACAGAACCAGTGCGCGTGACAAGATAAAACGACCGTATTTTCGATATTGGATAACAAAAAAAATCATTGATATCGCCAATGCTAGGAAAGGAAAAACCAGCAAGGCAACCTTTATTGGGGTAATATAAGCGGACATAAAGAACTCCTTCACGTTTTCTTTTTATCTTACACGCTATTTCCCAAAACGTAAATTTTGGAGTATCATAAAAGAAAAGGAGGTTAAAAAACCATGTTAAATCCCTATTTTGCCTTTGGCGTACCGGCATTCCTTTTGGTTTTATATGCAGCTTTTGCTCTTTTTCGCCGGTCTTCCGATATTCCCTATCTAGGCTTCGTCCTTTTCATCATTGCTGGTTTTCTGACAGGATTTAGTTTACAAGTCATTCAACAAGCCATCAATGAAGTGGAGAAAACATCTCTTGAACACGTGCAAGAAACCCACCTTTACTCGCCTTATTTATTAGCGATTCCATTGATTGTGGGCATTCTTTTACTGATTGTCAACTTGATTCGCGGCTATTTAAAAGTCAAAAACGTTCGTCTGCGGACAAAATAAAAACAACTTACCTAGAAATACGAATTGATCCTGCTCCTCTTGACGGGAAATGAGATCGCTTCGTATTTTTTTGGTAAGCTGCCTAGATTGCTAGACCCGTTCTAAAGATCCATCCGCCACTTTCGTAGTAAAACAGTTTATCAACTAAAAAAAGGTTTATTCGTCGGCTAGTTCTTCATCCAGGTCTGTCTCTGAGGTATCAGCAAAAGACTCTTTCACATCATCATTGACTTGCTCCAATAAATATTGCCAATCACTATTCGACACAACCACCACATCGATATTCTTTTCTTCATCGATCAGCTCGAGATTCGAAACATCCTCTCCTAACTGCTGGAATAGGTCGATCAATGTTTGGTCTTGTAGCGTTACGTATTCAGTCCGTTTCATCCTTCTTCCCCCCATGAGTCAAAAAATTCATAAAACAAGATATCGAAACTAGTAAGATCGGTCATCTTTTGTAAAGTAGATAGATCTAAACGAATAAACGCTTTTTCCACTAATAAATAATGGTTTTCTTCCAGCGCTTCTTCGATAAATGGTAAAATCTCTTCTTCATCCCCTAATGTTTCACTAGAGATTTGGTCGATTTGATCAAACAAGCGATCATCTTGCAACAAAAAGAATTGATCGTCGTAAAGATAGACTGCGATTTGATATTGCCGGATGGGTAGCTCAGCCCGAATGACAAAAAAGCATTCCCCTGAATTGGAAATCGCTGGCAATAGTTCATTCGGTTGTAATGCCTGTTGGTAGTACATTTCCATCCCTCCTTTGTACTTATTATTATAAAGAACAATGGAGGAAAAAGGAAATAATCGAATTTCAGTTTAAAAAACTCTAAACAAAGTTAAACATCCCATTCTGCATAGAATTCTTCTAAAAAATCCTTCATGAAAGCCACACGCCGTTGGGCTTCTTTTTTGCCATACGCCGTGGTCATCTTTTCAGGAAGCAAAAATAGTTTCTCATAAAAATGATTGATCACCGTCGTCCCTTTTCGGTAATCTTCATGATTTTGAAACGTCTTTGGGGCTAAGTCACTGACATGGATCGGGTGTTGATGACTGCCACCAAAATAACTCGTCCGTAAAATACCGATCGCACCTAAAGCATCGAGACGATCTGCATCACGAACGACGCGGCCTTCTACTGAGACAACTTGCGCGCCTTGCAAAAGTTCTTTTGAAAAAGACAGATTCTCGATAATAGAAAAAATTTCTTTCGTTTGTGCTTCACTGGCTCCCGCTGTGGTCAAACAAGCTCGCACTTCGTTAGACGCCGCTGTGACATCCGCCACAACTTTGTCATCCACCGTATCATGGAGATAGGCTGCCGCCTGTACGACAAAGCAATCAACTGCCAATTCGTCGGCATCAATGATGGCTTGACTTAACCCAGCCACTCGTTTGACATGATCAAACCCATGTCCTGTGTAATCATTCCCCAGAATACTTTCGGCATAAGCAATTACTTTGCTAAGATCGGCAACATTGTATTCTTCCTTCATTTTTTTCCTTCTTTCGATATGAAAGCAGCTAGCCTTCTTTTTTCGATGGTGATTGATACAAAAGGAAAAGAAGTTCAACAAGACGAGCACCCCATGAAATAATTGGGGCGGCAACGTCTTGCGAAGCTTCTTTCCACTCGTTACTTTTAAGCGAAATCTTGCGTCTCGCTGATTTTATAGACACTAAAATAGATCTTGCGTAAATAGTCTAATAGATATTGAGGATTCAATAATTCCTCCGTTGCATCTAAAATCAATTCATTTGGTTTCTTGGATGCGCCATATTGATGAATATTTTCAGTCAGCCATTTACGAATCGGTGAATAATCATCCGAAGCCAACACTTCATCGACATTGATTTCTTTTTCCATGGCGTGGAGTAATTGTGCTGCATACATATATCCTAGAGCATAGGATGGGAAATACCCGAAGCTTGAACCTGACCAATGAACGTCTTGTAAGATCCCTTCCAAGTCATTTTCTGGACGAATCCCTAAATATTCCTCGTATTTGTTATTCCAGATTTTTGGCAGTTCATCGATCGATACGGTTTCGTTAAAGATCATTTTTTCGATCTCGTAACGAATAATGATATGGATGACATATGTCAGACTATCAGCTTCAATACGGATCAAGCTAGCTTTTGAGTGCTTTAAGGAGTCATAGAAAGTGTCAAAAGACACATCATCAAACGTGCCTTCCGCACATTCTTGGAAAAATGGGTATTGCTTTGCCCAGAAATTGCGGTTGCTGCCGATAATGATTTCATTAAACAGCGATTGGGATTCGTGGATTCCCATGGACGCCCCTTCATGAACAGGCGTGCCTTCGTATTTCTCATCGATGTTTTGCTCGTACATCCCGTGACCAGCTTCATGAATCACACCGAACAGTCCCATCGAAAAGTCAGTTTCGCTCCAGCGTGTGGTCAACCGTACATCATTGTGGTTGATCCCCGTAGCGAATGGGTGGACCGTATTATCCAAACGGCCGCGAGAAAAGTCATAGCCTAAGTCGGCGATCACTTTTGAGATAAATTTACGTTGTTGCGCTTCGGTCATCTTACGTGAAAGGATCGAAGTGTCTGGCGCTGTTCCTTTTTCAGCCAATTGACGACGAATATCCATGATACCGTCTCTCACTTGTGAGAATACGTTATCCAAGATCTCAACCGTCATATTCGGCTCGTATTGGTTTAACAAGACGTCATAGTTCGTCAGCTCATTTTTCTTCCAATAAGGAATCAATTCTTTCGTCAAGCGAATGTTTTCAGAAAGAGCGTCTTTAAATAAAGAAAAATCTTTTTCTTTACGGGCTTTGAGCCAAGCAGTATGTGCTTTTGACGTAGCTGCGGAAGCCGCCATCGCTAACTCATTCGGCACATCTTTTTGCAATTCATATTCTTCTTTGACTAATTGATACGCAACTTTCCCTACTTCTGATAATTCATCTGGGTGTTTCCCGAAATAGTTGATGGCTTCTTGGATTGGTTCCCCCACTTTTTTATCAAAGTATAGACCATATAAATAGCTGTCAACTTCCGCACGGTAATCACTGGCTTTTTCTGGCATCCCTGTTTGATTATCCCAGCCTAAGATCCCCATTGCTTGTTGCAATAGATCGATTTCTTTTAATTCTTTCAGAAATTCTTGTTCTTTCATTCAGCAGACTCCTTTTTGCGTGGCGGACGTTGTCCCCAGTATTGGAAGAGATCGGTACGAATCGCACCGTTGTATAATTTGCGTTTTTTTGTCGCTTTTTCGCCGTAATGGGTCTCAAAAGTCAAGTCACTGGTCAAAAAGTACTTGCTCCAGGTTTTAAGCGGCCGAAACACTTGGCCCATTTCCTGATACAGTCGCTGAACGGACGCTTCTTCTCCTAAGCGTTCGCCATAAGGAGGGTTAGCCACAACGACACCATACTCTTTTTCTGTTTTAAAGTCTTTAACGGCTTGTTGTTTGAAGGTGATCGAGTCTCCTAGACCGATTTCTTCCGCATTTCTGCGGGCGATCTCAATCATTCGACCATTGATATCCGAACCGGTAATATCTAATTCGACATCATAATCTGCTGCTTCATCTGCTTCTTTCCGTACTTTTTCAAATACTTCTGCTGGGAACCAATCCCACGTTTCGCAAACAAATTCCCGATTAAAGCCAGGGGCGATATTGTGACCGATCAACGCTGCTTCAATGCACAACGTGCCTGATCCACAAACGGGATCGACAAACGGCTTGTCTTTGTACCAATTTGTCAGCATCACTAAAGCCGCAGCCATGTTTTCTTTCAGCGGCGCGCCTCCTTTTTCTAAACGATAGCCACGTTTAAACAAACTAGGGCCAGTCGTATCCAATGTGATCATCGCATGGTCTTTTAATAAAGCGACTTCTAATTGGAAAAAAGCGCCCGTTTCAGTCAGCGGCACACTTGCTGGACGATGGTATACTTCTCTTAAACGATTGACGATTGCTTTTTTGGTAATCGCTTGACAATCAGGTACACTATACAATTTTGATTTGATTGATTTACCAGCTACTGGAAATTCAGCGTCTAAAGGTAAAAAGTCTTCCCACGGTAACGCTTTAACTTCTTCAAACAGCTGATCGAAAGTCAATACGTCAAATTCCCCGACGACGATTTTGATACGGTCCGCTGTACGGAGCCACAAGTTCGCGGTAGCAATGGTCTCCATCGTCCCTTTAAAACGCGCTCGGCCGTTTTCAACCTCACACTCGATCCCTAAATCCCGTAATTCTTTGCCCACTAGTGCTTCTAAACCGCTCGCAGCGGTGGCAATACAATTAAATGTTTTTTCAGTCATAACGCTCTCCTTCTTGGTATAAAAAAACCTTCCGTTGCTGGAAGGATTCCCTGATAGGTTGTGATTTTCTATAAGCCATGTTTTGTCCGTATTTTCCTCAGGGAGAAGAAAACACTGGGTAATTATCTATCTGCAATTACTTGCCTTCTTGCTCCGTTCATTTCCGTGCAAAAAGTGCCCCTACCATTGTTTGGGTTGCTCGCTCGAGGGGTTTACCGCGTTCCACCAAGACGGTTTCCCGCCTTGCTTCGTCACTGTGGCACTTTCAAGGATACTTTGGCATAGCTTACACCTTAGCCATTTTTCCTGCCGTTACTTTCTCAAGTACCCTAGCTTATGGTTTCGCTAGGCACGAACACTACAAGCATCTCAGCTTGTGCGAGCATGGACTTTCCTCAGCATAATCGAGTTATGCCGCAATTACCCGAAAACCACAACTATCTTTTCTACAGTAGATTAGAATTGACGGGTTTTTTCGTTGTCATCTTCAAAATCAGCATTTGTATAGTTACTGTTGTAGGAAGAAGAACGAGTGACAGGTTCTGATTCACGATCAAGCTTTTTGCCAAACACTTCTTTTTCAAGATTAGACAACCGTTTCAAAATATCAAAGTTTGTAACGGTTTGGCTTTTCGGCGCTTCTTGTTGAACACGAGATGCGATCGCTTGGTTTTTCGACAATTGATCGATTTTCGCTGTCAGACGATCATTTTCTTCTTGCAGGGCTAAGATTTCTTTGTTGTAGCTTTCGTAGTCTTTAATGATATTATCTAAAAACTCGTCCACTTCAACTGGATCATACCCACGCATTTTTGTTTTGAATTCTTGTTGCAGAATATCTTTTGGACTATAAATTAAATTTGCCATTATTTACACCTCATTGTTTATTCCAAATGGTTTTCACTTTCTAGACCATTCTATCAAAAAATATACGAAAATCAAAGTAAATTACTATCAAATGTTGCGTTTTGTAGGTCATCCATTGTTATTTGATGAATAAAGTAGGGATTTTGCTCACTATAAGCTTTGGCATCTCTTAAGAAATAATTAGGTTTTCCTGGAAATTCGTCATCATATAACACAAGTGCGCCTTCGGTATGCTCCAGTAAAAATGCCGTGTGATTTCTTAATTGACTGGGGTCTTGGTAAGGCTTATGGCTGGTGGCATTGACATAATCGGCAAATGACTTCGCTGTTTGCAGTGCCTGCTGATTTGTTTCGTTCCAATTTTCACCAAACCCTTCAAAAGGAAAAATAATTCCTAGTTTCAGTTCTGGGTATGTTTGTTTTAATTTTTCAACGGCTTCGGCACACCACAGCTCCGCGCCAAGATTCCCGCTGATCAAGAGCCATTCTAACCCTTCTTCGACATAATTGGTCAAAGTCGACATTATTACTTTCTTAATAACTGCAATCTTGGGATCTTTTGCTTGAAAGACACCTAATTCATAATTACGATAGCCAGTAAAGTATAAGGTTTTCATTGTTTCTCTGGTCATCTCTTTTCTTTCCAAACGACTTTTTGGTATAATGTTGCCTAGGAGTGTGAACAACATGGTTATTCGTTACCCGAATGGACAATCTACTACCTATGATGACGGCAAAAAACAAAAAATGCAAGAGAAACTAATAAAGCCAAAAACGTATGCCAATCGTGGGATGCGTTTTGAAGAAGCGATCAATGAAAGCAACCTTTATTATTTGAATCGGAAACTTGCTGTCATTCATAAGAAACCGACACCAATTCAAATCGTGAAAGTAGATTATCCAAGAAGAAGCGCCGCCGTAATCAAAGAAGCCTATTTCCGTGAGGCATCCACCACCGATTACAATGGGGTTTATCAAGGGCAATATATCGACTTTGAAGCGAAAGAGACTCAAAACAAAACGTCATTTCCCTTTAAAAATTTTCATCCACACCAAATCAAGCACATGGAAGACTGTTTGGAACAAGCGGGTTTATGTTTTGTTCTTTTATGGTTTTCTAGTCTACAACGCTGCTTTTTTCTCGATAGCAAGTGCTTAGTTTCTCAATGGCACCTGCAAAAAGAAACGGGAAAAAAATCAATGACACTGGCCTATATTGAAACGAATGGGATTGAAATCATCCCTTCAATTGCGCCGCGTATTCCCTATTTAAAAGCAGTTGATCAATTTTTAACGATGAAGGAGAATGATTAGTATGGCAAATGGATCACAATCGAGGACCTCTCGGCATGATTCTAAAAAAGGTACAGCTAAAAAAGCACCAAAGCCTCCTAAGGCAAAAGGCAAACGAAGCATTGGGAGTATTCTTTTAAAAGTATTTATGGGGCTGTTTTTCTTAGGCTGTATCGGGATTCTATCCGGGATGGGGCTATTCTGGTGGTATGCCAAAGATGCGCCTGCACTTGATGAAACACGTTTGGATTCAACGGTTTCTTCTCGTTTCTATGCGTCAAATGGCGAATTGATCACTGAATTCGGTAGTGAAACCAGAGAAAAAATTACAGCAAGTGAGATTCCTCAACTGCTGGAAGACGCGATCGTCTCTGTCGAAGATCGCCGCTTCTACCAGCATATTGGAGTCGATCCGATTCGGATCGTCGGTTCCGCATTATCCAATGCCACAACCGGCGGTATGCAAGGCGGAAGTACGTTGACACAGCAATTGATCAAGCTGTCCTTCTTTTCTACCAGCGCTGAAGACCAAACATTACGTCGAAAAGCACAAGAAGCATGGATGGCGGTTCGTCTTGAACAAATGAAATCAAAACAAGAGATCCTCACTTACTACATCAATAAAGTATATATGTCCAATGGTGTATATGGGATGCAAACGGCCGCAATGAAGTTTTACGGCAAGCCGTTAGCTGAACTAGACCTTGCGCAAACCGCTTTGATTGCCGGTTTACCAAATGCCCCTTCAGCTTTTGACCCATTTTCGCATCCTGATAATGCGAAAAGTCGGCGAGATGTTGTTTTAGGTGCGATGCTGGAAAATGAAAAAATCACGCAAGCGGAATATGATGCGGCCGTTGCCGAGGATATTCAAGAAGGCTTGCAAGACAATCCCCGTGAAAACCAAGAGTGGAAATACTTTGACAACTACTTTAACGAAGTGATCGCTGAAGTCAAAGAAAAAACTGGGAAAGATGTGTATACTGACGGCTTAGATATTTATACTAATGTCGATATCGATGCACAAAAACGATTATATGACATCGTCAACAGTGACGACTACGTTGATTACCCAGATGACAAGATGCAAGTTGCCGCTACCTTAGTTGATGTTAACACAGGCAAGGTGACCGCTCAGATCGGTGCCCGTAATGTTGATGATGTTCTAGCAAATAACCTGGCTGTCAATGTCGCACGAGACTTTGGTTCGACCGTCAAACCAATCACAGACTATGGCCCTGCCTTTCAATTTCTACAAGATTCCACGGGTAGAATGATTTTAGATGAACCTTACACGTATAAAGGGACGAATATTCCTGTTTACAACTGGGATCGCCAATATATGGGCAATATCACCTTGCGGACCGCTCTAGCAGAGTCTAGAAATGTGCCGGCAGTGAAGCTGTTTGATGAAGTCGGCGCGGACAATATCGCAGACTTTCTCAGTGGTTTAGGAATCGAATATGATACGATCACCCAATCCAATGCGATTTCCAGCAATACGGATAAATTGGATGGCACAAAGTATGGGATCTCCAGTCTGAAAATGGCCGCTGCTTATGCTGCGTTTTCAAATGGTGGCACCTATTATGAACCACAGTACGTCAATAAAATCGTCATGCAAGATGGTACAGAAGACGAAGAATCCTTTAAAGTTTCTGGTCAAGAAGCAATGGATGATACGACAGCTTACATGGTGACCGATATCTTGAAAGATGTTATTTCTGTCGGAACTGGAACCAACGCGCAAATCGATGGTTTGTACCAAGCAGGGAAAACGGGAACGTCCAACTACACCGATGACCAGTTAGCACAACTGGATACATCGAATGGTGCCTACCCTGATATTACCTTTGCCGGCTATACTCCCTCCTACTCATTGGCGGTTTGGACAGGCTACAACGACAAAATGACACCGATCACTGATAGTAGTACCCATGTGGCTTCAGATGTCTATCGTGAATTGATGCGCTATGTTTCTGCTTCTGTAGAAAACACGGACTGGACAATGCCTGACGGATTGACACGGATCGGAAGAGAGCTTTATCTTGAAGGGACGTACACCCAACCAAGCTATTCAGCACCAAGTTCGTCCAGCAGCAGTTCCTACGTTGAACCAACGACACCTTCTACAGAAAGTAGCGAATCAACACCATCAAGTACAATAGAATCATCAAGCGAAGTAACACCACCAGTGACAACACCTGATGAGGATGATTCATCATCGGTCGTTACGCCTCCTGCTTCTAGTCAGGATCCCGGTTCAACAACACCTTCCAGCAGTGAGGATAATCCTTCCTCACCACCGGACCCGCCGGAACCAAACGATGGTAGTGTCGAATAATGGAGAATCGCAAAAAAACAGTAGATCAAAATCTGATCTACTGTTTTTTTATAACTAACTGCCATATAAATGTAGAAGCTTACTTTTCAAGCTCTTCAAACAGCAATTTTTTATCGGAAAGCTGATGAACTTGATTATGCAGATCGTCAAACAAGTGAATCACATTTTCTTTCGTCTCGTTCACTTCAAAAAGAATCTCTTTGGCACGATCATGAATCCCATCGATCCGCATTTCTGTTGTACGGATCATTCGTTCAGATTCGATTTTCGCTTCCTGAATTGTGCGATTCGCTTTTCTTCTAGCAAAGACTAAGACCTCACTGATTTCTGTTTGGAACTGCTCGTTTTCGATTTGTAGGGCTGCATTTTCTTCCCTTAATGCTTCGATTGTCGCCTGAAGCTCTGCGACTTCTTCATTTGATTCGCTAGCTGATACATTTGCAGCAAGCTCTTCTTTTTCTGCCAATTGCTGTTTCAAATCAGCAATTACCTCTTGCAGCTGCTGGATTTCTTGCCGCTTCAAGGTCCATTCAGCGCGTTCCTTTTCGTAAGTTTGTTTCTCTTGTTGCTCTTTTTCTTGCTGAACAGCTAACTTGGCTTCTAATTGCTGGATTTTTACTTCAAGTTTTTCTGTATCTTCTTTTGCAAGCTGCTCTTCTAGGTCTTTGACTTTCTTATTCGCTTCTACTAGCGAAGCTTTTAATTCTTTTGCCTCTGCTTCTTGTTGAGCCACTACCTTCTGCTGTTTTTTTAACTGATTTTTTTCTTCCTGTAGTTGCTCATTTTCTAAAATCAATTCTTTGATTTCAAAAGATAAATTTTCAATCATATGATCCTTTTCTTGTTCTTTTGACTCTTGCTTATTTGTCTGGTTTGTACTCAATTCTTTCTCCATACGTTCTCCTTTATCTTCAACGAGTTGACTATCCTTGGCGTAGCTATCACGGTTGCCAGAGGACTTTTGCTGCACTGCTATCTTTTTGACACTTTGCTCTATCTGCTGATCTCCAGCCACTCTTTGGTGAGAAATCGGTTTTGCGAAAGTTTGTGCGACAGGTTTTACTGCTTCTTTCTGGGTTTTAGGGAGTTCATTGTCTGCTGGTCGATTGGTCTCGTCCTCATTTTTTTCAGGGGTAGCCTTTGCGGACCCTTGATCCTCAACGATTCCCTCTTCTTGATTTGTCTCCTCAAATTCATTCAGCTCTTCTATGGATAATTGATTCACTTCATCCATTAGCTTTTGGGCAGAAAACCAACCTTTGTTTTTCTTTTTCATCATTAATTTTTCACACTGCCTTTTTGTTCATTTGTATTGATCGTTTCACTTTGATCCGTTTGAGGAGTAGACGATATGCTCTCGCTCCTCTCGTTGTTGTCTACTTCTTGAGCATCAGTGTTTGGGAATCTGCGTTCTAAAAGGGTCCAGACCCCATTCTCGTCACGAATGATCGTCTGCTCAAAGGACTGATCAGAATCCTTGGAAAATTGGACAGAGAAGGTTCCTTGGGTGATCAGGGGAACGTTCTGCATATCATGGAGTAGACGAGAAAAATTCTCTTCCCATCCGTTTAAGTCATCAATTGATGGTAATTTGCTAGATAGAACAATCGAGATTTCTTGCAAAGGCTGATCAACAAAAATCATCGCTACAGTGCGACCTAGATATGGTGATAACTGATAGGCCAACTCATATTCAGCTGCAAACTGTGCTTCACGATCATTGGAGACGAGTAAATGCTCCCAATCAATCGCTTCAAAAGAAAAGCTGTTCTCAGGATATGCAAAAATCGGCATACGCATCCATTCCGTTTGTTCAGTTCTTAGCGCGAAGACTTCCTCTTTCAATTGACTGGTTTCTTCTTGCAGCTTTTGCAAATGAATGCCGCCTGTCAGCTGAAAAACTGTTAGTAGCAAGACACTTACGATTATGGCACTACTGCAGCCCAATAAAATTAGCAGGTGCCCACTGCGCAGGTTGTGCTTAAATAAACGCAGTTTCCTTTTGGATAAAGCATCTGACGACAGCTGCTTTTCAACTTTTCTTAATAAATATTCTCGATACAATCGCCAACCGATGATACTACCTGCTCCAATGGCAAGCAGTATCATCCCAATATAGATAAAAATCACAGTCTCTTCCTTCCATCAAAACTAAAATTCGTTTTATTCATCCATTTTGATACAAACTTAGTCTCGTTGATATGTTGCAAGAAATGAATCATCGCAAACTTCCTTTCAAAAAGCTGATGTTTCAGAAGAACGTGGTCACCACACCATAAAAGGTTTTACTTGAAATGATTCCAAATTCTCTACTATCACTTGAAGTGAGCAGTGCATCGCCAACGACAAAGTACTCATCTTCTTTGAGGTACCCCCGAATCGGCAACGCCTCAACGGCTTCATCCTTCACAGTGATCATAAATGAAAAATCAAAGTCAGTATCCTCCGCCCCAATCAACAACCGCTCCTGTGTACGAACGAAGGAATCCCCCGGCACACCAATCACTCTCTTGATCAAAAATTTTCCTTCCTGTTCGAAAGCGATCAGCTGATAGCGATTTGGCTGACGCTTTTTATGAATCAGCACAACTTGTCGATCCTCGATCGTCGGCAGCATGGACGTTCCTCTGACTAACGCCAGTCGATACGGCTGAAGAAACGCAATAAGCAAAAGGACCATCAAAAAGATACCGCTGATAGGAAGACCTATTTGTCTATGCCTTTTACTCATATTGCCAGCCCTCCATCCTTATTTTGGCATAATATATGAAACACTTGATGAGTGCGCCAATTCATTGCTGATCACGCGATAAGAGATTGTGGTTCCACCATAGACATTTCCTTCTGAAACCAAAATACCATTTGGACCAACGGCTTCAACAAAAGCGACATGACCATAACGAGGATCAGATCCAGCTGTTCCAGGTGCAAAAGAGATCATACTGCCTGCTTTAGGCGTTTGACTGACGTTGTAACCTAAACGTCGTCCGGTATTGCCCCATTGACCACCATTTCCCATGTAGTCATCTACTTGACCGCCTAATTGACTCACCCGATTGAACACATACCAAGTACATTGTCCAACAGGATACGAACCAGAAAGATTGTAGTCATGACCGTTGTATTCTGGGAATGTCATGAGGGAGCGATACTCTTCTGGAATTTGTTCTTTTCCTTGGATAAACAAGCCTGTTTCTGTTGCGATCACTTGGTCATATTGCGTCAATCCATAGACCGCAATCAGTGAATTGATTTTTTTACTATAATTAACATCGGTCGCATAAGTGCCCGTCAAAGCATCTGCTGCCCGAAGATAGTTTTTTGATTCAGAGCGCCACACGTCTTGATAAAAGGTTGGATTTCCAGTGATTCCTCCGCGAATCAATTTGACATAATCTGCCATCGAATCTCGATAACTTGAATAGGAACGAAAGGCTGCTTGAATTTGGAATAGTTCTCCGTTGCCTTTATCTTCCATTGTTGGTAAAGTCACGCTGCTTCCTTGATAACTGCCTTTGATCCCAAAAAGGTTATAATGGGGACTGCTGGAAAGCCCGCTGTCGCCACTGCCGCTTTCAAGGATCGCTTGCGCGATTAATACAGAAGCAAAGACATCGTATTCTTGCCCTAAGCTTTGGGCTTCTTGTGCCAATGTTTCAATAAACGTCTGGGTCTTTTGATTCACTGTAAATTCGTAAGGGGCTGGATATTCAGTAACTAGCTTTTCGCCATATGTAGCCAATTCAGGATTTGATAGCCGTCTGATCGATAGCGGCTCTTCGATTGAAGCCCGCTGAACTTCGATGGCAGTTTTCGTTGGCTCTTCTTGATTTGTCACTAAACTTGCTTGGTAACCATCTGCGAGGTAGATACCAATTAACTTATTTTCGTCATATAAAAGATCCCCCGGTTGTAATTGTTCAACCTGCTGTTCTTTTTCTATCCAGCTAGCTTTTCCTTCTATAACCGCTTTGATCCGTTCATTGATCCATTCGTCCATTGTCGATGGTTCTTCTAGTTCACCAATTTGCCCGATGATCTCGTAAACCAATGCCGCTTGCCATTGGGCATCATAATCAGCTAATATCGGCAAGGTGAAATCTAACAGATTCGAATCTGCGATCTTCGCTGCCCGAAAACTCTCTGGTAAATCAATGGTACGTCCATCATAAAAAGAATTTTTCAAGTGAGAAGTAGCATCTGGTGATTGAACGACAGGGTTTATTACTTGCTCAGGTGCAATAATCGGAGGTGTTTTCGGCTCCTCTTTTTTTGCATTTTCAGTATTTTCGTTGCTCTCAGTTGAAATTTCATTTTCTTTTGGTGCCAATGACTCATCAATCAAGTCGGTCTCTTTTGGCTTGTTCTCTGTTTCTACTTCTAGATCGTCCGTTTCAGCATCTAGTTTTTCCTCTTCCTCGGAAGGTTCCGTGGACTCTAATTCCTCTAGTTCGGTCGTTTCCGCTGACTCGGTCGTTTGTGTTGAGTCTGATTCTTCAGACGAATCAAGAGATTCTACAACGGGATCTGCTGTTTCTGAATCCACAAGCGGTTCATTTGATTCGGAGGATAACTCGGTCGAGTCCTCCGTTTGCTCTTTGCTGACGTCTTCTTGACTTTCTTGGTCTTCTGCTGCCGATGAATCTTGGTCATCAAGTTGCTGTTCGACATTTGTATTTTCTGAATAGTTATCAGGCTGAGGGCTTTCTTTCGCCAGCAATACGGGAGAAACAAAAAGTTGGCTTGCTAAAATCCCAGCACTGAATACTGTCAGATATGACTTCTTTTTTTTACTCTTCATACAGTTTCCTTTCTCTTGTTTCAGCTGGCATCATTGGTTTTGAACAAAACCTGACGAACTGATTCAAAGCTGCTTGAATAGTTATTGCACGAGTTTAGGTGAACTCTATCTCTTCGCGGTTATTAGGAAGCAAGCGTGATCTACCGCAAAAAAACGGTAAAACCCACTGCTTTTCAAGCGATTTACTCACTATCTTCCTATCAAGAATGGAAGCTGTCATAGGCGTCAACAGCTTCCATTTGATAAGATTGAGCATTGATCATTCGGTAGATGGGACAAAACTTAACTCCCATTCAATCGTTGCTTGGTAGGTCATGTTACGCGGATTTGATCCAATGGGTACTTCAAGTTTGACACTATCCCCCATCGTCCCCATATCCCCGTAGCGCTGAATCCAGGTACCGCTTCCTTCATTTGCATCTGCTTCAGCGATCAAAGCGGGTACCCCAGGATCAAGGATCATTGATTCACTATAAGTGGGAGGAATTGCTGAATTGGCAGCATTCGTCAGCATAACTGCATTTTCTAAAATAATTCGTGCACCCCGAAGTTCTTCTCCTCGATCATTACGAAATCCTGCAGCGGATAATGTCGCGTTTAGTTCCCAGCCGGTAAATTGAGCGCGACGGTCAGAAATCTGCACGTAATTTGGCCGTTCCTCAGTTACTGAGCCATCTGCACTGCTAAGACGTTGCGGCAATGCCTTGTACTGTTTGGTATCTGCACTTATTGATACATCTCCAAAGCTATACTGGGAGATGAAATCGATACTGATAAACCCTAAATGTTCTGGTATATCCGGTTTATTTTCTGGATTTACTTCAATATCTGGCGCGATCGGATCTCGTGGATTCATTGTGGCAATCTCTTGAACAACTGTTTCAGCTGTATCAAATTTTCCATTTAAGAAAGCGTAAGCCGTCACCGTATTATGTTTTGTAAACCGATCCCCCTCGGCTAAGGTCAAGCTGAAATCACCATTGGCATCTGCTTGAAGATGGAACAAGCTGTTATCATCAAAAGAGGGTGATTGCAGTTGCGGTGCGGGAATCGCTGGATCTCCGTCAAAACGAATCACACTATAAGGTGTGGCTTTTCCCCTAATGATTCTTGAGCCTTCCAGTGCCGGGTCTTCCGTTAATGGTTCTAAATGAACCTCGACATCTGGAATATATTCAAATAGGATACGTTGTGCTCTTGTGGTAAAATTCGCGCGAAAATGATCAACGATCTCTTGAGAGATGGAAGAAACATTCGAAATCGATGACAAGGTAGAGGCAAAATTCACTTTTAAGTTGAAGATTGGACTCCAACTGAAGTCTGGTTCCTCCGTCAAGTTTCCGTGCCGCCATTGTTTCGCTGCTTGAATATCCACATCTAATAGCCCACCGCTGCCGGAGATCGAAATAAGGCTGCTATTTGCTGCATTTCCGGTAACCGCCCTTGTTTTCTCTAAATTGATGCGTTGTGCATCCGCAAAAGTGAAGGTTGAGGCCGAGCTCAAAAATGTCATCAAGGAATGAGAGGGATTGGTTCCGTCTGACTTAATATCCAAGATTCCTTCTTTAGCAACAATAAATGTGGCGGCACCGGCTACATGGATCACTCCGGATGTGGTGGTCCCTTGATTCACTGCATCAATTTCGACACTGCTTTTATTTCCAATAAGCATCGTGCTTCCAGCACCCATGTAGATAATGTTATAGCCCCATCCATTGAGGCTTGTGGTACGTCCGTCAGCTTTGATTACCACTTTGCTATCCTCAGACATTTCAAAGTGGGCGCCGCTAGCATACATACTGATTGCGGGGGAGTTGGCTCGAGCATTCAAATGAAGCTCTGATCGATTACCGATATCGATCCGACCATTTTGAATGTAAATATTTGCCCCATAGGCTTCTCCTCCTGTGCCAGCTGTTCGCAAGGTCATTTTCACATCATCGCCAATAATCATTCGACCCGTTGCATAGTACAAATAAATATTTCCCGCATTAATCGTTGACATGTCAACTACTGCGTTATCGAGAACTTCTAATTGGGTTATTTCCATATTTACCTGATTCGTTGCGTTGATCGTTTGTACTCGTCCTGATCGGGACGTATACGTCGGTGATTGATGCGATGTTACCTCGCCAGACATAACGACAGGTGTTGCGTGCGAGTGAATCAATTGATTTCCCGCATTGGTCAAATTATGGTAGCGCATTCTGGATAGATTCTGTTGTGGAATGCTCATATTCGTAAAATTCATGAAGCCATAATAGTTGCCATGAACGATATCGATATTTTGGTACGTGATGTCCCACGGCGTTGCACTATTGACGGTACTATCATAAAATCCGACAGCAACAGCTCTAAAGTCGATTTGATACCCATTGCCTTCGATCACAAGCGTTCTTGAAATTCCAGAAGCATTGGTCCAAATATAGGCTAATCCATTTGTTGGGTTGGAAGTTGCACTTCCCACAGCCACTCCAGAAACTCCTTGAGTAGGATTATCCGGAGATTCAAAGTCGTTTACGATATTGATATAATTTACATCTTTGTTCACGATTGCCGCCATAAATTCTTGCCAGTTGGAAACATCCCGATGACTGATTTCGTTTAACGGTGTGACCGGTTCTGTCAATTGGGCAATCGCTTCTGCTTGATCAGCTTCTGTGTCTTGCTGATTCTCGTTTAGGTTCGCGTCATTGGAAGGTTGCGTGGTTCGTTCCCCTTCCTGCGGCGTCTCTGATGGTGAGACTTCTGTCTCGATCGTTTCATTATCTGCATCATCATCCGAGTCCTCTTCCTCGTCATCTTCTGCCTGTACTTCGATCGTTAGTTCCGCTTCACCTATAACCAGTTGATAATCGCCTATTTTATTAAAGACGATAGGAATCTCGAACTCCATTGGCTCTTCATCAAAGGTAAGCGTCCATTCCTGTTCTTCTTCAGACAGCTTTTTACTCTTCACTTCTGCAGCAAATTCTTCTTCCGCGATCGCTGCTTCTTTCGCTACAACCAGCGTAATCTCATCTAACGGTTGGCTTGATACGACGAAAACATCGATCGGTTGATCCACGACACCTTCAATCACACTAACTGGAAACTGAAAAAAAGGGGTATGGATGTCAAATTCTTTTGTTTGGATCGGTTGTGTTGCTTTATCAAGCAAGGACATGTTATGCGTTTCGTCCAATGGTTCAATCGTGTGATCGATGGCGTGGATTTCTGGCAATAGTAAACTGCTCAGACTTGGAAAAAAAGTTTGCACACTTAGCAATCCAATAATGATCGCAATTATTACCTTGTGTGGGGTATTCTTCATTTCAACTTTTCCCACCTTCCTTTGCATTTTTTTCTGACGAACAATTAGGATGATCGCAAGCAATAGAAACAAGCTGATTAGACCAGCCGTGGCGATCATCCACCAATTGAGTGACGTATCTACAGTGACATCGAGTTCATTTAAGCGGCGAGCATCTTCTGCCTCTACGCTAAATGTCTGTTCCCAAGACCACTCTTCCTCTCCTGACCGCGCAGTAAGATTCAATACATACTCCCCATTACGAAAACGATCGCCATTCAAGGGAATTGGGAAATGCATATGTGAATTAGGAGCCATTTGCATCGCTGATTGACTTGTTTCATATAAAATTGTCTCACTGCCAACAGATCGAATTTCAGCTGTTACTTCCAATTGATTGACAAATGTTGAAGTATAATTTTGGATAACAGCACTAAATACGTTTCGGTAGTTTACTTGATCGGCAAAAACATCAAGCAGTTCCAATCCCGGATCCGTTGCGGACCGATTGTTGCTTACTACCACACCAATGACATAGGAAAATGCATTCCGAATACCTAATCCTTGTTCAGCAGATTGTGTTTGCTCCTCTTCCGAAATAACCTCTTTGATTCGAATGCCACCTGCCAAAACCCCTTTAAATTCCTCTTCTGGCATCGTAATCGGTAAAGAAATGATTCGTTTTTCTAATGGATCGAACGATACGGTTTCAGGCACCTCTACCAGTTCATCAATTGATGCAGGTAAAGTCGGATCAGGGGATTCTGCATCCCTACCATATTCCACAACACCATTCACATTCGTAAATGCCGTATGGGCAGAAATTTCTATTTCGATCGCTTGATCAGAACCATTTTCGATCTCTAAAGCCAATTCATCACGTTCTCCTGCCCCAAGATTTAAATCGAAATACCCCAATGCCCCTCCTTCCAGCTGACTTTCCGGTAAGATAGGCGTCACATAGAAGTTTAATTCTGATTCTGTCTGAGCATAGCTCAATCTTGGTGAAAAAAAGAATGATAATAGGATGACCGCATAGGTAACCGTTTTTATCCATTTCATTCTCATACGTTGTTCAGTCAAAAGTGGTTCTCCTTCCAAAAAAGGCAGGAATAATTTACTATTCCTGCCAGTTGTTTCTTGTTGCAAGCTATGATCCTTCTTACGGATTTACTGTTTCGCCGCCACTATCAACAGAAGCAGTTAGCGTCCATGTCATTTCCGCAGTATAGTTAGTTGCTAGCTGCGTGGTAGAACCTGGTACAAATAGTTGAATATCATCATTTCTGATAATTTCGCCTTCTTGTTTATTAAGATTTTGTTCCGTCAATTTTTCTTGATCTCCCCAGTAAATCGATGAAGCGCCCGCGCCTTGACCGACCGAAGCACGCATGACAGGAATGTCTTGATCGTTGACATCTAAGATCAACGCATTTTGTTCTTCATTATTGATAACGGCACTTGGCTGTAAGTCTGGATCACCCTCGCCTTTGTTGAACACGATCTCAGGGTTTGCCAACTTGATTTTTGCCCCAGTCAAGACATCCCCTGATTCAGAAGTAAAATCAGTTAGACTAACATTTAATGTCCAACCAGCATGCGTTCCTCGGGTATCTTGCACTTGGGCAAACGATACATACGGTGTCGTACCTGATTGATCAGCCAAATTACGCTCATCAGCAACGATTGAATACCAACGATCACTGGTAGAAATAGCATTCTGACCAAAATCGAATGTTTGTGGTGCATAAGCAATGGTAAATGGACCCGTTTGTCCTGGCGGTGTTGGTTCGATCGTTTCTACTTCTGGGTGCACGACTGGCGGTTGTACCACTGTTAGATCGCTTCCGTCTGAGGTAAACCCTACAACGTTATCGGTAGTCGTTTCTAATGAAGATTGGGCAAAGGCTTGAACGCCTCCTGCTAGTAAAGTGGTGGATAATACAGCGACCGTAGCTAAACGAATCTTTTTCATTTCTAGTTCCTTCTTTCTTTTTATTCAGTACAAAACCAAGTTATTGAACCGTTTCTCCGTCCGGTCCAGCTGTTGCAGCCAATGTCCAAGTAAGGGTTGCTTCATAAAGAGCAGCGTCTTTCGCTGTTGATCCAGGAACAAGTAACTCGATTCCAGCATTTTCAACAACCTCTGCGCCTGCTTCCACTTGTCGATTGATTTCTTCCTGATCGCCCCAAACGACTGACGATACACCAGCACCTTTTGTTTGAGCAGCGGTCAGAACCGAACGCTCACTATTTGTAGCATCTAAAATCAATCCATCCGCATGAATTTGTGGTTCATTTTCTTGGTTGCTTCCGTTATATTCCAATTTTGGCGAATTAAAACGAATTCTTGCTCCAGTCAGTTCATTATTTTGTGTTCCTGATTCAAAAGCACTTAAGGAAACTTTTAAATCCCACCCAGCATTTGTCCCACGCGTATCTTGGACTTGGGCAAAAGAAACATAAGGAACTCTTTCTTCACTATCTTCCGCATCTTTTAGCTTGTGTAATTCAGCCACTAGCTTATATTCTTGATCGGTATTAGAAATCACTTGCTCACCGAAATTAAGCGTAGGTGCGTAAGCAATCGTCAATGGTCCCGTTTGTCCTTCCGGGCCGACTGGATCGATCTCTACATCTGGACCATTAGGACCAGGATTTGGTGGTTGAACCACTGTTGCTTCGCTATCGTTTGGTACAAAGAGAACTTTCCCTTCTGTATCATGGTTTGTTACACTTTCAGTAGCGAAGGCTTGCGCGCTAATAGTAAATAAAGTTGCAGCTAAAACAGCTGCCGATGCAAATGTTACGAATTTCAAATTCATCCCTGCTTTCAAATTATTTGTCTTTTCTTTTTAACCATCATAAATTTTGATCGATGTTTGGTATATTGCACATACAATACAACCAGTACGAGCAGTAATCCAAGTAAGATTACGCCGTAAGTTCTTGTCTCGTTGGTCTTTGGTAAAATACCACCTGGTTTTGCTACCTCGTTTGGTGGCGAGATATTCTCTGTAGGGCCTGCTGGCGGTGCTGGTTCGGGTTGCCCAATAGGCTCATAAACACCGGTAAAAAGCACAGAGCTTTCTGTTTCAACCGACTGCACTTCCTGAGCATTCACCGCTGCCGTAGAAATAGTTATCCCATAAAAAAGAGTGCAAAACAGAACCATACGAACTAATTTCCATACCTTTTCTCCTTTCATTCTCCCTCCTCCTCTATACTTGCCACATCTTATAAGTGATCTTTTCAAAACTGCGTTTGTCTAAGACCCGTTAACAAAAAATGATTTTGAGATCGTTACAGAATCATTTGAACTGTGCAACGCTTTTTCTGTCATTCGTAAAATAGCAGAGAAAGACTTATAACCTTTGACAAAGTTCACTATACTGATGATTTTCACAGATTTGAAATACTATTTTTCACCAATAGGTGAATTTTCTTATTAATTTTACGTTTTATTGACTAAATATAAGCAGTTTTATAAAAAGAAAGGATGAAAATTGTGCGAAAAAAACCCATCATACTAAGCTTACAAATAGTTTCAAAAAAAGGCGTATCGGAAGGTTCATTTCGCATCGAGCATCACCCCTCACACGATCTCTTTGTGAAAAAACACCTGATTTTGAGTGGTGTAATCAAAAAAATTCGGTAAGCTTATGTTTTTCCAGTTGCTTGGAAGGGCTTTAATAAAGGGTATTACGTTAATTACCTGTTTTTTTTATCAATTTGTGCAAAAAAAAACGCTAAGCGATTTCGCTTAGCGTCTTGATCCTAGTTACTTTTGGTTTATGTTCACCATTAAATGGTTTTCTTCCCCTTCATCCGAAGTTTTCCTTCTTGGCACATTGTCAACAATGGACAAACCTCACACTTAGGTGCCCGTGCTGTGCAATGATAACGACCAAAGAAAATTAACGTGTGATGCGTTTTGACCCACAACGTATCTGGAATCTTTTTCATCAATGTTTGTTCGACTTCTAATACGTTGGCGTCTAGTTTACAGATGCGCAGCCTTTTTGATACCCGTTCGACATGCGTATCGACAGCGATTGCTGGAATGCCAAATGCATCGCCAAGAACGACGTTCGCTGTTTTTCTGCCGACACCTGGTAAAGAAATTAAGTCTTCTCTGGTTTGAGGCACTTCGCCTCCAAAACGCAGCAACAATTCAGAGGCACAAGCTTTGATATTTTTCGCTTTGTTTCGATAGAGGCCAATCGATTTGATTTTTTCAATAATGTCTTCTAACGGCGCCTCGCTGAGAGCCTGCGGCGTTGGATATGCTTCAAAAAGTGCCGGTGTCACTTTATTGACTGACACGTCCGTTGCCTGTGCGCTTAGAATGACAGCAATCAGCAATTCAAAGGCATTTTTTGACACTAGTTCTCCATGTGCTTCAGGAAACATCTCATACATTATTTCTATCGCAGTCATTGTTTTTTCTTTACTGATCATTGGACGAATTAAACTCCTTGTATCTTACTCTCCTTCTAACCAATTATGCATAGGGATTTTGGGCATTGGGCCATCTTCTTGTGGCGTGGTTTCATTTTGAAGAAACTGTTTTTTTCTTCTTTTTTGCTCTTCTTCTACTTGCGCTTTTGAGGTAATATTCTTGCGTTCCCACGAAAGCAAAATACGATCGATATAGTTTAAACTATACGCTTGATTCAAGACCGCTTCGCGCAAAGCAAACTGGACCAGCTCGGGATCATAGTGGTCCTCATCCAACCACTGCCCGATCCGTTGGTATTCGATCGCCGATAAGGGGCGACCAAATTCTCCTTCAAATAAGCGATACAACTCGCGTATCTTCTCTTCATTTGTTTCAGCGACTTCCTTTTTGGATTGCTGCTGCAAAAGAAACTCGAGTCGCTCATAAATGCCAGTGAAATCATAATAATCCACCATTTTTCCTGCGTCGTCTTTTTTTGAACCCATTCGCAGCACATCTTTTTTCAGCAATTGATTCAACCAATGATAGATCTCTTTTTGGTCGCTGCCCATCACCGAGGCGATCTCACGTAAATCTGGAAAATCATTGCCTTGCTCATGGCTGCGATACAGTTGTAGCCATAACAAAAATTCATCATTCGTCAAACCAAGATGATGGTAATTCTCTAAAAGCAAATTTGAAATCGTCGTTTGCCCTTTTGCCAAATATTCCTTTAATGAAACCATACTACATCCTCTTCTCCTTGGCTCACTTGAAACATTAAGATTCTTCCTATCAGGATCGAATCAATAAAAAGGGGACGACGCAAATGCGGACGTCCCACGATTCTTTGTTGGTTACGCTTTTTCTTTGACTGCTGCGATGATCTCAACTTCAACCAAAACATCTTTTGGTAAGCGAGCAACTTCGACAGCAGAACGTGCAGGTAACGCTTCATTGAACAATGTGCTATACGTATTATTGAAAGGAACGAAATCATTCATATTTTTTAAAAAACATGTCGTCTTAACGATATCATCTGGCGTAAGTTCCGCCGCTTCAAGAATCGCGTTGATATTTTTCAATACTTGCTGAGTCTGTACTTCAATCGTCGTACCGACAACTTCCCCCGAAACAGGATCTAATGGCACTTGACCAGAAGCAAACAAAAAGCCGTTTGCGATTTTTGCTTGAACATAAGGACCGATTGCTTGTGGTGCTTGATCTGTAGAAATTATCTTCATTTTGTTTCCTCCTCTTTCACTTGGCATTCGGGACATAGACCATAAACTTCTAGTCGATGGTTATTTATTTGATACCCAGTTAATTTCGAAGCTGCCATTTCGACATCTTCCAATCCTGGATAGTAAAAATCAGCGATCTTTCCACACTTTTGGCAGATAGCATGATAATGAGGCTCCGTTGTAAAATCAAAACGACTGGAGGCATCTCCATAATTCATTTCTTTTACAAAGCCAATTTCTGTGAACAAACGTAAGTTATTGTATACCGTTGCGACACTTATACCAGGAAAATGAACTTCGATCGCCCGATAAATCTCTTCAGCGGTCGGATGGGCATCGTGACTGGCTAAAAATTCTAATATCGCTACTCGCTGCGGTGTAATACGAATATTTTCATGTTTTAATCGTTTGATCGCTTCATCGTAGATCGTACTCACAGGAGTTCCTCCATTTCTCTTATCCTACCTATCATACTATGTAAAACCTAAAAATTCAAACAGCTTTCCTTGTTTTTTTCAAAGGAATAGCGCATTTTCCCAGCCCGTCTTCCCTCAGTTTTTCGAGAAAGAAAAGCAGACAAACGAATGCCTGCTTTCTCCCTCTTTGCTAGTCTTCAAACTGATACAGTGCCGTAGACAAATAGCGTTCACCATTATCTGGTACGATCGCTAAGACTTTTTTGCCTTTTCCTAAGTCCTTAGCAACCTCTAATGCCGCTTTGATCGCTGCACCAGAAGAAATCCCTACTAAGATTCCTTCTTTCATCCCAACTTGACGCGCAGTTTCCATGGCATCTTCACTAGCGATGGCAATCACCTGATCATAAATCTCAGTGTCTAGTACTTTAGGAACAAATCCCGTGCCGATCCCTTGGATCTTATGGGGACCAGGTTTGCCACCTCCCAAAATAGCTGATTCTGCAGGCTCAACGCCCACGATCTTCAAATTAGGATAGACGCGTTTCAACTCCTTCCCCGCACCAGTGATCGTGCCACCTGTGCCGATCCCAGCAACAAAAGCGTCTAACCCTTTAGATTCAAACGCATCCTCAATTTCTTTCCCTGTCGTTTTTTCATGGACTTCTGGATTGGCTGGGTTTTCAAATTGTAATGGCATATAATAGCCGTCTTGTTCTGCTAATTCTTTTGCTTTATTGATAGAACCAGTGATTCCTTCAGAACCAGGGGTCAAAATCAACTCTGCGCCATAAGCTTGAACAATTTTACGTCTTTCAATACTCATGGTTTCTGGCATAACCAGCACGACACGATAGCCTTTTGCCGTACCGATCATGGCTAAGCCGATCCCAGTATTCCCAGATGTTGGTTCGATGATGGTATCACCAGCTTTTAACAAGCCATTTTTTTCTGCTTTTTCAATCATGGCTAAAGCAATTCTGTCCTTGACACTTCCCCCAGGATTGAAGAACTCTAATTTCAGATACACATCCGCAGAACCTTCTTCTACGATGTGATTTAATTTGACGATTGGCGTATGCCCAACTAACTCATTGACCGATTGATAGATTTTTGTCATGGAAAATCCCTCCCGTTCTTATTCTTCCATTCTACCTAAAATAACCCCGAGTTGCGAATAAAAAGTAAGCAATTTCAATTTTTTTCTTATTTTTTTATATTTGTTTGTATTCACTTTCTTGATTTTGTTTTTCCATTACAAAAAAAACTTAAGAATGATGCCATTTAGAGCAATCATTCTTAAGGCGGTATCAGATAATTAAACGATTAATTCTTGGCCAACAACAATGACCTCACTAGATAACCCATTTGTTGCCATTAGAGCGTCGACCGTTGTGCCAAATTTATTGGCGATATCCCAAAGTGTATCGCCTGAAGCAACGTGATAGCTCTGCGCTGTAGATCCGCTGTTTACCTGAGTCGTCGTTGTAGTTTGCGTAGTACTGGTGCTAGTCGTGCTCGTTGTACTTGTCCATGCGGTACTTTGCGTTGTCCCAGTATCAAAGCGTGTGAGCTGATACGTTTCAATTAACCAGTTCAGTTTTTGTGCATACCCTGAATCGGTAGCATAGCGCCCCGTCAAGTAATTCGTTGCATCATAAAATGAGGTTGTTTGGCTTTTCCAAACACCACTGTAATGAGCAGTTCCTGTCGCGAAACTCGTGCTGCGCAAGACATTCGCATGATCCTGAAACGATTCCCAGTAAGAGTTATATTGACGAAACGGTTCATTCATCTCTACCCACTGACCATTCAAATACTCTTGTGTAGGCATATAGACACTTTGTCCGTTGTAACTGCCTTTGACCCCAAACAAATTGTAATAGGGTGCATTGGATAACGCGGAAGAACCATAGCCGCTTTCCAAAATCGCTTGAGCAATCATCACAGAAGCATAGAGATCATTGTTGGCAGCAACATCTTGTGCTGACCAGCCAATTTGCTCAATAAAACCTGAGATGTCCTGCGTCGCGTATTGATTCTCAGCAGCTTGTACCTGTTGAGGAACGAAAGTGACCGTCATTGGCGCTAACATCATTCCTGCCCCCATCAAAGAGACCACCGCCTTTTTAGTAGGTCTTTTTATCGTCTTCTTTGGTTGATGATGTCTTTCACTTCTTGTTTGATAACTTCCCATTTTTTTCCTCCAGTAACTGTACGTTTTTTCAAATAAATCAATACAGCTATTATACGGAAAAACATCTAACAGTGCAAACAATGTTCACTTTACACTCGGGAAAGAGTCTTTTAAAAAACTAAACGAACATTCTTAGAATTCTTAACAAAATGAAAAGCTTTTAAAAGTTTTTTCGCTTTCTTCTTTTCTGTTTCAGAAATAATCAAAAAGCAAATTTGTAACAACTCAGCTTCCTTCAACCACCTTGCTTTCTTAGCTCCTTTCTGAACCTGCCTTGTTGATCGCCGTCGATTCCTGAAAAATCTAAAACTATTTGGGACGAAAACGCACTCGGTTCCAAAGATACACACAAAAAATGAAGCATAAGTAAATTATGGGGAGACTTATGATAGTGCGGTAAGTTGACTTCATAGTCGGTGTGATCCCTATCCATTTTACCGAAAACAGCGCGCCTACGGTACCATTCTCATTGATCACAACTGGTACTTGCCTATGCACCTCTTCGTAGAATGGTTCGCCATTTAGAAAATCATTGATCAAGACCATCTCTGCTTCTTCAAATACATCCGCGGATTCTCTCATTACTTTTTGGGCTTTTTCGATCAATTCATTGGGACTATTTTCATCGAGTTCTACCCATATATACGGAAACATCGGCAGAGGATCGATTACTCTGATTCCATCGATTTGCCTTACGGCATCGTCCGCCCGTTGATAGAACAATGATCGTCCTAAATCAGTGGACGGAAAGTACTTGTGCAGCAAATAATTATCCTCACTCAGGGTAAACTTAAACCTGAGCAGATTCGCTTGATATTTGCGCAAAAATAGTCCAGGGACCCACCCTGTCTGAACCATATCTGAAGTAATTGTCATGGGCCGAGCTGCATGCTTTTCGTCTCTAGGATCAAGTGAAACAGTCGTGGGATCAATTTCTTCCAAAGCTCCCCTTTTGATCAACCCAGAAGAAAATTGTCTGATTTCAAAGAGGATCTGATGAAATTCCTCAAAGGAAAAGGGTGCTACTTCAATTGTTACTCGATCATTTTGATCAGGTCCAGCTAAAAGTTGAGCTTCATGTGTGATGAGACTATCCAACAATTGTTCAGTCAATGTGGGAAACTGCTCATCGCGAGCAGCACGGTCGATTTCAAGGTGTATGCGATTGTTCACAAAACCCTTTTTTACGCCGTCTGCCTCATAAGTAGTGATATCCTCCAAAAACAGTGCAGGTAGGCCTGGAGATTCGTTCATATAAAATGGTTCTTCAAATGAATAGGTCGCCATTGCTCCTGTGTTGTCAATGGCTACAAGTTCAAATCGATGCGCTTCAGATTCAGTTGGAAGAAATAAACGTGCGTCAGCTATTTTTCGACCGGGTTCGATCATTACTGATGAAGTGATACTTCGAAAAAGATAACGATCGAATTCCCCATCGACCTTCACGAACACTTCATCAATAAAACTACCTGTAGTAGGGGTTATTGCGTAGATTATCTCAAAAAAGAGCACATTTAATTCTGCACCAGGCTCTTCACTGAGTAGTTCGATGATCGGTTTATCTTCCATGTTTATAATCGTTTGCCCGTCTCTTTCTGTATTACTATTCGTTTCAGCATGACTGATTTTGGGTGTAAACAGCAAGATGATCACTAATACCACGACTTTATTGCGCAATCGTTTCTTTTTTATTTCCATTTTTCCTCCTATTTAGCGTTTGTGTCTGAGTAAAAACCATGTTACGGCCAAACTTGGCACTGGTATTACCATTATTATATAAAGAAATAGTGTCATTCCGATGGGAATCTCCAACGGCTCAGTAGAAGCTGCAGCCCCATTTGATCGTGCATAGGCCAACGGATCATTTAAGGTCTCGTTCGTGTCCACATCAAATGTCTCACTTGTCTCTCCTGCATGTCCGACATTCTCAATTATATCTAAACTGCCCCCGTCGAAGACCTCAGGATAATTCGTCACCAGACTCATAATCATGGCGATCAGCTCTTCAGCGGTACTTTTTTTGACACCTATGAGAATGTGCCATGACCAATCCGCTTCTTGCAAAATTGTCCCGCCAATCGATTCGACTGCTTCATGGATCTTCGCTTCTGATACTCGGAATCGGTCTATTTCTGTTTCTCCAGCGATTCCCATGTATAAGCGATTGTTCACAAATGTTCTTTCATCCTCCCAAAAGAATTCAGTACTAATTTCATCAGGAGTTGGTGACGGCAGAGCGGGTGGATCTACCACAGTAATCGGATGTTCTAATTTGAATCGCCCACTGGCGCCGCTGCTGTCAACCGCTACAAGCTCAAGATACATCGCTTCTGATTGATGATAGGGCAAAACAACGATTCCACTGCCGAAATCGAATTCCTCCACTGTGTCGTGATTGTTTTCATCTTTCAAATAAAGATGACTATGGTATGCCCCATTGATCTCAACGTGAACATCAATTATCTCACTTCCACTTGACGGAACGGCCGTATAGGTGAGATAAATAGACGGATTTGTCACTTCACTCTTGAGAAAATCAGTATGTATCACAACGTTTGCTTCATCACCTGTTGCAATTTCATTCAATTCTGTTGCGTAAACGTCTCGTGAAAATAGCTTTAGCAGTAGTATTACCAAAAGAATGTTTTTTTTCTTTTTTCCACTCATAACGCCGCATTTCTTTCGTCGGTTCGTGTGACTAACCCTCAACCTTTTCATCGTGTTTTCCCATCTCCTTATTCCTCTTTCTTCAAGTAGTCGTTCTTCCCTGTTCTCTTTTCTTGAGCCATTCTCCTTGGCTCTTATTGTTTAGGTTCTTTTTCTTTAACTATACACAGGAACCAGCCTTGCAACAACGAAAACTAGCATTTTTATTCATATATATTCAATTTTATACAACAAAGTGACGTTTATTATTTGTTTGATCCAGTTTCTCTCTGACGATTGGCTCATCGATAGAAAGTATTTCCCTGTTGAATCGGTGACTTGCGCTTCTCATTCCTCTCCCTTGTGGTTCTCTAACCATGATCCAGACAAAAAAACACGCTCGAAAATCGAAAAGATTCTCGAACGTGCTATTTTTGATTGATTGTCGATCAATTAATCGATTGATTTGAAAGTATTCACGACATTCTCAACACTGAAGCCGAATTCCGCTAAGACTTTGTCACCAGGTGCGGATGCACCGAAATGATCGATCGCGATCACTTTTCCATGGCAACCGGTGTAACGTTCCCAACCAAATGGGGAAGCTGCTTCGATCGCTACCCGTTTCTTCACTGCTTTTGGCAAGACGCTTTCTTTGTATTCTGAGCTTTGTGCTTCAAACAAATCAAAGCTTGGTAAGGAGACCACCGATACATCGATGCCTTCTTCTGCCAATTTAGCTTGTGCTTGGACCGCAAGATTCACTTCAGAACCTGTGGCGATCAAAATCCCCGCTGGTGTTTCACCAGCTTGTTTTGAAATCACGTAACCACCTTTTGCGACATTTTCATCCGCACCGGTTTGCGTGCCTTCGATCACTGGTAGATTTTGTCGGCTTAAGACTAAGACTGTTGGTTTATCCGTTGTCGTCATGGCCAATTTCCAGGCAGCACGGGTTTCATTGCCGTCTGCTGGACGAATCACTTGGACATTTGGCATGCAACGGACGCTGGCTAATTGCTCGATTGGCTCATGCGTCGGTCCATCTTCTCCCACCGCCACGGAGTCATGCGTCAAGACATAGATCACAGGTGCATGCTGGATCGCAGACAAGCGCACCGCTGGACGCAAGTAATCAACGAAGACGAAGAAGGTTCCGCCATAGATTCGCGTACCGCCATGCAATTGGATGCCGTTCATCGCTGCCGCCATCGCAAATTCTCGAACGCCAAACCAAATGTTGCGGCCTTCGTATTGGCCAGGTTCAAAGTCTTTTTCTGCTGCCACCATCGTGTTGTTGGATCCAGAAAGGTCAGCCGATCCACCCCAGAGACTAGGGACGGCTTTGGATAAGGCTTGGATCATCTCTTTGCTGGATACTCGACTAGCTTGTGAGCTGCCAACTTCGTAGCTTGGTAATGCTGCATCCCAATCTGCTGGCAATTCACCCGCAAAGGCTTGTTTGAATTGCGCAGCAAGTTCTGGGTAGGCTGCTTCATAGGCACGGAAGGTTTCGTTCCAAGCTGCTTCAGCTTTTTGCCCTTCATCGATCATGGTTTCTTTGAAGCGCGCGGCAACTTCTTCAGGTACGGTAAATTCTGGGTATTCCCAACCATAAATCGCTTTGGCTGCAGAAATGCCTTCGGCACCGATCGGCGCACCATGAACGGCAGAGGTGCCTTGATTTGGCGCACCGTATCCGATCACAGTCTTGATTTCGATCAAGGTTGGTTTGTCGCTTTCAGCTTTTGCTTCGTCGATCGCTTTCGAGATCGCTTCTAAATCATTGCCGTCTTCAACGAGAATGTGTTGCCAGCCATACGCTTCAAAACGCGCACCGACATTTTCTGTAAAGGCTTTTGAAGTTGGGCCATCTAGGGAGATGTCATTTGAATCGTACAAGACGATCAGTTTGTCTAATTTCATGTGACCAGCCATGGATGCAGCTTCTTGCGAAACACCTTCCATCAAGTCCCCATCGCCACATAAAGCGTAGGTATAGTGATCAATGACTTGATACTTGTCGCGATTGTAGGTTGCAGCCAAGTGGGCTTCGGCCATCGCCATACCGACTGCCATGGCGATCCCTTGTCCTAAAGGTCCAGTGGTTGCTTCCACGCCGTCTGTGTGATCGACTTCTGGATGTCCTGGCGTGCGGCTATCCCATTGACGGAAGTTTTTTAGATCCTCAATGGTCACATCGTAACCAGACACGTGCAACAAGCTGTACAATAACGCCGAACCGTGTCCAGCAGACAAAACAAAGCGGTCACGATCCACCCAGTTGCGAGAAGTCGTTGGATTGACTTTCAAGTGTTTCGTCCACAAGGCATAGGCCATAGGTGCTGCCCCCATCGGTAATCCTGGATGTCCTGAATTGGCTTTTTGTACGGCTTCGATACTTAATGTACGAAGGGTGTTCACTCCTAATTGATCGATTTTATCAAACAATGGTAGTTCCTCCTAATTTAGGTTTTTTTTACCTTTATTACATCTTTCATTATACGTGATTCAGAAGCTTATTTCAATAGCAATGAAAAGGAATTCACAATTATCTGCCGTGGAGACCTTTTTTCTTTTGAATCTCTTTTAACTTCTCTGGTGTTACATCAGCACCTTCAGGGTCAACGATTTTCATTCCTTCGATATGGTGTCGCATCCCTCCACGAAAGGCGGTTAAATACTCTTCACGCAGAACTTTTTGTTCGTGGGTCTCAGCCTCAGTCAATCCTTCTGTTTTTTTCTTGTTGGCAAGTTCATTGATTCGAGCTAATTTTTCTTGAGATAGCATAGTTGTTCCTCCTTTTCCCTCTTGATTTTACTACAAACTAGCGAGCAAAAACAATAGCACAAAAAGCGAACATTTGTTTGAATAATCGATATAGCTATGGTACACTAAGGTTATCAAATGAAAGAAGGTGTCAGTTTTGGCAAAACGAACAGAAAATCGACAAATCGAAATTCTTAAGTTCATTCATACACGTGTCACTGAAAAAGGCTATCCGCCGACTGTTCGCGAAATTGGCGAAGCCGTTCAGTTATCTTCTACCTCAACTGTTCATGGCCATTTGTCCCGACTTGAAAAAAAAGGGCTGATCTTACGAGATCCTACAAAACCCAGAGCCATTGAATTAACTGCTTCCGGTCTTGAAAAAATCGATGTTCAACCAGCATCCATTCCGATGCTTGGTGTCGTAACTGCTGGAGAACCGATTTTAGCCGTGGAAGATGCATCCGATTTCTTTCCGATTCCGCCAGATTTAGCGAATAGCACAGGAAGTTTATTCATGTTGACGATCCGAGGAGAAAGTATGATCAATGCTGGCATTCTCGACGGTGATCAAGTAATCGTTCGTAAACAACAAAGTGCTCAAAATGGCGATATCGTGATTGCTATGACAGATGAAGACGAAGCTACGTGCAAACGATTCTATAAAGAAAAGAATTACATTCGTTTACAACCGGAAAATGATTATTTAGAACCAATCATTTTGCCTGACGTAACGATTTTAGGATTGGTTGTTGGATTGTATCGCCATCTGCTTTGATGCTCAACGAGCTGACTAGGAAATCTTCGTTTCTACGAAGATTTTTTTTCTTTCCTCTTTACAAAGCGAACAAACATTCGTATAATAAGTATACAAACATAAGTTCGTATTATTTAAGGAGTGAATGAGATGAAAGCAGTTCGTCGATTTGGTTTTATGTTGTGGGTATTATTGATGGGAATTGTTATTGGCTATTTTGGCGTTTTAAGTGCTGTTCTGATTTTTTGCCCTCTAATGATGCTTTGGTTCATGCTTTGGGATGAAAAGAAATTCCGCCAAGCAGAGCGCAAACGTAACCGCCATTATTATCACGATCATGATTTTTATCGTTATGAACCATGATCCTTCCCCTACATACGCCCATAAGGCAGCAGAAACAAAAAAGGACTCCAGCGAGTCCTTTTTTGTTTCTGCTTTTTTAGTATTCCATTAACGTCTTAATTTCGACACCTTGGATCTTGTCTCTTCCATGTAGATCCATCAGTTCGATCAAGAAGGCACAGCCAACAACGATGCCACCTAGTTTTTCTACGAGTTCGATCGTTGCTTTGATCGTTCCGCCAGTTGCTAGTAGATCATCACAGATCAAGACACGTTGACCTGGTTTGATGGCATCGGCGTGCAGCGTCAAGACATCCACACCGTACTCTTTTTCATATTCTGCTTCAATCGTTTCCCGTGGCAATTTTCCTTTTTTACGTACTGGGGCAAAGCCGACACCTAATTGATAGGCAACTGGACAACCAACGATAAAGCCGCGGGCTTCAGGTCCTACCACCATATCGATGCCTTTTTCTTGTGCATACTCAACGATTTGTTGTGTCGCATACCGATACGCTTCTCCATCTGCCATCAATGGCGAGATGTCCCGAAAAATAATTCCCTCTTGGGGATAATCAGGAATACTAGCAATATACTCTTTTAAATCCATTTTCTTTCCTCCTAGACTGTCAACCACTGACGAAGGGTTGATAAATCACTCATTAATAAAAATTCTTCTGTTTTGATCAGTTTTTGTCGTTGCTGATACAAATGACTCTCCGTCAATGGACGGGAAACAGGATCAGCAGTTTTATTCAAAACACCATCTTGTATTGTAACAAATTCCAGCTCAGAAAACACCTGAATCATGAAAATAAGTAATTTTTGTGGAATTTTTAGATAGTCAGCGACCATCTTTAGTTTGTAACGAATGTCCAAACGAGGCTGCTGTTTGATCAGTTGAAAGAGACGACTGTATTGCTCTCTTGTCCCTACCCCATCTAAATAAGCATCTTCTGTCGAGTAGAAAACAAAAGCAACTCTTGACGCCTGGAGCGCTTGAACGATCTCTTTGATCAATGCAGGGTCAGCAGGACAATCTAAAAATGCAATCTCTTGGAACTGACCAGCACGAAAAGTATCTTCCAAGGCTGTAACTGAGTCAAATATGGTGGTTTGCCCACAAAAGCCTTGCAATTCCCGAGGAAGTTTCTGCTTGAAAAGAACGCCTAGTGTTTGACTGCCCAGAGAGACACCTTGACGGCTTCTTTTCGAACGATAATCAAATAGCTGAATCCCTTCCACTGCAAAATCATCCAACATGAGCTGCGGTTTTTTGTTGCCATTCCATTCATTGATGGAAAGCTGACCAACGATCGATAAGCGGTCGTTTTCAAACGCTACTAAATCTTTTCCAAAACCAAACCCAATGACATCCAGCTGCGTGTTAGACTCATCGCTCATCACTAACTTCAAATGCTGATTTTCTGAACCAATCTGGCGAGCATTTTGAGTCATCAGATTAGAAAATAAAAATTTCGGTAAGGGGTTGTCCGTTCCAAAAGGCGCTAAGACTTTTAATGATTCAATAAAACTGATCGAAACTTCTGTTAACGGTAGCTCCTCATCGATCGCTAATGGGATGCCCTGACTGAGGTCAATGGCATTTTCTTCAACATAACGATTCATTTGGGCTTGCAGCATATCTAAATGATCGATGGGGATACTTAATCCAACTGCTGCATGATGGCCGCCAAAGCTAGTAAACATGTCTTTCATCGTCGACAGCATTTCAAACAGATTCAACGCAGCAATGCTTCTTCCCGACCCTTTGGCTAAGCCATTTTCTTTTTTTGTCAAAACGATTACTGGTTGTCCTGTACTTTGCATGATTCGTCCTGCCACGATCCCTAAAACGCCTTCGTGCCAATGATCTCCCACCACCAAATGAACATGATTCGCAGGATCGATTTTTTCTTGTGCTTCTTTCATGATTTCTTCAACAAATGTTTTTCGCTGCTGATTGATTGTATCTAAGGTTTTGGCTAAGCTTACTGCCTCTTCTTCATCGAAGGTAGTCAACAAGCGAACAGCCGGATTGGGGTCCTCCAAACGACCGATCGCATTTAACCGTGGTCCAACGGCGAAGCCAATATCTGTTTCGTTGACTGTTTGTTTTTTTAAACCGCTGACTGACAGCAACTCATTCAGTCCGATGCGATCCGATTGCTGAATCATTTTCAACCCGTTGCTGACTAATAGCCGATTCTCATCGGTTAAAGAAACCATATCAGCGATCGTCCCAATCGCAACAAGATCAAGCAATTCCACTGGCACTTCTTCTAACAAAGCGCAAGCCACTTTAAATGCAACGCCGACTCCAGCCAAATCACCAAAAGGATAGTTTCCTTGAGGGTGACGGGGATGGACAATAGCAAACGCCTCCGGTAGTTCTGCAGGTAGTTCATGGTGATCTGTGACGATCACGTCAACTCCTTGTCCTTGAGCATAAGCAATCGCCTCATGACCAGACACCCCATTGTCGACGGTGATGATCAATTGCGTCCCTGCTGCAATTTTATCTTGATAGACAGTTAGATTGGGCCCATATCCATCTGTAAAACGATTAGGCAAATAATACTCAGCTTCCGCCCCTAGCAATTCCAACGTTTCCTTTAACACGGTAGTGCTCGTAATCCCATCCGCATCGTAATCACCATAAATCAAGATTCGTTCGCCATTTAAAATCGCTTCATGGATTCGTTCCACGGCTTTAGCCATATCATGAAATAAAAACGGATCATGAAGATATTGCAGGTCCGTTGATAAAAAAGCATCGAGCGCCTCTGCTGTTCGAATATTTCGCTGCCATAGCAACGCGCCGATCCGCTCAGGGATCTTTCTTTCTTGGATCAGCTCTTTAAATACTGGGGTCGTTTCGCTTTCTTGCGGACGCACCCAATGAAAATTTGCACGTTTCACCAAATCACTCCTAACTAGGATATTATAGCAAAGTTTATGCAAAAAAGAAAAACAACGAGAGAAACAGCACTCGTTTTACAACACAAAAAAAGAGCTTGCAGCAAATCTTGCACTAGCAAACTCTTTTTTTGTGAAACGTCGTTCTTTTAGGCTTGCGATTCAAAAGACTTCATTTCCTCATCGATCGTTGGCGGCGTGGATGCGCCCGCAGCACGTGAGGAAAGCTGGGCTTCTTGATCATCGAGCTGCTGCTGTCTTGCCGCTAACTCCGCCTGCTTGTTCGTGTATTCCCGTTCCAAAGCTTCTCGTTCTTCTTGGAGAACCTTCTCGTTATTCGAACGATAATCTGAAAGCTCTTTTCTCAATTGCTTTAGTTCTTTTTTTTGGCGGAACATTGCGCTTGTGGAAACCAGCAGCAAAATCAATGCGCCTAACAAAGCAGAACCAATAATGACTAAGATCAGTGGCGATTGAATCGTTGTGAAGCCAAAGTTGATCGGGACAGTCATATTGTTTGCAACGGCAAATAAAACGATCACTAAAATCAGTAAAATACCAACGATAACACGCCATTGATTTTTCATGGGCTTCAACTCCTATTTTTTGTTGAACATCGTTCCCGCCATATAATCGCCGATTGAAGGAAACAGGGTATATAGTTTCGCAGCAGCGCCTAAAATATGTGGGCGATTGATTTCTCGTTTTGGATGGATCATCGTTTTGACGATCGTTTGCGCTAATTTGTTCGGTTCGAGCACTAGGCTGCCCACCGACGATAAGTAACTACCGCTTGGGTCTGCTTGGTCAAAGAATGCCGTTTCGATCGGTCCAGGATTGACCGTTGTTACGTTGATCCCTAATGGTTTTAGTTCTAAACGTAATGCGTTAGAAAAACCGAGCACAGCAAATTTTGTTGCAGAGTAGACGGCCGTTTTTGGCGTAGCGATCTTACCTGCGATCGAAGCAACATTTATGATATGACCGTGCTTTTGTTCAGCCATTTGGATCGCTACTTGCTGGGTCAAAACCATCATGCCAAGCACATTGACTTCGAACATATTTCGGATGACCGCCGGGTCCATCTCTGTAAATTCTTGAAAGATCCCGTAGCCAGCATTATTGACGAAGACATCGATCTTACCAACTTTTTCATTGATTTTTTCTAGTAAGCGCTCCACACTTTCAGGATTTGCTACATCCAATTGAAACGCATACGCTTCTTTGCCGCTTAATTCCATACATTGTTCTTTGACTTTTCCAATCAGATTCGTTCTTCGGGCACAAGTCACGACGATCGCACCACGTTTTGCGGCTTCATAACAGATTTGTTCTCCAAGTCCAGCAGAGCCACCTGTTACAACGACAACTTTATTCTCTAAATTCATCTGTTTCTTCCTCTCCGGCAAAAGGGATCTCGACAATATCAAAATCTTTGACGATCAACGTATTCGGAAATACTTCTTTTGCTTCATTTACTAAATTTGTAATATCTTTGCCAACGTAACGCGCACTGATATGGGTCAACAGCAAACGCTTAGCTTGAGCTTCTTGTGCCACTTCGGCAGCTTGCCGCGTCGTCGAGTGAAAATAAGCGCGAGCCAACTTGGCTTCTTCTTTGTTAAAGGTACTTTCATGCACCAATACATCCGCATCTTCTGCTAGCAGTACGGCGTTTTGACATTTACGCGTATCACCTAATATCGCCACGATCCGACCTTTTTTCGCTTGGCCCAAGAAATCAGCCCCATTGATTTGACGTCCATCGTCAAGGGTAACTACTTCACCTTTTTTCAAACGACCGAAGAGCGGCCCAGGTTTCAAACCAAGTTCCAGTAAAGCCTGCACTTGCAATTCCCCTTGATGGCTTGCTTCAACAATCCGATAACCAAAACTGTCAATGCCATGATCAAGACGCAGACACGATACTTCAAATTGCTGATCTTTAAAAAGAATCCCTTCTTCTTCAATCTCGAAAAAATGTAAGGGGTAGCTGACTTTGGTCTGAGAAATCCGCAAAACGGTTTGAACGTATGCTTTGATCCCCTTGGGTCCATAAATCTCTAGAGGCGTGTCGCCTCCTTGAAAGGAGCGGCTGCTGATCAATCCTGGCAACCCATAGATATGGTCACCATGAAGATGAGTGATAAAGATTTTTTCAATCTTTCGTGGACGAATCGTAGAATGCAAAATCTGCATTTGCGTCCCTTCGCCACAATCAAAAAGCCAAACGGCATTCCGTTCATCTAAAAGTCGTAACGCAATGCTGGTCACGTTTCGATGTTTCGCAGGCACACCCGCGCCTGTTCCTAAAAATTCTAATTCCATAAGCTTCTTTCCTTTCATCTCTTTCCAATTTTAGCGGAAAAGAAATCAAGTTGCAATTGAAGCTTGTGGATTTTATTTCTCAGATTGGCGATCTTCTGCGTCGTTATGAGAGTTTTTCCAGTCTTCTTGAACGCGTGCTTTGGTGGATTCTTCGACTTTCTTAGCCGTTTCAATCTCTGCTTCCACTTCATCGTAGTCAAAGCGCGTGATGTCACCGCCTAATTCATTCATGATCAAATGATTCAAAGGACGATTGTCTTCTTCATCTGCGATCAATAATAACCCCGTATCACCAACACCAATTTGGTTTCCGACATGTTCAAAAAGCATTTGCGCATTTTGGATCTCTTTTGCATCACGAGTAGCACCGATCATACTGCCACCAAACCAGCCCAGCATGATTCCTAAAGGTCCGCCTAGCACACCAACGAGCATCCCGATCAATCCACCCGTTGATGTCTTATTGTTCCCAGTAAAATCGAGAAAGTCCTCGACTTTAAATTGATGCACGCCTTCATTGGTGTGGGTAAGAACTGCCATTTGTTCCCCTTTGATCTTCCGTTCCATATGCATCCGTTTCACTTCAGAAAAGGCTTGATACGCTTTGGCACTAGCATCAAAGTTCATTACAATGACTCGTTTTGACATAAAAATCGCTCCCTTTGGTTTATTTGTTCTTTTCTTTATTTTAACAGTAAATCATTTAAATGAAAAAAGAAACCAAAAAGACTGCTGATCATTGATTTCTTAGAGAAAATCAATGATCGGCAGTCAAAACCAATTCAACTATGAAGGATTTTTTTAAAAAAATGATGTTCTTTTAAACGCTTATTCGACAAACTCAAATTCAAAATTACCGATACGCACAATATCACCGTCTTTGGCACCTCTCGCACGCAATGCTTCATCGACACCCAATCCACGTAATTGACGAGCAAAACGCATCACAGTCTCATCGTGATCAAAGTTCGTCATTTGGAATAGTTTTTCGATTTTCTCACCGCTCAAGATCCAAGTTGCATCAGGATCGCGATCGATTGCAAACTCCGGTTCATCCGATTGGAAGCCGTAATGAACCACATCTTCTTCGATTTCTTCATCGTACAAGAGGAACTCAGGAGTGACTTCCAATAGATCCGCTGTCGCATTCAGCAAGGCATCGATTCCCTTACGAGTGACACCAGAGATTGGGAAAATCATTGGTTCATCCGCGAACTCATCCGTTTTTTCTTTTGCCAGCTGCTCTTTGAAAAGGGCTAGGTTTTCTTCAGCATCCGGCATATCCATCTTATTGGCAACGATGATCTGTGGGCGCTCTAGTAAGCGCAAGTTATGGGTCGACAATTCATTGTTGATGGATAAATAGTCTTCATATGGATCGCGCCCTTCCATGCCGCTCATATCGATCACATGTAAAATGACCCGCGTCCGTTCGATATGGCGTAAAAACTGAGTCCCTAAACCAACCCCTTGTGAGGCTCCTTCGATCAGACCAGGTAGATCAGCGACCGCAAAACTACGGCCATCAGTAGTTGTTACCATACCTAAATTTGGTACCAGCGTGGTAAAATGATACGCACCAATTTTTGGTCGAGCAGAGGAAATCACAGAGAGTAATGTAGACTTCCCAACTGAAGGGAAACCAACTAGACCAACATCTGCTAAAACTTTTAATTCGAGCTCGATTTTTCTTTCTTGACCAGGTTCTCCATTCTCAGCTAATTCTGGGGCTGGGTTTTTCGGAGAGGCAAACCGAATGTTGCCACGGCCGCCACGGCCACCTTTAGCAATCACTAATGTTTGGCCTTGCTCAATCAAATCACCTAATAAGGCACCTGTTTCAGCGTCACGAACGGTCGTTCCCTGTGGTACTTTGATGTAGGTATCATCTGAGCCACGACCGTGCATTCCTTTACTCATGCCGTTTTCCCCGGGTTGCGCTTTAAAATGACGATTAAAACGGAAATCCATTAATGTACGCAGACCCTCGTCTACGACTAAAATGACATCACCACCACGTCCACCGTCACCACCTGCGGGTCCGCCGTCTGGGACATATTTCTCTCGGCGAAAAGCAACCATTCCGTCGCCGCCTTTTCCTGCTTTGACATCGATTGTCACTTGATCTAAAAACATGGACATTATTTGTCCTCCATTCTTTTTTTACTACCTTCTATACTTTTTGATTATCAGTTATCTCACCTTAAGTGGTTACTATTTCTCTAATAAGAAAGTCTATTTTATTGTAACGACCGAAACGTCTTTTGTCTATCTTTTCTCATGGGTTTCCGTAAGAAATCGCGAATTCTTAAGGGTTATTCTTTGACAGTCACTTGAAATCGTAGCAAACTTTTAAGTGTACCAGACACAATCAAAGGAGGAAACAAGAAATGACAGTAAAAGTTGGAATCAATGGTTTTGGACGAATTGGACGTTTGGCTTTTCGTAGGATCAAAGAAGTTTCTGCCGATATTGAAGTTGTGGCAATCAATGATTTAACGAGTCCAGTCATGTTAGCACACTTATTGCAATTTGACTCGACCCACGGCACGTACCCTGGAACTGTTACTGCAACGGATAATGCTATCGTTGTCGATGGCAAAGAGACCCGTGTGTACGCTGAACCAGACGCAAGCAAAATCCCTTGGGCAAAAGAAAATGGCGTCGATATCGTTTTAGAATGCACGGGTTTTTACACTTCCGCAGAAAAAGCACAAGCCCATCTTGATGCGGGTGTCAAACGAGTCGTTATCTCCGCACCAGCTGGTAATATGAAAACGATCGTTTACAATGTCAACTCCGACACGTTAACACCAGGGGATACTATCATATCCGCAGGTTCTTGTACGACCAACTGCTTAGCTCCGATGGCCTACTTTTTAAATGAGGAATTCGGGATCGAAGTTGGTACGAAGACGACGGTACATGCCTATACTTCTACACAAATGCTATTGGATGGTCCGGTAAAAGGCGGAAACTTAAGAGCCGCTCGGTCCGCTGCAGATAACACGATCCCTCACTCGACGGGTGCTGCTAAAGCGATCGGTCTAGTTATCCCAGAATTAAATGGCAAATTACAAGGACACGCCCAACGGGTTCCTGTCGTCGATGGTTCTTTAACAGAATTAGTCTCAATTTTGAAAACCAAAGTAACCGCCGATGAAGTCAATGAAGCGATCAGAAAACACACCGTCGATAATCCGTCATTCGGTTACGATGACCGTGAGATCGTCTCTGGAGATGTGATTGGTACCACCCAAGGTTCTATCTTTGATCCGACACAAACAGAAGTAACCACGGCTGGCGATTTCCAACTGGTGAAAACCGTCGCTTGGTATGATAATGAATATGGCTTTACTTGCCAAATGATTCGTTTGCTAGAAGAATTTGCTCGTTTATAAGCCAAGGGTCAAGCAAAAAGTGCCGGTTCTTTTTTTGAACCGGCACTTTTTTATTCACTTGCTGGGTGATCGTATTTGTCCAAAAAAGCTGCAATTTTTTCTTTGTAAAGCGCTGGATCTGTTTTGTAGCTTTTCGCATGCTCGGCACCTGAAACAACCCACTTTTCTTTTGGTGCATCGGTCGCGTTATACAAAATTTCCAGCATCGAATAAGGAACAAACGTATCCGCATCGCCATGGATAAAAAAGATTGGACGCGTATTCTTTTGCAGTTGTTTGACTGCATCTGCTTCACCAAAGAAATACCCCGCTCGGATTTTTGTGACAAGGCTAGTGACATTCATCAATGGAAAGGCAGGTAGACCAAATAATTGATCGAGTTGATACCCCAATTCTTCATTGACGTTGGTATACCCACAATCTTCAATGATAGAAGTGACATTTTTCGGCAAGTCTTCCCCACTGGTCATCATTACCGTGGCAGCCCCCATACTGATGCCATACAAAGTGATCGTTTCTTCAGGACCATTTTTTGCGAGTACTTCATCGATCCATTGCAGATAATCCTTACGTTCGTGCCACCCAAAACCAATATAATCTCCTTCGCTGTGACCATGCCCTCGAGCGTCTGGAACCAAGACATTATAGCCTAAATCATGATACATCTTAGCATAGTCCGCCATCGTTTCTGCATTCCCCATGTAGCCATGCGCGATGATCGCCGTTTTTCCTCGATTCTTCTCCTCCGCCGGTAGATAAATGGCGGATAATTTTAAATCATCTTCAGAAGTCAGCTGCCACATCTCACGATTTGCGGGATCTGTAAACCAATTTTGCGATTCATTTCCTGTCTGATTTTCATCCGTACCAGGGGTATCTCCTTCCAAAAAATCTTTTTCTGAAGGAACCACCGCATAATCGTAAAAATAGTTTCCTGCATACCCTAATCCTGCAATTGCTAATACAGCCACTCCGATGGCAATCTTCCAGCGCAATTTCACACTTGTCACGTCCTCTTGTTATATAGTTTACATAATATTATTATGGTTTCATCGTTCTTCATGGAAAGAACCCACTACATAAATTACCGTTTTTTGCTCGTGTTTGTCAATTGCAAGCGCCCAAAAAGAAAACCATTGCCAACACGCTTTGTTGGCAATGGTTGATTTTTCGTGATAATTAGTTATTTTCGACCAATTTAAAACTTGACCAAGGTTTCAAAAATTCTAATAAGAATAGTTCCTCATCAGCGATCTTACCAACGACATTGACACGACCGTCATTTTTCATTGCTTTCAAGGCGATTTGCGTCTCACCTTTGTATTGTCCATAGCCAGCATTATCGATCAAGACATCCCCTCTTACCATATCACGGGTATCATGAGGTGGAAATTCCTTGTCTTTATAATAGATCCGCGTCATCGTTGAACGCAAGATGTACTCTGAGCGATCTCCTCGATAGCTGTGCAGATTATCGAAGAGACAAATTCGTTCATCTTCAGTGATTCCGTCAACGACATCGACTCTTAATGTCGGATAATCAGCATGAAACGCTTCAACCATTGCTGCCAATTCTGCTTCTGAAGCATAGGCATTTCCAATAGAGATATCATCGATCAAACCAGTCAACACTAAATGTTTGACTTGTGTAGCTAGTGGCAGATCACGATGGTCTTCCAAAGAGCATAAACCATCTTGTGTTGGCCATGGACCGAAATCAGCTTCGTGAGAATTCACGAAAGCCATCGTATTTAAATTGTATTTGCGGAATTTTTCCGAACAAAAAACAAAATGGTCATAGCCTAACCCTGAATAGCGATGAGGATAGAAGTTATGCGAACCGAGTAAATTTTCAGTATTAGGTGAATAACTCATGATGTTATCCACGTAGCTCGTGCCGCTGCTCATATTGATTTCGATTTTGATCCCGTAAGGATTACGGGTCATTTTGGCTTCTTCTGAACCAGTGAAACCAATATCTAACCGAACACCGTAAGCCCCCATCTCATCAAAGAAGGATAAATCATCATAAGAAATACCTAGCTGTTCGAATAAACCAGGATTGATATCTACCATGACTTCCATTCCTAACTGATTGGCATAATCCACGACTTGCTTAAAGTCTGCCAAGACTTTTTCTTTGTCATCGTTGATTTGCAGCAAACTGGTAAATACCCGTTTAAAGCCGTATTTGTGTGCCAAGTCTAGATACGCTTTGTCCTTTTCAAACGTTGAGCGCTCTGGATAAATCGATATCCCTAATTTTCCCATCAAAAAAACCTCCTGTAAATTCTATCCGTTTATTATAATGAATCCTCTTTCATTATAGCAAACATCTAAAAAGTGGTCTACACCTTTCCGTCTGTTTCTTTCTCATTCCACAAAATCTGCGCTTTCTTCTATGTCTCTTTTTTGTTATGATTATCATTAAGAAAACTGGAAGGAATGAAAGAATGAAAAAAATCCTATTCACACTGACAGCAGCTACTAGCCTTTTATTATTAGCTGCTTGTACAGGTTCAAGTACCACCGATCCCTCATCAAGCAATTCAGCAGAAAGCACGTCAACCTCAGAATCCGTTGACTTGAATGCCCTGGAATTGCCGCAATTATCAACGGATGTGCAAGAGAATGAAGCTTTAGTTGAAATGGTGACGGAAGAAGGCTCGATCAAAATCAAACTTTTCCCAGAGATCGCGCCCAAAGCAGTCGAAAACTTTTTGACCCATGCCAAAGATGGTTATTATGACGGCTTGACTTTCCATCGTGTCGTAGAAGAGTTTATGATCCAAGGGGGCGACCCTAATGGTGATGGCACTGGCGGAGAAAGCATTTGGGGCGAAGGATTCGGCGAAGAATACTCCAACCAGCTTTATCACTTGCGAGGCGCATTAGCAATGGCAAAATCAAGTGCGCCAAACAGCCAAGGCAGTCAGTTCTACATCGTTCAAAATGATCAAGATGTATCCGACGGTCTAGCGATCCAACACTATCCTGAAAAAATCATCGAAGCCTACAAAAATGGTGGAACACCACGATTGGACGGCAGCTATACTGTATTTGGTCAAGTGATCGAAGGCATGGATGTCGTAGATAAAATTGCGCAAGCAGAAACCCAAGACTCTGGCAATGGTGAGAATTCTCAACCAGTTGAGCCAGTGAAGATCGAAACGATCAAGGTCTTACAAGAAGCCAAAGAATAAATAAAAAACCGCTGAAGTCTCCGATATTCGGGAATTTCAGCGGTTGTCTTTTATTTTTGGTCGCCAACGATAAAGGTGAATTCGCATTCCGCAGCTTTTTTGCCGTCCACTGTAGCGACCGCATCAGCAGTTCCTACAGAGCCTTTGATTTTAGTGATCTCGAAAACAAGTTTCATGGTATCTCCCGGAACAACTTTTTGACGGAATTTGGCTTTGTTGATGCCGCCGATATACGCCGTTCTACCTTGGAATTCCTCGGATTTCAAGATCAGGATCGATCCTGCTTGTGCCAATGTTTCTAAAATCAAGGCACCTGGCATTACTGGATTTCCTGGGAAATGTCCTTGGAAAAAGTCTTCGTTGATGGTGACATTTTTCGTTGCGATAATCTTTTTGCCAGACTCGATTTCATCGACGTAATCAATATATATAATTGGGTAGCGATTTGGAATCAAATCCATGACTTCTGTTTCAGTCAATAGTTTTTTCATGGTTTCCCTTCCTTGCTTAAGAATTTATTATAGTTTGATTATCAAAGTATCATAGTTCAGCGAAATTCGCAACTAAATATTTATTAAGAAAAAAATAGTTTGACAATCAAACAATTATGCTTAATAATTAGAAATCAGATAGTTTGATTTACTATTTGTCATTATACGTATTTTATTATTGTTGAATTTATTAAGGAGTGGAATTATGAGTTTTTTAACCGGTAAAAAAGTTGTCGTCATGGGCGTTGCTAACAAACGCAGTATCGCTTGGGGCTGTGCACAAGCATTAAAAGCACAAGGAGCCGATGTGATCTACACGTATCAAAACGACCGCATGAAAAAGCCTTTAGAGCGCTTATTGGAATCTGATGAATTTGTAGTGGAATGTGACGTCGCCAATGACGAAAGCATTGCTTCCGCCTTTGAAACGATCAAAGAATATGCAGGTGAGATCCATGGTGTTGTCCATGCCGTTGCTTATGCCAATAAAGAAGATCTATCTGGCGATATTTTGAATATTTCTCGTGACGGTTATGCTTTGGCGCAAGACATCAGCAGTTATTCATTGATTGCCGTCACCAAATATGCCAAACCAATCTTAGCTGAAAATGCTGGAATCGTTACCCTTTCCTACTTAGGTGCCGAACGGGCAGTACCGAACTACAATATGATGGGAATTGCAAAAGCCGCTTTAGAATCAAGCGTTCGCTATTTAGCTGCCGAACTTTCACCGCAAAAAATCCGCGTCAATGCGATTTCAGCTGGTGCCATCAAGACGCTGGCAGTAACTGGTGTAAAAGACTATCAAAAACTGATCCAATTGTCAGAGGATCGAACACCTGATCATATTGGTGTGACGATTGAAGAAGTGGGCAATACTTGTGCCTTCTTGATCAGTCCATTATCAAGCGGGATTATCGGCGAAGTGATTTTTGTTGATAAAGGCGTTCATTTATCTTAATCAATAATTGTCATAGAAAAGTCTGCTATTTGCCTACCCGTTGGCTAAGCAGGCTTTTTCTGAAAAAAACAGATATTTCAGAAAACCTCCTTTGCATTTCTATTTTATCTTGGTTAAAATAGATGCAGTAAGACTTGGAGGGATTTTATGAAACAACTGCTACTTGCAGCTAGCACGACCGATTCAAGTGGTTCCAGCATTACCGAACCAGCAGCTGCTCAGCTCAATGCATTACAAAAATGGTGGGCATCGATCGACTGGGAATCGATCATTGGCCTACTGATCCAAAAAGCACTGATGCTGCTTTTTTTGTGTATCTTATTCGGAATTTTATTAAAAATAAGCAACATGATCATTGACCGGATCTATCGGTCCTATGAAAAAAAAGCCACCTTCAATGTGAGTCGAATCAACACGATCCATACCCTGATCCGCAATATGGTTCATTACACATTAGGCTTCTTTTTTGTCTATGCTCTCCTTTCAACCATCGGCGTACCTGTAGGCTCGCTACTAGCCGGTGCCGGAGTCGTCGGTGTCGCCCTCGGTCTCGGCGCCCAAGGCTTTATGAACGACTTGATTACTGGCTTCTTTATTATTACCGAACAACAAATCAACGTTGGTGATTACGTCCGCTTGACCAATCTGACGCTTGAAGGTACGGTGACGGCCGTCGGTATTCGGACTGTTCAATTAAAATCCGTTGACGGAACCGTTCATTATATCCCAAATCGTAACATCACGACCATCAGTAATACATCAAGAGCCAATATGCAAGTCGTGGTAGACGTACGTATCTTACCATCTGAAGGCTTAGATGAAATACGTGCCATCATTGAAGAAGTCAATGAACAGATTGCTCAGCAGCACGAAGAAGAGATTCAAACGGCCCCTACGGTCTTCGGTCTGGTGGATCTAGGGAACAACAACTTTGCAATTCGCACGACCATGTATGTGACCAACGGTACGCAATGGAAAATCAAAGAGGAATTTTTGGCCGCATCGATCGATGCATTAACTGCCAAAGGCTATACGATCCCCAATGCGCCGATCGTCGGTATTTAAAAAAAGGTTATCCCGAAACTGGGATAACCTTTTTTCTATACCACATGCAGTTCATCTGTCATCTTTGGGGCATCTTCTTTCGAAATCAGCAAATAGCGTCTTTCGATTTCATGCGCCAAATGATTGACGGATTTTAAAATCTCTTTGCGAGTGATAATCCCAACAAAGACATTGTCATCATCAACGATCGGCAAGAATGCTTGATCCACTAACAGATGCAGCATACTTTCCAACTCATCGTTTTCTTTGATGCAATTCACATTGACTTCCATGACATCTGCCACAGTCAGCCCTTCAATATTTTCCATACTGAAGCCAGTGAGATCCATCATTCGTTCTACGATGTTTGAGAGGCTGATTAAGCCGACTAAATGGTCCTCACTATCTAGTACTGGGATCTTTGAATAGCCCACTTTTGATAAAACAAGCAATGCGTGACTCAAAGGGTGGTTATAAAATACCGATGCCACATTCTCTGCCGGCACCAAGAAATTTTCTTGATTCTCGAGTAATATTTTTTCTACGGTCTGTCCTATCAATCTAATTGCCTCCATTTCACAGCTACTCTTCTATTTTACTTGAAAATGAGAATAGAAAGTAGAAACCTGCAAAATTATAATGAAATTTTTACTTTTTGATTCCGCTTACTTAACGTGTGAAAACGAAAGCTAGCTCTGGGACTTTATGAAAGGAACGATCATAGTATTGGATTGCCCATTGTTCTGGCGTACTTTCAATAATCACAAAACTTTTGATTTGAATTTGCCCTCGCGGTTGGGAAATACTGCCGGGATTCAAGAAAAGTCGATTCCCGACTTTCTCACAAGCAATTTGATGCGTATGACCAAACAAAGCGATCGAGGCATCTGCTTGTTGCGCTTTTAAGCCTAATTTGGTTACGCCAAAACGAACATCCGCCAAATGGCCATGGGTCATATAGATGGTATCCAGCGGCGTTTTAACGATACGCTCATTCGGAAAACCACCACCGTAATCGCAATTGCCACAAACGACTTGGAATGTTTCCCATAAAGGATCCGTTTCAGGAAGTTCTGAATCCCCACAATGAAGGAACAAATCGACTTGATTTTCGAATTCATTTTTAAGATCAACAAGAATCTCACGATCTGAATGATTGTCACTGACAACTAAGTATTTCATACATTTTCTCCTTCTAACCACTCCCGCCACTGTTCCTGCAGTTTTTTGATTGCTAGACCACGGTGGCTCACTCGGTTCTTTTCTTCTTGACTCATTTGGGCTGCGCTTTGCTCTGAACCATCAGGAATAAACAATGGATCGTAGCCGAACCCATTTTCTCCACGAGGGATGCGGCCGATTCTCCCCGGCCATTGAGCTTCAACCACCAAACTCTCTTTTCCTGGCGCTGCGAAAACTAACGTACAGTGAAATTGGGCACTGCGTTTGTCATCTTCGACATCCGTCAATTCATAGAGCAATTTTGCATTATTGGCAGCGTCACTTTTTTGCTCACCAGCAAATCGAGCAGAGTACACCCCTGGTCGTCCCCCTAATGCATCGACTTTCAGTCCTGAGTCATCAGCTAACACCGGTCTTCCCAAAATTCTGGCGATGGTTTCGGCTTTAAGGCGGGCATTTTCTTCAAAGGTGGTGCCGGTTTCTTCAACATCTGGTAAGGAAGGATAGTCTTTTAAGGTACGGACATCGTAACCTGCCGCGCCAAATACGGCTTTAAATTCCTTGGCTTTTCCTGGATTGCCTGTAGCAATGACGATCGTTTTTTCGGGAATCTCATAAGGGGGTTCATCTGGTAAAAACAGTGCCTCTTTTTGATAGGCAATCAATTCTTCGATAGCCGTTTTTCCGTAAATCAGCATCTCATTCAACTGCTGACCATCAAAGGTCGCTTCTTCCCCAGTTCCTTGCAATTCGACAAATCGACCAGATTCCGTCATCACCAAATTCATGTCAACAGCAGCTGAAGAATCTTCTTGATAATCAAGATCGGTCACACAGGTGCCATCTGGTAAGATCCCGACACTAATTGCTGCCAAATGCTCCTTGATTGGATCTTCCATCAACGCTTTGTCACGCAACAAGGTATCGATAGCTAAACGCAACGCGACAAATGCGCCGGTAATACTAGCTGTTCGGGTACCGCCATCTGCTTGAACGACATCACAATCGACCACGATACTGCGCTCCCCTAATTTTTCTAAATCGACTACTGCGCGCAAGGAACGAGCGATCAGCCGTTGGATCTCCATCGTCCGACCAGAAAGCTTGCCTTTGGCACTTTCTCGACGATTCCGAGTGTTGGTCGCTCGTGGGAGCATACTGTATTCGGCTGTGACCCAGCCTTTTCCCGTATCTCGTAAAAACGGAGGGACCCGCTCTTCAATCGTTGCCGAACAGATCACGGTTGTGTCACCAAAAGAGATCACAACCGATCCTTCGGGGTGTTTGTAGACGTTGGTTTGAATGTTAACTGGTCTTAACATTGTTTCTTTTCTGCCATCATGTCGCATTTAAAAGCCTCCTAAATCAGTGTGAATCGATGAGATCGTGTCTAAATCAAGCCAATCATTGGCAATCTCATCAAACATTTTCGGTGAACCAGTAGTAAAAAATGCATGTTGCGGATGCGGATCGTCCTGACTCGTTGCAGCAATGGAAAAATAGTCCAACAAGGTACTGACTTCCCCCACCGTTTCTGCCCCTGAATCAATCAGCTGGATATGAGCGCCCAATTCATTTTGAATCAAAGGACGCAATAAAGGATAATGGGTACAACCCAAAATCACTGTATCTAGCCGTTTGTTTTTCAATGGACGCAACGTTTCTGCCACGATTTTCTTGGCGACCGAGCTATGGTATTGTTTGCTTTCTACGATCGGCACAAACTTCGGGCAAGCCAAACTGACGACGGACGCATGGGGCGCTTTGCCATGAAGAGCGCGCTTGTAAGAGTCACTTTTGATCGTTCCGTTTGTCCCGATGACACCGATTCGTTGGTTTTTGCTTGCTTTGACTGCTGCTCGACTGCCAGGCAGGATCACGCCGATCACTGGGATCGCTAGTTGTTCTTTGATTTCTTCAAGGGCGACCGCTGTTGCTGTATTACAAGCGATCACCAACATTTTAATGTTTTTTTCTAATAAAAAACGGGTCATTTGCCACGTATACTCGATGACTTGCTCAGCAGGTCTCGGACCATACGGGCATCTGGCTGTATCTCCCAGATAAAGAATCGATTCGTTGGGTAATTGCTTGATTGCTTCTTTGACGACCGTCAACCCACCAACACCAGAATCGATAAAACCAATTGGTCTGTTGTTTGTCATAGTTTCCATCCTTTACATGAAAGAAAGAGTTTGGTGCATTTTTCTCTCTTATTCATTTTGGACTTTTTTTGACTATTTTTCAAGTATTCCTTTCGTTTGCTAAAAAAGCTTACCGAAAAACCACGAAACGGTCAAAAAGAAAAAGCCCCTACGATTGGCTTACACCCCACAAGTTGCACTTGCATGGGTGAAAGACCGATCGTGGGGATGTTTTTGACGATTATTCGTTTTAGTAATCGTACTGACGTTTTTCCAAAAAGCCAGAAAGCAATGACAAGGCATAACAAACCAAAAAGTATAAAACAGTCATTGCTAAAAACATAGGCAAAACATAGTTTGTGTTTTGACCATAAATGATTCGAGCATGATGAGTCAGCTCTGGTAAAGAAATAATCACAGCTAATGACGTATCTTTGATCAAAGAGATCAACTGACTGACGATCGCTGGCAGCATCGCTTTAAATGCCTGCGGCACGACGATGCTCCGCAATACTTCGACATAGCTCAACCCTGTAGACAAACCAGCTTCCATCTGCCCTTTTGGCACAGAATTCAAACCAGCACGAAAGATTTCAGAGAGCATCGCTGATTCAAAAATCGTCAACGCCACAACCGCTGACCAAAAAATATTAAAGCGGATACCGATCTGCGGCAATGCAAAGTAAGTGAAAAAGATGATCAAGAGCAAAGGCAAGTTACGAATAACATCGATCACGACACCTAATACTTTAGAAAAGACTGGGATCGAGCTGAAGCGCAAAATACCGGCGATCCCTCCGATAATAAAGCTAAATAAAATCGATAGGATCGACACTTCAACTGTTACCCGCAAGCCATCGATCAAGAAGCGAATGTTAATCGCTGAAAAAGCTTCAAAAAAGTCCATAGTTCGTTAGCTCCTTTCTATGAGCGGACAGCCCAACGCCGTTCCAAGTAAACCATCAAATAAGACAACGGTAGGGTAATGATCAAATAGAAAAGACCAACAATGATATACGTATCAAATGTATTGAAGGTCTCACTTGCGATCAAATCGCCTTGATACATAATATCTAATCCTGCGACCATCGCCAAAATTGATGAATTTTTGACAAGATTGATAAATTGATTGCCTAACGGCGGTACGACGATCTTAAATGCTTGAGGCAAAATAATGTAGCGCATCGCTTGGCTGTAAGTAAAACCAGAAGACAAGGAAGCTTCCATCTGGCCTTTAGGGACCGTTTGAATCCCTGAACGGATCGTCTCAGCGATAAATGCCGATGTATAGATCGTTAAGCCGATCGTTCCTGCTTGAAAGCCGTCAAAAGAAACCCAATACATTGGCACAACGACATAAAAGAACATCACGATGATCAATAAGGGAATATTCCTAAAAAACTCAACATACGCTTTGGCAATCCCTTTGATGAGGCGATTGTCTGACAACTGAAAAATTGCCATTAAGGTTCCGATCAAAAGACTAAAAAACAGTGCGATCAAACTCGCCATGACTGTGTATTTAAAGCCTTCAATAAACTGACCGGTATACGTTTGAAATAATTCAACCATTCAGTTTCCTCCTACTCTACTTTTCCTGATTCGTCTTCAGGGAACCACTTGTTGTAAATCTCATCATAGGTTCCATCTTCACGCATTTCCCGCAACGCTTGATTCACTGCATCAAGAAACGGCTTTTGTCCTTTATTGATGGCAATCCCATAAGGTTCTTCTGTAAAAGTTTCGCCAACTAAATGGTAATTGGGATTTTCACTCGCCATCCCTAATAAGATCGCATTATCCGTGGTCATAGCATCCCCTTGACCAGATTGTAAAGCCGTAAAGGCTTCCGCATAATTCTCAAGTTCCAAAATTTGCGCTTCTGGTGCTGCTTCACGAATGTTCACAGCTGAAGTAGAGCCTTTCACGACCAATACAGTGGTATCTGCGGTCAAATCTTCGATCCCTTGAATAGGGCTGTCTTTGGCAACTAATAACGATTGGCCTGCATCAAAGTAGACATCGGAAAAATCGACCTGTTTTTTACGTTCTTCCGTGATAGTCATCGTGGCGATGATTGCATCGATGTTGCCGTTTTTCAAAAGAGGAATCCGAGTTTTTGAGGTTACTTCAACAAAGATGGCATTGCCATCACGACCTAAAATTTTCTCAGTGATTGCACGAGCGATATCAATATCGAATCCTCGTACTTCTCTGGTCGCGATATCCATTAATCCAAAAAGACGGGTATCGTTTTTTACGCCCCAAACGATCTGATTCGTCTCTTTGCTGTTTTCTAAAATATCGATCTCTGCGGCACTTTGTCCTTTACAACCTGAGAAAGTCACAAGGGCAAAGGCTAAGACTAGAAAGGAAAAGATTTTCTTTCTCATAAGGGTTCCTCCTATTGCTTAATGATTGCTGACTTTGCTCAAGAATTGTTTTGCACGTTCGTCTCTTGGTGCATCAAAGAATCCATCGACATCGCGTCGGTCTTCTAAGACTTGTCCTTCCGCCATAAAGACGATTCGATCTGCTACTTCACGGGCAAAGCTCATTTCATGGGTAACAACGATCATGGACATGCCTTCACTGGCGATTTTTTTCATGACATCCAAGACATCACCAATCATTTCTGGATCCAATGCTGACGTTGGCTCATCAAAAAGCAGCATTTCTGGTTTCATCGCAAGCCCTCTGGCAATTGCGACCCGCTGCTGTTGTCCGCCAGATAACATGGAAGGATAGGAATCTTTTTTATCTAACATCCCTACCCGATCAAGAAGCTTTTCCGCCAAATTGATGGCTTCTTGCTCATTTTGTTTTAATACTTTGATCGGTGCCAACGTAATGTTTTCTAACACGGTTTTATTTGGATACAAATTGAAATGTTGAAACACCATGCCGATGTTTTTTCTAATTTCTGTCATTTTGACATCTTTGTCAAACAAGTTCTTGCCATTGACCAATAATTGACCACCTGAAATGGTTTCTAGACCATTAATCGTACGGAGCATTGTACTTTTACCAGATCCTGAAGGTCCGATAACAACAACGACCTCACCTTTTTCAAATTCAAGGTTGATGTTTTTTAAAGCATGGAACTTTCCGTAATATTTCTCTACGTTCTTAAATTCGATCATTGCCATTGATTCACACTCCTAGCTTTTTTTAAAATTAAATGAGTAATTGGAAAGATTTGATTCATATTATAGCTCAATCTTTTTTCATTTGTAAAGGTGCTTTTCCAATGTTCCCCCCTTATTTCTGAAAAGACAAGTGCTATTTTACTTTGATGTGAGGTTTTTGTCCATGAAAATTTTTCTCACCCCATCAGATCACAAGGAGAACCGGTTGTTTCTTTTGCTAAAAAAAGGTAAGATAAACCATATAACAAAGGAAAAGGTGGAAAAAAAGTGAATACGATTTTAACTGGCGACCGCCCAACTGGCAAATTGCATCTTGGCCATTATGTGGGGTCTTTAAAAAAACGGGTCGAAATGCAAGCTGACCCTGAAAATCAGCTTTATATTATGGTCGCTGACATGCAGGCACTAACAGATAACGCGAAAACACCTGAGAAGGTCTCAGCGAATATTTTAGAAGTTGCTTTGGATTATTTAGCCGTTGGATTGGATCCAGCAAAAACAACGATGTTTATTCAATCGCAAATCCCTCAGCTCTCTGAATTGACGATGTATTATCTCAATCTAGTCAGTGTTGCTCGAGTACGACGAAATCCAACCGTTAAAGCCGAAATTGAACAAAAAAAATTTGGTGAAGGCGTCCCTTCAGGTTTCTTCATCTATCCTGTCTCTCAAGCAGCGGATATTACCGCTTTTAAAGCAAATTTAGTCCCCGTTGGAGAAGATCAAAAACCAATGCTGGAACAAACGCAAGAAATCGTGCATAGTTTTAATTCTACGTATAGTGAAGTATTAGTCGAACCAAAAGCGGTTTTACCGCCAAAAGGCATGGGACGTTTAGCGGGGATCGATGGGAACGGGAAAATGAGCAAATCACTGAACAATGGTATTTACTTAGCTGATCCAGCCGATGTATTACAAAAGAAAGTGATGAGCATGTACACGGACCCAAATCACATTCATGTCAACGACCCTGGACAAGTCGAAGGCAATATGGTCTTTACGTATCTTGATGTATTTGGCACTGAAAAAGAAAAAATTGCTGAATTAAAAGAACATTACACCCGTGGTGGATTAGGCGATGTCAAAATCAAACGCTATTTGATCGATGTTCTAGAAGCCGAATTTGCACCGATTCGTGAACGCCGTGAAGCTTTTGCAAAAGATCCCGGTGAAGTGATGAACTTATTAAAAATTGGTAGTGAAAAAGCAGAACAAGTTGCCGCCCAAACGTTAGCTGAAGTCAAAAATGCAATGGGCATCAATTACTTTGCCTAAAAAACAAGCCTTTACGGCTTGTTTTTTTGTTTACAAATCGGAATGAATTCTTTCATACAAAACCTATGTGCCAACTATGTGTTAGATTTCACGAGAACCCTTCCTCCTTAGACTGACACTTTGTGTAATTTGATTTGATGCTGTTTCTTGCACAAAAACCAAGAGAGCCGTCCTAAAAAATAACCTCATAAAATGCGGATTAAAAAATCCTTTTTTCAACCTTGCCAGTGTTTAAAAAAAGTTGGACCAAAAAAGCTGGATTGCCTTCTATAGAGAAATCTTTTACGGCTTTCACTCAACTCCTCACATTCTTGTGTCATCTGAGCATCTATTATAATAGTAGAAAACGTTCCCCACCCAACTTCTTTGTATGGTGGAGAACGTTTTTCTACTTATTTGATTAGCGGATTTCTGCTTGAACTTTTTCTTCTAAGTTACGAGTAATTTTCGCTATTGCTTGATTGATCTCTTCATCCGTCAGGGTAGCTTCTGGATTGCTAAAGGTCAGGCTGTACCCTAATGATTTTTTGCCTGCTTCGATGTTTTTCCCTTGATAAACATCGAATAAACGAATCGCACTTAAGAAGCGACCTGCACTTTCGCGAATGATCTCCATCACGGACTGGTTATCGATCGTTTCATCAAGCAAGAGTGCCATATCCCGCGTTACTGATGGGAACTTAGAAACTGGTTGATAGACCAATTGTTCTGTTTTTGCTGCTAACAGTTGATCTAAGTTCAATTCAGCAACATAGGTTTCACTCACTTCATAATCTTTGGCGATCGATGGGTGGACTTGTCCCAAGAAGCCGATTTCTTGGTCATCTAGCAGGATCATTGCCGTACGGCCAGGATGCATCTCTTTGATAGCTGCCGTTTTTTGATAACGAATACGGTCGGTTAATGCCAACGAATCAAATAGATTTTCTAAAATGCCTTTCAAATGGAAGAAATCAACTTTTCGAGCTTGGGTTTGCCAGTCTTTCTCATGGATATTTCCTGTCAAAGCTAGCCCTAAGTGATTGACTTCTGTTGGCAGCTCGTGCTTACTGTCGCCTGTTTGATAGAAGACGCGACCAATTTCATACAAAGCAACACGATTGTTTTTACGTGCCAAATTGTACGCAACGTCGTCTAACAAGCCTGAAATCAGATTCAAGCGCAAGACGGCACGCTCTTCGGTCATTGGCCAATCCAATCGAGTCACTTGGCTCGATTTATCCGTAAATTGTTGTGCCTTCTCTTCAGTGGTCAAAGCATAGCTAATGGCTTCACTGACCCCGTTGCCTTCCAATAGCGTCCGAACTTCTCTAGTCAGACGTTGCGCTTTGGTTAGATGACCGGCAACCGTTTCTCCTTGCGGTAAAGTCGATGGCAAACGATCATAACCGTAAATACGCGCCACTTCTTCAATGATATCTGCTTCGATCGTAATATCCCAACGACGAGGTGGGACAGAAACAATATAGCTGTCTGCTTCTTGACGATGACCAAAGCCTAATGCGTCAAAGATTTCTTGCACTTCTTCATCAGTGATTTCTGTGCCTAAATAGCTATTGATTCGAGCTAAAGTGATTGTAACCTCCACAGGTTCTACTGCTACTTGGGAACCTATTACTGCCCCTTTTAAGACCGTTCCGCCAGCAAGTTCTGCAATCAGTGCTGCTGCTGCATCACAAGCTTTTGCAACCGTTGCTTGGTTGATCCCTTTTTCAAAACGAGCAGAGGACTCACTTCTTAAATTGAATTTCTTTGAGGTTAAACGAATCGCTAATGGATCGAACAGCGCCGCTTCTAAAGCGACTGTGGTCGTTGTTTCCGTGATTTCAGAATCAAGCCCTCCCATGACGCCTGCGAGCGCAACGGGTGTCGTTCCGTTGGTGATAACGATGTCTTCTGATGAAAGCTGACGTGTTTCTCCATCTAAGGTAACCAGGCTTTCATTTTCTTTGCCGCGACGTACCAGTATTTCCTTGCTGTCTAGCTTTTGATAATCAAAAGCATGCAATGGTTGGCCAAATAATAACAAGATATAATTTGTCACGTCCACAACATTGTTGATTGGACGAATGCCTTCATTCATCAAGCGATTTTGCAGCCATTGTGGACTTGGGGCGATCGTTACACCATCAATGATTCGAATTTGGTAGGCGGGTGCATCGGTTGCTTCCGTGACCTTCACCTGAATTTTATCGGCAGCAGCTACTTCACTTTCATTAAGCGCAATTTCAGGAAACTTCGGTGTTTGCCGATAGATGGCACCGACTTCATAAGCAACCCCCCGCATGCTCAACGCATCCGCGCGGTTCGGAGTGATCGATAATTCGATAATGTGATCATCCATATCGAGATAAGGAAAAACCGGTGTTCCTACTTCTGCTTCTGCTGGTAAATAATAGATTCCTTCTGCGTATTCTTTGGGGATTACACTATCAGCATACCCTAGTTCTTGCAATGAACAAATCATGCCGTTCGAAACTTCTCCCCGCATCTTGCTCTTTTTAATTTTTACATTGTCCACGATTCGAGAGCCTGGTAATGCTACGATGACTTTGATGCCACTTTTGACATTTGGTGCCCCACAAACGATTTGCGTGTCTTCTTCCTCACCAATATTTACTTGGCAAATCGATAGATGATCAGAATCTGGATGTGGTCGGCAGTCGGTCACTTCTCCGACAACGATTTTTTTTAAACCCTCTTCAGGCACGTCAATACCTTCGACTTCGATCCCAGTCACTGACATTTTGTCCGCCAGCTCTTTTGGTGTGATCTCAGACAGATCAAGGTATTCATTTAACCATTTGTACGATACTAACATTTATTGTTCCCCCTTGAACTGGCGAATGAAACGCACATCATTTTGATAGAATTGGCGAATGTCGTTTACGCCGTAGCGCAGCATTGCCACTCGATCAGGACCTAAACCAAAAGCAAATCCTGAATATTGGGTTGGATCGATCCCTGACATTTCTAAGACGTTAGGATGCACCATTCCAGCACCGAGGATCTCGATCCAGCCAGTTTGTTTACAAACGTTACAACCCGCACCACCGCACTTGAAGCAGCTGACATCAACTTCGACCGATGGTTCTGTGAAAGGGAAATAGCTTGGTCGCAAGCGAATTTGGCGATCTTCACCAAACATTTTTTGCATCATGACTTCTAAGGTTCCTTTTAAGTCACCCATCGTAATATTTTTATCGATCACCAATCCTTCAATTTGATGGAATTGGTGGCTATGGGTCGCATCATCTGTGTCACGACGGAAAACTTTCCCTGGTGAGATCATCCGCAGCGGCCCTTTAGAAAAATCATGAGTCTCCATTGTTCGCGCTTGCACTGGTGACGTATGGGTCCGAATCAGCACTTCCTCTGAAATATAAAAAGTATCCTGCATGTCTCTGGCTGGATGATCTTTTGGCAGATTCATCCGTTCGAAGTTGTAATGATCTTTTTCCACTTCGTAGCCTTCAACTACTTGGTAGCCCATACCAACAAAGATATCTTCGATTTCTTCCATGATTTGCGTTAGCACATGGCGTGTTCCTCGGTCCATCTTTTTACCAGGCAAAGTCACGTCGATGGATTCTTCAGCAAGGGCTTTTTCCAAGTTTGCTGCTTCGATAGACGATTTGGCTTCTTCGATCGCTTCTGTCAAGATATCACGAATCTCGTTGGCATAGCTCCCCACCTTCGGCCGTTCTTCCGCAGAAAGATCTTTCATCCCCCGTAGAACTTCAGTAATGGGACCTTTTTTTCCAAGCACTTCCACTCGAATCTGATTCAAGTCATTCATGGTTGGACTTTCTTTGATTTTAAGCAATGTCGTTTCCTTCAATGCTTCTAATTTTTCTTGTAAAGACATGTGTTTCCTCCTTCTATACAGTGAATAGTGTAAAAAACGATTTGACTGGAAAAAGTGACGATCTTTTGATAAAAAGACAAAAAAAGACGTCATCCCTTAAAAAAAGGAACGACGTCTCGTGTTACCATCCTCATTCGCGGAAAGTTCCGCGCACTCACTTCGGCTAACGACAGCAACACTGCCGACTGATTGTTCTCAGCAAGCTCCAGAAGTGAAATTCATTTTTCGAATACAGGACTTGCTTTCAGTCTGTGACAAGTCTCCCTTTTTCTGATCCAGCCAAATTACTAGTTTCTATCAACGCTTTTTTTACTATTCATTTAAGCTTAGTTTACCTAATTTCCGTTGAGAAATCAACTGCATTCTTCCTCACGTACCCAGGTTTCTGCCCAACGCTTCACACTCATCATACTCTTTTCAAGAGCAATACCTCTTGGCGTCAAGCAGTAAAGATTGTTTTCTTTGCAGACAATTTCTTCCCGCTCTAATTCTTTCAAGCGTTCGACTAACACCCGATCACTCACTTGAGGAATCTTGTTTGCTAACTCAACAAATCTTTGTTTGCCGTCTTCAAGAAGGACATCAATGATCAAGCCGTTCCACTTTTTGCCTAAAATAGAAAAAGCTTTTTCAAATTTAGGACAAAGGGCATAATCCGATTCTACTTTTATCATTCTCCATCACCTCTTTTACCTATTATAGCATATGACTTACGAAATGTAAGAAACTAGGATCGATCAGCTAGAATGCCACGATCATCTTAGGTTTTAACAGCACTAAATAGGTCTGTTTCACTGGTTTGTTCAATGCTTTCTCCAATGCTTGGCAATAGAGTTTTAATTGACCATAATATCGTTCGCGCATTTTCTGTTCAATCTGAGCCTGACTGCCGAACACATCATCCGTTTTAAAGTCATACAAAATGATTTCATCCGCCAATTCAATATAGCCGTCAATAATACCATGGATCAAAAGCGGCGCATCTGGTTCGTCAAACCCTTCAAAGATCGTATCGGCCTCTTTTAGCATCGAAAACGGCTGCTCTCGCTTCACCACATCAGAGAATTGGTTCAACAGTTCACCTAGTTCAGTTTGATAAAACCACAAAATACTCGATCGGTCAATTTTTTTGGCGATTTCTTCAGAAAAAAATTGCTTTTTCACGAGTTCAGCAATCAGGAGCGCCAAAGTATCTTGTGTTGGCTTCATTCCTAAGGGGATCATTTGCAAAACCGTATGTGTTGCGGTTCCGATACTGCTGGCGAGAGGCTTCGTTTCTTGCAGAAATTTGGGTTTCGCCAATTCATCTTGTACGTAGCGATATTGCTGAGGATTCGTCTTCTCGGAAACCGACCGCCATTCCAACAAAGTGGTCTGTTGATCATCAGGATCGTTATAGAGTCTTTTCAATTCTGAAACAGATTGATAACTAGTCGTTTGGGTCGCTTTTTGATAAGGATAGCGATAGGCTAGGCGTTTCAAAAGATCATCGATATTGCTATCTGGCGCAATCAATCGTTTAGGCTCCTCGACTGGCGCAAGCGTCTCTTGGACTTCTTGCGTGATCGTTTCTTGATTCCACCATGACAGACGAAAATGAGCAGGATGATCGATCGTTCGCTTGCGCTCTGACGCTTCGGAGAATACTGCTTCCATATCTGGATGGCGCATCAGGGTCCGTCCGACCCAATCCATCAAGCTCCCCCGTGCCACTAAGCGCAACGCTGGATCAAGAACCATCTCGGATTGTGTCAAGCCAGATTGCCATGTCTTGAAGGCATCCGCTTGATTTTTATAGGAGCCTACTAAGAAAAGCTTCTGCTCTGCTCGTGTCAATGCTACATATAATTTTCGCATCTCTTCTGACAAGGCTTTTTTCAAACGAACTTGCTTGATGGCTTGAAACGGTAGTGTTTCAAATTTAAGGTTTTCTGCGGGTTCCACATATTGGATCCCAGCCCCCAGCTGTTCTTCAAAGATATAGCGTTTTTGAAAATCTTGGTAATTAAAGAATTTTGTTGTATCCAATAAGAAGACTACAGGAAATTCCAAACCTTTACTTGCATGGACGGTCATCACACGAACTGCATCTTCTACTGGTGTAGCTAATGGCTCTGCCAAGTCCTTGTTTTTTTCTTGCATCTTTTCGATGAAGCGAATGAATTGGTACAACCCACGGAAACTGCTCTTTTCGTATTTCTCCGCTCTGTGGACCAATGCCGCTAAATTGGCATAGCGCTGCTGACCTGCAGGCAGTCCCACGACATAATCCAAATAGGCAGTATCTTCATAGATTTGCCAAAGCAAGGTTGGGATTGGTAATCGTCGTGCTTCCTCTCGCCATTGTTCCAGTTTTGTTAAAAATCCATCCACCGTTTGCCACAAGGGTGACGCTTCTTGTTGCCCATGGTAATCCAATACTGCATCGTAGTAGTCGCTGGAACGATTCGCTAAACGGATCTCAGCCAATTGATCTTCTGTTAGGCCGACGATTGGCGAACGCAAAACGGCCACAAGTGGGATATCTTGGTACGGGTTATCAATGATCTGCAGCAAAGAAACGACGGTTTGGATCTCCGTTGCCTGAAAATAGTTTTGAGCATCATTGACCGCCATCGGAATCCCAAACTGCTTAAAGACATCCAAAATGACAAGATTGTTTTTACGTGTGGGGGTCAATAAGACGATGTCATTGTAAGTGATTGGTCGATTTGTTTTGGCTTTTTTGTCATAGATCATGAAGTTTGATTCAATCAACTCTCGAATCTTCAAGGCAGTGATCTGCATTTCACCTTCTGTTTTGTCATCGATCAATTGTTCTTCGGATTCATGCTCTTTTTCATATAACAAGAGCTCTGTGGCAAAGGCCTCGCTTTCTGGAAAATCAGGAAAACCGGTAATCAAGGCTGCCGCCTCATCGTAAGGGATTTGTCCAACCCTTTCATCCATCAGTTGTTGAAAAACTAGATTCGTAAAATCCAATACATCGGAACGAGAACGGAAATTTTCTGCTAAGACGATTCTTCGCCCACCATTCTCTGTTTCAAATGCCAAGTATTTTTCGATAAATAGCGTCGGATCTGCTAATCGAAACGAATAGATCGACTGCTTCACATCCCCCACCATAAACATATTGCCAGGGTTATGATCGACTTGTCTGACCCAATATAAAATTGCCTCTTGCAGCCGATTGACGTCTTGGTATTCATCGACTAAAACTTCTTCAAAGCGATCACGATAATAGGTCGACGCCTCACTTCCACTGCCATCTCCTTGTAAAATCTGCAAGGTGAAATGTTCCAAATCATTAAAGTCTAAACGGCCTTTTGAAAGCTTTCTTTCTTGAAATGCTTTCATAAATGCTTCGGTCATCGCTGCCATTTTTTCAACGACAGGTGCTGATCGATGAAGCAGCTCCATCATTTCAGCTGGTGGATACGGGAAGGTGGCTTTCAATTGCTCGACCAATTTTTTCGCATCATCGCGTAAGGGCTTGATTTCTTGGGACAATTCCTTTTGTTCTGGTTTGCGAAAAGCTGGGTAACGACCAAAACGCAATGTTTGGATCTGCTCATAGAAGCCATCGACATCGTCTGCATCCAGCAGAGCCTTTAAGGTTTCCACCATGCCCAATTCGGTATCGATCAACTGTGCCGCTTTTTCCATCGCTTCATCAGAACGGGCATAGTCTTGCGCCGCCTGCAGCAAATGCGCCGCTGTTTTCAAATTTTCTTGCAAACTCGGTTTGATTTGCGATTGGTACAGGGTATTTTCAGCAAAGGTTTCTTTGCCGATATAGTGATCACTTAGATGAGCTAACCAGTTGACTGGATCTGGATTGGCTCGGGCAAAGTCATAAAGAGACAGGATCAGATCCCCGACGCCTTCATCAGAACGATCACTTGAAAAATTTTCCGTCAAACGAAAGAAGGCTTCATCATTGGCTTCATATTGTTGATCTCTCAGCTGTGTCCAGATTTCTTCTTTCATCAATAAAATTTCGGTTTCATCGGTCATCATGCGGAAATTGGGATCTAAATCGATCAAATAATAAAAACGCCGAATCACAGTTAAACAAAACGCATGCAAGGTAGAAATGTTAGCTGTCGGCAACAGCTGCAGCTGACGAACGAAGTGCTGGCGCTTTTGCTCGTCACTTTCTTGATTGATGGCCTGTTGCAATGCCACTTGAATCCGTTCTTTCATTTCTCGAGCAGCTGCTTCGGTAAAGGTTACGATCAGTAAAGAATCGATCGTCGTTCCTGCTTTTAGCTTTTCGATCACTCGCCGAACCAAAACGGTGGTTTTGCCTGAACCCGCTGAAGCGGAAACGAGGATATTATCCCCTTTATCAAAAATGGCTTGCCATTGGGTATCCGTAAAGGTTTCATTTTGCGGTTTTAAAGGGATCTTACTCATCTTCTTCCTCCCTTAAGCGATGGATAATCTCATCTTTAGATAAGTTTTCTAAACGGTGGTACTCATTTTCTTTCAACAATACATCAAAGTCACAGATGCTGCGAAACGGACAAAATTCACACGCCCGTTTTTTGTCTTTTATTTTATAAGACGGGTTTAAGGCGATTTCACCGCTTAACAGCTTCTCACCGCTTTGCTGCATGTTTTTACGATTGTGTTTTCTTAACAGTTCAAGCTCTTCTTCTGTATAAAACTTGTTTTTCGCCTGCGTTGTTTTTTGATAATTGCCGTTTTTGTCTTTTCGAACAGGAAATATCGGTGAATTTTTGCTGGCTTCAACATCCTCATCTAGCAACGGGAAAACAGCCGGTTCGTCAATAAACAACCCGTCATACTTGAAACGTTTTAAACGTTCTTCTTCACTGGCTTCTTGTCCGTCCAAAAGCGGATTATGCACATGCAGATAATAAGCCCCCGCTGGTCGCACATTTGGCGAACCAACCAGTTGGACAGCATCCGTCAATGCGACATCGAGATAGGTGATCAACTGCATCGCAAGTCCGTAGTATGCTTCAGAAAGGTCAAAATCTCGGCTGCTAGATTTATAGTCAACAACAGAAAGCCATTGTTCTTCTTCCGTTTTCGCCGTATCGACACGATCGATCTTCCCCCGCACATGCAGTTTCCCGCCAGAACTTAATGGCAATTCGATCCCATTGATTCCATTTGAGCCAGCAATCTGACCGAATAGCACCTCCGTCTTTTCAGGACTAAAATGCATTTTTTGTCCTTGTTTCGCTAATGCCCACGCTACTCGCTGAATCGTCTTGCCTAATTGATACCGAATAAAATTCATCCGAGCAGAGCTCGTCAGTAAGCGATAACGGCTTTCGCCAAAAATTTCCTGCAAAACGACTTCCACAAATTGCACGCGTTGGTCAGCAGTTAACTGGGTCAAGGAAATATTTTCAGCAATCAGGACTTTGACAAAGCGGTCCAACGCATCATGGAAAAACTCACCGGTCATTGCTGGATTTAAGCCATAAACTTCCCGTTCTTTTAACCGTAATCCGTAGCTGACGAAATACTTGTATTCACACTGATAGAACGTCTCCATCTGAGAAATGGAACTGTAGATCGACGGTCCATATAGTGCCGCAGCTTGTGCTTGAGACAAAGGAATCGGAATATTTTGATGAGTTTGGCTTTCAAATACTTGGGCAGCTAAATCTGTCCATTCCGAACGCAGCAGTGCTTGTTTCAGCTGCTCCCAAACCCTAGGCAAATTCTCTTTGTTTTTTTGCGCTTGCTGACTGAGGTTATTGATTTGATAGATCAGGCCACGGTAACTGCCGACATAGTTTCTTGGATCGCTGACTAGCGTCAAAATCCCTCGCTCTTGCAGTGGGACATCCAAACGTTTGACCACGCGATCTAAATAAGGCGACATTTTGATGTTTTGCTGGGTATCAAAATTAACGGCATAGGACAGTGATAAGTGTTCCGTTGCTGAAAGCAAGACAGAATAAAAGGCAAATGGCTCCTTGACACTGCCTTCCACCACTGTATCTCTAAGGTATTTTTCACCATTGAACAACTGATTGAAATGCTGACGTTCTTCATTCGTCAACAACGTTTTGTTCTCTATTTTTCTTGGCAACGCCGTTTCATTCAATCCCGGTGCAAATGTGATCTTTGCTTGCTTTGGACGTGCCAGATCAAGGCGATTGATGTTGACTTGGTCGATCGCTGTTGGGATCTTCCCGAATGTGACATTTTCTAAGCCAGTCAATAAGACATCCTCAAAGAGCGCAAAATCAAAGGACTCTTCCCCATAGATCGCAGCATATTCATCCAGCAAATCCATCAAGGCTTGCCATGCTTGTTCATGATTACGGGCTTGATCCAACTTCCCTTGCTGGATCGCTTGATCTCGCCAATGCCGCAGTTGTTCTTCAACACCGGCATTCAGTAAAAAGCGATACAGCAGTTCGACCGCATCGCGGTTCGTTCTAGCAGCCGTCAGCCAGTCTAGAGTATCAGCAACATCTTGTTTAAAGGCCCTGCGCAACTGGTTGGTATACGCTGTCAAATCCACTTTATCCGTCTGCTCTTCTTCCGATTGTAAATACTCGATCAGTTCCCAATCTTCGTTTCTCGTCCAACTCGCTCCTTGGAAATCATGAGCCAACGCTTTGTTCTCGGTAATATCCACCAACTTACGAAACTGGTCACGCCCAACGAGCCAATCTGCTTCGGAGCGATAGGCTGCCGGTAAGTAAAGTTCCGTTCTAAGCAACCGTAAAATATCATTTAAGCGAAAGCCATAGGATTGACAAGCAAAAAAAGCATTCAAAAACTCAACCAATGGATGTTGCGCCATCATCTGCTCTTCATCGATATAAAAAGGAATCTCAAACTCAGTAAAAATTTTAGGGATATATTGATGATAGATTTCTGGTTCGGCGATCAATAATTGGATCTCTCGGTATCGTAATGCTGGGTACCGTTTCTTATCGCTCATCATCCCACGGATCGACGCTGCAATCTGACGGATCTCTTCTTCTGGATTCCCAACTTTCCAAATTGCCAGAAAGTCCTTCACAGAGGACTGTTGCTGATAGTTGACTTGTGACTGAGTATGCCGCCAAAATGTTTCAATTTCATTATACGCCTGTTGCATCGATCCCTTCGCTTCCTTGTCTACCTCTTGGTTGACCGAAAGTTTCTGATCCAAATAAATCGGCACTTGATTTTCTCGGGCAAAACTGATCAATTGATAATAGGTTCGCCCTGCTTCATAAAACAAATTTAACGGTGAAGGTAGCTCTTGTGGATACCCACGATCCAGAAAAAGATCAATAATGACATGACTTTTTTTCATCAACACTTGAATCAGCTGCTGTTCCTGTGTTGAAAAAGCGGAAAACCCACTGATAATAAATAAGGCATGGGAAAGATCTGGTGCTTTGTTCATTGACACCGCGTTAGGCATTGCTTGCTCCACTGGAGAATCATCCATCAAGGAACCTTCAAGAAAGCGTGTCAACAAGGTGATCGGTTGTTCGACTTGTAATGCACGCTCCAGAAGTTCTTGTTCAAATCGTTGAAATATTTTCGCTAATTCACTGTATTTTTTCTCCTCGTCTTGGGTTGCGCTTGGTGCAGCACCACCTGCCAATAAATCTTCGATCCCCAATCGACTTGTATGCATTTCTTGATAGAACGCCAACAATTGCTGGATAAAACCCGCTTTGTTGATCTCACCACGGTATAAGACGAGTTCTTCTTCTAGTTCCAAAAGCAGCTTACGCATGATCATGGAGGCACCATTTTCAGTGATGGCATTTTGAGAAAGCAAGCCGGTTTGCTGCAGATAAAACCAAGCCAAACGGTGAAAACTATACACTTGCGCGCGAATAGAAGCAAAATCTTCTACGCGATCCTCTTTCAGTAATTGAAGGATCTCGCGCTCTCGTTCAAATTTGTTGTAGTTAGGTACCAGAAAAAATACTTCTTTATGGTCTTTTTCTAACCAACTTTTTGCATTTTCTATCACTGCTTGATCATGACGACAACGGCCATCGCCAAGGATAAATCGTAAACTCATGAAAGGACTCCTTCTCTCCATCGTCTTTTAAAAAAAACACTAAAAATCAGCGACACGCTTCTTCAAATGCGTCTTTGTTTTTAATAGAATCTCCTTAAAAACAAAAAAACGGTCGCAGAATTTCACTCTTTGCCTAGCATACCAAAATCGGCAATTGGCCAGAATACAAATTTTACATCACCCAAAATCGTTGCTTCATCGATCAGACCTAATTGACGACTATCCTTGGAAATTCGGCGGTTATCCCCTAACACTAAAATTTGACCTTCAGGAATGACTTCAACACCAAATAACCCCATATCAAAATCACTGGTCAATGGAAAGCCATCTGTGACAGCTGCTTTGAATTCATCCAAGTAGGGTTCATCATATGCTTGTCCATTGATATAAAGGGTATCGTTTTGATAGGAAACCTGATCGCCAGGTAAACCGATCACGCGTTTGATATAGTTTTTGCCTGCTTCATCCGGTGCTTCAAACGTTATGATATCGAAACGTTCGATCTCGGTATTTTTCAAAGCAATCACCCGCTCACCATCATGTAATGTGGGGTCCATCGAATCTCCTTTTACGATCACAGGAGTAAAGACATACTGTCTTAATAACAAGAGGAATAAAGTGAAGATCACGACAAATCCTACTGTTTTTAAAAGCTCTTTTACTTGTTGCACGCGTCCCTCACTCCTTGAATATTTTACTATATTTTCCAAGAATCGAACAAACATTCTTATTTTTCTATTCTACCATAAAATGATAGGAGCAGGACATTTCCCCTTTGGTTCTTTACAAAAATTTGGAGAATCAAGAGACTTGCATATGAATTGTCATCCTTTCTGATCCGTGCTAGGGTTAAATAAGAACCCATTATTGAAAGGAAGTGCCAAGATGAACCAACAGTTACCACAAGTACCAACAAAGTTATTGATTAACGGAAAATGGCTTGAAGGAACAAAAGAGTCGGTTTCGGTTACCAATCCTGCCACTAATGAAGAACTCGTAAAAGTCAGTCAAGGAGGGATCGAGGAAACCAAGCAAGCAATCGATGCCGCAGCGATTGCTTTTCCCGAATGGTCAAAACGCTCCCCTCGAGAACGTGCCGATTTGATGAACGTCATTGCTGATTTGATGGAGGAAGAAAGCGATCGTTTAGCAAAAATCATGAGTATGGAACAAGGAAAACCATTAAAAGAAGCGGAGGCAGAAATCCAATCCAACGTTGACAATTTCCGTTGGAATGCAGCTGAAGCGCAACGGGTCTATGGCGAAGTGATTCCAGCCCCTGAACACAATCATTGGCTGGTACGCAAAGAAGCGATCGGGGTTGTTGGCGCGATCACACCTTGGAACTTTCCTTCTAACATGATTGCAAGAAAAATTGCACCTGCTATGGCCGTTGGCTGTACCCTTGTTATGAAACCATCAAAAGAAACCCCACTATCCGCATTAGCTTTAGGCGAGCTTTTTCAACAAGCAGGACTTCCAGACGGGGTCGTCAATATCGTCTTAGGTGATTCTTCTGAGATTGGGAAAGAATTGACCGAAAATGAACAAGTCAAAAAAATCACCTTTACCGGCTCCACGAAAGTTGGGATGAAATTATATGAACAAGCAGCACCAACTCTGAAAAAAGTTTCATTGGAGTTAGGTGGTCATGCCCCGTTTCTTGTTTTTGCTGATGCTGATTTAGATTTAGCTGCTGAAAAATTAATTGCAGCAAAATTCCGCAACAACGGTCAGGTCTGTACATCCCCCAATCGAATTTTTGTCGAAGAGTCCGTCAAAGACGCCTTTACCAAAACATTACTAGCGAAAATGGAAACCGTAACGGTCGGCAATGGTCTGGAAAACCCTACTGTTGGTCCTTTGATCAACCAAGCAGGCGTTGAAAAAGTCATCGAGCAGTTGGAAGATGCGGTAAATAAAGGAGCTAAAGTTTTACTCGGTGGTAAGAAGCTTACTGAAGGTGAATACGAAAAAGGCAACTTCTTCGCACCAACGGTCATCGATGGGATTACTTCTGAGATGGCTATCTACTATGAAGAAACCTTTGGACCTGTGATTCCATTGATCTCATTTACGGATCGACAAGCAGTCATCGCTGCGGCAAATGATACGGAATTTGGACTAGCTTCCTACTTCTTTTCAACGAATTTGCAAACGATCTCGAATGTAGCCCAAAACCTCCAATATGGGATGGTTGGGGTCAATGACATTGCGATCTCAAATCCGGCGGCTCCCTTCGGCGGCGTCAAGCATTCCGGTTTTGGTCGTGAAAACGGCAAATATGGCCCTGAAGAATACGTGACCGTTAAATTCATTGCTATCGATGCCCAATAAGAAAAAGTCAGGTGCGTTTGCCTGACTTTTTGACGTCCCAAGCATTTTCTTTTACTAACATTAAGTAAGAATGTATACTTCACTCTATGACAATAGAAAAGGTGGGAATACGATGACAAAATTTCTTGATACAATCAAACAGCGCCGCTCAATCTATGGGCTAGGTAAAAATGTGGCTCTTTCCGACACTGAAATCGAAGACATTGTGAAAGAAGCAGTGAAAAATAGTCCAACTGCGTTTAACGCACAATCACCAAGAGCCGTGATTTTATTTGGCGAAGCCCACGAAAAATTGTGGACATTAACAGAGGCTGCGATAGAACCATTGACACCACCCGAAGCGTTTGAAACGACAAAACAAAAACTTGCTGGTTTTAAAGCGGGTTACGGAACCGTTCTATTCTTTATTCACACGGATACCGTGAAAAATTTGCAAGAGCAATTTGCTCTATATGCAGAGAACTTTCCCGTTTGGGCAGAACAATCGAATGGGATCGCTCAAGCGAACGCTTGGACCGCTTTAGAAGAAGCTGGATTAGGTGCCAACTTACAGCATTACAACCCTGTCATCGATGATGCTGTTGCAGCTGAATGGTCAATTCCTGAAAATTGGCAACTACGGGCGCAACTAGTCTTTGGTTCAAAAGAAAGCGAACCGAACGAAAAAGAATTTCTAAGTGACGATGAGCGCTTCCGCGTGTTCCATTAATCAATTTTCAACCTAAAAAAAGACCCTTGATTACGCCTTAAACTGGCAGTAATCGAGGGTCTTTTAGTCCTTTGTTCCTTGATCATGATCGACTAAAATATCGATCGGTGTCCCTTCATTCAAGTGTTCTGACAAGAAAACAACCAATTCTGCTAATGGCTGCTTGAATTTCATCAATGGGCCTCTCATCCCTCTTCGAAAATAGTTCATCTTGATGGGCTGCCCTTCCTTTTCTTGAAATAAAACGACTCGATCGATCTCTTGGTATAGTACCCCTTTGATACTCATTGGATGGACAATGATTCGATCAAGTGCTAAGCCGCGGCTATCTAAAACAAAGCTCAAAAAGACCAAACCCGAAACGATCCCTCGCACCCGATTATCAAGTGCCTCTTCCATCATCACCATAGATAGGATAATCATTACTGAAAAAATCGTAATGGCGACCTTGCTTAGTTTGCGCTCCACAGCAAGAAATTGAATGTCTTTCCGTACCACGAATAAATAAAGGTATAAAACGATCGTAAAGGCACACATCACTAGCGTTAACCCACTCATAATACTCTCCGTTCTGTTTTCTTTTCCTTATTTTACCAAAAAACCATCTGATACAAAAGGCTTAGCCTATTTCGTAGGTTTTTTGATATCTATTTTAACAAGAATTCGGTACAATAGGAAAAAAAGGAGGAATTATCATGAATGCATTTTTTGATAAATTACAACGCTATGATTTACTTCGTGCCGTCGTATATATCGTCTTTGGCTTCATCATCTTGATTGCACCACGATCTGTCTTCAACACGATCGTTTATCTTGTTGCCGGGTATATTGCATGTTTAGGGATCATTAGCTTGTATACGAGCTACAAAGAAAAACAAAAGGGCTATCGCAATGTGCAATCCGTCTCTGGTATCTTACTGTTGATTGCGGCAGCTGCGATTTTAGTTTTTGCCAAAGGATTACTTGCCATCGTGCCATTTTTCTTAGGAATCATAATCACCATCAGCGGTTGCACCCGATTGATGGCAAGCTTTAACCAAAAACGCATTGGTTTACCTTATATCACTAGCTTGATCATCAGTCTATTGATCATTGCTGCAGGGATCATCCTAGTATTGAATCCCTTCGCCACTTGGTTGTTATTCTTCCAAATTTTTGGTGGGATCTTGATTTTCATGGGTGCCTCCGATGCGGTCAACCATTTTCAACGAAAAAGAGCCTAATAAATGAGAATGTTTTAAAATTTCCTACGAATCTAACATCTACATGTAGACTTTTCCCGCTATTCCTTTTAAAATAGGAGATATCAAACAGTCAGTCCATTGACACGCGGGAGGTGCGACATGAAGAAAATCAAGCAAGCAGCAAAACATCCGAACGATGTACCGGTAATTTTTTTGACCGATGCAACTGGCAAAGTCGTACGAAAAATCTCGATCAATGAGTGGCGTGCGCTTAAAGCAACCCCTGACCAGATCGAAGAACTTGATATCAAATTGTATCGTGAAGCAATCAGTTTCTATCTTCAAGAAGACTACGCAAAAGCAAAAGATCTTTTGCATTTCTTGATCAACAAAACAGACTATAGTCATTATGAATACGTGGAACGATTAGCAAATATCTACCGCATCGAAAACCGTCCCGCTAAAGAAAAAGACCTGTTACTGACTGCTTATCATGCAATCAAACCGTTGGATTCCTCTGAAGGGATTTTAAGAAGGATCGAAAATCGATTGCAAAAAATCGATGCCTTTGATTTTCCAACTTCGACACAATTCAGTCATTAAAAAAGCAGCTATCCTTCGATAGCCGCTTTTTTTTATGCATCTGGCAGTTTGCGCAAAAGGCGCAACCCGTTAAACAATACAATCAACGTACTTCCTTCATGGGCAAATACCCCCAGTCCAATATTCATTTTTCCAAATAGATTCAACCCGACTAGTAATGCGACGATAAACATGGAGAAGAAAATATTTTGCCAAATGATTCGATCCATTTTCTTCGCTAAGCGATAGGCATACGCGAAGCGTGAAAGATCATTTTTCATGATCACGGCGTCCCCCACTTCGATAGCAACATCTGACCCTTCCCCCATCGCAAAACCGATGTCTGCCTGAACAAGTGCGGGCGCATCATTGATGCCATCCCCCACCATGGCGGTTTGTCCGTAGGCTTCTTGGAGTGCTCGAACCGCTTCCGCTTTGTTCTCAGGTAACACATTAGCCGCCACTTGATCAACGTTTAGCCGCTTTCCGATGGCTTCCCCAGCAGACGCACTATCTCCGGTGATCATAACGGTATGGATCCCTTCATTTTTTAAATAACGAATCACAGAAGCTGCCTGTTCGTTCGGCTCATCCATTAAAGCGATGATTGCGACAACCTCTTCATTGATGGAAAAAATGACCATCGTTTTTCCTTGCGCTTCCAGGTGACGGTACTGTTGCTCCAACGAACCTGTTAACTGGGAGTTTTCGGTTCTTTTTCCTAATCGATAGGTTTTTGTTCCTGAGACGGCTACTAAACCGGAACCAATCTCATTCGTAACCGTCAGCTGTTCGTTTTGCTGCCCTTTATTGTTCTTCTCAAAATAAGTAACGATCGCATCTGCCAATGGATGATTGGCTTGTTTTTCCAGCGAAACGATGATGGAAGCGGCCTCTGCTTGATCGATGGCTTCTGCGAAAATGACATCCGTGACCGTTGGTTTTCCGACGGTCAACGTGCCCGTTTTGTCAAATGCCACCGCTTTGATCTGAGCAAAATTCGTTAAGTAGTTGCTGCCTTTAAAAAGAATCCCTTTTTTTGCTAGATTTGAAATCGCAGATAAACTAGCAGGTACCGCACTTGCCGCTAACGCACAAGGAGACGCTGCAATCATCATCACGATCCCGCGATAAAAACTGGTATACCAATCCCAACCAAGTAGAAACGGTGCTGTTAAGATGAACAAAGGGACTGCAATGAAAACAATGGTTACATAGATTGGTTCGATTTTTTTGATTCGTGTTTCTGTTGGTGACTGATTCGACTGTGCCGCTTCAACGACTGAAAGAATTTTGGCAAAGACCGTTTCCGAGCTGTCTTTTGTGACTTCCATCAAAAATGTTCCATTGCCATTGATGGTACTGCCATAAACTTCGTCTCCCGCTGTTTTTTCTCGCGGTATACTCTCGCCATTGATGGAAGCTTCGTTGATGGCACTCGTGCCAGAAAGAATCACCCCATCTGTTGCTAACTGATCACCAGGCAAAACTTGTAAAATATCCCCTTTTTTTATCTCTGAAGCAGCAATTTTTTTGGCTTTCCCATCTGGGCCCATCAAACGTGCTTCCGTTGGATTCAATTTGAGAAGATTGGTGATTTCTCGTCGGCTTTGCCCTTCCGCGTATTCTTCTAAAAAGTGAGCACCAGCAAAAATCAAAATCAGTAAGGCTGCCTCATTAAAATTGCCTATGATCATTGACCCTATCGCTGCTAATAACATCAATAGATGTACATTTGGCGTAAAGCGCCGATTGATTCTTGTGCTTTTTACGGTATCCTCGATCCCTTCCCACGAAATGTGGTAGCCCGCTAATAAAACTGCAGCAAAATAAACCCCGTCTTTTACCCATTGATTCGAAATAAACAGCGCCACTATAAAGAAGATTACCCCCGCGAAGTAAACCTTACGAGGAAACGTCCCATGATCATGGGTATGCGTATGTCCCTTTGTTTTTGTGTGCTCGTGTTGACAAGTATGTTCAGCCATCATCAAAACCTCCTCTATTCCATCGAACATATGAACGATCAATCATGTTTATACCCTGATTATATATGAACAAACAATCATATGTCAACCGAAATAAGTTTTTCTTGTGAAATGTAAGCGTTTATGGTTTTGAGAATGCGGATGGCATGCTAGAATAAAGTTAGGAGAAAAAAGGAGTGTTGGCTATGAGAACATTTACTGGTGGAATTTCACTAAGTCCCCCGTTACAAATGTTAAAAGAAAAATTAATGATCGAACAAGATGAAATCCTTACCTTTTCACCCACGATGGTCTTTATCCCTTTGGCACAACATATTGGTGCCCCTGTCGAACCGACGGTTTCCGTTGGTGAGTACGTCAAGCAAGGACAAGTGATCGCTGAAGCAGATGCCTTTGTATCTGCGAAAGTCCATGCATCTGTTTCGGGCAAAATCGTCGATATTGTCGATTGGCCAAATCAAAACAATGAAGAAGGAAAAACCATCATCATTGAAAACGATTATGCCTTCGATAATGATTTTTTGTCCACCCCATTCAACTGGCAATCTGCTGCTAACGAAACGATCCTCAAAAAAATCCGTCAAGGCGGTATCGCCGGCAAAGGCGGTGCAACGTTTCCCACCCATGTCAAATTCAGTATTGATGAAAATAAAAAAATCCATACCTTGATCTTAAACGGATCTGAATGTGAGCCCTTTTTGCGCAGTGATGCCTTCTTAATGCAAAAAGAAGCCCAAAAAATCATCCAAGGGGCAAAAATTGCACAAAAATTGTTAGCTGATCCAAAAATTATCATTGGCATCGAGGATGATAAACCGCTAGCCATTTCAGCGATGCAAGCCGCAAGTGCAGAGGATGACACGATAGAAGTCGTTACTGTCCCAACTGTTTATCCAACCGGTGGTGAAAAGCAGTTAGTAGAGTTATTGACCGATCAGAAGGTACCTTTAGGCGGCTTGACTGCCGATATTGGGATCGTATTGATCAATGTTGCCACCAGCTTTGCCATCGCTGAAGCGGTCTGTTATGACAAACCGCTGATTGAACGCTATACAACCGTGACTGGTGATGTTCAACATCCACGCATCGTCAAAAATCCTTTAGGAACACTCGCAGGAGAGTTGATCGATTTTGCTGGCGGCTTTCAAGGTGCGCCCAGCAAGCTGATTCTTGGCGGCCCCATGATGGGGAAATCCGTCAAAACATTAAAGGTTCCGGTCACCAAAGGCAGCAACGGGATCGTTGTTTTTAATGAAGAAACCGATTGGCTATATGCCGAAAACCCCTGCATTCGCTGCAATAAATGTGTCGAAGCTTGTCCGATGCGCCTGATGCCGATGGAGATCGATCAATTCTATCGAGCAGGCGATTATCAAAAATGTGAAGAATTGCTGGCAGAAGCGTGTATCAATTGTGGTGCTTGCACCTTTGTCTGTCCAGCCAAACGTTCCTTAGCTGCCAACATCACTGCCGCAAAAGGCAAGGTTGCACAGCTGCAGAAGGAGGCGAAGGAAAGTGCCTGATTACTACAAGGATTCCGATAGCGAGCGCCTCTTTCAGCAACGAAAAAACCAAGAAACACCCCCAAGCCCCCATATTCGCAGCAATGACGAAACAGTCAAAATCATGGGCTGTGTAGTACTAGCCTTACTACCAGCAGTTTTATTCTCGGGCTACCTTTTCGGGCTCAAGGTATATGGGTTGTTTTTCATTGCGTTAGCCACGGCGTTTGCCGCCGACGGAATTTGGTCCTACCTCATCAAACGGCCATTTCGTTTCGATCTAAGCATCGTTGTGACGGCATTGCTTTTAACGATGAATCTTCCACCGACCGCACCTTGGTATTTCCCAGTGATCGGGGTGGCGTTTGCCGTGATCATCGTCAAAGAATTTTTTGGGGGTATCGGCTATAACTTTTTAAATCCAGCCCTTGGCGGTCGCGCCTTGTTGATTGGCTTGTTTTATAACCAGATGTTTTTGATCAGTTGGCCAGATCCACCTTTTGGCAGCATTGCTCCTGATGTGGTTTCGCAAGCTACGGCGAACGATGTCGTTTCCGGTGCTACGCCGTTAGCTGTCATGAAGGCCGGGGACACCTTAAGCGGTTCTGATCTGTTAGATGCTTTTTTAGGATTTACTGGGGGACGAATCGGTGAAACCAGTGCCTTGCTTTTACTACTGGGTGGAATTTTTCTGGTTTACAAGAAAATCATCTCCCCTCGTATCCCACTGATTATTTTTGCAACGATCGGGCTCTTTGCTTTTATCCTTGGTCCAGAAGGACTTTTTACTGGCAGTTGGCAAACGGTGATTGGGCATATCATCAGCGGTGGTGCCATGTTGGGTGCGATCTATATGGCGACTGATTATTCTTCGACTCCAGGAACAAAAGCAGGAGAAAATCTTTTTGCCTTAGGCGTGGGGCTTCTCGTTGTCCTCTTCCGTTTCTTTGGTTTCACAAACGAAGGCATGAGCTATGCCATCTTGATCATGAATTGTTTTACTCCACTCATCGATCGCTTCTTACGCCTTCGCATTTTAGGGGAAGGAAAAAAGACCCCGTTCAACCTTAAAATCATGAGCTAAAACGCAAGAAAGGAGCGTTCTCATATGATGATCGCCAATCGACTAGTGGTCTTCCTAGTCATTCTACTCACAAATTACGCCTGTCAAAATTTGGCGCCGACCGTCAAAGAAAAAAAACCGAACGTGACGACACGGGTGGTTTTCCTGTCAGGGGTCATTGCAGTCGCATACTTGTTGAGCGGTTTAAGTTTTTATCTTTTGCTTCAAAATCGCTTTGTCTATGGCAATCAAGTGGTCACCAATTTGGTAAGTGCTGCCATCATCGCCTTGATTACTGCCAGTTTATGCTTACTGATCGTTCCAGCAAAAAAACGTTTCTTGACGAATGATCTAAAAAAGACGACCCTAGTCAGTGTCATTTTGCTGACGATCGCCACTGTGACCCAATTTCCCTATACCGATTATTTAACCAATTTATTTGTTGCTGTAGGCATGTATTTTCTCTTTTCCTGTGCTTTGTCAGGGGTTCATACACGAAATCAAATTGCCGCAATTCCGCCAATTCTGAAAGGCCTACCCCTGGACATCGTGACACTTTTTCTATTTTATCTGAGCTTTTCCTTTCTCAACGGTGTCTTCTTCAATTATTTATTCTAAACAAAAAGCAAGTCCCGCTTTGGCAGCGGAACTTGCTTATTTCTTGCGGAATATTTCTCTGAAGGAACCGATCAAAAAACCAGTCGAAAAAGCATTTTGTGCTTTTTGTTCTTTTTCAGCAGCGATTTTTTGTCGTGTTCGCAGCCCTTTATTGGCATTTTTGGACTTCTTCCCTTCACGGAGTTCTTTCGAAGCCTTTTGAAACTCTTTTGAGAAACGGTTATACCCAACCACTCCTTTTGCCTCCTTTCTTTTTACGTGACACATAATAACGAGGATTTTTTATAGGAATTGCCTTTCTGATGCAAATCAGGTAACATAACAGACAGAAAGATGATTTATCCCAGGTTTATCAGAAAGGAAGATCCCATGAACGAAACCCACACTGGATTGTTAGTCAATAGCCGTGTTTTTCAAGAAACGCCAATGATGCTAACAGGTATCCAACTTTTAGAAGACCACAAAATCGTGAATTGCATTATTAAGGATCGCTACTTAGCCAGTTATGTCTTACGCCTTCCTTTAAATAAATACCAATTAGAAGTCGAAGGAAAATGGAACAAGCGGGAACAGTTAGTGATCAAGCATATGAAAATCAAGAATATCGATGAGTTTATTAAAATCGTCGGTACACCAGAATAACAGGACTCACGAAAAGCAAGTGCAGGCAACTGCCCTTGCTTTTTTTTTGAAAAAATCCAGCTGATTTTTCCCGCATGTTCCTCCGATGTTTATCGCGACATTCTGGTAAACCGATCAATCAAGGCTTTTTGCTCCTCTTTGATACCGATCGCCAACGGTTTGATCATTAGTTTGACAGTGGTCGAAGGTGTCTGAATCTGGACTTTTTTATTTACCACACCGCCTAGTTGTAATTTTGTGATCTCGTGGATCATAATTGTCTGCATCCCTTTTTCATGAAATTGCAGATCTAACTGAATCAAGTGGATTTTTTCTTCGTCAACCACCACGATAAAATACTTTGGTGTTGGCAGGGCAATCATTTTGGCTTCCTCGGCATAACCAGCCAGTTTTCCATGGAACTTCGCACGGTAGCTTTCTAAATCATCTTTTTTCACGATCCATTTCATCAAAAGCCACATCCTTCCTTAGATACCTTAAGGATACCTGCAGAAACCGCTTTTGCACAACAATATGCCTGCTTGTTTCCTCACATAACCCCTTTCACCTCATTTGATCGTCAAAGACTTTTCCTCTAGTCATGGACGTTTTGCCCGACACTAGCTAACTCAACAAAAAAAGCGAAGCGCTTAGTGCCCTTCGCTGTTGTTCTTTGGATAGTAGTGTTGGAAAAGCCGCAGAAAAATCGGTGCTAGTAACAGATAAAAAATGCCATTGCCTATTGCGTGGAGGGCATCAAAGCTCAATCCTTGAAAATAATAAGCCCAAAAGCTAGGAAACCCATAAAGTTTGACACTGATCCAAGATATCACAAAGCCATAAGCAAACCCTGCAAATACACTGTAGCTGACTTGTAAAAGCAACCGTTTCATAAACAGCTTGCTTTTTGACAACAGATACATCCCCAAAATAATGATTGCATAGCTAACTAATTGAGCAATCGTCCATATTCCCATTCCCATGTAAAAATTGGTAATCAGCATCGAGAGCAGACAAACGATCAATCCACGACTAAGACCTAAATGGATGGTTACTAATAAAAAGATCACCGTCATTGGTTGAACATTGGGTAAGGGTTGAAAAAGTGACCTGCCGACGACGGCCGCTGCCACAAGCAGCCCTAAATAAGCAATTTCTTTTCCAGCAAATGCAAGTGGTTTATTCGAATTTTTCATAGGTGAAAACCACTTTATCGTTGTTTCCTAAAAAGGTATCATCTGCCCCAGTTGTAATCATTTCATCATTGATCGTATATGTCCAATAATAGCCAGCTTTTTCATCTTGCGCTAAACCGTCAATGCTGGTGATCATCCCTTGATTTTCTTCCAAGTCAAAGTTCTCTTTCATGATAGTCATCAAAGAAACCCCTTCTTTAAAAGTGACCGTTTTGGTTTCGATCTCCTGGTCTTGCTCTTCACTTTTATTATTGAAGCTGATTTGGGCAGTGCGCTCTTCGGCGTTTTGTTGGACTGACGAAGATTCACTGGAGGAGTTTCCCGCATCCATCGATGGTTTGGCACAGCCGGCAAAAACCAGACTTAGTAAAAAAATATAACTAAAAACAACTGTTTTCTTCATAATAATGGCTCCTTTGATTTTTTTTACAACACCTTATTCTACTAAAAATTAATAAAAAAGGCGAAATTTTTTTGTTCCTCTCTATAGAAAGCATTGTAAAACCATGGGACTATGGGTATACTAGCTTCAATCATTCGTAAGAAGAAATGAAGGAGTGTTGGAAAGATGGATAGAAAAAAAGCGTCCTGTACCACTTTACTAGTAGGAAAAAAAGCATCGATCGACGGCTCGACCATGATTGCCCGCAATGAAGATTCTGGAAGCGGTTCGGAACCGCAAAAATTCGTCGTCATCACTCCAGAACAGCAAGGAAATGAATTTTACGCCGTTTTAAGCGACTGTCGAATCAGTTTGCCAGCAAAATCATTACGCTATACTTCAACCCCTGAAGCAGATGAATCGCAAGGAGTTTGGGCAGCTTCAGGAATCAATGAAGAAAATATCGCCATGACTGCAACAGAAACGATCACAACCAATTCACGCGTTTTGGCTATTGATCCATATGTGGAAGATGGTATCGGGGAAGCTGATTTCGTCAGCATCGTACTGCCTTACATCCATTCCGCTAAAGAAGGTGTTTTACGCTTAGGGGAACTCTTAGAAACCTATGGGACCTATGAAGCCAACGGGATCGCTTTTTCTGATGCCGAGGAAATCTGGTATATGGAAACCATCGGTGGACATCACTGGGCAGCTGTTCGCATACCAGATGATGCCTATGTTGTGGCACCAAATCGCTTAAACATTGATCACTTCGATTTCGCCTCAGAAATGACGTTGTGTTCGCAGGATCTCGAACAGTTGATTGAAGACTATCAATTAAATCCTGATTTTGAAGGCATTAATCTACGCCATATTTTTGGCAGCTCCTCAGAAAAAGATACCCGTTACAATAACCCGCGGGCATGGTACATTCAAAAACACTTTAGCGGAACAGCCGCTGAACCGATCGATCAAGAGCTCCCGTTTGTATGCTACCCAAAACAAAAGCTATCCGTGGAAGATGTAAAATGGGCATTGAGCTCCCACTTCCAAAATACGCCTTTTGACCCTTACGGTACAGGGAGCGAGACACAAAAAACACAATTCCGATCGATTGCTCTCAATCGCAACCAGCAAGTCCATATTTTACAGATCCGCAACCACGTGCCCGCAGCAATCGCTGGCATTCATTGGCTTGCCTTTGGCCCCAATACCTTCAATGGCGTTGTGCCCTTTTATGCAGCTATCACTAAGACCCCACTTGGCTATTGTGATACGACAAAGACCTACGATCCATCAAATAGCTATTGGTTAGGACGCACCTTGGCGTTGATTGGAGACAGCGACTACGATCGCTATAGTGATCTTGCCAACCGTTTTGAAATGGAAACGATGGCGGCTTGTCGCCGCATCCAACAAGAAACTGATCGTAAAGCTTCCGTTGACAAGCAGCCTACTCGTCTGCTTGAAGAAGCCAACGCTGAGATGGCCGAACTGTATTTAAAAAATGCAACAACGTTACTAGGAAAAATGGTGGAGTCTGGCAGTAATAAAATGGCCTTGCGTTTTTCTTTAGCCGATTAGTCAATCGCTGAAAATAAAAGGATTAACAAAAACTTTACATGGAATTGCAGCAATCTAAACATTGCTCTCCTATACTAAAGATACCAATTCGTTTTCTTTTTCCTTGCTGGTACAAATCAAGCAATTGATTTGTACTAGTCCCCCTATTGAAGATCAATTGGTAAAAACCGTTGGGAGGAATGAACATGACTACAAGCATTTATCGGACTGTCACCAACGAAATTGTTAAAGGTGAGATCATCAAGAGCAAGAGTCAGCAAGATATGCTGATCATTCAAGACAAAGAAGGTTATTTCCATGTCGTTGAACCAATCCCCGTTACTACTGCAATGACTCCCCGCACGACGAAAGACTAAAAAACCACTGGCGATCAGAAAGAATACAGGATCTTTCTGATCGCTCAGTGGGTTCTTTTTTATGTCAAACTCAATGTGAATCGCTTCAAGCCATCAATGAGTTTTTCTCGCGAACAGCCAATGTTTAGGCGCAAAAAATTTCTCCCCTCTTTCCCATAGATCTCTCCTGACATAATCGCGACTTTCCCCTTTCGAATCATTCGTTGCTGCAATTCCGCCATCGTTAAACCCAGTGCTGTACAATCAATCCACATAAGATACGTGGCTTCGCTTTTCGTGACCACGAGTTCTGGGTGATGTTCCTGTAAATAAGCGATCACATAAGCAATGTTACCATCAAGATAGTCATTGAGCTGATCCACCCACTTACTTTCATTATCGTAGGCAGCAATCGTTGCGGTCATGCCAAAAATACTGGTGGAGCTCAACCCATCGGCTTCTTTTAACTGAGTTAAGAAGCGCTCACGCAACTTGGGATCAGGAATGATTCCATAAGAATAAATCAACCCTGGGAAATTAAATGTTTTACTTCCCGAAGTAACAAGGGCTACATTTTCTTGCAACAAATCAATGATCGGTTGATGCCTTTGTCCTTTTCTTACAATGTCCATATGGATCTCATCAGAGATGATAAATACATCATGGGTTTTCGCCAATTCGATGATTCGTTGCAACTCATCCTTTTGCCAGACTCTCCCAGTTGGGTTATGAGGACTACAGAGGAGAAGAACTTTATTTTCAGGCTGTGCCATCAATCTTGTTAGCTCTTCGAAATCAATGCGATACGACTTAGCATCATAGATGAGTGCATTAGGTACGATTTTTCTTTTGTTCTCTTTGATCATTTTATAAAACGCATCATACGCTGGCGTCTGAACAATGATCCCATCTCCTGGTTCACTGAGTAGGGTGACGAGCTGTTTAACGCTATACATAACGGAAGGACTGTAGACCAGCCAATCGCTTTTGATCATGCTGTTAAAACGTTCAGAATACCATTTGCAGACCGCTTGCTTGAATTCATTATGATTCCAACGTGTATACCCAAAAACCGGGTGCTGCATCCGCTTGATAAGTGCCGCTTCAACTGCAGCTGGCACCTTGAAATCCGTATCGGAAATCGTAAATGGCAACAAGTTTTTTTCACCAAAACGGTCTTCAACATAATCCCATTGAGTACACTGGGTTCCTTTACGATTGATTGGTTCATCAAAAAACATTTTCTTCACTCCTACTACTTGACAATTTTGCTAAAGAATCGCATCAAGTTGATTTCTGACTGTTGTTACTTTCGTTCCAATGATTACTTGCACGTTAGTATCATCTAAGTGAACGACCCCAAGCGCACCTAGTTTTTTCAGCCGTTCATCATCAACCAATGTACCATCGTTTAGAACGAGGCGTAGCCGTGTAATGCAATTGTCTAAAGAATCAATATTGCTTGCTCCCCCTAAAGCTGCCAAAATACCATGGGCATCATAGCCACTCTTTCCAGAATAGGTCATTTCCTCTTCCAACTCATTCGTTTGATCACTGTTCTCTTCTCTGCCAGGTGTCTTCAAGTTCTTGCGAAGGATTACTGTTTTAAAAACAAAGTAATAAAGGGCAAACCAACAAGCTCCTACGATCAGAACGAGCCACCATTTTGTATATGCGCCTTGCATCACGCCAAAGATAAGAAAATCAAGCACGCCCCCATCGGTATTTCCAATCGTGACACCTAATAGACTCATTACCATAAATCCAGCACCTGTCATGATGACATGAAAAATCCATAATAAAGGGCTGATGAATAAGAATAAAAATTCGATTGGTTCAGTAATTCCTGTCACAAAAGTTGCAATGACGCCTGAAATCAATAAGCCTTTTATTTTTGAACGATTCTCAGGTTTTGCCGTGTGGTACATAGCTAATGCTGCTGCCGGTAAGCCAAACATAAAGGTTGGCATCTTCCCTTGAGACAAGAACGCAGTTGCACTAGGTGAGATGCTCAAGCCGTTTTGTAATTCCGCATAAAAAATATTCAACGCCCCAAAGACTTGCTGACCATCGATCAGCTGACTTCCTCCTGCTTCGGTAAAGCGAATCATGGAAACCAAAATATGGTGTAATCCAAATGGCAGTAACAAGCGCTCACCTGAACCAAATAAGAACGGACCGAAAGGACCAGCTTGTTGGATCAAATGTCCGATTCCTGTGATGATCATAGCAAACAACGGCCAAATCATCGGAATGATCACCCCGACCACAGCTAAAGTAAGCGAGGTGATGATTGGAACAAAACGTGCTCCTGAAAAGAATGCAAAACTATCTGGCAATTGAAAATGGTAGAAGCGCATATGCAATTTATAAACGATCAATCCTGCGATAATACCTCCTAGAACACCCATTGATAATGTTTGAATGCCAAAAACGATCTCTTGCCCTGCTTCTCGTAGTTGATCTGCAGCAGCTAATTGATTCGTTTCTTGTAAATAAAAATTGATGGATAAATGCATCACGACATAGCCCACAAAGCCTGAGAATGCCGCAACTCCCTTCTCTTTTCTTGCTAGACCTAAAGGAATCGCCATCGCAAACATGACGGGTAAGTAACTAAAGGCAAACCCACCGATCGTTGACATGAAACGAAAAACCACTTGGAGCCAAGGGGCACCTAAAAATGGGAAAACGTCGATCGTTGAAGAAGATGAAAATGAACTACCAATCCCTAAAAATAAACCCATGAATGCGAGTAAAGCGACTGGCAACATAAATGTTTTCCCAAGTCCTTGAAAAATTTCCATCCAGCTTGCTTTCTTTCCTTTTTGCATATCATTTCCTCCTAACACTTTTATCTCTTAAAATGTAAACGATATCAAGAAGGCTTACAATACAGTTCCCCAAAGAAGAATGACCATTCACAAAATGGAATGGTCATTCAGGATCAAGTCCTGCTTCGATTTGATTGGCGTATTGAATAATTAAAATATCCAGTAACGCCGCTAAGGAGATCCGAGGGCTCAAATCGACTTCATGATGATAAACCGCTGTCATTTCAACAGGAAAAGAGAAGGTGGCAAGCTTTTCTAACGTGCTTTTTGGTTGACCAATACAGGCTAAAATCGGCACGCCTCTTTGTTTCAAACGAGTAGCATAATTTAGCATCCCGATCGTTTCTCCACTATGACTAATAAAAAGAGCTAAATCATTTTTTGATAGTTGGTTCGCGATGGTTGTCAATTCATCCCAATCCGTTGATGCACCCACTGTTTTACCTAAAAAGCGCAATTTTCGACTTGCAGATAATGCGACCGGCGCACTTTGCCCTAAAGCGAAAAATTCGATTCGTTGTGCTTGCTGCAGCATTTCCACGGCACGCTGAAAGTCAGCTTCTTCAATCATTGATAGGGATGTCGTCAGCTGGTCAATCATTTGCTTGATCAGTGGGGATAAGCCAAGAGAGGCTTGGGTAGCAGACTCGTTTCTTTCAAGGCTTTGATAACTTTTCAATGAAAATTTGAATTCTTGAAAACCCGTAAAGCCAAGCTTTTTCGCCATTCGACTGATCGTTGCTTGACTAGTATAGGTTTGAGAAGCTAACTCATCGGCCGTCATTTCCGAAACTTTCTCAGGCGCCCTCAAACAATAGTTAAGGACGGTTCGTTCTACTCGGTTTAGCTCAGGGATTTTGTATTGGATTCGTTTGTATAAATGGTTCATCACCTGCTTCTCCTCTCTACTGTTTCTTTATTCTTCTCCTCTCCACTATGCTTCATTTACTCATTATACCTTCCATCAAGAAAAGTACCAACTGATGATGAAGAACTTGACAGCAAAAAAGTGACTCACCAGGTAAAAGGTGAGCCACTTCTTCTATTTTCTCTCTATCTATCATTTTTGCGCAGTCAATTCTGTAAACTCTTGCCCATTGCCATAGTCACTTTCTTTTGAGGGTTGCTTTCCAGATATTCGTTGTCGGCAACTGGCAAGTTTATTTTCGACATATTCCATTGTATTGGCGGCGAACATTACTACATTTGCTAGACCTTTGATCAAGGGATCATTTGATTCCATCCTCTATTCCCCCATTTCCTTCACGTGTAAGTCGTTACTGACACTTCCTTATCAATGAATATAGACGAGGTACCTTAAATCAAACTAAAAGAGGACCAACACTACGAAAAGCAAAGCAGACTAGTTTCCCTTTCTGGTAAAATATGGTACATGTAGTAGGAAAGGATGATCAATCTCATGATAAAAACCTTAGTGGTGGCTAGCCACCCAGATTTCCACAACTCTCTTTCCCAACGTTTTTTCAGTGAAAGTGCCAAACTTCCTAATGTCACCATACACTTTCTTGATGATTTTTCTGACTTTTCTCTTGCCGATGAACAGGCGCTGCTGCAAAACTGTGACCGTTTGGTTTTACAATTCCCCTTATATTGGTACAGTGTTCCAGCAAAAATGAAAGCTTGGATCGATACGGTTTGGGAAAATTGTGCGCCTGCTTTGGTGGGAAAAGAAATCAGTTTCGCCGTTTCTACTGGTATTGCTGCCAAAGAATTTCAGTTAGGCGGTCGAGAAAATACGACCTTTAACGAAATTTTGCATCCACTCGTACTGATGGCAAAAAAACACCAAATGACCGTGTTACCCATCGTTGTCCTTGACCAACTGATGTATAAAACGGAAAAAGAAAAGCGTGCCTTTGTCATTGCCTATCAGCAATTATTATCGATGCCCGCTCCCTTTACGTTTGACCAAAAGCAACAATGGTTTGCTGAGAAACTGGCACATTTGGTTTCTAAAAAACCGCAGCTTTCTCCTTTGCTATCCCTGTTGCAGGAAAACCATGAAACATTGAACGAATTAGAAGATGCTTTAGCTGAATTGGAGGTGCTTTGATGGGGCATGATTGGCTAACACCGCTGATAGAACAATCCATTCAAGAAACCACTGATTACCATGAAAAAGCATTTTTGCAAGAGCTGGGACAGTTGTTGCAGCAGCAAGAAACCCGCATCGAATTGAAACAAGGAGAACTTGACGGGAAGTTGTGGAACCCTAGTGAATGGTAGGAAATAATTTTCAACGCAAGAAAAAGCTTTGGTCCCACCCAGCCTTAAAAATACTGGGTGTTGCCAAAGCTTTTTTAGGTGGTTTCTATTGCATAATCACAATGAATCGCTTTTATTCTTTGTGGCAGCGATATACGCTGCTTGCAATTGTTTCGTGATTGAACCCAATACGCCAGTGCCAACGGGTTTCCCATCAATGGCAACGATCGGAACGATTTCCCAAACTGAGTTGGTCAAGAAACACTCTTGCGTGTTGCGTAGTGCCTCAATCGGGACGGGTTCTTCTCGATAGGGAATTTCTAATTGGCGACACAACTGAAGGACCTTCAATTTCGTGATTCCCGGTAACACCAAACGCCCATCCGGATGAGTATAGACGATCCCATCAATGACAAACCAGAGATTGGATGCAGATGCTTCTGTAAAAAAGCCATCTCGTTGCAGTATCGCATCATCGAAGCCAGCTTCGATCGCTTGATCCAGCGCCAAAAGATTCCCTAACAAACTCAATGATTTGATATCACAATGCAACCAGCGTTCATCAGGAAGAACGGTTGCCGAAAGCCCAGCTTGCTGCATTTCATCTGGTCGTTCAAAGGGGATCACATTTGCCGTCACCACCCCTTTGACCGATCCAGCTGGTGGAAACTCGTGATTTCTCGGAGAAGCGATTCCTCGGGTGATCTGAAGATAGATTTCTCCTTCTGTGATTCCTTCAGTCTTAATGAGTAACTTTAGATTTTCAGTCAATTGGGGAATCGAATAGGGTAACGTTAGCTTAATTTTTTGTGCACTGCTTTCCAATCGAGCCATATGCTCCGCTAACATAAAACAGTGGCCATTATATATTCGGATAACTTCATAGATCCCATCACCATACTGATAGCCACGGTCTTCGATATCAATTCTCACTACCTCTCGATCAACGATCTGATCATTCCACAAAACCTTCATTTCCTCACTCCTATCGTCGTTTTCGTTTCAATCAGTATAGCATGAGTCTTTGTACCGTGCTATGTGTCATCTAAAACAAAAAACTTGCTGTTGAAGATTTCTTCAACAGCAAGTTTTATTGTTACAATGACTCCTTATCGATCACAGAACGTTCTAGTTTGCGTTCCTGGAAAAAACGGAGTAGCGTGCCAGACATCGCCATTATGATCGAATACACTGGAAGTGCAACGATCATACCAACAAATCCCAGCAAGTTGCCTGCGATCAATAATAAGAACACCGCAATAATCGGATGGATATGCAACACTTTATTCATTACTAGAGGTGAAACTAGATACGATTCACCCAATTGAATGATCGTGATGCCCACTACCAATAAAATGGCAGTCCGGATATCTAAACTTAAAGCAAATAGAAATGCGGGTGCCGCTCCGATAAATGGTCCGAAGTATGGGATGATATCCAAGACACCACAAATCAGGCCTAAAAGCAACGCATTCTGCAAACCTAGCAAAGAAAAAATCAAATAACTGGAAACGGCAACGTACGAACATACAAGCAATTTCCCGCCAATATAAGCAGACGCTGCTTGGTGGAAATCACTGCATAATTGACGCATCAAACCTTGATACTTTTTCGGTGTTTTGTTTGCTAAAAAGTCTGGCACTTTCTCACCGTCTTTAAACATATAGACTAAGAGCAGTGGGATCGTAAACAAAACGATCGCTGAGTGAGAAACGATGGAGATCAAACTCGTCAGACTATTCGTTGCCCCTGTAATAAACTGCAAAGCGAAATTGCTTGCTTGCGAAATATCGATCGAATCAATGAAAGGACCGAAAAGTTCCTCCAAATAGGAATGATCGATGTTATCGATCACCAAATTGATGATAACGGGTATTTGATTGATAAAGCGTCCCATCTCATAGGCTAATGCGGGTCCAATCACCTGAATGATCAAATAGGCTGCAAAAACGATCAACAACAGTGTCGCATACAGCGCAATGCTTTTCTTTTTCGTCCTTCTTTTTACCCAATTAAAGAAAGGCAAAAAGATATAAAAAATAAAAATGGATATCAGTACAGGTAAAAAGACACTAGAAAAGATTGCTTCTAATGGTCGAAAAACAAACAGTATATTTGAATAGATCCAGACGGCGATCCCTAAAAGGCAGACGATCACCAGACCTGCAAAAATTTTTGATTTTTTAAGAAACTCCAATAATTGATCCTCCTGATTCTAGAAAATACGTTCACTTCTTTCAGTTTATCATAATTTTTTAAGCGAATGATCCTTTTGCGAATATTTTTTCAAAAATCCACGTTTTTCATAGGAAACTTTTGAGTAATTTAATTATTTCCCCCATAAAACCCTTCTGCAAAATCAATTTTGATGAGCAGAAAAAGGAACCGAGAGTTGCAAGTGTTTGATACAGTAAGCTGCCACACCGAGCTGGAGTAAACCTAACACTAAGAAAATCAGATGCAAAACATTCCCGCCCCTTAATAAAATCACTTGAACAATGATCCAGATAACTAAACAGATGCCTAAAAGCAATTCGCCATGATACCCTTGGTTGCGCCACAATCGGATAGCTGCCAATAAATTGCCCAGTCCTAACACAATTAGCAAAAACACCCCGGGAATCAAAAATGTTGTAAATGGCGTTCCTTGGAGCATGGACGATTCCAACCCAGCAAATGACTGTCCTTTCCTTAATGGCTCAATACTCATAAACGCCAGCATGCTTCCTCCACATGCGCCAACACCAATCACTAAACTTAACACAAATAACGCAAATCGCAGCTTCATTTCTCCCACTCCTTCATCAAACATAAAACCGTTAATAAATTGACCATTTTCAACTAGCGATCGGGTTTCTGGCTATTTACTCGTTTTTAGGTAAATAAATAAATGCTGCAATTTGCTGCGTTTCTACAGAGGAAAAGCCGCAAGACTCATAAAATCGGCGCGTTTTCTCTGTGTTGTCCGTGATCAAAACCTTTTGTCGAATCGATGGATATCTCGCCAGCATTTTTTTGAGCAATCGCTGACCAATTTTTTGACGTTGGAACGCTGGCGCTACTAACAGATCCTGAATATAAAGAATAGTTTGTCCATCGGTTATACATCGAATAAGTCCGACTAGCTGCTCTTCAACATAGGCAGTGATCACCTGTGACTGAGCTAGGCCGTTTAATAGTCGCTCTGGCTCTTTCGTATAGGCGACCCAGCCAACACATTTATATAAAGCGAGAATCTGATTTGAATCCGCTGGTAATTGATCTTTAAAGATGACAGTCATTCTTTTCCCCCCTTGTAACTTTTAACCAAACGATATAGCAACAAATAAAGAGTTAACAGTCCTTCTCCGAACAGGCTCTTGCTACCCTTCAAGCCGAATTGCTTTGCTTGACTAAAGAGTATCCTGAGGAAAAGCAGCTGTCAACTCTAATCACGATTTACTAGAGGAACAAAGAGGAAGTGGTGTTATTACTAATTAAACCCAAGGCTTACTTAATCAAGCATTAATTCGCTTTTTAAACGCTGACTCGTCGCTTGTTGTTCTTCAGGCGACACTTCTTGATAAGAGATACCGTATTCACCTCTAAAGCCATCGCCAGTGAACCCAGTACCCGCCATTTGGTAAGATTCGACAGTAACGAGTGCCGATTGATATTGGGTGAATAGTTGACTCATCTGAGAAAACGTTAAATCTGTTTCACCATTTTCCCCAATAATCGTTAACAGATCCTGAATCCGCATCACGCTTGATAGAGAAACTAATTCATTCGCCAAAATCTCTGTCACTTCTCGCTGACGACGTTGGCGTCCATAGTCACCTTCGGGGTCATCTTTGCGCATACGAGTATATTGAAGTGCCTCCCAGCCATCTAATTCGAGCGTTCCCTCTGGATAATCGATTTTTTCTGCCGTAAAAGCAAACTCATTTTCAACCGTGATTCCACCAATCGCATCGACAAGATCTGCCATCCCATCCATGTTTAAGGAGAAATAATGATGAATCGGTATATCCAAGTATTGTTCGACAGTTTCGATCATCATTTTTGCGCCACCGAATGAATGGGCATGATTGATCTTATCCTGATAGCCTTGCCCAACGATCTCCACATAAGCATCTCGGGGAATACTTGTGAGGGTCGTTTTGCGTGTAGCAGGATTCAACGTCGCTACCATGATCGTGTTTGCCCGGTAATCCGTTTTGCGACGAGAGTCATTGGCGATCCCTAACAAGAGAAGACTTAAGGGCTCGGCGTTTTCGATAACCTCCGCCTCTTCTCGCCCTTCGATCGGTCGATGGATAGACTCCACGACATCCTCTACTTGAAAATACACCCTAATAGCATAGGCGGTTCCGGCGGATACGATGCCCATCAACAGTACTAAGAAGACAATTATCAGTTTTTTCGCTGTACTCATTTTACTTCCCCCTACGCACACTTTTTTTGAACGAAAATACAAAAGCAGATGTGATAAAACTGATTCCACTTGCCAACAAGATACTCGCTAACAAGTCACTAAGATAGTGAACCCCAAATAGCAAGCGGCTCATCATAATAAGCAGTAAATAAACCAATCCCAACAACATAGCTAGTTTTTGGCTAATAGGACGTTTGCCTCTTTGGCCAGGCGCTGTTTGTGCGAAGAAAAAGAGGAGAGAAATAATTAGCGTGGTCGCTAATAGTGTATGGCCACTTGGAAAACTGGCGGACGCCCGTTCCATACTGTCAGCAAACTCCGGTCTTGGGCGATCAACGAATTTCTTGATCACTTGGCCAACACCACTGATTATGATCATATTTCCCATCAACCAAAAACTCTCGATCCGTTTCTTCCGAAGAAACAAAATTGCTGCCAATAGAAAATGAATAGCTGCTATGGGGACGATCGTTGCCGTGCTAGCAAGCGGAACAAAAATCGCTTCTACTGTAGCCGTCCGCCATTGAGGCACGTGGGAAAACAGGGTATCAAGCGTTTGGAACCACTGCGGCTCTAATGCTACAAGGAAAAACAACCATGCGAAACAGCTACAAAGCAGTCCACCTATCAACCCTTGTTTTGCTGTCTTGCTCATGTTAATCCCCTACTTTCTTTTAATGCGTACGATCGTTTCTTCGCTTTAGTCGGGAATTTTTCTAACCCGAAAATAATTCCCATCGCAATACTGATCGCAATCAACGAGGTTCCTCCTTGGCTTAAGAATGGCAAAGGAATTCCCGTTAATGGCAACAACCCAATCGCCGCTCCGATATTTTCAAAGATCTGAAAGACTAAGCCAAAAACGTACGTGATGGCGATATAGACCGACGCCTTGTTATTCGTTTTTAACGCGGCGAAGATGATTTGATAGATGAGATAAAAATACAAGAAGATCACTAAGGTACTTCCTAAAAAGCCATAGGTTTCACCAATAACTGTAAAAATCATATCTGATTCACGAACCGGCACGTACACTGTCGTATGGGTGTCAGGCGCTCCCAATAAGCCTCCTGAGCCAATCGCCCACATACTGCGAACTTGTTGGAACGCGATAGAGTCTTGGTACGCTAGGGGATCTGCCCAAGCTCGCACTCGGTCTAATTGATACTGCGAGAAATGAAGTCGAAACAAGACACGATTGCCCCATTCCGTAAACACGAGCAGCAATAAAATAGCGCCGAGGGCTGCGATCAAACCGATCACTACGGTCAAAATTTTCCAATGAACACCCGAGATAATAAATAAAGCCCCTAACATCACAATAAACACTAAACTCGTACCAAAGTCCCGTTGCATAAACATCAATAGAAATGTCGGTATACTATAAAGCAAGATCTTAGTGACGTAGATCAAATCAGATTTAATGGTCCGTTCGGCTTTTCGTTTTTCATATACTAAGGTGAGATAGACCATAAAAAGCATAAAGGCCACTTTCATAAACTCTGAGGGCTGAATGGTAAAGTCGCCGATTCTGATCCAGCGTTTGGTATGCGTCTGCTCAAACATCGTTTGATCGTAGAACCAATGAAGAGAAGCCATCAGACCTAGTGCCAATACATACAAAAGACCCGAAAAGCGTAAGAGCAAATTGGTTGGGATCAAACTTGTAACGAAGAGCGCGATGGCGGATAGAACACAAAAAACGATCTGTCGAAAAACGATTCCAGAAGGATCATTGCCATCCATCACAGAAGCTTGATGCTGGACCCAAATGCTTAGCAAAAAAAGTAGAAAAACGGGTAGCAGCAAGGCATAGTTTGCATCATGTCGTTTGAGGAACTTCATTTCGTTTGCCCTCCTCTCGCTCTAATTTCAGGCACATACTAAAGGCAAATGAAAGAATAAAGTAACTGGAGCCACCATAGCTGATAAATGGCAACGGTACCCCCGTCATCGGCATCAACCCTAAAATACTGGCTATATTGATACTTGTTTGCAACAAAAGTAATGTACTTGTTCCTAGCAATATCAACCCAATCTGAGGGTTTTCAATAGCTGCGGAACGAATAAATAAACGTAAAATGATTACGAATAATAAGCCAATAACAAAAATCCCGAAAAGCAAGCCAAGCTCTTCTACTAAAACGGAAAAAATAAAATCGGTTTCCGCAACTGGTAAAAAGCCTTTTTTCGTAATACTGTTTCCTAAACCGAGACCAGTAAGCCCTCCATTAAATAAAGCATAGTAAGAATGGATCATTTGGAACCCCTGATTGTAAGGGTCGGAGAATGGATCGCCTACTAAGCGAATTCGGTTATATACGTGCATAAACATGTGGGGCAATAAATCATTGTCACCTAAAAACATGATCAACAGGGCAACCAGGAATAGACTGATCACTAAGCCACCAAATAAAAGAGCCGTCAGCTTCACGGGAACTTGTACCGTAGTTATCATGACAAATGCTAAAAAGAGTAAAATCATCACACCGGCTACTTTCGGTTGAATCAGGATCAACACACAGCACAAAAACAAAACGAAAAGCGGACGTTTCATTTCCTGCAAGGTGGTTTTTGCAGTTTGAAAGTAATGAGCAAGGTACAAGACCATCCCTACATTCACAATCTCTGATGGTTGAAATTGAATCCCTGCGATCGAGACCCATCGTTGTGCCCCATTAACAGAGACACCGAAAAAGGGCAAACGAGCTAAGAGCAAGGTAAAGATCCCAAATGCTAGCAGACCGATCGCTAAGTATTTGCTAAGCAAAATCTCTCTTCGCGTCCGCTGAATAATGAATAAAAGAACCCAGCTAAGTAACAAAAAGACCAATTGACGGATAAATAGCGATGCTGGTGGTTGATCTCTCGTTAATAAACGGTATGAACTTGCACTATAAATCATTAAAAGACCGATAAGGCTCAATAGCAAATAAGCTATGATCAGCAGCCAATCGATCTTCTTTTTTTCTATCATTGCTTCCACTCCTCTTGCCTTGGAGTAGGTGTTCAGACGGTACCAGTTATTTTGCTCTATGAGCTTCGTCATCCATCAGAAAGAAAAGCAAAAAAGTCTCACTTCTCTTAGGACGTCAGACTTTAGCAGCAATCTCATCGTCCGAGTTTTAGCACTATACAACGTAAAGAAAGTCATTTGCTCTCTTAGCTATTTTATGAAAAGCCTTAATCCGACAATTCCTGTTTTACACATTGGCGTCTTTCGACGTTTCTGCGCAATAGCTTGTGTTTGTATAGGAGCCTCACCTAACAAGGTTATATGTTATTTTTCAATCCAATATGAATGGTACCCTTCCTCGAATAAAGATACAACCAATTCTCTGTTATTTTTATTTTTCTTTAACTTTTCTTAAAGAATTTAGATATTTCGAATATTTTCTGCTCTATAAAGAAAAAACAACCAAAATAATCATCCAAACAAAGGAACGGCATCGATAAAGGACGTTATTAAAAAAACGATCATTTTAAAAAAAGCAGTCCTTTTTCTAGGTGCTGAAAAAGGACTGCTTGCTTGATTTTGGTCTATCGATTGAAAGTTTTCTTGATTTATCAATCCACTGGTCGATTGGTTTGCCGTTCTTGCGCTGCTTTTCGTAACTGCTTCTGCGCTTTTTTAGATCCCCGTTCAATATCTCGAGTAAACTTGCGCTGCGCAAACTCAACGAATAGCTGATCAAGATCATAACCTGCGGGATAGAGCACCTCTCGCTTTGTGAGGAGTTGCAAGCGACGTGCGGCAACAACAAAAAATTGTTTCTCTATTGAAATTTTCGCTTGTCCTTGTTCCAAATACTCATAAAAAAGTCCGCGCTGGTTATGTTCTGTTGAAAAGACCAAGTCTCCTTTTTGAAAAATAAGATCTATCTTGGCTTCTTGTTGAGGGGGTTGTTTCTTCCCCTTTTCAAAAGGCTGCTTCTCAAAAGAATAGGTTTTATGCTTTAAATATTCCTTGGCCGTCTGGACTACGTCAGCGGGGATCGCCATCTTCTCGGCAATCCAAAACGCATTACTATCACCGACTGCATTCGTCAGCAAGCGATATTTTGGTGTCAAGGTTTTGGCATCAAAAGCCATTGCCGCTGTTTCGAAATCTTGATGATCGACGGCAAACTGCTTGATTTCACCATAATGCGTTGTTGCGATCATTAAGGCTCCTGAGCGATAGATGGATTCCATGATGGCGATCGCCAAAGCAGCCCCTTCATTGGGCTCAGTGCCGCTGCCGATTTCGTCCAATAAAACAATACTGTGTCGGGTAGCATTCTTCATAATCTGAGCAATGTTCGACATGTGTCCAGAGAAGGTACTTAAAGAATTTTCCAGACTTTGTTGATCGCCAATATCCATCCAAAGACTTTTTAAAAACGGAACAGTGCTTTTGCCATTGTGTGCTGGAAATAAGCCATAATGAGCCATGGCGCAAACAAGTCCAACGGTTTTTAAGACGACGGTCTTGCCTCCAGCATTGGGTCCAGTGATGACCATGCAGCGGTTTTCTTCGCCAAGTTTTAAAGAAAGAGGAACCGCATCACGCCCCAGCAAAGGATGGCGGACTTGATCAAGAAGCAAAACTTCTTTCTCAGTCATAGTTATCGGCTGCCCATTGATTTCTCGACAATATTTTCCCCGAGCAAAAATAATATCCAGCACAACTAAAATGTCAAGACAGGCAAACACGGCGTTCATTTGTTCGGCGATCGCCCCTGTCAACTCTGACAACACTTGGTATTGAGCGGCTGTTTCTTCTGCTTGTGCCAAGATCAATCGATCATTTAAACGGGCAGCTGCCTCCGGTTCAATAAAGACAGTCGCTCGTTTATTGGAACGTTCGATGATCGTTCCGTTAAATTGCTGTTGAAATTCAGCACGCACAGGTAACGTATATCGGTCGTTCTTTTTGATGACACGATTTTCTTGTAAATAGCGACTTTCCTTAAAAAACTTTGCAAAAACTTTTTTCAGATCAGCTTCATATTTTTCGATCGTACCGCGAATTTTCCGCAATTCTCGGCTGGCATTACTATCAACCTGACCATTGCGAATCTTTTGGAAAATCATTTCGGCGATTTCAGAAAAGTCTTCTAACCCTTGTGCATATTGATGTAATCTTGGGGCAATCGATTGATTCTTTTCGAACAATTGACGGATGATTCGAAAAGACCGTAAAAAGTCTCCATATTCGATAAGCTCCTGTGGTTCTAAAACAAATCCTTTTTCAATTTTCTCCGTATGGTGTAAGACATGCTGCAGCCCCATAAAAGGCACTTGACGACCAGCGGCTAATAGCGCCATCGCTTCAGTGGTCTCTGTCACTCGTTTTTGTGCAGAGTGGATCGTAGCTGCTGGTTTTTCATTCGCAAAACGCGCTTTGCCGTAATCGCTGATTATTTTTTTACTTACTTGTTCTTTAATTTGTTCAAATTCAGTTGCTTGAGGTATCTTCATGAGTTATCCTTTCTTGTGCCTGAGGATTCCGATCAGATCCCCGTCCAAAAAAGTGTACAAAAAAAGCGATAGTCTCCCATCACCTGATTCATCAATAACGATCTTTATCGGTATCTACAGGCACAACAAATAAACAGTCTGTTTTTGCTTATTTGTTTTAATTGGCTGATTAGATACCTACGACACTCATCAATATACCTCTTTCTTTTTTGAACGAGTTTTTTTCATTGTAATATAGAAGCTGTCCTTCTGTCAACTGCACCCAAACTGCCCTTACAAAAAGAAAAAACGCTCAGCAGCTCCTAGAAGCCCCTGAGACGTTTTTTGATTTTAAATGATGCAAGGCGCTTACGAGCGAATCAGGTGATCAAAGGCACCTAATGCTGCAGTCGCACCTGAACCCATTGAAGTGATGATCTGTTTGTATACACTATCGGTACAATCCCCTGCTGCAAAGACCCCTTCAATATTGGTTGCGCCGTGTTTGTCTACGACGATCTCATTGCGTTCGTTTAAAACGATGCGATCTTTTAACCATTCGGTATTCGGCATCAAGCCAATCAAGATGAAGACACCCTCAACAGCTAATGTGAATTCACCATTCGTTTCGCGATCAACGTAGGTCAATTGTTCGACATGATCGGATCCAGCAATTTCCTTCGTTGCCGCATTCGTAATAACAGTCACATTTTCTAACGTGTTCAAACGGTTTTGTAGCACAAGGTCCGCTTTTAGTTCCGGTAAAAATTCAAGAACATAGACGTGTTTTGCCATGCCAGCTAAATCGATCGCTGCTTCGATCCCAGAGTTTCCGCCGCCAATGACAGCAACCTCTTTCCCAGCAAATAACGGGCCGTCACAATGGGGACAATAGGCAACACCTTTATTTTTGAATTCTTTTTCTCCTGGAACATTGATGTTACGCCAGCGAGCGCCAGTTGCTAAAATGGCCGTTTTGGTTTTTAATACTGCACCATTTTCTAATTCAACTTCGATGACATCATTGCGACGAATATCTTTCGCACGCTGCCCTTTCATCACGTCTACATTGTATTCGTTGATGTGCTCTTCTACCTGACGCATTAATTTTGGTCCTTCGGTATAAGGAGTACCGATCATGTTTTCGATCCCCAGGGTTTCCATTACTTGTCCACCCATTGTTTCGACGACCATCCCAGTATTGATGCCTTTACGCGCCGCATAAATCGCTGCGCTTCCGCCTGCAGGTCCGCCACCGACAACTAACACATCGAAAAGCTCTTTTTCAGCAAAGTCATCTTTACTCGTCGGACCAGCTGCTTTTTCCAACAACTGTTCGATCGTTTGACGGCCGCTTGCAAATTCTTCACCGTCTAAAAAGACGGTTGGCACAGCCATAATTTTTTTCTTGTCAATTTCTTCTTTGAACATCCCACCTTCGATCATGGTGTGACTGATGGAAGGATTTAGCACTGCCATGATATTTAACGCTTGAACAACATCAGGACAGTTATGGCAGGTCAAACTGACATAGGTTTCAAAATGTAATGGTTTATCGATCGCTTTGATGCGCTTTTGAAGTGCTTCGTCAATTTTCGGCGGACGACCGCTTACTTGAAGCAACGCTAAAATAAACGAAGTGAACTCATGTCCTAACGGTAAACCAGCAAAAGCGATGCCGCTTTCTTCACCGGGACGATTGATCGAAAAGCTTGGTGTCCGTTCACTTGCTACAGCTTGGATAGTGATTTTTGGCGACATTTCTGCGATTTCTTCTAAGAATTCACGTACTTTTGTGGAAGAATCATCCTCACCTAAAGTTGCCGCAAAAACAACCTCTGATTCTAGCATCGCGAGATACTGCGTCAGTTGGTCTTTGATTGCCTTATCTAATGCCATGAGAGCCTCCTAAATCTTGCCTACAAGGTCTAAGCTTGGCGTTAAAGTTTCTTCGCCTTCTTTCCATTTTGCAGGACATACTTCACCTGGATGAGTACGGACATATTGTGCAGCACGGATTTTATCGATCAAGCCACTAGCATCACGACCGATACCGTCCGCATTGATCTCAACTGTTTGGACTACGCCATCTGGATCGATGATGAATGTTCCACGTTGAGACAACCCAGAAGCTTCATCTAGTACATCAAAGATCTCTGAGATCACATGAGAAGGATCTGCAATCATGATATATTCGATTTTATTGATGGCATCAGAATGATCATGCCATGCTTTATGAGTGTAATGAGTATCTGTTGATACAGAATAAACTTCTGCGCCTAATTCTTTTAATGATGCATATTGATCTTGCAAATCTTCAAGCTCTGTCGGACAAACAAATGAGAAATCTGCAGGGTAAAAACAAACAACGTTCCATTTTCCTTTAAAATCTTCTGATGAAACATCGATAAATTTTCCATTGTGGTAAGCTTTCGCTTCGAATGAACCAATCTCTTTTCCAATTAATGACATATCATTTCCTCCAATTAGAATAATTATTTGAGAATAATCTCTATTAATTATTAGTATATCTAACTATAAAAAGCAATAGTTTATTCAGAAATAGTCAAAAAAAATGTTATCCTCCTCAGAAATGAGCATATTTATTTCCTATCCAATACAAATAGAGTATAGTTGTAAGTTTGACTAATCGTTTCCATTTCAATTCCCTACTTGTTAGATTCTCAATTACACCTCTCATTCTCAATTAAATAAAAAAGATTGCCTCTTCCTATGATTCCTCACCAAGTAAAGTGAGCCATAGAAAAAGGCAATTTTTTATTTAGTATTTAAATAGTTGAACAATCCACTGATCGTTCGATCCCTCAATGTAATCCGCTTACCGTCTAAAAAAACTTCTTCGACTGGGTAATGGTCTTGAAAAGGTGGAACTTCCAAGTATTGACTTGCGAGAAAGCGCTCCGGAGATTCGACTGTTGCTATTTCTTTGCTGCCATTTTTCAGATAATGAATTTCTAACATATTCATTGCCTCTTTTCTTGTATTCTGAACTTTAAAAAAGCATTGAGAGAACCATATTTCTCGCTGTTCTTTTTTGATTGGTTCAGTTACAAGGCGTATTATAATCTTCCTTTTTTTAAAAGTAAAGAAAGCACTCTCGATTGAAGTGTCTTCTATTTTTTAGCTTTCGTATGTCCGATAAAGTAGTCCTCTAAGACACCACCAATAACAAAAATGACCCAAGAGTAAGCCCATGCATGAAACATGAAGGACCAAAGCATGTAAACGACCAAAATCACTGGCCAGTAGACTGTTCGAAAAAAGGTAACTCTACCAGCGGATTCGCCATATTTATGACGTGTTGCTCGATCCCCAGGATGGTCTTCGTCGCGAATAAAATACGTCTCAGTTGCCAGCTTCGCAAAGCCTGTACGGATAATACTTACATAAATAATAAAGAACACACCTGCTGCAACCGTCAAGAAAAACAAGGAAATCCCAAACTCAACAGAATAATAAAACACTTCACTTAAAAGTACAGGCGCAATTGATAAAATACAGGAACCAATTCCTAAAACAAGACCAATACGAAAACTTTTTTCATAATTTGCGAGTTGCTGAGCGGCTTCTCGTTTGGCATCTCTTTTGATTGGTCGATCATCTAACTGTTTACGAGCACCGGAAAAGTGCAAACTGCTAGAGATAATAAAACCGACCCCGATGGCGATAAAAAGAAACATCACCATTATTCCAAAGGTCTCAGCATATATACTAACAAAGAGCATCAAGGCTGCTAGGGATGCGATACAAAAACCGATTCCTATAGATAACGAGAAAGCAAAGTGTCGCACAGTTCCCCAATAATCAAACGCATCGTCTTCTGTGATGGCATCGGACCAATCATCAATTGGCGCTTCTTCTTTTGAAACATTTAACTCTTGCAACAGCTCATCTACGGAACCAAACTCACTGATTACTGCACCGATGGCTTCATGCTCGCTTTTCCCTTGGTGAATCAGTTCTAAGTAGTGGTCTTCCATAATCGCTAAGAGGTCTTCTTTCGCCTTTTTGGTTTCCGGTGTGATGGGTACTGATAAAAATAAGCTGTCTAGATAGTCATGAATGGTTTTCATTTGTCTCCTCCTTGTAAGAACTGGTCAACGACGATCTTTGTCTGCTGCCACTCCAATAGTTTCTCCGAAAGGCTTGCTTTTCCGTCTGCAGTTATCTGGTAATAGGTCCGCTTTTTGCCATGTGTCACTTCTCCGGGATACGAACGGATCAATCCTTGTTTTTCTAACCGAGTAAAAGCGGAATACAACGTCGTTTCTTTGATCACATATAAAGCATCTGTTCCTTCACGAATACGCTTGGATATTTCATATCCATAAGAGTCTTCTTTCGAAAGAATGGATAAAATGATTGCGTCGTTATAGCCGCGAATTCCGTCACTCGAGATCACGCAATCGCCTCCTAAATTACTTCATCTGTCGTACTAATTATAAATCAATTACTACGACAGGTAAAGTAAAGCTGGATAACTTGTCAAAAATCAGTCGCAGGTCCTAGAAACAGTTCGAATAAAAAGACACGCTTTCTCAGTAAACTGATAAGCGTGTCCCTTATTACTTAATTTTTTTCACCTATTTATTCAACGGCTGGCTTGACATCATCCATCATCAATTGGATCGACTCCAATCCGGAACCAGCTAAATACCAAACCGCAGCATCCAATTCAATCACTTGATCGTTTTGCCCTGCATTTGTTTCTTGAACAATTTCATTTGCAACAAATTCACTTTCGCTTTCATTGCCACCGATCGCTTTTGTCCGATCGATCACGAAAATGACATCAGGATTTTTTTCAAGCAAGTACTCATAAGAAATACTTTGTCCATGTGTCGACGCCTCTAATTCCTCATCTACTGCTGGGAAACCAAACGTGTCATACAAGATACTGTAACGAGAACCTGGACCAAAAGCAGAAAGATTGCCTTCATTTACCATAACAACCAAGGCTTTCTCGTCAGCATTTTGCGCTTGCTCCTTCAAGGTATCAATCTGACCTTGTAACGATGCTAGTTGTTCTTGCGCTTCCTCTTCCTTACCAAAAATTTGACCAATGGTCCTAATGTTGGCTTCGATCGATGCCCAAGTATCACTATTGTCAACACTTAAGAAAACGGTTGGCGCGATTGCAGACAATTCCTCTTGGAAATCACGTTGTCGACCAGAAATAATGATTAGGTCTGGCTGCAGTTGATTGATTTTTTCTAAATCAGGCTCTTTGATTCCCCCTGCTGATTCAACATCTGCATACGCTGATAAATAATCTGGTAAATTGCTGGTCGCAGCAGCAACGATTCGGTCTCCGACACCAAGCGCATCCATCGTGTCTAAGGCACTATTGTCAAAAACCACCACTTTTTCTGGTGCATAAGGAACAGTAACGGTTCCATTGCTATCAGTGATTTCAACCTCTGTCGGTGTCTGTTCACTCTGAGCAGTTTGGCTTTGCTGTGTCCCTGTCGATTCGATTGTACCAGTATTATTTGATCCGCATGCGGTCAACCCCGCTAATACGAAAATACTCATAAAGCTTACTACAATTTTTTTCATTTTTTTCCTCCTTAGAAATACATTTTATTGGAAGGTATAGCAAAATTGCCGACCATCCACTTGTACCAGTTTGATTGGAATCTCATATAATGATGCCAACACTTGCTCCTGGATCACAGCCTCAGTGTCGGCCGCTTTAAAAATCTGACCGTCTTTCATGGCAACGATGTGATCGGCGTAGCGAGCGGCAAAATTAATGTCGTGCAAAACGATCACAACGGTTTTCTGATAGTCTTCCACCAAGGTGGTCAATAGCTTCATCAGCTGGTTGGCGTGCTTCAAATCTAGATTGTTTAACGGTTCGTCCAACAGCAGATAATCTGTATCTTGAGCCAAGATCATCGCCAAGTAAACTCGTTGTAGCTGACCACCAGAAAGCTCATGAATCGATTGATCGGCGTATTCGGTAAGGGATAGCTTAGCTAAAGAATCATCAATGATCCTATCATCCGCTGCCGATTGTCGCCCGCGGTTATACGGATAGCGACCAAATGCCACCAGTTCTCTTACAGTCAGATTGACTGCATAGCGATTGCTTTGTTGCAAAAAAGCCATTTTTTTGGCTAGCTCTTTGGATTTCCACTGGCGAATCTCAGTTCCATCTAAATAAATATCACCAGTTCTCTGGTCCAGCATCCGACTGACCAAGGAGAGTAAGGTGCTTTTTCCCGCACCATTTGGCCCGATAAAGGCAATCATTTTCTGCTCAGGTAATGCTAAAGAACACTCGGTCAACACCTGTGTTTTCGCATAATTTTTGGATACGTTTTTTGTTTCGATCATGATTTTTTCCTTTCCAGCAGCAATTTGCTTATAAAGAAGACGCCACCCAATAATTGAATCACCGTACCAATGGTCGTTTGCCATTGAAACACTTGTTCCACTAAGAACTGCCCTCCTACTAACAGGAGAAAACCAATCAGGCTGCCACCAGCAAACAACCACCCATGGCGATAGGTGGGAAAAAGCTGATAGGTGATCGTTGCCACTACAAAGCCGAGAAAAACAGCTGGACCTACGAGTGCCGTAGCGGTACCTGTCAGAAGCGCAATCAAAAATAAAATACCTCTATGAAGCCATTGAACAGGAACGCCTAGACTTTTGGCTTGCCCGCTTCCTAAATGTAATAGATTCAATTCTGGAATCAACAGAATCAGGCAGCTACTACCGATCAAAATGATCACAGCAGCAATTAAGAGATGTTGCGTATTGATATTGCCAAAGCTAGCGAATAAGCGTCCTTGCAGTAAATCATATTCATTCGGGTCCATCAAGACTTGCAAAAACGTGCTCAGACTACTGAACATCGTGCCGCATACCATTCCAGCCATCAACAACAAAAACAATCCGTTGACGGCTTTTTGATAGAAAAAACCGATCAATAAACTTCCTAGAATGGCAGTCAGACTGACAGAGAATAAAAACATCGCTGCTGTTTCTTGGCTTAGCATCTGGATCCCGCCGATAAAAAAGAAACACAGGGTCTGAACCAGGACATATAGTTGATCCAAGCCTAAGATTCCTGGTGTTAAATAGCGATTGCTCGTAACAGTCTGTAAGGTGATCGTACTAAAGGAAATTGCGATCGCCACCAGAGCAAAGGCGAAGATCCGACGGCCCCGCAATGCAAAAGCAAATGACCAATTACCATAGGTGTTATAGGTCAGATAGGCAGTAGCGGCACAAAGGATCAGAAAGAACAAAAGAAAGAGTTTTTTCTTCATTGAAACTTCCTCCCCAGCAGCAAAATCAAGAAGCAGCAACCACCTAGTACACCGGCAACCACACTTACGGGCATCTCATACGGAGCAATCACGATGCGTGCCAATACATCACATAAAAGTAAAAATGCACTTCCAGCAAAGCTGATCAACAGTAGATTATTCTTCAAATGATCCCCAAAGACCATGCCGATCATATTTGGGATAACGATCCCCAGAAAAGGAATTTGTCCAACGGTCAATAAAACGACACTACTGGCAAACGCCACCAGAGCGAACACAGCAAAGCGTAAATACAGATAATTGATCCCCAGACTCTTGGCGGCACTTTCTCCTAAACCAGCAATCGTGATCTCATAAGCTAGGAAATACAACAGACCGAATACTGGAATCGTCAAATACAAAAGTTCATACTGGCCAGCCATAATAGTAGCGAAGTTTCCTTGAAGCCAAGAAGAGACATTTTGAACCAATTGTAAGCGATAGGCCAAGAAGCTGCTAATGGCACCGATGATATTACCGAACATCACCCCGGTCAAAGGGAGCATCATTGGATCTTTCTTTGGTAGAAATTGGCTTAAAAATAAAAAGAACAAAACACCTGCATAAGCAAACACAAATGCTGCGGTTGTCCGAATCAAGTTTGAAGCATTTGGCAGAAAAAGCATGACTAGCAAAATTCCTAAGCGAGCACTATCAGATAACCCGATCGACTCTGATGCCACAAATTTATTTTGCATCATATGTTGCATGATTTTCCCACATAAACTAATGATTCCACCTGCAATGATCAAACTGATCGTCCGCGGGAGCCTAACTTTTACCAAAACAAGCCAATGATTCGGATCACCCTGCTGTAAACCACTTAATGATAATTCATGAGTTCCTACGAGTAAGGAACAGCCCACAAGAAAAATCAAGATCAGCAGTAATCCGATTTTTTTCAACATGCCCCGCCCCTTCCTTATTGAGAATGATTCTCACTCTCTTTAATAGGGTACCGTATTTCACTTAAAATCACAAGATTTTTTTAAAAAAAATCCCTTTACCAACACAATTTCAGTGAAAACGAATCTGCGAAGGCAAGGGATTATGTGATATTTTTCTCTTATAAAAGACTGCGAGCACGTCTTTTTTATCAATGAAGTCTGTTTAATCGCTTTAATCAAATAAATACTTGAGAAGGCTAGATTCAACTTCTGAGTTTCATTCAATAACAAATCATTTACACGTTCAATCGTTTCAATCTGTTGAAACCCCTGTGTAGTTAACACATGCTCAGCCCAAGCTGGGGGTAACTTTTCAGATAAAGGGTACTGATGAGCTAACGTGTCCATACAAGGAACATTCGTCTACCGATAACAATCAATTACCAAAAATCGTTCAGTCATAAAACGAGCGTCGTCATATTTTTTACTGGTTTCTTCATCAAAAAGATAGCGATACCAGTCGGCATCAAAGCTCAGCAGAACCCCACCTGGTTTTAATACGCGATACCTTTCATGGGCGCAATCGCTATTTTCTCCCGATTAACGTCAATTCACAAAAATAAACCTACGATCATCGCAGGTTTATCAAGACTTACTATTTTACTTTAACAAGCCATCAAGGGCCAATTGATTCAAAAAGTGCAGTGGAAATGAGATGGTTGGATTGAAAAAGTAATCCATTGTTGCTAATTGGTGCAAGGTCGTCTTGCTATTGATCAAGGTTGAGATCGTATTGATGATCTCCAAACTTCCACGATCACTCGTAATGATTTGTCCCCCCATGATCACTTTCGTTTGCTGATCAAAAATCAGTTTTAACGTTACTTCAAAATCCTCATCTGTCGCGAAAAATGTCCGAGAATGAAATGTTTGCGTCACTGAATCTACTTCAAAGCCGTAATACGGTGCCTCGGTCTCATTAATACCTGAACTGCTGACGAAATAGCCAAACAATTTACTGACGACGGTCCGTTGCATTTTTGGAAAAGGAATTTTCGTTGTTCCCCGTTCATTTGCCAATAAATTGGTGGCAGCAACAATCCCGGTGCGGTAAGCATTTGTTACTAAAGGAATATACAAGGAGCTATCCGAATGATTAAATGGGATCGAAACAAGATCCCCAATTGCATAAATCGCTGGGTCAGACGTTTGCAAATACTCATTTGTCGATACCGTGCCATCCAGATTTAGTTTCAGAAAATCTTCTACTAGCGCAACATTTGGACGTGGATTAACAGCATAAACGACCACGTCAGCTTGAATTTTCGTTCCATTTGACAGCTCAATTCCTTGATAATCGCCTTTCTCATTTTTGATCGTATGAGCGACATTGCTGTTAAGATAGATCTGCAAATTTTTGGGAAAACGTTCCATCAAAATTTTGGCAATTTCATGATCAAAATAACGGAACAACAGCGTATCCATGCGATCGATCAAATGAACGGCTTTTTGTTGTCCGCTTAAAGATTCCGCTAATTCAAACCCGATCAGACCAGCACCGACGATCGCAACGGTTTGGGCATTCTCGATTTTTTCTAATGCTTGCTTTGATTGACCAATGGTTTTGTAGGTCGTTATATGTGCTTCGACATCTGAGGCAAACTCCGAACGGAAAGTACTCGATCCCATCGCCAAAATCAAGCCATCATAACTCACTTCATCTTCTTGCTGATAAGATTCCGTTGATGTGACAAAATGAACCGTTTGTTCTTGCGGAAAGATTTTTGTGACTTCACTGTTTAGCATCACATTGATTCCTTCTGAAAGAAGTTCACTGGCTGTTGCCGTTTTGGAATCTTCCAAACGCTGAATGTAACCTTCCAGTACTAAATTCAAACTGCTGGCAACATAACCAAGAACGCTTGATTTTTCTATAATTATCACATCGACTTTTGGGTCAACTTTTTTTAAATGACGGGCAGCAGCAATTCCTGCATGAGAGCCTCCAATAATCACTATTCTCATATCTTTTCCAACTCGCTTTCAAGGTTCTCATTTCGTATTTCATCCACGATTTGATGAAGCCGCTCTTCTTCAAATGGGGTTGCACCACCTGTTAAAATCAATCGTTTTTTATAACGATAGCCTTCCGAGATCTCAGAATGATCAACGATCAATAGATCATAGTCCTTCTCCTTCGTCCCATCGAAGTGAATATTCGGATAGCCAGCCAATTCTTTGATCAAAAAGCGCCGTAAAAAGCCACTGCGTAATCGTGATTGAGTCAGTAAAATCCCTACCGTAAATGCTTTTTCCTGTTTTACTTGAATCCATTGACGGATCAAAAGCAATTCATTGGTCAAATGCTGCTTTTTCTCAAGAGAAAAGGACTGGTTTACGTTTTTCTCCAACTGTTCGATTGCTTGCTGTGCCACTTCGATCAAGCTCTCATTCGCAACACTTTGCGGCTGAAATTCAGCAAAGGCAATAATGCCGCCATGAATATACAACGCTTGGATCGTCACACTCGTCAAGAAGACGCGTAATTCCGTAGAAGTTTCTGTAGTCTTTCTTTCACTATCACCAATGGCCTGCAGCAGCTCCCCATTTAACGCATCGATCTCTTGGAAGAAAAGTGATTTTTGCAAGGAGTCATCCAGTGAAGGGCGAATCAAGCCTTCAGCTAATAAAAATAAATAGAAATATACCGTTTCATAATCGCTCCAGGATACGGCAAAACGACTGAGATAGCGCCCTAATATATTCCGCAAAAGCTGGAACATCGCTTCATTTTCCAATGACTTCAACAATGGATACGAGGCTTCATGCTGTTGCGAGCCGCGATAATCAAAACGGGCTTCCATAATGCCTAACCAAAGCCCGACTTTCCAACGCTCTGCTTGACTAAACGTTGTCTGCAACTGTTTTTCAATGACTCGAATCAAATTGTTGATGGCTGGTGCATTCAAGCGAGCGATCAATTCTTCATTGGGATAACTTTGTGAAAAAAACTGATAATAGAAAAAGCGAATCTGTTTTTCATCCCCAATCAATTTTTTATTTTTTAATTGGATGTCGAATTCTTTCAATAACTGATTGATCGCTTTGAATCGACGAAACAATGAAGCTTCACTCAACATCAGTTCTAACATCATTTTCGTCGTTGACTCATCTCGATGAAAAAACAAATACGACAATATCTGAAAATCGATTGCTTCTGAAAGATACGCATAAAAAAATTGCTTCAGGGAAAAATCAAGAGGCAATACCAATTGCACTTGATCATTTTCTGAATAGATCAAAGCTGCGTCTTCATGGAAAGCAGCTAAATTTTGATGAAGATTTTGAAGTTCTTTTTGCAAAGTGGGCGCGGAAATGGATAACGTTTTTGCAAGTTTTTTATAAGAGACTTCTGAGCCATTCTGAAAAAAAACAGCCAAAATTTGAAAATGTACCTGCTGATTTTTTTCAAGCAGCTGCATCACATTCATTCTTGAACCTCCTTCACCTTTCACATACTAATTTCCCAATTAATGAGTCGTTTGTCAACTATAAAAATTGCCTGAATGACTTTGAGTTCGATGGAAAAAGCGTTATTTATTGTTCCTAAAGCATAGGAATGGTAAAATTCTTGAGAAGAAAGGTGGTGAACTATGGGAAAACGAATGTTAGCATTTTTTCGAACGGATCGATTATTTTCGATTTCCCTGCTACTAGCACTTATTGCATGTTTTTTCGGCACCTTCCGTTGGTCGTTTATTGACTTTAAAGTGATTTTATCACTGTTTGGATTAATGTTAGTAATCAATGGGTTAGAAGAAGCTGGTCTTTTACGAGCATTTGGACAAAAATTAGTGGAAAAAAGTCGCAATCTGCGTGACTTGATCCGCGCAATCGTCTTGCTAAGCTTCTTCAGTTCGATGTTTTTAACAAATGACGTGGCTATCTTAACTTTATTGCCCATCTATTTACTCTTAACGAGGAAAGAACAACAGCACACCAGTGTCTTATTAGGCGCTGTCTATTTGATCGTAGCAGCCAATTTAGGAAGCAGCCTGTTTCCATTTGGAAATCCGCAAAATCTATTTTTATTTTCTTACTATCAGATTTCGCTGCCACAATTCATGTGGACTACTGGCACCTTTGTGGGACTTTCATTACTATTACTCCTTGTTTCGATCCAGCTCATCCCAAAGACTCCATTGGAAATCGCCCTGCAAGAAGAACCCTTTGAAAAAAAGCCAGCGCTGCTTAATTCAGGATTATTTATTCTTATGATTCTTGGTATTTTTAGTGTTCTCCCTATTTCAATTGCCGTGCTTGTCGTCGCAGCCGTGGTTTGGTTTAGCAATAAACGATTATTTGCAAAAGTTGATTATCGGTTACTACTTACCTTTCTCTGTTTCTTCTTGATCGTCGGGAATATTCAAGACCTATCTCTGGTCACCGATCACATTCGACCATATTTTCAAGAAACGCATCGCGCTTTTTTAGGTAGTATTTTACTCTCCCAAGGAATATCTAACGTTCCAGCAGCAATTTTGATTGCTCCTTTCACCGATTTAGAAACAGCCGTTCTTTTGGGCGTCAATGTTGGTGGTTTGGGTACATTGATTGCTTCTTTGGCGAATTTGATTGGGTACAAATTATTGAAACAAGCCAGACCAAAAGAAGCGAGAACGTTTCAAAAGCTGTTTTTTATCGTCAACATCATTTTTTTACTGTTATTAGGCAGCATCGTATACCTTCTATTGTAGCAAATTCACTGTAAAACGAGATTCCAGCATAAGATGTTTCCAGTCAGCAGCCAAAAGAAGCCTAGCTTTTGTACCTGTTTCTTGATCTTATGTCAGAATCTCGTTTTTTTGATACCCATTGTGTGATTTTACTTAGGCTAAGAGAAGCTCAAAAGTGATTTTCGTTTGGCTTTCGACAGTCAATGCCTCACCAAAGACATGTTGAACCATTTGTTGCCGTTGTTCCAATGAATACTCCTCCTCAAAATAAAGATGAAATATTTCTTGATCGATCTCTTCCTTCAAAATATACTCGAATTGCCGACTCTGCCAATCGATCGCTTCTTCTGAAAACCACTTCTTGTACCAAGTGTTTAAGTTCAGGTCATTCTTCGCTGAAAGATTTTTTTCATAAGGCTGAAACACGTTTTCTTCTTCTGCGATCATTCTTAGAATAATCAATTGATGGGCCTTTTTTTGAAACTGAAGCAATGCTTCTTTGTCTCTGACTGCTGGATTCATTGCCATAAAAATACAGGGCCAGTGCTGGTCTGCAGATAAAAAGTCTTTTTGGCTCTGCTGAACCAGATGGAGCTTGTTCATCGGATCTTCCGTCGTTTTTTCAATGATTTTTAACATTTCTTTTGAAAAATCAATTGCGTAATACTCATCTACATAAGGATAAAATGCTGAAATGTAGCGGCCAGTCCCCGCAGCAAAGTCAACGAAGGCCGATATCGGGAACACTTTCTGCTCCACCAAAAAAGCTGCTACCTCTTCGACAATTTTCAATTGGGATTCTCTTTGAATCTGTGCATATTCTTGGGCAAATTCATCCCAAAACAGCATCGCTTCCTCTTCTTCCATCTAGCGGACGCCTCCAGTGATCACTGTCTTTCCTTTCGTTCCTTGCTCAACCGCTTTTGTAGCGAGCTTTAAGGTCTCGATGGTAATTCCTCCATCAAACGTTTGGACCGCAGTCGTATGGATCTTTTTGTCAGCGAGTAACGAGGCGACCCGTTGCAAAATGCTCCCTTGTGTTTCAATCATCAACTGAGCATCTGTTTTTGCGAACATATACTCCCAATAAAAATCGATGCCGAGGTTTTTAAATGGATTTAAATCTAGCGCTTCTTTCGTATTCACGATCATTCCGACTTTGCCAAACGGCAAGATTGCTTTCGTTAATTGTGGCAAATAGGCCGAGGCGTCATAAAAAATTGCAACGGCTGAAAAAGGCTCAGTGATTTGTTCAGCCAACGGCAAGCGATGATTAAGTACTTGATCCACTTGATTGTTTTTAAGCCACTGATTGTTCTTAGGACTCGCAGTGCCATAGACTGTCAATCCTGCCCATTTTGCTAGTTGCGCCGCAATTGAGCCAACACCACCGCTGGCATTGACCAATAAAATCGATCCTTCATTCGCGTTTTCTTCAGGCACGTACCCAAATTTTTCAAAAAGCAATTCCCACGCTGTAATACTCGTTAATGGCATAGCTGCAAGATCGCCATCAGAAAAGCCGGCTGGTGCCTTTGCTGCGATCCGAGAATCAACTGTTTGGAACCTTTGATTCGCACCAGGTCGTTGTGTGGTTCCAGCATAAAACACCCGATCACCAACGGCAAAGCCATTAACTGCTGAGCCGATTTCTTTAACGATCCCAACGGCGTCATACCCTTGGATCTGGAACGCTTCACTTAAAGCAGTCATTTGCCGTCTTTTTGTATCGATTGGATTGACCGAAACTGCCTGTACTTCCACCAATAAATCATTTGCTTGGCAATTGGGTATCGGAATTTCCTTTTCAATAAATACATTTGACTCATCTAAAGATCGTCCTTCATAAAAACCTAGTGCTTTGTTTTTCATCATACTGCTCCTTCCAAAAAAAAAGTGCTGAATAGTTATAAAAACCATTCTAGCACTTTTAATGAATTTAGAACATTTATTCCTCACCTTCCACGACAAGCGGAACCAAAAATGGATAGCTTGTGAAGAAATCTAATAAGGATCGCTTCCATTGATCTGAATCAATCGTTAGTAAAGTGGACTCTGTATACAAATGAATCGTCAATCGTTGATTTTTATCAAGTAAAACAAGAATTTCGCCTTTGTTTTCTGTGATAAAATCATATTGCTGATTCTCCATTGTAATAATGAAAATTTGATCGAGAACTTCTGCTGCAACAGCAAAGTCCGTCTCCATATCGACAGCCAATGTTTGGGTATTGTCGATCAAGCTTGGTGAAACCGTAAAGCCTAATTCTTTTAAATGCGCCAATACCAAGTTGACATCATAATTAAAGAGCGAAAGCTGATTGACCGAGAAAATATTCTCCGCATGCCATTGACTGATTAAATGCAAAATCTGTTCATCATTGACAACCACCGACTGGGAGTTTGAATTGATAGTCAACAATGGCAAATAATTAGATTGATACGTAGAATTGACTGGATTTAGTTTGAAACTAAACTCGAGCTCCTTTGTTTCTGTTAAACGAAAA
>NZ_JBIOQM010000002.1:1265000-1447440 GCF_051713745.1 Enterococcus sp. DIV0421
TGACGGGCGGTGTGTACAAGGCCCGGGAACGTATTCACCGCGGCGTGCTGATCCGCGATTACTAGCGATTCCGGCTTCATGTAGGCGAGTTGCAGCCTACAATCCGAACTGAGAGAAGCTTTAAGAGATTAGCTTAGCCTCGCGACTTCGCAACTCGTTGTACTTCCCATTGTAGCACGTGTGTAGCCCAGGTCATAAGGGGCATGATGATTTGACGTCATCCCCACCTTCCTCCGGTTTGTCACCGGCAGTCTCGCTAGAGTGCCCAACTAAATGATGGCAACTAACAATAAGGGTTGCGCTCGTTGCGGGACTTAACCCAACATCTCACGACACGAGCTGACGACAACCATGCACCACCTGTCACTTTGCCCCCGAAGGGGAAGCTCTATCTCTAGAGTGGTCAAAGGATGTCAAGACCTGGTAAGGTTCTTCGCGTTGCTTCGAATTAAACCACATGCTCCACCGCTTGTGCGGGCCCCCGTCAATTCCTTTGAGTTTCAACCTTGCGGTCGTACTCCCCAGGCGGAGTGCTTAATGCGTTTGCTGCAGCACTGAAGGGCGGAAACCCTCCAACACTTAGCACTCATCGTTTACGGCGTGGACTACCAGGGTATCTAATCCTGTTCGCTCCCCACGCTTTCGAGCCTCAGCGTCAGTTACAGACCAGAGAGCCGCCTTCGCCACTGGTGTTCCTCCATATATCTACGCATTTCACCGCTACACATGGAATTCCACTCTCCTCTTCTGCACTCAAGTCTCCCAGTTTCCAATGACCCTCCCCGGTTGAGCCGGGGGCTTTCACATCAGACTTAAGAAACCGCCTGCGCTCGCTTTACGCCCAATAAATCCGGACAACGCTTGCCACCTACGTATTACCGCGGCTGCTGGCACGTAGTTAGCCGTGGCTTTCTGGTTAGATACCGTCAAGGGATGAACATTTTACTCTCATCCTTGTTCTTCTCTAACAACAGAGTTTTACGATCCGAAAACCTTCTTCACTCACGCGGCGTTGCTCGGTCAGACTTTCGTCCATTGCCGAAGATTCCCTACTGCTGCCTCCCGTAGGAGTCTGGGCCGTGTCTCAGTCCCAGTGTGGCCGATCACCCTCTCAGGTCGGCTATGCATCGTTGCCTTGGTGAGCCGTTACCTCACCAACTAGCTAATGCACCGCGGGTCCATCCATCAGTGACGCAAAAGCGCCTTTCAACTTTCTTCCATGCGGAAAATAGTGTTATACGGTATTAGCACCTGTTTCCAAGTGTTATCCCCTTCTGATGGGCAGGTTACCCACGTGTTACTCACCCGTTCGCCACTCTTTTTCTTTCGGTGGAGCAAGCTCCGGTGAAAGAAAAAGCGTTCGACTTGCATGTATTAGGCACGCCGCCAGCGTTCGTCCTGAGCCAGGATCAAACTCTCATAATGATTTGTTTGAATGACCATACGGTCATTAAGCTCATAAAAATTAACTTTGCTAGCTATTGCTTGCATGTATTTGTTTCAATAAATTGAAACGTCCTACACATTGGTTCGTTTGCTTGCTTTGTTCAGTTTTCAAAGGTCTACCGTGCTGTGTTAGCAACTTTTATATCATATCAGAGTGACATTTGATTGTCAACTCTTTTTAAAAGTTTTTTTCGCTCGTTGTTTTTCAACTTCGTAGCGGCTGCCTCAGCGACTTAATTAGAATAACAAATGATTTGTTATTTGTCAACAACTTTTTTTAATTAATTTTGTTGATTTATCAACATCAATTAACTGTTTTATTATTGCGACTTCGTTATAATATCATCTGTTTTATTTTTGGTCAAGTCTTTTTTTGAAGATTTTTCAACTGTTGTTTTGACCCGCTGGCTCAATTGCCAACGTTGAATACTTTATCATTCTATGAATGAAAGAGCAAGCTTTTTTTCTGAAATTTTTCCAATTAACAAAAATAAAGAAAAAAACTACCAAAAGGTAGTTTAATCAATATCGATCGTACGGAAACGGATTTGATTTTGATCGTCTCGTTTTAAGGTTGTTTCTTCTTTCAAATAAGAGAACTTCTTCTCATCGATCGCTGGATTTTCAAGCATTTCTTCATACCCTGCAAAAATATCATGGATGTATTTTTTATAAGCTTTTTTCTTTTTGATTCTTTTCTTCATTTGGCACCGTCCTTTACGTGCTTATCTTAGCAAGCCGAAAGGATTCTGACAACCATTATCCACATTTTCATACCAAAAATTCACTTTGACACACTTTTTCCATTCTTTCGGCCAAGTGACAAGAATAGAAAAAGAATGTTTAGTTTGTGATCAAACGTTTTTGAAAAGCCAATCGCTCTCCATTCGGAAAAGGAAATGTTACCTCTCCTTTATATTGATAGCCAGCTGCTTGGATATTCTTTTGCATCCCAATATTGGCTTTATACGTATCGATACGCAAATCAACGATTCCTTGCTCTAATGCAACCACTTCAAGAGCTTGCAGCAATTTGGCACTTAACTTTTGCCCTTTAAAATGAGAACTGACAACGACGCGATGAATGGATAGATACGGACCATTTCCATCCCACCCTGCGCCGGTAATTGCGTTGTAGACAGGATCATCACCAGAAACCAGTGCCGCAGACGCTGCGATTTTCCCATCTTTCACTAACACATAGCTTTCGCCTTTTGCAATATCTTCTTTGATTTGAGTTTCTTTTGGGCCATAGCCATTTTGCCATTGTGGTGATCCTTGAGCTTTTAAAAAAGCAATTCCTTCCTCAATCAGCGCCATTAACTCCGTTAAATCGTCCTCAGTTGTTTTACGAAATTTCTCCATTTAACCCCACCTTTCTTCTATCACTTTCTTCTATAAAAAGAAACAGATGATGATAGAAAGTCGTCAATAGTCGCTTTAATCAATCGTTTTTAGTTTGCCTTGAAATTCACTGATTGATTGATATCCTTTTTCTTTCATGATCGTTTCTAATTCTTTCGTCAATCGTTCAAAGATCGCCGGCCCTTCTTTTTGCAACTCTGTGCCGATCTGCAATATAGAGGCACCACACAACAAATGCTCATACGCATCTTGACCATTACGAATCCCACCTGTACCAATAATTTTGATTTCTGGCTTGAGACGTGTATAGAAAGCCCGCACATTGGCTAATGCCGTTGGTTTCACATATTCGCCTCCGAGACCACCAAAACCACCTTTTGGTTTGATGACTACCGAGTCAGTAGCAGGATCGATGAATAAAGCATTCCCAATACTATTGATTGAATTGATGTAGGTTAACGGATACTTGTTTAATATCTTAGCCATCTCATCAAAGTGAGCCAAATCAAAGTATGGCGGCAATTTGACACCTAAAGGTTTTGTGAAAAAACCAAAGACTGTTTCAAGAATTTGATCGGTCAAAGGAAAATCATAGGCAACTTGTGGTTTTCCTGGCACGTTTGGACAAGAAAGATTCAACTCAGTGATTCCTTCAAAATCACTTTCTTGGATCTTCTTCAATAACTCAATGTTTTCAGCCACACTCATACCAGCGACAGAGAAAAAGAAAGGCACTTGCTGAGTCATTTCCTGCTGTTTTTTGATGGCATAATCTAAGTAGTAGTCCACCCCTAGATTTGGTAATCCCATCGAATTGATGCTTCCTAAGGGTAAATCGGTATAACGTGGTTCTGGATTTCCGGCACGTGCTTCTAGCGTTGCACTCTTCGTGACAAATGATCCAGCTGCTGATACCGCTAATTCATCTAATTCCTCGATCGTCATACAATGGACCCCTGAGGCGTTCATAAACGGATTTTCGTATGTATATTTCCCAAAATTCGTAGCTAACATTGATTCATTCCTCCAATCTTTTCAACTAGTTTACCGTTTCATTTCTGAAAATGCAACGGTGTCTTTGATTGGGACAGGTTTTAGAAGGAGCAACCTATTTAATCACTGTAGCAAATCAAAAAAACCATATCCATAGCAGCTTGTTAAAGCTTGCTGAATAAAAATGGTTTTTGAAAACAATCTGTTTGTGCTGTAATCAAATGTTTAGTTTTTAGAGCATGATCATGATTTTATTAAAGCTTTCACTTCTATTTACCGCTAAATCAAATGCTCTTTGAAGATATTCTAACGGAAAGCGATGGGAAATCATATGACTGGCACTCAAGCGTCCGCTTTCTAAAAAGGTGATTGAATCAAACCATTCTTTGCCTGGGAAAGGCGCAGAATAGCTATTCCAAAACCCCTTAATGGTTAATTCACTGCGAAAAATTTTTTCAAATGCCCGTTGCTTAATCAAAACATCAGAATAAGTGATCCCTTGAAATCCAATTTTCCCGCCTTTTTTTGTCACTAAGAGACATTGTTCTTCGGTTGTTTTAGTACCTGCACATTCCATTGCAATATCTACGCCTAAACCATCCGTTATCCGAGAAATCTCTTTTCAAGGTCTTGAACACTAGGATCGATCGTATCGGCGACACCTAAATCTAATGCTTGTTTCAGTTTCTCTGATTGAATATCAATGCCAATAATCGTTTTCACACCCGCAATTTTTAACCATTGGATCGTCAGCAACCCAATCGTTCCTAACCCAAAACGGCAACGACTTTGTCACTTGAAAGAGAAAATGTTTGTGAAAAACCAAGAACGATTTTTCCTTTTCGCAATTATTTCTGAAGTCACGTAAAAAACAAAAAACCTCGTAACAATGAGTCACGAGGTTTTGGTGAAGCAATCTATTCTATTTATGAGTATTTAAAAACTATCCGTAGCTCATCACTTCCGCCAATAAAACGAATGAGTGAACTAAATTAAGCCATTCCTCGCAGGAAATTTCCTTCAGTTTTGGTTTTATTTATGCGACCTCATAAGTAGAAATTCTCAAGTGTTACTCGATGATACTTGCGTTTTCCATCGAAAGCGTACAATTCAAATCATTTCAAATGATAAGACACTTGAATAGGAGTTTTTTAATTGACTGTTCAACTTTTTTTGAAATTGAAAACGAATAAACACATACTATATACATACAAATTTTTTACCTATCAAGTGAATTAAACCTTTTTCTTTGATACCTCAACACTCCAGTATCTCCGATGACATATAATTTGTATTTTCCATACCCTACTTTAAATTCTAATCTTTCGCCACTTGCGATTTCAAATAAAAGATAATAGGTAATGGATTGATTCGTAAAGCCGTTTGCAGCAATATTCGTGCTACTAGTCATTCGTTTGTCTACTAGCGTGGCAAGTACTGCCACTTCTGGCGTAGATTGATCCTTTAAGAATTCGACAATATGATATAAGATAACTGCGACGAAAATAAAAGCAAATAAAGTAAATAGAAAATCCACAAAACACACTCCTTTTTGTTTTTATGATCAAGGGAATCAACCAAATCATTTTTACAACTTAACTATAATTATACATTAATTCAATTAATTAATCTCGAATCTCTAATAAAAATATGTAACTCGCTAAATGATTGACCGAAACTGTAGTTTGGCTATCGTTTTCCTATATGTATGGTTGCATAGAACACATTTGTATATTTGTTAACCAAGAGTCAGTTGATAGGATGAAATCACATGACCTTTGAAAAAACATTCCTAGAATCATCCTTCTTCATTCTACATTGACTTCTTAAGGAAAATTCATCGTATCCCAAAGTCTCTGACTAAATTCAGTAACGTTTATTTAGACATGTTTTCTGGGATGCACCTTAAGGTTATCAATGTGGATGAATAAGAATTTATTCTGTGCTCTTTTTTTGTCAAAATGATCGAAGGTTTATAGAAAGTATTACTATTTCGGCAAAGTTAAATACTAACTCACTTTGAGTTGTCATATGAATGGAAAATATGTTGAGCTTTCAGGTTTAAAAATATATGATTTTCTTTAATGCTTTTAGTAAAAAAGTATAACTTTTTCACCAAGTAACTGTTTATTTAAGAAAGTATTCTATAAAAAAACTCTTCTACCAACTTTTTCAAAGTTAATAAAAGAGTTCTGTGTTTATATCCTCATTTTGCCAACTGTCCGACACCTAAGAAAACAGCTTGTTCCATCTAGTTAACAAATATGAAACAACTTTCTATGATTGAAAATCCTTAACGAATCCCCAAAGCAATCCGTGCGTAACGACTCATTTTATCGGTCGTCCAAGCGGGATACCAGACTAATTTTACCTCTGGATTTTTGACTTCTGGAATATCGCTTAGTGCTTCGTGTATCGATTCAGTCAATACGTCGGCTAAGGGACAGCCCATTGTTGTTAAGGTCATTTTGATTACGGTATTGCCTGTTTCTGCATCAAATTCGACTTCATAAACTAAGCCTAGATTCACTATATCAATCCCCAACTCAGGGTCAATCACGGTTTCCAAGGCAGCCAAGACACGCTCTTTGATTGCTTCTGCTTCTACTTCAGTATATGCCACGGTTGAAGACCTCCTTTAATTCTTGTTTCAAATAATACCTTCTTTTGCAAGATTTGTAAATGGACGATCCTTGATTATGGCCGGCTTTTCTTGTGTATTTTCAGTTCTGGGAAGACCCCTGTCGTTTTAAAGGTCCGTTGTTCATCATCTGTCGCAAAACGGCCTGTAATCGATTGGGTCGGCACAAAATTAATAAACGCATTGCCGTCAGCTTCTAAAACGGCTTGTTCTAAATCGTAGATCTCGTAGCGCGTCACGACCATCATGATCATATTGCCAGGTACGCCTGAATACCCTCCGACTGAGGGGAACAAAGTCATGCCGCGAAACACATGCTTAGAAATATTTTTCCCAACAGCTTCCGCATTGGTCGTAATAATCATTGCCGTTACCTTTTGATGACTTGTGTGCAGCATGTCCACAACGTAGCTCATCGCGAAAATCGAAATGATCGTGTACAAGGCACTTTCCCAAGAAAAGACGAAACCTGAGACCATGACAATGATGCCGTTTAAAATAAACATATATTTACCGACTGTTTTTCCAGTCGTTTTTGATAATATCAACGAAAGGATATCCATTCCGCCGGTGGTAAAACCCATTTTCAGTGAAAACGCAACGCCGACGCCCAACAGTACGCCACCTAGCAAAGCGTTAACCAAAATATTGTCAGTGATCGCTCCTTGCGGAAGGATCATCGTTAAGACGGAAACGACAACGACATTGATAAAGCTCAATAGTGTCGATGATTTCCCGAGTTTGATGAACCCGAGAACAAAGATAGGCAAGTTTAAGAGGAAAATAAACAGCCCTGTACTAAGGTGAACGCCAAAATGTTCCAAGGCAAGTGCCACGATCAATTGGGCGACCCCGTTCATCCCAGCAGAAAGAACGTTTGCGGGAATCAAAAAGAAATTTAAAGCAATGGCTGCAGTAATACCTGACAGCAAAATAACCCCTATTTTTTTCAATCGTTCTGATTGTTCGTGCTTCGTTAATAACTTACTCACAATGATCTAGCTCCTTCACTAAAAATCTCCTTCCAAAGAATAGCAGTTTGTGTGAAAAAATGAAACAATTATTTGCAAAAATTTACTTTTCATTCCCGCATCGTTCGCCTCCATGTTAAAATCATAGGTAAGAGATGAGAGGAGTGATTGATTTTGGCAAAAGAAGCAAGTTTTGATGTCGTATCTGAGATCAACACAGAAGAAGTGAAAAACGCCATTCAACAGGCGGAAAAAGAATTGAAAAACCGATTTGATTTTAAAGGCTCCACGGTAGAAATCAAGATGACTGAGGGCAAACTGACGATCGTTGGAGATGACGAATTTAAGTTGGAGCAAATCAAAGATGTGCTCTTTGCGAAGCTGATCAAACGGAATGTACCAACGAAAAATATTCAATTTGGCGAAACGGAGCATGCCTTGGGGGCAAAAGCTCGTCAAACGGCAGAATTGATCAATGGCATCGATAAAGAAAACGCCAAAAAAATAACGACAGCGATCAAAAACGCCAAGCTAAAAGTTAAAACCCAAATTCAAGACAATCAAATTCGGGTAACAGGCAAAAGTCGTGACGATCTGCAAGAGGTGATCCAATTGTTGCGTAAACTGCCCCTGACGATCGATTTACAATTTACAAATTATCGCTAATCAAAAAAACTAGAACAGAGTCTAACGTGATGGTTAGGCAAAATCAGCTTTATCTACTGATTTTGCGCAACCGCTCTTGAAAGCTCTGCTTCTAGTTTTTTTCTTGCCAAAAATGAGTCAATGCCTTTGATAACTCTTGCGGCCGACGAATCTGCAAGGCATGCTGCCAATGTAGTGGGAAAAGTTCTTGGTAACGCGGTGTCCGAAAGCGCTGATCCAGCAATAACACCACGCCACGATCGCTGACATCCCGAATCACTCGACCGGCTGCTTGCAGGACTTTATTCATCCCTGGCAGCTGATAGGCATACGCAAAGCCAGCGGCCTTTTTCTCATCGTAATATTCCCGAATCAATTCTTGCTCGTGATTGATTTGCGGCAGTCCGACTCCTACCACTGCTGCACCGATCAAGCGATCGCCTTTTAGGTCGATCCCTTCAGAAAAAATTCCTCCAAGGACACAAAATGCCACCAAAGTTTTTGGTTGACTCTTTGGTTCGTCTTGACTTTTATCCAGCAAGGATGATTGTTGCGAGTCAAAAGATTGAAACTGCGCAAGAAACGCCTCGCGCTCTGCTTCGTTCATAGCAGTCCCCTGAATCAAGACCTCCACCTCTGGCGCCTGTTGAGAAAATGCTGCCGCCACATCATCCAAGTAACGATAAGATGGGAAAAAGACCATATAGTTTCCCGCTTTCGCTGCCGTCATTTGCTGGATCGCATCAACGATCGCAGGAATGCTGGCTTCACGTTGGCGATACGTCGTTTGAATATAGTCCGCAATAAAAATCCCCTGATTTTTCGGATCAAAAGGACTTGGCAAGCGATAGCGCAAAGCTTCATCGCCGCCACCTAATACTTCTTGATAATACGACAAAGGGGTAAAGCTCGCAGAAAACAACAGGCTGGCCTTGCCCTTATCTAACACGGATTCCAAAAACGGCGCTGGTTCGATGCAAAATTGCCGTAGTTTGATATCATAGCGGTCGATCTCCACCGTCGTTTCGTAGTGATCATCATAAAATTCACTGATCTTCAAATAATGGTTGGCTTCAAAATACACTTGCAGCACTTCTTCTTGCAATTCATGCTCAGGATTTGCCGGCAACCATTCCTTCATCAATTCAGCTAATTTGTATAGCTGATTGACCATTGTTTCATGGGGAGCTGCTTGATGGTGGTATGACCATCCTTCCTCTTTTGCTAATTGGGCTAAAGCCGCAAATTCTTTATCAACTCTGTTTAGTGCGCGTTTTAATTTCTGTTGATCCTTCGGCAGCTTCTTCTTTAATTCCTTAAATGGCTGACGGGAGATCGTTGCGGAATACATTTCTTTCGAACGGTTAACTAAGTTATGGGCTTCATCCACTAAAAAGAAATACTCTTCGTCTGGCTCTTCAAAAAATCTCCGTAAATAAACGGTTGGATCAAACAAATAATTATAATCACCAATAATGACATCGCAAAAGACACTGACATCCAGTGAAAGCTCAAAGGGACAAACCGTATGCTTCATTCCATAAGTCTCGATCACTTCTCGAGTTATTTGGTTTTCGTGATGCAACAGATCCCACAAAGCTTCGTTGATTCGATTGTAATAACCTTGTGCATAAGGACAATGCTCTGGCGTACAGTTTCTTTCATCCAGAAAGCAAATTTTATCTTTGGCAGTGATCGTGACACTCTTGGTTTCACTACCGTTGTCTGCTAACTTGCTCAACGCATCTTCAGCCACTTGTCTGGTGATCGTCTTCGCCGTCAGATAAAAGACCCGATCTGCCCCTTCTTCCCCGAGAACTTTTAATGCGGGAAACAGCGTTGACATGGTTTTTCCAGTTCCCGTTGGCGCTTCCGCAAAAAGTCGCTTGTCATTTTTTAGTGTTTTATACGCCGCTGCTGCTAACTCTCGCTGCCCTTTGCGAAAGGTTTCAAAGGGAAAAGACAGCAGCTGCAAAGACGTATTGCGGACACGGCGCCAATTCTCTTGAAAAACTAACCATTTATGATATTCCTGAAGTAATTCTTCATAAAAAACAGCTAATTCTGAGAACTGAAATGTTCTTCTCGTACGGGTGGTCAGCTTTTCAGTGGTTTGATAATAAGTCAATTGTACGGCGATCCGATCGATGGGTCTCCTCGCGGATCATTTTCTCCATCAGCAGTAGCTTCTGCTTCTGGTTTCTCTTGTTTCTCACTGTCATTAAGCGCTGCTTGTTCATTTTCTTGTAGTAAAAACAAATAAGCATAAACCATTCCCTGGGCAAAAAACAAATCGATTTGATCTTCAGGGATATCTTCGAAAGCTGGTTCTGAAGTTTTGATCTCATCGATCACCCAAGAATTAACAGCTGCATCAAAAAAGAGACCATCGGCACGTCCTTCGACAGTGATCGAATCTTTCTCAATTTGGCTTTCTCGTTTGAAAAAGACTTCTTTTTGATACGCATCCCCAGCCTCTTTTTGTAGTTGGCGATGGATACGGGCGCCTTCTTGTGCGGTATGATTACTGACTTTGCGGCTATCAATATCGCCTCTGCGCAAAATAAATTCTACGATTTTTCTAACCGCAACTTTTCCTTTATACACGTGTTCACCTTCTCGTTTGCCATTATAGCGGATAGATCACTTTTGGAAAAGCGAACAGAAACAGCTTTTCATCCTCTGCGGAGAGTATCCTATCCAAACAGGTTTGATCTCTAAAAAAATCACTTGCGGCAAAATGCCTTCTCATCAGGTAATCAACGCCATTTCCACTGCCAGAAAATGGGTTTGACGAAAGGTTACCAAAAAAAACTACTCTACTCACCTAAGCAAGTAAAGCAGGAATATTTTTTAAGAAAATTTATTGATCGACCTGAATGTCATAGCTAACGCCATTTTGATCATAGGCCTTCTGATTATTGGGATCTAAGGTGAACTCAAAGGTTCGCCCATCTGCCATGATCGTCAAACGTTTTCCTTCGACGATGTATGAGGCATCTTGATAGGTGATCTCATAAATTTGATAAGGATCGTTGGACAACTGTACCTCTGAATGGGAAAAATGGCGCTGAAAATCACTTTCGATTTGTCCTTTATACAAGGCAACATCACTAGAGCTGGCTGAACTATCTTCTAAGTCTGCCATCGGCAAATACTGCTTAACGATCGTCAACTCATTCTCATGGAAATCATAAACCCCTTGGCTTTGCGGAAAGATGACACTCTCATCTTGGATCAACATCAAATCAAGGTCGCCATTTTCAACCGCTTTTGAGGCGGAAGTAACGGTTTCAGAAACTTCTTTCGAATCATCGATGGATAGCTCTTCCTCACCACAGCTCGCTAAAAGAAGCACAGCAAAGCATACAGTGAAAAAGAATTGGAGCGATTTTTTCATAAAAAACACCTTCTTACAAAAAGTTGATGTATACCAATCAAAACGAACACAAGGTCCTGAACACTTACTTTCCCCGAACTTAGTCACGACGAATGTTTCTGCTGCAGGAAAAAATTAGACCAGTTTCAAACGAAACACGCACTTTCTTATTTTAATTAGTATAACAGCAGTTTTTTGCTAATGCGGTTTCTTAGAAAAATTTTCGAATTCCCACAATAATTCTGAGCTTTTCTCTCATCAAACTATTGGTTAGCCTTATCACCTGCCTGCCATAGGGTGGTCACAGCATCTTCACGAAATAAAGCCTATCCGTGCCAAGTACAGGCGTGTCAGAAAGCACAGCAAATTGTTCGAAGCCGACTGCTTGATAGAACTGTGGCGCTTGGTAGTCTTGGGTGGTAACTGTCACGGAACGACACCCCGCTTTTTTACCGTGATCGAAAAGTGCTGCCATCAATTGTTTCCCCACCCCTTGATTCTGATGGTTTGGATCAACTGCAAACAATTGAATATGAATCGTATTACCTGTCCGTTTCCCAATCAACCCACCAAGTTGATCGTGATTGTCAAAAAATGCAAATGAAAGCTGCTCTTGATCGGAAAAGGCACTCACTGCCTCTGTTTTTTTCGTTGAATAATTGAGCCATTGACAGATCGCCTGACGATTGTCTTCTGTGTTAATCGTTTCTATCATTAATTTTTCACTCCTAAAAACCTTTCTTTGTTTCCTCTTATACTTTAAGCTATACTTATAGTCAGACACAAGTATTTGTGATCCTAGGAGGTTTTAGCATGAAAATCATTGGTTTAGTGACAGGACCCGTTCAAGAAAATTGTTACCTTATTTGGAAAGAAGATTTTTTGTTGATTATTGATCCTGGAGCAGAAGCAGCGAGATTGATCGCTGAGATCGAAAAAACAGGCGCAAAACCAGCAGCGATTTTATTGACCCACACTCATTATGACCATATCGGCGCAGTTGACCATTTGCGGGATTATTATCAGATCCCCGTTTACGTTAGTCCACTTGAGCAAGAATGGCTAAGTGATCCTATGAAAAACCTTTCTGGTCGTCATCCTGAATTAGGAACCATCACCGCACGTCCAGCAGAATTCGAGCTAGAATTGAAAGAGTACGAGATAGCTGGCATGTCCTTTAAGGTTGTTGCAACCCCAGGTCATTCCATCGGCAGCGTCAGTTTTATTTTTGACAAGTTTGTCGTTTCTGGAGACGCCTTATTTAAAGGCAGCATCGGTCGGACCGATCTACCAACTGGCAACCTTGAGCAATTGCTGACCAGCATCCAAACGCAACTTTTTGTTTTACCGAATCAGATGGCCGTTTATCCTGGCCACGGGGAACCAACAACAATCGAGATTGAGAAACGGACCAATCCGTTTTTTAACGCATAAACGAATTACGAACCAAAGGAGGAATTACTACTTATGGCAAAAACGGAATTGTATGTCGTGCGTCACGGGAAAACCATGTTCAACACATTGCAGCGTGTGCAAGGCTGGTGCGACACCCCATTGACTCGTACTGGTGAACAAGGCATCCATTATTTAGGACTCGGGTTACGAGATGTGGATTTTGTGGAAGCAGTATCCAGTGACAGCGGCCGCGCGATCGAAACGATGCGTCTGATACTGGGTGAACATGTCAGAGGACCAGAGATCCCTTATCATATCGACAAACGGATTCGTGAATGGTGCTTTGGCTCACTTGAAGGTGCCTATGATGCAGAAATGTGGGGCGTTCTGCCACGGATTCTTGACTTTCCTGATTACGATGATATGATTGCCAATCATGTCTCGTTTGAGGCGATCGCCAATGCGATCTACCACGCAGATACAGCCAATTGGGCGGAAACCTTTGATGTGTTGACCGAACGTGTCAAAACAGGGTTTGAAGATATCGCCTACCGCGTTGAGAAAAAAGGCGGCGGCAATGCGCTAGTTGTGTCTCACGGCTTAACGATCGCTTTTCTTTTGCATCTGATCAATGATGAGAACAATGTTCGCATGGATATTGAAAATGGCTCGGTCACTCGACTGATCTACGAAGATGGCAGCTTTACGATTGCTGAAGTGGGCAATACCGATTACATCAAAAAAGGCTTAGCACTCTCTCAAGAACTTTTATCCTAAGAGAAACCTTTGGCAGTTGATCAATTTCTTTAAGAAAGGAGCAGTTTTTGTTTTAAAAACTGCCCCCTTTTTTTAGGAAAAAGATTGGTATTCGAATCAGGAAACGGTATACTAAGAGTTGTATTTTGTCATAGAAAGGACTGAACCAATGTTTTTTACAAATTTCATAAAAGCGATTTTATTTGGGATCATTGAAGGGATCACGGAATGGCTGCCAATCAGCAGCACGGGTCACTTGATTCTAGCCGACGAATTTATCGGATTGAATGTAACTCCCGAGTTTATGACGATGTTCAATGTTGTCATACAACTGGGTGCGATTTTAGCAGTCGTCTACTTATATTTCCATAAACTAAACCCTTTTTCACCGCAGAAAAATGAGTTAGAGAAAAAAGATACATGGACGTTATGGTTTAAAGTCGTCGTGGCGGTCTTGCCATCGGTTATTATCGGATTACCGTTAGATGATTGGTTAGATGCGCACTTCTACAACTTTTTCTCCGTTTCGATCGTCTTGATCGTTTATGGGATCGGCTTTATCGTGGTAGAAAAACGCAACAAAAATAAAGCACCAAAATGTACCGATTTGAACAAGTTCACCTACAAAGCGGCATTGATCGTAGGAATGTTCCAAGTATTGGCATTGATCCCAGGAACTTCTCGTTCTGGTGCTACTATCTTAGGTGCTATCATGATCGGCGCTTCTCGTTATGTTGCTGCTGAATTTTCATTTTTCTTAGGTATTCCCACCATGTTTGGTGCCAGTGCCTGGAAAATCTTCAAGTTTTTGAAAGATGGCAATGCCTTTGATTTCCAAGGAACCGTCATCTTATTGACAGGAACCATCGTGTCATTCATCGTTTCGATCATCGCGATCCGTTTCTTGATGAACTACATCAAACGGAATGATTTTACCGTATTTGGATGGTATCGCATCGTTTTAGGAATCATTTTGATCGGCTATTGGCTGATCCAATTATAAGCAAAAAGAGCAACTCTTGGGCAGATAACTGCCGCAATAGTTGCTCTTTTTTTTCGTTTGAATGCTCTCTAGTTCCTCACGTGTTTTTGATCACCATACCATCAATGATATCAACCGCACTTTCGGTGTCGTTGATAATCGATTCAAAGCGATCATAAATATCTTTCCATTTAATGATTTCCAGCACTTCTTTTTCATCCGTAAACAACGCTTTTTTCATTTTTGAATACAAAAGATCTGCTTCTGATTCAATCGTATTTACATCGTTGATCATTTGACGCAATGTTTTTGAATTTTTGAACTTCGGAAACTCTTTTAATGCTGTTTCGACCCCCTGTGTCGCTTGAACGATCATTTCAGCAAATAAGTTCGTCTCGGGGCGGATCTTCGTAATGACCAAATTCTCAAATAAATAAGTCAATCCCATAATGCCATCCAAAATATCATCTAAGCGCTCAGAGATGACCAGGATGTCTTCGCGATCGATCGGTGTGATAAATGAGTCGTACAACTCATTCGTTAGCTCAGCGATCACCTGATCGCCTTCCTTTTCTAATCCATGAATCTCAGCTGCCGCTTCACTTAACGCTGTTTCAGAGTAATCATTGATCAACAGCGAAAAACGTTTCGCAGCTAGATGGCCATTTGTTGCCAACTGCTCCATTGCCGCAAAATAATCAAATCCTTTTTTTCGTGCCATTACTTTCTCTCCTCACAAAATTAGCAATAAAATTTTCACCATTAGAAACGCAATCAACCCACAACCAGGAAACGTTAAAATCCAAGCATAGATCATTTCTTTCACGATGCGCCAATCAACGCTAGAAAAACGTCGAGAAGCCCCTACCCCCATGATGGCAGTCGTTTTTGTATGGGTCGTTGAAACTGGGATACCAAATACGGAAGACAAGAACAAACAGATCGCAGCGGTAACATCTGCAGAAAAGCCCTGGTATTTTTCCAGTTTTACCATATCCATCCCTACTGATTTGATGATTTTCATCCCACCGACAGAAGTACCGATCCCCATGGTCAAGGAACAAAGAACCATCACCCAGAGTGGGATCGAAAAGCCATTGCCGGTCTTTTCAGCAAGATTGTTGTAGAAAAGCCCTAACATGAAGACACCCATAAATTTTTGGCCATCTTGTGCACCATGTAAGAACGCATTGGCACCAGCCGCAATGGCTTGACCAACTGTAAAAATTTTGTTGGCTTTTCGCCGTTGGGTATCGCGAAAGAGCCATACGATCAGTTTCGTGATCAGAAAGCCACCAATGAAACCCATCAACGTAGAAACGACAAGACCGATCAAAACTTTCAGCCACTCCTCGCCATTGACTGCATGTAACCCACCAAGGGCCATGGCTGCACCAGTCAGTCCTGCGATCAACGCGTGGGATTCACTGGTTGGGATCCCAAAATACCAAGCTGCGACCGTCCAAACAACAATTGAAAACAAGGCAGCGGCCAATGCGATCTGTGAGACTCGAAAACTCCCGCCTGAATCAAAAGTCACAATGTTGCTGATGGTTTCTGCAACTTGTGCATTAAAATACGTCATCACTAGCACACCTAAGAAATTCATGACGACTGCCATGCCAATGGCGATATTCGGGCGTAAGACTCTCGTGGAGACAGCGGTTGCAATAGCATTCGGCGCATCCGTCCAGCCGTTGACGAAAATCACCCCTAATGACAACACAATCGTTAGAAACAAAGCGATATTCACATAGATTCCCCCATTTAAAAATTCCGAAGTAATCATAGCATAGAAAGCTGTTTCTGTGTAAACTTTTTATAACTATTCAGTAAAAAATGTGTAAAGAAGCATTTTTAAAATCCATAAAGCAAAAAATAGCACGGCCAAAAAACAAATTTTTGTGTTAAGTAAAATTTCTTTACAACTTTTATTGCAATCACTCTTGGCATTAGGTATAATGACTAGTGTTGATTTATACGTTTTCTAAACGTAATTGAACTTTTTTTTCGGAGGTGAAATACATGCCAAACATTGAATCTGCAATCAAACGTGTTCGCACAAGCGAAGCGGCTAATGCTAAGAATTCATCTCAAGTAAGCACAATGCGTACAGCAATCAAAAAATTTGATCAAGCTGTTGAAGCTGGTGCTGATAACGTAGATGCGTTATATAAAGATGCTGTTAAAGCAATCGATATGGCTGAGACTAAAGGATTGATCCACAAGAACAAAGCTAGTCGCGACAAATCTCGTTTAAGTAAAAAAATTGCAAAATAAGCAAATTAAGAAAGGCGCAGCAATCATCGATTGCTGCGCCTTTCTTTTTGTCTTACTGTTTGCCATGTTTTAAAACAAATAGCTGGAACAAATACTCTTTGTCCATCTGACCACTTTTCACTAAGTAATCATTTTCGATCAATTCACTATATAGTGCCGCTAATTGCTTTTCTCCAAACCCCCGAGCTTGCTGCATCGCTAACTTCACTCGGTACGGATGAATCCCCAACGTTTCTGCGATATTGGCTTGCTGGTAGCCAATTTTCATCAAAATCGCCGCCTGTAACAGCAGACGGACTTGGCTGATCAAGATAGCATTGATCTTGATCGTCTCTTCCCCTTGCAATAATAGATCGTCATACAAGCGCAACGCATCCGATACGTTCCCCTTTAAGACATCGCTGGTTAATTCAAAGACATTGTGTTCCAACGTCTTAGGGATCAACTGCAAGACGATCTCTTTCGTAATTTTATTGCCATTTCCTGCATACAGCCGTAGTTTCTGTAACTCCTGCATCGCTTTTGATAGGTGCAGATCCGTTAACCGTAAAAACAAATCAAACGCCTCTCGGCTCATTTCGATGCCATCATTGGCCAACGACTGTTGGAGATACTGACGCACGTCGGCTTCTTTCATAGGTGCGACATCAATCACAACTGCGGCTTTCTTCAACTGCTTAGTAATTTTTTTCCGTTCATCTAATTTATCGACATCTGCAAAAATCACCATTACCGATGATTCCAATGGGTCTTTGATATAATTCAAAAAATCATCTAGGTCATGCTCAGGTGCATTGCTCTTTTTGTCAGCCGTTAAGAAAAATGGCCGCTCAACGAACAGTAATCGCTGATCGCCAAAAAAAGGCAACGATTGGGCTTCTTGGATCACCATATCAAGGGGATCTTTCTCCATGTCAAAGGAAGCAAAATTCAGATCATCTTTCCCAACGGAAAAACGCTCCAAAAAGGCCGTGCGAACTTGCTCTTGTAAAAACATTTCACTGCCGATGACCAGATAAATCGATTGCAACTCCTTGGTTCGAATTGCTTGCAACGCTTTTTGTAATTCCATCGTTCCCCCCGCTTTCATTCTTATCCTACCATTAGTCAATCGGATAGTCTAGCAGCGTTTTTATCAAAAATGATTGTTGTTTTTCAGACCAAATAAATTGGATCATGCCCTGCTGATCGGTTCGCAAAACGGTCTGATTTGCCAATGTTTCAAGCACCTCTTCATGAGGATGCCCGTACCGATTGTTCCGTCCACTTGAAACGATCCCGAATTGGGGATCGATTGCCGCAACAAACTCAGGTGCCGTCGAGGTGCGACTGCCATGATGCCCTAGTTTCAAAACATCAACTTTTAAATTCGGATAATCATGAATCAACTTTTTTTCCCCTGCTTGTTCGAGATCGCCAGTAAACAAAAATGTTTTATCCCCTACCTTGGTTTTAATCACCATCGAATCTTCGTTTTGTCCTGCACCTGATTCTGGTGCCAATACTTGCAACTGAAGGAAATCACCCACCACTTGGCCAACCGTCGTCCAAACAACGCTTGTCTGATTAGGCAGTTCGTTTAAAAGCTTGGCGATGCGGTGATCTTGTTCACTTCCTGGTACAAGATATAACGTTTCAACAGGGATCGCCTTCATCAATGCTAGCGCATCTCCCATATGGTCCGTGTCCCCGTGAGTTAGAAACAAACCAGTAATCTTCCTGACTCCCTCCCCTTTCAAAAAAGGAATCAATGTAGATTCCGCGGCAGCTTGTCGTTTGCGCTCTTGCCAGTTTTCTTTCGGAAAAGATAGAGAACCTCCAGTATCGATCACATAAACTTCGCGATTTTTTTCTGCCTGTAAAACGATACTATCGCCTTGACCAACGTCGACATAACTAATGGTGGGTAAAACGTGATTCTGTTGAAAGACGATTGGTACAACAAGCGAAAAACAGATCACCAACAGCCACCGTTTCTTTTGGTAACAGAGCAGGCCAAGCAAACAACAACTAGCTGCCAATCCTGCAGGAAGGGCACCCACCGTTATCGATACGCCTCCTACAGCGCCCACGGCAACTTCCATAAGTAATAAAAGCTCTTCAAAAAGGGCAATCAGCCCACTGATTGTTGGGAAAAGCGTCCCAGCAATGAACATTAAGAAACAGGCTGGCAGCAAAACCAATTGAAAAAACGGTAAAAAGACAAACGTCAAAAAGCCCCCAAATAATGGAAATTCATAAAAGAGCGAGACAATGACAGGCGCAGCCAACACCGTGAGGAACTGACTGCGCCAAAACCACGTCAATTTGATCGGTCGCTGCATCACTATCAGGAAGGTCATCAAAAGACTTAGTTGCCCCGATGTTTGAAGCAATACTTTGGGATCAACGAATAAAAGAGCCGTTAAGACGATCCCATAATGATCACTTGCGGATAGCCGTTGTTGATAAAGAGTGGTCACTTGAGTAACCGACAATGCCAAGACAGCACGCCAGACACTAATGCCGCCGCCACAAATCCCAATTACGACCAAGAAAAAGACCCCCATTGGCAACAGCATTTCTTTTTGCGTAAACCCCAATCGGCAGAAGCATCCGCGAAACCACTTGAAAAATAAGACGACATGCATTCCTGAGATCGTAAAGAAATGCAATAAGCCACTAGCACGATACATTTGACGTACTTCTTGAAAGTCATGGTCTTTAAAACCAAAGAGCAACGCATTGATATAGGCTGCTGAGCGTTCAGGAAAGATTCGTTGCACAGAAGAAATAACCTCTGCTCGAATTTTTGCAAGCGAAAAGCCTGAGTCTGCTGCTTCCATTCCTACAACTTGCTCGATATGGACTGTGCCAATTATTGATCGACTGGCTAGATAGGCAGAATAGTCAAACCCGTGGCGGTTTCGTGGTTTTTCAGGAAGAGAGAAAAATCCTTTCACCAGCAGCTTTCTTCCCCAATCGGATCGATCCTGCCATTGCTGTTTTTCAGTCTCTGAAGAAATCGTGTAACGACCAATCACTTTACCTGTGGAAGATTTTGCTTCAAACGTAAGCAGATCGCCATTGATTTTGATCGTGTCTGGCAACACATTGACTACCCCTTCATACTCACCTTCTTGTATGTTTCCAGTCCGAGAAAGACAGACGCGGACACTTAACAGCAACAGTCCGACAAAACAAATCATGCACAAAAATGCTTGTCGTCTTAAGACAAGCATCCCAAAATAATAAAGTGCAATGAGTCCCAGTAAGATGGACTGCACATAGTAAGCAGTCACCGAACAAGCAAAAATAATACTAAGAAATAAAAATGAATCAGTTCTCTTTTGTTGGTTGTGCATCATTCAGCACACCAAATGAAAGTTTTTCAAAATACACCGGATCAAGTTCAACTTGGTGGACGGAAGCACCTACTTGTTGAATCAATTCCATTGCATACTGATTGTTACGATAGTCATTCAAATAATGGATCGTTTTGACCCCTGCTTGCAAAATTGCTTTCGTACAGGGAAGGCAAGGGAAATGCGTCACATAGATTTCCGCATTGTCTGTTGACACCCCTAATTTTGCACATTGCAATAAGGCATTCATTTCTGCATGAATCGTCCGAATACAATGGTCATCGACAACATAACAGCCATCGTCGATGCAGTGTACATCGCCACTGACTGACCCATTGTAGCCTCCAGCGATGATTCGGCGATCTTTGACTAATGTAGCGCCGACTTCAAGTCGGGAACACGTACTGCGTAAAGAAAGTAAAACAGCTTGCGCCATAAAATACTGGTCCCAAGGGATTCTCGTATTGCTCATTCATTTGCTCCTTTGCGATTGATTAGTTCTATTCTAATCGAATTTCTTGAATTTTCAACCGTCATTTCTTAGTATTTCTTACTTTTATTTGGTTCAGTCCGTCACTGTAATCATCTCTTTCAAGGACTCAAAGGTCTTCTCTCCGATGCCTGTGATCTTTTTTAGGTCATCAATCTGTTTAAAAAAGCCATATTCTTCGCGGTAAGCGATGATTGCTTCTGCTTTTTTGGCACCCACACCTGGCAGTTCTTGCAGTTGCTGCGCATTGGCTTGATTCAGATTGATTTGTGTCACTGCTGTCTGACTGCCACCTACTCCTGAAGCATTCATCTCCGTAAACGCTTGATCCTCTTTATGCGGGACGATCACCATCTGTTGATCTTGCAGCACCTTTGCTAAGTTTATGGCTGTTTCTAACGCCTCTTCTGTCAGACCACCTGCTTGTTCGATCAATTCATACATCCGCGCACCTGATTTTAAACGATAAATGCCCGGTTGGTGCACTTCTCCTTTGACATCGATAACGATCTCATACTCTTCATCGTGAAGACCATCTTCTTGAAGGGTTCCACCTTCCCCCATTTCAGACGATTGACCTGCTGCATCTGCCATTGATTGCCAGTTTGTTTCTTTGTTTTGCGAGAACGGTACAAACCAGATGATCAGCAAAACCATCAAAACAGCACCACCAACTGCAAATCGCCAATAGTCTTTGAGCAGCTTCCATTGATCCATTTTCACCACCTCATAGATGAAATACGCAAAAAGTAATCAAGGACAGAAAAAAAGTCAACACTTTCCACGTGTCGACTTTTTCACTAGCTAAGAAGTAATCGTATAGTGACAGGTAACTTTCTTTTGGCTCCCCTCATCCTCTATTTTCTCGCTGGCTTTTCTAAAACCTTTCATCTGACTGATTTCATAACCACATGTTCGTGGCAACTCCACCGTTAAGCGAACGGTACGATCAGTCTTTTCCCAGCTTAAAGTTACTAATCCAAACGTACTTTGTAAGGAGCCTTTGACATGGGCTACAGGTACATCGAAGGCTGGTTGTATCAGTATCCCAGCGCTTGTCATCTGAATGCCTAATAAATGACGGACAAACCAATACCCATAAGAAGCAAACATGGCATGATTCAACGAACCCTCGTAAGTGGCTGAATGTTGCGGCGTTGGAAAATGTTCCATCAAAGTGCCGTTTCCGCTTGCCAACATTGCTGCATAACTAGGTGCAGATTTCCTCGTTAACCAATCAAAAATAATATCATTATAGCCAGCTTCAGCCAGCAACTGATAACTCCATGCCATCCCGAAGATGCCGAAAGAGAAAATACCCTCTTGCTGCTTGATCCTTTGTACTAATTTTGGCAAGATTTGTTTTTTCTCACTGAGTCCTGTTTTCATTGCAAAGATCATGCTAGACAAGGTATCCGCACCGTATTGCTCATTTCCTTTAGAAAACTGCTGTTTGATTTGCTGTGTCGTATACTGGATCGCTGCTGTCACTCGCTGACAATAGTCCTCGTTACCAATGATCCTCAAGTCGATCAATTCTTGGTAACGCTGTAGTAAAAGCAGATACATGCAGGCAGAGCAAAAGGACTGATCTGGCGAAGTAATGACCCCGTTTTGCTGAGTTTCATCAATTGCTCCCCAATCACCGAGGCAGCACTGGGCGATATAATCAAAATCAAAAGCGAGTAAATAGTTGAGATGCCGTTCCAAGTGTGGACGCAGCTTGGCAACCACTGCTTGTTTCCCATAGGTCTTCACCAATGCCAAAGCAAGCTCTGGAACTACCAATTGCCACCCTAACGCACCACCACCATTTGATGGACCATTTGTCATGATTCCTACAAATGGCGCAGTTGCAGTCATTGCACCATCCGGTCGTTGGTCGTTGGCAAAATCCCACAACACTTTTTCCAACAACGGCTCAATCGCCAGATCTGCCATCTGTGTTGGCAATAAAGCGACGATGTCTCCGCCATATCCGAACCGCTCACGGGTGCAGTCCTCAAAATACGAGTGGATGTTGTTCAACCGCGTGGCTTGGCCAACCGCCCATAACTGATTCAAGAAGGGATCGGAGGTTTCAAGGGTTACCAACGATTTCACATCCGTATGCAGGCGATAGGCTTTGATTGCGCCCACAATCGCTTGAAGGTTGTTAGCAGGTTTCGTCTCGATCAACGCATAGCGAAAGGAATGATACGTGTAGCGGTTTTCAAAAACGAACGTCCTCGCTGCCGTTTTCTCAATGATGTCTCGTTGAACGATGGGATCATCTGGCTGCTTCCCTTCATAGGGATCGTAGACGCCATAAGTTCCACTGATCGTAGACGTATAATCTGGGTTGCCTTGCTCATCTAATGTTTCTGCATAGCTGATTCTGATCTGACCAATGAAATCTTTCTCAAGTGTACAAGCAAATTGACCGCTGATGATTTGACCGAAGTCAATAAGCAGTCCCGCTGCAGTTTCGGTCATTTTTTGGGGAACGATCGATTGTGTGCGCTTGATTTTAGGAATAAAGCTTGGCTTAAAACGTCCCGCGGGACCAGCAATTTGTACCGTTTTTCCTTCTGGTCGAGGATCAGGTACATCGGTAACGATTTCTCCTATATAAAGATTGTTTTGCAAATAAGGCCCAAAACTACTTTGCCACTGATTGTCTGAGTAAATGTAGCGATTCTCTCCCCCGTCATTTAACTGAAGCTCCCCCCAGAAACAGGGTTTACCGATCGCTAGTTGTTTGCGGATGTTATACCGACCTAAAATTTCAATCGGAGCAGGGTTGTACCAGCCATTCGCAAGTTCAACTTCGATCCGATTGTCTCCCTCCTGTAAAAAATCAGTTAATTCATAAGTATCATAATAGACGACTCGATCATAGTTCGTTACATCACTGTTTAAATAAACATCTGATACCGTTTTTCCATTAACAGACAAGCGATAAAAACCAAGCCCGCAGCAATCGATCACTGCATAGGAAGGACACTTTTCCAGTGTGAAGGAGCGGGACAAGCAGCTATTTTTCTCTTCTGAAAAATAAAACCGTTCTTTTTTAATTGGATCATCTAAGCGAGTGATCCACTTGCCCATGGTTTCTTTAGGTTGCTCACGCTTTTCTATCGTGAAAAACACACTGCTGTAAATGGTGACATCGTTTCCTGCTCCTGCTGTCAATTTGACTTGATATTTTTTTCGCTGTGGATGCTGTGGTAAATGGACCGCCAGTTTATTCTCAGAAGCGGCTATGTTGGAAACGTCATACACTGCTTGCTGCTGTTCATTGAAGAGTTGCAATCGATAGCCTTGGTGATTGGTCATTGACCACTCAATAAGGACCGGATCATTTAAATCCACTGTTAATGGCTTTGTCTTCCCGTTGATGGTTATCGTTTCTTTCATACGCTGCTCCTTTCGTGGGTTATTGTGCTTCTTCAATACAGATTTGCTTATCAGCAACTTTGATAAATGGCAACCAAATCATCGTTGCGATCACGATCAAGACGATTTGTAACAATGCGCCCATGATACTACCAGTGACAAAATAGCCGCTAATGATCGGCGGAGTCGTCCAAGGAATTTGTGCAAGCCCTGTTGGGATCGGGACTAACCCGAAATAAAAGGCAAAGTAAGCGACGATCGTTGTGACGGCATTCGCAAAAACAAAGGGAATGAGAAAACTGAAATTCAACATTAACGGTATCCCGAACAACGCTGGTTCACCGATATTGAAAATATAAGGAACACTAGCAATTTTTCCAACCTCTTTGTACTGTTTGCTTTTTGCTACGATCAAAATAGCAATGATCGCACCGACGACCCCAATCGAGGCAAAATGATTCCGAAAGCTCATACTGATAATATTCGTTGGAATCTCTCCCGCCACTGATGCCACACGATTTTGATCTTCAAGGACTTGATGGATTGGGTCCATCACTGCTTGAATGATCGAAGTTCCATGAAGGCCAAAAAACCACAAGAATTGCTCGAAAATTTTCACAACGACCATTCCAACTAGGGAGCCACCTAACATAGTTAATGGAATCCCAAGGGTCCCATTGATCAACGTCATGGCATCACTGTTAAATAAGGCTTCGATGATGAGTCGGATGACCCAAATCGTCGTGATGACAAGAAAAGATGGAATCACCGATTCGAATGGACCAGAAACAGCTGGTGGTACCGCTGCTGGCATTTTGATTTTGATTCCTTTGCCCTCAATTTTTTTATAAAGAACTGTACTAAAAATACCGACAATAATCGCTAAAAACATCGATTGCGCGCTAACGCGGGTGATATCTAAAAAAGTCCCTGCTTCCATTGCATCCAACGGTGTTAATAGTAAAAAGGAAACAAAAGCAGTTAAGACACATTGCAAAACATTTGTTTCAAGTTTTTCTGCCAGTGATTTTGCGAGGGAAATGACAACTAGCAAACCACCGATTGCGAGTGTGGCATTGTTGACATAGAGCAATTTCTCTTGCCAGACACTAGCATCTTCTGTTCGCAACACAATAGTAATAAAATCGGTCACTTGTTGGATCGGAAAAAAAGCAATAATCAAAAAGATCGACGCAATAAAGGTGAATGGCATGTAAGCTAACATTGCATCCCTAACTGAAGTAATATAAATATTCCCATTGACTTTACTTGCAAATGGACCAAGGGTACTTTGGATCTTATCCCCTAATGATGGTTTGTCGTGGTTCATGGTGATTCCCCATTTCTTTCGAATTTGCTGGTACTATTGACTATTATTATCATCCGGATTATGATAATTGATAACGCTACCATACAAGTATTATATACTATCTCTACCTGTCTTCAATGACGATACTCTACTATTTCATTGACTATTTTTTACCTAAGGAGAAAGCGATGGATAAACAAAACATTCTGCAGCAGTTACAACAATTGACGACTACTGAAGAAATAGCCCTTAAAAAGACGCAAACCCTTCCATACAATTATGAGGATTTCAAGAAAGTCTACACTGAGAAAAATGAGCCAATTTACCAATATACCTTCGAAAAACACCTTTCTCGTCTCATACGAAAACGACCGCAGGATAGCGGATTTCTTAAGACAAGCCAGCTCTTGATTTTAAAACATGCACGCTTTTCTTCTACGCCACTACATCAGCATGATTTTATCGAAATGAATTATGTTTTTTCTGGAACAGTCACGATCATGATCAATGAGAAAAAAGTGATCCTAAAGGCAGGTGACTTTTGCTTACTAGATACTGGGGTGATCCACCAAATTATCGAAACAAATCAAGACGACATTGTTATTAACTTTTTGATCAGCAAAGAGTACTTTTCCACCCAGATGCTCAGTCGGTTGGCCTCCAATAGCATGATCGCCGATTTTGCCATCAATGCGTTATCTGAAAGCCAAAAGCACAATCAATACTTAGTGTTTGAAACGAGTAACAACGACTATTTGATTGATGCGATTTTCGGGGTCTTGGCCCAGTTCTTCAATCCCTCCTTCGGTTCTCATGAGGTCATCCATTCCTATATGATCATTATTTTTTCCGAACTTGTTCGTAATTTCCAAGAAAAACAACGGATCGAGTCGCAAAACAGTGACCAATTGTACCTCGGAGAAGTGTTGGACTATCTGGAGAAACATTTCGCTACTTGCACACTAGCTTCGGTTGCGGAGACATTTGGATACAACCCGAGCTATTTGAGTCGCCGTATCAGTCAGCAGCTTGGTCGATCCTTTGTGACGATCCTTCAAGAATTAAAACTCAATCAAGCCAGTTTATTGTTGAGAAACTCTTCCCTACCTGTGGAACAAATCGCACACCAAGTCGGCTATAAAAATGTCTCATTCTTCTATAAGCTGTTTCAAAAGAAGTATCAGTGCTCTCCTCATGCCTACCGTCAAAACTAAACAATACTGCTGCACACCATTTTATCGACAAAAAACACTGCTCACTTGATGCTGCTAACGCAGCAATCTCAAATGAGCAGAGTTTTTTAACTAATCAGTTTCACGCAATTCAGGAATTTACGACGCAGATCCTCGGTGATACAACGTTGTATAATATGGCTGTTCGCTGGTATCGATCGCAATACCGATCCCGAGAAATTGATACTCATCGTTTAGAATCGTTGCACGATGTCCCTCTGAATTCATTAAACCTTGATGGGCGTAAATACTGCTGGCCTGGCCAAATGCCAAATTCTCCCCTGCAGCAGTGAAGCTGATCCCGTCTTCTTGCATCCGATCAGATGGAGTCGATCCATCTAACCCGATATGGTCAAAGTATCGATGTTCTGCCATGTCTTGGCTATGCTTCACGGCAGTCTCACTGGTTGCTTCGCTGAAACCAAGGGGTGACAAACCAAATTTCACTCGGGTGGCATTCGTTAATTCAAATAACTGTGTTCGTAAACCGCTTAAAATGGCGGTTTGATTTTGGCGAAAATCATTCGCATGGCGTGTTTCTAGGGAGCGATTGATGATTTGGATCGCAGTCACTGTATCTTCGGCATGAACATCATAGAAAAAAGTAATCAATTGATCGTCTTGCAAGAACAGATCATAGTCGGCATCCGAATCGATGCGATACCGTCGTGATCCTCGTTGTAGACTTTCTTGACGCGTCCCCATCTGATTACGAACATTTGCTTTTGAAGACCCGATACCTAGCGTGTCATCGATAAGAATCGTATCTTGATTCGTATAGATCCCTTGCGCAATATCATGTTCATCGTACATCACCATCATGAAGTTACGAAAATCATCGTGATAGGAAGTCCAGTTCAGTCCATACCGATTCGCTGATTCATTGATCGCTTCCCCAAAGGTTTCTTCGATCACTTGTCGTGATTCATTATATAAATATGTCTGGGCAGGCGTTTCTGCCGCTGGCCTTGCTGAAGTGTCTTGTGAAAGAGAAAATTGGGACGAGAGAGATTGAGTGATCTCGTTGAGTCGGGCATCACGAAATGCCAAGCGCCCGTCTTGCCATGTGATCATCTGGCTTGCAAAATAAAGAAGCCCGATGAGAAAAATGCTTTTGATTAAAAATTTAATTTTTTTCATATGACACCTCCGTCAATGAATCTTTATGTGTTAACTTTAGCACGATCGTTTATCCATTCATTCATCCCTAGATTGGATCGCTGATGCACCCTTCTTGTCTTTTCTAAAGACTATCATTCCTGTGGGAAGTTGACCAGCTGTAGTATGAAATTTCTTAGATGATCTAGGTCTTTTTAAGCTCCTGTTAAGAAACTTTTTTTACTCACGAAAACTTTGCAGCGCCATCGAACGCTCCATCAAGGGATTGGCGATTTTAGCTAATGTATGTCGATCGTATTCTTCTGGTCGCTTGATAGTGAGGTAAAGAATAAACTGTGGATCATCGGTTGGGTAGATGGAGACCGCCGAATAAATATAATCAAACTCTCCCGTCATGTAGCCTTGACCATTCTCATTGGCGATCTGAGCAGTCCCAGTTTTGACAGAAATCTCATGGTTCGTCAGTTGGTATACATCATAAGCGGTGCCATAACGTTCATCCGTCACTACATCGGTCATGTATTCTAAAACAGCATCAGCTGCTGCTTGTGAAATAGGCTGGGAAACGACTTCTGGAAAAACTTGGGTCTCTTCCCCTACTCGCCGAATCAATTGCGGACGTATCATCTCGCCACCATTGGCAAATGCACTAAATAGCTGCATCATCTGCATCTGATTGACGCCGATCGCATGGCCATAGGAACTCATGGCATAATCCACCCGATTTCTTGAAGGTAAGATCCCAGGCACTTCCCCAGGAAGCTCACTTCCTGTAACTTTCCCTAGTCCAAAATCAGTTAAATACTGTGCCCAATGATCAAAACCGATCCGTTGCTGAAGTCGAACCATCCCAGTGTTGCTTGACCAAGCTAACGCTTGCCGCATCGTCAACTCACCATTTGCTCCTGAGTCGTGGTCATTGATGACTCGATCTTCAATCTGCATACTCACAGGATTGTAGCGTTCCGTCGGATCAAAAACGCCTTCATCAATAGCGGCCGCAACGGTTGCCAGCTTCAAGGTCGAACCAGGTTCATACATCTCTTCCGTAAAAAGATTACGCCAAATAAAGTGTTCATCCGCAATTCCTTCTTGGGTCTCTGGATGAAAACTAGGTCTTTGAGCCATCGTTAAAATCTCCCCAGTTTTCGCATCCATCAATAAAGCCGTTAGATTTTCTGGTCGTGTTTGTTCCATAACTTCATCCATCACTGATTCAGTGAATAACTGCAGATGAGCATCTAATGTCGTCCAAACATCATTCCCATCTACTCCTTCTTCTACGGTTTGATTGGTTGCGGGAACAGGATTCCCTGAAGCATTGACTTGAAAGGACTCTCGCCCATTTTGATTCTTCAAAAAGTCGTTCAGTACATATTCTAATCCAGAAACACCGACTCGAATCTCTTCATCATCTGACGTTGTCCCTATCAAATGTGAAGAAAAGATACCATTCGGATAACTGCGACTTGAACGAGCATCGAAATAGATACCGTTGATTCCAGCTGCATCAAACGCCGCTTCGATTTGATTTCGAGTAGTCACACTTAGACCACTGCCAACATTGCCAAATTCCACTTGAAAGACAGGCGGATCTGTTTGATTCGCACCATCTGACAAGATTGACAAAACTTGCTCGTTAGAAATAGGTAAATACTCCAAAAGAATCGTTGCGGTCTCCTCAAAGCGCGCTCTGTCTAGATACATGGGTCGTCCATTGTCAATGTAATCTTCAGAAAGAACCGCTCGAACAGTATAGGAAAGAATATCTTGTGCGATCACTGTCCCCTGCCGATCAAAAATCGCCCCTCGACTTGTTTCGATCGATCTTGAACTATAATACAAATTTTCTATTCTTTCAGACAAAGAGACGCCTGCAATCACGCCGACTTGAACAATGTAAATCAAACGTGCAGAAAACCCCATAAAAAGCGCAAGACTGATTATGTATAACCAATGACCGACTAGCTTACGATTTTTCTTTGCTTTTTTCTTTCTGACCATATGATAGTCATACATCGCCAAAGCGCTCCTTTCGATTGAATATACCTCTATAGTATTGGGTATTTGTGATGATCTTGTGAGGGAAAGAACAATTATTTTTCAAAGAGTCATTTTCCTATTAAATCAGCGATTATGCTGTGATATACTTTAAAAAATATAAATTATTTTTAAGGATGTGAATAAATTTGCAAAAAATATTGATCGTTGATGATGATACTCATATGCGTGCCTTAGTGAAAACTTATGCGGAGATCGAAGGGTATCTATGTTTTGAGGCAGCGGATGGAAAAGAAACTTTGGAAAAATTAACCAATCATTCATTCGATTTGATCCTCCTAGATGTCATGATGCCGGGAAAAGATGGCTTTCAGACGCTTTCGGAAATCAGAGGCAGCTGTAACACGCCAGTCATTATGATTACCGCTCGAAAGGAAGAGTATGACAAACTCTTTGGCTTCAATCTTGGTGCCGATGATTATATTGCCAAGCCATTTAGCCCTAAAGAGCTGATGGCTCGCATCAAAGCTGTGTTGAAACGAAGCAGTCAGTTTCAGTTCGAAAAGATCGTTTTTGGTGATCTCGAAGTCAATGTTTTTTCTCATACTGTAACGATCAATGGGAATCCTCTGCCGCTTACGCCAAAAGAATTCGATCTGCTGGTCTATTTGACGAAAAATAATCATATCGCTTTGAGCCGAGAATCAATTTTAGAAGGTGTCTGGGGCTTTGATTATTTTGGAGATACCAGAACAGTGGATACACACATCAAGTCCTTGCGAGAGCGTCTAGGGGATTACCGTGAGTTGATCCAAACGGTATGGGGAGTTGGGTATAAATTTGATTATGAAGACTAGTCGGTTAGGTTTTACTTACATCAAAAGTAAATTACTCGTGCGGCTTTGGTCCGCCAATATGCTGCTGGTCATCATTGGCATCGCTTTTTTGTGGACTGTTCAAATTTTGCTCTTTGAACCAAATTATATCAATGTAACGAAAGAATCACTTTTAGAAACAGTTCAGGAAACAGCTGCCGCTATTGAAGAAATGGCAGTAAATCCAGATGATTTACCAGAAGAGCCATTACTTTTCCTCAGTAAAACGATCGTTGGGACTCTTTTCTTAGTCGACGCGGATGGCGAAATTCTGGCGGCATTTAACAATGGCCAACAATTAAACATAGATGGGTTGAGCAACGAATACAACTGGTTGTTATCTCACGCACCAACTGTCCTTGATGGTGAGAGCCTGAGTGCTGTAGAAGACTTTGAAAAGTCTTCTGCCATTCTTATTGGCGTTCCTACCACTCTTTTCCAACGCCCAGCTGCCCTTTTGCTCTCCAATACGATCACTCAAATCGAAGCGCTTCAAAGCTTAAATCGACAGCAACTCTTTCTATTCACCATCATATTAACTATTTTTGCGTCAACGATCTCCTTTTTTTTAGCACAGCATTTTATTCGCCCGATCAAAACCATCAAAGAAGCCATCATCCGCTTAACCAACGGCGAGCTTTATTCCGTACCCAAACTTAACCGTAGTGATGAATTAGGTACACTTTCTGAATCGGTTGCGGACTTAAGCACAGAACTTCAGCGAGTAGACGTCTTGCGCAAAGAAGTGATTGCCAATGTTTCTCATGAACTACGCTCCCCCCTCGCGTTGATCACTGGCTATGGGGAGATGGTACGTGATGTATCTGGAAGCGACGAACGCCTTCGAAAAGAACATATGGACCTAATTATCAGCGAAGCCCACCGCATGAGTGCTATGGTCGATGACATCATGGATTTCTCTATCATGCAAGCAGGCTACACACAACTTAAAAATGAAATCTGGAATACATACGAGGTCGTTTCCTCCGTCGTTGCTTACGCAAGAGGGATCGCCAATCAATATGACATCACTGTCGATTTTGAAGCAGATCGTACGAATGGAAATGCTCTCTTTGATCGCATCAAAATGGAACAAGTTTTGCGTAATTTAATAAACAACGGCATCAACCATACACCTAAAAATGAACGACTCTTAATCAAATTAACGAATACATCTGCAGGAACAAAAGTTGCTGTCATCAATACTGGAAAAGATATCCCTCCAGAACAACTCGAACTTATTTGGGAAAGATACCAACGCGTCCAACATCAAGCAGGACATAAAGAAGGAACCGGCATCGGTTTAGCGATCGTAAAAACCATTTTGACTTCTCATGCTTTCGAATATGGTGCTGAGTCGAAAAATGGTGTGACTTGTTTTTGGTTTGTTGTGCCGAGACTAGAAGATCAATGAGAACTACGTTTATACCGTTCATCATGAGTACTGAATGACTTACTTTCTATGCACAAAAAAAGCCTTGATTTCTCAAGACTTAATGATTTCTTGTATTTCAGCCATTGATTGGACGGTATGGTCGGCAGATACATCTTTTAAGAGACCTTCTATATCATAAAATATCGTCTTGACACCTGCTCCTTGTCCTGCAAAAACATCCATCGTGCGATCACCGATCATGACAGTCTGATCTTTGTCTAGTTGATACTTTTCAACAAGATAAATCAGGGAAGTTGGATCCGGTTTGCGGGGGAAGTTGTTTTCTGGGCCAACGATCTCAACGATCAGGTCTGCCATCTGTTCTTTTTCTAACAGTTCTTTCGTTGAGACGACATCGCGGTGGGTCAAAATGTAGTTCTTTCCGCCAGCAGCAACCACGGCTTCTAATGTTTCTTTGGTTCCTGCAAAGGAAAGCGGCAAACGATCATCCAGCGCTTCATTTGCTTTGAATGCTTTAGTGAACTCTTGAAAATCTAAGTTGTATTTTTCAGCAACTTTTTTGGAAGATGAATCTTTCAATATATAATAAATCTCCGCTGGATCTGGATCGAAGCCATACTCCTTCAATGTCTTGATAAAAGCTTTTAACATGATTGGGTAGCTGTCGTAAAGTGTTCCGTCAAAATCCCATATGTAAGATTGGTACATGATATCCCTCGTTTTCTCCCTTTTTCAAATGAATGAAAGTTCCATTCATTTTCAGTAACTCTAAAAAGTTTACCACACTTTGTTTGGTTTGTCTTATTTATCAAGGGATTTCCTCTACAAGAAAAAACGCCATTGACCATACAATCCTTCCGCTTGCACAAACTACATGCAAGCGAATGTATTGCAGAACAATGAACGTTCCTCACTACGAAAAATTACCAGCTACCAGAAACACCGCCACCGCTACTGCTTCCTCCGCTGAAGCCGCCAAAATCATTCGAAGAACTTTGCGTATCGGCAATGACTTGTTCTTGATGGGTCACATGATTATTCATCATTACAAAGAACAACGCCATATTCATACCATGGGGGTCATACTCTTGGCGAGCATTATTCAAAACGGCTGCTCGATCAGAAGCATCAAATGAGGATAATTTATTTGCTAAATCTGGGTGATTTTGATAAACCTGTTTCAAGTCAACTTGGAACAAAGCATCTGTTTTCACTTCCGCTAGAACATTAGAAACTTCTTTTGGAATGGCTTGTACCATCTCAGGATAGGTCGCTTTTTCCGTCACAAGTTGAGCTAAGTATCGCCCTTGCTCATTGCGTCTTCTGATCTCTTCTTTGGCTTGCTTGGCTATTTCTGCTCGATAAGCATCTGCTAAAGGCAGATTTTCGGGTAACACCGCATCAGTCAAATCGTAGTCTGCCATCCGTTCAGACACTTCCCTGCCTAATTGGGCTTCATAGGTTTTTAAGGTGTCATGTTGTGTAAGGATCACCTGACCGAAATGTTTGACCGTGGTTTGTTTCTTCATCAGCAAGTTTGAAAAATAGGCGCCAATTGCTGGATTCGTCAAGCCGTGTTGGATGACTCGTTTATCCGCTGTCGACAATCCAGTGACCGAAGTCAATTTCGCTGGCACATAAGTCCTCGTCACATACTGCGTAAATGCTTGTTGACAATCTTTTGCTGTCTGATACTGATGGTAACGCTGATAGTTCTTTCTATTGCTAGCCCATTTCAAGAAATCTTTCTGTTGGAAGTGACTATCTTCTAACAGATGTTTCGGCAATGGCAGGTGCTCTTCAAAACGCCGTTTGGTTTTAAGATGGCGAAAACTGATGAACCCGACAAGGCCTGCAGCTGCTGCCGCTACGACACCACTGACGATTTTACCAATAGTGAACCACATCTGCTTAGTGGCTTCTGCTTCTTGTGCCTGTTTTTCTGCTAACATTTGCTTGCCATCTTGATAGATCGTCCCTAAACCAATCGTTTCATCCGCTTCTTTCATTCGCTGATAGACTTCATTAGAAGCTGCCAATATCGCTGTATCATAATCTTCATCTCGTAATGCGTCTTTGGCATCTTCATCCACTAAATCATCTTCCGATAGCTCACTGAAGACATAGGATAGTCCATCGCCATAACCCAGACGAAATTCACGATCGTCAATGGCAAAGAGAAACAATAGTCCATTATTGTCCTCTGGATTTCCTAAACCATACTCATTGAACAGTTCCAAATTACGCTCTTCAATCGATTGCCCATCTAAAGAAGGGATCGTGATCACAGCATATTCTGGCGCTCCAGTTAATGATTGGAAGCCCTCTTTATTCAAAGCATCGATCTGTTTGATCGTCTCTTGTGAAAGGACCCCGGCATCATCACGAACAAATGTCTGTCCAAAGGCAATTGATGGTTGAAGGATAAAAAATCCCATCAAACCAACAAAAACCAACATCCCAAGTTGGAAGATTTTCTTCATTTTACCACCCCTTTTCATCGTGTTATCTTTCATTGTATTCGATTTCAAATGATAAAACATCCGCCTTAAGCATGAAAAAAATAGTTAGATGACTAAAAAACCTTTAAAAGACAGCATTTTGGTCGGTCTTTTAAAGGTCATTTTATCATATTTTCCTAGTAAAGGAGTACAAATTAATTTTTGAATGAATGGATCGGAGCGGGAATACGTCCCCCACGTAAAATGAAATCAGTAGACTGTGCAGGATTGGTTTTCATCACTGGTGCCGTCCCTAATAATCCACCAAATTCAATGCGGTCGCCGATTTTTTTGTCTTTCGCTGGAATGATTCGGACAGCTGTCGTCTTGTGGTTGATGACGCCGATCGCTGCTTCATCCGCAATCATTGCGGCGATCGTCTCAGCAGAAGTATCTCCTGGAATCGCAATCATATCCAAACCGACAGAACAGATCGCCGTCATGGCTTCAAGTTTTTCTAAATTCAATAAACCAGTTTCTACAGCCTTGATCATCCCTGCGTCTTCAGAAACGGGGATAAAGGCACCCGACAGCCCCCCAACATGATTACATGCCATTACGCCGCCTTTTTTTACTGCATCATTTAACAAGGCCAAAGCCGCTGTCGTTCCGTGGGTACCGACAGATTCTAGACCCATTTCTTCTAAAATCAATGCCACACTATCGCCGACTGCAGGAGTTGGCGCCAGCGAAAGATCGACGATCCCGAATGGAACGCCCAAGCGCTCTGAAGCCACGCGCCCGACCAATTGCCCCATCCGCGTGATCTTGAAAGCTGTTTTTTTGACTGTTTCCGCCACGACATCAAAGGACTCGCCTTTGACTTTTTCCAAGGCACGTTTGACGACACCAGGTCCGCTGACACCAACGTTGATTTCCACATCAGCTTCACCGACCCCATGAAAAGCCCCCGCCATAAAGGGATTGTCTTCCACTGCATTCGCAAAGACGACGAGCTTCGCACAGCCCATATCTGATGCCTCAGCCGTCTTCTTGACTGTTTCTCCCATCAGACGTACTGCATCCATGTTGATCCCAGCTTTCGTTGATCCAATATTGACCGACGAACAGACAAAATTGGTTTGAGCCAAGGCTTCTGGAATCGATTCGATCAATGCAAGGTCGCCGCCTTGATAGCCTTTTTCTACTAGTGCGCTATAGCCGCCGATGAAATTGACTCCGACTTCTTGCGCCGCTCGATCCAAGGTCTTCGCAACTTTGATACAGTCTGCGGGTGTCGGCTGGCAAGCTGCCACTACAATCGCTACAGGGGTAACCGAAATCCGCTTGTTAATGATCGGAATGCCATATTCACTTTCGATCTCTTCGCCGACTTTGACAAGATCTTTCGCTTTTGTTGTAATTTTTTGAAAAATTTTCTCACAGGTACGATCAATGTCGGCGTCAATACAATCCAATAATGAGATCCCCATTGTGATGGTACGAATATCTAAGTTTTCTTCTTCCACCATGCGAATGGTTTCAAGTATTTGATTTGTCTCCATAGTGCCTCCTATAATTTGTGCATGGTATCAAAAATCTCTTGATTTTGAATACTGATTTTTACACCTAATGTACGACCAATTTGGTGAAGCTCCTCACGAACACCATCAAAATCTTGATTGGCATCCATGTTTAAAAGCATCATCATCGTGAAGTAATCTTCCATGATCGTTTGGGACACATCTAAAATATTGATTTCTAATTCTGCTAATTTCTGGCTAACACCAGCAATGATCCCAACCTTGTCTTTTCCAATAACGGTTAATACGGCTTTCATATCCTCCCGCCTTTCATAAAATTTTTCTTATTATAGCACAACAAAACCACATTTTCGATGTAACATCAAACGAAAATGTGGTTTATTCTTTAAATGTTCGTTATTACGCCCGTTCAATCAAGTTTGCTTGGCTATCAAACTCATAAATGATCGGCTGTGCGTTAGGAATATCGATCGTATCCATGGCATCTTTTGGCACGTCTTCCAAGTATTTGACTAACGCCCGCAAGCTGTTCCCATGACCAGTAATGAGAATATTCTTATGATCTTTAAGTAACGGAACCACCTGGTCTTGCCAAAATGGGACTACTCGCGCCACCACCATCCCCAGATTTTCTCCCTTAGGTATCAAGCGAGGGTCTAAAGAATCATAGCGTCGGTCTAAATCATTTTCCTCCACATATAAAGGCGGTTCATCATATCCACGTCGCCATTTTTGCACCTGTTCTTTTCCATACTTTGCCACCATCTCATCTTTATTGACCCCTACTAATTGGCCATAATGACGTTCATTTAGGCGCCATGTTTTTTTCACAGGAACCCAAAGCTGATTGCTGGCTTCCAGAACGGCATCGCAAGTGATGATCGTTCGCTGCAGCACAGATGCAAAGGCAAAATCAAAGGAAATCCCCAATGCTTTGATCTGTTCCCCCGCAGCCCAAGCTTGTTGTCGGCCTTTTTCGGTCAGAGAAACATCCAGCCACCCTGTCCAGTAATTTTCAAAATTTGCTTCGCTTTCACCATGTCGAATCAATACGACCTTCATTCTATCGCCTCCTCTTCTCTTTTATTATCGCAAGAAATCCAAAAAATGTCTTATGTTTCGTTTTTGCCGCTTTTTTTCAGACAACTTTTTATTTTGTCATTGCAGATTCTGTTTCTCGTTTAAGCGAAGCTGCTTTCTTTCTTCATTATCCGTTATTTTCTAAGCATCCTTTCAAATAGATGGGTATAGAAAATGGCTGCTGCTCCTTTTCCACTTTCTTCTTCCTTGGATTGCAAATAATTTGAATAAATGGTTTTACGCTCTACAACAATTTTTGACTTTTTTTCTCTGACTTATTGACTTCAACTGATGTTATGCTATGATAGTTTCTATCACTTATATGTATTTTTATACATTTATTAGTTATTATTTGCATTTTTAATAGATGCGCAGAAAAAGTTAAAGGGGCGTTTACATGAAAAGGTTTAGTAAGGGTACTGTTTTATTAGGGATCATCACAGCGTTGCTGCCGTTTTTCTTTGTCGGACAAGCACATGCAGAAGAAACCGATCCAATCTATGAAAAAGTCAAAGAAAATGGTGTATTGGTCGTGGGTTTATCTGCCGATTATGCACCATATGAATTCCGTGCCAATGTTGATGGAAAAAATGAAATCGTGGGGATCGATATCTCGATTGCCCAAAAAATTGCAGATGACTTAGGGGTCGATCTGAAAATTGAGGAGCTTGGGTTCGACGCGCTGTTAGGGGCTCTAAAAACGGGTAAAATCGATGTCGTCATCTCTGGGATGGCTGCTACGGATGAGCGCCGTAAAGAAGTCAATTTCACTGACACCTATATGGAAGTCCAACAGACCGTCCTGGTTCGAGCAGAAGACGCGGATCGTTTCCAATCGACGGCTGATTTTGATGGTGTAGCTGTCGGTGCACAACGACAAACCACACAAGAAGAGCTGGCAAATACAGAATTGACTGGCTCGACCGTCACCTCTTTGCAAAGGGTGCCTGATTTGATCACCAATCTAAAATCACGCAAGATCGATGCGATCGTGATGGAAGGTCCCGTCGCCGAAGCTTATGTGACGGCGAATGATACCTTGGCATTAGCCGAAAATGTCACGTTTGAAAACGGCGTGAAGGAGACCGCGATCGCCATCTCGAAAGAAGCGCCAGTTTTACTGGAAAAACTCAATTCCTCCATTGAAACTATCATTAGTAATGATCTTTTAAGCCAATACAAAGAAGATGCCTATCGATTGATGTTTACCGAAGAAGGCACGATCGATGAAGAGCAAAGCTTTTGGGAAAAATATCTGCCTTTTTACATCACTGGAACTGGCTATACGATCTTCCTAGCCTTGGTTGGGGTATTATTCGGCTCTATCGGTGGCAGCTTATTAGCCTTTATGAAGCTTTCTAAGTCAAAAGCACTGAAAGTCATTGCCGCTGTCTATATTGAATATGTTCGGGGAACACCTTTGTTAGTACAAATATTTATTGTATACTTTGGAACAGGCGTGTTAGGCTTAGAGCTTTCGAAATTAGCTGCTGGCTGTATTGCCTTAGCACTAAACAGTGCCGCCTATGTGGCAGAAATCATTCGTGCTGGGATCAATGCCGTCAATAAAGGACAGCTGGAAGCCGCTCGTTCATTAGGAATGAATCAGATCCAAGCGATGCGCTTCATCATTTTCCCGCAAGCCATCAAAAACATCTTGCCTGCTTTAGGAAATGAATTTGTCACGGTCATCAAAGAGTCTTCGGTCGTATCGGTAATCGGTGTGTCTGAACTGATTTTCCAAACAGGCGACGTTCAAGGGGCCAGCTTCAAACCATTTTTACCATACGTTATCGTATCATTGATCTACTTTGTATTGACCTTCGCCCTCTCACGTCTATTGGGTGTTGCTGAAAGGAGAATGAAAACTAGTGATTAAAGTTGAAAAATTAGTGAAAACATTTGGCGAGAATACCGTCTTAAAAGAAATCGATCTTGAAGTGACACCTGGTGAAGTCGTTGTGATCATCGGACCCTCAGGAAGTGGGAAAAGTACTTTCTTACGCTGCTTGAATCTTCTTGAACAGCCGACTGGCGGGAAAATTACCTTCGAAGGCAATGATTTATTGGCAAAAGGGGTGAAAATCGATCAGATTCGTCAAAAAATGGGAATGGTCTTTCAAAGCTTCAATTTATTCCCTCATAAAACGGTGTTAGAAAATCTGACTATCAGCCCGATCAAAGTCAAACAGCAAGAGCAAGCTGCTGCCGAAGAGACAGCGAAAGGATTGCTGGAGCAGGTTGGCTTAGCTGAAAAAGCGGATAGTTACCCCTCTAGCCTTTCTGGCGGGCAGCAGCAACGGGTGGCTATTGCTAGAGCATTGGCAATGGATCCTGATGTAATGCTCTTTGACGAACCAACCTCAGCATTGGACCCAGAAATGGTTGGAGAAGTGTTGACGGTCATGCAAGCTTTGGCAGAAAAAGGCATGACGATGGTCGTCGTTACCCACGAAATGGGCTTCGCTAAAGAAGTTGCCGATCGTGTCATCTTTATGGCTGACGGTATCATTCAAGAACAAGGAACACCAGAACAAATCTTTGAGCATCCGCAAAATGCGCGGACACAGGATTTTTTAAGCAAAGTTTTATAGAAATTGGAGATGACAAAATGAACCGTCCGTTGATTGCAGAACGTTTTTTACAACCAGAAGAAAATCTTTTAATGGAGATCGCCACTCTTGCGAAGAAAACCCCAAATTTGATTGATTTGTCGATTGGTGATCCTGATTTGATTACAGATGCGACAATCATTGATGCAGCTTTTGCTGACGTCAAAGCGGGTCATACAAAATACACCGCTTCAGACGGTAGTGCTGATTTTATCCAAACCGTCGTTGATTTTTATCAAAAGCAATACCAGCTTACTTTTTCTCCTAGCCAAGTACGAGGAACTGTCGGTGCATTGCATGGCATGTACTTAGCTTTGGCTGCCATCATTGATCCCGGTGATGAAGTGATTATTCACGAACCGTACTTTTCGCCTTACAAACAACAAGTCGAACTAGTCGGTGGTGTGCCAGTCTTTATTCCGACCTTTGAAAAAGATGGCTTTCAAATCGACGTCGAGGTTTTAAAGGCCGCTATCACTGAGAAAACCCGTGCAATCATTATCAATTCACCCAACAATCCTACTGGTGCTGTTTTTTCTCCAGAAACTTTTGAAAAAATCGCAGCAGTTGCCATTGACCATGACTTACTAATCCTCTCAGATGAAGTCTATGAAGCCTTTTGCTTTGATGACACCTTTGTACCGATGGCAGCCTTCGCACCTGAGAACACCATCACATTCAGCAGTTTCTCAAAAGCCTTTGCCATGACAGGCTGGCGGATCGGTTACATGATCGCACCTGAATCGATCAATCTTACGGCAAAACTGATAAATGAGGCGATCGCCTATTCGGCACCAACTCCTTCACAACGGGCAGGTATTTACGCATTGAATCACTATGATACCCTCGTGCCGCAAGTGGTTGCTGTCTTTAAGGAACGACTGACTTACATTGAACAACGGGTTGCTGAGATCCCGTTCCTTTCCCTATCCCCAGTCAAAGGAAGCATGTATGCCTTCATCAACATTGAACAAACGGGGTTGGACTCTGTCAGCTTTGTCGAGAAATTATTAAAGGAAACCAGTGTGCTGATGATTCCTGGGAAAGCCTTTGGAGAAACGACCGGCGATGGCTATGTTCGCTTAGCTGCCACCCAATCGTTGGACTTATTGAAAGAAGCTTTCGACCGGATTGCCGCGTGCTCATTTGATTAAAGAGAATCCCACTCACTTCTAGTGTGTGGGATTTTTTTTGGTGGTAGCCGTTTTTCAAAAGTATCACGTTCCATATAAAAAGGGACAGAAGAATCCGATTTGATTCTTCCCTCCCCTGACTATCTGCTCGTTTTTACTTTTTTGCTTCTTCCAGCAGTTTTGCCATCGCTTCTTTTTGATAAGCTTCTGTCAATTCAGCGATTTTTGCTTTTTGGGCTGCCTCATCCATCGTTGGATCAGCCATTAATGCAGCTTGCATTTTTTCTTGGACATAGGCTTGTCCTTGTGTTTTCATAGTGTCTGCTTGTTCTTTCGCTAAAGAAGCCAGTTTTTTTGCTTGATCCACACTCAAGACTTCCCATGAATCTGGTAATGAGAACGTATTGGTACGGCTGACATATTGGCCATCGTTATCAGCGATTCCGAACAAGAAGCGTGATAGGTCACTTTTATAAACCCAGCGCGTCGTTTTTGTTTCTAATTGAGCTGAATCAGCCCCTGTTTCCACGACATTGGTCACTTTATCAGTACCAGTTTGTTTTGGTTCCTCTTGATCAGCATCCGTTTTATACAGGTAGATTTTTTCCGTACCATCTCCTAATGGCTGATACAATAGCAAATCAAAATTCTCGTTATCGGCACTAGAAACCAGTGGGGTTGTTTTAGCAGTCGTTTCTTTTTCCATTCCAAAATGATAGGTCAAATTGGCCATCAATGCGACGACACTTGCCACGAAGACTAGACCTAAGACCAATGATAAACCTGTTTGCAGCTTGTTTTTGGCAAAGACATTCAGTACTGCAAACCCTAACACGCTAAGAACGATCAAAAGCAAGATCATTTGTCCGCACCTCCTTCAAGAACCGTCAATCGTGGTTCTTTTTTCTTTAAGGAGAAGGCGATCAAGAATCCTAAGAAGCTAAAGACCGCTGCCACATAAAAGGCGGCATGGTAGCCAGATAAAGTCGCTTCAATTGCTTTTTCTTTGTATGCCAAAGGCGTTGCATCCAGCAAAGAATCACTTGGCAAGTTGCCCTTGGTGACGTTTGTCAAGACACTGATCAAGATAGCCGTACCAATTGAGCTGGCTACTTGACGGAACGTATTGTTTACCGCGGTACCGTGACTGATCAAATGACCAGGTAAGGCATTCATTCCTGAAGTCGTTACTGGCATCATCACCATTGAGATCCCGAACATCCGAATCCCATAAAGAATGATGATATGCAAAATCGGTGTATCTTTTGTTAAGAAAGCAAATGGTAAGGTTGCGGCAGTCAAGATAAACATCCCGGTGATAGCTAAACGTTTTGCACCATACTTATCAAAGATCGCACCAGTGATCGGCATCATGATCCCCATGATCAACGCACCTGGCAATAACATCAATCCTGAATGAAACGCTGACTCACCACGAATGTTTTGGATATACAATGGGAGAACCATTTCAGCACCGATCATCGCCATATTCGTGACCCCTGAAAGGATCGACGCCAAGGTAAAGGTCGTTGATTTGAACACGCGCAACTCTAAGAACGGATGCTCAATGTGCAATTGACGCCATGCAAAGAAAGCAATGAAAAAGACACCGGCTGCTAGAAAACCGATTACTTCAATACTGCCCCACCCTTTGTCGCCGACGCTTGAAAAGCCATAGAGCAATGTACCAAAACCAAGGGTTGATAAAATCGCTGAGAACAGATCGATTTTCGGATGCGACAATTCAATCACACTCTTCATTAGAAAGAGCGCTAAGACTAAGACTAAAACGACGATCGGAATGACCATTCCGAACAAATAGCGCCAGTCATAATGATCAATGATCCAACCAGATAACGTTGGGCCTAAGGCTGGTGCTAACCCAATAACGATTCCTGACATGCCCATGGCTGAACCGCGTTTTTCTGGTGGGAAGATCGACAACATGATATTTTGCAAAAGCGGCATCGAGATCCCTACACCGGCAGCTTGCACTAAGCGGCCAATCAATAATGTAGAAAAGTTCGGTGCAGCAAAACAAGCGATCGTTCCAGCAAGGAAGATGCTCATTGCCGTTAAGTAAAGACTTCTCGAGCTGAACTTGTTGATCAGCCATGCGGTGATCGGGATCATGATCCCATTGACCAGCAAGAAACCAGTGGTCAGCCATTGAACATCAGATGCTGAGATGTCAAAGGCATCCATCAAAGTTGGAAAAGCCGTTGTTAACAATGTTTGGTTCAAAACAGTACAAAACGTACCGATCAGCAAAACCATGACCAGTAAAGAACGGTTATAAGGTTTGCCGTAGATATCTAAAGGACGACTCGTTGACATATTTCACACTCTTTTCAGTATATTTTTCATAAAACCTTCTTTACTTTAAATCTTTCCCTAACATTTGTCAACCTACTTGACATAAAAGTAAAACAAGTTACAATATTAACAAATACCTTTACAAGAATGGAGTCCGTATGTCTCATCTTTTTCGAAAACTCGTTGATAATGAAAACTTGTTGGTCGGCATCAGCGAACTTAGCCAAATGTGTGATATCTCCCCTCGCCAATTGCGTTATTGGGAACAAAAAGGATTTATTCAATCGGTCCCACAAGAAGAAAATGCCCCACGAAAATACCGACTGCCCACGGTCGTCAAAGTGGAAATGATCAAAACGTTTTTAGATGAAGGCTTTACGTTGGCCAAGGCTGTTGAAAAAGCGGACAAAAAAATCAAAACCGCCCATCATATTCGCAAAGTGTTTTCTGGGGTTTTACAAAATTTAGAAGTCATCAATGAACGCTTTACGATCATCAGTCTGGGACCAGTAGATGACGAAGGAAAAATCCTCCATATCATTCACGATGAAGAAACAGAACGATTGCAATACGAAGTGCTGCCTGCTAATCAAACGATCGATTTTGAAAAGTTCAAGCAATGCACGTCAAAACAAGCAGAATAAAAAATCTGCCTAGCCTATTCGTTACGTGCAGCAAGTATCCATGACAATGATGCTTGCTGCACGTTTTTTGAATGTCTTGCCTTTGATTCAAAGAGGTGTTGATTCATTTACAAGCAAAAAACCTCATGATATAGTCGAAGGGAGAAACGAACCTTTAGTAGAATGGGAAGTGTCATATAAATGGAAAAAGAAGTCTTTACCCAACAAATCAAGGGCGGGTTGATTGTTTCTTGTCAAGCATTGCCTGGAGAACCCTTGTATACCGAAAACGGCGGTGTTATGCCCCTATTGGCAAAAGCAGCTCAAGAAGCTGGAGCTGTTGGCATCCGTGCCAATTCCGTTCGCGATATTCGCGAAATCCAAGCCGCTGTTGATCTGCCGATCATCGGAATCATCAAAAAAGACTATCCACCTGAAGAACCATTTATCACAGCGACCATCAAAGAGGTGCACGAATTAGCAGCTTTACAGATTGCGGTGATCGCTTTGGACTGCACCTTGCGCAAACGTCACGATGGCTTGACGGTCAATGCCTTTATCAAACAAATCAAAACTCTTTATCCCCATCAACTACTCATGGCAGATATCGCCACCTATGAGGAAGGCATCAATGCCTTTGAAGCGGGCGTCGATTTTGTTGGTACAACTTTGTCCGGCTATACGGCGAATAGTCCCACCATTGACGAACCAGATTATCAATTGATCCAGCAATTGGTTGCGGCAAAGGTTCCAGTGATAGCCGAAGGCAAGATCCACACCCCGAAACAAGCAAAGAAAATCCAAGATATGGGTGTGACGGGTATCGTGGTTGGTGGTGCCATCACCCGACCAAAAGAGATCGCCAGCCGATTCGTGCAAGAGCTGCGCAACTGAGTCGTTCATTTCCTAAAATAAGTCTTTCACTGCGCCTTGTGACAGAAGGCGCATTCTTTGTTGACTTTTTGAGAAACGTTTATACTTAAAAGAGAACGAATGACAACAGAGAAAGCGAGTGAAGAAAATGACAAAAATCAATGCTGGTACAGCAATGATCAAGGTTTTTGAAGCTTGGGGCATCGACCATATCTATGGAATCCCCGGTGGCTCTTTCAACTCAACGATGGATGCTTTGTACCATGAACGGCAATCGGTCAAGTATATTCAAGTACGTCATGAAGAAGCAGGTGCGCTGGCAGCAGCGGCTGATGCCAAGCTAACGAGAAAAGTCGGTGCGGTTTTTGGTTCTGCTGGTCCGGGTGCCACCCATTTGATCAATGGCTTATATGATGCTCAAATGGATAACGTGCCCGTCGTTGCCTTGTTAGGACAAGTAGCTTCGAGCTCGATGAACTACAATGATTTTCAAGAAATGAATGAAAATCCGATGTTCGCTGATGTCAGTATCTACAATCGCACGGTCATGTCCCCTGAAAGTTTGCCCCACGTGGTGGACGAAGCCATTAAAGCAGCCTACAAATTTAAAGGAGTCGCTGTGGTAACGATCCCGGTCGATTACGGGTTTGCAGAAATCGACGAACAGGAGATTGCAACCGCAAAAAATCATAAGACAGGTGTTCTCCAGCCTGATGAAGAGGATTTACAAGCTGCCCTTCCTTATTTTGAACAAGCAAAAAAACCCGTCCTTTATATCGGACAAGGTCTCTTTGGTCATTTTGATGCCATCGATGCTTTTTCTAAGCATTTCTCGATGCCTATCGCAGCTTCTGTCTTAGCCAAAGGCATCGTGCCTGATCTTTATGAAAACTTTCTTGGATTTGCTGGACGGGTTGCGACAAAACCTGCCAATGAAGCTTTGGCAGAAGCCGATCTCATCGTTTTTGTCGGCAGTGACTTCCCTTTTGGCCGCCGCTTTTTCAATCCTGGTGCCAACTTTGTCCAAGTTGATATCGACGCCTCGAAATTTGGTCGTCGTCATCAGACGGATGTCTCCGTTTTAGGAGATGGTGCGACTGCTCTTAGAAAATGGACAGAGATGGCAGCCCCTCGTCCTGCAGATGCTTGGTTAAAAGCCAATCAAGAAAACTGTCGCAATTGGCATGAATGGCGCCATCGTTTTTACCATGATTCGCAAGAGCCTTTGCGTCCTGAACCTGTCTATCGAGAAATCAACCGGATTGCAGCTCCTGATGCTCTGTTTGTCACGGATGTCGGTAATGTGACGATCCACAGTATCCGTCATTTAGAAATGACGGGTGAACAGCGTTTTACAACGTCTGGCTGGTTTGCGACAATGGGTAATGGTGTACCTGGTGGGATCGCAGCTCAATTGAGCTATCCGAATCGCCAAGTATTTACCTTTAGTGGGGATGGCGGTTTTGCGATGCAAATGCAAGACATCATCACCCAAGTGAAATATGATTTGCCAATCATCAACGTGGTCTTTTCCAATGACTCATTCGGCTTCATCGAAGCGGAGCAAGAAGATACCGAGCAAACCAAGTTCGGTGTCCAACTAGCCGGTGCTGATTTTGGTAAAGTTGGGGAAGCATTAGGTGCGAAAGGCTTTACGGTAACGAAGGAAGAAGAATTAGCATCCGTCTTTACACAAGCTAAAGAAAGCCACGGACCTGTGGTGATCGATGTCAAGATTGCTAACGAACGACCTCTTCCTGTCGAAGAACTGAAACTTGATCCGAACCGCTTCAGCGCTGAAGAAATCGCAGCTTTTAAAGCAAAATACCAAGTTCATGATCTGCCAGCTTTGAGTGAGTTGTACGTGGATTCTCAAGAGTAAATAAAAAAGAGAGAAAGACAGAAATCCTGTCCTTCTCTCTTTTTTTTCATCAACCATTTCATGTTTCTAATGCATCGCCTTACTTATTATAGATTTTCGGGCCTTTACGCATGTTTTTTCGATCATTTTTTGGGGATTCCATTTTTTTTGAACGGCCGCCGCCTTGTTTTTTCTTGATTAGCTCTAACATTTTTTCTTTTTGATCCATCGATTCCACCTCTATTTCTTAGCAATACTGTCGGTTGAAAAGAAGTGTTCCTGACTTCTTTTATGTTTGCGAACAACTACCTTCGATCTATGGTAATAGAAAATAAAAGCTGCCTCTTACGATTCAAATCATCTGCAGCTGATTTTGTCTTTTTCTAGTACCCTGATTTAATCTACTTGGATTTTCCTGGTTTGTCAATGGCTGATGAAAAAAAGCTGATTTTTGATCGGCTCTTTCAAGAAAAACAAACCTCCCTTTGTTGTACTATTTGTTCAATTTTACTATTTTATTTAAGTTTTTTTATTATTTATTGGTATAATTATAACAGAACACCTATTCCGTTCTTTTCCTTCCCTCGTTCTTCTTTCGATTGTTTCTTAGCTTTCATTGTTCTTACAAATCACTCTATTTGAAAGGAGGTGGATACGTGCTGCACACTTACGCACCTGATCAGATTTATTTGTATGTATTGATTGGCTGTGCCATTTTAGCCTTTTTGCTGCTTCTGTTTGGCGATATCTTCGATTTTGATGGTCCAATTGATCCGATGTTGATCATCCCCTGGTTTGCCTTTACGAGTCTTTTCGGTTACTTAGGGGAAACTATTTTCCCAGGCTATTCGATGATGCTTTTCATTGGTAGCGCTTGTCTTTCTACAGGGCTCGTTTTTCTCTTGAATTTTTACGTGCTGATTCCCATGAGGAATGCTGAAGCGACGCTTTCGAGTTCCGAGAAAGACTTTGAAGGTCGAATCGCAACGGTGCTGACGCCGATTCCTTGTGAAGGAATGGGTGAAATTCAACTCACAAGTGTCACTGGTTCAAGTAATCGTCCAGCCTCGGCTTTTCAACCAATCGATGAACCATTAGCAGCAGGATCAAAAGTGTTGATTATTGAAGTCAAAGAGCGTATTTGCTATGTCGTTCCCTATACAGAAAAATTTTTGGACAACTAAAATAAATCACTAAAGAGGTGCATCTATGGATATTTTCTTATCACCAATTGTCTTTCCGATCGCAATCGTGGCGTTCATTTTACTGATGCTTTTGATCATCTTTGTCACGAAATATCAAACAGCCAAGCCCGATGAAGCGTTGATTATCAGCGGAAGTTACCTTGGCAACAAAAATGTTCATGCGGATGAGAGCAATAACAAAATCAAAATCGTGCGTGGTGGCGGAGCCTTTGTTTTGCCAGTGTTCCAACGATCAAACCGAATCAGCTTACTTTCCAGCAAGCTGGATGTTTCAACACCAGAAGTGTATACAGAACAAGGAGTTCCCGTTATGTGTGATGGAACTTCCATTATCAAGATCGGCTCATCCGTAGAAGAAATCGCAACGGCAGCGGAACAGTTTCTAGGAAAAACCCGTGAAGAATTAGAAAATGAGGCACGAGAAGTCTTGGAAGGTCACCTGCGTTCGATCCTTGGTTCGATGACCGTCGAAGAAATCTATCAAAATCGCGACAAATTCAGCCAAAGCGTGCAAGAAGTGGCCTCTGTCGATCTAGCGAAAATGGGCTTGATTATTGTCTCCTTTACGATCAAAGAAGTACGAGACAAAAATGGCTATTTAGATTCTCTTGGAAAACCTAGAATCGCTCAAGTCAAACGGGATGCTGAAATTGCGGAAGCTGAAGCGCTGAAAGAAACCCGCATCAAAAAAGCCCAATCGGAACAAGAATCGCAAACAGCGGAATCAAAACGCATGACCGAAATCGCTGAAGCATTGAAGGAAAAAGAATTGAAGTTGGCGCTTTATAAGAAAGAACAAGACATCGCCAAAGCCGATGCCGATCAAGCCTATCATCTGCAAAGTGCCATCATGAAACAAAAAGTCCGAGAACAAGAGATTGAAGTTGAAGTCGTTGAACGACAAAAACAAATCGAATTGGAAGAAAAAGAAATCTTGCGTCGTGAACGCCAATTTGATTCTGAGATCAAGAAAAAAGCCGATGCCGATCGTTATGCGCTTGAACAAGAAGCATTAGCGAAAAAAGCGTCTGCGTTAGCAACCACTGAAGCTGAGCAGTTTCGAACAGAGTCGTTGGCAAAAGCTGAAGCCGATAAGATTCGTCTGATTGGTTTGGCAGAAGCCGAGACGACCTTGGCGAAAGGAACGGCGGAAGCTGAAACGAAGGAAAAAATCGCTGAAGCCTTCAAGAAATATGATGAAGCAGCGATCCTTAGCATGATCGTTGAGATCATGCCGCAATTAGTCAAAGAGGCTGCCGCCCCATTAGGCAATATCGATAAAATTTCGGTCGTTGATACAGGATCAGGTGAAGGCGGCGGTGCCAATCGTGTCACCAATTACGCCACCAATCTCTTATCGACCACACAAGAAACTTTGAAAGAAACCCTCGGTCTGGATGTGAAATCGTTAATCGAAAACTTCGCCGGTTCCAATACGAGCGAGCCGCATCAAGAATAAGAAAACCGCTGTTCGTCTTCATCGCTTCAAAAGCGACAAGGCGAACAGCAGTTTTTTTCTTACTCATTGCTATTGTGCTTACTCAGTGACCTCTTTGACATAGTTTGCAGGTACACCAGCCACGATCGTGCGCTCAGCGACATCTTTGGTCACCACTGCCCCAGCAGCAATGATTGCATGGTCACCGATGTTCACACCAGCCACGATCGTTGCATTTGAGCCAATCCAGACATTCTTCCCAATCGTAATGGGGGCTGGATAAAGCGTGCTACGATCTTCAGGGTGAAGGCCATGATTCAAGGTAGCTAGAACAACGTTATGCCCAATTAGGGTATCATCACCGATCGTGATCCCTCCTTGGTCTTGAAAATGACAACCGGCGTTAAGAAACACCCCTTTGCCAATTTGGATGTTTTTGCCATAATCTGTATAAAAAGGCGGAAAAAGCGAAAATGTCGGTTCAACTGCTTTCCCAGTCAATTGAGCAAAAAGTTCTTGTAATTCATGAGGTTCATGATAAACCGTATTGATTTTCATGGTCAATTTTCTCGCCTCAGCACTCAAAGCCATCATTTGTTTTGAAGCTTGCGAACCGGCAAGTAAGGGTTCACCACTTGCCATAAGTTTGTTTAATTGATCGATCGTCATTTGTTTTTCTCCTAATCATTCGTTACTCACGAGTATTTTCTAGCGAAAAGACAACCTCCACGTCTTCTCCCCCCAACGCTTCTCTTAATCCTGCTGGATCTTCAATAACGCCGATACGACTATAGCCACCATAAGAATTGGTAAAGGTCTGATAAAACAGCACCAACGTATGACTATTCCAGCTCATGATTTCTCCTTCGTGAATGATCTCCGGCCGTTCTGTAGTCATTTCTGGCAAATTCTCAGAAAAACGATAATATTTCTCGTTGTTGTTCAAGTCACTCATTGTCAACGTGAAGGGCATTTGATTCATTAGGTATTCAGACGCCTCATTTTCATAAAACTTCGCTATAAAATCCTGTTGACCAACCGTAATGACGACAGCTGTTGCTGATTCAATCGTCGGTTGATCATGATCCTGACTTGCCTCAGAGGAAGTTTCGCTGGCAGACAGCGCATGCCTCTCCTCTGTTCCACTTGTCCCACAGGCACTTAGTAGGAACAGCAAGACAGCAGGGATGAGTTTTATCAACATGGCTTCGCTCCTTTCTGCTGATGATTCGATGTAGCGGCGGGCAACGGAATGCTTATTTTCTAAAACACGACTGCTCAGCAGAAGATATGGGACTGAACAGTCGTGCAGCTGGTTGTTGCTGTTTAATTCAAATGCTCTTGGAAGAATTCGGTCATTTGGTCAAAAGGAATCACCTCTGTTTGGTCGTATAGATCAACATGCGAAGCATTAGGAATAATTGTCAGCTCTTTGTTATCACCTTGCAATTGCTCAAAAGCGTCTTGACTGAAGTAAAGTGAGTGGGCTTCTTCTCCATGAAGCAATAAAACGGCGCTTTGGATCTCATCAATGTAAGACAAAAGTGGCATATTTAAGAATGACAGCGAAGACGTGACATTCCAACCATCATTAGAGTTCAAGGAACGTTCGTGGTAGCCTCGTTCTGTTTTGTAATAATCAAAGTAATCCTGCATAAAGACCGGCGCATCTTCTGGCAGTGTATCTGGTACCCCACCTGCTCGTTCGTAGCTGCCATTGGCAAAATCAACTGTACGTTGGGCGTTCAGCTGCTGGCGCAATTCATGGCGTCCTTCAGCCCCCATTTCATCAAAATACCCTTGAGCATTGACTCGCGACATGTCATACATGGTGGCAGAAACAGTCGCTTTCACACGGGTATCGATGGCTGCGGCATTCAAAGCTAGACCACCCCAGCCACAAATCCCGATCAAACCGATTCTTTCTTCATCTACGTTTTCTTGGACAGATAGAAAATCGACGGCTGCTTGAAAATCTTCTGTATTAATGTCTGGGGAAGCCACATAGCGTGGTTCGCCACCGCTTTCACCTGTATAGGACGGATCAAAAGCGATCGTAACAAAACCACGCTCTGCCATCGTTTGCGCATATAGACCAGATGTCTGCTCTTTGACTGCTCCAAAAGGTCCGCTAACGGCGATTGCTGGAAGTGGTCCTTGCGCATCAATTGGTTCATAAAGATCCGCAACTAAAGTGATCCCGTAACGATTCTGGAAAGTCACTTTTCGGTGATTCACCGTGTCACTTTCTGGGAAAACTTTATCCCATTCATCTGTCAATGAAACATTTTCTGTCATCGTTTCTCCTCCTGAGCTGGCTTGCGGCTCTTCATTCGTCTCCTCATTATTGCTGCTACAAGCACCTAAAACCAGCGGTGCCAGCACAACTAAAGACACAAGGGCCTTCTTTTGCCAGTTTTTCATTTCATTCGCCTTCTTTCTCGGTCAACTATCCTGTACCTTAGGGCGATTCTCCAATGTTTCTCAACTGATCAAGGTGTGGATGATCGTTTTTTCTTGATCGCTTGAGCTATTTTTGGATAAACCTATTGTACTTGCCGCATCTTTCTATGTAAAATACTAATATCAAATACCCAACTATTCATATATAGCATAGAAAAAGGAGTATAGACCTATGGAATTAAAAAGTTTAACCACCTTTCTAACAGTTGCAGAAAAAGAAACGATTTCAGCTGCCGCAAAACATCTGCATCTCTCGCAACCATCCCTGTCACGACAGTTAATGGAGTTAGAAAAAGAATTAGGTGTCACGCTGTTCACCAGAGGCAATCGCAAAATTACGCTGACGGAAGATGGCCTCTTGTTTCGTAAGCGGGCGGAAGAAATTGTAGAATTGTTAGAAAAGACCCGTTCTGAATTTTTGTCGCCTCGAGATACGATTACCGGTAACGTGTCGATCGGTGCTGGAGAAACCTACGTGATCCAGATGTTGGGAAAAATCATCAAGGAGATTCAAGTTGAGTACCCTAACGTCAAATTTCATTTATTTAGCGGCAATGCTGACGAGGTCAAAGAACGGTTGGACAAAGGATTGTTGGATTTTGGCGTCGTGATCAGCCCCGTCGACGTCAAAAAATACCATTCCTTGCGCTTACCTGCCAGAGACACCTGGGGCGTCTTGATGCGAAAAGACAGTCCCCTTGCTAGTAACAAAGTCATCACACCAAAGGATCTCTGGGAGGTTCCCTTGATTACTTCACGACAAAGTCTGGTCAGCAGTGAGCTTTCTAAATGGTTGAAAAAAGACATGAACAAATTGACTGTCGTTGCCACGTATAATCTCGTGTACAATGCGTCAAAGTTGGTTGAAGAAGGCGTCGGCTATGCATTGACCCTCGACAAATTAATCAACTTCACCCCTGACAGTCCTTTATGCTTTAGAAAATTGAGTCCCACTCTTGAATCAGATCTTGCAGTCATTTGGAAAAACACCCAAGTTTTTTCAAAAGCCTCTGGACTTTTCTTGGAGCAGATGAAGGAACGCTTTATAGAGGAATGATTTCAAATAAAAAAAGATTTATCTCAAAACAATTATGAGATAAATCTTTCTTTACGTTTTTTTCTGATTCTTTTTGAATGTGAACTCTTTAGACACCGCCATCCTCCAAGCTTAGCAAATTTCCTTCTGGATCGCGGAAATAGGCAATATGAAAAGCTTGGTCCCCTTCCCCCAAAACGGTTTTACTCACTTCAAACACTACACCAGCATTGTTCATTCTCGTATAATCTTCTTCAAAATCCGTGGTGTGAAACGTTGCCGAAAGCGTATCAGATGAAATCCGATTATCCGAAATCGGATAGCCCTCCATTTGATCGATCACGGCATCCACTTGGAACATACCAAAAAAAGGCGCCTCCTCTTTCTTCGATGCAAAGCTTGTATAAGGACCTGACTCATCGCCATAAGTTGGTACCAAACCAACTTTTTCCGTATAAAAATGATAACACTTCTGATAGTCTCCTTTGACTTGAACGCAAGCTGTGATTCGTTGAATAGTCATTTGTCTTTTCTCCTTTTCCAATGTGTCTTCCATCAATTCAAAAGTAATTAAAGCATATTTTACCCATAATAGCATATTTAGCGAGTAAAATTTATTTCATTGTGAATTTTATCCGATAATCTAATCAAAATTAGCGTTGGTTTTCCCAAGAGTTACTTATATTAAAACCCAATCAGAGGAAAGGCGATAAACTTAGAGTCTTCTGATTGACTTTTACTTTTCTTAACCTAAAAAATGGGTAAACTATAACAAAGATTCCTTTTTGATAGATGTAATAAAATCAGACTATCCAAGTTAAATAAATCATACTCTTACTTTATTTACTTTTTTTGAACACGATCAATTCGGTGATATCTTCAAAGAGTGATGGATTAGCGACATCAAAAATCACAGAAAAAAACTTCATTTTCGTGCCATTAGTTGGCGCCTTAAGAATGGTTTCCTTTGTCTCATCGCTGACTGGTAAAGACAATAACTGTGTTCGGACTTTCTCGCTAAAGTGAAAGGAGACTTTGAAGAAGTCCTCCCACATCGAGAGCCAAAAAATTGGTTTCACTTTATTCGTTCCACGAGTCGTTGTCCATTTGTATTCGCCTTTTGACAACCACGCTTTTCCATCTTGGTAATAGCGCCAATCCATAAGAGAGATGCCCTCGTTTTCAAGGGTTTCGATAAAACGTTGATAAATGACATATCCTTCACCCAGAGATTCTGCAATCAGCTGCTCTGTTGGTTTCACGTTTTTGTCTCGAAACAATCGCTTTTTGCCTTCCATCCTTCCACTCAACTCCTTTGCGCTTCGTTTTTTAAGGTTTTCGCTACGTTACAATTTGATTTTGTTGATATCATCTGTGATGACCCAATCATCCATATTTTTTTCACGATTGTACTGAAATGGTGTTATTTCTTCTAATTCAGCGATTTCATAGACCGCTAGATACTTTTTCCCTGCCCATCGATCGACTTGTTTTTTCGATAAATTCAACTCTTTTTCATAGCGTTTTACAAAATCTATGGATTCTTCTTTCGTCATCTTTTCAGATTCAATCACGTTGGCAATGCTGCCCCGATGAGTGATGGTCAAATCGCCGCCGGTCTCCACAAAATACACAAGATCGTTGATTTTGGCTCTTCCTCCTAAAGGTGATTTTCTGCCGGCTGCCCCCCGAATGATCATTGTTTTGTCACCGTGAATCAGTTTCTCAAGCTCTTTGGCTTCCTTATTTAAATAGACCAAATGTTCTGCCCGACCGGCTTTTCCTTGATACCATTCTGCTGGTTTTGTCATAAGAAGTTCCTCTTTTCATATGAATTGTTTTTTGAGCTGTTCATTCCATAGTGGCTAGTTATTGGAACGTTTTTTTAATGGTGTATAGGTGAGAGGTGCAACTGTTTAGATTGATGAATGAATAAAACTTTTTTGCAAAGGCATTAGGCGTGCCGCATCGGGCAAATGTTTCCGCATCTTCTTTCGTTTCGAACTTGGTGATGTCCGCCCAAGTTTCTCCATCTACTAATAATTCAAAAGAAAGGTATCCTCTTTGTTTGGAAATGTATTCTCGGTTTAATTGTTCAACGACACGAACAAATTCCGCTGTTGAAACGCCTTTTTTTAATTTGTACGAATTATGAAAAGCAACCTGTGCCATCGGGGCTTCCTCCTTTTAGATTCCATCAAGTAATAGAGCGTTAAAAAAAAACTAACAGTTCTCCATTCAACCGTTCAAATGACTTTTTTAACGTCCGTTGTATTTCTACCCTGTCCTTTCTTAACAGTTGCAACAAAAAGTCCGTTCAGCAGGAGAGCATTTGGTACTAAAGCGAGCACTCAAGAACTTCCCCCAATAGTTTGTCGTGGGGAACGATCAAACATTTCTCCATTGCTTTCCAGTAACTTTCATACAACTTTTTTTGAGCTTTGCCATAATTTTCTTCGCTATCAAACTCCCAATAGTGAGCATATTTCACACATTTTATGACTCTCGTCAATGGATCTGGCAGGCGACCTTCCTTGATGGTCCTCATTTCTTTGATGTAATGGGTTCGTTTCATTAATCGAAAGAACAAAACCCCCTCCATGGCCTTCATTGCCTCTGTTGCTTCCTGCATGACTGCTTCAAAGGTCTCAACACTACTGGGTTTCACTTGATAGATACTGATTTCTGAAAACACCCCGACCGCTCCTTTCACTTGTGATTTTCTTCTCAATTATAGTATACCAAGTTTACGTCGTTGATAGTTTGGTCATTTTATTCATTTCTCATTTATCTTCCGTTTATTATTGATTTAGCCTCCTACCTGCGGGATCAAATTGCTAAATTATAATTTCATAAAAGGCTAGTAGCCGAGCTTTATCAGTAGGTCACCTGCCTGCCATAGTCACAAAAGGGATCATTAAGCTTTCGCCTACAAAAAAAGCAATCAACTTTTGACAGCAGACTGCTTTTTCTTAACGCTCATTAGTGCAAAAGGAACGGTTTTAGCTCTGTCTCGATAAAGTCGATGCGATCAAAGACAGTTGGCTTAAAATACGCCGTAATGGCGATAACAGTCTCTGATTCGGGATCAATATAAAGGACATTTCCACTATTGCCGATGGCGGCATAGGTGCTTTTCTCAGCATCCAAGATCCACCATAAATACCCATAACTCATATTTTGAAATTTCTCTATGTTTGTCTCTAGCGGATTGACCATTTCAGTGAGCCATTGTGAAGAAATCACTTGTTGTCCTTGATGGATGCCTTGGTTCAAGCATAGCTCACCGATTTTGGCTAAATCTTTTGCTGAAAGACAAAGCCCGTAACCTGCAGTGCCAATATTTAAAGGATCGCAAAACCAAACCGGTTTTTTTGGTGCCTTGCTCATCGTAAAGTGCTTATGCTCTTGTGCCGTTTCCGCATAATAATTGGTCAGTTCGGCTACACCAAGAGGTCGAAATAAATAATGGTTCGCATAATCAACGGTCGTCATTCCAGAAGCTTTCGCTAACAAACCAGTGAGGATCTGCAGACAAACGGTTTGATAATTGAATTCATTTGTCACCCCTTTTCTTCCTCCCAATAAATCAAGCGAGGCGCTGGTCCAGTCGTCACTCGAACAAACCTTTGTCCATGGATCACCTTTGCATTTATACGGGGCTCGCATCGTTAATAGGTGTTTGATCGTAATATCCTGAATCGTTTTTTCGCCCCGTTTTACTTGATAGTCTGGAAAATAATCGAGGACTTTGTCATTGACATTCCTGATGAGGCCTTGATCGATCGCTATCCCAACTAGTAGAGAAACGATACTTTTCGTAGCGGACATAAGGTGGCAAGTATCCTCTGGCTTATACTCATGCCATTCATCCGAGTAAACTTCCTTTCCATTTTGGTAGGCAGCAATTTGGCAAATATTAGGCTGGTTTTTACTGATACATGCATGCAGTTCTTGTCTATTCATTTGTGAAGTCTCCCTTCAAAGATAAGCATAATACCATTAAAAATTGTTTTCAATGTTATTTTTAAAATCGTTTTTGAAGGGTCTTTTAAAAGTCTATTAGCGATGAATACGCAAAAAAAAGCCCTCAATGATAGAGGCGCCTTACTTAAAACTTTCGAATATCGATTTTTGATTTCTATCCAGATTTTTTGAGAGGATCGTTATCAGCAATTCTTCTAATGCGGAAACAGTGGCGATGGTCCCCAAAATTAAGACAACAATTTTTGCAGGACTCACCATGAGCAGCAATGGGTAAATACCTAAAAGAAAACCGACTGCTTTGTTGAGCCATGTATGCAGACTACTAAAAGACCGATATTTTACATAGCCAATCAGATAACTGACAAAACGAATCATAGCAATCACTAGTAGCCAGACCCAAAGCGTATGTACCGCCAACAGCTGTGGTAGAAAAGAAAGAAAAACTGCGAGAAAAAAGCTTACATCTGCGAAACTATCTAGTAAGGCACCCACCTCACTCGTAAGATTCATCCTTCTTGCAAGCAGCCCATCGACGAGGTCGCTTAAAAAACAATAGGAATAGAGCAGCCAAAACCAGCCAGACATTGGCTGAAGGAATAGTAAAAGTGGTGCGAGAATCAGTCGAGAAGTGGTAAGGATATTGGGTAAATGATTCATTTGTTCTCCCTGCATTTCATTTTCTTCACAAATTTTGAAAACCTAAGATTATTTCACGTACTTAAAAGAAGTCCAAAGACTTTTAAACGTTTTTTCTTTTGAGCGACCTACAAGTCCTGATGCGAATGTTTCAAATCTGGTCCTTAGTCTTCCTTCAACAATCGTATCCGATCCGTACTACCTGGTATCCGATTCTGCACCTTTGTCCATCCCCCTGCTTGGTACACTTCATATTCTTCAAAGCGGCAAGGAAGACCTTTCGCATGAGCGATATCACTTGTGTCCATCACTTGAAAATGCAGATGAGGCGAAGTCGAATTTCCTGAATGGCCAACGTTTCCGATCACCATCCCTTTGGTGATGTTTTGTCCTACGGAGACAGTGACAGATCCTTTTTGCAGATGGACAAATGCCATATAAACGCCCTCAGAAGCTTTTATCACAATGTAGTTGCCAGCTATTTGTTGATAATCATCTTTGTGTTCATTAAAAAACAAACCATTTTTTACAGCGATCGAAAAATCTCTGATCCAGTGAACGATTTTCCGTTCCCGATAGCCATCTCTTGCAACAATTACTTCGCCATCACAAGGCGCATAGATTTTTTCGCCCCAACAATAACAGCTCTCCAGCGGAACCCCTAAGAAGAAATAGCTCAGAAAGCTTCGACTATGAAAAGCTTTGGTTTTCCCCTCAAAATTAACTTGTAAAAAATCAAAGGCATAACGCAACCCCATTCGATCGGTACCATGGCTAGGAATCTTCTCGGCTGGTGTAGTCGGCGCAAGCCACTCACCTCTTAAGGGGAATCCAATGGTTATCGGCTGCTCTTTCATAAGGCTTTCTCCTTTTTGGATCACATGATCTCTTTTATTTTGAAATGACTATCAATCGCGCGGCACTCTATACCCGTGCTTTACTCCTTTTCACTATAGGTCACCTAAGGCTTTTTTTCAACTCTAAAAAAGTGGGCTAGCGGGCGTGCCTATCAAAAAAACACCTCAATCATGTAGTGATTCCAAACTGTTAGACCAAAAATTCTAACTTTTGAGCGTCGCTTCATGGATGAGGTGTTCTTACATTTTATTTTTTTGTAGCTCTTGGCGGTGACGACTAATCCATCTAGCTATCGTCTGACAAAATAACATTTGTCCCCCCGCTACTGTTTGCGCTCCACCAATCGATAGTAGACTCTTGCGGTGATGAAATACACCAGCAGATAAATCATTGTAAACAACAGGACAGAAATAATCGTTACCGTGATCAATAAGTTACGATCCGTCAGACCAAAAAGAATCAGTAATTTTCGAATCATTGGTAAAGCAAACGCCAAATGGATGATCGCTGCCACCAAAGGAAATGAGAAGATCATCAAAACTTGCTGCTGGATCACTTGCTTGACTTCCTTATGGCTTAACCCAACTTTTTGCAAGATCTCGAAACGTTCTTTGTCCTCCATCCCTTCGGAAACTTGTTTATAATAAATGATCAATGCAGCAGCTAAAATAAAGATCACACCAAAAATCAAGCCTAAGAAGAAGAAGCCGCCTGTAAAGGTTTTTGTTTGAACTTCAAAAAGATCTTTTGACTGAACGCTAGCCTGAGCATCTGCTGCCAGAAGTTCGCTGCGAATCTCTTTTGCGATGGCTTCGCGATCGCTTGCTTCTGCTGCTTGAAAATTAAAGACTGTTGTTGTCACTGCTTGCTGGTAAAGTTGAAACTCTTCGTTCTGATACCAAGAGCTTAGCTTTTCGGCAAGCCACTGATCATCCGCCACGAGAACAAGATGCTGAACGGGGTTTTCTGTTTTCGTGAATGTTGGCAGTTCTTTCAATTCCCGCAAGCGAAATTGACGATCATCGATCGTCGTCTTTTCTGGTAACGCTTGATGCGTCCAGGTGGCAGGAAAAACGAATAGTTCGTCGTCAGCGGGTCCTGTTTTCCCGGTGATTTCATGGTATTCAGAACTGGTAAGAAAAATAAGATACACGGCTTTATCTAAACTACCGCTATTTTCTTCAAAAGTGGTTGAGGGAACAAAATTTGGTTCCTCAAAGGTAAAAAGCAACGGTCTTGTTGTAGTGACTTGTTGGCGCTCTTTGATCGTTAGCTTCTCTTCAAGTCCATCAATTGCTGTGTTGATTTGCAGGGAATCAGCCGCTGACTCAATTTGAACATCGTAAGGAAAACAGGTTTCGATCACATTCTTTTGTCCAAAATAAAGACTGGCGGTCGTAGCAACGGTCACTAACACCATCGTTGATAAAATACAAATACTTGCTAAACCAGCCGCATTTTGCTTCATCCGATACAACATGGTAGAGACATTGATAAAATGGGTCGTTTGATAATAATAGGTCGTTCGTTTTCTTAAAAACTGCAAAGCTTTGATACTGCCCGCAATAAACAACAAATAGGTAGCCAAGATTACGAGGACGACGGCGACAAAGAACAGGCCTAATGCACTAATGGGCGACTTGATCGTCACAGAGATCGTATAGCCTGCCACTAAGCATAGGACACCTAATAGTGCCAAAATACCTTTTGCTCGTGGTTCTTTTTCATTTCGCTTGCTTCCCTGCAGTAATTGAAGTGGATTGGTTTTGCGGACTTGCAGTATGTCAAATAAAAATAAACAACCAAAGACGAACATAAAATACAGGATCACCAAGCCAATGCTCTCAAATGACAGTTTGAAGACAAAGAACTCGCCTACGGCTAAGATTTTCTTCAGTATCAAAAATCCTAATCGTGCAAACAATAAGCCACTGATCAGTCCGGCGGCAAGGCTAATGAGAAAACTGTAAAAGAGTTCCCAAAAGACCACGAAGGCGATCTCACGTTTTCCTAGTCCTAAAACATTGTAGAGACCAAATTCTTTTTTTCGCTGCTTGATCAAAAAGTTATTGGTGTAAAAGGAAAAGATCGCCGCAAAAATCATGAGGATGATATTTCCTAAACGAAACATGAAGATGGCGCTTTGACTACTAGGAAGTTCCTTCATTCCTGGATTGTTCACGATGATTTGCGTCATCATCAAAACAGCCACCAAGAAACTCATAGATAATAAAAAGGGTGTGTAAGCTTTGGCATTTTTACGCAAATTGGAGAAGGCGATTTTTTGAAAGAACATTGGTTACTCCTCCTTTGCAAAGACAGCAGTCATTGTTTCGGCTATTGCTTCTAGAAAAGCGGTATTGCTGCGATCCCCTCGATACAGCTGGTGAAACACATACCCGTCTTTGATAAACAAGACGCGTTGTGCGCGACTGGCTGCGATCGAACTGTGAGTGACCATCACGATCGTCTGTCCATTTTGATTGATCTGTTGAAATAATGTCAGTAATTGATCAGAGGTTTTCGAATCCAGCGCTCCGGTTGGCTCATCTGCTAATAGCAGTTCCGGTTTTGTGATGATTGCTCGTGCGACAGCAACTCGTTGTTTTTGTCCGCCAGACAATTCATACGGATAGTGCTGCAATAAATCGGCGATCCCTAAAGTTTGTACGATAGGTTGAAGCTGCTTTTCCATTTGTTTGACGGAAACTTTTGATAAAACTAATGGCAATAAAATATTGTCTTTTACCGAAAAGGTGTCCAATAAATTAAAGTCTTGAAAAACAAAGCCTAAGTGATCCCGTCGAAAACTCGCTGCGTCTTTTTCTTTGATCGTGGTCAGATCGATGCCATTCAGCTGCATTTCACCCGCTGTTGGTTGGTCTAACGTCGCCATCAAGTTCAGCAACGTACTCTTTCCCGAACCTGATTCCCCCATGATAGCGACATATTCCCCTTCTTCTACCATAAAGGTAATATTTTTCAACGCTTCAACGGGTTGTCCGTTCAGCTGGCTTTGATAGATTTTTTTTACTTGTTGAATGTTTAAAAGTGTCATCTTGTTCCCTCCTTCCTTTTTAGAATAAGCTGACTGGCAGAAAAAAGCGACTTACAATAAAAACCGCAAACTTACAGTGTTGAAAGTTTGCGGCTATCCGTTATTTGTGGTGGGAAAATGAAGTGTGACGATGGTTCCCTGTCCTACTTCAGAATCAATCGCTAAACGGCAGCCGATTTTTTCAGCCGCTTGTTGACTCATATATAAGCCTAGGCCGCTCGCTCGTTGCTGAAAGCGACCATTTTGTCCCGTATATCCTTTCTCAAACACCCTTGGCAAGTCTTCCTTACGAATACCAATGCCGCTATCTTGAATCACTAAGGCATTGTCTTTAGTGAAAACGTTGATGCCACCAGTTTCGGTATACTTCAAGCTGTTGAAAAGAACCTGTTCAAAAATAAAAACGAGCCACTTTCGATCGGATGTCACCGTCAAATCCACCGCCATGTCCAGTTGCAGATTCTTTTTCGAGAAAAACAAGGCATACTTTTTGATCGTTTGACGAACGAGGGGCGCTAAAGCAATCGACTCAAAGACAAAATCTTCATTCGCTAAATTTTGTCGTAAATAATTCAACATCATTTGCAAGTAATCATTCACCTTAAATAATTCCGCTTTGACCTCCGTCGGTGACAACGAATCGCTTTGGACCAAAAGATCTAGCGCAGCTAGAGGCGTTTTGATTTGATGAAGCCATAGGCCGAAATCTTCATAAATTTCTTCATTTTTTAACGCTGCCTTGTAATCAGAAGTGGTTTTTTCTCTTGCCAATTGTTTAAGAAGGGCTTGGTATTCGTCTTCTAAACGATTTCGAGTGGCAGGCAAGAACGCCAACGCCGCTTCCGTCATACGTTCTTTTCTTAATAAATGCTGCAGCTGCTTTCTTTTTTGTGCGTAACGAAAATAATGAAAAAGGGAAAGTCCCCCTAAGATCACCCCTGAAAAGACCACATAGTCAATGAAGGGCTCCAACGAAAGGCTGTGGAGAAAGAATAGCCCAAATAGGCCCGCACTAAACAGCAGGTAAACGAGATAAAACTTTCCATAAAGAACGAAATATTCTTTCACGTTAGTCATAGGCGTGTTCCTTTTCTATCAAATACCCTTTATTCTTTACCGTCTGGATCAAATCGGATAGTTCGATCTGGCTTAATTTTTTTCGCAAGCGGGTCATATTGACCGCTAATGTGTTATTATCGATGAATTCTTCACTATTCCAGAGCATTTCAATGATGGTCTCTTTGGCTACGATCTTCCCTCGATGCTGCAAAAGCAAGGAAAGAATCCGAGCTTCATTTGGAGACAGTGGCAACTGTTCCCCCTGTTTTTTTAATACATTTTCTGTGGGATAAAAGGTTACTTGCCCTATCTCAAAGGTCAGCGCTTGTTGGTGGCTATACTGATAGCTGCGCCGCAGCAATGCTTGGATTTTTGCCAAAACGAAGGCTAAATCAAAGGGTTTTGTTAAATAATCATCTGCTCCCATGTTCATCGCCATGATCTGATTCATCTGTTGATCCATCGACGAAAGGAAAATGATCGGCACTTCTGACTTCTTGCGAATTTCTTGACACCAATGATACCCGTTGTAATAAGGCAGCGAAATATCTAAAAGAACGAGATCCGGTTTGATCTCATGAAACTCTTGCAAGATGCTAGCAAAATTCTTCGCGGAAACACATTCGTACCCCCATTGCTGCAAATATTCTGCTAGAACAGAGACGATTGTTGCATCATCTTCAACAAGATATATTTTTTGCATGTCTTTCTCCTCTCTGTTGATTAATCACTTGCTTCTTTACAGACAGTGTACCAGAAAAGAAAAAGAATCGTCTAGATGGGGGGAACCTTTCAAAGGGCTGTTTTTTTCCTCAATCCTCTGCCAATCGAGCAAGAATTTCTTGGTAACGCTGTGTGGCAAAGGGACTGATATGCCCTTTTTGGCAAAAATTCAGTTTCCCCAGTTTGGGTACGACCCGTTCTACGATGACATTGCCATTTTGAACTTTCGATTCAAACTGCTGCAAAGCCTCCAAAAATCGTGCGTCTTTTCTGGCAGAAGGATAAAAAGACAAGACATACAGATAATAAAAAAGATTGTATCCTCTAAAGGGATATTCTGTCTGCATAAATAATGTACCCATCCCATAATGACAGGGACTGATTGGCTGACGGATCTCCCAATGAGCAAGCAAAAATTCGCTTGATTGCTTAAGCGTTTCCATCTGTTTGCGATCATGAGTATATCGAAAAGCATCAAGGACCGTTAACGTCGTCATTGGCGTGGAAAAGTGGGTCTCAGGTCCGCGACCAAAACTATACTTATTGCACTTCCAGCCGCCATCTGCTTCCTGAGTAGCAAGAAAATAGTGAAAGGTCTGTTGCAGCCGCTGGTCCCTTGTGTAACCAAGAGCACACAGCGTTCGCAAAGCCAACGCCGTATGACATGGATAGATCCCTCCTGACGGAGAAATTTTAAATCTGCCGTCTTCTCTCCATCCTTGAAAGATTAATGCGGCTGTCTCTTTTAATAAGTTCTCCTCACGTGACATGCCAAGTTCAAGTAAATAAAGAGGACTTTCTAAGGTCGTAAAGGGTGCTCCTTTTAGTAATTTATGGTCTGGCGTCGACCATAAATCGGCGCCAAGATCATATTGACGGGAAATGATCGCTTCGATATCTTGCTGAACCGTCTGATCCATATTGTTCCTCCTCCATTTCTTAAGTGCCCTGCAATCAACGCAACAATCCTTATTGACCCACAATGCAACAGCTTCTAGAATGATAAAATCGACGTTTTTCAACACATGAGTTAGATTTTTGTATTCGAATTGTCCAAATAAATTTTAGGAACCAACGAGTTTTTCAGGATGGACGTACTTAAAACAAGAGTGTTCAGATTTTCCTGATGACAGGTTCTAAAAAAGTTTCTCTCTAAACTCGCCTGATTATGCTAGCCCCTTAATGAAAGATCACCTTAATAAGAACGCGCTCACGCAATAATTTAATGCCACACTCTTCTAGTTAAAGGAATCAGGCATAATGAAATAGTTCAAAACGAATGCCTTCTGGGCTTTCAAAGAATAAGGCATAGTAGTTAGGAGCGATGCGCTCTTTGTACTCCATTGGTCGATCGTGAAGGATCTTTACCCCTAAGGCTTTTATTTTGGGAAAGATCGCATCTACTACTTCGCGGCTTTCCGCCTTAAACGCCATGTGCTGAACCGAGCCAGGTTTTCTTGAATCGATTTTCTCCTTCTTCCATTCTTTTCGTGGGGAACAAATACCGAAATCAAATGAATCCCCTATATATTCTACTACTTCCATATCGGCATGTTCTAAATACCCAGAATATTTCTTCTGAAGGTCGAAACCTAATAGTGCAAATAATTGATCATAAAAACCTTCTGCTTTTTTTACATCATTGACTGTGATTTGGATATGGTGAAACTGAATGTTCATAATCGCTCCTTTCTGGCTAACAAAATAAGTGTTTCAGGAAGAAAAGCCGCTTGCGGAAGTTTGATTCAATGGGATTAGCCAGGAAGCTCATTTAATGTAGAAATCACATTTCCCATTGCCTTTGCTACCTCTTTAGGCAACTTATTATAGCCATCATTTTCTGTTTCTTGAGCCAAAATAAAGTCCAGCCGTCCTTGCATCCGCTCTCTTAAATGAGCAACATAGGAGGCATCTTGAAAATCGACTTCGAACCCTGTTACTGGCAGGTAACTCATTTCTGTGATTTCACCAAACCTCTTAAAATTGGCCTCGCCTTTCACAATTTTTTCAATCGATGTCAGCGTGACTTCAGGTGTGACCTTCTTGTCTTTGTAAAAGCCTGTATTTAGAATATAACAAGCCGTTTGGTTTTCTTTGAATAAGTTCATGAAATGGGCAAAATCTTCTTTTAAAGGATAGACTCTAAATGGATTGGCATAAGGCTCGATGACCAGTTTATCTATATCCGTGGTCTCGACAACATGTTCAGCTGTCGTGCGCTTCGTAGCTAAGGTCAAACCAAAAACAGCGGCTAAAATCGGATCGTCAATTTTTACTACAGGAGGTAGCGTGTCATCTTTCATGATCCAAAATACTGCATCGATCGGCGAATCTAAATGATCCACCCGGTTAGGTGTGACATACCGTGATTTGACGGTTCGACCATTCCCGTTACGAATATCTTGGGTGACGATGACCTTTTTTCCTTCCTCGTCTAAAGTAACCCCAACATTTTGACAGGTGATAAAGTAGCGGACATTTGGGTTGGTTAATGGATAGTCTTGCGTTTTATCAAAATAAGAAGGCTCCAGAGCAGTGGACGCACCATTTGTTTGATTAATCACAAATGCATCGTCATGAAGAACCTTGATATCATATTTGCCATCATGTTCCGCCAATGTGATGGTCGATTTTCCTGATCCTGAAAGACCAAAAGCAGCCATCGTAAATGTTCGATTCGGTAACTGATATTGCTTCATTCCCCCATGACACGCCACAAAGCCATGGCGATGCGCGGTAGCCCAAGCCAAAGTTAATGTCGCTTTTTTCAATTCACCAAAATAGTTTAAACCTAAGACTGCCGCAACATTGTGTTCAGGATCAAAAAGAGACAGTCCATAAGGAAAATCAGGATGAGACCAATCTGGATCAGCGTACAAAAAAATGTCCGTCTCTGGATATTCTTTGGAACGTTGGTACCTTTCTTCCCATGATTTCGTCATCAATTGAAAATTCAACAAATAAGAGTAAAAGTTGGTTTCATAGTGCTCTGGTATCAACAGGTGAGCTTTGACCATAAACGCTTCATCTAATCCTACAACAACTTCACCACCATAAAATTGCTTGCGGGTTCCTTGGTATAAGGCATCTCGCAAAAAGTCTTCATATAATTCTCGCTGGATTCCAGGATGCCCGATGATGCGTCGAGCTGCCGCTGTCCGTCCAACCACTTTTCCGTCATTAAACACGATGACTTTTGCATCCTCTGGTAGTCCTAACTCCTTGGTGTGTATTACCGGCATATCCGTAAGAATAGCGCCAGAAGATTCTTTTGCTAAGCGATAGGCCGTGGCTAGATCATGAATCCAAGTGACATTGTTCCCATAAAAAGCTGACTCTATCAACACTTTAAAACTCGACAAATGCGTATTCTGCGGTGTAATCTCTTTGTGTGAAAATGCACGAATCGTTGCCATGTGTAATCCCTCCTAACAAAAATTTTCTATTCACTACGTTTATTATAATACTTTCTAATCACCACACGCCATATTTTTATACACATTAACTATAAATTGCCGATAAACCATTTTGTTAAAGGATTGGGATGTCTGCATATTTGAAGCTTCACTGCTTTTTGCATTGATTTTTTCCCCGCTCATCAATAGTGAGAAAGAACAAAAAAACTGGCACAGAAAGAGTATCTTTCAGTTCCAGTTTCTGGTTTTATATTTCATCCATTCTAAACGTCACAATCGACGTAATTAGATAGACAGATGGGTTTTAGTTGCTTATTTCTCAATTGACTTGCTTTCTCTAATAACTTTGTTATCGTAAGATTTTATGACAATTACCATAAAAAGAATTCAAGATCAAAATTGCTAAAAAAAACTTGTTGTTTCTTAACGACGTTCTAACAACACGACACACTCCACATGTATCGTCACTATTATGTAAACACAAACAATTTCTTTTATCATTATCTAAATCTTTATTGGAATTAATATTTTTTTTCGACTATTTTTTCTATCTGGTTTAAATTTATTGCCGTCAGCACTATTATTTAACCCTGTTTTATAAACAAAGATCAAATTCATAGGATCTGGAATCCCGTTTTCATCATAACCTCCAACAATAACCTTTCCTACAATACTTTCAAAAACTTCTCTATCAAAGCTATTTAAAACTTCATTTTTTTCAAGTGTTTTTTTAAACTCTTTTAATCGATGTTTAATACTTTTCTCGTTTCTTGATTTCTCTTGCAAATTTCTATGTTTGTCGAGTAGAATTTCTTCTTTGTTAGTTAAACTTAAAAACTTAGCTTCATAGGTAGTTGAATCAAGAAAATCTTCGATTCTCATATCAACTAATTTGTATTTCTTCTTTTCAACATCTGCTATTTCTTTTTCCACCTCAATTAATTCCTTATTAACTGAACTAACTTTCAAAGTGTCCTCCATTGTTACTAAAAATTCAGCAAGTACATTTTTATTACTATCGCATAAAAATCTATAGCTCTCTAAAAAAGCTTTTTCAATCGCTGTTTCCGGAATTCCTTTACATTGAGGACAATATTTTTTACCTTTCTTAGTTGCAGTCACACATTGCCAAATAATTTTATTGTACTGAGATCCACTATGCCATGTTCTTCTACACAATGTTCCTTTACAAAAACCACATTCCAATAAACAACTAAAAGCGTATTTCCTGCTATACTTGTGCCTTTTTTTGTTTCCATGTTTATTATTTCTTCTATTCAAAATTTCTTGTGCTTTATCAAATAATTCCTCGCTAATAATTGGCTCGTGATGATTACGTATATAAAACTTATCCTCCTCACCTAAATTTTCTAATCGTCTTTTCGAAATAGGATCAACTGTAAAAGTTTTTCCTAATAACAAATCTCCTTTATACTTTTCATTTTTAATAATACCTAGAATAGTTGTAGGCATCCATGTTGAATTTCCAAGTCGGGTTTTGAACCCCTTTTCTTCAAGTTCTCTTCCTATAACACTTCCCCCAGCACCTTCAACATATCTTTTAAAAATATATCGCACAACTTTGGCTTCTTCTTCATTTACAGTTAAAGTCTTATTCTCAGGATGATAATCATATCCAAGACACCCTTGAAATCCTACAAGCTCCCCTCTTCTCATTTTCATTTTCAATCCCTTTTTTACATTTAATGATATATTTTCAACTTCCTGCTGTGCGACAGAGCTAAGAACAACTAATAATAGTTCTCCGTCCATAGTTAATGTATTAATTTTTTCATCTTCAAAGTAAACAGCAATATCTTTATCTTTTAATTTTCTAACATACTTTAAAGTATCTAATGTGTTGCGTGCAAATCGTGAAATAGATTTAGTAATAATCATATCTATCTCCCCATTCATGCAATCACGTATCATTTTTTGAAATTCCTCACGCTTAGCAATCTGCGTACCAGTAATCGCCTCATCTGCATAAATTCCTGCAAAAATCCAGTCTTTATTTTTCTTGATTAGGTCTGTATAATAAGTTTTTTGTGAAATATAACTACTTAATTGATCTTCACTATCAGTACTAACCCTACAGTAAGCAGCTACTCGTAATAACTCATCTACTTTTCCTCGTTTTATTCTTGACTTATCACGGTCGGCTTTTATTATCTTTACCTCTTTCATAATCTCCTCTCCCTTTTGTATTCCTATTTTTTAATCAAGAGAATTATACCATTTTTTAAGAAAATATATCTGCACAATAATTGTATTTTTCTGCTATTTTTTTCTTAGCTAATTCATATTCTTTCGTCGTAATTTGCTTTGCTATAAAAAGCTTCTTTAACATTGCAATTTGAATACTATAAATAATTATCTTTTCTTTCATACTTTGTCTCCTTTATACTTCAATTACCCTAAATAATTATTTTTTACTAAATATTCTATCAGTTGCTAGTGTCAGTAGCACATAGGAATTTCACCTCTCCCCAAGTTTACGGCGAGCTTTACAGAAGTATCATTATCTCATCTTCAAGTCATGGCATTTTACTGACAATAAAATATCCCTTTGATGTTACTCGCTTGTTTCTCGGATCATTGCGCATCTAGAGTTAGCTCGTTGAAGATGTAACGTACTGATAGAAGCTATGAAATTTTCAAAGAACGTTTTAAAAGGGAGGGATTTTTTTAAATTAGTTAATTTTAAATTTCAGAATTGCTTCCATCAATTTAGTTTCTATATGACGTATAAGAAAGTCATCGACAGGAGTTATCAACTGAATATCTCTTTCAAAATTTGTAAAACAAAGCTTTATAATATAACTCCTGTAATGTCTGACTACAATTTTTATAGAATATGGATCTTGATTAATAGCATTAAGTATAATATGGTACGGTATCAATTTATAAACAGATTTTATTTTCATAATTTACTATATTCCTTTCTTAGTTCTTTAACTGCTTGCATTCTTTGATACCAAATCCCACTAGTACTCATGTGGAAAATTTTTCCAATCTCTTCGTCATTAAATCCAATAAAATAAAACAAAAGAATTATTTCCTTTTTTTTCTCCTCTAAATTGTCTATCGCTATAGATAATTTTATATCCAACACATTAATCTTTATTCCCAATGCTTCGCACGTATAAGCTTCTGATTGAGTTGAAAAGTTTTGTGAATTTAAAAAAATTTGAGTTTGTTCTAAATCATATCTTTTTTTATTCTCCAGCATTCTTTTCGATCTTTTTCTAATTGTTTTTACTTCATTACATATAACTTTTTTACAAAAATAATCAAACTTTTGTTGGATAGCTATTTCAAAATTTTTTTTATCCATGACAATATCTCCTATTTTCCCCTCCCATTAATATAACAACTCCAAACAACTTTTTTTTCGAAAAAATAAAAAATTATGTAGTTCTATTTGCTCGAAAGTTGTGGAAATTTCCATAGCTGTAGGCTACTCGTTTTATCACTTTTGTTATGTTGTTTGTTCCTTCTAATGCACCATTACTATACCTGGTTTATATAGCATATTGAATTCCACATTTGTATTTATTTAAAAAGGTCAACTTCTTAAAAATCATTGTGGGAGGCGTTGTTCTAAGTTGTAGATCATATCGAAAAAGGTTTGGCTGGATAGGCTACAATTAACTAGACAGAAAAATTAAGGTGTGTAGACTAGAAGAAAACATACCAGGAGGAATTTTTATGTCTAAGAGAACACGAAGAACTTTTTCACAAGAATTCAAGCAACAAATCGTCAATCTTTACTTAGCTGGAAAGCCACGTGTAGAAATCATTCGAGAATATGAACTAACGGCTTCAGCATTTGACAAATGGGTAAAGCAATCTAAAACGAGTGGTTCATTCAAAGGAAAAGATAATCTTACGCCTGAACAAAAAGAATTGTTAGAACTACGTAAAAGAAACCAGCAATTAGAAATGGAAAATGATATTTTAAAGCAAGCAGCGCTGATATTCGGACGAAGAGACAAGTAATCGATGCGAATAAGCATCTTTACCCTATATCAGCGATGTGCAGAATATTAGGTCTATCACGTCAGTCCTATTATTATCAATCAAAACCAAAGAAAGACGAATCAGAACTTGAAGAAGTAGTCGCTGAAGAATTTATCCGCAGCCGAAAGGCCTACGGCTCAAGAAAAATAAAAAAAGCCTTATCAAAACGAGGCATTCGGATCAGCCGACGAAAAATTAGTAGAATCATGAAAAATAGAGGATTAAAATCGAGCTATACTGTTGCTTATTTTAAAGTACATCATTCTACTTGCAATGAAGCCAAAACGACAAACGTATTGAATCGTAAATTCTTAAGAGACAACCCATTAGAAGCGATCGTAACAGACTTGACTTATGTACGAGTCGGGAAAAAATGGAATTATATCTGTTTCATTTTGGATCTGTTCAATCGAGAAATTCTCGGCTATTCTTGTGGAGAACATAAAGATGCCATTCTAGTAAAAAAAGCATTTAGCCGTATCAAACAACCTCTGACAGAGGTTGAGATTTTTCATACTGATCGTGGAAAAGAGTTTGATAACCAAGCTATTGATGAATTATTAACAACTTTTGACATCAATCGATCATTGAGTCATAAAGGCTGTCCTTTTGATAATGCCGTAGCTGAATCAACTTATAAGTCGTTGAAAGTAGAATTTGTCTATCAATACACATTTGAAACCTTACAACAATTGGATTTGGAGTTATTTGACTATGTCAATTGGTGGAACCACCTTCGGTTGCACGGTACACTTGGCTACGAGACACCGGTTGGTTACCGTAACCAGAGATTGGCGCAGCGAATCCTTGATAATGAGCTCGGATGTGCTAACGCTAGCGAGGCAGTCTAACTTTAACTGTTAGCTCCTGCCGAAGATCGTCACATCCGAGGAGGCTCATTGTCAAGGACAATCGGAATAGCATACGGAAGGAAGTTCTGCACCTTATAAAATTTGTCAAAAAAACTGTTGCCATTCCAGGCTGTCTTTTGTTCAAAGTGATAAAGAAGGGGCTGCCAGGTCTCGTAAGCCCTGATTAATTGCTCGTAGCAACTCGAAAACTCATCGACGATTGCTATTTGTGGCATTGATTTGCGAACGGATTGATCATATTGATCATGGTAACGATCTAGATTATAGGTATGCTTAAGAAGTAATTTCCAGAATCACTTCATTCATAACTAATGTAACGCAAGAGTAATCTGTTGGACAATGTGAAAGCGATCGGTCATTCTTTTGACTTTTGGGAAGACCGCCTTTACAAGTTCAGAATAAAGGATATTCATATCCATTACGACGTATTTCACGTTCGCTCGTGCTTTTCGAGTGAAATTAAGGAACTATAGTTTTAAGAAAGCAAGACGAGGATTCTCCAATACACCGATTAATTGCTCGGTCTGCCCATTCATAAAGGCAAAACTCATTTTTCCGCTGCAGAACTGAAGAGAACCTACCAAAATGAGGATGATACGTTTTTAAACAAGTGTGCAGGATGGTTACATCAAAGAAAAAATAGCGATCGCAATTTCTTTTCTTGTTGTATTCTTCGCCAGTTCCAAGATAATTTGAGCTTTTAATTTCTTTGAAAGATAGCAGTTTTCATCCGACAAATTTTTCTGAAAAAGCGTGTTCGTACCAAGCGTAACCCTTTTTTATCGTTCGATAAGGTAAAAGTTGGACTTTTGTTTTATGTGAGGCATTATTGATAATTGACCTTTATTTTTGACACCATTTTTACGGCAATAACTTGATATACAGCTAATCTTGCAAGGATAAGGTGCATGAGGATTAGAATCTTTTGATCAATCAATTAATCAATGTAAAATAACAAAAAAATCTGAGCCAGAATGTGGTTCATTCTGACCCAGACTTGATTTTGCACAACTCATCATTCCTTATTGACAAAGAGCCGTTTTTTATCGCTAAAACTATTTCGTCCACGCGTAGAAGGGCACGTTTTTTTTTGTTTCGTACGCTACGCGAACGAAACTGACACCTTATTATTTTATAACTTTCAAAGTACATTTTATACATTCTAATCTTAATGTGATATAAAATAATATAAAACTTTAATCTAGAAAGTATTTCAAAGAAGTCCTAACTCTGAAGTTCCAAAATGCATCTGTTTAGTAAATTGTTTTGGGGTAATTCCCACTTCTTTTTTAAATACTCTAACGAAATGAGGTAAGTCAAAAAAATGAAGATTTGTGGCTATTTGATATGGTGGCATACCTGATAGCAGTAACATTTTAGCTTCAATTATTTTTTGCTTTTTTACATAAGAAGAAATATTTGTACCAACTTCATCTTTAAACTTCCTTCTTAAACTGCTTTCAGAAAAATAAAAATACTTAGCTATATCAGATATTACCAAATCATCATAAATATGGATATGAATGTATTGAAGTACTTGTTTAATTAGCTGAGAGTAATGAGAACTTACAACCTCGTGTAATTCTTCTGTAAAATGAACCACCGCACTATCACGACATTTAAGAACATCTATGATATTTTCTGCACTTTCTATTTGAGTCAAATAGAGGTTTCTGATATAAAGACTTTTCATAATATCTAAGCCTAATTGAATTGTAAAATTGGATAATTTCTCAATTATTATTATTGTATAATTTTTTTCGTACCTCACAGAATATTCAGTTGGTACAGGAATAATATTTGAATTCATTTCAGATATCCCTCTTTTTAATACTTCTAAATTACCTTGAGCTATCAAAGCTAAGATTTTATGCTCATAAAAATACACTTCTCTTATATTATTATAAACATCTAAATTGTTGTTTAATATTCTACTTTTTAAAATCACACTATTAGACTTAACATTATCTTTTACAATCTTTAAGTATTCTTCTTGCAAATCAATATCAAATAAAAAACCGATCAATATAAGCAACTCAGGAATTTCATCAGAATAATAATTAGGAATTTCATTAATATATTCGTGGAATTCTGCTTCAGAAGAAAGATCCCCAGCTTGAAAAGGTTGAATTTTAATAGGACCTAAAATAAGATGATTATCATTTAACTTCAAAGTAATAAATAATTCATTGCAAGATCCATACTGAAAATCTATAGTGTCAATATTTTTAACTTTTTTTAAAAAGTTGTTAGTTATGTTTTGTAGCGAATGAAAATCGTATTTAATAAGCAATATATCATTTTTTTCATATACACTAATGGGTATTTTAGTACTTACATGTAGACTTTTTAATTTTTTTTTCAAGTTTGAAGTTATAGTCATGTGAATCACCCTCTATTAAATATAAATAAGATATTTATGTATCGTTATTTTATCACGATTCACAATTGAAATCTATTAAAGAAATAAACACAATTTTAATATGTAAAATAACATAACTAATTATTAATGGAATTCCAAAGCAGTAAAATTTTATGTAACAAATTTTTCCGTCACTGTTATTATTAATTAATAATACTCGTATACTACCTATTACTTTACTTAACCTGAATATTTTAAGGGATTGTACCAATAACTTTTCATCAAAAAAGATTATTGATTACAGATGTCTTCACACACAGTAAAATCTCTTATTTTTCAAACTCTTTCCATAATTCCTACAGCTCTTGATTTTATCAAAGCAAATGATTTATCATTTCCGTCAGGGAATTGATGCTAGCCTTGATATTTCATTCATAAGGATTATTCTACACAAAATACGTACATTATCAAATCACGAGAACTATTTTTCTGTCTTTGCATTTTAATTTTGAACGAATTTTACTTGATGATATTTATTTGCTTATCTTAATAAGTTCACTTTAATATATATCTACTATCTATTTTAGTTTTAACTCATAAAATTAGACTAAGGTACATTAGAAATTTTTTTTATAATTTCTATGAAAAATAATATTTTTTGCATTTAAAAATTCAACATAGACAAAATCGTTTTTTCTGATACTTTCTGTACTCAAATTGTTCAGAAAATCAGTATGTTAATTTATTCCTTTTTCATGCAAATATGCTATTTTCCTTTTTTCTTTGCTAGTTTTTAAATTCAAAAAAATCCTGACAGCATTATTATTAATTCACTCTTTTATACTTTTCAAAAAATATATATTTACTAAGAAAGGTACCATTATAAAAAATATCAGGTGACATTCTATGAGATGCGTATCCGTGAAATGAATGTACTTCGTAAAGCAGGAAAGAAAAACTGAAAAAGAACTGGCGCTTTTTGCTAAAAAATCGTGCAAACATCAACCATTATGAATACAAAACATGGAAAAGTTTCTGAGCACCAAAATACCCATTTCTTACTGAAGCAATGATGATTGATCGATTGCTTGAGTTTTCTCCGCCCCTAAAGGAGGCGTATCCCTTTTTTCATGAATTAGTTGAAGCCTTTCGAGACAAAGACCCTGACTTATTTTTCTCCTTATTGGCAGAACTTCCCGAAACGTTAGATGACAGCTTTCGGGAGAAGCTTCAAAACCTTCTGACCCATGAAGAAGGCATCACCAACGCAATGATCGATCCTTATTCCAATGGAAAAATAGAAGCGAAGAATACCCACATAAAGACAATGAAACGAGTATTCTACGGATTTAAATCATTCGAGAACATGAGAATTAGAATCTTTTTGATCAATCAATTAATTAAAGTAAATATCCGCCCTTGAAACGGGTGGCTTTTTAACAGCCCTAGAAGGCCTCACCACTCGCTAGCCCCTTAAAAGGGGCTTTTTAAATGACCACCAACCGCTCACTGCCCTATCTCTCTTTAACTATTTAAATGAATCTACATACTCTTGTTTACTTATACTATCTCTTATTCGATCATCTGCTTCTTGTTCTCGAATATATTTTTCAATTGTTTTTTGATTTAACCCAACCATACTCACGTAGTATCCTTTGGACCAAAAGCTTTTATTCCCATAGTTATATTTCAAATTCGCATGTTTTTCATGGATTAAGGTTGCACTTCGTCCTTTTAAGTAGCCCATAAAACTAGAAATACGAATCTTTGGCGGTATTCTTACTAGCAGTTGAATATGGTCAGGCATTGCATGCGCTTCAATGATTTCAACAGCTTCCATCTCACACAATTTTCTTACTATCTGACCAATCATAAATCACTTTTCTTCGATACTTCGGAGTGAAACTATGTGAACCTTACAATTTCGTCCACGCGTAGAAACGCGCGTTTTTTTGTTTCGTACGCTACGCGAACGAAACTGACTAAAGTCAATAACAAAAAATCTGAGCCAGAATGTGGTTCATTCTGGCTCAGATTTGATTTTGCACAACTCATCAGTTCTTATTGACAAAGAGCCTAAATTTTCAGTCCTATCTCTCTACCAACACTAAATATCTAAGAACCGATAACTTTAGCGATAATAATTTTGCTTATACAAGATGAGAGATGTTGAAATCATCTAGTCTCGCAAGATGACTGATTATATTCCATGTTGTTTAAAATACAACCGAAAATCAGCATATCCATTTATATGTGCTATTTAAGAAGACGAAACACAGCCTTAATTCATAAAAAATACAAATTTAAACTATAAGTATAGAAATAAAATCTTTGGCTCAAAAATTATGTGAGTAATGATGGATAAAAAAACCAATTGAAAACTATATCCGGAAATAAGAGCAAATTAGACCATTTAATTAATTGCAATGAAATAAGAATGTAACAAGTATTACCTCAAAAGGACAACCTTCCCCAAAGTTGTCCCCATACATAATAAAGAGTGATACACTTTATATAAAACTATCCTACTTCCTATCATCTATATATTTCAAGATGACTTCCAACATTTAAACATATTTTACAACAATTAACCATATATGGGTTTCATCATTTAGCAACTCAATACATACAAATGCATATTTTTATTTCTCCTTTGACTTAAGATCTATTTCTTGCACCTTTAAAAGTCTTAATATATCATAAGATAAAATGCCTATAACACTTCTTTTTTGATTCAAACGATTATTAATTATTGCTTATATATATCTTTATCTTAACATTGTACATTAATTAATAATTAAATTTAAAAAAATTAATCCGCATAAAAACGACAATAGGAATTTAATCCTCCTGTCTCTAAAGCAGCTACACAATCCTTTGTTAATAATGTATAAGCTAATGTTAATAGAGCATTCACATTATCCAGCGGCGATCGAAAGTTTCTGCCAGATAAGCCCAAATAAAAAAAATAACGTTTTGCAACCTGACCTTCAATAGCACATAGAGTATCTAATTATTCTTCACATATCTCTTTTTTCCGACGTGTTATAATTCTTTTTGAGATATCAAAGATCATCCTTTTTTGTTGAAAATATATCAATTTCCAAAAAAATTCACCAATATTCAAGTAATATCTGTCAAAAACAGCATATTTCATAGTAATTCTAAGCAAAATTCCCACTTTTCAACTATTATTACCTATTTTTGAGTATTGATTCACAAAAAAACACAACAATGAGCCATAACGATATTTCCAATTTCACCATTCTGATACCCAGCTAACTAGATTTTTTTATTCATAATCATATTTGATCACTTCATAAAACCTACATAATTAGATCTCGATCTATCTTTGCATATTCATTTCACCCATTCTCGGCTTTGTATTTATCAAAGTACAGATTACACGTCCAGATTTTTTATTAAATACTTTTTAGGATATCTTTTCTTCTTTCTCTTTGTTTTAAAATCTACATATGAAATAATCGAATCAAAGAAAACCCTTTTTTGAAAAAGGAAATATATTAATTAAAGCGACTTTTCTTTGTAAATTCCCACCAAATCAGATAAATAAAATTGACAACCAGCGTTATTTATTTTATTATAAAGTTTAAAGGCTTAAACTATTCAAAAAACCCTTTATTAACTTTTGGATACTTACAATATATAAACATAATCATTCATCAAGTCTTGAACGTTTAGCCTTTTAGGACCTTCTACACTCAATCGGGAGCTCTCTTTGTAGAAGGTTCCTTTTTATACTATTTCCCCAAAAATAAACCTATCTGATTAAGCTCCAATTATAACACTTAATAATTCTTACTTTTTTATTATATAGGCACATGAAACAAACTCCTCGATATTCTTATAAGATCATTACTGTTTGTTGCTAAAGTTCTATGGTATAAAATCAGAAATTCACTTAGATCTCTCAGGACTAAAAATTGATTAACAATCGTTTTTATTTAGAATAACTCTTAGACATTTAGTGTTGGTAGAGAAAAATAAAACTGAATTTCAATTTCAAGATTTAGCGGCTCTTTGTCAATAAGTACTGATGAGTTGCGCACAGTAAATATCCACCCGTGAAACGGGTGGATATTTAACAGCCCTTCTAGGGTTGGCCACTCACTTGCCCTGTAAAAGTTTTTTTTAACGACCACCAACCGCTCACTGCCCTATCTCTCTTTAACTATTTAAATGAATCTACATACTCTTGTTTACTTATACTATCTCTTATTCGATCATCTGCTTCTTGTTCTCGAATATATTTTTCAATTGTTTTTTGATTTAACCCAACCATACTCACGTAGTATCCTTTGGACCAAAAGCTTTTATTCCCATAGTTATATTTCAAATTCGCATGTTTTTCATGGATTAAGGTTGCACTTCGTCCTTTTAAGTAGCCCATAAAACTAGAAATACGAATCTTTGGCGGTATTCTTACTAACAGTTGAATATGGTCAGGCATTGCATGCGCTTCAATGATTTCAACAGCTTTCATCTCACACAATTTTCTTACTACCTGACCAATACTTACTCATAACTTTCCATAAATCACTTTTCGTCGATACTTCGGGGTGAAGACTATGTGAACCCTACAATTCCATCTTGTATGTGCTAAACTTTTATCGTCATTAGACATAAAAAGGCTCTTTGTCAATAAGGACTGATGAGTTGTGCAAAATCAAATCTGGGTCAGAATGAACCACATTCTGGCTCAGATTTTTTGTTATCTTACTTTAATTAATTGATTGATCAAAAAGATTCTAATTCTCATGTTCTCGAATGATTTAAATCCGTAGAATACTCGTTTCATTGTCTTTATGTGGGTATTCTTCGCTTCTATTTTTCCATTGGAATAAGGATCGATCATTGCGTTGGTGATGCCTTCTTCATGGGTCAGAAGGTTTTGAAGCTTCTCCCGAAAGCTGTCATCTAACGTTTCGGGAAGTTCTGCCAATAAGGAGAAAAATAAGTCAGGGTCTTTGTCTCGAAAGGCTTCAACTAATTCATGAAAAAAGGGATACGCCTCCTTTAGGGGCGGAGAAAACTCAAGCAATCGATCAATCATCATTGCTTCAGTAAGAAATGGGTATTTTGGTGCTCGGAAACTTTTCCATGTTTTGTATTCATAATGGTTGATGTTTGCACGATTTTTTAGCAAAAAGCGCCAGTTCTTTTTCAGTTTTTCTGCCTGGCTTTTCTGTCCGGCTTTACGAAGTTCATTCATTTCACGGATACGTAACTCATTGAACGCTTGATTCATGTGTTTGACAATATGAAACCGATCAATCACTACTTTCGCATTTGGCAGAACACGTTTGGTGAGCTGGAAGTAGGCGGCGTTCATGTCTGTCACCAAGAATTCTACTTCTTCCGGATTGGTACAACCTAAGAAATAGCTTGTTAATCGGGGGAATTTACGCGTAGGCAAAACATCTATTGATTTTCCTGTTTCGCCACCTGCGCAAATAAGGCTCATTTTATCTTCTATGGAAGCATGCGAACGAAATTCATCAACCATCACTACTCTGGGGAGAATCTTCTTAGATTGTTTTGGTAAATAGCTTTTAAACTCTTTCAATGTACGAATAACCTGTGTTGTGCAATAGCTTTTTACAAAAAAATGCAGCCGAAAGTGCAGAGTTTTGCTGCAACTAGTTTTTTCCTTCAATATGATTTAGATAATGAATTTTTCAACCTGAAACTTTCGCCTTTAAAGCTGATAATGTGAGCGTGATGGATTAGCCGATCAACGAGAGCAGCTGTTAAGCGAGAATCCATAAACACTCGATTCCATTGACTGAATTCTAAATTAGAGGTAATAATAATGCTCTTTTGCTCATACCAATCTGAAATCAGTTGAAAGAGCAGTTCAGCTCCTTCTTTCGTCAATGGTAAGTACCCCATTTCATCAAGAATAATTAATTCTGTTGTTTCGAATCGCTTCTTGAAACTGGCTAGCTGTTGTTTTTTTAAGGCACTCTCTAATTGTTCAACGAGATTGTTTACTCGGAAAAATTTGGTTGAAACACCTTCACTACAGGCTTTTCTCCCTAATGCGATCGCTAGATGCGTTTTCCCTGTACCAGGAGAGCCAACACAAACAATGTTTTCTTGCCTTTTTAGAAAATCAAGAGAGACAAGGGTCGCCTTATCTAGATGGGCTGGTAGAAAAATATCTTCGTGCCATTCATAGTTCTTTAGCGATTTTGGTACAGGAAATTTGGCTAATTTTTCCATCCGTTCTAATTTGATCTGCTGTCTGGTCTCAAGCTCTAAACGGAATAAATCGGTAATAATTGTTCTGGAGCTTCGAAAGAAGCTCTTGGTAAGTTCGTGATGATATGGCTTAATCGAAGCTTTTTGCAATAATCTTCTAGCGTCTGTCCAGTCATTTTTGCACGCCTCCTGATTTTGTTAATGCATCATAGTTTGACCAATTCACATCAAAGTCAGAGGGGGCATCTTCTTGAACAACTAATTCGTAAAATTGTTCATTAATTTGTTGGATATCATAGGTCGCTAATAAACTTAGTAATTGTTTTATCCGTCTGTATTTAAGGTGATTATTATCAATTGCTAGATAATTTTGAAGGCGTGCAGGCAAGTACTTCCAATACCTCGAATAACTAACGACATTCAATTTATTACTCCATTGTTTCAAGATATCACTCCATGGGATCAATCGTTTTTTGTTCATATAGGGGCGATATTCGTTCATTAAGAGGTCTCCATGAGGCGTAAGAACTTTAAATTTATTCCAAGTCAAAACAACGGTCAATTGAGAATATCCATATGCTTTAGGAATATGAATAACCGTTTGATCCAATTTCATTTCGTGATAACGATTTAGTTTAGCTTCTACTTCTTTAAAAATTGGGTAATCCTCTTGGGGAAGAGAATGTAACGCCTTGTTTTCTTTCTTCCACAAATCTTCGATTAATTGATGTTTCGAATAATGCGTCCTTTTTCGATCTGTTTTCAATTGTTCTTCAAGTCAAGTATTTAGGGACTCAAAAGAGTCCATGATTGGCGAAGTCGAGAAGAAATTGTATCGGACATAACCCACTTTATTTTCGACATGTCCTTTTTCATGCCCACTACGTGGGTTACAGACTTGAACATCACAACCATAATGAATGGTGAAACGTAAGAATTCATCGGTTAGTTGTGCTTCTTCAAATTTTGATTTTGTTTTTTTCACCGCTGGAGTTAAGTTATCTATTCTGATCTTTTTTGGAACACCGCCGCATTGATCAAATAGTTGCTTTAATGCTTCCAGGAAACACTCTTGGTTTTGAGCTGGCATGGCACTTGCGAACGTCGCATTACTATAGGGAAATGACATGATAAGAAGTTGTATGTCTTTCATGTGATCTTCGTGCATGACTTCCATTGTTCCAAAAATCGACCTGTGCTTCTCCGATCGGATGATCAAGGCGATCGACAGCTTTGTAATTCGTTTCGTCGTACCGCTGTTTTTTCCATTGAGAAATATAGACGCAAACTGTTCGATAGGAGCCAGGGAAACCCAAAGGTTTCAATTGTTCATAGATAGCTTTGGCAGTTCTACGGAGTTTTCTACGTAAGCGTAGGTCTTCTTCTAGCCAACTACCGATAATTTCTCCCCAGCCATCATCCATCATGGATTTATTTTTTCGAGTAGGATCCGTAATGAATAGCTGATCACTGTCGGCGTATTTTTTCGCTGTTCGCCAATTGATATTCATTGCTTTTCTTATCTGATCAATTGACTGATCACGATTATTTCTCAAATGTTTTATCGTTTTAATATCATCCAAAGTTAACAACCTTTCTGTACCTCCATCACTAAGTCACTAAAACTTATGATGGAAGGAAACTAGTTCGCAGTCAAACTGCTGCATAGTTGTGTACTTTCGGCTGCATTAGTGTGTAGTTAAATTCTGCCACAAACAAATAACCGGTGGTCAAAGATACCTGACAGCTTTTCGCAATAAAAGATAAAGATACTTTTTCAGTCAGTAAAGAAGCAATTTTATATCTCACATGATCTGCGATTGAATGTCTGGGTTGGACAAAATAACTTTGAGTCGTCCAATGGGTTCGGCAGTTTTTACAGGTATAGCGCTGCTTTTTTAGGCGCATAACCAAAGGCATATGATTGTATTGTTCAAAACGGACAATCGTTTCCTTCTTCCCATTTTTCACTATAATTGCTTTCCCGTTTCTATCTACCACAGTAGAACCACAACTTCTACAAGCACGCGGAGCAGGCGAGAGAACAGCATCGACGACCAACGTCTTTTTCTTCTGAAGGGTCTCGTAAGAGACCTCTGTAATCATCAAATCTTTCTCTATTATTCTCAGCATTTTTTTGGTAGAATCATTCATATAGCATATCGTCCTCTCAGTTGTTTATTTTGTGGTGATTTAATCATACTAGAGAACGATATGTTTTTTAATACCTAAAATGAAAATGGGGCTGAAGAATCAATTCTGATTCATCAGTCCCATAAATTATAGAGCCCATAAAAAAACTCCTTTCGATCTGATATGCGGTTGGTAGCCACTATTAGTATATCGAAAGACAAACTATATTAAGTCAAGCACAAAATGAAAAGTTTGAATAACGTAGTTTTGACATTATTTGAAGGCATGACAAAGAACCCTTAGGCAAAGGGGATTTTTGAAAAGATCAGTTAACAATCATTTTCTGCTCCTCATAAGGCTTATTATCTTTCAGTAGTTGATAAATGATTCGTACCAGTTTTCGAACAACATGACTGATTGCGACATTGTAGTGTTTTCCTTCTGCTAGTTTTTTCTGGAAATAGACACGCATAGACGGAGACCAAATAGACATGAGTCTGGCGGCTTCATGCAATGCCCAGCGAAGTTGAGAGGAACCTCGTTTGACCATTCGACCAGTTTCAGTCTGATTCATTCCAGACGTAGAGATGGAAGGTTCTGCGCCTGCATAGGCAAGCAATTGATTCGGCGATCGGAAATTATTAATATCTCGAATTTCGGCGAGAATGACACTCCCTAATTTAAAACCAATGCCAGGAATCGTTAAAATAGGTGAATCGATTTCACTCATTAATCGAGCAACTTCCTTCTCGGCTTTTGTCTCTCATAGTTGTAAGGTACTGAATGGCATCAATAGTTTGAAGGAGTTCAAAATTCTAACGCTGGCGACTCTTGACCAATAGAGGTTTGCGCGAGTGCTTTGAGCTTGACGGCCTGTTCTTTTCCAAAGTGACCTTTTGAGTGCGTTGAAATGAGATTGGTCAACTTCGTTAAGTGTGCATTTCCTAATTTTCTAGCAGAGGGGTATTCTTTTAAGATTGCGTACACATAGGATTGGTACTTCGCAGAAGAAGAACCCAAAGAAGGTGCTAATTCTGAAAGAGAATATCTAAAATGCGTGTGTAGTTCACTTTTTCGAGTACAGTCCTCTCTTAATCTAGCTGTGTGTCTGGTTAAATATTTCAGCTCAATCATTGAGGGGTTCGCACTAAATGATTGTTTATCAAGATCTGCTCGTAATTTACGAGCGATCGTCATGGCGTCTTTTTTATCGGTTTTGGTTTTTCGTAAGCTTTGATTTTTGGCAAATTCTTTAATTAAGTATGGATTATAGCTATAAGTTGGGTACCCTTGCGTCCGAAGGAAGCATAAGATATTAAAGCAATAATGACCGGTATCTTCTAAGGCGATTTGAATCTCTTCGCCGGTTGTTTTCTGCAAATTGGCAAGCGTCATTTGAAGCTTCGTAAAGCCTTCACGATTATTTTCAATCTGAAGATGACGGATAAAAACCGTTCCTTCAGTATCAATGATCGCTAAGTCATGTTTGTGCTTGGCAATATCTATTCCAACGTACAACATAAGGACCACTCCTGACAGATAAAATTTACGCTATGCTCCACTTACTCTTTGCCTATGTAACCTTGTGATCAATCAAGCGTCACGAACAGATGTCATGCGCTAACAAACTTATTAACAATGTGACAAAGAGCTGTGGCCAGAGCCTTTCGACAACAGTATTCCAAAGGAATCTGGTGGAGGTTATACTAGTCCATAGCGTCTAGCTCAATTATAGACAAAATAACAGCTAGTTAAAACGGAATAGCTGATTAATTGAGTATCTTAAATATACAAGGAGTTTTTTATCGCTAAAGCTATTTCGTCCACGCGTAGAAACGCGCGGTTTTTTTGTTTCGTACGCTACGCGAACGAAACTGACTAAAATCAATAAACAAAAAATCTGAGCCAGAATGAGGTTCATTCTGACTCAAATTTGATTTTGCACAACTCATCAGTCCCTATTGACGAGCCCTAAACTTATAGTTGTATCTCTCTACCAATCTTAATGTCAAAGTGCCAGAAAAACACCATTTTTCTTGTCTACCTTTTCTTACATTTTACTGTCTGAATTCACATCGGAGATCTACTTTCATTAATATATTTTTGGATATCGTGACTACGGGTATATAAAAGTAAAATAGAAATATCCTATTCATTTATAAGATAAGTAAGCTAAATCATGTACAGAAAAGAAGACATCTAATCACAAAATTGTAAAAACATCAAAAAACCCTCCCTATACTGATGTTATAAAATTAATGTAAAAAATTTGCAAACAAATGATGTACCCTGTAGGACTTGAACCTACGACCGGACGGTTATGAGCCGTCTGCTCTGACCAACTGAGCTAAGGGTACCAAGACGCCTATCCATATGAAGGATAGGCTCCTCAAAAAATAACTAAATGAAAATCAATGTTATTCTATATCATAACACAAACTTTTTCAATCCTAATTAAACTTTTATTTTTATTTCTATATATATAAAACGAATTTTACATTAAATATACAATTTGCTCTTTTTTATTCATGAACATTTTTTAGGCTGTTTACCTAAAGAAAATGCTTGTTTCATTCACTCATCCTTCTTATTTGATTAGTGTAATATCCGCATAAAACTCTTTTACTGTTCCAAAAATTCGTTCAATTGTTTCTTTCCTTTTTTATAAAGTTCTTTAAATACCATTAATGGCATATCTAATCATCGATCTTTAAAGTCTATGCCCAAATATGTCAAGTTATTACTTTAATATAATTTTTTTGAATTTGTACACTTAGATAAGAAAGAACAACAAAAAAAACCATCGATAAGTTTTTGCTTCGATTTACTTAATCGTTTGTCTCATATTTTTAACACTGACTAGTAACTGAATTATTGAAAATTTGACTAAAAAAAGAAGCAGATTTGTACTAGTTTACCCATATCTTGGTTTAAGGTATCTGGAGATAATTTCACTTTTTTCTTAATTTTAAAACATTACACAATTTTGTAAACTTAATAATTAATAAATCAACACAAATTCTAACTAGTGGTATACTTAATATAAATCTGCTTATACATATACCATTCATACTGAAATTTAATTAAGAATATTTCTTTTATCGACTTATATTTTAATTACAATCAAATATGTGTTTGATTATAATTAAAATTATGGCATATTCAAAAATTAACAACTATTAATCATAATTAAAAAAAATGGATTTTTTACTTGTAATTAAATGTCAATAATTGTCAACATTATTGATTATTCACTAACTTATAGTATAGTAAATATACAGGCTAAACAACATTTTTTCACAAAGGTCACTTTTATTACTCCAGATAATAACGTAAGTTTAGCCTTTTTCGAGCTATTTCCGTAAATAAATATACGGAAATAGCTCATTTATTATGGTTCTACAATAGTCAATAATAAAAAGGCTCTATAATTTATGGGATTGATGGATCAGAATTGTTTCTTCAATCGCATTTTCATTTTAGATATAAAAAAACATATCGTTCCCTAGTATGATTAAATCGGCTCTTCGACATTTAGTGTTGGTAGAGAAAGATACAACTGAAAATTTAGTCATAACCAGTTAGGCAGATTGCTTAACTGGTTTTTGTTTTACTTGGAAGATTAAGCCTTGAATGAGATAAATTCTTGCTCGAAAGTTGTGGAAATTTCGATAGCCGTAGGCTATTCGTTTTATCACTTTTATCTTGTTGTTTGTTCCTTCTAATGCCCCATTACTATACCTGGTTTTTAAAGCATATTGAATCCCTAATTTGTATTTATTTAAAAACGTCAGCTTCTTACAAAACCATTGTGGGAGGCGTTGATCTAAGCTGTTGATCGTATCGAAAAAGCTTTGGCTGTTCTTGTGTTTAAAGTGATAGAGGAGACAAACTATATTAAGTCAATGACAAACTAAAAATTTTTGAGCTGGTTTTATGAGCCATTCCTGGGTACAACAAATAGACCTGAAGCTTCTAAAATTTTTGAAACCTCAGTTGACAACCATCTTGTCTTCTTCGTAAAATTCTCCCGTCTTTAAGGTGCGAAAGATGATTCGCACTAACTTTTTGACAACGTGGGAAATCGCAACGTTGTAGTGTTTTCCTTCATCTCGCTTCTTCTGGAAGTATGTCTTCATGGATGGAGACCAAATGGCGCATAAACGGGCAGCTTCGTGCAACGCCCACCGCAATTGGGAAGAGCCCCGTTTAACTATGTGACCGTTCTCTGTTTGATTTTCCCCAGAGGTACTGATTGAAGGCTCTGATCCTGCGAAAGCTAACAGTTGAGCGGGTGTCTTGAAGTTGTGAATGGAGCGAATTTCCGCAAGAATCACAGCGCCTAGCTTAACGCCAATACCAGGAATGGTTAACAGTGGAGAATCAATCTCTTTCATAAGCGCTGCGACCTCTTTATCAGCGGCTTCACGAAGATCCGTAAGGTGTTTGATCAAGTCGATCGTCTGAAGTAACTCAAACTCTAGTGCTGGTGAAGATTGTCCAATTGAAGAAGCTGCGAGTTGCTTAAGATCTAACGCTTCCTTTCTGCCGATTTTTCCTCGAGAAGAGCGGTGAAGGATATTTGTTAACTTCGTCAAGTGAGCGTTAGCCAGCTTTTCTGGCGAGGGAAAGGATCTGAGCATCTCGTATATGTAGCGATTATGAAGTGCGTTCGTACCTTTTAAAGTAGGTGAAAGCTCAGGAAACAGAATGTCTAATAAGCGGACATAATGAATTTTTTGTTTGGTACAATCCTGTTTCAACCGGTTCACGTTGCGAGTGGCATACTTCAACTCGATCATAGTCGTATCCGCATCAAACAGTTTTTTATCGATATCGTCGCGTAATTTTCGGGCGATCGTCATGGCATCTTTTTTATCAGTCTTGGTCTTTCTTAGAGAGTGTGATTTCGCAAACTCTTTGATCAAAAAAGGATTATAGCTGAAAGTCGGATAGCCATTGGTACGTAGGAATCGAAGGATGTTAAACGAGTAATGCCCAGTGTCTTCTAAAGCAATTTGGATACTCTGGCCAGTGGAAACGCTCAAGTTTTCCAGCGCCATTTGAAGCTGGGTAAAGCCTTCACGATTATTCGCAATTTGCAGGTGACGGATAAAAATTTCTCCCTCACTATCAATGACTGCTAAATCGTGTTTGTACTTGGCAACGTCAATTCCAACATAAAGCATGACAAACCACTCCTTGTGTAATAATTGTGCGCTATGATCCACGTTCTCAATGCCGATGTAACCTTGCAAAATTAAGCGTTACAGTCCTGTCATACGCTAACAAACTTATTAACAATCTGACAAAGAGTTGTGGTTAGAGCCTCCTCGAACCAGTCATCCAAATGGAGCTGTTGGAGCTAATACTAATCCACAGCGCTTATAGTCAGTATACCAATACTAATGAAAGGAAAGTATATTTAACTGACTGATTTAAATATACAAGGAGCTGACAAGTCTCGTAAGCCCTTGTTAATTGCTCGTCATAACTCAAAAGTTCATCGACGATCGCTTTTTGCGTCATTGGTCTACGAAAGGATCGATCCTATTGATAATTGGAACTATCCAGATCATAAGCATGCTTAAGGAGTAATTTCCAGAATCGCTTCAATCGTCGATACTTTGTCGGTTCCGTTTTTTGAAAGTTGTTCATTGTTTTGATTCGCAACTGATTTAACGCACGAGTGATTTGTTGGACAATGTGAAAGCGATCAGTCACGATTTTGGCGTTTGGGAAGACCGCTTTTACAAGTTCAAAATAAGGGGCATTCATATCCATCACGACGTATTTCACGTTCGCTCGTGCTTTTCTAGTGAATTTAAGGAAATATGGTTTTAAGAATGCCAGGCGTCGATTCTCCAATACACCGAGTAATTGCTGGGGCTGCCCATTCATAAAAACAAAACTCATTTTTTCGCTGCAGGACTTCATTGATTTGAACGCATCAACACAAAGGACCGAAGGGAACGTATCAAAACGAGGATGATACGTTTTTAAGCAGGTGTGTAGGACACGCAGAACGGTTACATCAGAGACAAAGCAGCGATCGGCAATTTCTTTTCTTATTGTATTCTTCGCCAGTTCCAAGGCAATTTGAACCTTTAAATTCTTTGAAAGATAGCAGTTTTCATCCACCCAGTTTGTCTGAGCATTGAATGTCGACTGACATTCTTTAAAGTAAAAGCGTTTACGCAACAAGCGTAATTCTGTTTTTGTTCCTCGATAAGGCAAAAGTTGGACTTTTGTTTTATGTGAGCCATTCTTGATGATTTGTCCTTCATTGTTGATACCACATTTACGGCAATGGCTTGGTATATAGCTAAGTTTGGCATGGATAATATTGGTGCGAACCCCCTCTTCTTCTATAGTCTCTAACCATTCTTCTTCGAAGAATAAATTTTCATCTGTTAAACCTAACAATTTTCTAGTACAATGATCCATGGAGATATCCTTTCTTGGTTTGGTTTTATTTTAGACGACTAAATTCTACCAGTTAGGCTATCTCTTTTTCTATCTTTTTTTACAAAAAAAGTGTCAGTAGAAAATCCGTAGATTTTCCACCAACACTAAATATTGTAGAACCATTAAATCACGAAAAAATAAACAAACTGAGAGGACGATATGCTATATGAATGATTCTACCAAAAAAATGCTGAGAATAATAGAGAAAGATTTGATGATTACAGAGGTCTCTTACGAGACCCTTCAGAAGAAAAAGACGTTGGTCGTCGATGCTGTTCTCTCGCCTGCTCCGCGTGCTTGTAGAAGTTGTGGTTCTACTGTGGTAGATAGAAACGGGAAAGCAATTATAGTGAAAAATGGGAAGAAGGAAACGATTGTCCGTTTTGAACAATACAATCATATGCCTTTGGTTATGCGCCTAAAAAAGCAGCGCTATACCTGTAAAAACTGCCGAACCCATTGGACGACTCAAAGTTATTTTGTCCAACCCAGACATTCAATTGCAGATCATGTGAGATATAAAATTGCTTCTTTACTGACTGAAAAAGTATCTTTATCTTTTATTGCGAAAAGCTGTCAGGTATCTTTGACCACCGGTTATTCGTACATTGAAAGAGTTTAAAAGCTATTTACCAAAACAATCTAAGAAGATTCTCCCAAGAGTAGTGATGGTTGATGAATTTCGTTCGCATGCTTCCATAGAAGATAAAATGAGCTTTATTTGCGCAGATGGCGAAACAGGAAAATCAATAGATGTTTTGCCTACGCGTAAATTCCCCCGATTAACAAGCTATTTCTTAGGTTGTACCAATCCGGAAGAAGTAGAATTCTTGGTGACAGACATGAACGCCGCCTACTTCCAGCTCACCAAACGTGTTCTGCCAAATGCGAAAGTAGTGATTGATCGGTTTCATATTGTCAAACACATGAATCAAGCGTTCAATGAGTTACGTATCCGTGAAATGAATGAACTTCGTAAAGCCGGACAGAAAAGCCAGGCAGAAAAACTGAAAAAGAACTAGCGCTTTTTGCTAAAAAATCGTGCAAACATCAACCATTATGAATACAAAACATGGAAAAGTTTCCGAGCACCAAAATACCCATTTCTTACTGAAGCAATGATGATTGATCGATTGCTTGAGTTTTCTCCGCCCCTAAAGAAGGCGTATCCCTTTTTTCATGAATTAGTTGAAGCCTTTCGAGACAAAGACCCTGACTTATTTTTCTCCTTATTGGCAGAACTTCCCGAAACGTTAGATGACAGCTTTCGGGAGAAGCTTCAAAACCTTCTGACCCATGAAGAAGGCATCACCAACGCAATGATCGATCCTTATTCCAATGGAAAAATAGAAGCGAAGAATACCCACATAAAGACAATGAAACGAGTATTCTACGGATTTAAATCATTCGAGAACATGAGAATTAGAATCTTTTTGATCAATCAATTAATTAAAGTAAGATAACAAAAAATCTGAGCCAGAATGTGGTTCATTCTGACCCAGATTTGATTTTGCACAACTCATCAGTCCTTATTGACAAAGCCAACACTAAATACCCTAAAATTATTATTGTTAAACAGAATTAGTAAAATACACTAGTTTAAACTCATTTAATTTTTCCTTACACGATAAATCTACATAATAATCCTCCATACAATCTTCCTCTATAATACTATCAATTGTTTCATAGTCTAAGTATTCATTATGAATTAAAAAAAAAACAAACAATTTGTAATTTTAGCATCTATTTCAATAAGAGTTCGAATAACATATTTAAAGTTTTTATTATTAACTTCCATAATCATCTTTTTAGCTTTACTACACAATTTGTTTATCTCTTTTATAATGAGATAATCATATTTTATTTATTTTAGAATTATTGTTATTATTTATCCTCTCAGTCTCAATGAATAAAGTTATATTATTAATTTCCCAAAAAAATTTTTTTTTCATTCATTCAAAATCATCCTAATATATTTTATATTCCATTTTTTACATTAAATAACAAACTTACAATTTTCTAATCCAATAAAAAACAAATTTAGACTACGAAAAAATTCGAATATTTTAACGACATTAAGTAAAAAAATAATAAAACAGATCTGAATTTCTCACTAGAATTTGAACAAAAAATTTCTGTATCAATTATATTACAATAAAATTTCCCGAAAAACGTATTATATATCATTCTCAACTTGACTTTTTATTAATCATCAAATTCTGAAACAAGTATCTCTCCTGTTGACGCATGAAGAACAACTTCATTTCCTTGATGAAATTTTACTTCCCAATGTGTTTGTCCGTCATCCTTACTTAGTTCCGCTGAGAGTACGGTACTGTTTACTTCTGTCTGTGCAATTTTAATTGCATCTGATAATGAAATGATCTCTGAAAATTCTATTTTATCTTCTTCCCAAAATGGATCATCATTAATCTCACTTGAATCACTTATAACCTTAGCATTTTGATCCAATAAAAGATAATATTCTTTTTTCTGATCTTCCCCTTCAATTTCAATCCTATTGCTAGTAGAAGTCCATTCAAATTTTGTAAGCACCGCATTAGGATAACTCGTTTGGAATTTTTTTAGCATTTCTAAAAATAATGGATTTTCAGGAATCATTACACTCGTGCCTACTTTTTGATTCTCACTAGTATCCATAGGATGTTTTTTTGTATTTGGATCGTACTTTGAATAGGAGTCACTACTAGTCGTTATTCCAATACTAGCTCCTGGAGAATCATTTCTATTTATTTCCACTTGACATCTGGATAAAGCTGCAATAATTAATACTCCTATTAAAAATATTTTTTTCATATCATTCAACCTTTCTTATCATATTAAAAAAAACGTTTTTTTGATTTTTTTGCAAATTATATTATTTGTATTTAATATAATCTACTTCAGAAGACCTAGCGATTGCAATTAGAATTACCTAACAATAAATTTATTTTATACTAAAACATTTGCTAATATGTCAAGAATATCTTTTTACACTCCTTTATAAATACCTAATTACCCAGAAAACAATAAAAAGCATTTCTCTTCATCACTAAAAATTCAAACCTAAGTAATATAATTTGAACGCTAATATTATAAATGTTTACATTATGTATTTTCAATACCTACAACCTCTAATTTCGTGTATTAAATTGTATAAATCATCCAAAAAAAAGTTAATTGAATAACTGTTTAATAATTAAATACATTAGTCAAACTTAAAAAGTTTTGATTTAATCTGACTACTTAAAAGTTATTCAATTAGTAAGATATTTACCTTTAAAATTATTATATTTAAAACAAGAAGTTAATTTATCTCATAATATATTAAAGTAACTAAAAAAAGATGATATTAATAACAAGCAAAAAAAGCTAAATAGAATCCTCCTTTTTTTTTTTTTTTTTTTTTTTATATAAAAAGACTTTAACCTAAATATAGTTATCATATTAATAAATTAAATATTAATACTTTATAAAATAGTGAGAAGGAATCTATATTTTTAATTTTCAAAAGGTGACTCTATGGTTTTTCTTATAAAAAATAGAAGTTAAAATATTTGCATATATGCCCCAAAATATCCATTAGCATATATAATGAAAATAATATACTCCTTATAAATCGGATAAGAAAATTATAAATAAATTAAAAAAAATACAGCAAGTATTTCTTTTTTCGATATTTTGTTTAAGATCAATTCTTATCCAGTGTATTAGTGCAAGAAAACATACAAACTTTCTGAATTTCTGTTATAAGCCTATCAAACAATAACACTTCCTAACCTGCTTCGTCTCATATCACTGCAAGGTACTGAATGGCATCAATGGATTATGAAGGAGTTCAAATTCTAACGTGGGAGACTCTGGACCAATAGATGCTTGTGTTAACGTTTCGAATTTGATTTCCTATTCCTTTCCAAGTGCCCTTTAAAATGTATGAAAATGAGATTGTTCACCTTTGTTAAGTATGTATTTCTTGAGATTTTAGCATAAGTATATTCTTTCAAAGTTTCGTACAAATAGGATTGTTGTCTCGTAGTAGAATCCCCCAAAAAAGGTGACAGTTCTGGAATGAGAATATATAAAATGCTTGTGAAGTTTATCTTTTTCGACTATAAATTTCTTTTAATCTAGCTGTATGTCGGTTTAATCACTTCAACTCAATCATCAGTGGCTAGGTGCTTAGACATTATATATCAAGCTCTGTTCATAGTTTCCGAGCAGGCATCATTAGAAGTTTTGTAAATCCTTCACGGATGCTTTTAATGTGAAGATGAAGAACAAAAATCATTTTTCTGTTTCAATGATCGCTAAATCATGTTTATATTTGGCAACATCTATTCCAATATATATATATCTTAAGGTCCAATTCTGACAGACAAAATTTACGCTGAGTTCCAATTCTAAAAATGAATCAAGATATAGCTTCTTTTCACAAATGGCAACATATTTTGTGCATTCCAGTTCTGTCTTATCTAAGAATTCTCAGAGATTTTCTTATTCGTTTATCTTTGGTGTTTTTTCTGTTTTGGCAGCTTCATCAATCTGAAGTGAACGCACATGTTTTTCAATTCCTTGATGCACTTATGTCCTTTAGGAGTCAGTTTATCTTATTTCTTAGAAAAAATGGAAGAAGATTATTTCGTTTTTGAGAGCCCATCCAATCCTTCTGAACACTAAGTATTCTAGACAAAAAAATCTGAGCCAGAATGAGGTTCATTCTGACCCAGATTTGATTTTACACAACTCATCAATCCTTATTGACAAAGAGACAATTTTCAGCGGGATCTCTCTACCAATACTAAGTGTCGAAGAGCAAAAAATTCCATCGAATTTCATACTAATACGGGATGGGCTGTCCCTAGATGCTTAGACACTTCACGATAGGATAGTATGGAATAGGATAGATTACACTCTTAGTATCTCTCTATCGCATCTATCGTGAATTTAATACAAAATGTCTTTACTTTTTCGATTGTACAAGGACCCTTCTTCTCCATATATCCGATAAGAATTGCTCCATTTGTGTTTCATTTTTTGGATCTCACTCCATGTTTTTTTCTAAATATCCTAATCCTTCTTTCCTTAAAGATAATCTTGAACGATTTTCAGTTTAAATTTAAACCTGTATTTTACCAAAAAAAGCCGTCTTTCGAAAATTATAATTTTTATCTAGCTTCAAGAATTTGTATAAATCTAATTATCAAAAACCCTTTATAAGCCCGATAAAACCCACCCTTTTTTAATAAACTACAACGATTGAAGTTGCTTGTTCATCTCAAAAAGACACATATCTTTTTTCATCTATTATGCTAAGACTTTCAAGATAGAATTACTTATTTAATATAATTCCAAAAATAACAAATGAAAATTTTAGTGATAATCTGCAAAATCCTCCAATTTACGAAGTCATTACAAAAAAACAATCACTCAAATGATAACATACTAGAATAAATTTGCTTTATATATCAAATTTTATTATACCGACAGTACAAATTTACTAAATATAATTTTTCTCCGTTCAATAAAATAACGGCTATGCTTAATCATGTTAAAATAACTTGTCTACAACGGCTTGAGAACTTTTATGCTGATTTTTTATACTAGACTCTTTATTTCTTTTATAATAAATTGTATAAAGTAAGTCTAACAAATAAATTTGACTAGTTTTAACAGTTAGAGAACCTCCCTCCAGAGGAGATTCTTTACTACCGCATAGTAAAATTTCATCTGTATATTTTGTTAAAGGCGACTTCTGATATCTTGTAATTCCTACTACATGAGCATTAACTCCTTTTGCAATATCAGCGATATTAACTATATCTTTTGTTGCTCCAGAATAAGAAACTAAAAAAACTAAATCTTTTTCTGTTAACAGTGATGTTGCCATAGCTTGTAAATGAGCGTCTTGAATGATCCTTACTTTTGAAGTGATTCTTAAAAATTTACTCCAAAAATCTTGAGCTGTTTGAGCACTCCCTCCCACTCCAAAAAAGAAAATCGAATTTGCTTCTTCCATCATTTCAACTACTCGAATAATAGATCTCATATCTAATAATTGATAAGTTTCTTCAACAGCATCAATTTGACGCTTCATTCTTTCCTTTTCAATCCTAAACTCTTGATTTTCTTTCTCTATATTTTCTGTCCTATTCGAGGCCAAATAAAGCGAAAGCTCCATTTTAAATTCTTGGTAGCCTCCAAATTCCATAGTACGGCAAAAACGATATACACTAGTTTCCCCAACAGCACAAACATTTGCTAGTTCGGTAATAGACATATAAATTATATTTTCTTTATAGCTTAAAACATAATCAGCGATTTTTTTTTCGGCCTTTGTAAATTGGTTATACTGTGTTTGAATTTTTAAAATTAAATTGACTGGTCTTTGCATTATTTTCACCATTTCTTTATTTCAATATTTAGTATATATTGTAGCTTTTACTATCTTTTCTTGTATAGTATAAATAAATATTTGGAATTAAAGAGTATCGTTCTTAAACCATATTAATGATAAGGCATATTACCTATACATATTAGTTTTCTAATTTATAATCTATAATTTCATTTACTATTTTACTATATAATTAACATTTCATTTTTATCTCAAACATATATTTATAACATATATTTAACAATCTGTTTTGCAATCCCAAAAAACTATTTTTACGAAATGAAAAAAATTTTAACTTCTATTATTTATCGTCTGTCCATATAACATGTCTATATCATCCTCATAAGATATCAAACTGTCTCAATACATGCTAAAAATAAACTAGAATTAGTTTTAAAGCAGTGGAATAAAAAAAACGAACCCTTCTTCTTTAAGTTTATGAAACTAGTATACTACATATTAACAAAAATTAAGACTCTAAAAACATAAAGTTCGCGATTAATGTTTTGGCCGCATTCAGTGATTCTTATCTGATAATACTTCAGTTTTTATTCACTTAACAAGTTTGTTTATAAATTTTCGTTTGTAATTCAGAATTGAATCAAGAAAACCAAAAATATCTTCAGCCGAAACTATCTACAATTCAACAATATATTCCTCCCTAACAATCACAAGCGTTATTTTAGAAGATAATTTAGATGTTTTAAAATTATCTATGTAGTTATTGATAAGTTGCTTTATATATTGTTAATCCAGTCTAAATTATAAAGTAGAAGAACAACAAGTGAGACAGAACTTCAGTCTGCCTCACTTTCTTACTTTTACTTATTAAATTATCATTTACCCTTCTAATACTTTACTGCCTATTAGGAAGTCATAAACTAAATCATCAGCTTGAACATGTAAAAATTCATGCCCATAATCTGGTAAGATATAATGAAATTTTTCAGTTTTCAATCGATTATAAATAGCAAATTGAGTTGAAGGAGGACATATATCATCCTCTAATCCTGTTACAAAAAGAACAGGACTAGTAATTCTATGAGCAAAATTTTTCACATCAATATAATCAAGTGTTTCTAGCACTGATTTTTCAGTCTCATGAAATGGATCGGAATTCCTAAAATATCGAAAAAGTTCATTGTAAGGCTCTGTTGTCAGTCCTAATTCTAAAATTCGCTTAAAATCTGATAGAAATGGATAAAATGCTACTGTTTTACTAATCTGGTTTGATAAAGCTGAAGCTACTAGTGATAATGCTCCACCTTGAGAAGCTCCATAAGTATAGAGCTCCTTACTATTAACCCAATCAAATTTTGAAACAATATTAATTAACTGAACAATCGAACGGTAAACATCTGTAAAAAAAAGATGCTTTGGTCCCTCCAACATGCCACGGATAACTTGTCCTTTAACCATAATACCTGAATAATTACCAACCTCTTGTGATTGACCTGCTTGTCCAGGCACATCCATAAAAACTACTCCTACACCTTCAGCTGTATATTTTAATCCTTCTGTCCAGTCTGGGCTGTTACCTTGATAACCATGAAAATAAAATACTACAGGACAAGGCTTGGTTTGTTTAGGAAAAATAGATTTTGCAAAGACAGTTGATCCTTTTGGAGATAGAAATCTGAGTTCATAGCAATTCACTGATTGTAATCCGAAATTCTTTTCAAGTAATGTATATTCCGGTAAAACTGTATCCAAAAGAAGCTCATCCCAAAACACATCAAAATCTAAGGGAACCTCATTACGTCCATTATATGTCTGCATATCAATTAAACTCATAGTATCTCTCATGTTTACTCACCACAAAAATGCTTATACAATTAGTAAAAACATTTCCAAATCCTTTCTGTAAATCTTATCAAGTAATTCATAAAAATCATATTAATATATTCCTTTTAATGCTTACTTCTAAAATGGTAATATGCACCTAACATTCCGGCATCATTTTTATGATGAGCAAAAGCAATTTTCGTCTTTTCAGCAATATTTGAAACTAGTAAATTTTTAAGAGATATTTCTATCTCTGGTCTTAAATAATCTTCTTGCGCCATGATGCCTCCACCTAAAACTACTATTTCTGGATTAACTATATAACAAATACTTGCAATACCTACTGTTAAATTTTCAACTATTTTAGAAATTGCCGAACGACACAAAGCATTTCCTTCTTTTGCTTCTAAAAAAATTCTATGACCGTTCCATTCAGAACTTTTATCTCCAGTTAATTCAGTAACTAGCTTAACTAAAGCTGTTGTTGAAGCAATATCTTGGAAGGCACCACCTGGTAACGGGATATAACCTACTTCACAAGCTGAATAAGATGATCCGTGAAAAATTTTATTATTTTGTATTAGACAACCACCAATCCCTGTTCCTATAGTCAAACAAAATGAAAGTTTACTTCCTTTACTGGCGCCAGAAATACTCTCAGCAAGACCAGCACAGTTTACATCATTTTCAATTTCACATGGAATATGAAATTTTTCTTCTAGTAATGACTTGAACTGAATACCAGCATAATTAGGAATTTGAGGACCTGAATAAAGGATTTCCCCTTTGACTGGATCAATCATACCTGCAGAAGAAATTGCGATACCTTTGATTTCTATCACATTTATATATTTCTTTACCAATTGATATATCTTATCTAGAATAGCTTCCCCACCCAAATGAGCCTCCGTATCTATCTCATGACGCTCAAAAAAAATGCCTTCATTATCAATCAGTCCATATTTTATAGCAGTACCACCAATATCAACAGCTAAATAGTATTCCATGATGACCTCCTAGCAAAAACACTTCTTAGTAACACGAATAAGTTTTGCAATCTCTTCGACCAGTTCTTTATCCTGTTCTACCAAAGGACTAAGAGGTAAGCGCACTGAACCTAAATTAAGTCCTTCATTAACAGCTAAAACACCCTTTATAATTGCATACATGTGCCCTCTACCAGAGCAAAGTTTTGCAATAATAGAATTAATAACATATTGAAGTTCTTTCGCCTTCTCAAAATTTTTATCCGCAATCAGTTCATCTAATTTCAAAAAAAGTTCTGGCATAACACCATAAGTTCCTCCAATCCCTCCTTCGGCTCCCATTATACGTCCAGCTAAAAACTGTTCATCTGGACCATTAAAAACAATATGATGATTACCTGCAATTGAAGAAAAAATCTCTATATCCTGAACAGGCATTGAGGAATTTTTCACACCAATAACACGCTTATTTTTTAACATTGCTCGATAGAGTTGAGGTGTTAGAGAAACCCCCGCCAATTGAGGTATGTTGTAAATTATAAAGTCAGTATTTGGTGCGGCATTTGAAATATCATTCCAATATTTTTCTATAGCAGATTCCGATAAACGAAAATAAATTGGTGGAATTGCAGCAATGGCATCAACTTCGAGATTTTCAGCATGAATAGCTAATTCAATACTGTCCTTAGTATTGTTGCAAGCAACATGAGAAATAACAGTTAGTTTTCCCCGAGCCACAGCCATCACTTCTTCCAAAACAAGTTTTCTATCTGCAACACTTTGATAGATACACTCCCCTGAAGAACCATTAACATATAAACCTTTAACGCCTTTATCTACAAAATATTGAGTCAATTGACGAATACCTTCTGGATTAATCTCACCAAATCCATCATAGCACGCGTAAAATGCTGGAATTACACCTTTATATTTTTCTTTGTTTTTCATTAAGTTCCCCTCTTTCTGTATCACTAAATAAAGAAACAAATATGTTTTGATAGACTAGACAATCTAGTCTATCAAAACAATTAGAAAGTAGCTTTTCTAATCTTCAAGAATTTTCGACTGTTTTTTAGCTTTTTCAATAATATTATTAGCATTTTTCGCAAAAGAATCTAAAGCCTCTTGTGGAGTTTTATCGCCAATCAAAACTGATTGGATTTCAGGGAAGAAAACATTACGTACTTCACCATAACTTGGAGTATTGTTGGAAAAATTAACAACATACTTATCATTTTCTACATAACTATTTAATAATGGATTATCTGCTTGTTCGATCACAGATTTACGAACTGGCAAATAGTTCATACTCGCTTTCAACAATTCTTCATTTTCAGAATAAAATTTCACAAAATCTTTAGCCAACTCTTCTCGTTTTTCTCCATTGGTATTAAAAACTGCAGATCCTAATACATAAGTAAATGATTGAGGCCCATTGATTCCAGGAATATTTGCCAAGCGGATATCAAATTTATCGAGAGTTCCTTTATCCATCTCACTTATCATCCCATTATAAAGTACTGGATTAATAAAACTAATAGCAGTTTGTTGATTTTGAAACATTGCACTTACATCATTACTTGTAACAGACTCAGCACCGCTAGTAATCAAACCCTTTTTGTTCCAATCTTCAATCATACTTAGTGCTTCAACACCATTTTTATCGTTAACAGAAATCATTCCTTTTTCGTCAAAAAATGGGCTCCCCATCATCCGAAGATACATCATTGTCCAAGTATCCCCTTGATTACTTTTAGCATAGAAACCAAGTGGAGTAACTTTAGAATTTTTCTCTTTAAGGGTAGTTAAAATTGTTTGAAAATCATCAACACTCCACGTAGCAATCTCATTTTCGCCACCAATGAAGTCTTCTAAACCTGCATCTTCAAACATTTTAGTATTATAAACTAACATACCTGGATATTGAGCAAATGGATAAAAATAAGTTTTATCGTTAACTTTTATATTATCCCAAACATTTTCTAGAACATCAGATTTAGTTTTGTTATCGATAATATCATCAAGTGAAGATACCAATCCTTGATGCGCATAGTTCATCATCGTAAAAGAAGAGTCAAAGAAAATATCCGGTAATGAGTTCGTTTGAGTCGCTACACTCAGCTTACTGTCCCGTTCTTCACCTGGAATAACCTCAACATTAATTTTTACATCTGGATGTTTTTCATTATACATTTCAGCAGCTTTTTTAAAGAAACTGTCATAATCTGCTCCTTCTTCTTCTGGCGAAATAACACCTTTCCATTGAGGACTCAACCAAACATCAAGTTCAGTAGCCTCCTGTTTATTTTTATCATCTGACTTAGCAGAATTTCCTCCGCCACAAGCTGCCAACGTTGTAGCTGCAATGACAGTAGCACATAATAATAAGATTCTCTTCATTTGATATTCTCCTTTAGTAATTTTATTTGAAAAATATAAGTCTATTCTTTTACAGCACCATTAGTTGAGCCTTTTATAAAGTAACGTTGGAACATAAAAAAGATTATAACCATTGGAAGTGCTGCAATTGCTGCTCCTGCTACACGTAAACCAATATTTGGATTAAGATCTTGCTGTAAACTAGCAATACCAATTGGTAAAGTCTTCATTTCTTTACTTCTAGCCATCAATAATTGCCAGAGATAATCGTTCCAAGTGCTTACAAGATTTAAAATGAACAAAGCGCACAGACCTGGTTTAACAATCGGCAGCATAAGTTTATAAAATACTGTCCATTCATTGGCTCCATCAATTTTTGCAGATTCTCTGATAGACTCTGGTATATCTTTAAAATAAGAATATAACATAAAAGTTCCAAATCCTGTTGCTAAGTTAGGAACAATCATAGATTGATACGTGTCAATCCATCCCAACCCTTCAATTACACTAAACAGCGGTACTACAAAAGTTTCTTTAGGAATCATGATTGAAGAAATAACCAATAACAGTAACACAGTCTGACCTTTAAATTGTAGTTTTGCAAAACCATAGGCTGCCAATGAGGAAACTACTAGACTGAAGAACGCTGTTAATACTGATACAATCAAACTATTTAAAATCCATTTAAATGTAGGTTGCCCATTAAATAGCTCTTCAAGATTTCCTGTATACCATTTCTCAGGAAAAATACTTGGCGGCATCTGATAAATTTGACTAGATGTTTTAAAGGTGTTTATTATTAACCATATAAGTGGTAGTATAAACAGCAATGCAATTATTATTACAATGATATTTGTAATTAAGTCATATTTCTCCATTCGTTTTAATTTTTTGAGCATAACAATCTCCCTAATTAGTTTTTAAAAATGATTTTATTTGTGGAACACTTAATAGTAATGCAATGACAAACATAAGTACTCCTATAGCAGATGCAATACCTGTTTTATTATATACAAAAGCATTTTGATATAAATAATACATCATTGTCACAGAAGCATTGTTCGGTCCGCCGCCTGTTAATAACTGAATTACCACAAAAATTTTCAATGTTGCAATAATATTAATGACAGTTAAATATGTTGTTGTTGGTTTTGTTAAAGGAATAATAATCTTACGAATACCTTGCCATCTGGTAGCACCATCTATCTGAGCTGCTTCAAAATAATCCTGAGGAATCCCTATCATTGTTGCCAAATACAGAATAATCGCTTGTCCTACGTTACCAACAAAAGTTACAAAGATAATCACAGGCATTACTGTTTTTGCGTCGCCTAATAAATTAATATTTTGAATACCTCCTTTTTCAAATAAATAACTTATTAATCCATTAGAAGGATTAAGCAAAAAATTCCAAATAATACTCATTACCACCATTGATACCATAACCGGTAAGTAATAGCTTCCCCTTATCAGCGAAACATATTTAGAATTTTTATCATAAATCGTTGTAGCAACAAACAAAGCAAATATAATAGTTAAAACAACAATCGCTATTACAAAAATAATTGTATTTAAGATAGATCTCAGAAACGTTGGATCACCAAACAAAGTTTTAAAGTTTTCAAATCCCACATAGACGGAATCCATACCATAAACTTCATAAAAACTCATTTTAAAACCCTTAATAACTGGATAGATAATAAACACTAACATTAGAATCATTTGAGGAGCAATAAATAAATACCCTGATATTTTTTTTGCATTCATCTTATCTCACCACCTTAAATATCATTTTCTTTAATTTTAGAGATGAACCTTTTAGCAATTTCCTTTGGACGAGTAATTGCTCCCCCAATAACCATTCCTGCTACACCAAGATTCATTATATGTTTAGCTTGTTCTGGCGTATGAATTCTACCTTCTGCGATAACATCAACACCGGATTCACAAAGCTTTATGATTAAATCTATATCTGGATCTTCCTTCTTACAACTATATGAAGTATATCCAGACAATGTTGTACCGACAAAATCAGCACCTGCTTCAAAAGCAATAATCCCCTCTTCAAAAGTACTGATATCCGCCATTAAAAGCTGGTTCGGATATTTTTTTTTAACTTGTTTTATAAACTCAGGGGCCGTCAAGCCATCATGACGTTTTCGTTTAGTGCAATCCATCGCAATCACATCAATACCCAATTCTGCCAATTCATCTACTTCTTTCATTGTCGGAGTGATAAAAGGTTCCTCTGGTGGATAGTCTTGTTTAATAATACCAATAATTGGGAGATGTGTTACGTCTTGGATTTCCTTGATATCGCGTATAGAATTAGCACGAATACCAACAGCTCCGGCTTGATCTGCTGCCATTGCCAAAAGTGGCATAACACCACCTTTTTCTGAATAAAGCGGTTCTCCTGGTAGGGCCTGACATGAAATGATTATGCCATCTTTAATTTTTGACATAAAAACTTCTTTACTTACTTCGGGCATAACTTCTCTCCTTCTACTTTTTTCTTTACATTTTTTTACTTAATTGCAACATAAATCATCAAATACAAAATACTTAAAATTATTCTAAACGATACTACCTATTTACTACCAAAACCACCTCATCTTTGTATGATTCTAATTAATCTAGTGCAACTGTCAAATAACAATAATTAAAAAAACCGTGTTGGTATATTATACTTAGAAAAATAAACTTTCATTCTTTGCACACTTTAAATAGAATCATTCAAGATAGAAAAAATGTTTATTCCCCCACTCCTCTACAATTAAATTAAGCCCTATCTATTTTGTCATACTTAACATTTTCCTAACCTAATCAGATTAGTCGTTATTCCTGTATGACAGAATTGGTTCCGCTTACATTAATAGTATACACCTATTCGCAAAAAAAGAAATACCCATTTTTTATATATAATAAAAAAAATTTCTTTTTATATATTATGCTGCCTAGTAATTTGTTTTCAAGAGCTAATATATAGCGAGATGTTCTAAGGAAGAAAAAGACACGCATTTTCGGCTCTATAATTTATGGGATTGATGGATCAGAATTGTTTCTTCAATCGCATTTTCATTTTAGATATAAAAAAACATATCGTTCCCTAGTATGATTAAATCACCACAAAATAAACAACTGAGAGGACGATATACTACATGAATGATTCTGTCAAAAAAATGCTGAGAATAATAGAGAAAGATTTGATGATTACAGAGGTCTCTTACGAGACCCTTCAGAAGAAAAAGACGTTGGTCGTCGATGCTGTTCTCTCGCCTGCTCCGCGTGCTTGTAGAAGTTGTGGTTCTACTGTGGTAGATAGAAACGGGAAAGCAATTATAGTGAAAAATGGGAAGAAGGAAACGATTGTCCGTTTTGAACAATACAATCATATGCCTTTGGTTATGCGCCTAAAAAAGCAAATACTATACCTGTAAAAACTGCCGAACCCATTGGACGACTCAAAGTTATTTTGTCCAACCCAGACATTCAATTGCAGATCATGTGAGATATAAAATTGCTTCTTTACTGACTGAAAAAGTATCTTTATCTTTTATTGCGAAAAGCTGTCAGGTATCTTTGACCACCGGTTATTCGTACATTGAAAGAGTTTAAAAGCTATTTACCAAAACAATCTAAGAAGATTCTCCCAAGAGTAGTGATGGTTGATGAATTTCGTTCGCATGCTTCCATAGAAGATAAAATGAGCTTTATTTGCGCAGATGGCGAAACAGGAAAATTAATAGATGTTTTGCCTCACGCGAATTCCGATTAACAAGCTATTTCTTAGGTTGTACCAATCCGGAAGAAGTAGAATTCTTGGTGACAGACATGAACGCCGCCTACTTCCAGCTCACCAAACGTGTTCTGCCAAATGCGAAAGTAGTGATTGATCGGTTTCATATTGTCAAACACATGAATCAAGCGTTCAATGAGTTACGTATCCGTGAAATGAATGAACTTCGTAAAGCCGGACAGAAAAGCCAGGCAGAAAAACTGAAAAAGAACTAGCGCTTTTTGCTAAAAAATCGTGCAAACATCAACCATTATGAATACAAAACATGGAAAAAGTTTCCGAGCACCAAAATACCCATTTTCTTACTGAAGCAATGATGATTGATCGATTGCTTGAGTTTTCTCCGCCCCTAAAGAAGGCGTATCCCTTTTTTCATGAATTAGTTGAAGCCTTTCGAGACAAAGACCCTGACTTATTTTTCTCCTTATTGGCAGAACTTCCCGAAACGTTAGATGACAGCTTTCGGGAGAAGCTTCAAAACCTTCTGACCCATGAAGAAGGCATCACCAACGCAATGATCGATCCTTATTCCAATGGAAAAATAGAAGCGAAGAATACCCACATAAAGACAATGAAACGAGTATTCTACGGATTTAAATCATTCGAGAACATGAGAATTAGAATCTTTTTGATCAATCAATTAATTAAAGTAAGATAACAAAAAATCTGAGCCAGAATGTGGTTCATTCTGACCCAGATTTGATTTTGCACAACTCATCAGTCCTTATTGACAAAGAGCCAATTTTATACAGCCTGTTATTCAGTTTTGGCAAAAATATTAATTGCTGTCATATTAAGCACTTATCAAAATATTACAACTAATATTTTTAATCAATTCTCAGTACACTTTTTCATCAAATATTCTTTGTAATTTCTCTGAATCTAAAATCAGCTGCTCTTTACTAGTAGCATATTCTAATGCAACATAACTATTCTTAGAAAAAGACTTTAAAAGCTTCTCGATATTAATTTCACCATCAAATAAACTAACACTATTTTTCAAAATTCCATTAACATTATGATAATTTTTACAGTGAACATATTTAGTAAACGAACTCATTTTGTTTAGTGCTTGTATCAACGATTCTCCAATAAACGCCCAATTGGCAGTATCAAAAACAAAATTAATGGGAAAATCTGTCTGACTAACAATACTCATAAATTGATAACAGTTAGTTATCGAAGCATGAAACGGATCTTGATTATTTTCTACGAATAAACAAATATCTTCTGGCAAAATTTTATCTAATGGTAATAAAGTTTCCTGAGTAATCCTCGTAGCATCTCCGATATTTAATTTTAAAAATGATGCTCCAATTAGTCTTGTTTCTATTAATAAGGTTTCTAAGAGAGGATTAAGCTTAGATTCTACCAGTAAATCTACATTAGCACTGTAAAAAAGTTCCATTCCTAACTGTTCTGCTCTGTTTTTTAAAGAAACCAATTCTACATTGCTATCCCTTAAAAATTCTCGTCGTACTTCAAATCGCTCAAAGCCCAAATCATAAACATGATCCAATAACTCAGTTTGAGTTACACCTTTGCTTAGACGATCTTTAAAAACAATACTATTAATAATAATTTTATTTTTTTTCAACATTTATTCCCCTTATAGACTCTCAAAATTTTAATAATCACCATTCAATCTTCATTCCCCTCTTCTAAATAAACGATATTAAAAAAATCAATCCTTTCCATTATTAATATATTATCAGCGCAATTTTATCACACTAAATAATACTCTGCAAATTCCAACATAATAAGTAAACAATCACCTATGTTGGGATATATTCTTTATTTCTAACCAATTTCTATTATAGATTTGAGAGTATTTTTCTCAATGTACATTCATTAAAGAATATTTAAAACGACAATTACCAAATACCATTATTAGATTTTCCATTAAAATATTTAGAACTTATAATTTTTATCTCTGTCAAGAATTTTTTCTTTTTTTAATCCAATGCCACTAAGAGTCACGAAAAAGAATCCTATTAAACTTGAAAAATAGATATTTTTCTCTCCTGTTTGAGGAAGCTCTTTATTGTTTGAAAAGTCCTTATTTGTAAATTTTTTAGTATCCTCAATTGCTTTTCTATTATTAGAATGGTCAATTAAAATATTTGTGCCTTCATTAGATTTAAGAGAAACTTGCTCAATTACAGAATCAAATTTTTCCATACTAACCTTCTCTGATGTAATGCTATTCGAATCTCTTCCCAACACTATTTTCAGATTTATTTTTCAATTCTCTATTTAAATGTCCATCAATAGGGTTCTTTTTGTCAATCATTGTATCAGGAATATCAACTATGACTGCACGAGAACCTTCATTTGTCCTGAATTTCACCTTATAATATTCTTGCGATCCTATCAGTTGCTGATCATCCTCCCAAGTCCAACCTTCAGGAAGCTTAATTGTAGCTAACTTAGCTCCTGTCGAACCTGAAAGACCCGATTCGGGAAGAACAATTAATGATACCGTCTTCAAAAGCGTTTTATAAATATCTCCTGTAGCTAATCCATCATTATTTAATGATTTATCTTTAGGAACAACGCTATAGTGAACATTGTAAATGCCTGGTTTCAATTTAGAAATATCATTTATATTAATTGTGTTAACTAATTTAAGTTCCCCCAGTGTCCGTGTACATGTATTCATCATCAATACTAGCATTAACAATATAGTCAACTCTATCTACTGATATATTAGACAACACATCATAATTTGTTCCTTCTTTAATTACTATATCTGATACACCGATTAGTTTTGGAGCATCAGCATACCACTCTTCTGCACCTTCTTTTTGCTCTTCATTTTGGGACCAACGAATCCAATCAACAATCATAGTAGTATTGTCCTCAGCTAAATAATCACCTGCATCTCCAGCCCAATCCCCACCTGTTGCTAAATTTAATTTTAGAATTTGTGGTCGATTGATACTTCTAGCAACCGCTTTCTAACCTTTCATCACCGACAAGATTCATAGAATTATAAATGACTCCATCAAGATACCAATCAATTCTTTCTGGAGACCAATCCACACCAAAAATATGCCATTCATTCCAAAAATCTTCCTCTATCTTAGCATTACCACCCAACTCGTATGGATCATAACTACCATCTTTATCTACATCACCATTTATATAGTAAAAATGAGGAGTTCCGTAAACAATTTGATTACTTTGTCTTCCATTATCTGTTGGATCAGTTTCTCCATTAACCGCTCTTTCTGTAGTTGGAGCACCAATTAATTCCATAATATCTATTTCACCACCACCAGGCCAACCATATGATGTCCCCATTAACCAAAATGCAGGAAATGCACCTTTACCTTTAGGTAGCTTAGCTCTCATTTCAATACGACCATACAAGAAATCCTTTTTCCAGATGTATTAACATAACCAGAATCATATTTAATAGGACGCCCATTTTCCCTTCTAGGATTAATTTCTTCACTTCCACGATCAGTAACTTTAAAAACAAACTACCATTTTCTGTATATACATTCTTCTTACTGGTAGTATAATTTTGTTGCTCACTTCTCGCTAAAGTCCCAACCATGTAACTCCAAGTATCTTTATCTAACTCTGACTTATCAAAATCTTCTTGCCAAATAATTTCATAATTACTTTCTGATTTCTCTACAACAACTAAATTGTCAATACTGATTTCGTTTTTTCGGTATTAATAGTCGAATCATCGGGATTCCACTTAACAATACCAACAAGTGTTTCTGCTCCTTCTGCAGTAAATTCAAATGTTTGCTTCGTCCAATCTTTTAACGTTTCATCTAAATATAGTTGGTTATATACTTTTCCTTGTTGTCTATTTTCTGTGAATTCCTTTGCAGTAAAATAGACTCCCGTAGGTGTAGCATTTCGAGCAACTACTTTCAAATCAGCTGTAACTAAATATTTTTTCCCTGGTGTTGTTGGTATTTTCTGCAAAATATATTCATCTTTTGTTTCACCATTAATTTTCCCAAACGTATTATTTCCCTCAGTTACAATAGTAGAAACTCCCCAAGGCTTCATCGTCCATTTTGATTTATTAGAAACAATGCTTCCTTCAAAAATCACCATCTGCCGCACGATTCAATTCACTATTCATCTTTTCTACTGTTATTTCTTCACTTACTGTTGATGGCTCTTCGACTTCTGTAGATGCAACTTCGTTTGATGTTTCTGCCCTATTCTCTACTGTTGTACCATCACTTACTGTTGATGACTCTTCAACTTCTGTAGGTGCAACCCCGCTTGATGCTTCTGAACCATTCTCCACTGTTGCTTCTTCACTTACTGTTGATGGCTCTGTAACTTCCGTATATGCAACTCCATTTGATTCTTCTACACCATTCTCTACTGTTGATCCTTCGCTTACTGCTGATGGCTCTGCAACTTCTGTAGGGGCAACTTCACTTGATGCCGCTGACCCATTCTCTACTGGTGCTCCTTCGCTAACTGTTGATGACTCTTCTATTAATGCGAAGATATTACTATTTACCTCTGTATCAGTAACTCCTGCACGGATACAGAATTACCTAGATACAGAGCTGTTCCTACTAAAACTGATGCAACTCCAACACTTAATTTTTTGATAGAGTATTTTTGAACTTTATAAGCGTATTTTTGTTTCCGCAATAATACATTTCTTTTAGACACCATTATTTCACTCCTATATTAAATAAAATTAGATATTATAAAACTCTACAACACTTTAGAAGAGTTTAATCCACCTCAATGTATTAATAAAACGCTCTCATTTATAAAAATGCACTATAGAGTTTAAACCGCCAAAATATTTGTGAAATCACTTATATTCATACCAGAATAATTATAATAGCGATTATTCTGGTATGAATTAGCAACGCTATAAAATGTTAATTATATATTATCTTTATATTGTTCACTAGCTTTCCATCTTCTTTCAACATTAAAGATAAACGGTAAATAGAGCAGAATATCTAATACAATCAAAATGACTTGTAAAACAGAAGCTTGCCAGCTACCAGTTGCTAAAAAAACCTGAAATAACTGGTGGCATTGTCCAACCAGGATCTGTATATGTTCCAGGGACTATGCCTGAGCTGAACGCAAAATAAGCAACAATGAGATTTACTGCTGGAGCTAAAACAAACGGAATAACTGTTAAAACATTCAAAACGACAGGAACCCCGAACATTGTAGGTTCGTTAATATTAAAAAGACCAGGTAATAATGTTAAAAGGAGAAAGAACCTTGGCCTGTTGACTGGCTTTACGACGTTTTGCTAACCACGCTAACGCAATAACTAACCCAATTGTCGCACCCGAGCCACCAATAAAAACAAAATTATCCATAAATACAGATGTGAAAACATGAGGAAGTTCTTGTCCAGCTTTATGAGCTGTCGCATTTTCTGTTAAATTAGCTAACCAAATAGGCTTCATAATCGGATTATTTAAAACATTTCCTCCGTGAACACCACAGAACCACAATAAACCATTTAATAAAACTACAATAAAATTACCAAACAACGTACTTCCCAACATACTAAATGGAACACCTAAAACTGTTTTTACTATGTCATGTACATTAGGTAGTTTCAGACTATCTAACAGTCCATAAATAATAAGCCAAAAAACTAGAATTACTGTTCCAGGAATAATAGCACTAAAACTTTTTTTGACACCGCTGGAGGAACTCCTTCAGGCATTTTTATACGAATATCTTTTTTCATAAACCACTGATACGCATAACCATTAAGCAATCCTAAAACAATGGCTACAAATAATCCGCCAGATGATAAATATGATGGTGCGATTCCCCCAACAGAACCTAACGTTTTACCCGATTCATCTAAAAAAGGAATTGTAAACGGAGTAACCATTAAAAACGCTGATATATTAATGACACCAGCTGAAATTCCATCTTCTTTATACTGTTTGACAAGACTATAAGGAATGGCAAAAGCGACAATTAAAGCGATCAAATTAAAACTAGAATCGACCCCTTTCCAAAAGATACGTTGAAATGCCCACTTCCCCGAGCCAAGTTTCCCAACCTGGAACTGGAAAACTTGCAATCACCATCAAAAATGAGCCAATTAGAATTAACGGCATTGAATAAGTAATACCATCCCGAATAGCTATCAAAAACTTATTACTTCCAAAACGACCAGCAATAGGAACCAATTTTGTTTGAACTACTTCTTCAAATTTATTCATTCGCCTTCTCCCTCTATAAATAAAAATATCTTCAAAGTTTATAAACTAATGATAATTAGTTCATTTTATTCAGATGCTAAGGATTTATATAAATCAACAATTTCTTTAGCTAAATCAGTAAATGTAATGCTTGTCATTAAATGATCTTGACTATGCACCATTAACAAAGTAATAGTATTTTCTTTTCCTTGTGCTTCCGCTGTTAACATTTCTGTTTGGGAATTATGTGCACAAACCAAAGATTCTTGAGCAGATTTTAGCTTTTTTTCTGCCTCTTCAAAATCAAATCGTTTTTCTTTGCTTGAATTGCCTCCATTGCATTATTTTTTGCATCACCTCCATACATAATTAATCCCATTACTGCTTGCATTGTTTTCTCATCCATATTTTCCATCTATTTCATTAATCCTTCCGCTAAATCAATTACTTTTGATCCATTCATCATTCCATAATCTGTCATTGGAATGACTGCAACTGGAATACCTTTAGGTTTCAAATTTTGTTCAAATTGTTGAAGCATATATCTTACTTGGGGTCCTAACAATACAACATCAACATTTTTATCTTCTACATATAGATCAGCTTCTGCCACTGGAACTGCAAAAATTTCTACATCTAAATTCTTTGCCTCTGCGACTTTTTGCATTTTTGTTACTAACAAACTAGTACTCATTCCAGCCGCACATGCTAACATAATCTTTTTCGACATCATTATTCTCCTATCTATTAATTGATCTTGCGATAACAGACACTGTATGTCTGGTTCCTCTAATTGCTTTACTTAGTTCATAAATATTTTCTACTGGTGCTAAACCACCATATCCTGCATCACCAATGTGCTGAATATCAACACCACAAATCTTATTACGAATTGCAATATCTCTAATTGTTGACACATCAGAGCTTTCTTGACTTGTACCAATAGCTGAGAGGACTAAGCCACCATTCTTATGAACTTCTTTTACAATTTCAACTAAATCTTTTTCTTTAAATCCTGGAACTGTTCCGACAGCCGGTACTAAGATAATATCTGCACCAGCATTTAATAACTTTTGTGTAATCTCCACATCTATAATTGTTTCATCTAATCCAGCCCCATGCATCTTACCCGCAATAATCAACCCAGAGAACGTTTCCCTCGCTTCTTCAATAGCTTTAAGAATCTGTTTGTTTGATACACCAGTTCCAGGATTACCTGTTAAACAAATAAAATCAAACCCTAAATCTTCTGCACGTTTAAAAGTTTGTATATTTGCTTGTCTCCCAATTTCTAATTCCAAACGTTCTTCTTGTATCTCAGCATTTTAGATCAACAGGTTCTAAATTTACACCTATCGGACATCCGATTAAAGAATGCAACTCTTCAATAATATTATTTTCTTTACTATCTAATCCAAAAATTTTTGGATGTAGTACGTCTAAACCATTTAATAAAATTAAATCTGCACCAAATGCACGCGCAATTTCAGCATTGGTAATATCACCTATAAAACTTTCTCTCGGTGCAACATTTTCGGATAATACAACTCTTCCTTCACTAGCCTTAATACTTTGCTTTAATTCTTGAGCATCCATTTTTAAAATTTCTGAAGAATTTGCGCTTATTAATCTTTTTGTCAAACATCTCTCTCCATTCAAATTAAAATTTCTACAGCCAAAAAATATAATATCTATGAGACAAAATTATACAAATCTAAAATTTTCTAATCAACTTACCTTATAACATCAACCAAACAAAGATTTTCTTATAAAAAGGAAGCCTTATTCTCAATTATATCAAAATCTTACATCACTCCTAACACATTTAATCTTTTATTTATGTAATAAAACCTCCTCGCAATTTGCATTTATATTTCATTTTATAACTATTAAAACCTTTCCACGATATTTATAATAATATATTATTACTAAAATCATTTTAATTTCTTGAGGCAAATATTGTCAATACCGTTAAAATTAATTTTTTTCTAATTTCCCTACCCCAAAAATTGTAATAGTAAATCTTAACCCGATACATTCTTATATTCTAATATGCTATAATTCTAAATAAAATATAGGAGGTGTTCAAAATAGAAATTACAAAAAAACAGAAAGAGCTATGTTCCCAAATATTAAATGTTATTTATCCTGAAGGACCAATATCTAGAATAGATATTTCAAAAAAACCGGTATTACTCCTGCAACGATTAGCTTACTAACAGGAATAATGATAGATAAAAATATCTTATACGAATTAGGAGAATACTATAATAATAAAGCTGGCAGAAGAAAAATTTTATTAGATATTTCCCCAAAGCACAGTTTCTTTATAGGGGCTGAAATATCTGAGTCATTCTACTCTTTCGTCTCAACTGACAATACAGGAGAAATTTATAATAAAAAAGTGTATACAATAGATGCGTCAGATCCTTCTATTACACATGATAGTTTTATAAATAATCTTTTATCTTTTTACAATTCATTAAATGTATCTGTGTCTGCAGTCGGTATTGCTCTACCCGGCCATTATAATAATTCGACAAGAATCCTGACTAATAACTGTACATGGAAAAATTTCGATCTCAAAAAAATTGTGGATACGATAAAAATCCCAGTTTATTTTGAAAATAATGTAAATTGTATGGCCCTTGCGGAACATTTCTTCTATAAACGGACAAATGATAATTTTATTTTCATATTGGGCGTGGTATACATTGTTCTTATTTTTACAAAGGAGATATTTTTAGCAAAGATAATTTTTTGATTGGTGAAATAGGACACACAGTAGTTAATCTTGATGGACATTTTTGCGAATGCGGAAAAAGAGGTTGCTTACAAACATATACTAGTGAAACCTGGTTATTAAAACATTCAAAATTAATTTATAAACATTCTTCTTCTACTTTTTTACATCAATTAGTCGATAACGAGCGTGATATATCTATTGAAACAATTTTATATGCATATGAATTAGGTGATTCTGCTATTTCCAAGTTAATAAATACGGCTCTTAATTATATTGCTTTAACGCTAAATAATTTTAAATATGATTCTTGATTCTACTAAATTATTCCTGCACGGAAAAATTTTTGATAATAAAAATATCACTAATACCTTATTACAACTACTAAATATTAAACCTAAACTATTAACCTTTCAAAACCAAGAAGAAGTGATTAAAAAAGACTATAAAAAAACTAATGGTGCAGTAGGAGCAACTGCATTATGTGTCTACAAAAATTAGAAGAACACAATTTTATAACATAATTTTCCATCTAAAATATTTTTATATAAATGGTAAAAGTTTTAATATTAATAATTTATATCTATCTGTAAATGGCTTTTTATCACAAGTACCTATCAAACATATCCCTTACACAGATTGCTAATATTGATTCAAATCGTTGTTGGTAATAGATTTTTCATGAACATAAGGCATATAATTAAAAAATGTATAATGTAAAAAGTGTCGATTTCATTTAAATTAACTCGATTTATTGTAAAAAAGTAATGATATATGACATACATTAACTAATTATACTCTCGAAAAGTAAAAAGCCCTAGAAAAGGCTCACCACTCGCTAGCCCCTTAAAAGGGGCTTTTTAAATGACCACAAACCGCTCACAGCCCTATCTCCCTTTAACTATTTAAATGGATCTACGTACTCTTGTTTACTTATACTATCTCTTATTCGATCATCTGCTTCTTGTTCTCGAATATATTTTTCAATTGTTTTTTGATTTAATCCAACCGTACTCACGTAGTATCCTTTGGACCAAAAGCTTTTATTCCCATACTTATATTTCAAATTCGCATGTTTTTCATGGATTAAGGTTGCACTTCGTCCTTTTAAGTAGCCCATAAAACTAGAAATACTAATCTTTGGTGGTATTCTTACTAACAGTTGAATATGGTCAGGCATGGCATGCGCTTCAATGATTTCAACATCTTTCATCTCACACAATTTTCTTACTATCTGACCAATACTTACTCTTAACTTTCCATAAATCACTTTTCGTCGATACTTCGGGGTGAAGACTATGTGAACCTTACAATTCCATCTGGTATGTGCTAAACTTTTATCGTCGTTAGACATAAAAAAACTCCTTTCGATCTGATATGCGGTTGGTAGCCACTATTAGTATATCGAAAGACAAACTATATTAAGTCAAGCACAAAATGAAAAGTTTGAATAACGTAGTTTTGACATTATTTGAAGGCATGACAAAGAACCCTTAGGCAAAGGGGATTTTAGAATCAGTTAACAATCATTTTCTGCTCCTCATAAGGCTTATTATCTTTCAGTAGTTGATAAATGATTCGTACCAGTTTTCGAACAACATGACTGATTGCGACATTGTAGTGTTTTCCTTCTGCTAGTTTTTTCTGGAAATAGACACGCATAGACGGAGACCAAATAGACATGAGTCTGGCGGCTTCATGCAATGCCCAGCGAAGCTGAGAGGAACCTCGTTTGACCATTCGACCAGTTTCAGTCTGATTCATTCCAGACGTAGAGATGGAAGGTTCTGCGCCTGCATAGGCAAGCAATTGATTCGGCGATCGGAAATTATTAATATCTCGAATTTCGGCGAGAATGACACTCCTAATTTAAAACCAATGCCAGGAATTGTTAAAATAGGTGAATCGATTTCACTCATTAATCGAGCAACTTCCTTCTCGGCTTTGTCTCTCATAGTTGTAAGGTACTGAATGGCATCAATAGTTTGAAGGAGTTCAAATTCTAACGCTGGCGACTCTTGACCAATAGAGGTTTGCGCGAGTGCTTTGAGCTTAACGGCCTGTTCTTTTCCAAAGTGACCTTTTGAGTGCGTTGAAATGAGATTGGTCAACTTCGTTAAGTGTGCATTTCCTAATTTTCTAGCAGAGGGGTATTCTTTTAAGATTGCGTACACATAGGATTGGTACTTCGCGGAAGAAGAACCCAAAGAAGGTGCTAATTCTGGAAAGAGAATATCTAAAATGCGTGTGTAGTTCACTTTTTTTCGAGTACAGTCCTCTCTTAATCTAGCTGTGTGTCTGGTTAAATATTTCAGCTCAATCATTGAGGGGTTCGCACTAAATGATTGTTTATCAAAAAAGATCTGCTCGTAATTTACGAGCGATCGTCATGGCGTCTTTTTATCGGTTTTGGTTTTTCGTAAGCTTTGATTTTTGGCAAATTCTTTAATTAAGTATGGATTATAGCTATAAGTTGGGTACCCTTGCGTCCGAAGGAAGCGTAAGATATTAAAGCAATAATGACCGGTATCTTCTAAGGCGATTTGAATCTCTTCGCCGGTTGTTTTCTGCAAATTGGCAAGCGTCATTTTGAAGCTTCGTAAAGCCTTCACGATTATTTTCAATCTGAAGATGACGGATAAAAACCGTTCCTTCAGTATCAATGATCGCTAAGTCATGTTTGTGCTTGGCAATATCTATTCCAACGTACAACATAAGGACCACTCCTGACAGATAAAATTTACGCTATGCTCCACTTACTCTTTGCCTATGTAACCTTGTGATCAATCAAGCGTCACGAACAGATGTCATGCGCTAACAAACTTATTAACAATGTGACAAAGAGCTGTGGCCAGAGCCTTTCGACAACAGTATTCCAAAGGAATCTGGTGGAGGTTATACTAGTCCATAGCGTCTAGCTCAATTATAGACAAAATAACAGCTAGTTAAAACGGAATAGCTGATTAATTGAGTATCTTAAATATACAAGGAGTTTTTTATCGCTAAAGCTATTTCGTCCACGCGTAGAAACGCGCGTTTTTTTTGTTTCGTTCGCGTAGCGTACGAAACTGACTAAAGTCAATAATAAAAAGCACTCGAAAAAATCAAGTGATTTTTGAGTGCTCCTTATTTTTCTATTCATTTTTGAGAAATCAAGTACTTATTCTAGTCATTTTCATCATGTTGATCGATGTAATGAGCAAGCCTATCTATTTTCTAACTTCCTGTATGCCTCGAACCACATATCAGGTGAAACCCAAACAAGTCTTCACAAATCTCAAAAATGTTTCCAAGTCGATCTTTCATCGCTCACATACTTTTTAAATTTAAGTCATTGATAAATGTTCTTTTTCTTTATGATAATCCAAAGACGTATTTACAATGATATTTCTGAGATTTCTCTTTGGAGTTGAAGATAGGTATGAAAATTACATCACAAATCTTTGAGGTCGATGTAAAAATCCTCTCAGTTTTTTGCACTTTTATAACTAATTTGAAATTTTCGTAACTAGAGATTGCTCACAGAAGACGAGGTCTTTGATTTCTATCCCCTCAGTTTCAAAAAGATTACGACCTCGTTAGTGCCTTTCTTCAAAAACTCTTTCGGACAATACAAAGAACGAATCGGTCCTCTTTGCCAGTAACGGCCTAAATTGATACCGTTAACGATAACCACCCCTTTGCCATAGGCCCGACAATCAATAAATGTATCTACGAGATCAGTTAACGTGAATTCAGCTTTATAAAGCTGAACCGGATTTTTACCAGCAGTATAATCGATTCTTTGCAATTGTTCTGCTGACAAAGTCAATGCATATTGCCGATAGCCTTGATGAAAATGGATGTCTTGCATGTCCCCCTCGAATACCTTTCACCTGTGTATGCCCATTCAATTTAAAAGCCATAGTTTACCCTTCCCAAGTTCTCCACTAAAACATCTATTTCAATTAATCCTTTCTCTGGCGCCCCTTGATCATCACCTCATCCCCAAGAGTCTCCTGGTATTGAATCGTCTGCAGGAGGCCATCTGCATAAAGATGTACTCGATCACTGGCTTCCACCACCTTGAGCTTGTTTTTCGTGATGATAATTTTTAGTTTTACTGAATAAAGCATATACCCATAACCAGGTCCTGCTTCTTCCATCGTTAATGGATACGTCGTTTCTTGTGCTGTCATCATTTGGTCTTTTATCGCAAACAGTGAGACACTGTCTTGCACAGGGACTGTTCCTATAGAACCAAACGTTTTCCTACGGGGCTCGGCTTGCCATACTTCAGGACATACTTCTTTAATGGCTTTCTGCACAAGGAAATATTTCTCAGTCGGCTCGCCAGCTTCATTCAATAACGCATCGTAGTCATAACTAGTCACTTGTGGCAAATCCAACACACATGAAGCAGAACAACCATTATAAAAACCAAAATTGGTGCCTCCATGGAACATATAAAGATTTAATGAACCTAAACCTAGCATATCCTTAGCTTCATTAGCTAAATCTTGACCATCACGCTTAATAATCGGTTCTCCCCAACGATTGAACCAACCATCCCAATATTCCATGCACATAACCGGCCACTTTTTGCCGTGTTTTTCCATAAATGCCTTCATCACTGCGTTCTCTTTGGAATGGCTACCGAAATTTCCTGTTATGAAAACATCCTCTTCAATCAGTGTACCAGCATCCAGTACTTCTTCCCAGGCACCATCTGAAGTAAATAGCGGGACATCGATGCCGAATTCTTCCATCAACCGTTTCGTTTGCCGTAAGTACTCTTTTTCCATGCCATAAGAACCGTATTCATTTTCGACTTGCATCATGATGACTGGTCCACCATGTGTCACTTGCAAAGGAACTAATTTTGGTAAAAGCACACTGAAGTAAGTACGGACTTTTGACATAAATCGTGGATCAGTTGAGCGCAATCGCACGTTCTCTTTCAGTAGCCAAGCTGGTAGTCCGCCGAATTCCCATTCTGCACAAATATAGACAGAGGGCCGCAAAATGACCATCAAACCAAGTTCTTGTGCCAATGACACAAAAGCGACGATGTTTTTCATTCCCTCAAAAGTCATAGACCCCTTCCACTGGTTCATGTAGATTCCAAGGAATATAAGTCTCTACGGTATTCGCCCCCAGTGCTTTTAAATTGTATAAGCTATCTTCCCCATTGCGCCGACGTTATGCGAAAATAATGGATCGCACCACTGATCAATTTAGTTGGTTTTCCATCTACAAAAATTCTTCTTTTTTTCAAATGTTTGCACCTATTCTACTTCCTTAATATACAAAAATAATTCTTACCATGCTTCTATTCCATATAATCTACAATTTATTTAAAAATTATAGAAACTTCTTATTAGCCATTCTTACAAACGGCAAATAAATTAACGTGGCTAAAATTAAATTGATAATTGATAAAATAATTGATCTCCAATCAAATCCTGTAGAAAAGAATCCATATAGGATAGGCGGCATTACCCAAGTTACATTTTGTGTCACTGGAGAAACCCAACCTAAATCCGTTGCTAAATATGCCACACTAGACATTACAGCAGGACATAATAAAAACGGAATAAATAAAATAGGATTTAATACAGTAGGCAATCCATACATTACAGGTTCACCAATATTAAACAAAACAGGCATAAAGCCAAGTTTTGCAACTTCTTTGTAATGACTATTTTTTGATATCAAAAAAATTGCAATTAATAAACCTAGAGTTGCGTACCAAACAAATGAACCATATGATACACTTGTCCAAACATATGGAATAGTTTCATGGTTTTGATAAGCTTCTAAATTAGCTAATAAAGCTACTCCAAAAACACCTTCCATAATAGGGGCCATTACATTTCCACCATGAATTCCGAAAAACCAGAAAAATTGTGTTAAAACTGCTACTAATACCACTCAAATAAACACGGATATCTAACATAGGTGTTTGTAAAACTTTGTATATCCAATCTATAATTAACGAATCAGTAATTTTTATTGAAAAAAATGTAAAAACAGCTACAATATACAATGAAACTAGAGCTGGAATTATTGATAAAAATGGTTTAGCAATAGCTGGAGGGACTGTGTCAGGTAGTTTTATTGTCCAATTTTTATTCATTAATTTACAAAAAATAATTGAAGACAAAAAACCTATGATTATAGCTGTAAAATAACCATTTGAATTAATTTGAGTACCAGGTAGCAATCCTGTTATAGTCACATTCAAACTACTTCCCGTTACTTTTATTCCTTCAACACCTGTAAACAAAGCTGATAAGTCAATATTATTGTTCTCCAGATTGTAAGTTGAAGTCATAGAATTACCTATAGAAATAACAAATGAAGATAATGCGACTAATCCTGAAGACAAGGTATCTGTTTTGTATATTTTGGCGATATTTACTCCTAAACAGTAAATAAATAACAAAGCTACTATCGAAATACTACCTTTAAAAACTAAGTTATTAATATCTACCCACCATTGAAAAAGACGTAATCTCTTGAAAATTAAATTGATCAGGAATATCAACCAGAAATGCATTAATTAACAATGCAATTGAACCTGTCATTACTACAGGCATTGTTCCTATAAAATGAATCTCTTAATGCGACTAAAAATCTTTGATTACCAATCTTAGTAGCTATAGGTAAAATTTTATCCTGAATTTTATATCCATTGTTTTCCTACTCATTATATAAACTCCTTCGAAAAGCAATATTTAGAAAGCGCTATCTGATTTATATTATATATTTTTTTGACTATTTGAACATGATAATTTATACTTATAACATGTTTTTTTCTTCATAACTCATTACATAAAGGAGATATATGATGGAGGACTTTTGGTATCATAATAGATTATTTTCTGCCCCCATTTCTCCTTTCCCAATGCGGATACGAATCTTATCATCCTAACTCTTCTATTCGTAATTATATTGTTCAACAAAAATGGATATTTCATTATATTTTATGTGGCAAAGGATTCTTAGAAGTAGACGGTCAATATTTTGAACTAAAAGAACATGATATTTTCTTTTTTTTCAAGGTGAAAAAAGTAAAATATTATACAGATAAAAAAGAACCTTGGACACTGATTTGGTTAGGAATCCAAGGTGATAAGACGTCTGCATTTTTGAAAGAAACAACTTTAATAAAATAATCATACAGCTCGTTTAACTGAAGATATGAATAAAAAGATAAAAAAACATACTATTTGAAATAGTATGGAAAATAGAGAACTAATTGATGAACCGGAAACTGTAAAAGAATTAAGGAATAATAGCGCGAATATTTATAAGTTTTTATATCACATCAAAAAATTTTTTTTAAGTCCTTCTTTAATAACAAATACTCCAACTCAAGTTAATATCATTGACTATATTAATAACCATTATATGAATGATATTTCTCCTGAAAAATAGCTCAATATTTTAACATAAGTTACAGCCAGTTATATAAAATATGTATATCTAAATTTAATACCAGCCCCAAGAAAATAATAACTAATCATAGAATTAGAGTCGCTGTGGATTTATTAATTGATTCCGATAATACAATTAAAGAAATAGCTCAAAAAGTTGGATACAAGGATGAATTTTTATTTTCTAGAACATTTTCTAAAACAATGGGATATTGTCCCTCTAAATTTAGAAAGCTTGATAAAGATCAGCTTAAAAACATACGATTTAAATAGGTTAATCTACCTATCAAAAGTAGCAGAAATGTGACATAAGTCCATAGTAGAAAACTGCAAGCAGTGACGAACAAAATAATACAACGTCGACTATCATTTTTTCATAGTTTTTTATTTTTATTAATCCTTTTTTGAAAAGTAAGAATTTCTTTTTAAAAATTGTTGGTTTAACTCTCATAAACCCACCCAATCTAGGATTTATAAAAACTTATTTTGAGTCAAAGTTAGAAATCCCCCCTTTAATACTTCTATAAGAATACATTTTTTACTTTTTCAACGATGTCAAAGTTATTATGATTTGTCAAAGTAAAAATTAAGATAGTAAAGATATCACTATAATAAATCAATAGGTGGTTCCACTTAACAAAAGAAAAAAAATCTTCTAGAAAAAATACAAATTAATAGAATATTTCCTTTAATCTTTTTTGATTATCTATCCATAAGTCCGCAAATGCTGGAATATCCCGTATTTACGGACTTTTTTACTTTTCAATCGGTAGATATTCGCCTTAATTCCGCATATTTCCGCTTCAAACCTGCTTGAAAAGTAGTAAAAGTGTAGTAACTTTATGCTTTTACTACTATGCTACAAATCGCTGTATTTCAGATTTTACTGTTTTCAGTGAAGCGTGAGCATAAAGGTTCAAAGTGATTGTGATATTAGAATGTCCCATTACATACTGTAATGCTTTTGGGTTCATTCCCGCATTAGCCAGCCTTGTGCAGAATGTATGACGCATAACGTGTGGCGTGACTTTTGGAAGCTGGTCTTTTGTTCTTCTTGTTGTATTTCTTGATAAGATTACGGAACATAGCTTCATAATTACTTGCAGATAGTAATGTTCTGTGTACTTGTAATGTCCGTAGTCCTCATGGAGCATATAGTCAACATTGAGCTTCAATATATCTCTGATAACGTGCTGTATATCCAGCGTGGGAAAACGGATACGCACATAGTCGAACAGCAGGAACATGGGAGCGTCGGGATTGAATTTCTCGACCGCTTCCATGAGCTTGTCCTGCATATCGTCCGTGAGCTTGACCTTTCCCGCTTCGATACGGTTCAGGTGTTCACGGCTGATACCAGCCATGATTGCAAGCCTTGTCTGGGACACGCCGTAAGATAGGCGTTTTCTCTTTCAAGGCGGTGATAAAGGTGCTTTCATTCAGCCTGCATACCCCCAATCGTGTATTTATAGAAAATCTGTGATATTTTCCGCCGATTGTCACAGTCAGCCATGAGTGAGGGAAAACCCTTATGCCTAGCGGGATTTCCAGACTTTTTGACCGTAGTTTCCAGCGGAATTGTGCCCCTCTGTTAGATACCGAGGGGCTTCTTTCGTAGAGCAGGGCAAGCCCTGCTCCACAGGACGGCTTACACGGTCTGGGTCGCTTCGCTGACCGTGTAAGCCGTCAGTGGTTCAGTCAACCCTTGTTACGCCCGTATAAACTACGATAACGTCGGTATCAGCAGAAAGGCATTTTCTGACGATATCCTTGTCAATCCCATATTCATGGTATATCTGTCTGAAAAAATCCTTATCCACCACAAGAAACGTAAAACGGTAAAAGTTGAAGCCATGAATGGAAAGCCATTCGTCCAGCACCACGGAAAAGAGCAACGGAAGTTTCAATCTCCCAAGTCCCGCTTCTGTCAGAATATCTTCCATATGTGCATGATAGGCTTCTGTCGGAAATTCCTCACATTTATCGTCAGTCGTGCCAGCGACACTTTCCAAATCCGCAAGGAAGCGGTCAAAGTCTACGCAGACACCCTCAACGTGCAAATCTGCGGTAGGGTCGCTGTACCCCATTTCTAAAAGTCCCATATATTTTTCAATTCTCCTTTCGTTCATCTGATACGGCTTGCCTTGCCAGTGCAAGAGAGCCAATAGTCTGTAAAAAATCATGACCCTTTGGTCCAAGGGGGAGTGTAAAACTCCGATATGACGCTCGTACCCACGTCACAATAGCCACGTCCTTTGATACGCTTCTGGAAAAACTGTTTCTTTACGTCGCTTCCGAAAAAGCATACCGTAGCCAAGCTCGCTGATACGTCCCAAGCCTACACGGAAGTTGAAGTTATCTCTGATACCGTCGCTGAAATACTTTGCGTCGGGACGCTGGCAGGCGACAATGAGGAAATAGCCCGCCTGTCTGCCAAGCATGACGATTTTCTTTAGCTGGCTTAAAAGGCTCATGCTTTCCTTTGTCCCCAGCATTTCCAAGAACGCCACATACTCGTCAAAGATAAGGAAGCAGGGCGGTAAGCCCAGATAGGCATAGTTCTCGCCCGTCTTGTAGTCTGGGTGGTGCTTCATTTCCTCGCTTCGCTGTACCATGCCCTCATAGAACGCATTGACACACTCTATCATATCTTCTTTGGTGTGGTACATGTTATCCATGACCGTACCCAAGTCCGCAAGGTCAGCGTTCTTAGGGTCTAAGATGAAAAGCTGGGCGTTGGTCTGCAAGAGGGCTTCAATGATTGTCAGCAGGAAATAGGTCTTTCCACCACCAGTCCCGCCACAGATAAGGGCGTGAGGGAGTGCGTCGTATTCCCATGTTAGGTTCTTCATCAGACGCAAGCCCCCGTTTTCAGCCTTTACCTCGTCAATCGTAATACGGTTCGCTATCATGTCATAGAGCAGGATGTACTCGATATAGCCGTCATGGAGCGTCTTGTCGGTCAGCTCGCAGTAAAGCCCGCTTTCCAGCTTATCTTCCAGTCTAAGGAGCTGGTCTTGATACTTTCCCAAAGAGATTTCACAGCGGATATGGAGCAGTCCCGTGTCCATTTGATAATAGATTTTAGGAAACCAGACGATTTTTCCCTTGGTCTGCTCTGCAGGTCAGTGAAAAAACCGCTGTCCTGTACGGTCTGGGCTTCATACCACTTATTGTCCAGTATCATGCGGGAGAGCTTTTGACGGTGTAATAGCTTCTTAAAATTGTCATGGAAGAAGCGGTAATAAAGAAAAGCGACCAATGCACAAACACCAGTCGCTATCCCTATGGTTATGAAGTTGTATGTGGAAAGCGTCACGCCATTATCAAGTAAACTGAAATGCTCCCAATCGGTACGCATGAGCTGTCCCATGTTCAGTAGCAGGAGAACCGCCACGAACAGAAATAGGAGCGTACCTACGCAGAAGCGGTACACAAGGTTCTTGTCGCTGGCTCTGATACGCTTTCCCTTATATTTCAAAATGTTCATAAACACCCCTTTCTGGATATGGAATAAGCGGTCAATCGTATAGACTAACCGCTTTTGTAACTACTTTAATCAATTTTTAATATGGCTTTAATTTCTGGAATAGTTTTCTTTTGCTCACGCAATTCTTTGATGTAGGAAATTCGTTCCATACTTTCCACACGTTTATAACGTCTTGTCAGATTTTCTTCCGCTTGCTCAAAGGAGCATACCTTCTTCCGTATAGAACTTTAATGCACTGTATCTTACATCTGTGAGCCTTACTAATTCACCGATAGTTACATACTCTGAATTTTTTATTACTTCCATACTTCTTTGCCTTGACATATCAACCAACTCCTTTAGACAGAGAACATTACAGGTATGATAGCGGCTATATCTAAATCCTCAATATGTTGAACCATTTCTTTCACAAGAGTTCCTGCGTCGCTCTTTTTGATTGTTTCTATTTTATTTCTTAATTCTTTCTGTTCAAATTTTGAAAAGTAATCTTTCAAGTTCCCTGCTTTATCCATGAGTGCAGTTAATGCAATAACATCTTCTGATATTTCTCCGTTTTCCAATAATTCTGCACGAATTTTTTCAATAATCCCTGTAATAATTTCTTTTCTAGGAACGTAGGTATCTTTATTCCCTAGAAAACCACTTTTTAGCAGGTTCTAAAACATCTGCTTCCTTTAAACTATCTATTATAGCATTTTCAAAGTCATACAATTTTTGTTTGTAAAAGCAATCGTATAATTTTCTACGACTTTTTCAACTTTCACAGGTTTATCTTGATTTACCACATCATATAGCGATTTTAAATACGCCAAATGTTCTGGTAATTCATCACAGACACTGACTTTCTTATCATTTAAAGAAATACATTTTGCTAATTGCATATCCAGTAACCCACTTGCAATCAAACATGCAACTGCTTTTTGATTAGAGCTTGGTAAAATACCTTTCCCATTTACCGTACAAACCATATATTCTTGTGTAATTGATAAATCTTTCATTTTTAATTCCTCCTTATTTCTTATCAGTTATTACTTACTACTCATGATTTAATATCACACTTTCATATGAGGCTTGTCAATGAAAATGCTATTTTTTCTGCTGTCCCTGTGGAGCGTGGTTCTGTGGATTGCCTGCGGGCTGACCGCCTTTATTTTTCAGCACAATGTCGTCTGCCTTGATGTACCATTCCACGTCTGCCCCTCGGTAGTTGGCGTTTGCCACGGTATCGGCAACAGGATTGATAAGCTCCACCTCGGCATTGTACGGGTAGTCCTTTACAAGGATTTCCGCTGGGATAGATACCTGTATCGTGCGTTCCTGCTGACTGCATTTCAAATCATAGGTTCTGCGTTTGATTTCCTCACTGGTTGTCCCGTCCTCATTCTCCACGCGCACCTCATGTCTTAATGCGGAGAACTTCAATACTCCGAAAGTCTTTTCCTTATCTAATACAATTCCATTCGCTAATCTCATAATCTGTTATCCCCCTTTACTTGCTTTCCTCGGCTGGAAGCATATCATCAGCGTTTAAAATATAGTTGGTGTAGCCACGACCTCGCACGTTCTTTCCCTCGGCGGTAATCTTTGGATTGACGAGCTTTACTTTTTGCTCATACTTGAAACGCTTTTCCCAGCCTTTGCGGGAAGCACCACGATAATGTCGTCGGCTCTCTGAATGTCGGAATACAGGTTATAGCTTCTCGTCACGGGGACAAAGCGACCATTGACACGCTGTTGCTCCACGTCATTTTCTCCTGCAAATTCTAAGTTACCAAAAGTCTGTGCCATGTTAGGCACGATATATTTCAATTTCATGTGTTCATACCTCATTTCTATAAAATCTGTTGATTATCAATGCTTTTATTCTGGCTGGTGGTGTGATACCCGTAAGCCCCAGACCGTCAAGGGCAGGTAAATGCTTAAAAGCACCTTTGACTGTCCGTGTGCTTACAGGTGGGTGGCAGACAAGCCAGAATAAAGGGAAGCTCCGCCGTTTCCATGTGTCGGCGGGGGAGCGTGATTTCTTCATCATCATAGAAAGATTATCCTATGAGCGTTTACGACGCTTGATGAAGTATGTTCCTGCCACGCCTGCACCTGAGAGAACAAGAAGCCCTAAGAATAAGGCAATGTTTGTATTATCGCCTGTCTTTGGAGCGTCGCTTGTTTTTGTCGGTGTATCTGGTGTGGTCGGCTGTTCCGGCCCTGTTGGTTCTTCCGGCGTTTCTGGTACTTCTGTGATTGTCACCGTCTGCCCGTCGTCCTCAATATCCTTATGCTCTGTAACCTTTGTCGGTTCATCTGGATTGCTCAAATCGTATAATTCCTCAAAGGTCACAAGCTCTTTCCCGCCAAGCTCGGAAGCGTCGAATGTAAAGGCAATCTGTACTTCCATGCTTTCACTGTCGGCGGTAAAGGTATAGTCATTCTCGACACGCTCTCCGTTGATGATAAGCTCTGCGTTTTCGTTCTTAATCATCTGCCAGCCTTTGAGCTGATACTTAGTGCCGATTTCCAAGCCGTCAAGGGTAACAGTATCAATGATTGTCACATCTTTTCCAGCTTCAATCTCTTTTCTTTTCCGTCCTCGCTGGTCGCTGTGGTATGGATAGAGATGATACGCTCTGTGATAAGCACCGTCTGTCCCTCGTCGTCAATGTCCTTGTGTTCAGCCACCTTTACAGGCTCGTCCTCATTGGAAAGGTCGTAAAGTTCCTCAAAGGTAACAAGGTTCTTGCCACCTAAATCAGACGCATTGAATGTATAGGGAATTTCCACTTTCATTTCTTCATCATCAGCAGTAAAGGTATAGCTGTTCTCTACACGCTGACCGTCGATAAGAAGCTCTGCATTTTCCTCTTTTAACATCTGCCAGCCTTTGAGCTGATATTTTATACCTTTTTCCAGACCGTCAAGCGTAACCGTATCAATGATTGTTACCTCTTTTGCCAGCCACGATAGACTTTTCACCGTCCTTGCCTGTGGCTGTGGTATGGATAGAGATTTCTTTCTCGTATTCATCAGTCAGTGTCCCTAAGTCAACGGTCACATTGTTTCTGGACACCACGATTTCAAACGGCGGGATAAGCTCAAAGCCTTTGTTGCTGTCACAACGTAATTCCTCAATGATATAGGTATCGTAAATCAAAGCACCTTTGCTGTCGTCTGGCTCACTCGTTCCAAACCAGATACCGTCCTCACTGGTCTTTCCTGCATTGGTGTTATGCTTGTGGGAAGCCCAGTCAGAAGAAGTGGAGAACTGCCCATTGTCGTCAGTCACGATAATATGGCTCTCACCTGTGGTCTTGCTTGTGATCCTAAACGGAACTCCCACAAGACGCTGGTGTGTGCCAGCTCCAATCTTGACACCCTCAAGGTCGCCACGCTTCACTTGATTGTAGATTGACGTGTCCGTACCTGTAAGGTCAACGATTTTTCCGTCCTCTGTGATTTCAAATTCAATCGGTTCTGCACCGTCCGTCAAATAGCCCTCTGGTGCTTTGCTTTCCTCGATACGGTATTTTCCATAAGGTAAAAGGTCAGCAGAAGTAGAAGCCACGCCCTCAATATCGGTAAGGATTGTCTTTACCACTTCATTCTTGTTGTAAAAGTTTCCCCTCGACAAGTACGGCATTGTCATTAAGGGAAATGATTTCAAATTCAGTGTCTTTCAAGGTCGCACTTCCTTGACCTTTGGTATCGCTGGTTTCTAAATCTCTTTTCTGGATTTTCACACCGCCACGGATAACCTTGTCTGATACATGGTACTGATTGCTTCCAGAAAGTACGGCAATGTCGCCGTCCTCGGTAATCTGTGTAAGGTACATTCCCTTAATCTGTTCCTCGCTACCGTTTGCCTGCATATACGCACCGTCAAGAAGATAGCCGTTAGGGGTGCTTTCGTTTCCTCAACGGTCAGCGTTCCTAAAGGAAGTACGTTCTTTCCGTCCTGAGTATAGAAGCTGTCCCCAGATACCTTGTATTCATCAGAAAGGCGGGAAACGTAATGGATAGTGCCGTCGCTGTCCTTTTCAGCGATTGTCTTTGTCACCCATGTCTTTGTAGGCTCGCTAGGAAGATTGTCGGCGGTATAGTGTCCCGCATAGAATTTCCATGTGAACTCCGCACCCTCTAGGGAAGCGTTGCCCTGTGGATCGTCTTTCTGTGTTTCCATATCAATCTTGAAAAGCTCAATCAAGGTGTCTGTGACCTTTGGCGTATCGGATACATTGAGTGTCGCTGTCTTGCCAGCTTCCACGTTTAAGGAATACACAGTGCTGTCCACCTTATAGCCAGCAGGAGCAGAAAGCTCTTTGATGTAGACTGTGCCAGCCTTTACTTCCACGGTATCAGTATTTCCGCTGTTATCAGTCGTAAGGGTGGCAAGCTGTTTCGTACAGTCCTTATCAGAATAGACATCATAAGTCGCACCAGCGATAGAGTAAAGCCCGTTTCCGTCGGAAATGCTGGCATTACTGGAAGTCTTTAAGGGTGGCATTTCCTACGGCAAGTTTCGCCCAGAACTGTCCAACGTCCTGTCCCTCACCAGAGTAGATATAACCGCCACATTCATAGCGTCTCTTGTTCTCGCTGGCAAAGGCTTTGCCCCAGCGTACACCTCGTCCTGTATAGCTTTAGGGATTTCATCATAGGAAGCTCTGACGTTATCGCATTGCCAGCCCAGATGAACGCTCAATCTCTGCCATACGACGCACTGTTTCAAAAGGTAGATATGCTGAGTGCTCAATCCGCTGTGGCTCTGCACATACTGATTAACATACTCGATTGAGAGTGCAACATCTGAAATCTGGTCGTAGCTCATGCGTGTGCTTGCGTCGGCTCTGGTCTTGTAGCCGTTCTTGAAGTTGGTGTTGATGTCCACGCAGAAAGCGTCCTCACCCTCAACGGTCATGTGTCCCTCGTTGAATGTCGAACCAATAGAACCGTCATTCATTACTTTTTCAACGATACCGACACGCTCCGCACTTTCTGTCCAATATTGCTTCTCGGAAGCGTGGACTGCCGTTGTCGGCAAAGCGGTAACGATAGTCGCAAAGGCAAGGAAGCCTGTGGCTAATCGCTTCAATATCTTTTTCATAGCTTTTAAAATTCTCCTTTCGTTTGGATATAGAAAAAAGCCGTTCATTTCTGAACGGCTGGAAATAGAAAAGGAACGTCAATATCGGCGTTCCATAATCTACTTGCGATATTCAATTTTTAGTTTATCAATACTGATGTGCTATACCATATCTCCGCATAACTGGGACTTACCCTCGTATCAAAGCTCAATCCGTAGTAGTAAATTAGTAGTAATTCCAATGCTCTAAGTCCCTAAATATGGCGTAAAATCAAGGGTTTTGGTAGATAATCTATGAAAATATATTATATTTACACAATTCTTCAATTAATAAGTAATTATCCGTATACTAAAACCAATTTTATTAAAAGACATAATTTGCTTAACAATTAATAGAGAATATAACTAAAAAAACTAGTCGATTCGTCCTCTATTCATCCATGTAGACTTTGCATCATATAAAATGAAACAATATAGTTTTCTTTGTAAATAACGACCAACAAAGATGAATAAAATTGACAATTACAATAGATATAATATTATAGAATAAAGGCTAACTTGTATCTTTCTTTTGAGAACCCTTTTATATATTACGTATAATTACAAAAAATACTCATCCAATCATAAAACGTTAGCTTTCTATCGAACCTTCTACAAAATTTTTTCTGTAGAAGGTTCCTTTTAATTCCATTGTTGATGTCCATCAATAATATTAGCAAGTAAATTTCAGCTCTTCGACATTTAGTGCTGATAGAGAGATACAACTGAAAATTTAGACTGTTTGTCAATATGGACTGATGAGTTGTGCAAAATCAAATCTGGGTCAGAATGAACCACATTCTAGCTCAGATTTTTTGTTATTGACTTTTAGTCAGTTTCTGTACGCTACGCTAACGAAACAAAAAAAAACGCACGTTTCTATGCGTGGACGAAATAGCTTTAGTGATAAAAAACTCCTTGTATATTTAAGATACTCAATTAATCAGCTATTCCGTTTTAACTAGCTGTTATTTTGTCTATAATTGAGCTAGACGCTATGGACTAGTATAACCTCCACCAGATTCCTTTGGAATACTGTTGTCGAAAAAGGCTCTGGCCACAGCTCTTTGTCACATTGTTAATAAGTTTGTTAGCGCATGACATCTGTTCGTGACGCTTGATTGATCACAAGGTTACATAGGCAAAGAGTAAGTGGAGCATAGCGTAAATTTTATCTTGCGGAGTGGTCCTTATGTTGTACGTTGGAATAGATATTGCCAAGCACAAACATGACTTAGCGATCATTGATACTGAAGGAACGGTTTTTATCCGTCATCTTCAGATTGAAAATAATCGTGAAGGCTTTACGAAGCTTCAAATGACGCTTGCCAATTTGCAGAAAACAACCGGCGAAGAGATTCAAATCGCCTTAGAAGATACCGGTCATTATTGCTTTAATATCTTATGCTTCCTTCGGACGCAAGGGTACCCAACTTATAGCTATAATCCATACTTAATTAAAGAATTTGCCAAAAATCAAAGCTTACGAAAAACCAAAACCGATAAAAAAGACGCCATGACGATCGCTCGTAAATTACGAGCAGATCTTGATAAACAATCATTTAGTGCGAACCCCTCAATGATTGAGCTGAAATATTTAACCAGACACACAGCTAGATTAAGAGAGGACTGTACTCGAAAAAAGTGAACTACACACGCATTTTAGATATTCTCTTTCCAGAATTAGCACCTTCTTTGGGTTCTTCTTCCGCTAAGTACCAATCCTATGTGTACGCAATCTTAAAAGAATACCCCTCTGCTAGAAAATTAGGAAATGCACACTTAACGAAGTTGACCAATCTCATTTCAACGCACTCAAAAGGTCACTTTGGAAAGAACAGGCCGTCAAGCTCAAAGCACTCGCGCAAACCTCTATTGGTCAAGAGTCGCCAGCGTTAGAATTTGAACTCCTTCAAACTATTGATGCCATTCAGTACCTTACAACTATGAGAGACAAAGCCGAGAAGGAAGTTGCTCGATTAATGAGTGAAATCGATTCACCTATTTTAACGATTCCTGGCATTGGTTTTAAATTAGGAGTGTCATTCTCGCCGAAATTCGAGATATTAATAATTTCCGATCGCCGAATCAATTGCTTGCCTATGCAGGCGCAGAACCTTCCATCTCTACGTCTGGAATGAATCAGACTGAAACTGGTCGAATGGTCAAACGAGGTTCCTCTCAACTTCGCTGGGCATTGCATGAAGCCGCCAGACTCATGTCTATTTGGTCTCCGTCTATGCGTGTCTATTTCCAGAAAAACTAGCAGAAGGAAAACACTACAATGTCGCAATCAGTCATGTTGTTCGAAAACTGGTACGAATCATTTATCAACTACTGAAAGATAATAAGCCTTATGAGGAGCAGAAAATGATTGTTAACTGATCTTTTCAAAAATCCCCTTTGCCTAAGGGTTCTTTGTCATGCCTTCAAATAATGTCAAAACTACGTTATTCAAACTTTTCATTTTGTGCTTGACTTAATATAGTTTGTCTTACGTTTTATGTTTGTATCATATAACTAATTAAGCTCTTATGAGTCTATTTTATTTGTCGAAAAAAATAAAAACAAAAAGATTTCTGTTATGTGAATCCAAAATTATGTTTATTATTCTTAATAGTAAATTTAAAAATCTAAACTTAAAGCAATTGAATACTTTGATCAAACGATAATAAGCCTTCTCTTTTTTATCGTTTTAAAATTAGATTCAATTGAGTAATTTTCAGATATCACTTGAGGCCGCTATCTAAAGGAGACTTATCCCTATGCAATGTTCTAACCCTACTCCAATGGAAAAATAGAAACGAAGAATCCCCATATAAAGATAATGAAACGAGTATCCTATGGATTTAAATCATTTGACAACATGAGAATTGAAATCCTTTTGATTAAACAATTAATCAATGTGAGGTAGTAAAAAGCCCTCTCTCTTTAACTATTTAAATGGATCTACATACTCTTGTTTACTTATACTATCTCTTATTCGATCATCTGCTTCTTGTTCTCGAATATATTTTTCAATTGTTTTTGATTTAACCCAACCGTACTCACGTAATATCCTTTGGACCAAAAGCTTTTATTCCATATTTATATTTCAAATTCGCATGTTTTTCATGGATTAAGGTTGCATTTCGTTCTTTTAAGTAGCCCATAAAACATGAAATACTAATCTTTGGCGATATTCTTACTAACAGTTGAATATTGGCAGGCATGGCATGAGCTTCAATGATTTCACCATCTTTCATCTCACACAATTTTCTTAATATCTGACCAATACTTACTCTTAACTTTCTATAAAATCACTTTTAGTCGATACTTCGGGGTGAAGATTATGTGAACCTTACAATTCCATCTTGTATGTGCTAAACTTTTATCCTCATTAGACATAAAAAAACTCCTTTCGATCTGATATGTGGTTGGTAGCCACTATTAGTATATCGAAAGACAAACTATATTAAGTCAAGCACAAAATGAAAAGTTTGAATAACGTAGTTTTGACATTATTTGAAGGCATGACAAAGAACCCTTAGGCAAAGGGGATTTTTGAAAAGATCAGTTAACAATCATTTTCTGCTCCTCATAAGGCTTATTATCTTTCAGTAGTTGATAAATGATTCGTACCAGTTTTCGAACAACGTGACTGATTGCGACATTGTAGTGTTTTCCTTCTGCTAGTTTTTCTGGAAATAGACATGAGTCCGCAAAGCTTCATGCAATGCCCAGCGAAGTTGAGAGGAACCTCGTTTGACCATTCGACCAGTTTCAGTCTGATTCATTCCAGACGTAGAGATGGAAGGTTCTGCGCCTGCATAGACAAGCAATTGATTCGGCGATCGGAAATTATTAACATCTCAAATTTCGGCGAGAATGATACTCCTAATTTAAAACCAATGCCAGGAATCGTTAAAATAGGTGAATCGATTTCACTCATTAATCGAGCAACTTCCTTCTCGGCTTTGTCTCTCATAGTTGTAAGGTACTGAATGGCATCAATAGTTTGAAGAAATTCAAATTCTAACGCTGGTGACTCTTGACCAATAGAGGATTGCGCGAGTGCTTTGAGCTTGACGGCCGGTTCTTTTCCAAGGTGACTTTTTGTGAGATTGGTCAACTTATTTAAGTGTGCATTTCCTAATTTTCTAGCAGAGGGGTATTCTTTTAAGACTGCGTACACATAGGATTGGTACTTCGCAGAAGAAGACCCCATAGAAGGTGCTAATTCTGGAAAGAGAATATCTAAAATGCGTGTGTAGTTCACTTTTTTCGAGTACAGTCCTCTCTTAATCTAGCTGTGTGTCTGGTTAAATATTTCAGCTCAATCATTGAGGGGTTCGCACTAAATGATTGTTTATCAAGATCTGCTCGTAATTTACGAGCGATCGTCATGGCGTCTTTTTTATCGGTTTTGTTTTTTCGTAAGCTTTGATTTTTTTGCAAATTCTTTAATTAAGTATGGATTATAGCTATAAGTTGGGTACCCTTTGCGTCCGAAGGAAGCGTAAGATATTAAAGCAATAATGACCGATATCTTCTAAGGCAATTTGAATCTCTTCGTCGGTTGTTTTCTGCAAATTGGCAAGCGTCATTTGAAGCTTCGTAAAGCCTTCACGATTATTTTCAATCTGAAGATGACGGATAAAAATCGTTCCTTCAGTATCAATGATCGCTAAGTCATGTTTGTGCTTGGCAATATCTATTCCAACGTACAACATAAGGACCACTCCTGACAGATAAAATTTTCGCTGTGCTCCACTTACTCTTTACCTATGTAACCTTGTGATGAATTAAGCATCAAGAACAGAGATCATGCACTAGCAAACTTATTAACAATGTGACAAAGAGCTGTGGCCAGAGCCTTTCGACAACAGTATTCCAAAGGAATCTGGTAGAAGTTATACTAGTCCACAGCGTCTAGCTCAATTATAGACAAAATAACAGCTAGTTTAAACGAAATAGCTGATTAATTGAGTATCTTAAATATACAAGGAGTTTTTTATCGCTAAAGCTATTTCGTCCACGCGATTACGCTTTTTGTTTCGTACGCTACGCTTAACGAAACTGACTAAAGTCAATAATAAAAATCTGGTTCAGAATGAGATTCATTCTGAACCAGATTTTATTTTGCACAACTCATCAGTCCTCGTAAAATATATTTTTCCAAGTAAGTTTCTTTTAAAGTTTTTATAAAACACAAATTTTTTTGAATAACACATTCCTTTCGGAATTTGTTTCGTTATTGTGTGATTTCTCAGAGTACAATGGATATATGCAAAGGATCCAACAGCAATTTGCTAATCAGTCCTGTAGCTTTGTCTACCTTATAAGTCTGTTACCCAAAACACAAGTAAAAAGTCGCTTTAAAGATCCAGAAAAAATTGCAAGATCTATTCAACGTGCGAGTACCATAAGTTATCGTTTAGGTAGTCTTGCACAAGAATCCATCAATGTCGTTCTAAGTGTTCTTGTACGTGAAATTCGAGCACTTGAAAAGAACATCCAAGACTTGGATAAAGTAATCGAGCAATTAGTTGTCGTTATTCCAAAATATCAATGTTTGACCAGTGTTCCAGGTATTGGAAAGATGTACACTGCTGGATTAATCGCTGAAATCGGTCAAATTGAACGATTTAAAGACCAAACAAAATTGGCAAAATATGCAAGCTTATGTTGAAAAGTTAAACAATCTGGTATTTATCAGTCATAAAATACAACTCTGTAAAAACTATCTTCCTGAATATCAAGTTTTTATCATAGTAAATGTAAAGAGGTCCCAAATCATAAACACAAACGAGCAATCGTCTTAACCGCAAGAAAATTTACGCCTGGTGGATACACTACTACGTAACCATCAACTATACACGCCACCAAAGAGCGTGATAGATAAATAACATTCTGTTATTGGCGCAAACCTTTGAAATACCCCGAAAAAATTGATTTCGGCCGAGGCTAGTTAAGTGCGCTTCAAACCAGGTTACATAATAAAAAATATTCTCAATCTTCAACTTGACTTATTACCATTAGACTTATTGATAAAGATCAAAAAGATAGCAAAATAATAATTTATCCAGAAATATAAATAACGTAAAACATTGAAAAAACAGATTTTATTTAGATCTAATTATAGAAATTCTCTAAGCAAGGTATCCAATAAAACATTTTAAACTTTCTTAATTTAACTAATTACCTTCTAACTTTATTTATCAAAAAAGCAAAAACTCTCAATTTTAACATGGATTCATTAGTATCTTAATTCTTCGAATTTTGTAGTTCTTATATCAGAATATTTCATTTTTAAAATATAATTACTTAATTTTTCAATTTTTTTAACAGTAAATGGTTTTCTTAGAACAAATGTCTCTGCTTTTAATAATACTAAGTTATCTAAAAGAATCACCATCCGATACCACAATTCTTTTTTCTCCTTCTATTGATATAAGTTGGTCAGGTTTATTTAGCCATACATCCACTAGCTCTACATCGATTTTCAAATTTTTGTTTCAAAAAATAATAAATTTCGTAAAACTCTAATAACGAATCACTATATATATATATTTTGATTCTGTCATTTTTTTCCATAATAAAAGAAAATATATGATTGCTCAAATATCTTAAAGATTTATTATTCACATTCATTCCTACATTCTCAAATATATGTTTTACTTTTAAGTATATACTCTCTCCTAATAAAGTAGTTATCGATTCGTTAGGTATAAAAAAATCAAGAACATCCAAACAGCTGTACTTTATAAAATTAAAAAACTCCTAAAAACTTATAGTTAATACAAAGTTCTATTGAAAGTTTTTTTCTAAATCTAACACTATTTGTTTTATATAGAAATTGTTTAACAGTTTATCAACATATTCTTTCGATAAAAAAACCGGCATTAAAAAATTGCTACTTTTTAATAATTTATAAAAAAATATGACGCTAGAAGAGTTTATAGAAACATCAACTTTCCAAAATTCATTAATCTCATCTAAAATTTTCTGATCTCTATCATAAAGACAAAATTCTAGAAAAAACATGTCTGAGGGGACTTCAATTTGATTCAAATCAAAAATAAAAAAGTTTGAAGTATAACATTAAATTTTTTTTTTCAGAATTAGTTAAGTAACATAGTTTATCAATAATATTTTTAAATTTATTTTCATAAACATTTTTTATATATTTAGGAATACATTGAATCCCCATTTCACATTCTAGCCATGAAATAAACAAGATCCTCTTTATTAAATTATTGTTCAAACCAGTAATTTCAAAAACTCATTAACTTTCTTTTTAATTCCATAAAATTTTGCCCTTGAGTAACAATATTTAGTTGATTGATCAAAATAAAAATTTAGAGTTTTCTTTTATCAATAATGTCTTCATAATAATTAAAAAATCAGACTGTTCATAAATCAGAAACTGAACGTAGTGTTAGTATCAAATCTTAGACATCTTTTCGTAGAGACAGAAATAAATTAAACTTATCTACGAGAGGATGGATTTTATGACCCGATATGAAGAAAATTTTAAACAGATGATTGTTGAACTAAAATCAAACTGGACGTTCTGTTCGAGGGTTGGCGAAAAGAATATGGCTTAGCTGAAGCGACGATTTATAAGTGGAAGAATTTATACTTACCTGATCCGTCCACAGGACTAACCGGAAAAGAAGCGGCTGATTTGAGAAAAGAAAATGCTCGTTTGAAAGAGGAACTTGAAATATTATGACCATATTCTCTCGAAAAGACCTGAAGTCACTTGTCCGATTCATTGAAAAATGGTGTAAGGATTACACTGTTTTCTTTTTGTTGTGTCGGTTATTAGAAATTCCTAGAAGCGTCTACTATTTTTATAAAAATAAATCGTTAACAGCTACAGAAGTCAGAAATAACCAATTGAAAAAGAAGATTTCAACGATCTTTTTGATCATAAACAGAGATATGGTGCAACAAAAATCCATCAAGTGTTGCTAAAAGAAGGAATTTCAGTATCTCTTAAGCATGTTCAAAAATTGATGAAACAATTAAATCTAAGGTCAATTGTGGTTAAGAAATACAGACCTCAACGGTCTGTTCAGCCGGTTGTTTTAAAAGAGAACATCTTAAATCAGGACTTTTCTACTAAAAAAACTATCTGTGAAAAATGGGTAGCTGATATCACCTACATTCCAACTAAGAAAAATGGTTGGTGTTACTTATCTTCAATTATGGATTTACACACGAAAAAGATTATTAGCTATACATTTTTTAAGCGAATGACTGTCGATTGTGTGTTACAAACACTCAATCAAGCGAAACAACGGTACCACATTCCAGAAGGAATGATTCTACACACCGATTTAGGTAGTCAATATACAGCAATCGAAGTGGAAAGTTGGCTTGAAAACAATAAAATAAGACATTCCTATAGTCGCAAAGGAACACCCTATGATAATGCAGGAATTGAGTCCTTCCATGCATCATTGAAAAAAGAAGAAGTATACACGACGACTTACTCAGACTTCGAAGAAGCGAATCGAGCACTATTTAGTTACATTGAAGGATTTTATAACCGGAATCGAATTCACAGCTCGATTCACTATCTAACCCCTCAGGAGTTTGAAGAGTTAGCAAAAGAAAAAATGGCGTAACCGTCTCTACTAAAATGTGTCCAAGATATTGACTCAAATCCAACGTCTTTTATACCAAGATCAAAATTTGTAATACTCAGCTGATTTTTTTCCAATACAAAGTTGATATTATTTTTATTCAGTATATATTGTAAATCATCTATATCCTTCATTATAGTTGGTTTAGATTCTTGCATATTTTCCTGCAAAAATGGAATAGTTACTGATCTATTTTTATTTTCAAATATCCACTTTAAAATACTTATCTTTCTATTAATATGTTTTTCAATATAGTCTGATAAAAATCAATTTATTCTCTCCTAAATATCTTCTATATAACAATGTAACTGAAATTAATTATATGAGCAAATGTTTAAAAGACAATAAGAGAACAAGATATTAACTGTATAAATCATCCATAACTATATATTTTCATACTATGAATCCATAAATTCTAAAAAAAACATAGTAAATTCAGTCAATCTATATCGGCTGTTTGTGGCAGAATTTAACTACACACTAATAAACTGAAAGTACACAACTATCATAGGCGTTTGACTGCGAACTAGTTTCCTTCCATCATAAGTTTTAGTGACTTAGTGATGGAGGTACAGAAAGGTTGTTAACTTTGGATGATATTAAAACGATAAAACATTTGAGAAATAATCGTGATCAGTCAATTGATCAGATAAGAAAAGCAATGAATATCAATTGGCGAACAGCGAAAAAATACGCCGACAGTGATCAGCTATTCATTACGGATCCTACTCGAAAAATAAATCCATGATGGATGATGGCTGGGGAGAAATTATCGGTAGTTGGCTAGAAGAAGACCTACGCTTACGTGAAAACTCCGTAGAACTGCCAAAGCTATCTATGAACAATTGAAACCTTTGGGTTTCCCTGGCTCCTATCGAACAGTTTGCGTCTATATTTCTCAATGGAAAAAACAGCGGTACGACGAAACGAATTACAAAGCTGTCGATCGCCTTGATCATCCGATCGGAGAAGCACAGGTCGATTTTGGAACAATGGAAGTCATGCACGAAGATCACATGAAAGACATACAACTTCTTATCATGTCATTTCCCTATAGTAATGCGACGTTCGCAAGTGCCATGCCAGCTCAAAACCAAGAGTGTTTCCTGGAAGCATTAAAGCAACTATTTGATCAATGCGGCGGTGTTCCAAAAAAGATCAGAATAGATAACTTAACTCCAGCGGTGAAAAAAACAAAATCAAAATTTGAAGAAGCACAACTAACCGATGAATTCTTACGTTTCACCATTCATTATGGTTGTGATGTTCAAGTCTGTAACCCACGTAGTGGGCATGAAAAAGGACATGTCGAAAATAAAGTGGGTTATGTCCGATACAATTTCTTCTCGACTTCGCCAATCATGGACTCTTTTGAGTCCCTAAATGTGACTTTGAAGAACAATTGAAAACAGATCGAAAAAGGACGCATTATTCGAAACATCAATTAATCGAAGATTTGTGGAAGAAAGAAAACAAGGCGTTACATTCTCTTCCCCAAGAGGATTACCCAATTTTAAAGAAGTAGAAGCTAAACTAAATCGTTATCACGAAATGAAATTGGATCAAACGGTTATTCATATTCCTAAAAAGCATATGGATATTCTCAATTGACCGTTGTTTTGACTTGGAATAAATTTAAAGTTCTTACGCCTCATGGAGACCTCTTAATGAACGAATATCGCCCCTATATGAACAAAAAACGATTGATCCCATGGAGTGATATCTTGAAACAATGGAGTAATAAATTGAATGTCGTTAGTTATTCAAGGTATTGGAAGTACTTGCCTGCACGCCTTCAAAATTATCTAGCAATTGATAATAATCACCTTAAATACAGACGGATAAAACAATTACTAAGTTTATTAGCGACCTATGATATCCAACAAATTAATGAACAATTTTACGAATTAGTTGTTCAAGAAGATGCCCCCTCTGACTTTGATGTGAATTGGTCAAAACTATGATGCATTAACAAAATCAGGAGGCGTGCAAAAATGACTGGACAGACGCTAGAAGATTATTGCAAAAAGCTTCGATTAAGCCATATCATCACGAACTTACCAAGAGCTTCTTTCGAAGCTCCAGAACAATTTATTACCGATTTATTCCGTTTAGAGCTTGAGACCAGACAGCAGATCAAATTAGAACGGATGGAAAAATTAGCCAAATTTCCTGTACCAAAATCGCTAAAGAACTATGAATGGCACGAAGATATTTTTCTACCAGCCCATCTAGATAAGGCGACCCTTGTCTCTCTTGATTTTCTAAAAAGGCAAGAAAACATTGTTTGTGTTGGCTCTCCTGGTACAGGGAAAAACGCATCTAGCGATCGCATTAGGGAGAAAAAGCCTGTAGTGAAGGTGTTTCAACCAAATTTTTCCGAGTAAACAATCTCGTTGAACAATTAGAGAGTGCCTTAAAAAAACAACAGCTAGCCAGTTTCAAGAAGCGATTCGAAACAACAGAATTAATTATTCTTGATGAAATGGGGTACTTACCATTGACGAAAGAAGGAGCTGAACTGCTCTTTCAACTGATTTCAGATTGGTATGAGCAAAAGAGCATTATTATTACCTCTAATTTAGAATTCAGTCAATGGAATCGAGTGTTTATGGATTCTCGCTTAACAGCTGCTCTCGTTGATCGGCTAATCCATCACGCTCACATTATCAGCTTTAAAGGCGAAAGTTTCAGGTTGAAAAATTCATTATCTAAATCATATTGAAGGAAAAAACTAGTTGCAGCAAAACTCTGCACTTTCGGCTGCATTTTTTTGTAAAAAGCTATTGCACAACACAATCGGCTTTATATTTTATAGCCTAAAGAATCAGAATTGATTTTGCACAACTCATCAGTTCCCGTAAAATTTATTTTGCCAAATAAATTTCTGTTAATCACAATTTGTTTCGTTATTGTGTGATTTCTCAGAGTACAATGGATATATGCAAAGGATCCAACAGCAATTTGCTAATCAGGCCTGTAGCTTTGTCTACCTTCATAAGTCTGTTAACCCAAACACTGTGTTTACTACCAATTCATTAACTGTTTGGATAAAGTGCTAGCATTTCAAATAGTAGTTGGAAGATTAGCACTTCTATCACAGTATTCGATTTGGCGAGCTCGTAGCCACACAGTGAGTTTCTAGAGATTCCTACAGTACCAAAACATTTTCCAAAATTTATATCGAAAGACATACTATATTCAGTCAAACACAAAATGAAAGTTTTGAATAGCATAGTATGGATATGATTAGAAGGCATGACAAAGAATCCTTAGGAAAAGTGAATTTTTGAAAAAATCAGTTAACGATCATTTTCTGCTCTTCCTATTCTAACGAGGGGAACTCCTGACCAATAGAGTGTTGTGATAATGTTGTGAGTTTGACAGCCTGTTTTTTTCAAAAGAGCCCTTTTAAGTCGGTGCGAATAAGATTAGCCAACCTCGTTATATTTGCATTTTCTAGCTTTCTAGCAGCAGAGGATTCTTTCAAAATCCTAAACACAATAGATTTGATATTTCACAGAAGAAGTACCAAAAAAAATGTACTAGTTCTGATAAAAGGTAAAAGTTGTATGTTGAGTTAAATACTTTAACTCAACCATCAAAGTCTGGGTATTAAAAAATTGTTTATCAAGATCTTTTCGTAGTCTTCGAGCAATCGTCATGCCATCTTTTTTATCGGTTGTGGTTTTGTAAGCTTTGATTTTCGGCAAATTTTTTAATTAAGTATGGCTTATAACTATATTGGTAAAACCTTCATGGTTATTTTCAATCTGAAGATGACAGATAAAATTTACGCTATGTTCCACTTACTATTTGCCTATGTAACCTTGTGATGAATTAAGCATCAAGAATAGAGATCATGCACTAGCAAACTTATTAACAATGTGACAAAGAGCTGTGGCCAGAGCCTTTCGACAACAGTATTCCAAAGGAATCTGGTAGAGGTTATACTAGTCCACAGCGTCTAGCTCAATTATAGACAAAATAACAGCTAGTTTAAACGAAATAGCTGATTAATTGAGTATCTTAAATATACAAGGAGTTTTTTATCGCTAAAGCTATTTCGTCCACGCGTAGAAACGCGCGTTTTTTTTATTTCGTACGCTACGCGAACGAAACTGACTAAAGTCAATAACAAAAGCCAGTTAAGCACTCTGCCTAACTGGTTATGACTAAATTTTCAGTTGTATCTTTCTCTACCAGCTCTGAATGTCGAAGAACCTATATCGAAGACCCTAAATACATTGTCAACTAAATCTTTTTCTAAACCACTAATTTATAAGAAATTCAAGAATATCGAGTTTAGTTTTATCATATAAACAATTTCATATAGAATTACTAAAATTCATCCATCTCATCCTTATTTTTATTAACATCTATCTTTAACCTAATAACATGAACTTCCTAAAAACCAACATATTAAACTATTTATAATTTAAATGATCGTAGCAGTATCAGACAAAAGATGAACTAATTTTAGTGTAAATTTTATTTTGTTATAGAACAGAAAAAAATAAAGAATTAGGTATTGGATCTATTTGGGTAAAACCAACCATTTCACTAAAATAACTCCTATAATCCTCATTAACAATTTTGATAATTAAATCTTCAGTCATTGAATTATCGTTACTTTCTTCCAAGAAAAACTTATATAATTGTAGTTTTGCATCTATCCCCATTATTTGAGCATGAATATCAAAAAAATTCTCTGGCGATATGATACTTATAAAACTTTTAAGTTGATCACATATGGTTGATATCTCCTTAACAATCAATGGATATTCATTTCTTATTTCATATCTTTTTATAAGATTTTCAAAGTATTCAAAATACTCTTTATCCGATAAATAATTATTTTGTACACTCATAACGTTTTTTTCCTTTCCAAAACTCACTAAAAATTATTATTTCAAATTAACGCATAATATTTTTATTATTTGTTTCACGACTAAAAAATAGTGATTATAGTATACGTGCCCAATAAAAATTAAATATGAAAAATTACCTGCTTACTATATTTTTCTGTTAAACATCAGTATCATTAAAATTTGCTATTAACGAATTCTTCTTTTGGAATTGTAAAGGTGTAATCCCTACAATCTTTTTAAAAGAATTACTAAAGTGAGCAGTATCATAAAAGTTTAATTGCCTCGAAACTTCACCTGGAGGTATATTTTCTAATAATAGATACTTAGCTACTTTTATTTTCTCATCTAATATATAAGATTTTATACCCTTTCCTGTTTCACTCTTAAAGCGCCGACGTAAATTTGTACTTGAAACATAAAAATACTTTTCAATATCTGAAATTTTTATATTTTCATAAATATGTAGATGAATATATTGTATAACTTGCTTAATAAATAATGTATACGAACAATTAATAGCACAATTTATAAGCTCTATAAAATGCATAACGCCACTGTGTCTAATTGATAATACTTCCAGTGTATTATCACACTTTTCTATCTCATTTATATATAAATTACGTATTCTTATACTTTCACATATATCCACTCCTAATTGAATCACAAAATTAGAAATTTTTTCCATTAATATAATACTGTAATCTTTCTCACTTCTCAAAGAATTATCCGTTGAAAAAGAAGGTACACTTAATCCAATATCAAAAATCAATTCTTTTAACAAATGTACCTTTCCTGTAGCTACTATAGAAAGTAACCTTTGTTCATAAATATATGAATATGAAATATTTTTAAAATTTTCTTCTTTTTTAAAAGACTTATCAGATGATAATTTTTGTTTATTTGCTTCCACTATATCATGAAGATACTTGGAGTATTTATTTTCAAAATTAGCATCGAACAATGAATCTATTAAAACAAGTAACTCCCTAAACTGACTTATGGAAAAAACATTCGATGTATCGAGATAGTTAGTATCTTTTTTTATTTTATCAGTTTCCAATTGTATAGATTCAGATACTAAAGGACCAATAAGAATAATAAAATCTTTTAAATTCATCAGAAAAAAAAGTTCATTAGTATTTCCATAATATACAGAAAAATCATCATAAAGTATATCCAGTTCCAACTCCCGAGGAAGTAATTGATCTGTAGTAGAAGTATAAGTTTTGTAACACTTACCCTCTAAATCATAAATGCCAAAAGGCAATTTACTTAACGCATGTAAACTTTTTATCTTCTTTTTATATTCTGTTGATATAGTCATTAAATCTATCGTCCATTCTTTACACTAAATATTACCTAAAACAATTCATCATTTATTGAATTTACAATTATAATACAATTAATCTGAACTAAGAGTATAATAAACAAAAAAAACGATTGTTTTTTACAACGATTCATCAATTATTTTTCGACAAAATATAATCCCTTCTAATCCATTTAAGTGTAAGTATTAAAAGAATAAATAGAAAAGTTAATAAGTAAATAATTATATTCATATAACGCATATGACTTTTCTTTATTTTATGGAATGATTTTTCTATTTTTTTCTCATTATATTCCACACGATAACCTGTAACCAATAATCTATGTGTGTTTATCATATATGGTGTACATGTTACTAAGGTTACTAATTCTCTATCTTTCTGTATATCCAACTCTTCAGTTTCACTAGGAAGAATAATCCTTATAGATTCTACTTTATATGCTAATTTTTTTCCCAATATATCTAGAAAAAAACATTCTCCTACTCTTATTTTATGCAAATCTGTAAATAATTTTTTATCAGGTAATCCAGAATGTCCGTTTATAACAGAATGAGTATTATTTTCACCAATTGGATAAGAAAACTCCTCCCATATAGTTGCACCATATTGCAATAAAACATCATCTGTCTTATCATATAAAGGTACAGCTAATTCTATAGTCGGTATATAAATAGCTCCAACAATGTGCTTTTTCAAATATTCAGATATTTTATTTCTCTTAGAACTTGACTTACTTTCTATAGAATTATATGTAAACATATTTCTATTTTCATATAACTCTTTATTTTTTTCTTTCATCTCTTTTAATTTTTCTTTCTGAGCTATAGATATCTTACTATTTTCATTTTTATAGTTCTCAATCATTTTTTGACTAACAATCTCGTTAATTTGAGTAACAATTAATGGGTAAGAAAATATGCCTAACCCTAAAAAAAACATGAAAACCAGAATGATTTTTAATGTATAATTTAGTTTATTCTTTCTCTGCATCAACTTCCCTCTCTACTTCTTACTTAAAATATCTAAGAAGGATGAAAACTGTTGATAAAGTTTCATCCTTCTCAGACCTTTATCTATCTTATATTTTTTTAGTTTTTCTGTATCCTACGTACGAAATAATCATGAGTAAAATACCTAATAATGAATATAAAATCGAGCCTTTCCCACCTGTTGACGGTAATATCCCTTTAGGTACATTTTTTATTATAGTTACCAAATCTTTTGAATCACTATAACTTCCTAAATCAACCGAGAAATCAATATCATTCTGTAGTTGTATATAAGTATTACTTGGTGCTTTTGTTTCTCTCAGTTTATAATTGATAGTTTCTTGTTTATTCTCAGAATAGAGTAATCCTTTTATTTTTACATAACCATCTTTATCAGAAACTAATCTTGTTGCATCATTATCGTTTGTAACCCAATCTTTAAAAACATACTCTCCACTTTGATTTCTTTCAAATTGAGCATAGGAAATTTTTTCAGCATCATTAACCACAATAAATTCAGCTCCAGATAAAGAATTTCCTGTATGCCCATCTATCTTCATAAATACTTTTCCTCCTGTTATAACACCTGGAGGTGGTGTAATTTCTGTCTTTGTTGTCGGATCATCATTAATGATAATTGAAGCCTTATTTTCTATTCCTTTATCTGGTATAACTTCAGTATTTAATTTCATGGAATAGTTTATTTTAATTTGTTTCCCAGCTAAATTCTGAATTTTGCTGCTATCGACATTTAAATGAACTTCAAATCCATTATCAATTTCTAACACGTTAAAATCCTCTTTACTTGCTTCTGAAGATTCAATCAAATCATCTATGTTTAAGGAACGCGCTACATAGGTCAATCCAGCATTAGGACTGTCTTTTATGACAAAACTGTCTAATTCACTGATATTACTAGGAAGATATATTTTTAATGAATATTCCAGAATATCTCCAGTGGTTACATTATGATAAGATTCTCCGTTATATACAACTTCATCAAAAGAATTTTTATTGTTAAACTCTTTAATGTCTTCTGCTGTTTCATTTTTGGGATATACTTGAATATTTGTATTTAATTCTTCTAAATACTGAACTTGATCATTCTCATCAAGAACAGGATTTCCATTTTCATCAGTCACTACTTTATACATAGGCATTGTCAATACAAGTGGTGCTGCACGTTTTGTAATTTTAGGCACATGTGGTGTTGTAGTTTCTAAAATCAAATATACGGCATCTTTATCATTTCTTTTTAAAGGAATGTTAGTAAAAGTAGTAGTACCGTTAGCATCATTTTCTAAAGCTCCTGTAAATTGTTCTTCACCTATTTTAGTAGCATAATTAGGAATACTAGAGCTCGCATCTAGTTGAATTTTTTCAATTGCAGACTCTGCTGTGTAAGGATCTGATCCAGTTAATAATGAATAATATTTTTCTGTCACATCGTATAAAGTAAAACCCGAACCATTTAACGGTTCTCCTCCTAAATTCTCCATAGTTTCACCAGAGTTTAGAATACTATCAGGCATTTCTTCCCAAACTCTCTTATTAACTGTAATTGATACAGTCCCAACCTCATCACCAATAACAGTATTAGCAATTAATAAGATCCCTGAAATAAAAACTGTAGTAATCAATACAATAAATGATGTTATTTTTCTTAATCTATTCATATTTTCCTCCAAATATTTTTATATCTTTTAAATCACAATTCATGTTCATGGTGTTACAATAATTATCTATTTGTTAATATTTTTTAATGGGGAAGATTACCAACTTTGAGAATTAATTATTATAACTAGATTTTTTGGAAATCATACCAACTATCCCGACCATAATGATCATCAAGATTGCTGCTAAAATAAATTTATAAACTCCCATACCACCTGTAAACGGTAAAGGCGCTATACGTTTATTTTCAACATCGAAAGAAATCTTAAATTTCCCCTCTGACGTTTCTTCTAGCACAATCATATTATCTTCATATAAAATATTATCATTATCGTTGTAGTATTTTAATTCCGCTATAATACTACCTTTAGGCCTTATCAATTTTCCATTTTCAAATTCATTTTCCTCGCATAATGAAATATCTAGTATAATATATCCCTTTAATTTAAGATACGAATTAGGCGCTTTAGTTTCTATTATTTTGTATTCTCCAAACTCAAATAGTTCCTTATAAAAAACCGTTTTATCAGTATTTTTTTCAAAAGATACTGGGCTTTCTATACTCCCATTTTCTTCAATCTTTTGTATATTAAATTCTGCGCCTTCAATTGCTGCTTTACTTAAACTATCAATTTTATTCAACTCTAATAACATAGGCTTAAAACTATTCTCAACAGTTAAAGTCAATGTCGATCCATCTTCAGAAATTTCTGTCGAATAAGGAGAATCATCTATCAATTCATCAAAAATAAATGATCCATCTATTCCAACTTCAAACATGAATTCTTCATCTATTATTGAATATCCGGCTACAGTATTTGTTTCTTTAATACTGTACTTTCCTGGAACTAACTCCAAATTTTTACTAAAATCTAAATCTTCATAGTTATATACATTACCAATCTCAATTGTTTTCTTTTTAAAGAAAGTTCCTACTCCATCATTATTATAGATAATTTTTGAATCATTAATGCCGGTTATACCAGAATAAGCTTTGTACACCGTCTCATTTTCATCATTTTCTAGTCTGAGTTCAAATTCTGTATTTGTTATGCTTTGCCCTAAGTTATTTATCTTCTTTACTTGCAAATTCTTTTTTATCATCTTATTTTCAACATTAAAGTACAACTTCATTTTTTCTTTATTTTCTGTAAGTAACTCATCAAAATCAAAGTAATTTATTTCCTCATCTTTACTATATTTGTAGCCCACACTATTATTTGACTTGTCTATGACTACATCCCAATAATCAACAGAGGAATCTAATTCAACAAATCCTTTTGGGGACTTACTTTCTACAACCCTATAAAATAGTTTGTTTTCTTTGGTATCATCTAATTCTAATGATACAGATTCATTATCTTTCTTAAAGATAACTAATCCTTGTTGGTCTGAAATTCCTTTTCCTACCAATAAATCATAAGTGATAGATCCATTTTCTTGTTTTTCTCCTTTGTACAATTCAAATTCTGCGCCTTCAAGTGGCATATTATCTGTGCCTTCAATAGTTTTGTTTATTTCAATTTCAATTGGTTTAGTTTGATTGACTAAGTCTAGTTGAAGATACAGTTTTTCAAAATCTTGATATTCACCTTCTGTGAGAGTTTGAACAATATATAAATCATAATTGTAATCAACCCCTCTATAAACGTATGGCCATAAACTTGACTCGGTTTTTCCATCATTATCAGATATTCTATTGGCTATTCTCTTTGCATTCAGATTATCTGGTATTCCAGTAAAATCAGTCAATTCATAGTGTCCTAAATGCTCATCAATTGAAGCAATTTCTTTTTTTATTTGAAAAGGAATCAAATAATCTAAAGTTTTATACCATTTTGGAGCAGCAGTTTCTTGAATCCAGTATTTTAAACTTTCATTAGTTGTTAATAAGTCAATAGTAGTTATAAAATTAGCTTGTCCATCATCATCCGTGATCTGTTTTTCTACAAATACAAGATTTTGGCCATCTATCTGTTGAACTATTGAATCATCATCATCTGAGGTTGCACTCCTATACAATGATATTACAACTCCACTAATAGGATTGTTACTAGAATCTACTTTATTTACACGTATATTCCTCTCACTATGTTTATAACGAATAGATGGAGCGGGTATAAACATTTTATTATTAACAGAATCATCATCCGGAATATCATCATATAAAGTTTCATTAATTAAATATGCTTGATTGTTCACTGTATAGAAATTTCCATTTTGTGCTGCTGCATCAAGCTTAACCTGATAGGTAATACGAACCATATCTCCTTCTCCTAATGATATACCCGAAAATAAGTATGCATGGTTTTTTCCCCCTCCTACATCGTTTATTATTGGTTTAGAAGTTATTTCAGGTTTGGGTCCATGAATGCTTTCATCCCATTTAATCGGCTTTTGATACTTAAACCCATCTTCTTTATTATTATTATCTAAATGGTAATATTCAATTTTAGCCTCATTTCCAGCCTTATATAATGAAACATTATTCCCTGTTTCATCATATAAACTAGCATCTTGAATAGTGTATACGAAATCACCTGCAATTTCTTTCAAAGCATAACTTAAATCAGTAGATGAGTTGGCTCCATAATAATAAGAATCATCATTATTAGAATTATTTTTTAAATCTGCTATGTTTTTTAGAACATTCCTACCCATTGCATCTGCTGAAGTAGAAGCTAATCCTAATCCTATACTATAAACTCTAGGTTTTTTTACTCCGTAATTATTAACATATAGATTTTTTAACCAATGATGATATGCTACTGTATTAACCGCATTTATTTTATTCAAATTATCATTTGATGAGGAGCCATCGCCGACCCATTCATCAGAGGCGACATCTTCAATTTCACCAAATCGGTAAAAATGATATGTTAGTTGACTACGAAAATCACTGGGTCTTTTGGATAAATCAAATTCGTTTGGATATTTTTCATTTAAATTAAAGGTACCACCCTGAATTTGCTCATAGTTTCTAAATAATTGAGAATTCTCTCCATCAGTTGTCCAAAAAGGGCTAACTTGTGAATCTGTATTATCCCAGATACTGTTATTACTTAAATCTGGAACAGTACTATTTAAAAATCTAGAAGAATGCATAAAACCACCATAAGACCATGTAGGAGTTCCATCACCAACAACTATTAATATTTTTTCTGGATCTCGATTAGGGTTTTCTTCGGTTTCTCCGTTATCTTTATAGAGTAGTTCATAGCCTTTTCTAATTCCGTAACTCATAGGGGTTCCATTATTTGGTTGAGCATCCGTTAATAGCACTTTATTTTTTTGAGGATCTAAAATGTCTTCTTTTTTTGAACTCATATCAAATATATCTGAGTTAATTCCCGTTTTACTTCCACCTTTGAAATCAACCATTCCAATACGAATATCCAAGTCAGGATTATCAAATAAATCACTTACCATATTTATTACTGAATCTTCAAGTACCTGATCTTTTGTATTTTCAGAATCCGAAATATTATCTCTCATACTTGCTGATTTATCGAGGACAAAAACTATATCTACAGGCTGAATTGTTTTTTTTGTTCCTCCGATTATATCCACATAAACATTATAGAAAGTTGTTTTTTCTTGATCATTTTTTACATGTGATGTAATAGGTTCTACCCATTTCTTTATAAACGCCCCTTTGTAATCAAGATAACTATTAGAAAAGGTTCTCCCGTTTTCTTCTTCCGTCTCCCATAACTGAATTGTGGGTGCAAATCCAACTCCATCTGGATCCAATTGCGCATTATTATCTTGTGAAGTGTAATCATAATTTCTCCAATTAGCACCTCCGGTACCGTACTCTCCATCAATAACATTTTGGTTTTCATCTAACAGTGGATTATCTTTAGCATTTATATATTTTCCAGTAGAAAAGTCATTTCCACTTAATGGGTTAGTAAAATCATTAGTTGTTGGTACCGGATATCTGATTTGTCCCGAGTCATCCAAATAATTATATTCGAAACTATCTTTACTATCATATGGACCTAGTTCACTATCTTTATAGTCAGTCACATTAATACTATCTCTCACAGAAAGTTCCTTCATTTGTTTTACTTTTTGTGACTGCATTTCTTTTAACTCTGTCAGTGAAGACTCATTTAAAACAATTTCATCATCTATATTTTCAGGAATGCTTTCATTATTTTCTTTAGCAGTAGTACTTTCATCCATTCTATCTTTAGAACTGCTTTCAACCGTTTCTTCATTCAAGATACTTTCATCTAAAGCAACAATAATAGGTAAATCCTCGGCATTACATTCTTTATTTGAATTAAATTTAATTAGCCCCTTCTTTTCCTCTACAGAAAAATTATCTACAAAATACCAGTCTAAATCCTTATCATCATCATCAACTTTAATAGTTTGTAAAACTTTTTGCGTTCCTTCTTTTACAGATAATCCCTCTCCCGTTATTTCTCTTATTTCATTAAAATAAGGATCTGTTTTATCAAACGCAATTCTTATACGACTTTCGTTTTGAGTATTTTTTTTTTCAAAAGCTACAATCCAATGAAAAACATTATTTTCTTTAATACAATTAGCTTCAATTCGAACATATTGTTCATCTAAAATTACTTTGTTTTTAGAAATATCCATTCTAGATTCATTTGCTAAACCAATCAAAATCAAACGTGTGAAAAAGATTAATAAGAAAAACACACTAAAAACTACCTTTATTAATTTTTTATCCATTTAACCCTCCTAAAATTTTCTGAATTTATCAAAGTAAATTTCTCTATTATTAATCCGAATTAAAATACACAAGAATATCTTCTTTTTTTACTGTTGTAAAGCAACTATTTTCCGTTCTCTTTGGAGAACGTTCTAAAAAAAAAAAAGCATTATTTGGTAAATACCCTAATATAATCATTATTTTTTTTAATTCATCTGCACCTATATAGATCTTACCATTTTCTCTTTGAGCGTATGTCTTTCTGGTCTTCCATCCTAATAATTCTGACATCTGTTCCTGTGTAAAGCCTTTAGCCTTACGAACAGCTTTTAAAAGTTCTAAATCTAAAAACATCTTATCGGCTCCTTTTATTATTTTTGAGACGCTTATTAATATAAATAATTCGTTCTCTTTTGTCAACATGTTTGATATTTTTATTTTCGAAAGTTATATGAACTAAATCAGCATTTTTGAGTTCTACAATATTAACAAGGACCTACGAGACTTGTCCCCCCTCCTCTATCACTTTAAACAGAGATAGCCAAAGCTTTTCTATACGATTAACAGCTTAGATCAATGCCACCCACAATTATTTTGTAAAAAGCTGACGCTTTTAAATAAATACAAATGTGAGATTCAATATGCTTTAAAACCCGTGAATAGTAATGGTTCATTAGAAGGAACAAACAACAAGATAAAAGCGATAAAACGAGTAGCCTACGGCTATCTAAATTTTCGAACAAGAATTCACCTTATTCAAGGCTTGATCTTCCAAGTAAAACAAAAACTAGTTAAGCACTACGCTTAACTAGTTTTGACTAAATTCTTATTTTTCGTTGCATCTTTCTCTACCAACACTAAATATCGAAGAGCCTTTTTTTTAATTAGACGTATTAGATTGTTTACATGGCATTGTTTTTTTTTTTCTATTGCTTTATTATGAAAGTGTTGGATTTAATGGGATATTCTATGATTAAGAGGAGATATTTGTGATGAGAAGTAATAAAGAAATAGTTCAAATCATTGATGCTAAAAGAATCGAAAAGAAAATGTCTATCAGTGAATTAGCAAGAGATGTTGGAATGGCAAAGTCAGCAGTATCGAGATATTTTAATTATACTCGAGAATTCCCTCTAAATAGAATTGAAGATTTTGCTAATGCTTTAGGACTTTCCTCAAAGCAAATACTTGGTTTTAGTGACAATGAAGAACCAAATGATATAACTAATGACAGTTCAGAATTGATTCCATTAGATAAAAAGCTTGGATTAAAAATACTTCAAGTCAGAGAACAGAAAAATATTTCACGTGATCAATTTGCACGAATACTTAACATTAGTATACATGAATTAAAAGCCTATGAAGATGGAATAAAACCATTCTCTGTTCACATGACTTTTCGCTTCGCAATAGCTTTAAATTTAACTTTTGATGAATTATTTCCCGAAGATATCAAATACGAAGAAATTCCTGCGATCGTAAAAGTGGATGAAACAAATAAATTCATAGTAACCGCAGATGGAAATAAATATGAACTAAATAGTGATGAAATGAAAAAGGTAAAAAATCTTCTCATATATATGAATAGACAATAGTATTTTTGAAAGCCTTTAAAGTAATAAATATAATCAATAGAAATATTTATATAATTTAAACAGTAATCATATAATTCAGTAAACAAAAAATTAGATTAAAAATCTTAAATACATTAGTTATTATCATTTTGAAAATCGGCATTTTACTTTCTTAAGACAATATTGTCCAAAGTCACTCGAAAGCGATCAGCAATCATGTAGACTAACGTAAAAAAATCGATGATCTTTTGAATTATAATAAGTGGATAACGATGATTTTTAAAAACTTTCAGTTCTTTCTACTACAATTTAAACAATAATAGTAGTCATAGCTTTTCAATATGATCTTAATAATTTATTAGATCGGAATAGTTTTGTAAAAAGTTGTCATTTAAGAAATATAAACTATGTATTCAATCTATTTAAAAGTTACTCAGAAAAACAGAGAAAGCGCTCACTTTTCCACCTGTTTTTCTGAGTATTAATTATATATTTCTAATTAGTATTGAGAAGTATCTTCTTGATCAGATACATTAGCAAATAAATCAACGTTAAGTAAAAAAGCACTCTTAAGTTATATCATCATAAACTCCATTTTCAACAGATTGATTTCTGTCCCTTCAAGCATATTCAGTAAATCCAAAAGTTCAGTGCATTCCTCTCGTTTGGATCCATGCTTTCAACAAATAAAAGATGAGAGATAAAATCATTGGTCAGTTTTAATTATTATAAACATCCACTATTACTTTCACTCGTATTCATACCAGATAGTTTAAGATACATTTTATAGATATCACTTGTATTTGGAGAAAAAGATACAAACGGAAAGACAATCTTAACTTAACCAGAAAGCCCAAAATTCCTCTGTGATTCCTTTTTATCTATATCATAATTTTTCTCCGTTGTAATTAGTTCTTGTTTCTTTTTCTGCTAGGCTCCATAATAAAAACAAATACCAAAAGAATAAGTAACGGTGCTATTAAAATAGGTACCACAATCACTGGCTCTATTTCAATTCCTTCAGATGCTAATCGTGCATTTCTTTCAACACTATTGTTTTCAGTCCTATGCCCACGTACAAGAAGCCTATGAGTATTAACGCCATATGGTGTACAGGTTTGCAAGGTACAATAATCCTTTCCCTTTATAGCTACAAGATTTTCTACATCTCCCGGATCAACGATAAGAATCTGATCTACCTCATAAGTCAATATACGATCTAGAACAGTAATTGTAAAAATGTCTCCTCTAACCATCTTGTCTAAATCAGTAAAAAGCTGACTAGACGGAAGGCCACTGTGTCCGCAAAGAATACTATGTGTATTTTTTCCTCCAATAGGTAAATTGCTCCAATTAATATGACCTACTGAACGCTGCAAAACAGCATCAGAAGTACCGTGATAAACAGGAAGTAAAATACCTAAAGAGGGTATCTCTAAAATTGCCATAACATCAGTATTCGGTATTTTCAGCATATTAGTATACATTTTCTCAAGATCACTGGACAATTCATAAACATTTTCTCGTTCATTTAATCTTTTGTTGTACTTTTCTGCTGCCTCAAAATAAGCACTAAAATCTTCTCTTTTTAATTTTGAAACTCCTTCGATATAGTTACTAGAAACACTGGTCTGATGCATTTGGTTGATATAATTACTCAAAGTAGGATACAACAGCAAGGACAATCCTAGCCCTAGTATAAGAAGCAGCGATATTGCTGTGATTTTGTTACCTTTCATAGTAAAACTCTCCTTGCTGCTGTAAGAACGGGAAAATCTCTGTCTTCCCGTTCTTACAGATAATATCTAATTGTCTTATGCTTCTTTATTTATACGCTTTCGATAAATAATAATTAGAGTTGCTCCTAAAACAAGGATGCTTCCTAGAATATAAAAGATAGTTTCACCGATACCACCAGTACTTGGAAGAAGCGTTCCGGAGTTATTTTTAACATTGAATTTAATTACGCCATTATCTACACTTGCATTATCTCCATTGACAGTTGCAGTAAATTCTCCTTCCCCTTTAACTTCGTTAGTAACATTAAATGTCACAACAACTTCGATTGGAGAAGCCAACTTGTTATAACCCTCTGGCGAAACAAGCTCTGTAATGGTGTACTCTCCTTCTCCAAGTCCATTAAAGGTAATTTTCCCATCAGCGTCGACCCAACCTTCAGCTACAAAAGGTTCGTTTTTATTATTTGTTGTGATTTCTGATACTAATTCATATTTGACAGACGTGTTTTCGTACTTGTTTTCAGTATCAGAAACAGCTTCTGTTTGAGTATAAGTACCATCTTTTAAACGATACCATGTTCCGTTTAAAGATTCCTTGTAAATTTCTCTATTGACAATAATGGTTTTTCGTTTATTTCCTACAATACTAAACTTGGCACCTTGAAGAGTTTTACTAGGTTCTGCACCATCAACTTTAGTGAGTTCAAGCTTTGTAGAGTATACATAGGTAGTTTGTTCCGGCGTTTCCCCGTTAACATCACTATCTTCTGGAGGATTGTCCGGATTCTGAGGGAAATTCTTAGGATCATTGGAATAAATCAGCTTTGCCGTATTAGTATCAAAAATCACAGTATCAGCCTGCTCATTTAAAACTGCATCATAAGTAATTTCAATCTCTGCACCTTTTTGGTTTTGATAACTAATCATATCACTGATAACGAGCTGGAATTTAGTCCCATTAGAGATATCAGTTGTTGTAACTGTATAGTCTCCAGCATCAAGAATACTACCTCCGATAGTCACAGAAACGCTACTAGAATCAAAAGTAAGACCCTTACTCATTGTATCTTCAACGCAGTACTTATAGGTCTTAAAACCTGTCATATCAGGAACATTGCCATTGATTTCAAAAGAAACTGTATCACCAACGTTGGCATCAGTAATAGTTGTTCCTTCAGGAAGTGGATCACGATTTTCAACTTGAATCATTTCTTTAGTTATATCCGGATGAGTAGCCTTGACATCAACCGTTCCATCTGGAGTAGTAGAAGTCAAAGAACAGATAGATGCATTGCCTGAACCTACTTCCGTTGCTCCTTTTGGATAAACTAGATAATAACCAAGGTCAAGTCCACTAAAAGTAAAACTTGTAACGTCAGATTCATTTGCTACATGAGTGCTAACTGGTGTTTTATCTACAGCATAAATCAGTGCCTTTTGTGCAAAATCTGCAACGTTTTCTTCAGTGATATTAATATATTTGGTTTTACCATCTAACGTGATTGGGTTTAAATCACCTGAATTTGTTTCAACAATAAATTCAGCACCAGAACCATTTTCAGAAAAGAAATCGATCCAGTCAGAAGCGATAGTATATGACACTGCATTTCCAGACTGGGTAAGATCTAAAATCTTATATAGCTCGTACGTTTTACCTTCCTCAAGACCTCTTACTGTAACAGAACCCTTTCCAGCAGAAAATGCAGTTGTTGCCATTATCATTGTTAGGAAGACAGTCAAAAAAATAGAAAAAAAACTTTTAATGGTCTTCGCTTTCTTCATTTTAAACACCCTTTCTTTAATTTGCCCTTACATTAATTTTTAAGGCGCTCACTAAAAAACTTAAAAAGATATTTAATTGTCTATCCTCCTTTCACGTCTATATCTCCAATAAATACTATACATAAATCCACTCATTAGTATAAAAAAGCTGATCCATGTATAAGCACCAGTACCCATTCCCCCTGTTTCAGGGAGAGTTGTACCAGAATTATTGTAATAGGTGATTGATCTATTAGTATCTATAATAAGATTTTCAACCTTATCTGTATTACTCAGTTGATCAATTTCCTCCATTACCTTTGTAGTATAACCGTCATGATTCGTTTCTATTATAGTTACCTTAGAACCAACTGGTATTCCTTTTAAAACTGTACTTTCACCGTCACTCAAAGAAAAAGTAATCTCACCTGTTGTTTTGTTGACAATATAAGCTGCAGGATTTGCTGCATCATTAGAAATCACAACATTTTTATCATTACCATCCTTTATAATAACTTTAAATGGAAAGCTACCAGTACCGGTTCCAATTACTGTTTTTGAAATCTTAAGGTTCTTAAAAGCAGGGGAATCTTCAAATTCCAATTTAATATTTTCTCCGTTGACAGTGAATTCACTGCCTCTCACTGTTTGATCTGGTGCAGAGAGATAACCTTTAGGAGCTTGAGTTTCACTAATCTTATATATATCTGAATCTTTTCCATATGGCACATTTTTGATAGTATATGTACCGTCTTTGTTATCAATTGATTTTAATGTAAATAAGCCATGAATTGAGCTTCTGCCAGTCATTGTAAATTCAGCACCAGTTAGAAGAGCTCCTGTCTCTTTATCTTTTTTTGTAATAGTAACCTCACCTAAAATAGGAGAATAAAAAACATCTATTAGTCTAGGATTATCAATCGAGTTCTGAATGTTTTTCGCTGTATATTTTCCTTCTTTTGAATTAAACTCCTCTGAATCTTTCGCACTTTTACCATTATCTGTTAAATCATATAAAACAAATCCTTCTTTAGGATTATCAATTGAAACAGGTATATCTTTACCAAATCCCATATATCTTGTTAAATGATTTGATATCTTGGAATTAGATTCTTCAAAATTCCAAGTATATGCTACATTAGTAGCGTCGTCTGTCATTTCAATATTTCCAGCATATTCACCGATTATCCAATCTGACAACTTCCCATCACTATAGGTTCTGAAATTTGGTCGAATACCAGCACATGTACTAGGTTCAAATAATCTTCCACCGCAATTGGATCCACCATAATTAATTGTAGTTCCATTTGCACTTGTCACGTAGGCACCACCTGTATTATACGTACCTGAAGTATCAGCCCCTGAAACGGCTTGAACCATTAAACCATTGGCATCATTACTACTTACATTGCTTAAAATTTTAATTTTACACGTCTCAGGTACGTATAATTGAGATTTGGCTCCCGATATAATAGAAAAGTGCTCCACATATTCCCCCGTAAATACCGATCCGTTAATATCTGAACAGAAATTTGGTCCGTCTATATCCAAAAAAGCCATAATAAAACTATCTTCATCTTTAACAGTACTTCCGTCTGATTTGGTGATTGTTATATTTATGGTTTGTTGACAACCCACAACTCGAAGATTATCTCCACTATCATGTCCGATGCATGTCATTTGAGCATACCCACCATTTGCTATCCATCCGGTAAAGTTAACTTTCGTCACAGCTTTTGGCACAAATGAAGGAACCGTTACTTTTAGATTAGAATAATTAATTATTACAGTTCCTAAACTACCATCTGAAAACTTCGCTGCATTAGGAAAACTCATTGAAAACTGCCCTGGTACATCACGAGTTGTCCCGGGAGTTATAGGAGTTGACGGAGAAAACCAAACACTATTATTTTGAACGTTACCTCCCCCGTTATGTGAAAGAGCCAATGAATACCTTTTATCACCATAGTTATTAAAAACAAAATCTGAATTTTGATTGGGATCGCACATATTACGATCAATATAAACCGTCGTAAAGGGTAACTTTTGCATAAAATTATCTATATCTCCACTACAAATCAATCTGTCTCCCGAATAACTACCTATAATTGGTTCGTCTGTAGTGTCAATCCCTATGATTGTTCCATCCGATAACTCTATAGTGAGCACCTCATCCGTGGAAAACGCTCGCAAAGACGTTAGTTTCCAATCAGTTTCTACATGTTCTACTGATATCAATTCTGGACTGCTGAATGTTACATTTACAACATCGGTCACATCATATGATAGAGAGAGCTCTTCAAAGATCTCAGACAGCATCACAGAGCTATTCCCTGGAATAGTGTAAACATCAGCACCAAGATGAAAATCGACTGTGTAAGTATACAACAAAAATTTAGAAAAGCCTTCAGTCTCAAAGATAACACTATTCGCTTCCACTTCTACTTGTCTATCAGAAATCACTTCATCTATATTATCAATATGTGCAACATTAGGGATTTCCCCCTTTTCAATATCTAGTACATTTTCTTCTATTGAAACAGATACCATTTCATTCGGTTGCCACTCTTCATTACCTACCATAATTTTAATATCATAAGTGACAAATTCTTTTACGGCATCGGCCTTAGACTTGCCAAGATACGCTATAAGTTCATCATTTGTTATTTGTACTAAATCTACTTTAACTTTAGCATCAACGGGTAATATACCACTTACTGAGACCACTGTTTCATCAGAAGCACTTCCATAAATTTTTCTCTCACAACAAACAGATTCAGATGGAGGTAACAGGGGACAATATTCCGCATGTAATCCTTTTTCGTCCATACCACATAAACACTCAGTGTAACTATCAGATGGAACTACTTTTTTAGTTGGAGTTGGATTCTCCAATAACTCACCATAACCCATTATATTAGTATCATTCAGGTCATAAGTATGATAGCCAACTATTCCACCACTACCTTCAATGGTTTTTATCTTACTAACGTTGTTATCTTCATCTCTCATCAATTTATAAACAAACCCTACTTGGTCAGCCGTGTTATCAGCGTTATTATCAAAGAAAACCAGATCGCCACGTCTTGGATCGAAACTATCCGCATCATGATAAAGATTGCTACTCTTAAATTTTAAAATCCATTTCTGACATCCAGATTCTAAAGGTATTAAATTTGTATCCACACCTGCATAATTCAGGCAGAATGAGCAAAACATCGCACACCAATTACCATAAGGTATTCCATACCACTCCCCATAACGAGAATAACTTTTATCTGCATTACCAGATTCTTCAACCAAATCATTTTGAGGTCCTTCTTTATAACCAATCTGTGTTTCCGCAATTGCAAGTACATCCTCTGACCAAACACCAGTCAACTTTACATTTTCGAATGTTCTCCTCCAATCTTCAGAAGATTCCATATCAGCTATAGAAGTAGCAGGTTTTATAAGAAAATAAGATATACCAATAAGAAATAATGTACTGATAACTACTAAAATCCTATTCCATCTTTTGTTTTCTTTGCAATCCCTTTTAATTTTATTTGATTTTTCAAGTATTTTCTCTTTCATGAATACTAGTCCTTTCCATCACTTAATAGCGGTCCACAAATCCAAATTTTCTTAAAGGCCATACCTGAAAAAAAATCCGTCCTACAATCTGCTCATCTGAAACACAACCAACTATAGTATTTCGACTGTCAATAGAAAGCGTACGGTAATCGCCCATTACAAAATAATACCCATCTGGAACTTTAAATGGCATCTTAACGTTACAATTCCCCAAAGAACTATCCATTATATATGATTCGTTTTTTTTCTTACCATCAATAAACAATTCTCCGTCTTTATTTATTTCGACCCATTGACCAGAATCAGCTATAATTCGCTTAACTAAGAGTTTATTACCAATATAAAACCCAACAACATCACCAATGTCATAGTGATTGTCATCGGTTGATAGCACAATATCTCCCTGATTCAATGTCGGCATCATTGAATTACCAAAAGTTATAAAGACCGGAAAAACTGATATAGCAATAATTATCATAAGTATAGTTCCTGTAATTAAAATATAAATTATGCTTCGAAAGAGTGACTTATTAAACTTCTTGTTTCTCATTTCTACAAGTTTTCCTTGTCGTTCTTCTTTAAAATTAAGATTAATCCTTGTTCTTATCTTCATTATCTTATTCATAGTATCTTATCCCCTATTCTCACTTAATAGGACATTGGTTTTATCACATATAGCCTTCCAAATAAATATTATATATAGAATCTAAAATTCACTATTTTTATGTAATGAATACAACGGATTATTTTTTTAGCGCTAATCTTTCATTTTTCCTTTTGTCAATAATGTTTATATAAGTACCATCCAAACTTAAAATTTATATTTTAGATAGAATTAAACTAAAAAATTTTACAAGACAGGTCCTCCTTTATTATGAAAACTGAACAAATAATTTAACATTATAATACTATCGATATACTTAAATGCCTAGATATTGTTAAATATAAAACAAACAAAAGCCTTATAAAACCGCGATTAATCAAAATTTACATAAAAGCTTTGTGTTTTTTTCACATGATCCATGTTTTAATTATAATAGTTGACATTTCATAAAAAATCTTTATATTATCATATTTAGTCTGATCTATACTTTTACTTATAATTAACTGAAAGGAAGATAATTTGATGGAACTATCTTTTGAATACATAAATAAAATCTTAAAGTTTGATAGCATTATTAAGTTAGATATTACGATTTATAATAAATCTCATGAAAAAGTACCACTAAAAAATTTAAAAAACAGACACCTATTCCTTACTCACCTACACTAAATTTTGACAAAGAGAAAAGACTCGATATTCAATATGGAAATTATAATGAAATTTGGTTAGTTTTCCCACTAAAAAACTATTTTATAGCTGTTGGACCTGCACTCTATTCACAAGAAACTCAAAAATATCATAAACTATATGAAAAACAATATCTTAAACAAATTCCCACATTTTCATCAGATGATTTTAGGAATCTATTGATTACTATTGACAGCTATTTCTTTTTAAATCTAGAAAAATATTATGTAAGTTTGTTACAACAAATAATCATAAATCAAAAAAAGCAAATACAAAATTTGAGTAAAAACGAATTTGATTCTTATTTAACTTCTTTTTATTCAGAGCATCGTTTGCTCAATTTTATAGCCACAGGCGATTCATCAGCCTTACACAAGCTTGAGCATGAGACTCCTTTGGGAATTTTACCTATTCCTGAAACACATTCTATACGAGACGAAAAGAATGAATGTATCTTACTGATGGAAAAAATATCATGGTTTACTATCCAAATAGGACTAGACATAAAAAAAAGTTTATCTCTACGAAATTTTTATACAAAAGAAATTGAGAAACAAGAACGGCTAGTAGATGTTCTAATTATAAGAGATTCCGCTATTATGCAATTTAAGGAGTCTATACATAAAATGAATGAAAAATCGTATTCTTCATTTATTAATCAGATTATTCAATATATAGGACTCCATATTTATGATACGAATATTGTTTCAAATATTGAAAAATACTTTTATATTTCTAATTCTCACTTACGTCATCTGTTCAAAAAGGAAGTAGGAATTAGTATTGGTAATTATATTCAGAAACAAAAATCATAGTTGCTAAATATTTGTTATTGAGTCAAATACCACCTCACGAAGTTGCAAACAAATTAAACTATCATGACTCATCCCATTTTTCAAAAGTATTTAAAAAACATACCGGTCAAACACCACTTCAATTTCAAAAATTTGAATCACATCGAATTATTGACCCAGAAAAATAATTATAACTCGAATTGATATTTTTTGATATAAACAGCAAAAAAACATATGCAATCAATAAAGCATTTGATATTTTTTACAGTTTTTATTAGGTTCATAGACATTTTTGCGCACTGTAAAATGACAAATAAAAAAACATTAACTACGGATTGAACAAACAAGTACACAGTCTGATTTTTCGTATCATTGATTTTTTCCTTATATAAACATACTATAGACACATTCTTAATCATTGCTCATAACTCCCAACATTTTTTGATTATATATTATATTAATCGGTTAAGCTTGAAAGCTTGTTATGCTTAAATATTATTAATTCCTTTACATATTTTAAAAGTTTAAATCATGCATAATGAATTTTTAGATTTACCAAATGTAAAGATAATAAAACTTAATTAGTACTAGGGAGAATAATATGAAAAAATACTATTTTTATCATCTATTCTTCCAAGTATTTGTTATTCACTTCCATCCTGTATAGACGTATCTTCGATTTTGTAAAGTCTTTTAACATCGAAAAATAATGTCTAATATAATTTGTCGGTAATGGCATAGATAAAATAAACTATTATTTTATAGCACTACTTTCAGATTTTCTTCAATATAATGATCTTTTTCACCCGTGCCAAACTTAGCTATATACCAAGCCATTACCGTAAATGTGGCATCAAAAATGAATTCCAAATCATTAAGAATGGCTCACACAAAACAAAAGTCCAACTTTTGCCTTATCGAGCAACAAAAACAGAATTACGCTTGGTACGTACACACTTTTACTGTAAAGAATGTCAGTCGACATTCAATGCTCAGACAAACTTGGTGGATGAAAACTGCTATCTTTCAAAAGAATTAAAGGTTCAAATCGCCTTGGAGCTGGCCAAGAATACAACAAGAAAAGAAATTGCCGATTGCTATTTTGTCTCTGACGTAACCGTCCTGCGTGTCCTGCACACCTGTTTAAAACTTATCATCCTCGTTTTGATACGTTCCCTTCGGTCCTTTGTTTTGATGCGTTCAAATCAATGAAACCCTGCAGTGGAAAAATGAGTTTTGCTTTTATGAAGGAGCAGCCCCAGCAATTACTCGGTGTATTGGAGAATCGTCGCATCGCTTTCTTAAAACCATAGTTTCTTAAATTCACACGAAAAGCACGAGCGAACGTGAAATACATCGTAATGGATATGAATGCCCCTTATTTTCAACTTGTAAAGGCGGTCTTCCCAAACGTAAAAATCGTGACCGATTGCTTTCACATTGTCCAATAAATCACTCGTGCGTTAAATCCGTTGCGAATGAAAACAATGAACAGCTTTCAAAAAACGGAACCGACAAAGTATAGACGATTGAAGCGATTCTGGAAATTACTCCTGAAGAATGCCTATGATCTGAATAGTTCCAATCATCAAAATGATTGATCCTCGTAATATATATTTTGAAGAAACTTTCATTCCTTCAATTCCCCTTATAGACTATTCCTAAATTTTTTTATAAAATAACGATTATTACTTGGATACTGAGGGATATTCCTGAATAATAAGCCTTGGAAAGGACTTACGAGAAGACGCTATCGATCCTTTCAGCTAGACTGCGACGAAAGACTGTGACCCGAACCGTTGGTATAACCTCCAACACACTAGCTAAGTCCATTAACTTCTACCAATCTTAGTAGAGATTGGGTAGCTTAGAAGTTTAATGAATTAAAACTCTACTATGCGAGGCTGTCGTTAGACAACGTGATTTTGGGATATCCCACAGTACCCCAGCAATTTCCGAATAAATAATGAAAGGAGGTCCTTCCACATGAAACTAGTTGTCGGTTTAGACGCTAGTTCCGAAAAATTAGATGCCTGCTTTATGGCAGACGACTCAAAGTTGCTTGTCCTAAAAGAAGCGACCTTTGAAAACAGTCAGGTTGACGCAAGTCAAATCAAAGCATTGATTCTAGAATTTTCTCGAGATTTTGAAATAGAAAAATTAGTGATTAGTATGGAAGCCACATCTTTATACAGCTTTCATCTATCGATGTTCTTCAAAGAAGATTTTGAGTTAAACCAGTTAAACCAGCTAAACCTTACGGTTTCAGTCGAACAACCAACTAAGCTTCAAAAATATTGTAATATTTTTGAAGGACACAAAAACGATCGAATTGATGCTTTTTATAATGGGAACTATTTTCGTATACAAAGACAAGTGAATCCTATCGTTAAAGAAGAAAAATATCTTGCACTCCAACATTTAGCCCGCACTCTCGTTACCAGCTAATCAAACAGTTGGTTCGGGCGAAACAACACTTTGTCGAGAACACTTACTATAAATGCAACACACTTTCAAAAGCGTTAAATGCCGAATTTATCTCATTCAAAGCTTGATCTTCCAAGTAAAACAAAAACCAGTTAAGCAATCTGCCTAACTGGTTATGACTAAATTTTCAGTTGTATCTTTCTCTACCAACACTAAATGTTGCAAAACCATAATAAATCCGTCTTCTATTTAACTGTTTGGCAGACAAATTCACATTGTCTCAAACTTATTTTTTAGGCAAACTTCGAGTTCGTGAAAAAAACACAAAAAAGATACACCAATTAATTAAACAATTAGTTATCGTCATTTCAAACTATCAATACAAACAGCTTCTCGACTCAATCACACAAAATATACGACTAATTAATACACTATTCTATAACTACTAATTCTAAATACTACCGAGAATCTCAATCAAACAAACTATATGTTGCAGATGATAAATCTTAAAAATGATAAAAAGATTGATTTAGAAAAATTTCGTAAAATACAATTCAAAATATATTACTCAATAAAATAGTCTCTACTTACTTCCCTTCTTATTATAAATTACACCCCAACTTATAAAAAACAAATCCTTTCTTACTAATAGATAAATGCCCCGACTATAATTATAATTATTTCAGCAATGAATGAACCTCCAAATACTGTAATAAAAGTATGCTTAAATCCATTCTTATGGTTCAATCCTGTTAAACTCAAAAATGTCAAAAGAACACCACTTTGTGGTACAATTGTTAATATATTTGAAGCAACTGCAGCTACACGATGTATCATTTCTGGATGTATGCCTGCATCCAGATAGTATTGTGCAAAATTAGGCATAACAATTCCTAATGCTCCTGAGGAAGAGCCTGTAATTGCTGACATCAATGATGTTAATAAAGTCAAGCTAATTAACGGAGTTCCTGGAATATTTTGAATTAAATCTGAAAAAACATCAAATCCAGGAGCCACCATTACCACAGCTCCGAAAGCAACTGCAGATGCAGTTGCGAAAATTGGCCCTACCGAACCACTAGCGCCAATACTCACTGTTGCAATCTTATCAGAAACATAATTCCAAAACAAAATTAAAGCAGAAATAATCCCTATTAATAATGCAACATATATAATGTTCTTCTTAATAAACTCATTTCCAAAAAAACTTCCTATTAATGCCACTAATATCAATGATACTAATGGAAAAATACTCGCTAAAAACTTTGGATATTTATCAAATACTGTTTTATCATTATCTTCTTTTACATAAGTTGAGAAATTTTCTCCAGCAATTAAACTTTTCTTTAAACAAATCTTCATATAGATTAAACCAAAAACAATACAACCAACTGTTCCTAAAATACTTGGCAATGAGGCTGCTGTTAAGGAGGTATTTAAATATTGAATTGGTATGACATTTTGGATTGCTGGTGTTCCTGGAAGAATTGTCATTGTAAATGTAGCAATTCCTAACCATAAAGGCACTTGAACTAAGTTCCATGATAAATCCATTTTTTTAAATAGTGAGCGGGCAAGCGGCAAAACGGCAAACATAACAACAAATAGGCTTATACCACCATATGTCAATATAGAACTTATAATAAAAATCGCTACTAACACCCGATATGGATTGCCATATCCTGCTCTATCTAATATAAACTCAGCAATTGAAACCGTCGCCCCACTAACTTCCATTAATTTTGCTAAAATTGAACCTAATAAAAATATCGCAAAATAGCTCGCAATATAATTAGCTAAAGCTCCCATATAATTATTAGATTCTGTACCCAAAAGTGAATCAACGATTGACATATTATTTAAAACTACTACTAAAAATGCTGCCATTGGAGCGGCAATAATAATATTTATTCCCTTTATTGAAAAATAAATTATTGAAGCAATACCTATAATAACACCTAATGAAGCTAACATTTCCATAAAAGTATTTCCTTTCATAATATATAAAGGGAATGTAATAATTAGCATTCCCTTTATATACAATTTATTATTGTGCTGTGTATCCACCATCTAAAACAACAGCTTGACCAGTAACACCTTTTGCTTTTTCACTTGCTAAAAATGATACATAATCAGCAATCTCTTGTACATCAATCAAACGCTTTTGTGGAACCAATGGATATAAAACATCTTCTAAAACTCTTTCTAAAGGTATATTGCGTGTTTTAGATAAGTCTTCAAATTGCCCACGCACCAATGGTGTATCTACATAACCAGGACAAATTGCATTTACAGTTACCCCAGAGTCGGCTGCTTCTAAAGCAGCGACCTTTGTTAAACCAATAACACCATGTTTTGCTGAATTATATGCTGATTTCCCAGCAAAACCAATCACTCCGTTAATCGATGCCATGTTAATAATTCGACCAAATCCTTGTTTTTTCATAATAGGAAATGCACGCTTTGTAGCAATAAATGGTGCAACTAGCATTACACCTAGCATAAATTGATATTTATCTGTAGGAAAATCTTCAATCATAGATACATGCTGAAGTCCAGCATTATTAACTAAAATATCTAGACGATTGTATCTTTCAACAACAGTATCAATCGCCGAATTAATTGCTTTTTCACTTGTCACATCACAAACAATACCATCAGCTTCAAAGCCTTGAGATTTATATTCTTCAACTACTTCAGATAATTTCTCTTGATTAATATCAGAAAAGACAACAATTTTTCCTTCTTTTAAGAATGTCTCTCCAATCTTTTTACCTATCCCACTGGCAGCTCCTGTTACAAATACAACTTGTGTTATCATTCTTAATTCCTCTTTTCTAGTTTATTTTTTTAATAATTTAGCTTCAGTAACAGATTGTACTTCATCAAATGTATAATCGGAAAAAATCTCTTCAACCAAAATTCCTTCACTGGTCAAATTAAATACTCCCATTTCTGTTATTATTTTATCAACTACTTTAGCGGCTGTTAGTGGAAGAGTACATTCCTTTAAAATTTTCCATTTACCTTTATTAGTATGTTCCATTGCTACGATAACTTTTTTAGCACCAACTAATAAATCCATAGCTCCCCCCATACCGGGAACCATCTTTCCGGGAATCAAGTAATTTGCGATATTTCCTTTTTCATCAACTTGTAAAGCCCCAAGTACAGTAACATCTATATGTCCACCTCGAACAATTCCAAACGAAGTAGCACTATCAAAGAAAGCCCCATTTGGAGTAATTCCAGCTTGTTGCCCTCCTGCATTAACAATTGATGGGTCAGAAATAGTCGGAGCCTTATCTAAACCTACAAAACCATTTTCCGAGTGTAACATAATAGTTATATCCTTTGGCAAAAAATTAGCTACCTTTGTAGGAAGGCCAATACCTAAATTTACTAAGGAATTGTTCGGCAATTCAAGAGCAACTCTACGAGCGATTCTCTCTTGAGCTTCCTCTTTACTTAAAACTTTCATTATTACTCATCAGCCTTTCCGTCAATAAGATAATTTACAAATATGCCCGGAGTTTGAACATGGATTGGATCAATGCTACCTACTGGTACAATTTCCCTTGCTTCAACGATTGTTATTTTGGCATTTGCAGCCATCAGTTGATTAAAATTATTTTCTGATCCTTTGTAACATAAATTTCCTGACTCATCAGCAATATCAGCAAGAACTAAAGCTACGTCAGCTTTCAAAGCTGTTTCAACTAAATAAGTTTTCCCCTTAACAGTAATCTTTTCTTTTCCTTGTTCTACCAATGTTCCAATACCAGTTGGAGTTAGAACACCTCCTAATCCAAAAGCTCCTGAACGAATTTGTTCCGCTAGTGTTCCTTGGGGAACTAAATCAATTCTAGTTTCTCCTTCAGTCATTTGACGACCTGCTTCCTTATTCAATCCTATATGTGAAGCAATAATCTTAGAAAACTGATGATTCGCAACCATTTTTCCTACACCTTTGTTTGGAAAACCGGCATCATTACAAATCAACGTCAAATCTTTTACACCTTTTTCTACCAATGCATCAATTAGCTTTTCTGGAGTTCCATTTGTCATGAATCCTCCAATCATCACTGTGTCTCCATCGCTTATAAAGTCAACAGCTTCATTAATAGTAATTTTCTTACACATTTTTCCACACCTCAAAAAGAAATTATCTTTCCACTAACAACGCCATACCTTGCCCCCCACCAATACATAAAGTTGCCAATCCTTTATGTACTGATCTTCTTTTCATTTCATGTAACAGGGTAACTAAGATACGTGCACCACTTGCTCCAATTGGATGTCCTAGAGCAATAGCCCCTCCATTAACATTCACAATATTTGAATCAAATCCTAATTCTCGGCAAACACTTATCGCTTGTGCAGCAAATGCCTCATTAGATTCTATCAACTCTAAATCTTTAACCTCCCATCCTGCTTTAGCTAATGCTTTTTTAGTAGCTGGAATCGGTCCAGTCCCCATCAAATCAGGTGACACTCCTGCACTTGCGTAACTTTTTATTGTTGCTAAAATGGGAAGACTCAATTCTAAAGCTTTTTCTTTTGACATTACTATCACTGCAGCAGCCCCATCGTTTATCCCAGATGAGTTCCCTGCTGTAACAGTTCCACTGCCATCAGCAAGAAAAGCAGGTTTTAAAGATTGAAGCTTATCAAATGTTGTCGTTTCTTTAATATATTCATCTTCTTCTACTAAAATGGAGTCTCCCTTTCTTTGTGGAATTAAAATCGGTACAATTTCTTCTTTAAAAAGACCTTTTTGTTTCGCTTCAGTAGCTTTTTGTTGACTATTTAAAGCAAAATAATCTTGTTCTTCTCTAGAAATCCCATATTTAGAAGCTATATTTTCAGCTGTAATTCCCATATGGTATTTATGAAAAGCATCTGTCAGTCCGTCATTGACTAAAGTATCAACAACGTTTGTATTTCCCAATCGAGCTCCCCATCTACCATTACGTAAAACATATGCTGCTTGACTCATATTTTCTGTACCGCCAGCGACAACTATCTCTGCTTCTCCAGAATTGATACTCTGCGCTGCTAATTCAATAGCTTTTAACCCTGATCCACAGACCATATCAACAGTAAAAGACGGCTTACTATCTGGAATCCCTGCATTTATAGATACTTGTCTAGCTATGTTTTGCCCTAATCCTGCATGCAATACATTCCCAAAAATCACCTCATCAATTTGTTCGGGATTTAGCCTATTTTCTTTTAACAATGCTTCGACTACTACTTTTCCTAAATGAACTGCGGAAACTGTTTTAAAAGCACCACCAAAAGCCCCCACTGGAGTTCTCAAAGCAGCAGTAATTACAATTTCTTTGCACATAATTAATAATGCCTCCTCATCTTAAAGCGCTTTCTTTTTGTTGTACTTTATTCTATCAATAAAAAAAAAAGAAGAAAAATACTTATTATTTATCTTTATATAAATATTTTTTATTTACCGCCAAGTTTTACTCTGATAAAATTTAAATCAAAAAGAAATAAATAATGGACTTTACATAAGTTTTTCATAAGGAGATTTTGATGGAAAATATAAAACATTTAAGATATTTTATTAGTATAGTAGAAAATGATTTTAATTTGAAAAAAACTGCGGAAAAATTATACTTGTCTCAACCTGCATTGAGTATTATGATTACTGAATACGAAAAAAAGCAGGGAATAAAATTATTTAATAGAAAATCCAATAAATTAACAAGTCTTACCTTAACAGGAAAAATATTTTATCAAAATGCTATTGAAGTATTAAGATCTTTTGATAAGCTAAATGAAAATCTCCATACATGTAAAAAGGATATCCAAGGAAAAATCACCATAGGTATTCCCCCGCTTGTATTATCTATTGTTTTTTCCACAATTATGCCTAACCTGATTCTAAATAACCCCAATATTCAGTTTTATATAAAAGAACTAGGGGCTTATCAGCTTAAAAGTGAGCTACTATTAAATAATATTGATATAGCAATACTACTTGATCCTGAAGGAATTAAAAAAAATATAATAGACTCATATCTGATTCAAGAATCTGAATTAGCTATATTTATGTCTTCACAACACAAGCTTAGTTCGAGAAAAAAATTATATTGGGAAGATTTACATAATGAAAAAATGGCAATTTTTGATGAAACTTTTATGATACATCATTTGATAAAAGAAAAATTTAAAAAACACAATATTTACCAAAACATAGTTTTGACATCTAAATCATGGGATTTTCTATTAAATTCTACTAAAATCAATGATGAATTTATTACAATTGTTCCTTACCCACTTATTGAACAATACCCATTAAAAAATATGATTGCTTTACCTATACATCAACCAATACCCTGGCGAGTTATGTTGACTCGTATAAAAAAAAGTAATTACACTACTATTGAAGAATTCATATTTGACCAATTACTTAATGAGTTCGGTGCAGAATCTAAATAGCTTTTTTACATATTCATTTATTTTGACTCTTTTGTTACTAGATACCGTCATCTGATATCATTGCTAAATTGCGCTTATTAATAATCTACAAACACTAAAAAGATTCTTATGATGAAACAAATTATTTACGAAAAATTATCTTACCAACATTCAATCAGAAGCGAATATGAATTTTTCTGAAGCTAAAAATTTTGTAACAGTATGGCAGATAAATTAAGGTTCTACAATATTTAGTGTTGGTAGAAAATCTGTAGATTTTCCACCAACACTTTTTTTATTATTGACTTTAGTCAGTTTCGTTCGCGTAGCGTACGAAACAAAAAAACCTCACGTTTCTACGCGTGGACGAAATAGCTTTAGCGATAAAAATTTAGCACATACAAGATGAAATTGTAAGGTTCACATAGTCTTCACCCCGAAGTATCGGCGAAAAGTGATTTATGGAAAGTTAAGAGTAAGTATTGGTCAAATATTAAGGAAATTATGTGAGATGAAAGATGTTGAAATCATTGAAGCTTATGCAATGCCTGACCATATTCAACTGTTAGTAAGAATACCACCAAAGATTCGTATTTCAAGTTTTATGGGCTACTTAAAAGGACGAAGTGCAACTTTAATCCATGAAAAACATGCGAATTTGAAATATAAGTATGGGAATATAAGCTTTGGGTCTAAAGGATACTACGTGAGTACGGTTGGGTTAAATCAAAAAACAATTGAAAAATATATTCGAGAACAAAAAGCAGATGATCGAATAAGAGATAGTATAAGTAAACAAGAGTATGTAGATCCATTTAAATAGTTAAAGAGAGATAGGGCTGTGAGCGGTTGGTGGTCATTTAAAAAGCCCCTTTTAAGGGGCTAGCGAGTGGTGAGCCCTTCTAGGGCTGTTAAATATCCACCCGTGAAACGGGTGGATATTTACTGACTTTAGTCCTTATTAACAAAGAGCTACAAAAACCAGTTAAGCACTCTGCCTAACTGGTTATGACTAAATTTTCAGTTGTATCTTTCCCTACCAACACTAAATATTGGCAAGCCTAAACTATATAGAATTAAATACTAACTCCTTATGAGCGAATCAGGTGATCAAAGGCACCTAATGCCGCAGTCGCACCTGAACCCATTGAAGTGATGATCTGTTTGTATACACTATCGGTACAATCCCCTGCTGCAAAGACCCCTTCAATATTGGTTGCGCCGTGTTTGTCTACGACGATCTCATTGCGTTCGTTTAAAACGATGCGATCTTTTAACCATTCGGTATTCGGCATCAAGCCAATCAAGATGAAGACACCCTCAACAGCTAATGTGAATTCACCATTCGTTTCACGATCAACGTAGGTCAATTGTTCGACATGATCGGATCCAGCAATTTCCTTCGTTGCCGCATTCGTAATAACAGTCACATTTTCTAACGTGTTCAAGCGGTTTTGTAGCACAAGGTCCGCTTTTAGTTCCGGTAAAAATTCAAGAACATAGACGTGTTTTGCCATGCCAGCTAAATCGATCGCTGCTTCGATCCCAGAGTTTCCGCCGCCAATGACAGCAACCTCTTTCCCAGCAAATAACGGGCCGTCACAATGTGGACAATAGGCAACACCTTTATTTTTGAATTCTTTTTCTCCCGGAACATTGATGTTGCGCCAGCGAGCACCGGTTGCTAAAATAGCCGTTTTGGTTTTTAATACTGCGCCATTTTCTAATTCAACTTCGATGACATCATTGCGACGAATATCCTTGGCACGCTGCCCTTTCATGACATCGACTTTGTATTCGTTGATGTGCTCTTCTACCTGACGCATTAATTTTGGTCCTTCGGTATAAGGAGTACCGATCATGTTTTCGATACCAAGGGTTTCCATCACTTGGCCACCCATCGTTTCTACGACCATCCCGGTATTGATACCTTTACGCGCCGCATAAATCGCTGCACTTCCACCTGCAGGTCCGCCACCGACGACCAAAACATCGAAAAGCTCTTTTTCAGCAAAGTCATCTTTACTCGTTGGACCAGCTGCTTTTTCCAATAATTGTTCGATCGTTTGACGGCCGCTTGCAAATTCTTCGCCATCTAGAAAGACTGTTGGCACAGCCATAATTTTTTTCTTGTCAATTTCTTCTTTGAACATCCCACCTTCGATCATGGTGTGACTGATGGAAGGATTTAGCACTGCCATAATGTTTAACGCTTGAACAACATCCGGACAGTTATGGCAGGTCAAACTGACATAGGTTTCAAAATGTAATGGCTTATCGATCGCTTTGATGCGCTTTTGTAGTGCTTCATCAATTTTCGGCGGACGACCGCTTACTTGAAGCAACGCTAAAATAAATGAAGTGAACTCATGTCCTAACGGTAAACCAGCAAAAGCAATGCCGCTTTCTTCACCGGGACGATTGATCGAAAAGCTTGGTGTCCGTTCACTTGCTACAGCTTGGATAGTGATTTTTGGCGACATTTCTGCGATTTCTTCTAAGAATTCACGTACTTTCGTGGAAGAATCATCCTCACCTAAAGTTGCCGCAAAAACAACCTCTGATTCTAGCATCGCGAGATACTGCGTCAGTTGGTCTTTTTGATTGCCTTATCTAATGCCATGAGAGCCTCCTAAATCTTGCCTACAAGGTCTAAGCTTGGCGTTAAAGTTTCTTCGCCTTCTTTCCATTTTGCAGGACATACTTCACCTGGATGAGTACGGACATATTGTGCTGCACGGATTTTATCAATCAAACCACTAGCATCACGACCGATACCGTCCGCATTGATCTCAACTGTTTGGACTACGCCATCTGGATCGATGATGAATGTTCCACGTTGAGACAACCCAGAAGCTTCATCTAGTACATCAAAGATCTCTGAGATCACATGAGAAGGATCTGCAATCATGATATATTCGATTTTATTGATGGCATCAGAATGATCATGCCACGCTTTATGGGTGTAGTGGGTATCCGTTGATACAGAATAAACTTCTGCGCCTAATTCTTTTAATGATGCATATTGGTCTTGCAAATCTTCAAGTTCTGTCGGACAAACAAATGAGAAATCTGCAGGATAAAAACAAACAACGTTCCATTTTCCTTTAAAATCTTCTGATGAAACATCGATAAATTTTCCATTGTGATAAGCTTTCGCTTCGAATAAACCAATCTCTTTTCCAATTAATGACATATCATTTCCTCCAATTAGAATAATTATTTGAGAATAATCTCTATTAATTATTTAGTATATTTAACTATGAAATGCAATAATTTATTCTGAAATAGTCAAAAAATGCAATCATCCTCAAAACTAAGCATATTTAACATAATTAGGCATTCATCACCCATCTATAGAGGATGTGCGACTTCTGCCTAGTTATGTGAAAAATCTCTTCTCTGATTCCCTACAGAGTTCCTATAAGAAAGCCTTTTTTCAGCCAATTGACATACCCTTTAGCTCCCCTACACTCTGTTTGAAAGCGTACTTCTCCCTGGCTTCCCCTTCCTCCGCTATTCTCCTTATATTAATTGGGTATTGCTGGAAACAATGCCCAATTAATATATTTATCAAATAATCCTTCCATCTCTTAATGTACCTTTTCGATGCGGTTTCTCCCATGTCCATCCTTGTTTTTTTAATTCTTTTTCAGATACAACCACACGTGCGAAAGAAGAAGCATTGCTTAAAATCACCGTATGCTCATTCAATCGTTCTACCTTTCCAGTAAATCGTTCTCCATGAACTGTTATAGCAGTAATTACTTGTCCAATACACAATGACTTCATATCATGTCCTCACTTTCTCATAAAATAATTTTTATCAAATACTTTTTTGTCTCTAGCATAAAAGAAGACTATAGTCATTTTCAATCATTTTTCCTGTCCATTCTTCCACCTCCCCTAATTCTTGAATAATCGCACTTAGAAAAGCAATGGCTTTTCCTCCCCCATATTGTTTTTTTATCCTGCCTGTAAAGCAAACTCACTCAATAACTTACGTTCTCCTGAAATAGAGAGAAACTAAATAATCTTATTTCTTCTCCTTCTTTTTTAGTTTTTCTAAAGGAACCGATAAACTTCCCATACGTGGATTATAAACGCTCTATGCGGCTGGTTCATTTTATCCCTCCTTATAGTTCTAAAAATTTGTAGTCTTTTTTCACTGCTATTCCTCATGTTTATTTAACTTTCCTGTATATGTTCTAAAATTTGTTAACATATAGAACTGACGTGTCTATCACATAGAGGATGAACCATTTCTTTGCCTTCACGTGTGGATTTGACTAAATAATATTCTTTTAAAATCCTTAGTTGATGCGAAACACCTGATTGTGAAATACTTACATGAGAAACAATTTTAGAGACATTCGCTTGTTCTTGTTAAAATAAAAAAAGTCACTCGTGTTGGTCTACTCAAAACAGAAAAAATATCGCCTATTTTTTCTGTTATTCCTCTGAAATCATCATTCTCCTCCTCACATATTCACATATGTTCATTTATTTGATAAACTAATCGTATAAAAATCAATCTCAAAGAAAAAGGGAACGATTACATGGAGCATCATACACACGAAAATCACGTTGATTACGTGCATAATGGTTATGAAGATCATTGGGACCAATGTACGTTAGAAGTCAATGAAAAAAATCCAGGCATCTGTAATCATGTAGAAGCAGTTTGTCAACATCATCCAGATTGTGGCCATGAACAAGTGCCTCATGGTAATCATACAGATTATTTAGTGAATGGCCGTTTACAACATGTACATGACGACCATGGTGCAGTTGAAGTTCTTTGATTCATACCGTGTAAAATTCCTTGATCTCTAATCTTCTGAGCTTTAAGGGAGTTTTTGTTTACCAAAAATTCCTCCACCTTCATTTTCTGAACTCGTTTCTGTATCTATCGGTTATATGATTCTATCCTCGCTATCTCTGTCTTACCATACTATCCTCTTTGTTTTGATTACTTTTAACTTTGGTCGATTTCAGTGGAATGCACTTCAAAATAGAATACTCAATAAAAAAACTGCTCAATTTTCATCTTGACTTATTACCATTAGACTTAACACTCGTTTTTTCTTGATTGTAAATCCCCAAAAGCCCCATACGCTCTTGTCTTTCTTTTATAGCCATATCCTCGTACATCATCGACAATTCCACTTATTTTCACATCAATAATGATAAATCGTGCTTCCCAGCTACAAGAAAAAACTGAAAAACAGACCACTATATACGGTAAAATCATAAATATTCCCAAGCAATGATTCATCTTGCACTCTCTTCTTATATATTAGACTAACAGTACAAACTAGATTTCTTTTTTTATTCTTTTTACATAGGGATGTAACACAAGTTAACTAGTTAATTTTCACTCTTTTCAAAAATGGGCTCCTCGTCATTTAGTGTTTTTCTCTACCAACACTAAATGACGAGGAGCCGTTTGATTTTGCACAACTCATCAATCCCTATTGACAAAGAGCCAATATTTTCAATCTAGACTATTCGTTCAACTGTTCCTCAAACTCTTCTGGTTCCCACGCCTTTTCCAAATGTATAATCCTTAAATAAAGTCGCTAAACCTGTTATCTGTTTTAATCTTAGTATTTCATCTTTATCCATCCCTAAATGCTTTGCAATCCAATTATCACTTCTACCACACTCATGCAGTTCTTTTACAATATTACTCATCAAATCAACATCATGGCTACCTCTTGCCCTGTTATGCCTGATAGTAGATGCCATTCTATGATCAAGTGCTTTATCAATGATAGAAACAGGTAGTCTTCCTTCTTCTCTTTCATAAATATCAGAATAATCAAGCATGATACGATATCTATGAAATCCATCTACGATAATGTATTTATCCTCTTCCACATTGTAATAACACACAATCGGCATGGTATATCCATCCGATTTAATACTATCATACAAAAGTTTCATCTCTGGCGGTGCTACAGTATTAGGATTATAATCATTAGGAAATATTTTTTCTATTGGGATAGATTGAATTTGATAAACCGGACTTTTTAAAATTACTCACGTTCCAATTCCTCCAAACTCGTTTTATATTTTTGCTTTATAGCATCTACTACTCTTTGTTGTTCACGAGTTAAGCCAAACCCCATAAAACGACAAATATGATCATTTTTCAAAAATACAAAAACACATTCTTTTCCAACTAGGAATATCTTTTGTGCTTAAAATATCATCTGTATGATCCGGAATTTTACCTAAGAAAATAATTCGGGAATTTTTTAAAAATGGTATAGTTTGAAACACCATTTCTTTCAATATTATAGCCTTTTTCTTCCAATTCTTTAATTGTTTCTTCTTCTAACCCTCCACCAGTATTATGCCAAAAGAAAAATTGATTTATTAAATTTGCTAATATAATTATTCCTGAGTCTAACCGGTAAGGTTGCTAAAAGAAACTGTGTATAAGATTTCCATGTATGCCCTTCAGGAAGTGTCACATTTCTGTACCCTACGGCTTTTGTCTTTCCGTAAATATTAGCAAAATTAGCTCCCTTAACTCTACCCAAAAGTTTTACCCACACAGTAGGATCTATAACCCTGTAAAGATTTAAAGTATCTTTTGCATAATCTTGAAAAGGAGACGCTACTCTCATTTGTGCAGGCGATAATCCTGCTTTATAGTACAAATCATATAAATAATTATATCTATACCCAAACTTATAATAGGCATGCCATATATCTTCTACAGACCAGTCATAAAGAGGAGAAGCTGCCCACATATCCTTAAATTGCTTTGTGATCCAACACTTATTCTTATAACCATATTTTTTATTTACAAATCCACTATATCTTTGTAAAGATTCATCTGCTCTAATACCAAGTAAACAAACCGTCTTTTTATCTCCACTTAATTGTCTATACCATCTGCCGAACTGTTTTGCCAAGTCCTCCTGGTGCATTCGATAATGATAAGTGGTCATTGGATTATTATCTAAATTGATTACATAGTCATGCCTTGGCATAGGCCGAACCCATGAATCTTCTTTTTTATCATCCCATGGATACCAATACATTTCATAGTCATGCTAAGTGCTGTTCTTGTAGCCATAGGTAAACAAACCCAATACAATCTTACATTTTTTTCTTTTTCTCAAGTTCTGAAAAAATAGACTCTACATATTCTGTTGTCGCACCATACTGAGCCTCAAAATCTTGATGAAATACCCCTATTTCTCTTTCAGGATAATACTTATCTCTAAAATCTAATAGAATATTTAAAAGCAATCCACTATCTTTTCCGCCTGAAAAAGAAGTATAAATCACAGGAATTCTTTAAATACAAAATGTAGACGCTCAAGTAGTGCTTCGTATACATTCTTTTTTAAATATATCCTCTGCATCTACCTATATCTTCTCCTTACATTTTACAAAGTAATATTAATCACATATTAATATACTTTTTTTATTTCATCTATATAATCACACTGTTTTTTTAGCTTACAACTACAATATAAATTCAGGACTCATTTATTATCGTACTCTTTTAGCTACAACAATAAATCTTCCTTCTTCTACAAAATAGCTACAAGTAGATAACATAAGAACCGGTTCTCCATATCTAATATCTTTTACCTCCCCATATAGAGTAATTTCAGAAAGTTTGCTTATATAGTCATCAAAAGATTCTACTGACAGATCCCCATAATAATCAAAATGGGGATTTTTCAAATCTACACGAAAAGCACCTATCACTTCATATTTTCTACTCTCCCCTATTATATTAAAATAGATAAATGGATGTGAATCTTTATATCCAACTTCCTCATACTTCTCCAACGTACCAAACATCGAACCATTCTTCATATGATGTCCGTATATAATAAAACATTCTTTATCTGGACCAATACCTTCTCCAATATAAGGCGTTCCATTTAGTAAATATTCCTTTTTAAAGTTTCTTCTTAAATAGTAATTTGGATTATCAGGTGTACTCATTACAGGATAATCAATTGGGGTATCAGGTATTGTAAGCCATCCTATATAGTCTTTATTTTTTTCAGCTAATATCTCATATCCTGTATTGTCATCAATGTCTTTGGTATAAAGAGACTTTGTTTTCGTATCTTTATTTAAATCATCACTCTTTTCTTTTTTTTATTTTCGCGTTTTGCAGTCTCTATCTTCTGTCTAAGCTCTTCAAACTAGTTATTTTCTTTATGCTCTGTTTGGTTTAGCTCCATGGTAAGTAGCTCATTCAAAATACTAATACGGAATTTGAAACTGAGTATATTTCACAAAATTTACTGTTTTTGAGAAAATGAAACAACTAATCAAAGTAAATAAAAACTGAGAATAGTTCATGTAGCTTAGTGATAATAAAAGTATAATTACGGTAATACATAATAGACTAGTACCAATTCTTATACCAAAATATTTTTCTAATAATAGATATAAAATATCTGTTCCACCAGTACTTCCACCCCAAAACGATATATTATACCGCAGCCTAAGCCAGACAGTATTCCAGTTGCTATACTTGAAAGAAATAGATTGATTTGAGGTGGGGAAGGAATAAGCTGTGTCCAAAAATTTAAAGACACTGTTAATATAGACATTCCAAATAAGGTTTTTAATATTGTTTTTTTTCCTAACGCGAAAAAAGACACTATCAACAATGGTAAATTAATAAGTAGAATTGATAGAGAAGGGGCAATTGCCCACAAACTCTTTAGAATCAATGCAATACCGGTTGCTCCACCCTCTCCTAATTTATTGGGAATATTGATTACACAAATTGATAATGAATAAAGACAAATGCCTAGTATAATTCCTAAAACATCCAAAACATATTTTCTTTTCATTTTACATTCCTTGTATATTTAGATTACTCAATTAATCAGCTATTCCGTTTTAATTAGCTATTATTTTATCAATAATTGAGTTAAGCGCTGTGGACTAGTACTACTTCCACCAGATTACTCTGGAATACTTTTGTAGAAAGGCTATAGCCACAGCTCTTTGTCAGATTGTTAATAAGTTTGTTGGCGCATGACATCAGTTCGTGACGCTTGATTGATCACAAGGTTACATAAGCAAAGAGTAGGTGGAGCACAGCGTAAATTTTATCTGATTAGGAGTGATCCTTAGTTGTATGTTGGAATTGATGTTGCCCAGCATAAACATGACTTAGCGGTCATTGATACTGAAAGAACGATTTTTGTCCGTCACCTTCAAATCGAAAATAACCGTGAAGGGTTTACGAAGCTTCAAATAACGCTTGACAATTTGCAGAAAACAACCGGTGAAGACATTCAAATCGCCTTAGAAGATACAGGGCATTATTGCTTCAATATCCTCCGCTTACTTCTGGCGCAAGGATACCCAACCTATAGCTATAATCCGTACTTAATTAAAGAATTTGCCAAGAATCAAAGTTTACGAAAAAGCAAAACCGAAAAAAAGACGCCATGACGATCGCTCGAAAACTACGAACAGATCTTGATAAACTATCATTTAGTGCTACCCCTTCAATGATTGAGTTGAAGTATTTAACTCGACATACAGCCAGATTAAAAGAGGATTGTACTCGAAAAAAAGTAAGCTGCACACGCATTCTAGACATTCTCTTTCCAGAACTCGCACCTTCTTTGGGTTCTTCTTCTGCGAAACACCAATCCTATGTATACGCAATACTAAAAGAATATCCCTCTGCTAAAAAGCTAGGGAATGCACATTTAACAAAGCTAACTAATCTTATTTCAGCGCACTCAAAGGGTCGCTTTAGAAAAAAACAGGCAGTCACGCTCAAAGCCATCGCGCAAAACTCCATTGGTCAAGAATCTCCTGCGTTAAAATTTGAACTCCTTCAAACTATTGATGCCAAGTATTTTACAACTATACGAGACAATGCAGAAAAGGAAGTTTCTCGATTAATGAGTGAAATCAATTCGCCTATTTTAACGATTCCTGACATTGGCTATAAGTTAGTGAGTGTCATTCTTGCCGAAAATCATGATATTAAGAATTTCCGTTCATCGAATCAGCTGCTTGCTTATGCAGGTGCAGAACCTTCCGTCTCCACTTCTGGAATGAATAAAACGGAAACTAGACGAATGGTCAAACGTGGATCCTAGCAATTACGTGGGGCATTGCATGAGTCCGCCAGGCTCATGTCTATTTGGTTACCATCTATGCATGTCTACTTCCAGAAAAAAACTAGCGGAAGGAAAACACTATAATGTCGCAATTAGTCATGTCATAAGAAAACTGGTGCGGATTATTTATCAACTACTGAAAGATAATAAACCTTATGAGGAGCAGAAAATGATCGTTAACTGATCTTTTCAAAAATTCCCGTTGCCTAGGATATCTTGATCATGCCTTCAAACCATATAAAAACTACATTATTCAAACCTTTTCTATTGTGCTTGACTTAATATAGTTTGTCTTTCTACAATAATATTAATCAAAAGAACACCCTCAGTTGAGAAAGCGAAAGAAAAACAACCAAAATCTATAATTGATTTTAGAAATAAAAGATAATTTGTCAAGATGAATTTTATGCATTCCGCTGAATCTTACAGTAAATGATTAGATTCAGTAAGATAACAATTGAAAAATTTCATTTCATATTTTATAATCTAACTATCCAAGAAATTTTTTCATTAATCTCCTTTCAAAGGAAGCCCGCTCTCTCTGGAGTGGGTATTTTTGTACTCGTAGCCAATTCCTTAATTGAGCTAAGGACTTATAATTTTTGTATATTTTGTCTGTAAACAATAGATTTACTTTTTCTTTTGAACCAAGTTACTCCCAAAATACCTAATGTAATCCACCCTTTAAACATCTTATCCATCAATTGAGAAAAGACATAAGAAATCAATAATCTCACCAACAAGCAACTAACAAAAAATAACAACTTCTTATTCAATAGCCACACATCTAATTCTTTCATTTTTTATGATTCAAAATATCTATCATAGTTTACTGTTTCTTTTTTCGTTTTTTTCATAATAGGTAATCCCACACTAAACGTATAATATATATAGAAACACAACAAGAAAAACAACAGCTAACAGATCCTTAATAAAAAATATGCGCATTGAATCTAACAAAAGTAATGATAATAAGAAAAAACTAAAAATAGAAAGACACACCAAAAAAAAATCAACAACTCCTTGGTTCTACAATATTTAGTGTTGATGGAAAATCTACGGAATTTCTACTGACACTTTTTTTGTAAAAAAAGATAGAAAGAGAGATAGCCTAACTGGTAGAATTTAGTCGTCTAAAATAAAACCAAACCAAGAAAGGATATCTCCATGGATCCTTGTACTAGAAAATTGTTAGGTTTAACAGATGAAAATTTATTCTTCGAAGAAGAATGGTTAGAGACTATAGAAGAAGAGGGGTTTCGCACCAATATTATCCATGCCAAACTTAGCTATATACCAAGCCATTGCCATAAATGTGGCATCAAAAATGAAGGACAAATTATCAAGAATGGCTCACATAAAACAAAAGTCCAACTTTTGCCTTATCGAGCAACAAAAACAGAATTACGCTTGGTACGTACACGTTTTTACTGTAAAGAATGTCAGTCGACATTCAATGCTCAGACAAACTGGGTGGATGAAAACTGCTATCTTTCGAAGGAATTAAAGATTCAAATTGCCTTGGAGCTGGTGAAGAATACAACAAGAAAAGAAATTGCCAATCGCTGCTTTGTCTCTGATGTAACCGTTCTGCGTGTCCTGCACACCTGTTTAAAAACGTACCATCCTCGTTTTGATACGTTCCCTTCGGTCCTTTATTTTGATGCGTTCAAATCGCTGAAGTCCTGTAGTGGAAAAATGAGTTTTGTTTTTATGAATGGGCAGCCCCAGCAATTAATCGGTGTATTGGAGAATCGTCGCCTGGCT
>NZ_JBIOQM010000003.1:0-241944 GCF_051713745.1 Enterococcus sp. DIV0421
GGATATTTAGCCTTTATCTTTCTAATAAATTCCGAAATTTTCAATCCATCAAATCTTTCTCTATTCGTACAATCTAGTGCAACAACATCAACTCCTTCTTCAACAAGCTCATCTATCTCTTTCATAGTTGCTGTTATAAATGGTTCTTGAGGCGGATACTCCCTCTTAATAATTCCAATAATTGGAAGATTAGTAACCATTTTTATCTCCCGGATATCCCGAATTGAATTAGCACGAATACCAACAGCACCTGCTTGTTCAGCAGCCAAAGCTAACCGTGGAACAATACCGCCTTCTTCCGTATAAAGTGGCTCTCCAGGTAATGCCTGGCAAGAAACAACAATACCATCTTTAATCAACAACTTAAATTTTTCTTTTTTTGATTTTACAACCATATTACCACTCTACTTTCTGTAATCGTTTGCAATTTTATTTTCCTATAAAAAATAATAAAAAAAAAGCGATTTTACGGAAATCGTTTTTACTTTTATTCAAAAACAACTTATTTATCAAACGATGAAAATAGTTTTATTGCGATAAGATCAAATCAAAAATATCTTTACTGAAGAGTAATTTATTAATACGCGATATTTCTCATGAAAAACATCGAAAAAATCTCGAACACATCAATTATTACAACATTATAAGCAACACAATCACACAAATTGGTAAATTAGCATTATAAAAAAGAAAGGCTCTATAATTTAAAGGACTGATGAATCAGAATTAATTCTTCAGTCCTTTAAATTATTGACTTTAGTCAGTTTCGTTCGCGTAGCGTACGAAACAAAAAAAACGTGCGTTTCTACACGTGGACAAAATAGCTTTAGCGATAAAAGTTTAGCACATACAAGATGGATTTGTGAGGTTCACCTAGTCTTCCCCCCGAAGTATCGATGAAAAATTAAAAGTAAGTATTGGGCAGATAGCAACAAAATTGTGTGAGATGAAAGACGTTGAAATCATTGAAGTGCATGCCATGCCTGACCATATTCAACTGTTAGTAAGAATACCGCAAAGATTAGTATTTCTAGTTTTATGGGCTACTTAAAAGGACGAAGTACAACCTTAATCCATGAAAAACATACGAATTTGAAATATAAGTATGGGAATAAAAACTTTTGATCTAAAGGGATACTACATGAGTACAGTTGAGTAAAATCAAAAAACAATTGAAAAATATATTCGAGAACAAGAAACAGATGATCGAATAAGAAAGAGTTTAAGTAAACAAGAGTACATAGATCCATTTAAATAGTTAAAGAGAGAGGGATGTGAGCGGTTGGTGGTCATTTAAAAAGCACCTTTTAAGGAACTAACGAGTGGTGAGTCCTTCTAGAGCTGTTAAAAAGCCAAAAGAAGTGGATTCCTCCACTCCTAAGATGCTATTTTTTTAGTATCACTATATTTACATTTTATCATCTAATTAACTCTAGTAATTTCTACAAACTGCTAATTGATTTCTAAAATAAAACATTAAATAAAAAAATAAATAAAAAAATAATTCTTAGTCTTTTGTCTGAAACATTTTCAATACTTTATCATTATCGTCATGATTTACAACTGTCCTGTTAAAAATTTCAAGCCTATGTGATTTATCAGCTGACAAAAAATACCCATAAATAATATCAATCATAAACAAAATCGGTAGCTGAGGAGAGATGCGAGTTCCTTGATCAAGATTTCTTATCGAAGCTACTTTAATAACTTCTTCAACATGACTACTTCCTTCTAAATTACTTGTTAAAAGAATACTTCTTGCTCCTATTCTTGAGGCATTTTGTAAAGCATTTACTACTATTCTTGATTCTCCTGACAACGAAAAACCAATAACTAGACATGAGGAATCAATGATTCCACTAGTCCAGACCAAATTATCCAAATCATGAATAACCTCAGTAACCAAGCCTAAACGAACAAAACGAATTTTAACTTCTTTAGCAACCAATCCAGAAAAACCAGCACCATATAAATAAATTCTCGAAGCATTCACTAACATACTAGATACTCTTTCTAACTGTTCTTCATCTATCAACGACTGAGTTTTTTCAATAATATCTTCATAATCCTTAAAAATATTTGGAGTAATATCATTTTTGAAATGCTTAACTCTCTCATTTAGCTGTTTTTGACTATTACGATACTCAAAAATAAACTCTCGATAACCTTTAAATCCACATTTTTTAGAAAATCGTGTCAATGCTGATAGAGAACAATGGACAATCTCACAAACATGTTCAGCAGACAAATCAGACTCTTTATGCACTTCTGATATGAAAAACCTAGCAACACTTTCCTCCATATCACTCATATTAGAGATATTCGATTCAATGTGACTAATAATATTGAATACTGCTACCATATTCTATCCCTCTCCTAAATAATATATATTTTTTAGTAAGAAATAATATCCGAGCTATCTAGTTTTTTTACATAATCAGGCAGAAGTCGCCCATCCTCTATAGGTGGGTGATGAATGTCGTTCGGTATGAAGGTTACTGAAGGTATCAATCTGTTTGAAGCTAGAAATTATCAAAAACAAAAACGTAAAGTAGCACGATTGCATGAAAAAGTAATGAGTCAACGTACTGATTTTCTGAATAAGTTGAGTACGGAAATTATCAAAAATCACGATATTATCTGTATTGAAAACTTAAACACAAAAGGTATGTTGCGTAATCATAAACTAGCAAAAAGTATTTCGGATGTTTCTTGGTCTAGTTTTGTGACTAAATTACAATATAAAGCTGACTGGTACGGGCGGAAAATCATCAAGATAGATAAATGGTCTCCATCTAGTCAAATTTGTTCAAAATGTGGACACAGAGACGGCAAGAAGTCACTCAAAATTCGAGAATGGATTTGTCCTATTTGCCATACGCACCACGATCGAGACATCAACGCTAGTATAAATATTTTGACCGAAGGTCTACGAATACAAGCATTAGCTTAGGAATAATCAAGAACCGTAGGAACTACGGGGATAGCTTGGTAAATAAGAGACACCGCTGTAGGTAAAGAAATACACTTGCAAGTACGCTCTATTCCCAAGAAGATCCCACTTCAAGCGTTAAGAACCGTTAGGTTTAGCTAAGTGGTGAGTAGTTCACTACTTGTTTTGTTCATTGCTTTTCTGCTTTCGAGAAGGATGATTTATTGTCTTCAAATTAATTCTATATACTTAAGTTGATAAAATCAATATTCAAATAACTCACTAGATTGTAGATCTATTATGAGCGCTAATATGAATAAATTGAAAAAAGAAAATATATTGCTAATCAAAAGATTTTCTTTTTTCAGTAGTCGATACAAAGTATTTATTGATTGACCAGGGTAACCTCTATAGTAGATAAAAATATTCAAATTTAAATGGAATTTGTATGACCTTTACACCTCCATATTTATAAGGTGAATTTGATATTTTCATTGACATTTTATAAATATCTTTCTAAGATAACATCCTCTTTATGCGTATTTTGATTTTTACAACTTCATTGATTGTTCTAATAACTGCTGTATATTTTGGCTCTATAATTTCTGGGTCAGAATGTGGTTCATTCTGACCCACATTTGATTTTACACAACTCATCAGTCCTTATTGACAAAAAGCCGTTATTTCTAAGCACTTCTTTCTTCCAAATTATAAAAATAGAAAAACATCAATCTTCATACATTTTCTTTCGATGATTCCATTTTAATAAGATACCGGCTATACAACTAAGGAAAATTCCTTCTAAAAGTGAAAACAGATTAGACACATCTCCTGTTTCAGGTAGTTTTCTTTCATCACCTAACATTGCAAGATTCTTTTCATACTTAGGCTCTCCATGGAATCGCTCTTCTGTAGTTTTATCAGAAGGAATCTCTTTTTTCTTATCAGTAGGTTCTTTCTGATTCATCCTTTCTGCTAAAATATTCTCTGCTGGGATACTTGGGATTTCCTCCAATACGCTAGCACTGATCCGTTCCTTCACTATTACCGGCACTGTTACCATTCGACTGGATCCATTCTTAAAGGTTACTTTCACCTTCGCTTCAAATCTTCCTGCACTTTCACTAGTGATTGCTTCCACTACTTCTACTGCACTTCCTTCCGGTAATCCTTGAATGTTATCCTCTAAAGCGACCGGATCTCCTTGATAGACTTCCTCTGCTAAAATATTCTCTGCTGGGATACTTGGGATTTCCTCCAATACGCTAGCACTGATCCGTTCCTTCACTATTACCGGCACTGTTACCATTCGACTGGATCCATTCTTAAAGGTTACTTTCACCTTCGCTTCAAATCTTCCTGCACTTTCACTAGTGATTGCTTCCACTACTTCTACTGCACTTCCTTCCGGTAATCCTTGAATGTTATCCTCTAAAGTGACCGGATCTCCTTGATAGACTTCCTCTACTAAAATATTCTCTGCTGGGATACTTGGGATTTCCTCCAATACGCTAGCACTGATCCGTTCCTTCACTATTACCGGCACTGTTACCATTCGACTGGATCCATTCTTAAAGGTTACTTTCACCTTCGCTTCAAATCTTCCTGCACTTTCACTAGTGATTGCTTCCACTACTTCTACTGCACTTCCTTCCGGTAATCCTTGAATGTTATCCTCTAAAGCGACCGGATCTCCTTGATAGACTTCCTCTGCTAAAATATTCTCTGCTGGGATACTTGGGATTTCCTCCAATACGCTAGCACTGATCCGTTCCTTCACTATTACCGGCACTGTTACCATTCGACTGGATCCATTCTTAAAGGTTACTTTCACCTTCGCTTCAAATCTTCCTGCACTTTCACTAGTGATTGCTTCCACTACTTCTACTGCACTTCCTTCCGGTAATCCTTGAATGTTATCCTCTAAAGCGACCGGATCTCCTTGATAGACTTCCTCTGCTAAAATATTCTCTGCTGGGATACTTGGGATTTCCTCCAATACGCTAGCACTGATCCGTTCCTTCACTATTACCGGCACTGTTACCATTCGACTGGATCCATTCTTAAAGGTTACTTTCACCTTCGCTTCAAATCTTCCTGCACTTTCACTAGTGATTGCTTCCACTACTTCTACTGCACTTCCTTCCGGTAATCCTTGAATGTTATCCTCTAAAGCGACCGGATCTCCTTGATAGACTTCCTCTGCTAAAATATTCTCTGCTGGGATACTTGGGATTTCCTCCAATACGCTAGCACTGATCCGTTCCTTCACTATTACCGGCACTGTTACCATTCGACTGGATCCATTCTTAAAGGTTACTTTCACCTTCGCTTCAAATCTTCCTGCACTTTCACTAGTGATTGCTTCCACTACTTCTACTGCACTTCCTTCCGGTAATCCTTGAATGTTATCCTCTAAAGCGACCGGATCTCCTTGATAGACTTCCTCTGCTAAAATATTCTCTGCTGGGATACTTGGGATTTCCTCCAATACGCTAGCACTGATCCGTTCCTTCACTATTACCGGCACTGTTACCATTCGACTGGATCCATTCTTAAAGGTTACTTTCACCTTCGCTTCAAATCTTCCTGCACTTTCACTAGTGATTGCTTCCACTACTTCTACTGCACTTCCTTCCGGTAATCCTTGAATGTTATCCTCTAAAGTGACCGGATCTCCTTGATAGACTTCCTCTACTAAAATATTCTCTGCTGGGATACTTGGGATTTCCTCCAATACGCTAGCACTGATCCGTTCCTTCACTATTACCGGCACTGTTACCATTCGACTGGATCCATTCTTAAAGGTTACTTTCACCTTCGCTTCAAATCTTCCTGCACTTTCACTAGTGATTGCTTCCACTACTTCTACTGCACTTCCTTCCGGTAATCCTTGAATGTTATCCTCTAAAGCGACCGGATCTCCTTGATAGACTTCCTCTGCTAAAATATTCTCTGCTGGGATACTTGGGATTTCCTCCAATACGCTAGCACTGATCCGTTCCTTCACTATTACCGGCACTGTTACCATTCGACTGGATCCATTCTTAAAGGTTACTTTCACCTTCGCTTCAAATCTTCCTGCACTTTCACTAGTGATTGCTTCCACTACTTCTACTGCACTTCCTTCCGGTAATCCTTGAATGTTATCCTCTAAAGCGACCGGATCTCCTTGATAGACTTCCTCTGCTAAAATATTCTCTGCTGGGATACTTGGGATTTCCTCCAATACGCTAGCACTGATCCGTTCCTTCACTATTACCGGCACTGTTACCATTCGACTGGATCCATTCTTAAAGGTTACTTTCACCTTCGCTTCAAATCTTCCTGCACTTTCACTAGTGATTGCTTCCACTACTTCTACTGCACTTCCTTCCGGTAATCCTTGAATGTTATCCTCTAAAGCGACCGGATCTCCTTGATAGACTTCCTCTGCTAAAATATTCTCTGCTGGGATACTTGGGATTTCCTCCAATACGCTAGCACTGATCCGTTCCTTCACTATTACCGGCACTGTTACCATTCGACTGGATCCATTCTTAAAGGTTACTTTCACCTTCGCTTCAAATCTTCCTGCACTTTCACTAGTGATTGCTTCCACTACTTCTACTGCACTTCCTTCCGGTAATCCTTGAATGTTATCCTCTAAAGCGACCGGATCTCCTTGATAGACTTCCTCTGCTAAAATATTCTCTGCTGGGATACTTGGGATTTCCTCCAATACGCTAGCACTGATCCGTTCCTTCACTATTACCGGCACTGTTACCATTCGACTGGATCCATTCTTAAAGGTTACTTTCACCTTCGCTTCAAATCTTCCTGCACTTTCACTAGTGATTGCTTCCACTACTTCTACTGCACTTCCTTCCGGTAATCCTTGAATGTTATCCTCTAAAGCGACCGGATCTCCTTGATAGACTTCCTCTGCTAAAATATTCTCTGCTGGGATACTTGGGATTTCCTCCAATACGCTAGCACTGATCCGTTCCTTCACTATTACCGGCACTGTTACCATTCGACTGGATCCATTCTTAAAGGTTACTTTCACCTTCGCTTCAAATCTTCCTGCACTTTCACTAGTGATTGCTTCCACTACTTCTACTGCACTTCCTTCCGGTAATCCTTGAATGTTATCCTCTAAAGTGACCGGATCTCCTTGATAGACTTCCTCTACTAAAATATTCTCTGCTGGGATACTTGGGATTTCCTCCAATACGCTAGCACTGATCCGTTCCTTCACTATTACCGGCACTGTTACCATTCGACTGGATCCATTCTTAAAGGTTACTTTCACCTTCGCTTCAAATCTTCCTGCACTTTCACTAGTGATTGCTTCCACTACTTCTACTGCACTTCCTTCCGGTAATCCTTGAATGTTATCCTCTAAAGCGACCGGATCTCCTTGATAGACTTCCTCTGCTAAAATATTCTCTGCTGGGATACTTGGGATTTCCTCCAATACGCTAGCACTGATCCGTTCCTTCACTATTACCGGCACTGTTACCATTCGACTGGATCCATTCTTAAAGGTTACTTTCACCTTCGCTTCAAATCTTCCTGCACTTTCACTAGTGATTGCTTCCACTACTTCTACTGCACTTCCTTCCGGTAATCCTTGAATGTTATCCTCTAAAGCGACCGGATCTCCTTGATAGACTTCCTCTGCTAAAATATTCTCTGCTGGGATACTTGGGATTTCCTCCAATACGCTAGCACTGATCCGTTCCTTCACTATTACCGGCACTGTTACCATTCGACTGGATCCATTCTTAAAGGTTACTTTCACCTTCGCTTCAAATCTTCCTGCACTTTCACTAGTGATTGCTTCCACTACTTCTACTGCACTTCCTTCCGGTAATCCTTGAATGTTATCCTCTAAAGTGACCGGATCTCCTTGATAGACTTCCTCTACTAAAATATTCTCTGCTGGGATACTTGGGATTTCCTCAATCACGATTCCGGAGCTGATCGGTTCTTCCGGAAGATCCGGCACTTCTTTTTTTCGAGTGACCAGTTGATTCAATAAAAGAATATCTTCCGAATGATCCTCATAAAGTACAATCAATCCTTCCTGCGGCTCAATCCAATAATCCACAGTATCCGGTAAATAGCCCCAGTTGGTTTCACGTACGGCTTCGATCAGTGCGGCTTCTTCCTCCTGTGAAAGATTGTCTGGATTGTCTACTTCCAGTTTTTCCGACGGTAGTTTCGGTGTATACTGTTTCGTTTCCGTTGAAGGTTCCGGTGTTTCCACTAAACGATAACCTGTCGTCTGCTTATGCAGTTCATAAAGCGGATTCCAAATATCCGCATGGATATCACTTAGTTCTCCATTTGGAAAATGAATGATCTCTTTCTCCAAATCCGGAATGCCTCCCCATGCCTGAATACGAAAATGTCCTTTCCCTGTAATTCCATCCGTCACGATCAGCTGATTCTGATTCGGATCGATGGTGATCGTTCCCTCTGTCTCGATACTTGTTACTTTTGTCTCCGGCGAATCCTGTAAATTCAGACTAGCACCTGTTTTTACGATCACCTTACCCAGATTTTGCGGATCATCAGCTAACGTTAACGTTGCGCCTTCTTCTAACAACAGATCAGTGATCTGGTCAAAACGAGCCCCATAGATACTTTGATTCTTACCGACAGTCACATGAACTGCCGAAGCCTGATTTCCCTGCACAAGCTGTGTGATCTTTCCGCCATCCAATCGAACGGTCACATCATTACGGATTGGTTCTTTGTCAAAACTGGAAGCCATGATCCCAAAATCAGAGCTTGCGAAACCATCGATTTCCAATTCTGTAACCGTCTGTTTTTCTCCAGACAGATTTCCTAAAACAATACTCTTAAATCGAGTTTCGGAAGTGGAATGGATTATCTTGATTTTTGCTCCATCGCCTTTAAATTTTGTATTATCTATACTTCCTGCAACCAACATTGGTCGATCATCATTTTGGTTCTTTCCTACTAAAGTGTTTACATGATCCATGGTCAATGTATAATCATTAACGATAATTTTTCCAATCTTCAACTCTTCCAGATCAATTGCCCCATCAGTCAAAAATTTCAAACCAAGATCTTTAAAGACAGCATCACTTTCTAAAACAACATTTTGCCCCCTTAAATAAATCCCATAATTTTTACCATCAACAGTAACCTCTTTTTCTATCACAAGGTCTTTTGTCCCATTTAACGCAATATCTTCTGTTAAGATGATGGTATCACCATCGTTTGCCTGTTCAAGAGCATATAAAAGGCTGCCATAAGGCACTTCTTTTGAACCATCTCCACTTAAATCGGCTATGCCACCGTTTCGTACATAGATCTCTCTAGGAACACGCTCCGCTTTCTCAGTAACGAAAATCGGCACATCAAACTCTTTTTCGCTCATATCAGAAAAAGTAACACGGACTTTTCCTGTATAGTTCCCAGCCTTAGTGAGATCTATGGAAGAATAATCCGTTATATCTTTCCGTTTTCCATCCTTTGGTACATGACTGAGATTATCTGTCAAATCCACTGGATTTCCTACTGTCACTTTCTCTGGCTGTACAGTGATCTCTGTATACACCTGACTGTCGGTGACTATTTCATTAAAAGTCAAACGTTTCAGGACTTCCTCTTCATAGCCTGTACCATTCATGCCTTTACGTTTTCCAACAGAAAAGCCCGGCAAGTCATTAACCAGCTCTTCAAAGTACGTTCTGGATCCATGACCATTAGAAGATCTCCCAACACTGATAGCGCCTTCAAAAGTTCCTACCATGTGAACAGTTCCATCATTATCCACAATATAATGAACAGCTTCTCCCTGTCTGGTCAATTCATCCCCTTCATCCGCCAGCTCATACAACCAATTGTTAAACGCATTCCCTGTGATTTTTGGTGCATTAAAGGTGTAGGATTGTTTATACCCATCATACCCTTTTTTTCTTGCTTCAATCAATCCTCGTTGTGCCAGATACCCACCCAGGGAATGACCTGTCACATACAGATTTGTAATACTTGGCTCCTTGGAATATTCGTTTATTAACGTAACAATATCATTAGCCTGCTCAGGATCGGTTCCAAAGAAAATCGCAAGATCATCATCTGCATCATCAATTCCTTTTGTACCTCTAATCCCCAACACTTGAACTGTATGATCCTTTAGGTAAGGGTAGATACTGGCAGTTTCATAAAGAACCGCATCAAAACCATTATCATGATGATAGGTCTCTTTCACTTGCCAAAAGCGGGACAGTTCCTTATGCATCATTGCATATTCTGAGCGATTCTCATACAACTCTGTCAACTCCTGAGCAGAATCTAATACTTTCTGGATATAATCATCATCCCGATAAGTCAATTCCATAAATAAGACCATATCTCTTGTGCTGATAGTCCATTCTAAAGCCTGCGGATCCTCCTGATCCGAAAGTCCATCACCATCCGTATCAAACACCAATGGATGACTGCAATAACCATAGTACTGCCTTCCATCTTTGAAATATGTGTAGATTTCCTCAGCATTTAATAACCCGTCCCCATCATCATCCTGATCGGGAGACAAAATATTCCCCTTATATAAAAGAGAATCTACTCTTCCGTCTTCTAGACGAATCTTACCTTCGGAAATCAAAACAGCAGTTTCTTCGGTCAATGGACTATTGGTATTTTCCTGCGCATAAATAGTCTGACCATGTAAACAAGCGATTGTCATCACACCGCATATACTTATAAACCAATATGTTTTCTTACTCATACATTCCTCCATCAATAAAATACAGACGCCGAGTAATCCTAATGGACTTGTCATATCACCAGTTATTAGTAGTTGGCTGACTTTGTTTGGATCCATTCCTAACTCATTCTCTTTAAATAATATAAATACATCTCTGTGTCACTGGTACTTAAGTTGAATGAAGAAATATGGATTATCGAGAGTTATTCCACTTTTTTCACCACATCGGTTCCCAGTAAAGTATCTGTAAATTGTCTGAATAGATTACTAGGACAACTTCTTTTTCTCTTAATTCCACTTACCGTTGATCTTGTTCTGCCAAATATTCTGGATTCACTATCACAACCGGTTCCTCTGGTTTGTCAACATCATATTTTCAAGGGGAAACTGGCTCAATCCTGCACTATCTGCTGTAAAATTATCAGTAGTTAGATCATTTCCAAAACCGTTACTCCAACTCCTGTCTAACATATTCACTCATTATCCCGTTCTTATTGTCACCTTCACAAAAGCACTGCAACAAAACCTATAACTTCATTTGCTTATTCTACTAATGGAGGACTCCTATGCCTTTATCATAGAAAGTCCTCCAACTAAGATAATCCTAAATTTTCATCTGTATTTTCTACACCAACGCTAAATGCCGAAGAATCTTGTTTCTCTCATTACGATCAAAACAATTATCCATTTACTTTTTCATATACTACTTTAGTTTCTTTCTTCTCCTTGATAATCGTAAGATGATTCCTAAAAGTGCTACAAATGCCGCACCTGCCAGATAAGGGGCACTATTGAGCAAAATTCCCGTCGGTACGATTTTACCGTTATGGTTGGTGAATACTACTTTATTGTCACCTTTCACAATCATGTAGGTGGTATTTGTTTGTGCATTATCTTTTAGTTTATCATTTACCGTAACGGTTGTTTTGTAACCTTCTTGTCCAAACTCCGCTTCATTTAAGGTGTAGGTCGAGTTTTCATACAGTCCTTGCACATCAAGATATTCCCCATCTTTTAGCTTGAATTGATATTTTGTGCCTACGGTTATTTCTTGGTTTGTTTTGGTTGTAGTCTCTCCATACTTTTTATGAAGTGTAGCAGTTAGCTTATCGCCATCCTTCAGGTATTGGTCAGGATTTACCGTTAGGTTAAAGGTAAATTCTTTGGTCTTATCTCCACTAAACCCTGTTACCTTCTTTTCAACAGTTAAGGTCTGCTTTGGCACTTGCTTAATCGTAAAGGTCTGTGCCTTATCTTGCAAATTCAAATTATGTTCTACCTTATGCGGTCCAAATCCTGCTTCTAGAGGAATATCCTCTTTGGAAGTAAGCGTTTGTGTTACAACATAGGTTGAACCGGCAGAAAGTTCTAAGTTTTGGAATACCAAGTCTTCCATTCCGCCACTTTCTTTGGCTATGAATTCCTGACTGACAAATCTATTAAGGGGGATATTTTTAGTCGGATCTACTTTTGAATCATCTTCCTTTATTTCCCATAGATAGGCAGTGGCAACATACGTTTTTCCTGCAATCAGGTTTTCGTATGTCAAATGATCGGTTACATTGACCCTTGTCTTATCCGATGTAATATCCAATTGCAAAGGCTGCGTTTCTGTAGACTTTTTACCATCTACTTCCACGACTGTTGAAATACTAGACCCCGGATTTTTAACTGCTCCGTAGAAGGTCTGTAAATTGTCATCCGGATTATCATGATTAATTGTGTGTATTCTAGTTCCATCAACAAACTCTATATCGCTATTTGATCGAATTTTTGCCATTACAACATACTTTACTCCCGGTTTTACGGTTACTCTCGGAAAGTTTACATCAATTGTATTCCTTCCCTCTTCTGCCCTAATCGTTATGGGGATAAGTTTCTTACCAATTTCATTAAAATTATTAGAGTTATCCACTACCAAACCGTCCGGATGTTTTTCATACAGATACGCGGTTATCGTATATTCTTCACCGGCAACAAGTCCCTCATAGGTTAGATGATCGGTAAAACTAATAACAGTATCTTTACCGTCTGTCTTTACAGTAACAGGCTTTCCTTGTTCCGACTTTTTACCATTCACTTCCACCTGTGTCTTGATGGTTGCTTGTGGTTCATCAATCTTCGGTATATTTTTAATATCATATTTTTTCTCAGGGCCGCTTTGTGTTGTCACATATTTCTTAGACAATTCTTGGTCAGTAAAAGTTAAAACACCTTGGTTACTTACACTAAACTCTAACTCCGGCATCGTCTGATAGGTATCAGGTGTCTTGCTTTCCTTAAGGATATAACTCCCCTCAGGAAGTATGACGGATTGATAGGCACCTTTCTCATCTGATGTAAAGCTCGTAACTTGTGTTTGATCATCTTTTCTTAGAATGTCAAAGGTCGCATCCCCAAGAGGAGCTGACTTAGCGTCTGTCTTCTTAAACTTAAATTCAAAACCTTTCTTTTCGTTTGTTACCTGAATGGTAAAGCCCTTTGTTGTTCTTTGATAGTTTCCTTGCTGATCATAATTGGTTTCAAACTTTATCTTGTTCCGATCAGGATGTGTTTGATCGTCTATTTTGATTTCCGGCTGCCCTGTTCGATTTTGTATAACGGTAAAAGTAATGGGCCCTGTCAGACCTTGGTAGCCGCTTGGCGTATTTACCTCTGTCAAGACATAATTGCCAAAAATAACTCCTAAAGAATTACCATCTTCATCATATTTATTACCTTTAACTACGGTTTTGATCGTACCATTATCACCTGTTGTGAAACGATATTCATCAAAATAACTTTTATTGAATAATTGTGGTAGAGTAGTCAAAAAATCCGGCTGCCTTTGTATCGTAAACTCCACATTAGGGATTGCTTTGCCATCTTCATCAACCTTTTTGAATTGAATTTCTCTTTCTTTAAAGTCAGCTGATATCATACGTTGATACTCATGTCCTTGCTGATTTCTTGCTCCATCTTGAGGAATAAATAATAGTAACTGCATATCATTAGGAGCAGTTGACATATTGCCTGTCCCCTTACCAATTAAATGGTTATAAGGTTCAGATAAACTAGGTAGTCCTTTTGCTTTTCTCAAATCGTTATATATGCCATATTCATAAGGTGAATGGGCAGTAAAAGGATCGTTATGTTGATTGTATTCAGTATCCGACCAGTAATGAATCGCCATTTGGGTAATATGCCAAAACTCATGATCCGATAATTGATACGTATCCTGCAAATTATCTGCATCAATCGGATACCCTCTATATAAAGCATTTCTGATGCCTTGAGTAGCGGTTACATAATTGTCTCTAGGAGTATCTAAACTTTGAGCACCAACTTTATTAAATTCTTCAGTAGGATCCTGCTCGACATCATATCTGTTGCCTTCATAGTTAATCTGCTCGTTTATCAAAGGAAATGCTTTCGTTTTTTCGATACAATAGGCAACTCGAAGCTGCTCCGTTTGATTTGGATATTGGATATAAAGAGGATCCATCAACTTGTACTCTTGACCTTGATCATTTTGAATTTTCGCAGTCGTTTCCATACTTGTTCCGTAGAATTGATTAATGTCTAGTGTTTCTTCTGCATATACATGTTTTTGAGGTACAAAATTTGCAAAAAGAGGTATAATCATAGCTAAGAGAATAAGAAAAATACTGTACTTTCTCTTTTGATTCATCAAACGTTTCCTCCTTCCTCTTTCTCAAGTGTTCTTGTATTACTAACTTTCTACTACTCTTCCAAACACAAGAATTCTTCCATTTGTTTTCGTATTGTAACAGGTCGACAGTCCGATAATATCCTCATTTTCTTGTAACGAAATATTTCGATACTGCACTGCTTTTTCCTTTATTCTATTTAATAATGTTTGTTTGGAAGATTGATCGCTTCCAATCGGTTGAAACAAGACCATATCATAGGCATCACTTTCCACACAGGCAAAGATTTCTATCGTCTTTGTCCCATCGGATTGATAGAGGATTCCTTTCAGATGATGATTAAAGAACTCTTCTTCTAAGAAAGATACCAGACTTCCAAACATCATCTCCCCTTCCATGTGATGTCCATAAACAAGACTATAATCATCCTTAAAATCACGTTTGTTCCTGTAATCTAGGAAGATACTGCCTGATAAGGAAAAACTCCCGTCTACCGCCTTATTGATATATTCCATATTGTTCTTACCCTGTACTACCGGATAGTCGATCTTCGTCTCAGCGATCGTGAGCCATGCACATACATCTGGATTGATTTTTTGCAACTCGGCAAATGACAGTTCGTCATCTACTGTTCCTTTCGGCTTAAAACTTGAAATGATGTCGCTGTTATTTGCCCCCTTGTAGATCATATAAATATCCCACAGTCCAAGCAGACTGTAGGTTAGAACGATAAAGACAACAAGAGCAATCACAGCATTTAAACCTTTATTCGCTATTTTTATGATTTTGTTTCCCATGCTGTCCATCAGATGCCTCGCCTTCTGAAAAGATTAACAACCTTTCCTTTGATGTCATCTTTTGATACAGCACCGATAAATCGACTGTCGCTGGCATGCTCTCTATTATCACATAGAATAAAACAACTATTTTTCTCTACTTTATATGGATAAGTAATGCCTCCAGGCATTGCCTGCGTTAGAAAGAAGATCTCTTCCTGCTGGATATTTCCATTGACAAGAAGCTGCCCGTCACCGTTTAGTTCAATCGTATCGTCTTCTTTTGCCACGATCCTTCCGACTGCCTCTTGATCCCCGCTCTTGTAGAGTATGACATCTCCAAGCTGAAAATCATTGGTTAAGCGATAATAAATCAAGACATCTCCATCACGCACCTTTGGGTACATGGCTTCGCCTTTATTGAAATGAACACCAAATACAAACACAAACATGGATATGATAACAACAGAAAAAATCGTAAGTTTCATGAGGAAATAGCCCAATAAATTCGACTGTTTCTTTTTTACAGCTTCTTTTTCCATCTTCACCTATACTTTCTCTAATGTTCATACGGTTTCTTTTCTTTTGCGCTTATATATCAGTAATAACAGAGCTACTGATAAAATACCTAAACCTATATATGCATATAACGTTGAGTTTGTCATATCCCCTGTTTTTGGCATAGTACCCGACTTTTTATAGTTCAGTTTACCTAGATTTTCCGAAATACTTGGGTTTGGGATTTCTGCTTTCTTTGTATAGTGATTATTAAATACAAAGTTTCCTGCTTTTTCCGTACTGCCCTGAGCATTACCAACCACAGCAGGGATAAGGTTTCCCTGTCCATCAGCCTTTACCTGAACAGTTACATCATAGATTTTATGATCAAGTGTCCAGTCTTTTTCTTCTTGTGTAATTTGATGAATTTGATAATCAAATATACCTGCTTTGTCAAAAAGGATAGAAAAGTTTACTTTTCCCTCACCGTTTATACTTACCTGTTTTGCCTGAGGCAAAGGAGCATTCGGATCTTCGCTTGTCAATTCAAAACTAAATGGAATCGTTGGTATCTGTTCCTTATTCTCTCCATCACTTACCGTAAGCTTTGTTTGTACTTCGATATTCACCAAGGCATCCACTTCTTGAGCATACACATGACTTACTCCACTGTACAAAAGAGAAAATAGGAATAAAAACGCAAATACTATCAACTTCCATCTTTTTCTATGATTAGTTTGGCCAATTCCCATATATTTTTGCCACCTCCTTTAACTTGATAGAAGCCACACGCTTTTACACCTGTAGCTTCTAATTCCATAATGGCAAAATTTTTATTCAGTTATTTTTCTTTTTTTAGCAACAAGAAGAACGCCAAGACCTGCGACTAAAGCTAAACCTGCTGCATATGGCGCTACCGTTATGATCAGTCCTGTTGGGGTGATCGTGTTGTTTGTGTTTGTAAATGTTACTGTATTAGCTCCATCTTTAATTACAAATCCACCCTCTACATCTTTTTGTTCTTCACTCACTGTATGAGACAATGATTTTGTATAACCCTCTACATCTGTTTCAGTTATAGTATATTTTGTTCCTACAGGAAGATCAGCAAGTACAAATTTTTCACCATTTTTTAAATTGAATTGTTTTGCTGTACCAACTACAACTGCGTCTGTACTTGCTTGTTGATCTTTATCTGTCTTAGTTGCAGTGATAGATGTACCGGTTTTAAGAGTATTACTTTCTTCTACAGTTAATGTGAATTGGAAATCTTTATCAACTTCACCGGATACACCCTCAACTTTCTTATCAATAGCTAAGGTTTCTGTGTCATATCTGTTATCAAATCTCAAAGGTACTTTTTCCGCTTTAGGCTCACCATTATCACCTAACTCGTATGCAACCAACGCTACTACCTCTGCTTTTTCATTTACATAAACATCTAAAATATATTTTGTACTATCATAAGTAACAGCCGGACCATTTGAACCTGCATTTTCAGATACTTCATAACGATAGATTGCTGGATCACTACTTGGATAAGTTACATTAGCCTTATCACCAAAATTGTATTCTGCTGTCTTCTTTACTGTTTTTTCTCCATCCATAGGCTTATCTGTATTGGCAAATGTACTAGAAATATTGCCTGTATTGTTCAAATCAAGACCTTTTTTTACAATCAAATTATCAATTTTTTCTCCAATTTGTACATCTGATGGTTTAATACTAAACTCAAAAATTTCTTCAGGAGCAAAATTTGTATTCCCATCTAAAGTCAATACTTTCTCAATAGACAGATTTCCACTTCGAGTAATATTATTATTTTCTGCTGCAAAAGCCGGTACTGCTTGTGTTAATAATAGTGTAGCCACCGCTGTGGCTGCTAATAACTTTTTCTTTAAACTCATGTTATACAACTCCTTTAGTAATACAAATATTTTGACAAAAACATTCATTAGTTGAGTAGCGTCAATCATAAAAATCTCAAGGTAATTGAGGGAGAGGACTTCTCCCCCAATTCCTAACAAACAACTTACAACTCATCTAACATTCTTCATCTTTACGTTTTTTGAATATACCCAAAGCAAGAAGTCCACTTCCTGATAGTGTTAATAACCCTAAAGCTGTCTCTGTATTATTCGATACCTCTCCTGTAGCAGGAAATCTTTTATTTACTAACCCATCGGTATCACCTGCAACTGGTTGTGATGGATGTGATTCTGGATCCGTTGGATTGGTTCCTGCTTTCACTTCTTCTGCATCTGAGTAGCCGTCCCCGTCACTGTCTGCTTTCGCTGGATCTGTGCCAAGTTTTGCTTCTTCCTCATCGCTTAAGCCATCACCATCGGTATCACCTGCAACTGGTTGTGATGGATGTGATTCTGGATCCGTTGGATTGGTTCCTGCTTTCACTTCTTCTGCATCTGAGTAGCCGTCCCCGTCACTGTCTGCTTTCGCTGGATCTGTGCCAAGTTTTGCTTCTTCCTCATCGCTTAAGCCATCACCATCGGTATCACCTGCAACTGGTTGTGATGGATGTGATTCTGGATCCGTTGGATTGGTTCCTGCTTTCACTTCTTCTGCATCTGAGTAGCCGTCCCCGTCACTGTCTGCTTTCGCTGGATCTGTGCCAAGTTTTGCTTCTTCCTCATCGCTTAAGCCATCACCATCGGTATCACCTGCAACTGGTTGTGATGGATGTGATTCTGGATCCGTTGGATTGGTTCCTGCTTTCACTTCTTCTGCATCTGAGTAGCCGTCCCCGTCACTGTCTGCTTTCGCTGGATCTGTGCCAAGTTTTGCTTCTTCCTCATCGCTTAAGCCATCACCATCGGTATCACCTGCAACTGGTTGTGATGGATGTGATTCTGGATCCGTTGGATTGGTTCCTGCTTTCACTTCTTCTGCATCTGAGTAGCCGTCCCCGTCACTGTCTGCTTTCGCTGGATCTGTGCCAAGTTTTGCTTCTTCCTCATCGCTTAAGCCATCACCATCGGTATCACCTGCAACTGGTTGTGATGGATGTGATTCTGGATCCGTTGGATTGGTTCCTGCTTTCACTTCTTCTGCATCTGAGTAGCCGTCCCCGTCACTGTCTGCTTTCGCTGGATCTGTGCCAAGTTTTGCTTCTTCCTCATCGCTTAAGCCATCACCATCGGTATCACCTGCAACTGGTTGTGATGGATGTGATTCTGGATCCGTTGGATTGGTTCCTGCTTTCACTTCTTCTGCATCTGAGTAGCCGTCCCCGTCACTGTCTGCTTTCGCTGGATCTGTGCCAAGTTTTGCTTCTTCCTCATCGCTTAAGCCATCACCATCGGTATCACCTGCAACTGGTTGTGATGGATGTGATTCTGGATCCGTTGGATTGGTTCCTGCTTTCACTTCTTCTGCATCTGAGTAGCCGTCCCCGTCACTGTCTGCTTTCGCTGGATCTGTGCCAAGTTTTGCTTCTTCCTCATCGCTTAAGCCATCACCATCGGTATCACCTGCAACTGGTTGTGATGGATGTGATTCTGGATCCGTTGGATTGGTTCCTGCTTTCACTTCTTCTGCATCTGAGTAGCCGTCCCCGTCACTGTCTGCTTTCGCTGGATCTGTGCCAAGTTTTGCTTCTTCCTCATCGCTTAAGCCATCACCATCGGTATCACCTGCAACTGGTTGTGATGGATGTGATTCTGGATCCGTTGGATTGGTTCCTGCTTTCACTTCTTCTGCATCTGAGTAGCCGTCCCCGTCACTGTCTGCTTTCGCTGGATCTGTGCCAAGTTTTGCTTCTTCCTCATCGCTTAAGCCATCACCATCGGTATCACCTGCAACTGGTTGTGATGGATGTGATTCTGGATCCGTTGGATTGGTTCCTGCTTTCACTTCTTCTGCATCTGAGTAGCCGTCCCCGTCACTGTCTGCTTTCGCTGGATCTGTGCCAAGTTTTGCTTCTTCCTCATCGCTTAAGCCATCACCATCGGTATCACCTGCAACTGGTTGTGATGGATGTGATTCTGGATCCGTTGGATTGGTTCCTGCTTTCACTTCTTCTGCATCTGAGTAGCCGTCCCCGTCACTGTCTGCTTTCGCTGGATCTGTGCCAAGTTTTGCTTCTTCCTCATCGCTTAAGCCATCACCATCGGTATCACCTGCAACTGGTTGTGATGGATGTGATTCTGGATCCGTTGGATTGGTTCCTGCTTTCACTTCTTCTGCATCTGAGTAGCCGTCCCCGTCACTGTCTGCTTTCGCTGGATCTGTGCCAAGTTTTGCTTCTTCCTCATCGCTTAAGCCATCACCATCGGTATCACCTGCAACTGGTTGTGATGGATGTGATTCTGGATCCGTTGGATTGGTTCCTGCTTTCACTTCTTCTGCATCTGAGTAGCCGTCCCCGTCACTGTCTGCTTTCGCTGGATCTGTGCCAAGTTTTGCTTCTTCCTCATCGCTTAAGCCATCACCATCGGTATCACCTGCAACTGGTTGTGATGGATGTGATTCTGGATCCGTTGGATTGGTTCCTGCTTTCACTTCTTCTGCATCTGAGTAGCCGTCCCCGTCACTGTCTGCTTTCGCTGGATCTGTGCCAAGTTTTGCTTCTTCCTCATCGCTTAAGCCATCACCATCGGTATCACCTGCAACTGGTTGTGATGGATGTGATTCTGGATCCGTTGGATTGGTTCCTGCTTTCACTTCTTCTGCATCTGAGTAGCCGTCCCCGTCACTGTCTGCTTTCGCTGGATCTGTGCCAAGTTTTGCTTCTTCCTCATCGCTTAAGCCATCACCATCGGTATCACCTGCAACTGGTTGTGATGGATGTGATTCTGGATCCGTTGGATTGGTTCCTGCTTTCACTTCTTCTGCATCTGAGTAGCCGTCCCCGTCACTGTCTGCTTTCGCTGGATCTGTGCCAAGTTTTGCTTCTTCCTCATCGCTTAAGCCATCACCATCGGTATCACCTGCAACTGGTTGTGATGGATGTGATTCTGGATCCGTTGGATTGGTTCCTGCTTTCACTTCTTCTGCATCTGAGTAGCCGTCCCCGTCACTGTCTGCTTTCGCTGGATCTGTGCCAAGTTTTGCTTCTTCCTCATCGCTTAAGCCATCACCATCGGTATCACCTGCAACTGGTTGTGATGGATGTGATTCTGGATCCGTTGGATTGGTTCCTGCTTTCACTTCTTCTGCATCTGAGTAGCCGTCCCCGTCACTGTCTGCTTTCGCTGGATCTGTGCCAAGTTTTGCTTCTTCCTCATCGCTTAAGCCATCACCATCGGTATCACCTGCAACTGGTTGTGATGGATGTGATTCTGGATCCGTTGGATTGGTTCCTGCTTTCACTTCTTCTGCATCTGAGTAGCCGTCCCCGTCACTGTCTGCTTTCGCTGGATCTGTGCCAAGTTTTGCTTCTTCCTCATCGCTTAAGCCATCACCATCGGTATCACCTGCAACTGGTTGTGATGGATGTGATTCTGGATCCGTTGGATTGGTTCCTGCTTTCACTTCTTCTGCATCTGAGTAGCCGTCCCCGTCACTGTCTGCTTTCGCTGGATCTGTGCCAAGTTTTGCTTCTTCCTCATCGCTTAAGCCATCACCATCGGTATCACCTGCAACTGGTTGTGATGGATGTGATTCTGGATCCGTTGGATTGGTTCCTGCTTTCACTTCTTCTGCATCTGAGTAGCCGTCCCCGTCACTGTCTGCTTTCGCTGGATCTGTGCCAAGTTTTGCTTCTTCCTCATCGCTTAAGCCATCACCATCGGTATCACCTGCAACTGGTTGTGATGGATGTGATTCTGGATCCGTTGGATTGGTTCCTGCTTTCACTTCTTCTGCATCTGAGTAGCCGTCCCCGTCACTGTCTGCTTTCGCTGGATCTGTGCCAAGTTTTGCTTCTTCCTCATCGCTTAAGCCATCACCATCGGTATCACCTGCAACTGGTTGTGATGGATGTGATTCTGGATCCGTTGGATTGGTTCCTGCTTTCACTTCTTCTGCATCTGAGTAGCCGTCCCCGTCACTGTCTGCTTTCGCTGGATCTGTGCCAAGTTTTGCTTCTTCCTCATCGCTTAAGCCATCACCATCGGTATCACCTGCAACTGGTTGTGATGGATGTGATTCTGGATCCGTTGGATTGGTTCCTGCTTTCACTTCTTCTGCATCTGAGTAGCCGTCCCCGTCACTGTCTGCTTTCGCTGGATCTGTGCCAAGTTTTGCTTCTTCCTCATCGCTTAAGCCATCACCATCGGTATCACCTGCAACTGGTTGTGATGGATGTGATTCTGGATCCGTTGGATTGGTTCCTGCTTTCACTTCTTCTGCATCTGAGTAGCCGTCCCCGTCACTGTCTGCTTTCGCTGGATCTGTGCCAAGTTTTGCTTCTTCCTCATCGCTTAAGCCATCACCATCGGTATCACCTGCAACTGGTTGTGATGGATGTGATTCTGGATCCGTTGGATTGGTTCCTGCTTTCACTTCTTCTGCATCTGAGTAGCCGTCCCCGTCACTGTCTGCTTTCGCTGGATCTGTGCCAAGTTTTGCTTCTTCCTCATCGCTTAAGCCATCACCATCGGTATCACCTGCAACTGGTTGTGATGGATGTGATTCTGGATCCGTTGGATTGGTTCCTGCTTTCACTTCTTCTGCATCTGAGTAGCCGTCCCCGTCACTGTCTGCTTTCGCTGGATCTGTGCCAAGTTTTGCTTCTTCCTCATCGCTTAAGCCATCACCATCGGTATCTGGTGTTGCTTCCTTAGGATTTACCTTCGTTGGAACTTTGATTTCATCTTTGCTTCCATCTGGGTAAGTTACTTCAACTGTTGCTTCCCCTTCGCCTTCTGTATCAGCGCTTGGTTTTTCTTTCACAGTTGCAGTTGCTCCTTCCGGAACTTCCACTTTGCCTAAGATGTCATCATCATTGAATGCTTCTCCTACTGTTGTTTCTACTGGAGTTTGATCTTTCAATGTTGGTTCTTTTTCGTCGGCTTCTGTTGGTGTTGCTTCCTTAGGATTTACCTTCGTTGGAACTTTGATTTCATCTTTGCTTCCATCTGGGTAAGTTACTTCAACTGTTGCTTCCCCTTCGCCTTCTGTATCAGCGCTTGGTTTTTCTTTCACAGTTGCAGTTGCTCCTTCCGGAACTTCCACTTTGCCTAAGATGTCATCATCATTGAATGCTTCTCCTACTGTTGTTTCTACTGGAGTTTGATCTTTCAATGTTGGTTCTTTTTCGTCGGCTTCTGTTGGTGTTGCTTCCTTAGGATTTACCTTCGTTGGAACTTTGATTTCATCTTTGCTTCCATCTGGGTAAGTTACTTCAACTGTTGCTTCCCCTTCGCCTTCTGTATCAGCGCTTGGTTTTTCTTTCACAGTTGCAGTTGCTCCTTCCGGAACTTCCACTTTGCCTAAGATGTCATCATCATTGAATGCTTCTCCTACTGTTGTTTCTACTGGAGTTTGATCTTTCAATGTTGGTTCTTTTTCGTCGGCTTCTGTTGGTGTTGCTTCCTTAGGATTTACCTTCGTTGGAACTTTGATTTCATCTTTGCTTCCATCTGGGTAAGTTACTTCAACTGTTGCTTCCCCTTCGCCTTCTGTATCAGCGCTTGGTTTTTCTTTCACAGTTGCAGTTGCTCCTTCCGGAACTTCCACTTTGCCTAAGATGTCATCATCATTGAATGCTTCTCCTACTGTTGTTTCTACTGGAGTTTGATCTTTCAATGTTGGTTCTTTTTCGTCGGCTTCTGTTGGTGTTGCTTCCTTAGGATTTACCTTCGTTGGAACTTTGATTTCATCTTTGCTTCCATCTGGGTAAGTTACTTCAACTGTTGCTTCCCCTTCGCCTTCTGTATCAGCGCTTGGTTTTTCTTTCACAGTTGCAGTTGCTCCTTCCGGAACTTCCACTTTGCCTAAGATGTCATCATCATTGAATGCTTCTCCTACTGTTGTTTCTACTGGAGTTTGATCTTTCAATGTTGGTTCTTTTTCGTCGGCTTCTGTTGGTGTTGCTTCCTTAGGATTTACCTTCGTTGGAACTTTGATTTCATCTTTGCTTCCATCTGGGTAAGTTACTTCAACTGTTGCTTCCCCTTCGCCTTCTGTATCAGCGCTTGGTTTTTCTTTCACAGTTGCAGTTGCTCCTTCCGGAACTTCCACTTTGCCTAAGATGTCATCATCATTGAATGCTTCTCCTACTGTTGTTTCTACTGGAGTTTGATCTTTCAATGTTGGTTCTTTTTCGTCGGCTTCTGTTGGTGTTGCTTCCTTAGGATTTACCTTCGTTGGAACTTTGATTTCATCTTTGCTTCCATCTGGGTAAGTTACTTCAACTGTTGCTTCCCCTTCGCCTTCTGTATCAGCGCTTGGTTTTTCTTTCACAGTTGCAGTTGCTCCTTCCGGAACTTCCACTTTGCCTAAGATGTCATCATCATTGAATGCTTCTCCTACTGTTGTTTCTACTGGAGTTTGATCTTTCAATGTTGGTTCTTTTTCGTCGGCTTCTGTTGGTGTTGCTTCCTTAGGATTTACCTTCGTTGGAACTTTGATTTCATCTTTGCTTCCATCTGGGTAAGTTACTTCAACTGTTGCTTCCCCTTCGCCTTCTGTATCAGCGCTTGGTTTTTCTTTCACAGTTGCAGTTGCTCCTTCCGGAACTTCCACTTTGCCTAAGATGTCATCATCATTGAATGCTTCTCCTACTGTTGTTTCTACTGGAGTTTGATCTTTCAATGTTGGTTCTTTTTCGTCGGCTTCTGTTGGTGTTGCTTCCTTAGGATTTACCTTCGTTGGAACTTTGATTTCATCTTTGCTTCCATCTGGGTAAGTTACTTCAACTGTTGCTTCCCCTTCGCCTTCTGTATCAGCGCTTGGTTTTTCTTTCACAGTTGCAGTTGCTCCTTCCGGAACTTCCACTTTGCCTAAGATGTCATCATCATTGAATGCTTCTCCTACTGTTGTTTCTACTGGAGTTTGATCTTTCAATGTTGGTTCTTTTTCGTCGGCTTCTGTTGGTGTTGCTTCCTTAGGATTTACCTTCGTTGGAACTTTGATTTCATCTTTGCTTCCATCTGGGTAAGTTACTTCAACTGTTGCTTCCCCTTCGCCTTCTGTATCAGCGCTTGGTTTTTCTTTCACAGTTGCAGTTGCTCCTTCCGGAACTTCCACTTTGCCTAAGATGTCATCATCATTGAATGCTTCTCCTACTGTTGTTTCTACTGGAGTTTGATCTTTCAATGTTGGTTCTTTTTCGTCGGCTTCTGTTGGTGTTGCTTCCTTAGGATTTACCTTCGTTGGAACTTTGATTTCATCTTTGCTTCCATCTGGGTAAGTTACTTCAACTGTTGCTTCCCCTTCGCCTTCTGTATCAGCGCTTGGTTTTTCTTTCACAGTTGCAGTTGCTCCTTCCGGAACTTCCACTTTGCCTAAGATGTCATCATCATTGAATGCTTCTCCTACTGTTGTTTCTACTGGAGTTTGATCTTTCAATGTTGGTTCTTTTTCGTCGGCTTCTGTTGGTGTTGCTTCCTTAGGATTTACCTTCGTTGGAACTTTGATTTCATCTTTGCTTCCATCTGGGTAAGTTACTTCAACTGTTGCTTCCCCTTCGCCTTCTGTATCAGCGCTTGGTTTTTCTTTCACAGTTGCAGTTGCTCCTTCCGGAACTTCCACTTTGCCTAAGATGTCATCATCATTGAATGCTTCTCCTACTGTTGTTTCTACTGGAGTTTGATCTTTCAATGTTGGTTCTTTTTCGTCGGCTTCTGTTGGTGTTGCTTCCTTAGGATTTACCTTCGTTGGAACTTTGATTTCATCTTTGCTTCCATCTGGGTAAGTTACTTCAACTGTTGCTTCCCCTTCGCCTTCTGTATCAGCGCTTGGTTTTTCTTTCACAGTTGCAGTTGCTCCTTCCGGAACTTCCACTTTGCCTAAGATGTCATCATCATTGAATGCTTCTCCTACTGTTGTTTCTACTGGAGTTTGATCTTTCAATGTTGGTTCTTTTTCGTCGGCTTCTGTTGGTGTTGCTTCCTTAGGATTTACCTTCGTTGGAACTTTGATTTCATCTTTGCTTCCATCTGGGTAAGTTACTTCAACTGTTGCTTCCCCTTCGCCTTCTGTATCAGCGCTTGGTTTTTCTTTCACAGTTGCAGTTGCTCCTTCCGGAACTTCCACTTTGCCTAAGATGTCATCATCATTGAATGCTTCTCCTACTGTTGTTTCTACTGGAGTTTGATCTTTCAATGTTGGTTCTTTTATAAATGATTGTTTTGGAACAAATACATATAGATAGCGATATTCTATCTCATTTTCCTTAGCATCTTTTGCCATTGCAGGAACATCCGTAAGTAAAATGTATTTCCCGTTTTCAACTTCGACTTTAGTCGGTAATTTTCCGAGTACAGCTTTCACTTCAGAATATTGACCTTCTACAGCTTTTTGATAACTTCCATCCTTCTGACTCTTGTCTGCATGTTCATTCCAAATATTTAGAACATCTCCAGTGAATAAATCAGCAGCTTGATACAAATATTTAATGCCATCTGATTCAAACAACTCATCAATCTTCTTATCTTCTGCTAATTCTTCCTCTGTTCTATATTTTAAATCATACAGAACCTTAGTAACCACTTCATGTCGAATTGCTCTTTGTTCTTTTTTGATTGTTTTATCAGCTGAGATAGTATCGATGGAATTATCTGGATACCTCACAGTTACAACACCATCTAAAGACACCTCAACTTCTGTTTTTTCAGGAAAAGTTGGATTTGCATTTTTTACAGCTTCAGCAACTGCTTGTTTTTCTAATTCTGTTAACTCAGTTGGATTAGAAACAGTCACTACTGTTGGATCTACAGGGGTAATCTGATCAGTAATTGGACCATAGGATAATGTAACAGGTACAATTTCCGTCATTGTACTTGTACTATCCTTGGTATTTAAATAGGTCAATTTAACATAAACAACATTATCTTCACCCATTGATGGAATCTCGTCTGTAGTCTCGCCATCCTTAGTCACAAGTTCCTTGCTTTGAACATATCCTTCTGGGATACTTTGTCCATTATCGGTTTTTACTGTAACTAACTCATAGATCTCATCTTTTTCGAAAGTATCTCCGTAAACATGAGTTCCTTCTTGAGATTCTGCTAAAGTAGTAATGATATTAAATTTGTTATTTGCATCACCTGGATAATCTTGCCAAGTAATATGATTTCCAGCTTTATCAGTGGCTTCTACAAGCATTCCATAATGTCCTAAAACTGTTTGAATTTCGCCTGAATCTTGTTGAACAGTACCTTTGTCACTGCTTGTCAAATAACCTTCTGACGAATCGAGTACTAAACCAAATCTTGATAATGATGTATAGTTTTCTTTACCACCATTAAGAACATTAACATTAGCTACTCTGTCATAAGATTGAATCCCTGATTCATCTGTAACATCAACCTTAATATTAGATTCTTTTGTAATTTTGACATTCTTTCCAACTGGGATATGATATGTGACACTATTAACCGTTGGTTTTGTTGTGTCTTCCTTAGGATTTACCTTCGTTGGAACTTTGATTTCGTCTTTGCTTCCATCTGGGTAAGTTACTTCAACTGTTGCTTCCCCTTCGCCTTCTGTATCAGCGCTTGGTTTCTCTTTCACAGTTGCAGTTGCTCCTTCCGGAACTTCCACTTTGCCTAAGATGTCATCATCATTGAATGCTTCTCCTACTGTTGTTTCTACTGGAGTTTGGTCTTTCAATGCTGGTTCTTTTTCGTCGGCTTCTTTAGGATGGTCATCAGGATCATTAATTTTTGTGCCGACTTCGTTTTCTTTATAGTCCGCATAGCCATCAAAATCCGAATCCTTTGGCCCAATCCCCCAAGCTCGTACATAGCTTCCATTACCATTTTGAATCACTGCTAGAGCTGGTAGTTCCCGCCAATCATAGCCATCTTCGACTTCTACAGTTAACTTCCATTGAAATGCATTTGAAGAGGCTCTTTCTTGACTTGTAATGACGCCGCTAAATTTATTATCGTCAAACCATCTATTGAGTTGTTCATCATTCCAATATCTAACTTCTCGATCAAAGTGATTTTTTAAGTCTGTTCCTGTCCAATATTCTCGGCTTTTATTCCCTGCCCATTGATCAGTCAATCTATTTTCTAGATAAAGTGTGTCTTCTACTTCAAAAACCGCACTATCGTACTGATCTCGTTCATAGCGTTCAACTTTGTTCTCTACCACTGTAGCATGTGACGGTATATAAAAATATAACCATGGATAACTCCAATGCTCACTTCTATTATTAAATTGGACAGTATAATCAATATAATGTTTCCCATCAACTTCTCGATGTTTTTGAGAAACCCATGCTGAACCACCTTGCTTAGTTCCAGAATTATCCCTTACTTCTTGCTCCGAATCACTAAATGCACCTTGACGTACATCCAGCCAATTACTATAAGCATCCACTGTTGCTGGATCACTTGTCAAAAAACTTATACCTAACAAACAAGAAACCAAGCCTATTGATAACTTCTTCATTCCCCATTTAGGTCTTTGAGTGTCCGACTTTAACTTTTTAGCTTTAATTATATTTCTGTATAATTCCAATCGACAATCCTCCTCATCTTTTTCTAGTTAATTACCAACGTCTATAACAAACTCTATAAAATCAAACTCCTTTCTACAATCAAACAAAATAACACCTGTAACAAAACGTACACCTTTTGTTACAGGTGTTATTTTGTTTGACTGGTTGAAAATTGATTGTAAATATAGCGTACTCAAAACAAATGAATACTTAGCTTTTATTACATTTGCATTGTAACAAAAGGTGTAGTTTTCGTTACAAGCACATTATATTTAGGACAAATATTACCCCCCATAATAAAAAGACGCAAAAAGCGTCATATCAACATTTGAAAAGGGTTTATATAAAAACAAATTTTAAATTTCCGCTTGACAAAGTATTACGAACATTTATATTATCAAATTAAATAACTAAAAAAAGGGTGAAATATATATGGGGATATCACTAGACAATCGAAAAAAAATAAAAAAACTAAGTTCTATTATTGATTTATATGTGACAGTTTATGACTACAATTTTAACGAACTATCAATAAAGGGCTTAAGAAAACAACCATTCACTCGAGCTCTTCCACCATTAGACGAAGAGAAACCGCTTACAATACAATGCGGTAATTTTCAAGAAATTTGGTTAGTTTTCCCACTTGAAGATTGCTTTGTTTCAATTGGACCTATTCATCATTTGCAAAAACAAAATATTTTAAAAATCGTCGATAAATCCGAAAAACATTATGTTCAGAACATTCCTGTATACTCCTCTGATCATTTGAGGAATTTATTGGCCATCATCGATGATCTGTTTTCTTTGAATCTAGAAAATTACTACACTAGATTTTTACAAGGTAAAATAATAAATAATAAAATTCACTTTGAAAAACCTTTAACAAAAGAAACGCTGGATTCTTACAAAAAAAACTTTTGTCTGGAACATAGGTTGATGAAACTCATGTCAACAGGAGATCCCTACGCTTTACAACAACTTGTTCAAGAAATTCCATTAGGAATACTCCCTATTCCCAATACCTCCTCTATAAGAGAAGAAAAAAATTACTGTATCTTACTGATGGAAAAATTATCTTGGTTTGTTATACAAATGGGAGGAGATGTTATGGATAGTTTAGCTTTACGCAATTTTTATGTAAAAGAAATTGAGGAACAAGAAACTCTCTTAGATATCTTGACAACAAGAGATAGTGCTATCATACATTTTACTGAATCTCTACAAGAGATCCATGTAAAATCATATTCAACATTCATCCATCAAGTCATCCAATATATTGGGTTTCATATTTATGACGCAACAATTCTATCAGATATTGAAAACCACTTTTATGTTTCAAATACTCACTTACGTCGCCGTTTTAAAAAAGAGGTAGGAATTACAATTGGAAGTTACATCCAGCAGCAAAAAATATTGGTTGCCAAATGTCTACTATTGAGTCAAATGCCCCCTTCCAAAGTTGTAAAAGAATTACATTATCATGACACCTCACATTTTTCAAAAATATTCAAAAAACATACTGGTTTAACACCACTTCAATTTCAAAAAAAAAATAGATGCTCTACAGAAATGCAATAAAAAATCCCAAAGAATTAAGTATTATTTTTGATTTTTTATCCATCTAGAAAAGGTCGTATGACTAACTCCTAATCGTTTTGCACCATCTCTTAAACTGATATGCCCTTCTCTCCATAACCCTGAGACTAATTCAAAATCAGAGGGATATTCCTTTTTAGGTCGACCAAACTGTATCCCTCTCATTTTAGCTGCCTGAATGCCTTCTTTTTGTCTCTGGCTAATGTTTTCTCTTTCTACTTGAGCAACATATGATAAAACCTGTAATACTAAATCTGCAATAAATTCTCCTGTAATCCCCTTTACCTTTTGCCTAGTATCTAACATAGGGAAATCCAAAACAATGATATCGACTTCTTTTATAATCGTTAAATATCTCCATTCCTCTAAAATCTCCTCATAATTTCTTCCTAAACGATCAATTGACTTAATGTATAATTCATCTCCTTTCCTTAATTTTTTTACTAATTTCCTATAATTTTTTCGTTTAAAATCGCTTCCCGTTTGATAGTCAATCATCATTTGTTCTCTTTCTAATCCCACACTTTCCATAGCTAAAACTTGTCTATCAATATTTTGATCTTTAGTGGAAACTCTTATATAAGCATATCTTCTCATTAATTTTTCCCTTCATTTTTAGTTATTCTTTTAAATTAATATCTTACGTACAATCATTACCCAATAATTTAAAATTTCTCTACCAATTAAAATTTAATAGATAAGTATTACGTATGTTAAAAATAAACAGGCTAAAAATTTTAATGTTATTCTCCACACTACTCCCTTAAACTATAAAAGCTTACATCATGTGATTTTAATCACAAATAAAGATGCTAAATCTCTTAAATATATACGTATTACTTTACCAACTATCCTACTTAACTAAAAATCAACATATACTTTTTTTGTTAAGTATTTTGATAACGAATCGTTGTGAAAAAACAAATATTAATTTTTGTTATTTGTATGAAAAGTAATCAAATCTCATCAACAGTTTTAAATAACTTTAGTTATTTAAAACTCAACCATGAGCTTTATCTGACAAAAACTTATTGATTCAAAAAATAACTTGGACTAATTATTTTCTATAGCAATTATAATAACTATACGCACTATAACATAAAACGATGAAAGTGAACTACTCACCACTTAAGCTAAACCTAACGGGTTCTTACGCTTGAAGTGGGAACTTCTTGGGAAAAGAGCATACTTGATAGCATATTTCTTTACTAACAGGGGTGTCTCTTATTTACCAATCCCCGTAGTTCCTACGGTTCTTGTTTATTTGATTTAAGCCAATCCCATAGAAAGTAGCCTTAGACCTTCGGTCAGGATATTGATACCATGCATTGATATCTCAGTCATGATAAGTATGGCAAATAGAACCAGTCCATTCTTGAATTTCAAGAGATTTCTTGGTGTCTTTACGTCCACAATTCGAACAGATTTGACTAGAAGGAAAGCACTTATCCACTTTGATGATCTTCCAACCGTACCAGTCAGCTTCGTATTGTAATTTAGTCACAAAACTAGATCAAGAAACATCCGAAATACTTTTTGCTAGTTTATGATTACGCAATATACTTTTTGTGTTTAAGTCTTCAATACAGATATTATCGTGATTTTTAATAATTTCTGTGCTCAACTTATTCAGAAAATCAGTACGTTGATTCATTACTTTTATCATGCAATTTTGCTACTTTACGTTTTTGTTTTTGATAATTTCTAGCTTCACACAGATTGATATCTTTTTGTTTAGCTAATAAGGAACGTCTTGACAACTTACATTGTTCACATTAAAGTTTCTTTTTCATTTTGCTTGTTGGGTGTATAACTTTGAACTGGATTTTTCTTGCTTTTGAAACGAGGAAATCCGACGGATTTATTGCGAAAGAAATTCTTATACGCCTTATCCAGATTGAGTTGTCCATTCGCTAAAGCCAGACTATCCACTTCTTTCAAGAACGGAAAATCTTACTTATATTTTGCAGACGTTGGAAAACTCATTTTTTTAGAGTAATCTTTTCTAGTTTCTTCATAAACATTCATTCGGTCATTAAGCATTAGATTGTAAAACTTACGTACACAGCCAAAAGACTTAACAAAAAAGGATTCTTGCTCTTCTGTTGGATAGATTCTAAATTTATATGCTTTTAGTCACTCCATAAAGCTTACTCGCTTTCTATTTATGATTATTTCCTTGATTTTGAATATACTTCCTAATCACATCAATTGGTGCTCCACCAGTTGTCAGAAGGCAAAAACTTTTTGACCAGAACATTTCTTTCCAAAGAAATTGTTTGACTCTTGGATAATCACGCTTTATCAAACGTGAGCTGGCACTTTTATAGGCATTAATAAATTTTGTCAACTCTGTTTTTGGTTGAGCTTTGAACATAATATGAACGTGGTCTTTATCATGATTCCACTCAACTAAAGTGATGTGATACGATTCTGAGATTCTTTCAAAAGTCGCTTTAGCGTAGTTAGATATTTCATTATCAATTACTTGTCTACGATATTTCGTTACTAAAACAAGGTGGTAATAAAGAAGAAATACTGAATGGTTATTTGTATCTAATTCCATGTTACATCAACTCATTTCTTGTATAGACTGATTGTAACATAGGACAAAATAAAAAGACAATACGCCTTAGTTTTCGGTCTTCAAGTTACCGACGGTAACCCTCATACCGAACGGCATTTATCACCCACCTATAGAGGATGGGCGACTTCTGCCTAGTTATGTTAAAAACCAGCTATAGTAATGGTATATTAGAAAGAACAAACAACAAGATAAAAGTGATCGAGTAGCCTACGGCTATCGAAATTTCCACAACTTTCGAGCAAAGACTTATCTCATTCAAGGCTTGATCTTCCAAATAAAAACCAGTTAAGCACTCTGCCTAACTGGTTATGACTAAATTTTCAATTGTATATCTCTCTACCAACACTAAATGTCAAAGAGCCAGAATGTAATTCATTCTGGCCCAGATTTGATGTTGCATAACGCTTCAGTCCTCGTAAAATATATTTTGTCCAAATAATTTTATTATGATTTTGTAATTAATATTTACCTAAACAAAAAATACTCACTCAATTTTGATAATCCTATCACAAATACTAAGCGGTAGTGTACGATGACTCAACAATAAAATAGTCTTGTTTTTCATATGAGTTAAAATAGCAGTTAAAATAATATTCTCATTTAGCACATCTAAATTACTCGTTGGTTCATCCAATAATAATATAGGTGCATCTTTCAAAAAACAACGTGCTAATCCTAAGCGCTGTCTCTCTCCCCCAGAAAAATTTGTTCCTAATTCTTTTATTTGAGTATTGAATCCCTCTGGAAGATCTAAAATTAAATCTAGTATTGAAGCTTTTTCACAAGCTATTTTTATCTCGGATTCAGTTGCTTGCGGCCTTGCAATTAATAAATTATCTATAATACTTCCTTCAAACAGATCTGTTTCTTGAGTCATATAACTAATATTCTCCCAAAGATACTCAGTATTTAAAGAAGTGATATCATTCCCATCTATCATTATTTTTCCATTGTCAACGTCCCAGAATCTCATCAATAAATTTAACAATGTCGATTTGCCCACACCACTTTTTCCTTCTATACCAACAATTTCACCCATATCTACTTTGAAATCAATATTTTCTATAATCTTACTCTCTTTATCATATCCAAATGATACGTTTTTAAATTGAATTATAGGAAACATTGATGGCTCTAAACCATTACGAACTTCTTTAACAATTGGTTCTTCATTTAGAATACTAACAACTCTTTCTGCACTAGCTATCGTTTGTGAAAGACCATTGCCAAGAAGTGTAATGGGAATAATGCTTTGAAAAGAATAATATGATGTTAATCCAAATACTAATGGATTTAAGCCTATTTTATTTGTATATAGAACAACAAAAAAACTGAATGAAATTGTAAATAAATCTATCAAACAAAGTAGCATTGATAATTGATTGACTAACTTTCTTTGATTATCACAAATTCGTTTATTGATACTTTCAGCTTTACTTAATGCTTTTGATGAATAAGAAAATTGTACAATTTCATCAATCCCTCTTAAAATATCCAAAAAAGCAGCGTTAAGAGATCCTACCCCATTCCTCATATTAAGCGCTGCTTTTTGTGAGCATTTTGAAAAGATAATTGGCAGTATAATTCCTAAAAAAAGATATGAACTTCCTAACAATATCGCTAATCCCTGATTAACACTATAAAAAAAACTTATATAAACAACAGAGGTGAATAATGCAATCATGATTGGGGAAATCGTATGTGCAAAAAAAACTTCTAGCAACTCAATATCTCCACCAATCATCGACATAATATTTCCTTTATTAATTTGACTCAATTTAGCAGGTCCTAGTTGTCTAATCTTTTTAAAAAGCTGTGCTCTTATAAATGCCAAAATTTTAAAAGCAATTAAATGATTCATGTATTGTTCCAAATATTTAAATAATCCCCGAAAAAAAATTAACAATAACAAACCATACAAAAAATAAACATCGAATTTATTAAACAAAATAACACTAATAATCAAGTGACTTGACGTATATACCATTCCTGTAAAAACTAAAAACGATAACGTTCCTGATAATATGGCAATACACATTTCTTTGCTGAGTGGTCTAACTAAGTATATTAGTTTAAATAAAACTTTTGCTGATCCAAACACTACAGTATCCCCCTGCTAAACGCTTCTATTTTGAATTGTAAATCAACCATTTTTTTGTAGATATCATCAATCTTCATGAGTTCTGAATGAGTTCCTTTTCCTAGAATTTTTCCTGAGTTCAAATGAACAATCATATCCGCTTCCACAATATTTTTTAATCGATGAGAGATAACAAACACTGCTCTTGACTTAGATAACTCCTTAATTATGTTAAAAATAATTTCTTCACTCTCTGCGTCAATATTTGAAGTTGCTTCATCAAATATATACATAGGACTATCTTTTATAATAGCTCTTACTAACGCCAGTCTCTGTCTTTGACCTCCAGATAGATTGCTCCCTCCAGATGTGAGCAAACAATCTAATCCTCCTCTAAACTTAAGTTCATCAAACAATCTCACTTTTTTTAATAAATCAACTATATATTCATCAGAAACATATGGTGAAGCTACTAACAAATTATCTCTGACTGTTCCTTCAAAAAAATGTGAGTTATGCCCTATCCTAGTAATAACTGTTTCCAAACGTTTATTTTTCAAACAAGATTTGTCTTTATTTACAAACATGATTTGTCCAGTATAATTGTTTGTAACTCCCAATATCAAATTCATAAGGGTTGTTTTCCCGCATCCAGATTCTCCGACAAACGCAATAAATCCTTTTTCAAGATTTATTTCTAAGTTGATTTCATCAAGAACCTTTTTCTGATTTTTATAATTAAAACTGAGATCCTTTATTACTAAGATATCCAAAAAATTAGAACAAACTTTTTCTGATTTGGTATCAGGAATTTGTAATAAATCTATTATTTTTTTCCCAGCTGCCACCCCAGTCATTGCAACATGAAATGTGCTAGTTAAAGTTATCATTGGTTTAAATCCCTCTAACATTATTATTAGAGTAACAATCAGACCAAATTCATTTAAATTACCACTTATATACTCTTTTCCAGCAAAGCATATAACAAATATAGTACTACCATAAGCAATCCATTCAATTATTGTAATTGAATTTAATTGCATGGCTAATATACTCATAGTTTCTTTCCGAAAGTCCTCTGAAAGTCGTTCAATTTCTTTTTGCCTTTTCTTATCAGCACAAAATATTTTCAAAGTTTTAATGCCTTGAAGAGAATCTAAGAACAATTGACTTACATCTTGATATTTCCCCCAATATTTAGTTTGTTTAGTCGTAACCATCTCTAATAAAAATTTTAAAAATAACGGTATAATTGGAAATAGCATTAAAAATAGTAGTGCAACTCTCCAATTTAAAAAAAATAAAATACAAAAAGTTACAAAACTAGTCCCGTAAACACCATAATACTCAGTAACAAATCTACCATAATAATTCTCTAATTGTTCAATTGTATCTACTCCCATATTTATCAAATCCGAAGTTGAAAAATTATTTTTATATGCTGCTCCAATACTCAAACTTTTCTCCAGCATCACTTTCCTTATATTAGATTTTACCTGACTAATAATTTTTGCTTGAAATTTTGTGATTCCTTTAATAGCAAGAGCTCTTACTTTAAACCCAATCACAAAACTCCCTATCACGCTTAAAGAAAGAAAAGCTTTTTCTTCCCCTAATACAAAAGCTGCAAAAGCTACAGCAATTAATCCTAGCATTAGGACTCTAATCATCATTAGGAAAACAACAGTAATAATTAACTTTCTTGAAGTTCCTATAAAATTATATAAATACTTATCGAGCATTTTATCCTCCTATAATTATGTATTACAATAACAATAAAAATATCATTGATATATTGGCAAACACCTCATTTAATTATTTAAAATAACACATGCACTCTGTCCTCTTATCATATTAATTCAATATCCAAAACACAGTTTCTCTCTAGATAAATCGAGAATATAATATTTATATTAGACTTTAACAAGGATGAATCTTTGATTTTTTATTTCGTCCACCTCCTATACTTATTCAATTAGAATAGTACTCATTTTTTATTATTCCAACATAATCTCTTATTTCAAGATATAGTGAAATAAGAGATTACTATCAGTTAGAACGCAAATTATCATGTATAAATTTTTAATGACAGCAATAACTGTATACACGATGTAATAAAACGAAACTCAAGAAAATAGTCAAAAAAATACTTTTTAACATGTAACCATTCCATTGATTAATTAGACATAATATAAATATATCTATTATTTATTCTCATTTTTTACCTTTATTTCAAAAAAAAACACAAATTACCCTAATAAACACATAACATTGTGCTTATTAGGGATGGATATTTCTCTATGTTTCATTTTTATTTTCGATAATTACATTGTATAACTGCATCTATTAACCGTTCCCCTGGAAAGTCAGCTACTATAATCCCTGATCTAGATATAGCATTATTATATAAATAATCTGCTGTTAATACATTTGTTCCTTCAAAACTAATTGTCGCAAAAACTCCTAATCGAGCAGTCCTCGGAAAATCTGGATATTTATTTTTAAAAGTAGGTTCAGTTAAACCTGTAGATAGTCTATCACTACGTGTACCAGGATTTATATGTCCACTAGCCACAAAATATGGAAAGACTCCTCCTGATCCACTTAAATAATTTAAATGAATCAGATTATCCTCCAAAGTATTTGCCAAATCTATCTCTTCTCGAATATATTGCCACTTCGAATATAAATCCCAATTTGTAGACAAATGGTATTTATCTTGTTTAGGTAACATAGAATAAGGCATCCCTTGCTTTAATCCCCATATATCTGATAATATCACGACTTTCCCTCTTACATCCCCCAGTTTAGGATTATCTATCCTACTAAAACTATAATTCCAAAAAAGCCCTTTGTACTTATTATCATACTGATCAAATAGCTTCCACATTTCAGGATCCGAAGCATTAGAATTTTCCTGCTTCACCCTCATCAAAACAGTCTCACTGGGATTAGAAGAAAGGAATTTTTTTACTGTAGATAATACATCATCAAAATCATAACCTAAGTATATTGGTCCATGATAAATAGAAAATAGTCCTCTCTCCTCATATTTTAAACGTATATCCAAGTATCGAATTCCCGATAACAATTGTTGTTCCAAATTCATAGATTGAGTCCTTGTATTATCTACAAATAATAAACTTCTTGAATGAGCCATTGTATCATGAGTTCCTGGAATAGAAATATTACTTAATAAACAATCATCAGAAATTGTCTTCATCCAATCTTGATATTGCTCTGTAAACTTTGTTGTCGCTTCTTCTTCGTTCCAATATGCACGATCATAGTGAGCATACACAGTGTAAGGAGAACTAAAAAACAATACACATAGTAAAATAATAGAAAAATTAATTCGACGCATAACCATTCCTCCAAAAAATATTCATTGTTATCAAATCATTGAAGCGCCTCTCCAAAAAAATCAAATTTTTTGGTCCAACTTTTTTGGGGGCACTACACATTTAATATTATAATGTGCGGGTCTTTTTAATAAAGAAATCAGAAAAAGAATGGATATATAACACACTAAATATACTTATTGTTAATAAATTAAAACCGAATATATGAAGTAGTGTTAGTATCAAATCTTAGACATCTTTTCGTAGAGACAGAAATAAATTAAACTTATCTACGAGAGGATGGATTTTATGACCCGATATGAAGAAAATTTTAAACAGATGATTGTTGAACTAAATCAAACTGGACGTTCTGTTCGAGGGTTGGCGAAAGAATATGGCTTAGCTGAAGCGACGATTTATAAGTGGAAGAATTTATACTTACCTGATCCGTCCACAGGACTAACCGGAAAAGAAGCGGCTGATTTGAGAAAAGAAAATGCTCGTTTGAAAGAGGAACTTGAAATATTAAAAAAAGCCGCAGCCATATTCTCTCGAAAGACCTGAAGTCACTTGTCCGATTCATTGAAAAATGGTGTAAGGATTACACTGTTTCTTTGTTGTGTCGGTTATTAGAAATTCCTAGAAGCGTCTACTATTTTTATAAAAATAAATCGTTAACAGCTACAGAAGTCAGAAATAACCAATTGAAAAAGAAGATTTCAACGATCTTTTTTGATCATAAACAGAGATATGGTGCAACAAAAATCCATCAAGTGTTGCTAAAAGAAGGAATTTCAGTATCTCTTAAGCATGTTCAAAAATTGATGAAACAATTAAATCTAAGGTCAATTGTGGTTAAGAAATACAGACCTCAACGGTCTGTTCAGCCGGTTGTTTTAAAAGAGAACATCTTAAATCAGGACTTTTCTACTAAAACTATCTGTGAAAAATGGGTAGCTGATATCACCTACATTCCAACTAAGAAAAATGGTTGGTGTTACTTATCTTCAATTATGGATTTACACACGAAAAAGATTATTAGCTATACATTTTTTAAGCGAATGACTGTCGATTGTGTGTTACAAACACTCAATCAAGCGAAACAACGGTACCACATTCCAGAAGGAATGATTCTACACACCGATTTAGGTAGTCAATATACAGCAATCGAAGTGGAAAGTTGGCTTGAAAACAATAAAATAAGACATTCCTATAGTCGCAAAGGAACACCCTATGATAATGCAGGAATTGAGTCCTTCCATGCATCATTGAAAAAAGAAGAAGTATACACGACGACTTACTCAGACTTCGAAGAAGCGAATCGAGCACTATTTAGTTACATTGAAGGATTTTATAACCGGAATCGAATTCACAGCTCGATTCACTATCTAACCCCTCAGGAGTTTGAAGAGTTAGCAAAAGAAAAAATGGCGTAACCGTCTCTACTAAAATGTGTCCAAGATATTGACTCAAATCCAAAGAATAGCTACAGAATATCCAAACCACTATAATAATTGTATTGAATGTAGCAACACCTGCACTACAAACATTAAAATTCTTATTACAAAATATGTTGATATAAGTAACTACATCACCTTAGTAAAATCACTTCGTTATCTTAATAAAAAAACAATGTAAAAACGCTACATATAGTATCCATGAAAACTTTAATATAACTAGGCAGAAATCGCTCATCCTCTATAGGTAGATGATGAATGCCGTTCGGCATGAGGGTTACCGTCGGTAACTCGAAGACCGCCAACTAAGCGTATTGCCTTTTTCTTTTGTCCTATGTTACAATCGGTCTATACAAAAAATGAGTTGATATAACATGGAATTAGATACAAATAACCATTCAGTATTTCTTCTTTATTACCACCTTGTTTTAATAACGAAATATCGTAGACAAGTAATTGATAATGAAATATCTAACTACGCTAAAGCGACTTTTGAAAGAATCTCAGAATCGTATCACATCACTTTAGTTAAGTGGAATCATGATAAAGACCATGTTCAAAGCTCAACCAAAAACAGAGTTGACAAAATTTATCAATGCCTATAAAAGTGCCAGTTCACGTTTGATAAAGCGCGATTATCCAAGAGTCAAACAATTTCTTTGGAAAGAAATGTTCTGGTCAAAAATTTTTGACCTTTTGACAACTGATGGAGCCCCAATTGATGTGCTTAAGAAGTATATTCAAAATCAAGGAAATAATCATAAATAGAAAACAGGTAAGCTTTATAGAGCAACTAAAAGCATATAAATTTAGAATCTATCCAACAGCAGATATTTCTACTTTTGAAGAAGAGAAAAATGCTTATGCAGCAGGAATTGGTTTTATAGGAACGTCTTTAAGTATCCATACTGAAGAAAGCAAGCAACAAGAAGGTCCAGATTGGGATGAAATTAACACCTTTCGGCATTGTGGGAGCACTTATATATTTCTTTGTTTTTACATTTTTTATTAAAAAATGTAAAGTAGCTATTCATGGTATGTTAGAGCATACAAATGGAGGTATTCGAGCAGTTTTTGGTGGAAAAGCAGATTTATTTAGCCAAGAAATTAATCAAATATTAGAACAAGATAATTAGGAGGTATTTTGGATGTTTCAATTTTTAAAAAAGAAAAAAGAGGTAATTTATGCTCCATGTTCAGGGCAAGTTATTCCCATTACAGAAGTAAAAGATCCTGTATTTTCACAAAAGTTATTAGGAGATGGATTTGCCATTATACCTAATAATAAAAAAATTACTGCTCCATTTACTGGTCAAGTAGTTTCAATATTTCCAACGAAACATGCAATTAGTTTGAAAACAGAATCTGGGATAAATTATTTGATTCATATTGGAATTGATACAGTTAAACTAAACGGAGAACCTTTCTCAATTTTTGTTAAAGAGAACGATACAGTAAAAAATGGAGATTTAATTGCTGAAGTTGATTTTGAGCAAATAGTGAGGGCAAAAAAAGATCCTTCTGTTATTGTAGTTTTTACAGAAGAAACTCAAATCAACAACTTAAATATAAAAAATGAATTGATAGAAAATAATCAGTCTTGTGGGGAATTTTATTCTTAAAATCTATTCGCTTTCTGATACTAACTGGTTATCTATGTAAACAAGATGAGTATTGGTTCAAAATACATGGTTAACTATTTCTTATACAGAAAATATGAGAAAATTTTATGGGAAATAAAACAACAGTTTACCGTAATGACCAAAAAAAGTTAAACTTGTATGGAGTGGAGAAATTCACTCCTTTTTTGTACGATAAAATTAACTGTTAGACAGCTGTTTTTACAGCTTCTCGAAACTGAACCGGACTTCGCCAATTTAATTTCTTTTTGATGCGTTTATGGTTGTAATACTAGATATATTGGTCAATTTTTATTTACAATTCATCTAAACTCCGATAAACTTCCCCATGAAAAATCTCTTGCTTTAATAAACCAAAGAAGTTTTCCTTAGGTGAGTTATCTAAACAATTCCCTTTACGAGACATACTCTGGAAGATTTTATGCTGCTTCGATTTATTTTTATACGCATTCATTTGATAGGCCCATCCTTGATCTGAATGGAAGGTTCTACGAAAAGGGCAATCATTTGTTATCTGGATTGCTTCTTCTAATCCTTCCATTATGGCTAGTGCGTTTGGTTTTTCAGAAATCCGATAAGATAGAATTTCACTATTGTAGAGATCTATAGAAAGATCTAAATACAGTTTTTTTTGACGAATGATACCTGTGGTGCCTACTTCATAATACTTAAACTCTGTGGTATCAGTTGTAATTTTTGGGTGACAGTACCAACCTTTCCACGATAAGAATTGTACCGTCGAGATTTTCGAGTGTAAGTCTTTACTTCGATACCTAGTTTTTTATCAGACGTTGAATCTTCTTTTTATTGACATGAATCCCTTGATTCTCTAATTCTTTTTTTAGTCGAAGACAGCCATACTCTTTATGCTCTTTGCGAATTTCAAACATTTTTTCTTCAATTTCTTGGTCTGGATTTGATCTGTCAAACCGTAGAAGTTTTTTATCGCTAAAGCTATTTCGTCCACGCATAGAAACGCGCGGTTTTTTTGTTTCGTACGCTACGCGAACGAAACTGACTAAAGTCAATAACAAAAAAATCTGAGCCAGAATGTGGTTCATTCTGACCCAGATTTGATTTTGCACAACTCATCAGTCCTTATTGACAAAGAACCTTATTCCTTAGAATAAGACTGTTTCTGGATCAAACAATTGTGATTGAGAGAGTGTATTGTCTAAACAAAGTTCAAAATGCAAATGTGGACCCGTACTATTTCCTGTTGAGCCAACATAGCCAATGATTTGACCTTGTTCTACTTTGTCACCAACGTTGACTTGATATTCTTGTTGGTGGGCATATAACGCTGTTATACCATCTTCATGCTCAATGGCTACATAATTCCCCCAAGAAGGATGAAACTCTGCTTTAATGACAGTCCCTGCTTTACTTGCAACAATCGGTTCGCCTTGTGCAGCTGCTAAATCAATTCCACGGTGAAATTCGTCACCACGAATACCAAACACACTAGAAATCGTATAGTTTTTGACTGGTGCAATATACCCTTCTTTACTTAATTGTGGCCCTGTTACTTCTTTGTCATACGTAGTTAGATCATAGGTTTCGATTAAACTATTCAATTTTTTATAGTAGCTAGTATCGGTCGCATAGCGTCCAGTCAAAAATTTTGTTGCTTCTTGATAGGTTTTCGCATTCGTTTTCCAAACACCTTCGTAGAAATGACTATTTCCTGTTAAGCCCTCTTTCAACAGTTGCGCATAGTCATTTAAGCTATCTTCATAGTTCTCATACCGCCGAAAAGTTGCTTGAGTAGTGTAAAGCGTACCATCTCCTAAATCTTCTTGTGTCGAAAAAGAGACGCCTTTTCCTTTGTGTGTGCCTTTAATGCCAAACAAATTATAATTCGGTGCTTTAGCTAACTGACTCTGACCACTTGCCGATTCTAAAATCGCTTGTGCAATCATAACAGAAGCATACAAATCCTTTTCTTGTCCAATTTTACGAGCAGATTCCCCAATCTTACGAATAAAGCTTTCTACTGATTCATCTTTTTCAAAGTGAATGTTTACTTCGCTATCTTGTTTGCTAAAAGGCACTAATTCTTGAATCGGTGCTGTCGGTGCTTGATGATGCGCTTTTGACTCTTCCTCCATGGTTTTCTGTGTTTGTACTTCTGGTTGATTCTGTTGTTCTGTTGTCAAATGTTGCGCCTTAACTTGTTGTGATGGAATTACTTCCGTCGGCTTCGTTGAGTGTAACACCCCTTGATTGCCCGTTTCACTAGGTTTCGTTGTTGGGTGTTCCGCAGTTTCCGTTTCAGAAGGCTTGGTTGGTTCTTGTGTATTATTTTCTGGTTGACTAGAATCTGTCGTATCAGGAGTGCTTGTCTCTAGTTTCGGATCCATTGGTTGTAAACTGTCTGTTGTAGAATCAGTTGGTTGATCTGTTGATTCACCCCGTTGTTGATCAAATTGTACAACAACTGAAGAATCAGCTGTTGTTTCTTCCACAATTGTAGAATCTTCTGTATTTAAGGTCGTTGATTGTTTTGCTGTTACAGTTGGTTGGTTTTCATCTGCGAAGACAGCAGGAGTATAGCCAACAACTTGACCTAATAAAAGAAGAGCAGATAATAATTTACTTGTTTTTTTCACTACATTTCCTCCAATATTTTAGCTTAAGATATTATAATTGCTATGTAGGATTTACTTTAAAAATAGACTTACAAGAGATAGTATAAATTTTATATTAAAAAAATCTTGCATTTAAAAAATTTTTAATCTTTTTTTCAATTATTTATTTTTCGAGTTTCTTTCTCCCACCCTTACTATATATGTTCGTCACCTCAGACAAATATCCCAAGAAAAGTACTTCACTATTTTAATTGGTTTGATTATGATATATTATCTCAATTTTAATAAACGACAAAGAATTTTTCAATACTTCATTGCTAACAGTAGTATCTTTTTTATTATTTTTCTCGCTCCATTCTCAAAGATTTTCGGAAGTTACTTTCCTATATTTTTAAACATTTCCTTATGCTGTCCATTCCGATATAGATTATATTTTCCACGTTGACTTTCTTATTGTTATGGGGTAATAACCTATTAATAATTTTGTTTCCAGAAATTATTATGTGTTTAACTACTTGACTTGACAATCTAGGAGAGGTTACTTCATATTATCTCTAAATTTTTCCCATTAATTTGAATTATTAACTAAATATAATAAAAATCTGCATCACAGAATGTCTCAAGATAAAACCATAATGCAAATGAATTTATTTATTCTGTCCTCAAAACATAAATGACATTATCTATCAAGTGAAAATGTCCCAGAAAAAATCATAGATAATCAGAAAGATTGCTGTGACAATTGTTACAATCAATTTCTTTTTCGAAGGCAAATCTTTCTTTTTTAGATAGTTACCTAAGACAATTAAAGAGATTAAAGCAAAGAAAATCAATGCTTTTACCATTGATCCCAACTACTTCCTATGGCTCCCATCAGACAACCTCCACCAAGAGCCCCACCAATTATAAAACCGCCAGCACAGGAATCACCGACGCTTCACCAGCTAATTTTTCCGCCAATTAATTTTAACATTTCTCCTTGATATAGTATTTCTTTTTTATTAATAGTCCCTATTCCTTTACCGATATATTATAGACAATCTTTTGAGCTATATCCTCCAATTAATTGTTTCATTTCTTGTTCGTTTAGTTTTTAAAATTCTTTCATGATAAAACTCCTGTTTGTGGCAGAATTTAACTACACACTAATGCAGCCGAAAGTACACAACTATGCAGCAGTTTGACTGCGAACTAGTTTCCTTCCATCATAAGTTTTAGTGACTTAGTGATGGAGGTACAGAAAGGTTGTTAACTTTGGATGATATTAAAACGATAAAACATTTGAGAAATAATCGTGATCAGTCAATTGATCAGATAAGAAAAGCAATGAATATCAATTGGCGAACAGCGAAAAAATACGCCGACAGTGATCAGCTATTCATTACGGATCCTACTCGAAAAAATAAATCCATGATGGATGATGGCTGGGGAGAAATTATCGGTAGTTGGCTAGAAGAAGACCTACGCTTACGTAGAAAACTCCGTAGAACTGCCAAAGCTATCTATGAACAATTGAAACCTTTGGGTTTCCCTGGCTCCTATCGAACAGTTTGCGTCTATATTTCTCAATGGAAAAAACAGCGGTACGACGAAACGAATTACAAAGCTGTCGATCGCCTTGATCATCCGATCGGAGAAGCACAGGTCGATTTTGGAACAATGGAAGTCATGCACGAAGATCACATGAAAGACATACAACTTCTTATCATGTCATTTCCCTATAGTAATGCGACGTTCGCAAGTGCCATGCCAGCTCAAAACCAAGAGTGTTTCCTGGAAGCATTAAAGCAACTATTTGATCAATGCGGCGGTGTTCCAAAAAAGATCAGAATAGATAACTTAACTCCAGCGGTGAAAAAAACAAAATCAAAATTTGAAGAAGCACAACTAACCGATGAATTCTTACGTTTCACCATTCATTATGGTTGTGATGTTCAAGTCTGTAACCCACGTAGTGGGCATGAAAAAGGACATGTCGAAAATAAAGTGGGTTATGTCCGATACAATTTCTTCTCGACTTCGCCAATCATGGACTCTTTTGAGTCCCTAAATAAGCAGCTTGAAGAACAATTGAAAACAGATCGAAAAAGGACGCATTATTCGAAACATCAATTAATCGAAGATTTGTGGAAGAAAGAAAACAAGGCGTTACATTCTCTTCCCCAAGAGGATTACCCAATTTTTAAAGAAGTAGAAGCTAAACTAAATCGTTATCACGAAATGAAATTGGATCAAACGGTTATTCATATTCCTAAAGCATATGGATATTCTCAATTGACCGTTGTTTTGACTTGGAATAAATTTAAAGTTCTTACGCCTCATGGAGACCTCTTAATGAACGAATATCGCCCCTATATGAACAAAAAACGATTGATCCCATGGAGTGATATCTTGAAACAATGGAGTAATAAATTGAATGTCGTTAGTTATTCGAGGTATTGGAAGTACTTGCCTGCACGCCTTCAAAATTATCTAGCAATTGATAATAATCACCTTAAATACAGACGGATATGGATAGGCTACAATTAACTAGACAGAAAAATTAAGGTGTGTAGACTAGAAGAAAACATACCAGGAGGAATTTTTATGTCTAAGAGAACACGAAGAACTTTTTCACAAGAATTCAAGCAACAAATCGTCAATCTTTACTTAGCTGGAAAGCCACGTGTAGAAATCATTCGAGAATATGAACTAACGGCTTCAGCATTTGACAAATGGGTAAAGCAATCTAAAACGAGTGGTTCATTCAAAGGAAAAGATAATCTTACGCCTGAACAAAAAGAATTGTTAGAACTACGTAAAAGAAACCAGCAATTAGAAATGGAAAATGATATTTTAAAGCAAGCAGCGCTGATATTCGGACGAAGAGACAAGTAATCGATGCGAATAAGCATCTTTACCCTATATCAGCGATGTGCAGAATATTAGGTCTATCACGTCAGTCCTATTATTATCAATCAAAACCAAAGAAAGACGAATCAGAACTTGAAGAAGTAGTCGCTGAAGAATTTATCCGCAGCCGAAAGGCCTACGGCTCAAGAAAAATAAAAAAAGCCTTATCAAAACGAGGCATTCGGATCAGCCGACGAAAAATTAGTAGAATCATGAAAAATAGAGGATTAAAATCGAGCTATACTGTTGCTTATTTTAAAGTACATCATTCTACTTGCAATGAAGCCAAAACGACAAACGTATTGAATCGTAAATTCTTAAGAGACAACCCATTAGAAGCGATCGTAACAGACTTGACTTATGTACGAGTCGGGAAAAAATGGAATTATATCTGTTTCATTTTGGATCTGTTCAATCGAGAAATTCTCGGCTATTCTTGTGGAGAACATAAAGATGCCATTCTAGTAAAAAAAGCATTTAGCCGTATCAAACAACCTCTGACAGAGGTTGAGATTTTTCATACTGATCGTGGAAAAGAGTTTGATAACCAAGCTATTGATGAATTATTAACAACTTTTGACATCAATCGATCATTGAGTCATAAAGGCTGTCCTTTTGATAATGCCGTAGCTGAATCAACTTATAAGTCGTTGAAAGTAGAATTTGTCTATCAATACACATTTGAAACCTTACAACAATTGGATTTGGAGTTATTTGACTATGTCAATTGGTGGAACCACCTTCGGTTGCACGGTACACTTGGCTACGAGACACCGGTTGGTTACCGTAACCAGAGATTGGCGCAGCGAATCCTTGATAATGAGCTCGGATGTGCTAACGCTAGCGAGGCAGTCTAACTTTAACTGTTAGCTCCTGCCGAAGATCGTCACATCCGAGGAGGCTCATTGTCAAGGACAATCGGAATAGCATACGGAAGGAAGTTCTGCACCTTATAAAATTTGTCAAAAAAACTGTTGCCATTCCAGATAAAACAATTACTAAGTTTATTAGCGACCTATGATATCCAACAAATTAATGAACAATTTTACGAATTAGTTGTTCAAGAAGATGCCCCCTCTGACTTTGATGTGAATTGGTCAAACTATGATGCATTAACAAAATCAGGAGGCGTGCAAAAATGACTGGACAGACGCTAGAAGATTATTGCAAAAAGCTTCGATTAAGCCATATCATCACGAACTTACCAAGAGCTTCTTTCGAAGCTCCAGAACAATTTATTACCGATTTATTCCGTTTAGAGCTTGAGACCAGACAGCAGATCAAATTAGAACGGATGGAAAAATTAGCCAAATTTCCTGTACCAAAATCGCTAAAGAACTATGAATGGCACGAAGATATTTTTCTACCAGCCCATCTAGATAAGGCGACCCTTGTCTCTCTTGATTTTCTAAAAAGGCAAGAAAACATTGTTTGTGTTGGCTCTCCTGGTACAGGGAAAACGCATCTAGCGATCGCATTAGGGAGAAAAGCCTGTAGTGAAGGTGTTTCAACCAAATTTTTCCGAGTAAACAATCTCGTTGAACAATTAGAGAGTGCCTTAAAAAAACAACAGCTAGCCAGTTTCAAGAAGCGATTCGAAACAACAGAATTAATTATTCTTGATGAAATGGGGTACTTACCATTGACGAAAGAAGGAGCTGAACTGCTCTTTCAACTGATTTCAGATTGGTATGAGCAAAAGAGCATTATTATTACCTCTAATTTAGAATTCAGTCAATGGAATCGAGTGTTTATGGATTCTCGCTTAACAGCTGCTCTCGTTGATCGGCTAATCCATCACGCTCACATTATCAGCTTTAAAGGCGAAAGTTTCAGGTTGAAAAATTCATTATCTAAATCATATTGAAGGAAAAAACTAGTTGCAGCAAAACTCTGCACTTTCGGCTGCATTTTTTTGTAAAAAGCTATTGCACAACACAAACTCCCCTTCAAATAGATTTATATTACATATATAACACATCAACAGATTCGTCTTTGTTTGGCTTTTTATCTCAAAACAAAAAAATGTCCTAGAACCTAGAGAAGTTCCTATTTCTAAATTGATAATCTAAAATAGATTGTCAATTTAATTCTTCCTTTCAAAATCAAATGAAACTGGAGAAAAGTTATATGGTTTTATATGATGAACAAGCGTGTATACTTCAGAAATGGATTTCCCACTCAAAAGAATCTTTCATGCAATTAAACAAGATGTCCTGTATGACTATGAGAAGGCCATAACGCATTAAAATTTTTAATATAAGGGTGAAAAGTTATTTGTTATGCTCTTTTTTATGAGAAAGTAAATAAAAAAGAAACTAGTTCCACCTAAGGAAAAAGTTTCTTTTAACTATTGACTAATCGTAAGAAATAACCGTATCATAAACTTTGGCCAATTTAACGGTTATTCTTTGTAACTGATTCAACTATGCCACCGACTTAAACGGTGCTATCCCTAAGAGGAGTTGTTAGCGCAACTCCTCTTTTCGTTTTTAGTATACCACACTCTTCTAAGTTAAGCTAGAAAGGCAAATCCTCATCAAAAGGCGAATAATTTGTGTCTAGATCCTCGTTTCTATCTAAAGATCCTTGTAAATCATTTGTAGGCATCTTATTTCGAATATATTCCTCTCCGGTGACCAACTTCCAATGCTAATATGAGCATTTGATCTTCATCTATTTTGACGATAACGCGATAGTTCCCAATTCGATAGCGCCATTTTCCAGCATGATTACCGACTAAAGCTTTTCCTGTTTTCCTTGGATCACTTGTGCCATCAATATTCTTCGATAACCATTTTAAAATGGTGATTGCTTCAAAGCGATCCAATTTTTTTAGTTGTTTGTCAAAGCGAGTCGTCGTTTCTAAAGAATACGTCATCACTAATCCACCAATCCATATTCTTCTAATAACTTAGATAATGGATTAGATTTTTTATCTTTCAGGTATTCTTCATAGGCATGATCTCCGATTGAAGCATCATATGCATCTTCTAAAGATTCTAGCGTCTTTGTTTTCATTAAGTCAGATAAGCTTTTTCCTTCAAAATTGGCCATATGATCTAGAAACATCTTTTCTTCATCTGAAACACGTACAGTTATAGTTGCCACATTCTGCCACTCCCTTCATTTCTGATTTAATTATAACATGAACACAAACGCGCGTAAACACATTTGTGTTCATACGTTTATCGGTTAATACTCAATTGTTGCTGCATTTGTTGCGCTACAGCTGGTCCTTCACGAAAATGACTAATCTCCTTCATACGCTCTTTCTGGCTCTATAATTTATGGGACTGATGAATCAGAATTGATTCTTCAGTCCCATTTTCATTTATTGACTTTAGTCAGTTTCGTTCGCGTAGCGTACGAAACAAAAAAACCGCGCGTTTCTACGCGTGGACGAAATAGCTTTAGCGATAAAAAACTCCTTGTATATTTAAGATACTCAATTAATCAGCTATTCCGTTTTAACTAGCTGTTATTTTGTCTATAATTGAGCTAGACGCTATGGACTAGTATAACCTCCACCAGATTCCTTTGGAATACTGTTGTCGAAAGGCTCTGGCCACAGCTCTTTGTCACATTGTTAATAAGTTTGTTAGCGCATGACATCTGTTCGTGACGCTTGATTGATCACAAGGTTACATAGGCAAAGAGTAAGTGGAGCATAGCGTAAATTTTATCTGTCAGGAGTGGTCCTTATGTTGTACGTTGGAATAGATATTGCCAAGCACAAACATGACTTAGCGATCATTGATACTGAAGGAACGGTTTTTATCCGTCATCTTCAGATTGAAAATAATCGTGAAGGCTTTACGAAGCTTCAAATGACGCTTGCCAATTTGCAGAAAACAACCGGCGAAGAGATTCAAATCGCCTTAGAAGATACCGGTCATTATTGCTTTAATATCTTACGCTTCCTTCGGACGCAAGGGTACCCAACTTATAGCTATAATCCATACTTAATTAAAGAATTTGCCAAAAATCAAAGCTTACGAAAAACCAAAACCGATAAAAAAGACGCCATGACGATCGCTCGTAAATTACGAGCAGATCTTGATAAACAATCATTTAGTGCGAACCCCTCAATGATTGAGCTGAAATATTTAACCAGACACACAGCTAGATTAAGAGAGGACTGTACTCGAAAAAAAGTGAACTACACACGCATTTTAGATATTCTCTTTCCAGAATTAGCACCTTCTTTGGGTTCTTCTTCCGCAAAGTACCAATCCTATGTGTACGCAATCTTAAAAGAATACCCCTCTGCTAGAAAATTAGGAAATGCACACTTAACGAAGTTGACCAATCTCATTTCAACGCACTCAAAAGGTCACTTTGGAAAAGAACAGGCCGTCAAGCTCAAAGCACTCGCGCAAACCTCTATTGGTCAAGAGTCGCCAGCGTTAGAATTTGAACTCCTTCAAACTATTGATGCCATTCAGTACCTTACAACTATGAGAGACAAAGCCGAGAAGGAAGTTGCTCGATTAATGAGTGAAATCGATTCACCTATTTTAACGATTCCTGGCATTGGTTTTAAATTAGGGAGTGTCATTCTCGCCGAAATTCGAGATATTAATAATTTCCGATCGCCGAATCAATTGCTTGCCTATGCAGGCGCAGAACCTTCCATCTCTACGTCTGGAATGAATCAGACTGAAACTGGTCGAATGGTCAAACGAGGTTCCTCTCAGCTTCGCTGGGCATTGCATGAAGCCGCCAGACTCATGTCTATTTGGTCTCTGTCTATGCGTGTCTATTTCCAGAAAAAACTAGCAGAAGGAAAACACTACAATGTCGCAATCAGTCATGTTGTTCGAAAACTGGTACGAATCATTTATCAACTACTGAAAGATAATAAGCCTTATGAGGAGCAGAAAATGATTGTTAACTGATCTTTTCAAAAATCCCCTTTGCCTAAGGGTTCTTTGTCATGCCTTCAAATAATGTCAAAACTACGTTATTCAAACTTTTCATTTTGTGCTTGACTTAATATAGTTTGTCTTTCGATATACTAATAGTGGCTACCAACCGCATATCAGATCGAAAGGAGTTTTTTTATGTCTAACGACGATAAAAGTTTAGCACATACCAAATGGAATTGTAAGTATCACATAGTCTTCACCCCGAAGTATCGACGAAAAGTGATTTATGGAAAGTTAAGAGTAAGTATTGGTCAGATAGTAAGAAAATTGTGTGAGATGAAAGATGTTGAAATCATTGAAACTCATGCCATGCCTGACCATATTCATATGTTAGTAAGAATACCACCAAAGATTAGTATTTCTAGTTTTATGGGCTACTTAAAAGGACGAAGTGCAACCTTAATCCATGAAAAACATGTGAATTTGAAATATAAGTATGGGAATAAAAGCTTTTGGTCCAAAGGATACTACGTGAGTACGGGTGGGTTAAATCAAAAAACAATTGAAAAATATATTCGAGAACAAGAAGCAGATGATCGAATAAGAGATAGTATAAGTAAACAAGAGTATGTAGATCCATTTAAATAGTTAAAGAGAGATAGGGCTGTGAGCGGTTGGTGGTCATTTAAAAAGCCCCTTTTAAGGGGCTAGCGAGTGGTGAGCCCTTCTAGGGCTTTTTACTTTAGGTATTAAAAAACATATCGTTCTCTAGTATGATTAAATCACCACAAAATAAACAACTGGGAGGACGATATGCTATATGAATAATTCTATCAAAAAAATGCTGAGAATAATAGAGAAAGATTTGATGATTACAGAGGTCTCTTACGAGACCCTTCAGAAGAAAAAGACGTTGGTCGTCGATGCTGTTCTCTCGCCTACTCCTCGTGCTTGTAGAAGTTGTGGTTCTACTGTGGTAGATGGAAACGGGAAAGCAATTATAGTGAAAAATGGGAAGAAGGAAACGATTGTCCGTTTTGAACAATACAATCATATGCCTTTGGTTATGCGCCTAAAAAAGCAGCGCTATACCTGTAAAAACTGCCGAACCCATTGGACTGCTCAAAGTTATTTTGTCCAACCCAGACATTCAATCGCAAATCATGTTAGATATAAAATTGCTTCTTTACTGACTGAAAAAGTATCTTTATCTTTTATTGCGAAAAGCTGTCAGGTATCTTTGACCACCGTTATTCGTACATTGAAAAAGTTTAAAAGCTATTTACCAAAGCAATCTAAGAAGATTCTCCCCAGAGTATTGATGGTTGATGAATTTCGTTCGCATGCTTCCATAGAAGATAAAATGAGCTTTATTTGCGCAGATGGCGAAACAGGAAAATTAATAGATGTTTTGCCTACGCGTAAATTACCTCGATTAACAAGCTATTTCTTAGGTTGTACCAATCCGGAAGAAGTAGAATTCTTGGTGACAGACATGAACGCCGCCTACTTCCAGCTCACCAAACGTGTTCTGCCAAATGCGAAAGTAGTGATTGATCGGTTTCATATTGTCAAACACATGAATCAAGCGTTCAATGAGTTGCGTATCCGTGAAATGAATGAACTTCGTAAAGCCGGACAGAAAAGCCAGGCAGAAAAACTGAAAAAGAACTGGCGCTTTTTGCTAAAAAATCGTGCAAACATCAACCATTATGAATACAAAACATGGAAAAGTTTCCGAGCACCAAAATACCCATTTCTTACTGAAGCAATGATGATTGATCGATTGCTTGAGTTTTCTACGCCCCCGAAGGAGGCGTATCCCTTTTTTCATGAATTAGTTGAAGCCTTTCGAGACAAAGACCCTGACTTATTTTTCTCCATATTGGCAGAACTTCCCGAAACGTTAGATGACGGCTTTCGGGAGAAGCTTCAAAACCTTCTGACCTATGAAGAAGGCATCATCAACGCAATGATCTATCCTTATTCCAATGGAAAAATAGAAGCGAAGAATACCCACATAAAGACAATGAAACGAGTATCCTACGGATTTAAATCATTTGAGAACATGAGAATTAGAATCTTTTTGATCAATCAATTAATCAATGTAAGATAACAAAAAATCTGAGCCAGAATGTGGTTCATTCTGACCCAGATTTGATTTTGCACAACTCATCAGTCCTTATTGACAAAGAGCCATAAATTATAGAGCCATTTTATCTAAGATTACTTCAAACGTCTCAAAGATATCTATATCTAATTGGCACAACCAAAGCAAATACTTCTTTTCTTTGTAGGTCCAATCAACGGTGGGGTAGGAGAACATCAAATTACTGTATCTTGCTCTTTGTTCACTTGAAGCCAATTGCCAGCGCTTTGCAAATATTTTTTCTTCTTCCATTATCGATCCCCCAAAAAGAGCGCTGCCTGAAACTTCAATAACGGGCAGCGCAAGTCTAATTACGCAGATCTAAGTATAGCATAGCAAACAATTATGAAAAAAATTTGAACAAAAACTATTTAAATAGGTCCGAATGGCTACCAGTACGTTCAAAAATGATTGTATTATCATAATAGTAAAAGATAAGCACCCAGTCACTATTTCGACCACCTATATGTATATCCCAGCGTTTAGGAACGAGATTTTTTGGTTCTAACGGGTGAAGTTTGTACTCAGTACCTAGTTCTTCTTCATTAATAAGTAATTCCATAGCGACTTGTAATTTCTTTATTGGTTTACCTTGCTTAATTAACTTTTTAACATCTTTATCAAACTGTTTCGTCGTCCTATAATTCAGCATGCTCTTCCTCAAATGCTTCTTTTTTCATTCTAGTAAAATAATCGTTTAAATCTTCTTGGTTAGACAAGTCACTTTTTTCAATTATTTCTTTAGTTTCTTTAAAAGCTTGCAAAGTTTCCTTCGTAGGTTGATATGAAACTGTTTCAATGTCGAACGGAAATTTACCAGTTTTAACAAACTTAGTTAGAAATATTTTTACTGCAGTAGATGTGTTCATTCCAACTTCATCGAACATCTTGTCTGCATCATTCTTTAATTCATCATCGACTCGAATAGTTGCCATGATAATCCCTCCCTTTATTTAGTATATTGTAACACACAACCAGAAATTTGCACACTTTTGTATATGATTGTATACAAAAATTACTAGGTAATGAAAAACGCTCTTCCATCAGAAATAGTTGACCCAATCGCTTGAATTTCCTTTACAATTTCTGGGCAATTCAACCATCCTGCCTCAGCTGTCAAATGTAATAGTCTATAGTACTTATCTTATCTTTTCTTTTCAATCTAGGAAATCGACACTCCATTCTTTTTCTTCTATTATAAACTATTTAGCTTTTATAATTCAAAGTACAAATGAATGTTTAAAGTGTACCCTAATTAGACATAAATATAATGTCATTTTTAAATGGCAAAAATTTTAATCGATATATGGCAGATGCTCTCCACATTAGGAGAGTTTTTTTATATTCCGATTACTAAACTATCTCTCGCTGCTTCAACTACTTCCACAGTAATTTGATCTAGTTGATTGATTCTCAAAATACGATCAATTTGCGCAAATAAACGATGAATAAGCCGAAAATTCCCTTTCGTAATCTTAATGATTGTTGTGATTGCTTCATAGTCAGAAAAGTCCTCTAATTTTATCTCTATCCCTAAATCTGCCCATTTATATTCCAAAATATGGTGTGTTTCGTCTTTACTAAGATTATCAAATTCATGGGCAAATCCTATGCGCGAGTATAATTGCGGATAACGAGACAATCTTTTTTCAATACCAGGCATACCAACAAGAACCAATGCTAAGTCATTCTTGTCATAAATATCTCTCAATTGTTCTAAGTGTTGTAATTTTAAGCGATCAATTTCATCAATAATAATGAGATCAATTCCTTCATAAGAATTTGAAGCATAGGTTTCTTTTTGATTGTATTTATGAACTAAATGCATTGTTCTAACTAAATTGGTTCTAGTTGCTAGTGTATGTATATCTGAGCTGACACGAGTCATCTTTTCTGCTGGAGCTGTATAAAATAGTTTGTTGGCCGTTAGTATTTCATCTGTCGCATCTTTTCCAATGTCAACTCCACGGCGAAAGACAATCTGTGGTTCTATAGTGTCCCAATGACAATAATATCTGGAAGAGAGCGTTTTCCCGACACCTGGCGCTCCATAACAAATCCCAATATATTTGTATTTGATGCATGCGTCACAAAATTCTGCGAATCGTTTATATTCTTTTGTTTCGATAAACTGTTTATTCATTATAATACCTCTTTAAAGTTGATTTTTTAGGAGGTTTAATACTTTCTTCCGTCTTTTTCTCTTCAATTAAGAAATCTATGGTACTCGGAGCATTCAATTTTTGTTTTAATAATCTTTTCCGTTTATTTCTAGCAGTAATAAGATCGGGCATACTAATTTCATAAGTTGAAAGATCTGGAGAAATCGCTGTGCAAAGAAATTGGTTTTTGTAAAAAACTCTGATTTCAGCTAAATCATTTGGGGTATAACGAATTAAAACGGATTCTCCTACAAAAGCAGCCAAGTTAGGATTTGTGTAGCGAAATCCTTGAAAATGAATACCATCTGATGGACTTTTCTAGATTTTGGAATCGCTAATAACAATAAATCGAGTTCTTCTAAACTCTGAGGCATATTAGGTAAAAATAGATGATCATTCCACTTTTTTGCGGGTGCTTTTTTAATAGAGGAGTGGAGCGTTTGGTTGTACTCCTTAATCAGAAAACAATGTAGTTTCTCTTTAAAGTCATGAATTGTTAATAACCCTTCACCATCTATATTTCCTATATAGCCGGGTAAGTTTTCTAAGAACATTTGGTTAATTGTTTGAAAAAAGCGTTCAATTTTCCCTCTTCCTCGAGGAACTCCAACGGTTGAAAAAATAAGGTTGATTCTTAAATCGATTGCAACTTGCTCCATAAATTTGGAAGTAAAATCACTTCCGTGATCCGTATAAAACTTTTCTGGGATCCCACAAATCGGCCATAAGGGATCCTTTTTCGACCAAATGGCTTGGTGTAAGGTTAAAGCAGTATTTATTGCGCAAGGAGGAGTAAAACTTAAATAATAGCCAGCAACAGCACGACTGTATTCATCTAATATGATGGTTAACCAAGGACGATTAATAGTTCCTTTTTCATCAAGTAAATGAATATCTAGCAAAGTATGATCTGCTTGCCAGATTTTGTCTACTTGCTTCTCTTATTGTAATTAAATCATAGCTTTCTTTGTAAGCTTTATCGCCATCATAGGCCAATTTAATTAAGCTTTTCGGCATGCTTTTTCTAAATCTATAAATTTGAGCGTAGCTAGGGGGATCTATTTTATGTTCACTACAATAAAGAACAATTTTTCTATATAAAGTTTTCGTACTAATTTTTTTGTGCTTTAAAACGAATTTTTGTGCTATTTGAGAAACCTCTTCTGATATTCTTAGTTGTCCAAAATCAGATCGTACTTTTCTAATTAGGCCGACTAGTCCATTTTTTTCAAAGTTATCTACCCAACGATAAAGTGTTCGAATTGGTATTTCATTTTCTAAGGATATTTCTTTTATTCCTTGTTGCTTCTTAAGGTAAGGTTCAATAATCGTATATTTTTTCAGAGCTTCTTCTCTTTGGTGGTCAGAAAAACTAGCTAGCGTTTGTCTTTCCATTTTTATCCTCCATTTTTTCTAAATAGCGATAAATAGTCGTTCTTGAAATCTTCCAACGTTCGGCAATTGCTTTAATGGGGGTACCACTGTCAACTAATGTTTTTAACAGTTCTAAATCTTGGGCATCCAATTTCTCAGGACGACCACCAAAACGACCTCTTGCTCGAGCAGCTTCTCTCCCAGCAGCCGATCGTTCTAGAATTAGATTGCGCTCAAATTCTGCAAAAGCCGCAAACAAATGAAACATCAGCTGGCCAGTTGAACTAGATTTATCCATTGTAATATTTTCCTGAAGGCTATGGAAACTTACACCACGTTCATTCAATCGATTGACAATAGAAATCAGATCTTCCATATTCCGACCCAATCGGTCCAAACGCCAAACGACAATCGTATCTCCTTCTCGTACAAAATCGATTGCCATTTCTAAACCAGGTCGATTATTTTTTGCTCCACTCATATAATCAGTAAATAATTTTTCGCAACCAAAATTTTTCAGACTATCTTCTTGCAAATCTAAATTTTGTAAACCAGTTGAAACACGTGCATATCCAACTTTCAAAAAAATCCCCCCTTAGTCTTAAAATCATTGTACCATAACTTTATATCGGGGCAATAAATGAACATAGATTTTGTTATGGGTTTATGAACACATCTGAAGGGAGATTTCCTAGAAATTACATCAAAAAATGAAGTGTCCAGAAAGGCAAGATTTTCTGAACACTCCATATCGACATCTTATAAGTTACTATACTTTAATAGATTTTATTAACAATTAGGATACTGGACTTTCTAACAAGGTTATTATCTTTTTATTTAAATCGAGCTGCGCATATCCCCCTAGAGGAAGCGTCCATTTTGGTTCTGTATGTCCAAAATTACAATTATATAAAATGGGTAATCTTTCCAGATTAAATTCTTTCATAATCTTTTTTATTGATGTTTGATACTCTTTAAAATATCGGTTATCTTGTGGTTTTCCGACTAAAATCCCGTTAAGTAATGATAAGTTCCCCATTACTCCCATTGTGCGCAATTCTCGCTCAACAATTTCAGGTGCGGGATATTCTTCTGAAGTTTCAAGTAATAAAATACCATCTTTAAACAAGTCTCTAGAAGGATATAAGTCTGTTCCTCTTAACATCGCCAACACTTCAAGGCATCCACCAAGCATTCGTCCTTTGATTGTGCCAGATCCTTGTAAAACAATTGGGCCTATATCTTGATAAGACACCCTTTGTTTTTCTTTATTCTCAAAATCCCAAGGAATTACATCACTTGTCCATTTTGTGCGCCATGGATAAGTGTAGGTAGAGTATTCTTTCATTAAAACGTCTTCAAAACAAGATCTTGTAAAATTAAAAATGCCACCATTTTCGGCAAAATCAACCAGGACACATGTACCGTAGAATGAAACTACTCCTGCTAACTGAAACATCTGATGGATACTTGTTGAATCTGAATAGCCAATAAATACTTTAGGATTGTTTTTTATAATATTTAAATCCAAATATTCAAAGATACGATAACTATCTTCCCCACCTATTATTGATATAATTCCCTTGATTTCGGGATTGAGCAAAGCATCATGTAAATCTTGTGCTCTAGCCTCTGGATGCGAATAGATGAAATCTGATCCACTCAAAGAATGAGTCAATTCAATTACATTAAATCCCAAATGCGTTAATTGTTTTTTTCCTTGATTATAGCGCCATAGTATATTACTATCTCCACCTAAACCGCTTGATAATGAAATCGTTGCAATGGTATCTCCAGGTTGCAATCTTTTGGGCTTCTTCATAGCTCACAGTCCTCCTTATTACTTTTAATGAATTAATTTGATTAAAAATATACACTATATCTTAGATTTGTAAAGAATTACCTGTGAAAGATAGTAAATAATCACTCGGAAATTTTTTTAGCAATTCACAAATTGTGCCATATAATTAGGAAATAAATTGCCATTTAAAAATAAAAATGACACCAATTATGGCATCTAAAATGAATGTCCAGAAATTAGTCATTTTCTGAACACTCTTTCAATATAATGCAATCAGTATTAACACTCTTCTGTGTAAGTATAATATTGATATTTTCCTATTACATTGAACCCTTTAGAAGAATATAGTTGTTTTGCAATTATATTCTGATTCCAGGTCTGAATAAAAATATTCCCAATCTCTAATTCATTCTTAACAAGAAGTAGCTCCTCCAAAAATTCATTTCCAAAGCCTTGATTTTGAAATTCTTTATATATCTGTAAATCATATATACCAATATTGCTTTTAAGAATTACTAAACAAACTTGTCCAACTTCATATTGATTGAAACAAATGGTGAATGGAACTACATTTGATGAAAATATACGATTAGGTAGATCATTGTATTTCCATGGAATATTTGCTGAAAGTCTTATTCCTTTTTTCTTACTACAAAGTTTGCGAAAATTTGATAATGAAGCATTCGCATTAAAATTCAAATCATACGTTTTTAAACAGGTCATTGCTGAAGTTAATTTTAAATCAATCAATGTAGGGGTAGCTATTTTTAGATACTTTATTTTATATTGATCCATTATCATGTATAAGTCTTTTTCTTGAACTACCTTTCGAGGGAAAATAAAATTGAAATCTTCAGATTGAGAAAAATCACTTTTAACAATGATATAATTTTCAATCGAATGAATCTCACATGAAAGAGATTTCAACCAAACTAACTCATTCTGTAAAAACTTTTCCTGAATAAGATTCATCACAAATCTCCTGCTAAATCAATACTTTTATATGTCTTCGTCTTTACAAGTAAAATATACGAACAAAAGAATACTATACTTATCGAAAGGCTCAGTATCAACATACCATATTGACTAATAAAATTACCTAATGACATTCCAATTGGGGCAGCCAAATAAACAACACAATCAACGATACCCAGAATTTTCCCACGATTCTTATGCTCAATTGAACTAACAAAATAACTGAACAATGGTTGTGTAAGTGTATCAAAAAAGCCATAGAACGATAAAACAAAAAAATTCACTAAAATCATTTGATTACTGAAAGGAAGTAACATAAAACAGATAGCCGATCCTAGTAATCCTATTTTTGTCATTTTTGATACTTTTTTTCTATAATGGATAACAAAAAATGAAGCTACTATCTCTCCTAAATTAACAGAAGATTTTAGCAATGATAAGAAAATAGGTGAAGTTTGACTCGTATACTTAAACATATAATAAGGTAAGATATTAGGTATATATCCATAATCCAAGTTTAATAAGAAAAGCAAACAAATAAACACTACAATTTTCTTATCTTTAAAAATATTTTTCTTAATAAACAACAACAGGGAGCCTTCAATCTTTTCTTTTATTTCCTCATTGTCCTTGATACTCTCATTTCCTTGTATATCTTTAACGGGTAAGAAAAAAATTAGAAACAAAGCTAAAATTAACAAGAAAATAATAGTAAAATAGATTGCCTCTACACTTACAAACTTAATCAATATACCTGAAATCACATTACTTATAATGATAAGTATTTGATTAAACAATCCTGTAATACCGTCGTATTTCATGAATTCATCTGTTGTCAACATTTCAGCTGCTCCAGAAACTAAGCATCTTAAAAATAATGTATTTACTGCAGTAAAAATTAAGTAAAACACTGCCCATTGAATATCCATATTAATAAAATAGCTTGCAGCAACAGTTATTATAAATCCAAAAATACTGAAAAAAAAGACTTTTTTCTTCGAATAAGAATCTACAATTATTCCCACAACCAGAGACATTCCAGCTTGTAAAATAAATGAAGAACCAATAATCATGACTAAATTTTTTAATTCTTCTTGTTGGCTAAAAATTTCCCATAGTATATTTAATTGAAACAGGGTCGTAGAAAATAGAACAAGGACATTTAAACATAAAAAAGATACAATTTTTTTATTCATTTATATTCTCCAAAAAATAAGTTAAATTCCCTTTTTGAAGGTCGCATTGCGAATAACTCTGTTTGTTCTTAGACACATAATATTCTTCTGCTCGACAACCTCCACCACATATATACTTAATGAACTTTTGTTTTCTTAAAATCAAAATACTTTCCGGATATCCAGTCTGCAGTACCGGTTTTTTCATTTGTTTTGTGGATCACATCTTCTTCATCTTTCAACGCATTAATTGAGTCAAGAATTTCATTTGCTTCAGCTTCTGTAAATAGTCCCAACTCTTCCTTCTTTTGAGTAAAGCATAAATTTTCAGTAGCAGCAGTCACACTCAAAAATCCAATAAGCTCTTTTGAAAAGCGACTCAAGACAATGACTGTCCATTGTTTCTTTCGCTTATTCTCAAAAAAAATAAGATTCCCTTCAGGCTTCATTCTCATTCACCAAAATAAACTGATTTCTCCCATAGACCATTTCATATTCTCGGTGACATGAGTTACATAAGTAACGCCCATTCGCATACAAATGATCTCCTTTTCTTTCTCTGACTTGTTTTGCGAGTTCACCACAGTTACATTCAATCCAACTTGGTGGCCAATATAAGCGTTTGTTGTAAGGTGTGATCGGTACTTTCCATTGACCACCGTAACATTTTCTTTCTTGTGACAAGTCAACCGCTCCTTTCATTGAGATCCTAAACACTTAATTTATCTTTATCAGTAAAGCGTACTCCCTCTTCATATCCAGAGTAAAATGCTTCCCGATCTTTCACGTTATGCGACATGTCTTTCCCAGGAACAAGTCCTATTTCTTTGACTGCAGTCTGGACTACTTCTGGCACTTGTAAAGCAAGTGCGTAACCTTTTGTTAGCACCTGCTTTCTGAAAGTCTCCGATACCCCCCGCAAATACCCTTCAAGATAATCTTGCTTTAGCTGCCATTTCCGCTTGTACTTGCGACGAATTTCCGGTAATTGCAAAAACTGTCTTGCACAGAAGCTGGCACTTCCACGGGCGTATTCAAATGTGATCTGTGCAACTTGAACATCTGATTCGATTCCAACAAAATGGAGTTCAATCGGTGCGCCGGATACATAATAGTAGCGAACCCGAAAATTCTTAGCAATTATTGACGCCAATCGGTAAAACCATTTTTGCGGACGTCCTCGATAAATAACTACATCGATTACTGCTTCGGCTTTTTGCTCTTTCTTGTAACTAAATACTTCCGATTCGTCAATATTGTACTGAAGCATCAATTCTTGGGCTTTTGCTAAAGCAGACATCGATTCTTCATCGTTAGCATCATTTGCTAAAGCAAGTAATTTTACTATTTTTTGTTTTGCTTTTTCATCCATCACAATAATTCCTTTTTCCTAGTTTAGTTTACCATTAATGAGATAGCGTTTTCTAATTTTTAAAAAAAATTGACAAAAATCCATTTTGAATTCCGTTATTTCTCTGTATGCTATCTTGTTTAATTAAGTAATTCTCTAATATTCTGAATATGAATATAGTCATATTTGCTAATTAACTTGTCGATTGCATTTTCCTTCGTTTTGGCTTTCACCCAGGATATTGAATATATTAATTTTTATAACTCATAGTACGAAAAGTCAACGACAAATCTTACCGTCATAACACCTTCTTATTGTTAAAGATCTTATAACCATGTATACTCTACAAGACATAATAATTTGCTGCTCTCTTAGCGGAAACTAAGAGGGCAGTTTTTCTTTGAATCCGGTGGATTGCTGACTGCTCAATTAATAAATTTTTCTATCATTTTGCGATTACCATATGCATTCTCCTTATTGATCTTACATAGTGAATGTAGAGATATGGCACAGGATCAATCGTTTTCCTGTGCCATAAACCCTTCTCTACTGTTGATTCTTTTTGGCTTCTTTTGCTTTAGGAGTTAGTTCATAAACATAAGCGACAGCCATACCACATCGGATCGCTCCAAGTCTTTCTGGGCAAATGACATCTGCATCAATCAAGGCTTGTTCAACGCCAGTATTTTCAGACCAACCTTTGATTGCTACAAAATCTTGTCTGATTGCCATATCTGTGTTTACGGTTGCCGTAGTAACTAATTCTTCCTCACGCATCCTACCTCTTTTGGGTTTGACTAACATGATCGCGACATTGTTATTGTCTGCGTATTGATCAAATTTTAAGTCATATACCTTTTCGTTTAAAATGACATTCATTAAGAGTTCCTCCTTAGATTATGTAGGATAGTTACTCTTACTTCTGAATATCATTCAAAATTGGTTGAATTATCAGGTAAGAGTACTTCCTTTCTTCTCTTGATTAAGTAAATCTACTGCTAGGGTTGTCAGTTTTGCAGCATTTTTGAATCGCATTTCATCAATTGACGATTTTCTTTTCATCAAATCTGATACTGTTTGCCTTGGTAATTCAGTTAATTTATGAACCTCTTTAATCGTCATCCCGCTTTCAAACAGTAACCATTCAATCTTTTCTTTTTCTGCGTACATTATGCTATTCCTCCATCAAGAGCATAGGCGAAACGTATTCCCCATCGCTCGTTTTTATGATATATTTGAAGTAGTAGCACTGTTTTTTCGGAACGCTGTTACTATGATTTGCACATAATCTGCTCGAACAGATTATGTGCTTTTTCTTTGTTTTATTTCGATAAAATACCTCCTTTAAACACCTCACGCTTAACCGTGTTTATACTATTATAATACACGGTTAAGCGTGAGGTGTCAATCGATATTTTGCATTTTTTTATCAAATTATTGAATTATGGTGTGTCTATTTCAAAACCATCCTCTTTCTCCATTACGGTAGAATGTTCTTTTTCCTTTGCCAAAGAGGCTTCTATTTCAGACTGAATCTCTTGTTGGCGTAAGACTTTCTCTTGTAATTCTTGAGCGTGAATAAATGGTTGCTTGATTTGTTCTTTAGCACTTTCCATCTTTTCTTTTGTTTCTTGGACTTCCTCAGCTGCTTCTTGTAACATTTCGGGCAGTTGATTGATTTTGTTCTCTATCCGACGAATGCTCCCAATTTGGGTGCTAGGATCTACGAGTAAATCGTAATGCCCTTTACCATGTAGACGTACTTGCAAACTTCCATAGCTTAATTCGCTTTTTCGCACAGAAAACGAAAACCCCTTGTATTCACCGATTTCCACGAAATCTGGAGAGCGCATATAAAGGAACGTGGCACTTTCAAAGACTTCTCCTGCTTTTGATCTTTCTGTGTATTCTTTGCCATCAATCACGATTGAAAACTCGTCAGGATCATTGTCTTTATACCGCTGAATGTCTTCTTGTAGCGTGGCCATATGCTGCTCCCCGCTTTTGATCATTGACGGATAGATTTGATCGATCGAACGTTTCAATAGCTCTCGCTCATTCAAATACGAAGATTGTAACATTCTTAATTTCGTGATCTCATTATCCAACCGCATTTTGTCTGCTAGCAGCGGATTACCTGTCGCAACGGCTTTGATCTCAGAAGCGTCTAGAACCGTTTCAGACATCTCGTCTACGGTTCGAGTAATTGCCTTACCAGTCATTACTTGAGAGATATACGTTAGCTTTTGTTCCTGAATCTGCCACAAGAAACTATCAAACGTTCCTTTAGCCACATAACGATAAATCTGAATCTCTTTGTTCTCATTCCCCTGTCGAACAATCCGGCCATCTCTTTGCTCAATATCTGAAGGACGCCAAGGACAGTCCACGTGGTGTGCCGCAATCAATTTGTCCTGAATATTCGTACCGGTCCCAACTTTTCCGGTACTTCCAATCAGAATACGGACTTCACCTTCTCGGACTTTCTCAAATAAAGCATCACGTTGCGCTTCGGTTTTTGCATCATGAATGAACGCCACTTCGTTTTCAGGTATATTTTTTTCAATCAGCTGACGCTTTATTTCATCGTAAACATTGAATTTCCCAGGTTTTGGCGTTCCGGAATCAGAGAAAATAAGTTGTGTCGATCGTTGTTCTTTTGTCTCTAACCAAATGGTAAATACCTTTTCAGCTGCACGTGCAATTTTGGTCTGTTTCAATTCTTGTGGATCATATTTTGATTCATCGTAGTCATCTAACAGGCGTGGATCTAGTGCCATTAACTTCGCTTCGTTCGTGATTTTCAGCATATTGTCTGCTTCCGGAGACACTTCACGATTCCTGATTTTTTCCGCACGCATAGCCAACTGATCCATCTTATCTTTTTGATAGGTAATTGGATCTGTGACAATGATCTGTGCTTTCCCTCCTTTGACTGCTGGTACAGGAAGATTAAGCATGTCTTTGGTTTGAATGTCCGCAATTAAGTTAAACATACTCATCAGTTCCGGAAGATTGTGGAATTTAGAAAAACGATTCTTCATCTGATAGCCACTTCCTTCAGGCGTGATTTCCAGTGAAGAGACGATTTCGCCAAACGTGGAAGCCCAAGCGTCAAAATGGTAAACACCAAAGTCTTTTAATACATCTGGTTGTAAGTATTTTTGCATGGTATACATTTCCGACATCGAGTTAGAGATTGGCGTTCCTGTCGCAAAAACAACACCACGACCCTGATTTTCTTCAAGCATATACTTCACTTTCATTTCCATATCACTGGATCTTAGACTGTTAGACGCATTGACCCCTGCTACATTAGATAACTTGGTGTAGGAATAGAGGTTTTTATACAAATGAGCTTCATCTACAAACAGAAAATCGACGCCCAAGTCCTCGAAGTAAATCAAATCATCTTTCTTGTCTTGTTTATTCAGTTTGGCTAACCGTTCATTGAGCCTTTTCTCAAAACTAACCATCTGTTTGATCGACCAGGAATCAACATCATTCTCCATTTGATAAGCAGCAATTGCTTCAGATACCTGATTGATTTCTGCTTTTAACATATTTCGTTGGCGTTCTGGAGATAAGGCAATTTTTTCAAACTGAGAATGGCCAATAATCACGGCATCATAGTCGCCGACAGCGATTCGAGAAACGAATTGTTGCCGATTGGCTTTCTCAAAGTCTTTCTTGGTTGTAACTAGCACTTTTTTGGACGGATAGAACCGCAAAAGTTCGGTACCAAAATCGCCTGTCAGGTGGTTAGGCACGACATACATCGCTTTCTTGATCAAACCATGAGTCTTCATCATCATTCCTGCAGAAATCATCGTTAACGTCTTGCCAGCGCCTACCACATGAGCCATCAACCCACGTCCGTTTTGAATAATTCTGGCAACCATATTCTTTTGGTGCGGTCGCAATTCAATTTGTTCATTCAGCCCTTCAAACTCTAGGTAGCTACCATCATAGGTTCTCGGTACTAATCGATTGAATCGCTCTTCGTAAATTCCTTGCAGCTCTTCAAGGACTTGAGAATGATTCATGACCCAATTCTTGAAGATCTCTTGCAGTTCTTCTTGTTTTGAACGAGCATATTGCGTTTCTTTAGGATTTAATACATAGTGTGATTTTCCATCGCCGTCTTCCACTCGATCACGGATTTCGATTTTTTGGAGATTTAAACTATTTTCAAAAATGAGATACGCATTCGCACGTGCCGTTCCGTAGCGGTTACTGACGATCGGTCCTTTATGTGTACTTTTTCCAGAAATAAAGTAGCGAGAAGCGGTTGGATCATAATCCAATTGGACGTAATGTTCCCGAACCATCCACGGCGGTGTTTCAAACGTTTCAAACATAAACTGTTCATACGTTTCTTTAGGTATCCAGGTACTTCCAACCGAATAATCGATCTCCCCAGCTTTCAATGGCTCAGGCTGCACGTCCTCTAAAGAGGACACATTTTTTTCAAATAGTCCTGGATAGGTTTCATTGAAGTACTGAGCTTCTACTAGCTTTTGTTTGACATCACCGCTTAGATATTCTTCTCTTACTTCCCAAACATCATCAAATTGATCCCCTTTATACTTCAATGGATCAATGAATATCTGACCTTCGAGTTCTTTGACTATGGTTCCTTTGTCTTTTCCATAAACATCCGCCATAAAGTCTAAATCTACTTTTAAACGCCGACCTAATGACAGCTGTAATGCTTCGATCGCAGAATCGACTGTTGTAATTGGTTCTTTTCTCCGGATAGTTGCCTTAAAAAAGACATCCCCTTTTTCAACAGAGCCGTCCTTATGCACAATTTCAATTGATTTAAGTAATGGAAGGTATTCGTCACGTTGAAACACTTTCGAGTTTTGCGCAATCGGACCAAAATCAGATACAAAGGTATCATACGCCTGATTCAGTTTTGCCAGTGCAAGCTGAAATTCTTCCACACTGTAATCTTCTTGTCGTTGAACATAAATCACTTGTAATAGCTCTTCTTTGATTTTGATCAATTGGGAAAGTTGTTTTTCGGCTTTTTCTGATCCTTCAAATGCTTCAAAATAGCCATTGTTGTTGAAGTAGATTTTCCCTTGGCTTTGGCCATAATTGAAATTCGGGATCTCGGAAACTGAAACTTCATTGTCTGTTCTTTGTTCTACGAGAGAGATTTCTTCAGCCGAAGGCGTAAGCTCGAACGTTCCTGGTATCTTTTCAATCGCAGACCTTAGATCATCAATCAAATTCGCTTCAGGATTTGCTTTCACATCGAGGGTTTTCCCACGAAAATTCTTAAGTGAAAGTTCGCCAAGAATCATGTCCGTATTTTTCACAAAATAATTGTTAAAAGGTTTTCCTGGTACATCTCTATGCATGCCGACAAACACCCAGCTGGGTGTATATGAGCGCTCGATTTCCGAATTCTTTTGAAAGAAAATAAGGTCAGTAACAACATCGGTACCTGCTATTTTTTTAAAAGCATTGCTTGGTAAACGAACGGCGCCAAGCAATTCACCTGTTTTTGCATACTCACGCCGAACATTTTCACTCTGCTTATCTAAAGTTGAAGTGGACGTGATAACAGCTACAATCCCGCCTTCTTTTACACTATCCAATGCTTTTTTGATAAAGTAATCGTGAATGGCATAGCTATGGTCGTAGTTAGGATCTTCGATTTGTATGCTGTCAAAAGGAATGTTACTGATTACGAGATCAAAGCCATTTTTATTTAGAGGGGTATTTTCAAAACCAGTCACCTCAATGGTTGCATCTTGGTGTAAGTGTTTTGCGATCGCTCCAGTCAATGGATCTAATTCAACCCCGTATAGATTGGACTGAGTTCTTAATGATTCAGGCATAGCAGAAAAGAAGTTTCCAGTTCCCATCGAAGGATCTAAAACATTTCCTCCCTGGAATCCCATAGTCTGTAACTTCTCATAGATCACTTCTATTAGCCGTGGATCTGTGTAGTAAGCCGTTAACACACTTTCACGTGCTTGACGGTATTCCTCTTCAGTCAACAATTTTTTCAGCTGTTGGCGCTCATTTTTTAATTGATCATCACGTGTATCGAAGATACTTGCCAATCCGCCCCATCCAACGTACTTCGCCAGAACCTTTTGTTCTTCTGCCGTAGCCATTCTGTTTTCAGATTCGAGCTTTCTGACTAAAACAATCGCATCAATGTTGGCCTGTATCTTGTCTTTAGTTGCTTTTGGATAAAAGGCATCTAGCGATTCCAACGGAAATGAAAAGTGATTGCTGCCTTTGGTTGTCACGTTGTGACTTTCTTGTTTTTCGATGGATACAGAAGGCTTCTCAACTTTTGGCATTGGAACAAAAGCGACCTCAGAGCCGTACCCACTGTCTTGGAGCGGTTCTTCAGTGGCTTCAAAATCATCCATATCAAAGAGAGTGATTTCTTCTACCTTATCCAGTGATTCAGTGGCTTCATCTTTTGGGTCACTTACATCAATCGGCTGAGAAAGTTCGTTCGTTTTTTGGAATACTTCATTTACTCGCTCTTTTTCTTCTGCAGTCAAATAGTCATTCCTACCAATAAGGAAATCAATTCTTCCTGCAATATCAATCCATTTGTAGTCTTTCTCATATTCTTTACCGTCAACTATCTTAGTGATTCGAATACCTCGGTCTGGCCGTGAATTCATGGACGAAAAAGTTGCTCCAGGGAGATCCAGAGTTTTGCCATACCAGCCAAATTCTTTTTTCAAAAAACGAACACGCTGTATCATGTCTTTTGTCTGAGAAAAAGCTAGAGAAACACGGAACTTTCCATCAACAGTTCCAGTCCCGTCCTTTAAAAGACGGGTAATCAATGATTCAGGAAATAGATCTGCTTCTAAAGAGGTACTACTGTCTTTTTGCTCATCTGCAGACACAAAAAAAGGTTCAGAAGACGCTGTCTCTTCTAAACCAGTTTCCAGATCATTTTGTTTTACAGAAGTTCGCTCATCGCTAGTTCGATCGCTTGTTCCCGATAGTTGTTGCGAATCTTGGTGGCTGTCTCCAGATTCTGCTGCTCCTCTAAGGTTAACGGATTCTGTTGCTCCATCTGTTCCGCTAGTGCTGCTACTCGCTCCCACACCTTCTTGTCGATAGCGTGGCCGTAAGTCATTAGCTCCCCTTGCATCAGTTTCATCTGATACTCTGTTGGCTGTTCTTCCTTCAGTTTTTCCACGGCGATTGAGCCAAAACGACCGAGCGGTTGGTTTTCTGGATACTCCATTTGCGGGATCAGCTGTCCGTTCTGGTTCTCTTGATACGTCAATTTCATCTTCCTTGCTCCTCTCAGTTTTATAAATCAAAATATCTTTACTTAAAAATCGGTTGATCTCGTTTGCTTTGGTCATCACTTCCACAAACGTCCGAAAATTTTGCAGTTGTGCCAGTTCTTTAAATTCAGGAATTGGCTGAATCAAGGCTTTACTTTGAACCATTGCTAAACCTATCTCTAAAGCCAATCTTCTATGAACAGGATCTTCCAAGTCTGCTGTAAAAGAGTCGATCATATCCTGTCTTTCTTGTGTGATAAAATCTGGCCACGTGTGTTCTTCCAAACTGTAATCCGGAAAATCTAGCACTTTCCCAACGGTCTGATTCACATCAAAGTAATAAGAAGCCATCATTTGATTATTGGAAAACCCAAGCGTCATGATTGCCTTGCTTCCACGTTTGACTTGACGACCGATTTTTTTCCATGTATCGAAATCTGCTAAATAGCGAGCCTCGGGATTTTGACCATGAATAAATAGTTGGTCATTTACATCGTATTTATGGAGGAACTTTATTTGTTCCAAGTACTGTTGAAAAGATTGTGTCGTTTCTACAGTTTCAGCAAATGATTGCTTAAAAAGCATTCGTAAGGTAGATTGTTTTTTCTCGTCCATGTGCGCCTCCTGAAAGTTAGTGTGGCGCATGGATAAACTCAATCAAAAAAAGGAAAGTCAAAAATGGCTAAGAAGGTTTGAGCAACTAGAAGAAACTCCCCTTCATCGCATGTGCCGGACAGCGTGTACAGATCTGCGGAAGGATTGATCGTAAAAAACTCAGAACAATCAACGATCATCGAATGTTTTGAAGGCTCTAAGCTAATTTTGACCTCTAACGGTGCTTCAGTCGCAGCGTCCGTCACTTTGCAGACGATCAATCGCTCATATGTGTCATAAAAGGCATCTGCACTAAGAACCAGATACATTTGTCCCTCGGTATCTGATAGAATGTTGCGTTGGCTCCAGTTACTTTTCATCGCTTATCTGCTTTAATGGATTTTCAATCTTTGGAACAAGCTCAATAATGCCATTTTCTTTTTGGTGGCAATAAAAGTATTGATTTTCTTTTATTTGTAATTCTTTGGGCAGAGAAATGACGAGCGAGTTTCCAATGATTCTAGTTTTGACTGCTTTCATGATTGCTGTTCACCTCATGCGCTATTATACTCGTATATCCAAAGATATACAATAGTTTTTATTTGTAAAAAAAAGAACCAGCTATGCTGATCCTTTAAAAATCTAATTCTTGACTCTGACTTTTTTCTTTTGAAATAAACTTTGCTTGTCTTTTTTCTTCTGTTACCATTTGTTCCATTGCATATCGAGTCAGACCTTTTACATTTTGTTCTGACAACAATTCCAAATATTCGGCTTTATCTTCTGTTTGAATAATTACAGGTGGAAAGCCTTCATTTAACAAGGAATAGTTCATAACTAATCGACCAGTCCTCCCGTTACCATCGCTAAACGGGTGAATTCTTTCAAATTGAATGTGAGTATCCATTATTGCTTCAATTTTTTCGACATCGGTATCAGCAATTTCTAGGCGATAATTTTGATTATCAACTAATTGCTGCATCAATACTGGAGTTTCTTGTGGAGAAGCCGTATCAAAATCCGCCCCTAGGATTGCATTTTCATAGGATTTAAATTGTCCTCGATCCACGATTAGTTTATCCATCAATCGCTCGTGTATATCCTTTACTAGAGATATAGAGAGTGGTTGTTTGTCTTGCACTTTTTCTAGCATAAGAGCAAACGCTCCTCTATGATTTTCAATTTCATAAAGTTCTCTGAGAGACGTGCGTTCAGGAACAGTATTATGAAGTATGATCGAAACGGTTTGTGGTAATGAAATCGTATTGCCTTCAATTGCGCTTGAATGATAAGCAAGACGAACAAGAATATCATCTAGATATTCCATTGGAAATTTTCGATTATGGAATTGATTTCGTGCTATTGAATATTCATCATAGAAACCATAGTTCATTTTTTTCACCTCTTCAATTGTAGTAATTCGTATAAAACCATTTATACGTCAGTTCTATTCATTGTCACTCTGACAGACATATATTGGACTTTTAGTGTAACGCCATAATATATGAGCGCATTTCCTTTTCTACTGGAAGAATATTTCTGTATTCATTAAGCTTTCTAAGATCTCTTTTATCGGATTTCATATAAGCTTTAATCGCCTTAATCCTAATTTCGTCTTCAACGATATACCAAGGATTCCAAATATCACATAACGTTCGCTCAACATCATATGCAACAAGTGTATTTCCATAGCGACTTTTGACTTCTGTTCTTCCGATACTATAGTATTCAGGTTTCGTAAAGTGTAAATCAACTGCAAATTCCTTCAATCCTTTTTCGGAAACATGATATCCATATGGAACAGTCATGTCAATCTTTCTAGGGATCATATCAGTTAAATCATATAGATCTAAAGCAGTAATGTGAGAGATAATCCCACGTTCATATTTCTTTTGTGCAATGAGGAGTTCGTCTGCAAATTGACCAGGCAAAGTAAAAAAACCAGGATATTCTCTGTCTAACTCTCCACGATCAACCATTCGCTTAATAGTAACCGGTGAAACGCCTGCTTTTTTTGCATCCTTCATAGCCAGTGTCCCATTATATTGCTCAAGTAACTCATAAACAACTTTTTTCAATTCAACCGCCTCTTATATACAATTAGACTTATATTTATATTATAACATAAGTTTAATCGTATACAACATGTTATTATTGAATCAAAAATTACCTAAGTCATTTCAAATCCTTGTGCTTTTTCTTTCCGCTTCTTTTTACTTTTATCAATCATTTGTTTTTCTTCGATAATCATTTCCTCATCTCCATGATCGATATCTTCCGATACTTCAAATTCAGAAACTGAATGGTCAATCCATTCAAATAGCTGAAACGAAGAACCATTTTTTTCAGGGTTCGCATCAATAAAATTTTCGACATCTTCATACAAGTAAGTCTTTGAAAAATCATCTTCCGATTCACACACAACATATAGTTGTCCGTTTTCATCAGGAGTTACCCAAAGATTTACAGTAGGATCTTTTTCAAAATAAGCGACAATCTTTTCTTGTTCTTTTCTAACATCTAATCCTTGATCTCCAGTATCTGTCTGAACCATAATTTTCCTCCTAAAAAACGGTCAGGCACTTCCGCCAAACCGTCTTTTCTTTCTCATTGTTTTTGTTAAATATTTGATTGACTCTCATACTGCAGTTCACGATATGCTCGTTCATTTAGATAATGCTGCAGACTGTTTTCGCAAGATCTCCGTAATGATTGAACCATCTTTCGCATTTCCATTTCTTTGCGACGATCTTGGAATCGAGAAACACTTCTTGGAGCCATGCTTTTCCCATTTGCGGTTTCTTTTTTTAGCAGCTCTTCGAGTTCTGCAGCTGTTGGTTGATAGGCTTCTGTTTGACTAATATCGTAAACGGAAATTTCTTCAAAGACGACTGTGTCCTCAATTTTGTACGGCGCAATGATAATCAACGGTTGATCGATCTCGTCTTCACGCACCTTACGGCCATTTAGTTTCCATTGTTGGGGACCATAAACAAACGTAGCCCCAGGGTTTTGACTCAGGATCATCGTACGGTTCTTTTTTGAAAAGCGATCAAGATTGTGTTGCTCGTTACCTTCCTCGCTCTCCGAAGATTTTTGTTCTTTTGCTGACACGAATTCTTCATCCAACGTTTTATGTTTTTGAATACTTGTTGGTTCATAGTGAACAAAATCCGTTTCAGTATCCACCGCATGAATGTACATCGCTCTTCGCTCGATCGTATCCTCCCGATTGGCGTTCTCCTGATTCAGCTTATACTGTATCCCCATTTGACGCTGGTCTAAAGATTCGTCTCGCTTGTCAAAGTGCTGTTTCATCAATTCGAATGCTTCAGCGAGTTGGTTCGACCGTTCAGTAGGAATCGAATCGCTCTTAACTTCAGGTGATTTTTCAATGACCGATTGCTCAATTTCATCTTCTTCCACAGGTGGCGGGATCTCACTTAACAGGTGAAAGACATCTTCCATTTCCGGAGAAATATAATCTTGTTCTGTTGAAGATCCTAAATCGATTGGTAAAACCGCTTGTTCTTTTTGAAGGGCATCAAATTCTTCTGCAGTCATATTTCCCACTGCTTTTTGCATTTGTTGGCTCTTGGCAAATGTTCTTATCTCATGCAAAATTTGGTTTCCAATCTGAGCGTATAAACCATTTTTTCCATACAACTGATTCTCGTAATACGTCGGTGCGTTTCTTGGATTTCCATACGCTGATTCGTATTCGTCAGAAATTGGTTTTAAAAGACGAATCACTTTTTCCATCGTTTCTTTTCCGTCAGTGTTTAAGAACAAATTGACCATCCGATCGAGCGGTTCTTTAAAGCCATGCCTTTGGGCAAATCCATATTTCCAAAAGTATTTGTTATCAGGCAATGCTTCCAGTAAATCGGTCGCTAACATTTCGTATCGACCTGCCAAAAACTCACTACGATTCTCTTTAGCCAACGCAACTTGTTGCCGTATTGATTGACTCAATTCTTTCAATTGCGATTCATTTTTGAGAAGCGTATTTACAAACGTGCGACGTGTACTTTTTATGGCGGACTGTTTGAATTTGGCCATATACTGCCAACCAGTTTTCTCTGGATCAGTTGGGTGTTCATAATATCCCCACTCCCTCGTTGGTTCTTTTTCTACATAACCAATATGGACATGGATATGTTTCGTATTGTAGTGAATGGCACCCGACCACTCGCCTTCTAACCCTTCTTTTTTTTCTAAATCAGTGACAGCTTTTCTTGCTGCATCGATCAGTGAAACAGTATCCACTCGATTCGTTTTTTCGTTCATCAAACCATGTTTTACCAACCACTCATTTTTGAAACTAAAAACCATCTGCCAAAGCGGCGATTGATTTTCCTGCGCTTGCGTAAAGTAATCCTTTAGGTGATTCATCACTTCGAGTGGTGCTTGATCATAATGGCGAGTAAAAGACGAGCTTGTCTTTTCTGGATTCGACATATAATCGTTATAGGTAGAGAACATCGTTTCATTTCCACCTTCAATACTGTTGTAACTATCCGCTTGATTTTGTGCTGAAAATGCGTTGTATTTATCAAAGTTCTCGTTACGAACAGCTGCACTTCGATTCATATAATCAATGAATTCTTTGAATGCCTGTGCGCTGGAAATAACGAATGCAGCTGAATAAATGATGCCAGCTGTTTGGCGAGCCATTACTCATCACCAACCTGACTATATTTTTTCCGGTGGTGCGCTGTTTTGATTTGACTTTCTTGTAATTCTTGTAGATACTTTTTCGCTTCAATAAGTGGCACAGAATCAGTTGGCTGGAAGCTCTCAATTTCATGAAACCAGATCATGGTGTTGAGTAATTGTTGATTTACTTTACTATTCATTTCCGCTTCACGCAAAATAGCCAATTGCTGCTTGTAAAGAGCCATTAACTCTTCAAATATTTTTTGTTCTGCCGACTGATTCTTCTCATAAAAATCCAACAATGCTTCTAAAGTATCCCCTTCAAGCTTATCTTTTCGAATCCTTTTCCAATGCTTAATTCGTTCGATCGTGGATTCTTTTACCCAATAGTTTTTCTTTCTCCATTTTTCTTCCTCTAGTTTGTCCTTACTTGGATCACTAGTCAGGTTTTCTTGTTCTAAATTTTCTTGTTTCATACCTCTGCTCTCCTATCTTTATTCTGTGAACGGCTCTTTTTCTATTTCCGAATAGGATTTTTCAACGACAGTTATAGCTAACCATTCCATGAATTGTTTTTGCTTTTCTATGAATTGTCGATACCGGATTTCACTATCCAACTGGAACTCATCATAAGCAAGTTGCGTTAACACTTCTCGCAACATCTCATCACGACTTTTGTATCCTTTTTTCTTTGCTATTTTAACTAATCTTTGATGGATTTCTTCATCTACATCACGAATTTGTAATGGTTTTGTTCGGCTCATCATTGTCTCCCCCTTGTTTTTTTATACCCAGCTGAGGCCCGATTTTCCCCTCTAGGTCTTAACATTAGCTTATTCGCCTCTGTCTAGTGTAAGAGCATAAGGGAAAATGGATTACACACAAGGTGTAATGCCTTGCAGTGCAAGGCTTTTCTGTGCAATGCACTTTTGCACTTTTTCGCCCCATTTTCACCCTGTTTTCGCCCTGTTGTCACCCTGAATTCGCCCTATTTTCGCCCTGATTTTTCATTTTTCTCCGAATTTTTTTCTTTTTTTCGCCCTGTTGTCGCCCCATTCGCCCCATTTTCGCCCTATCATCGCCCTATTTTCGCCCCATGCTTTTTTGTTATTTATTCTTAGTTTCCACTTGCGCAGACTGGTTTCGATCGATCAATTTTTGACGACGTTCTTCGATCACCTCAATTTGTTTTTGCGCTTCTTCAATTGCGTTGGAATAGCTATCAATTTGACTACTTAACTGCTTATTTGCGTTCTCTATCTCTTCTTTTTCCCCTGCCGTAAGATACTCCATTGACGTTTCATTTTCTAAGATTTTTGATTTCGTTTTCTCGATTTCTATCTCAATTTTTTGAATACTATCCTGCAAGTTTTTCCGCTCTTCGATTGCCTTTTCAATGTCTTTTTCGGTCAACTCGATCACATAATCATTCAACTTTTTCTTCTTAAGTTGAGAACTATTTTTCACTTTGCGATAATCAATGTAAAAAACTGTTTGGTTCACTTCTTCCGTATCTTCAAACACCATTTCTCCTTCTTGATTGTAGGTAGGATTCACATTGATCTCTTTTTCTGAATAACCAAAATCGATCAAAAGTGTTGTCCACTTTTGAGGAACTTCTGGAATAGTTAAAAGATAATAATTGTCATACAGGGGTTCTAATTTGGACGCTAAAGCAGTCCCTTTATTGCCTTCTTTCACAGACCCAACAAATGCTTGATACGCTCGATTCACACTCGTCTCATTTCGACTTGTTAAGAAAATCACTTCCATGTAATTTGTTTTCGGATTATACGTCCGTTGATAGATTTGAACTGTATCATTGCCGATAGTTTGGCTGCTTTTTCCTCCGATACCACTATCTATAATTGGACGATCGTCTTCAAAAAGAAGACGTGAACTGAAGAAAAAAAGAGTTCCTACGATCGTAAGTAGAAACATTCCTCGATAAATAATGGGTGACAATTTCGCACGTTTTTGTTTCACTTTTGACTTCTGAAAGTGCCCTTTTTGGAAGTCCTCTCTGAAGGTTTCAATCCGTTCAATCAGTTCGTTCATTTTCTTCATTTGTGCCGTCCTCCTCTAGTCATAGAATCGTTCCGGCACATCATTCGTGGTGACTGTTTCTCGGAGTTCATTCACTTGCCAGACATTATTTTCATTCTTTTTCAGATCCATTTGTATCAGGTAACGAACGGTAAAGGGCTTGTCTCCTTCATAACTTGTCGACACATATAAGAAGCCCGTCACAGTTGCTTCGCCTAATACATTTTCTAAATTTACGTAATATTTTTCACTGATTTTGCTTTGTTCAACCGTCAGTTTGTCGTTACTTTCTACCCAATAGGGAACGATTTTCCCTTTGGCTTTTGGCGTAAGATACTCTTGAATCTGATCTATTTTCTCTTGAATATTATCTGAATTATTTGTATAGAAACCATCTGTAAAAGCCTTAGCTACTTTCTCAATATTCTTGAATTCTACTTCCGATCGTGTGTCTTTCGGAAGATTCACTTCCTGTGAATCAAGTTCTTCTTGCAACAATTTATTTTCTTTTTCATAAGAATTTATCGTTTCCTGATTTGCTTTTTGTTCAGATACTAACGCTTGATTTGCTTTATCTTTTAAAGCCGGTTGAAGATAATGTAATGCAATCAAACTACCTGCAATAAAACTCATTACGCTTACTAAAATAACCAAAATAACACTCTTTTTTCGTTCCATTCATACACTTCCTCTCCTGTTATTTCAATCCCAAAGCTACGGCCGGATCGATCAAATTTGACTGCGATAAATCACTTGATTTTGCAATTTCCAAATGTAAATGCGGTCCAGTTGAGTTGCCTGTACTACCAAGCTGTCCGATTGTTTGCCCTTGTTTGACAGTCTGTCCAACTGTTGCCAAAATTTTGTTTAAATGCGCATAAAGGCTCACTTGACCATTCTCATGTTGGATAACTATATGGTTCCCCCAACTATAATGTGGACCGGCTGTGATTACTTTTCCAGCCGCAATCGCTTTGATATTTGAACCAAAAGGATTCGCAAAATCCAGCCCTCTGTGAAAGGCTGTTCCGCCTCCAAAAGGATCCGATCGCCAACCAAATCCACTCGAAATCACTGGATTATCCACTGGCAAAACATAGGTACCATTCGAAGATTGCCTGCTTTCTGTATTATCAATGTACTGGTAAACAAGTTCCGCATAAAAGAAGTTCCCTGAATCCCGATAAAGATACGTTCGCCCATCTGCTTTTGATACTTCATTGACGTATGAATACTTTTGACCGGCATTGGGATACCCATTGGCACGTTGGCTTGGTGCGACCACCGTCCTTGAATAGGTTTCCGCTTCATCAACAGAATGTTTTTTCTTACTATTGCCTAACCAAGAAACGTAACTAGATCCAAAATTATACGCTTGAACGATTGCTTTCTTATCATTTTCAAGTCCATATCTTTTCGCCAATTCCAAGGTGGTCTTATAGTGCTTTACTCCTTGACGAATCGACCATTCAACACTTGAAATACTATTTGGCGGCAGTCCTCCTGATTCACTTGATTGCATCGGATCACTCCCCCTACCGCCTGATTCCACCATCATGATCGCAAGTAGAAAGGGCACTTCCGAGGGAATTTCGGCTGCTTGCGCTTCTTTTTCAACGATTGATTTTAACGCTAAGACCTCCGCTGAGAGTGCCTTATTTCCGCTGATTTCAACGGTCTGACTCGTCTGTTCGATACCTAAAATTCCAGCTAACATGTTTTGTGTTTCTTCTATAACCATCGCTACTGCTGAGAAAGTAAACACAGAAAGAAGCACAACCACTAGGAGTTTGATCTTTAGTCCTCTCATGATTAAACCCTTTCCGTGTACGATAGCTGCATCGACTGAACCAGTTTTTCTGCTTCTCGTTTTTCTTTTAACTTTTCAGAACGACTATTTAAGACACCAGTTTTGAAAAGCTCTAATTGTTCATTCCAATCCCCATTTTCCAATTCAGGAAGAAGTAATTTGAGTGTGTGGGCGAACTGGTACTCTTTTTCGTCTTGATAGGTTTCGTGAACATTTTGAACAAATTCTTGGCCTTTTTCATCGTTATTTACGGCAAGAATACTTTCTACTTTTGGTGCTTTAGTCAGCTCTTGTAATAGAGCTTTTACTTCCCAAAATGTATCTTCTTTCAAACCAGAAAGAGATAAAAACCAAGTATTGATAGGCAAAGATTCTTTTTGTAATTCCATCAATGAAGCGGATTCGATGGGACCTTCTGTCACGAATAAAGTCAACGGAACGCTATAGGCTACGTTCACGCCAAACAAAAAGCCACGCTTGCTCATGGAGTTTTCGCCCATGCCTTTAAAATATTTACGGTCTAATTTCAATTTTCCTTTATCATTGAGTGAAACTCGTTTATCAAGAGACCGTGCATACGTTCCTTGTATATCACACCCTACAATGTTTCCAGTTTTTCCGATTCCTATATCAATATGCTTGAATAATAGGTTATTTTTGTTATCAGTAGAAACGAGATTTAACTTTTCTAAATAGCCGATTGTTTCATCCGACAGGTAACGGGACCGTAAATACTCACGGCCTTTTTGGCTAAGCACATTCGTATCATAATTTCCTATAGTTGATAAATGGGTAAGCGTAAATGGCTCTAGTTTGTTTTCTAAGACGTTTTTATTGGTGACCGATCGATTTGTCGACCGAGCCATTACACGCTGTGTCCGTTGAAACTGTAAAAGATCTTCTACAGTTGTTTCAAAGGATTCATTAAAAAAAGCCATTGAGAATTCAATGGCATTATTCCAAGACGTTAGATTTTGTGAATACCAGTTAAGTACACCGGTCTTTATATTGGCTCGTAAACTATCATGTTCCCTATGTTCGACGAATTTTGAGGACACTTGCCTAAACGGTTCTCCTCGTTCAAGCATATAAGAGAGCATATTAGTCTTACGTGCATAATTCAATTGCTTTTCCGTAAAAACTTTTATTTGGCTCACTTAGATCACTCCAATCCTACTTAAACGAACAGCTGCAATAACAGATAAAGAAAAAAGACAAAGACCACAATGAGATACAGGGTCTTTGTCTTCGTTGTTTGGATCTTTTCGCCTGGTTTACCAATGATGATCCGTCTTGTCAGCTTTTTCGTCTTCTGCCAATGTCTAGCTCGCTTCTCTTTCTTCAGTGCTTTCTTCTCATTTTTGTTCTTCATTATAGACCTCCATCAAAGATTGCTTTCTCATGTTCGGTTAGGTCGTAGCGAAACTTAATATTCGTAGATCCCTTAATATTTAACAGAATATCCCGTTCTTCGAACCTAAAAATCTCTGCTAATTCATAATTGCTTAATTGCTTCCCAAAGACTTTTTTCATTAATTCTTCTGAAGAACTATCTTGTTGCAATAAAAACCGATAAGTAGTCAATTTGAACAGATTCATCACCGCTTTAGAGATTTCCCCCATCTTTCCGTCCGTATAATCCGGAAAAGCATCCGCAATATCATGCAAGATAAATGTTTGCCCAATCAATAATTTACGCGCTTCACGGTTATAGCGGTCTAATTCATTTAATAGCGTCAAATTTTCCGTTCGAATTGGATTATGGAACTCATCAGAAGTAATATTCGTGTAGATCAACTCATCTACTCGTTTTTGTTTCCGGTCAAAGAGATACTTTTCTCGCTGTCCTACACGTACCGCTTCACTGAAAGCGGCAGTATAGAGGTTGTAATACTGCGCATTGTAAGTGGCTCGATCCGATTTGATCAAGTTTTGCATATCAAACGTCACTAACTGCCGGTAACTAAAATCAAATTCTGATCGTTGATTAAAGATATTTCCTGCGTTATCAATAAAAGATTCCAGTTGCGATACCAATTGATACAAGCTTTTTTTTCGGAATTCTTCCACTTCACTTGCTTGTTCTTTCTTCGCAAAAGCTAAAATATCCGAATAGATTGGATACTGTTCGGGATCATATTGAGTAATTTTTGATAAATCAAGGTTGTGATCTTCCATATACTTGGCATAGGCTTTGGGAAATAACTTTTTCGCCTCCACCATCACTGGATCATCACTCTTTATTTCGTTGTTCAAGGCAAAAATCAAGCGCATTTTCGTTAGATTGGTCAAATAGGACTGTTGTTCTTTCGTTTTCTTTGTTTTTGCGTCCACATCTGAAGCGTAAATCTGACAAGGATTTAACCGCGCTTCTGCGCCATCTAAATGGATTCCCCCCAGGTATTCCGTCAAACGCTTGGTTTCATCAGACATATAAAAACCAAAATGATTATTGCCATATTCCACAAATTGTTTCGCTAGTTTCTTGGAAACCGTCGTTTTCCCAAACCCCTGACTCCCAATGATCATCATGCTATAGGATTTTCTCTGATGATCCTTATGGGTAGGTGAAAGACAAATAATTCCGGATCCATAAAGCGGATAACCAGAATAAGGAGCGTCTGGATCGATATGATTCGTGAAATGGAACGGATAACTGCCGGCAAGCGCAGACCCTTTGATCTCTTTGCCTTTTCTTCGAATGAGTTTTCTACCTTGCGCAAATGAAACAAAGGAAGCTTTAAATTGGCGTTCTTGTTCGTCTAAGAAGCAAGACGCCTGAAATTGGCGTTTCCCTAATTGCCTATGCACTTCTTTTTCCTTTTCATTCAGTTTCTCTATTGATTCTGCACTGAGGATATATCGGACATGAATTTCTTTTAGCACCTCTTGTCCTTCAAGAATCTGTTCAACCGTTTGATCTAATTTGTAGTATTCGTTCTTCGCCTTTTTCTTCGATATTCTGGATTTTGACGTGACGACTTGATCTTCGTATTCTTCTAAGGAATTATTCAGATTTTTCTCTACCAAAGGATTCGTCACGTCGATCGATCGCATATCTAATGTCGTAACTGCGTTTTTCATATTAAAAATGTGTTGCCCCCAAAAGTTCGGATTATTTTTCGGCCGATAAACGAGTAGATTCAATACACGAATGAACCCATTACCGATTTGTAATTCCGTTGGAGAGTATGGTCTTAATCCCCCAAGTGGTTGAATTTGACCGATAAATAGTGGATCGTATCCTTTTTTATCAACGATTTTTTGAACATCCGGTCTTCTTCCCGTTTCATCTGTATCCTGGTAAGGAATGCCAATTGGAATCGTTGATAAAGGATTATACAAGCGTACAAGCAACTTGATTTTTTGAGTTAATGACATTTTGACAGGTCGGAAATTCGCCGTAGAAACACTCATGATTTCTCGTTCAACATCTTTTAATTCGTCTTTATCTGTAGCGAATATTTGTAAGTAAACCGTGTTGATTGGCTTATTATTATCTAAATATTCCAACTGACTAAGGGTGATTGCCTGTTCTGCTTGTACATTTTTATTTCCTTTTCGCATCTTAAAGCGCCTACGTGCATAATCAATGTTTTCCGACATATCGACCGGAAAGCTGGTGAAGATCAATTTAAGATTCTTGTGAATGGTACGCAAGAATACCAGGTAATCGTGCAACGCCTCTTGACGCTGTTGTTCACTTCCATCACGTGCGGAAGCATCTTCGATTCGGTAAAAATTTGTGACTTCTTTTTCCATCGCAAAACAATCCTCTGATATGATTCTCCGGTAGGGAATCAGGGATAAAACAGTTTTTTCTTGTTTTAATCGACGGACTTTCTTCGGTTTTTCCTCAAGTAAGGGATCTTTCACTACTTTAGAGGTTGTTTCTTGTTTGCCTAATTCTTTTAATAACGCTTCTGAATCAATCATTTTCTTCCTTAGCACCTCCATTAGTTACAAAAAAAGGCGTTCCATCAACTATCAGTCAATGAAACGCCTACTATCTTATCTATTTGAATCATAGGGACAATTGTGTTACTATGACTATGTAAAGAGGAGTTGCGCTAACAACTCCCCTACAGCACCGCTTAAAGAACGGTGGCGAGTATAACTATATCAAAAAGAAATAGCTAGTCGGCTCGCTAAAGTGACGGCTATTTCTTTTTGTCATTTTTCACTGCAGTTAGGATACCAAAAATGATTGTTGCGATTAAAGAACCGAAACTAATCATTAATCCTAATGCTTCAGCTACAGACAAAAGGCTTCTCCTTTCTAAAGAGTGAGCACTTACTTCCATAAGCACCACCACCTTCCAAAAGATAGCCACCGTCATTAAACTTTACTGCTCTGTTATTATACCATAAATGGGTTCTTCATCTCCTCATTTTTCTGGTCCACACTGTTCAATAGTTTCTAAAGAGTGAGAATGATTCACTCGAATCCAAGAATAATCCAAACAAAACTGTACTTCCATCCTTCCCTCTTTTTCTAATCTTATATAGTTAGGAGAAACAAAACAAACTAGCCAGTCACGAGCATTCCAAGATAAGTGATTCCCCTTAAACGAATTGACATCTATAGCACTCACAAAGAGGCGTTCATAATAAAACTTATATGAAACTAAATACAAACACGCAAAGCAAATATATCGACCATAGTGATCGATCAAGTAATCAAAATTATTTTGTTGAAATGCTTGTAACATAGAATCATAAGTTTCAACCTCCAATCCACTGATTTGTACAAAAATCATCATGAAAATAGAAAATCTTAGTACCACTACTATAAAACTTTTAATGTCAGTCGTACGTTTTGTGATAAATTCAATACTTTTAAAAATAAGCATCAGACCCATCATCATAAAAAACAAATTGAAAACTAGTTCAAGAAACAAATGTTTCTGATTCGACGTCAACGCCACTCCTTCAAAGAAAAAACTAATCAAAACCATACTAGCGATTACTTTATAACAAGCACGGAAATAATATCTTTCCAACCATAAAGCATTTAAAAATTGAATTTTCCAGAAACCTTTTGACTGAACCAAACTTTTTATACTTTCACTCAATTAATACACCCCATTCATTTATCCGTACGACCATCTTATTTTTGATTCTTCGATACAAATCAAAAATAAGATGGTCGTTTCATGTTCATCAAATTCCTTTCGTAACGTTTTTGAATGAATCCTTTCCTTCATTTGTGCCTCTATTTTGTAAAAAAAGACGCTTCATCAACAAGTAGTCAATGAAACGTCTATAAATCACCATGATTTGAATGAAAAGCTAGATTATGGTATGATAACTATGTAAAAAGGAGTTGCGTGAACAACTCCCCTACAGCACCGCTTAAGACGGTGGCGACATTAGTTATATCTAAAAAATAACCGCTGACTCGCTAAAGTAGACGGTTATTTTTTCTTGTCATTTTTCACTGCAGTTAGGATACCGAAAATGATTGTTGCGATTAAAGAACCGAAACTAATCATTAATCCTAATGCTTCAGCTACAGACAAAAGGCTTCTCCTTTCTAAAGAGTGAACACTTACTTCCATAAGCACCACCACCTTCCAAAAGATAGCCACCGTCACAAACTTTACTGTTCTGTTATTATACCACAAACACTTCCCTAAATTACACGTTATCCAACCGCTCAGTTTCAAGTTCTTCTAAGGAAAGCATTTCGTCTTCTTTTTCCATTTCTTCTACAGTTCCCATAACCATGTCGATTCGTTCTTGTACCTCAAAATCCATTCGATCGATCGCATGGTAGGTCGATCGATTATTTGTTAAAGTAATAAATAGTCGTTGGTAATTCCTCAGTTTCGCATTACTCACACTCGGACATAACCAAAAAAAGCCCATCAAAATGACAAACCAAAAAGAAACGCCTTGTAATGGGCCATAAGTCGCATCCTGGACATTTCTCGCAAGATTAAAGATTAAAAAACCTGCTACGCTATCTTTTAATAAAATAGCGCCCCAAAATTTCGTTTCCGTAAATATCTCGTTTTGAATATCGTGCATACTGTTTTCACCTACCCCGATTTATTCTTATTTTTAGCTCTTTTTCTTTCTAGATAAGGGGCAACTGATTCAGGATGTTCCTCTTCTCGTTTATTTCTGCGTTGATTTAACCATTCATTGACTTCCTGGCCAAATTCTTTGTTGCGATTGTACCCATCAACCATGTTCCCGACCTTATTTTTCGTATTCTTTTGGTAATTTGGCGTATGGATCATTTGATTCACTTTTTTAACAAATGGATTCGGTAATTCTTCATCTTTATCATTTTCCGGCTTTTTATTTTCCACATGGTTTCCGTGGATATTCTTAGTCATAGAATTATTTTTCACAGCTGAATCCTTCTCATTCCCTATCTTTTTAGATTCAACATCACCTGAATTTAAACTGGTCGCAGTTGACTCATTAATTGGCACTTCATTATCAGTTGTCGATAGATTTGATTGATCATTGTTGCTTTCTGGTTGATCTGTTAGTGGTGTTTGTTCTTCAACATGTGGTGAACCGCTGGATTCCCCTTCAAAGTCATCTATACTATTGTTATTGTGATCATCCTCCATATTATTTTCGTAATCATTCGCATACGGCTCAGTTTGTTCCAAGTTCGTATCATTTTCAGACAGTTCAAGATTTTCTTCAATACGAGCTTCTGGCTCTTCTTGAAGTTCAACTGATTGATTTTCCGGCGTTTGTGATAATTGATCTTCGTTTGTTTCTTGCTCTGTTTCTGCTTCACTTGTACCTGGCTCATTCTCTTGAGGTTGATCGAGTTCTTCGGAATTTTCATTCGAATCTTCTTGATTTTGCACATCCGGTTGTTGGTTGTTACTGCCATTCTTGTTTTCTTCTTCCGGAAGATCCTCGTTGGTATTCTTCGCCATTTTGGAATTTAGACCAGCTTTTTCATCATTTTTTGGTTCCTCTTTTGAAGGCATTCCTTCAGATAATCCTTTCACAAAACCGGCCGTGTTTGCGGCACCATTAACTGTTTTACCAGTCATTTCACCTGCTTTCTTCACGGCTTTCAATGCACCAATCCCCATAATGAAACTTCCAGCTGTAGATAGTCCAGCATCAATACCGAGTGTTTTTTGGATAATCGAAGGACCATCATAGATAAACCATGCACCACCGATAATCCCAAATATCTGCGCTAATACGGATAACTGTTGTATCCCCAACCAGGAATTATAAGCAATAAACACTGCATACATGCCGAAAATAGAAAGGATCAGGACAAATCCTGAAAAAAGCTCCAAAACAGCAGTTTTGAGGAATTTAATGTTTCGAATACTGAAGTAAGCAACAATATTCGCCCAAATATAATTAAAGCCAAGTTCAATTCCTAACCTTCCACACCGAACCAAAGAAATGACTAAAGAAAATGCAAGACATGCCAGAGTGGCGATCAATGGTAACCAGTTTACAGACCACCGATAGTATCCCTTCACAAATAATTTCTTCATAAGCCAATCAGTGATTCCTCCTCCATCAGAATCAAACTTTTGAAGCTCTTTCCCACTACCGGATTTGCTATTTACCACTTCATACAATAATGGTTCGCCATTATCAATCTCTTCAGCATCGGTGATTTTCTCATTAATATCAAAAAAATCGCGGTCTTCTAAGTAATTTTTATTTTTTGGTTCCGTTGTAGTCCAACCATTGTCTGCTAAAACATAAACATCAGTCACATTCTTTTTAAAGCTGTCAAAACCGAACTCGGCTTGTTCGCTGCTAACTGCATCGACAGTAGAATTGACGATCTTCATTCCATCTGACATGATTGAAGGAAGTAACATAACGATAACTACCATCAATAAAGCATTTATCGGAACCGCTCTTGTTTCTTCTGTTTTCCCAAGAAACAGCACAGCGCCGATAATTAAAAGTGTGATCCCAATTCCAAATTTTTGAAACGCACTAAAAGTATCCAGGATTCCCCCTTTTCCAGTCATATCCGTAGCGTTGTAAAAGCCTAAGACACTAACCATTTCCGTCAGTACCCCACCTACTTTTTCAACAATCCACATCAACACACTAGTGATCCAATAAAGTATCGAACGACCAATATCTTTGATCATACTTTGAATACTCAAGAATGGCGCAAATTCGAGTAGCTTTTCTAAAATTTCTTTGTCACTCATAGACTGCCTCCTTCCATTCTCGAAATTGTTGGATATACCGGTTGATCATGCGTTCTTCACTAGTCGATAACAAGAACGTACATAAAGACTGTACCTGGCCATTTTCAAGTATTTGTTTTAGTTCTTGTAACACTTCTTTTTGGCCAACAAAGAAGCGAGCCATTATTTTCTGTATTTCTTCCACTTGTTCCTTTGAGTAATACGTTTGAACCGATTGCTTCCTTTCTTCGACTGAATATAGCTGTTCTAAAACTTTTGCTTTTTCTTCTTTTTTCCGCCGTTCTTCCTTCCCACTGTTTTTTTCTAACTGGATCAATTCTTCCAGTGACAATAAAGACAATTGCGTCCCCTCCTTTTTAGGAATAGGTTTCCTGTACGTTTCAATAGGTGGCACCTCTTTTTGTATCACAGCTGGTTGAGTTGCTTTTTCCTGTTGTGGCATGAGTGACCAATCCAGCTCTTCTAGTTCCATTTCTACAAATTGGTTATTTACAGGTATTTCCTCCCAAGAGACTTTATCCAACTTCCGGTATTCATAAAAAGGAATCATATTTGAATCATTTTCCTGAGAATTTAGAATGGGATACTGATAGATTGGATTTCCGTTTAAATCTTTATGCTTATTGATTCGAAGAACGACAGATTCACCGGCTCTCATTCTCTCCAATTCAAAACTAGCTAATAGATCGATTCGTTCCGAACTTTCTGTTTCAGTAGAGCTGATCGATGTTGGATCTTTGTGCCGTGTTTTCGAATAATTTGAGCGGGTTCCTAAACGTCCAGAGATATATTCATTGGTTGTCTTGGAACCAGTCCGGATATACACGAGATTCGCTGTATTCCCTAAAATGATTTCTTTGGTCTGCTCATCGTATAACGACGTTAATTGTTCCGTATCTTGTAAGACCAAATGCTGAAATAATTTCCGACTCGCCCCTGAAGTCCACTTGCGAGCTAAATCAGAAATTGCCACACCTAGATTTCCGCCTTCTTCGTAAATAAAGTGAACTGCTCGGTAACAAGCCGAATCGTCTTCTAAATTGCAACGATTGAGTAACACTTGATAAATTTGATCAATATAATTGACCCCTACCGCATTATTAGAAGAATCTGCGTCGGATAAAACGACAAAAACTGCAGTCGGACGTTCACGATCAAAACCAATTGATTCCAGATCAAATCCATCATCATAAGCAGTCATTTTTGCATTAGCACTCATGAGAAATTGTTGGAGATCTCCATCAAAATGAGTCACGATATTTCCCAGGGTAACTTGTGCGGGAGCAGAGGCTTTGATTGCATCAAAATAGCGCTTTGCGGGGTGACTTCTTGGCATTTCGCTAAAAAAGACATCCAAGTATGATTTCTCTTCATATTCAGCTAACAAGCGCTGTAGGTCTTTTTTATCCTTTGCGAACTGATTCAAAAAATCATGGCTGCCTTCTTTGATATGTTTAGACATCATGTCATTGACTACCGTATAAATGGTGTATGGATTCACCTTCATTTTTTCATTTTGTTCAAACTCTTGATCCGCTAAAGCAAGACCAGTAGAAATAAACAAGTTGCGACAAGCTTTCGTCCAAAAACCACCGTCTTTTCCTTCATTTACTTCTTTGAAATAAAGGAATGCAGCTTGGTTGATTGCTTTTTCTGCATTGGCTAATTGTTGTTCTGCCAATACGTTGTACTTCATGCGACTCGCTTTATCCTCTTCTTGTTTCGCTTTGTCTGCCTTCTTCTTCAATCGTTTGTAGTGCCGATAATAATTATTGAAGACGGCTAAAGTTGGGATTGGGTCTGAGAAATATTGATTTACAGTATTACAGATTCGAACGTTGTATCCTCGTCGTTTCAGTGTTTTGTACCACTTTCTCGGCTCGTCTCCTTTGGTCGCAGTCATGACAAAAGAAGCCCGATTGGCAATTAAGCGGGCTCTAGTTAATATATCTATGAAAGGATCAACAAAGAAAATGCCTTTCCCTTGCCTTGTACCGGCAAGGGTCGCCGAGTTCGAATCGGACGTATCTACATAATAGTAAAATATGCCTTTTTCTTTCTCTTCTGTCGTTTGCGGTTTACGACCTACCGGATACCCTGGCTTTCCATCATAAAAATCTTCATCTTCAGAAAAAATATGAACAGGAACTTTCTCATATTCTTTTTCCATATCTTCTTCTGGGGTAAAATGCATGGTTCCTTGTGTTAAATCGTCTTCCAATGGTCGAAAAGATGTGTACAGCTTATAATCAAAGTAACCAATGAAAGTAACTATTCCTATAAATAATAAGAAATAGAAAAAGGGATAGCGCAATATTGGGTAATAGAATATCGTTTGACCATACGAAACATGCGATCGCTTCACTGTGAACTCAAAGAGTGACTGACTAAAAAAAGCCACACACTGATGGAAAAGCCAATTTCCTAATGTCATTAGCACCAAAAATGCGATCACAGAAAAATAAGTAAGAAATTTACGATTGGCTAAAAAGCGCAAGCTATTCTTCTTTTCTTTTTCGTAATTCTTTTTGTGGTCTTTGCTTATTTCTTTCTGTTTATTTTTCTTTCCCATATTAACCTCCTCTCTCGTTCATTCTTCAAACAAAAAAAGACAAATGAAATTGTTCATCTGTCTTTAATCATCAATATTAGATTTTTACATATAAACTTATTACTATCTGATCCCTACTCAAAGTAATAATCTAAAAAGAGACCATCAGATAAGATGTTTTCTCTATCTTTACAAATTTGATCAAATGGTTTTATAAAATGAATATAGATTTTACTATTAGACTTCAGATTCGATAGTGAGTCATCATTGACTATTTTTATAAGATTTTTCTCAACACAATCTCTAAAATCAGTATTTACACCCGCTTCAGACAATTTGAATTCTCCATCATTCTCTAGTGAGTTACACAGTCGATTACAAAAATGTTTGTTTCTTATAGCAGCTAAACTGTTATAACAAAATAAAAATTCAGAGATAAATATATATTGTTGCACAGCCAATAGTATCCATAATATTCCCAAAACTATTCCTAACCATAAAAAGATTTGTATCCTCTCTGGGTCAAAAGATAGAGGAAATGAATAGTAGTACAAAGAGAAGTACGTCAAGCCTATAGTGTTAGTATCAAATCTTAGACATCTTTTCGTAGAGACAGAAATAAATTAAACTTATCTACGAGAGGATGGATTTTATGACCCGATATGAAGAAAATTTTAAACAGATGATTGTTGAACTAAATCAAACTGGACGTTCTGTTCGAGGGTTGGCGAAAGAATATGGCTTAGCTGAAGCGACGATTTATAAGTGGAAGAATTTATACTTACCTGATCCGTCCACAGGACTAACCGGAAAAGAAGCGGCTGATTTGAGAAAAGAAAATGCTCGTTTGAAAGAGGAACTTGAAATATTAAAAAAAGCCGCAGCCATATTCTCTCGAAAGACCTGAAGTCACTTGTCCGATTCATTGAAAAATGGTGTAAGGATTACACTGTTTCTTTGTTGTGTCGGTTATTAGAAATTCCTAGAAGCGTCTACTATTTTTATAAAAATAAATCGTTAACAGCTACAGAAGTCAGAAATAACCAATTGAAAAAGAAGATTTCAACGATCTTTTTTGATCATAAACAGAGATATGGTGCAACAAAAATCCATCAAGTGTTGCTAAAAGAAGGAATTTCAGTATCTCTTAAGCATGTTCAAAAATTGATGAAACAATTAAATCTAAGGTCAATTGTGGTTAAGAAATACAGACCTCAACGGTCTGTTCAGCCGGTTGTTTTAAAAGAGAACATCTTAAATCAGGACTTTTCTACTAAAACTATCTGTGAAAAATGGGTAGCTGATATCACCTACATTCCAACTAAGAAAAATGGTTGGTGTTACTTATCTTCAATTATGGATTTACACACGAAAAAGATTATTAGCTATACATTTTTTAAGCGAATGACTGTCGATTGTGTGTTACAAACACTCAATCAAGCGAAACAACGGTACCACATTCCAGAAGGAATGATTCTACACACCGATTTAGGTAGTCAATATACAGCAATCGAAGTGGAAAGTTGGCTTGAAAACAATAAAATAAGACATTCCTATAGTCGCAAAGGAACACCCTATGATAATGCAGGAATTGAGTCCTTCCATGCATCATTGAAAAAAGAAGAAGTATACACGACGACTTACTCAGACTTCGAAGAAGCGAATCGAGCACTATTTAGTTACATTGAAGGATTTTATAACCGGAATCGAATTCACAGCTCGATTCACTATCTAACCCCTCAGGAGTTTGAAGAGTTAGCAAAAGAAAAAATGGCGTAACCGTCTCTACTAAAATGTGTCCAAGATATTGACTCAAATCCACTATTGTTAAAGAAATAAAAATATAGAACTGTTTCATTTCTGATAAATTAACATATATATGACTTTCTTTAAAAAGGAAATAGCGTTTTTCTCCTTTTTTTCAGTCATTAAGACTAAAAACACATACCCTATCAACATAATAAAAAGAGAAACAATTAATGAAATATATGGATCATATTCAAGTGGATAAGACGCTCCCAACAATTCATAAACAAGATAGATTACTTCTGTCAATAATAATACTGGTCTATCAGCGATATGATATAGAATTTTACCTATACCAAAAATCGTAACTGTTATTGCTATGGTAGAACCTGAAACAAATAGAAATACTATACCGACTTTACTAGTCTTAAGTAATTCAACTATTTTTACGAGTATACTTATCAATAATAAAAATCCTCCTAATAGTAGGATATCTTATCACCTCAATTTTATCATAGAATATCTTAAACAAATCACTACTGCTTTGGAAAATATTCCTTACCAATTTGCCCGAGTTTTCTTTCCCACAATTCTTGGTTTTTTGAGTCTTTTTCTTTGGCATAGTGAGTGATCATTTGAAGATAGATCTCCGTTGTATCAATCATTTCTGCCAACTGATCATCGTTTAATTGGTCCTGGATCTTCTTTGCTTCCTCCACGTTTTTCTGCCGTAAATATCCAACAGCTAGCTGCATAAACAAACGTGGATCTTCCAGGCTTTCACTAATTAGCCTTGCCTCATCCAATTGACCTAATTGAATCAATGCGATTGCCATCATCATTTTCCGCGCATTGTTTAGTGTAGAAATATCCGCCTCTATCACCGTCTGCCAATCTTTTTGATCAAATGCTACTTCAAACCTACCAATCTCAGTCGGATAAGCTTCTTGAAATGCTTCCAACTGGTCAAATGCTTCTTGTTCAACTAAAAAATTCACAACTTCCTCTTGTCTAGTCGAATCGTTTTCTGCGATTTCCATATAGTTATCTAAGGTAATTTCTATTATTTCAACACTCGAAGCAATGGAAGGTGTTGACCCCTCTTCTCCTGAAAAAAGTCGGTCTTTAAAAAAATAAATACCAGCTCCTATTAAAAAGAACAGGGCAATTCCAACAAGTATGTACGTTAGAAACGTCTTATCCAAAAACTTTGACCGTTGATTTAATGAAATATTCCCTTTTCTACTTGATTTAGAGATTTTAGCGAAAGCAACTTCGTCCTTTTGCTTTGTGGATAATGAAGGCTTCTTGTCAATAAATCCAGTCAGTTCAAGAATCTGTTGCGCTTCCTCTTTTGTGATTCCCTTCTTTTTCACCAAAAGTTTTAGTTTTTTCTTTAGATCCGCTTCGAAAGACTCAAGGCTTGACTGTTTTTCAAATTTTCCTTGATAAAAAGGCGCTCCACCCACTTCCAGAAGCTGAAAAGAAAGCATTTCTGAAGGATTCATTGCTTCTGTTACCTCCAAAAATACTTCCCATTCTACAGGAACAAGAGGAAGTGTAAAGCCCTTGATTTGTGCGTCAAGAATCTCCACTTCTACCATTGGTTATCCTCCGATCCAGCCCCAGAAAGTGTCTCTGATCCAGTCAAAATTGACAATTACGATAGCACCTACAATCGCACCAATCAATAATTTTTTCGCCCATGACTTGATTTCTGCTCCTAAAAATTGAGCCCCACCAAAAAGAATGACAACGATCCCGATTGCGATATTTGCGATTGCTTTGAATTGTGAACCTGCGCCAGTTTCAATATCTTTCAATGTCGTTTGAACATCCGCAAAGGCAGTCAAATCAACTGTGAAAAATAAAAAGGCCATTGCCCAAAGGACAAAAGCTAATCCTAACCATTGATAACCTGTTCTCTTTTTTGTCATTTTTCTTCTCCTCCATGGATAGTTTGTGTTGGTTGACCTACGTCACTTTTTTTCGTTTGTTGCAGTTTTTCGTCCATTAATCGATCAAGAATTTTTTCTCCTTGCTCGTCCACGAACTTTACATGTTGTTCATGCAGCCACTCCTCATAATCAATGCCTTCTAAAGACATGAGTTTTATTGTTTTTTTCTTGATTTCCGATCGTTCTTTTTTCGTAGCCATGCCACTTCTCCTTCCTTATTTTGGTAATTTGATCGTAAACGGCACTTCATAGAGCATTAAAAACTCTCTTTCTTGAAAGAATTTCTTTGTCGGTACTTTTTTTACATAGTGTTTCTTTACGCCATATGCCTCATACGCATAGCCATGTTCTTGAAAAAGATCATTTAATTCGAGAGCCGGTTTTACAGCTACATAGTACGCAAAATCAAAAGTTCGCTCTAACTTCGTTGCCACTTCTACCTTGATTTCAGCAGCTGTTTCCCAAAGTCTCTCCTTTTCCTGTATAGCTTCCTCTTGGCTTGAAAAAGATTTATGCCATACTTTGCCTTCCTTTTGGTAATCATATGACCATCTTCTAAGATCGCCCTTAATGGCATAGCCATTTGAGACATAGACGTCATACGCAACTGGCAGGAGAGGATACTTCAATGTCCATACTGCGGAATTTCCGCAATTTGCTACTATATCATCGATTTTTCCTCTTTGTTCTAGTTCGTCGATTTCTCGAATAGAAAAAATCCCCAATTCTAATGAGGCTTCTAGCAGCTTCTGTAAAATCGGGTACACACCTTCTGATTCATAAAAGAATTCGCTATTCACTGTATCGACATGCATGGCAAGACACCGTAAACAAGTCAAGCAAAGTTCAAGCGGTGAGCGTGTCAGATTATTCAATTGAATCGTTCGTTCAAAATGCTTGTACTGTCCTTCTCTTTTTAGCTCTTTTGGAACCACTCTAACAATAAAGCCTTGATACACATCTGAAGGTTCAAAAATTGCTTCTAAAATTGAAATGAGAAGCCTTTTTATCGCAAGTTCTTTTTCATTCAAGACTATCTCTCCTTTCCCATCGATAGAGAATAACTACAAGAATGATAGCGAACCTTCTCACCATTTACCTATGAGAAATTCACAAACTTGGATTCTGTACATTTACTTGATCACCACTCTCAAGTTCAGAACCTCCAGCACTATCCCCTTGCTTTTCTTCTAGTGACGTTTCCTCTGATTCTTCAGGCACTTCTTCCACAGAATCTATGTGATTTTCAGTAGGCAATAACGGAGAATGCTCTTTTTTCTCAGCAAGGGGTTCTTCAGGAGCTATTTGATCACTTTGAGCTTCTACACTAGGGATATCCAGCTCATTCTCTTTGGTTTCTGGGGATTCGATTGTGGCAGAATCATCTTCTACAACAGTAATAGTCGCAAAAACGGTTGTTGCTTTTCCTTGACTGTCTATAGCAGTTACTGCGATTTTATATACACCTGGTATATCTGTACGAATTGAATACAGGGTTTCCTCATCGACCGATATAGTTGGTGTCAGCTGATTTTTCGTGTCTTCCTTATCAGAAGCTGAAATACTATTTAAAAAGGCTTGTGGGTCAAATGAATCACCAATTTTAAGTGTTTGATTGCTTGCCATAACGACAGGGGCCTCATTAACAACATTCACCGTGATCCCCTTATCTTCTGCCTTTTTGCCATCACGATCAGCTACATTTCCGATTTTGATAGTGTAAATACCTTCTTTCGTTAAATCTAAATCGTTCTCTAAAATATTTTCTTCTGTCAGGTTAATCGGATAACCATCTCTGTCATCTTCTTTATCTGTAACAGATAACAGGTTTAGAATTGAGAATGATTCGTCGATTGATACCGTATAGGAAGACTCACCTTGAATGACAGGCGCTTCATTTTTGACAAAAAATCGAATGGTTGTAGGTTCTGCTTCGACTCCTCTACTATCTTTGACCGTTGCCGTTACCAAGTATTCTCCTTCGATTCCAGTATTGACGGTTGATAAAAATTCAATCTTCTCTTGTAGATTCCCATCTTCTGGATCTGTGGCTGAAAAGTATTTTCCCATGTCAATAGATTCGTGAATCGAGACTTCTATGGTGTTAGAAACAGATTGAATTTTTGGTCTACCATTTACTTGTACGGTAATTGTTTCTGTATCTGAATAACCAAATTTATTTACCACATGAATAGTCATGGTGTTGGTTCCAACACTTAACGTATTATTCTCAATCCACACACTTGGTGATTGATCCATAGAATCAAAGACAGAATAGTAGTTACTTACATCAAAAGAATCGCCTTCGTTCAATTCGAAATAGGATTGGCTCACAACAATTTTTGGTTTTGATTCAACTGGCAAGATAGGCGTTGGCTCTGGTTCCAGACTAGGATCAAGAATAGGTGTTGGTGTAGATAAAGGTGTAGGCTCTACTCCCTCATCTTTCTCTGTTTCTTCCCCCTCTTTTCCTACCAAAACCAATTCAGCATTCTCCTTCTGTTTGCTTTTTAGTAACTCTTTTTGTTTCTCTTTTTCTTCTGTTACTTTAGCGATTTCTTTTAATTCGGGTAAAGTAAGTAATGGCTGTTTTTGAGTCAATGCTTCTTTCGTTTGATTAGGTTCCTCATTTGATTCATCTATACGTGAAAAAATCGAGTCAAACAGTATCGATTGCGAATTGTTTTCCTTACTCTTACTTTCTTTTTTCCTATCTACTTGATTTTTTTCAACTACTTTTGTTTTCGATCGCTTCGTAGCCTTGTCAGCATTCCTTATCGATGGATTTTCTAAACTTTTTTCTGAACTTATAGTAGTATATTCTATTTCTTTAGGCTCGTTCTTTTCAGGCGAATGTAAGAGGTGAATGCCTAAGCCCCCGCTAAATAAAACGACCCCTAAAGCAACTGCAATGGCTATTTTCTTCTTTGTATTTGTTGTTATGCGAGACTCCGTCTCTTTTCCCTCACTCATATAATCCTCCCAATCATATTATTTTTGATTTGCGATCACACTTCTTCGAATCGCTGCTTTTCGTTTTTTTGCTTTTTTAGCATCCTCTTGTTCTTGAAGATAGTCCTGAAATTTTTTGTTTATATAATAAAGTTGCTTAAGTTGTGAAGGTCGCAGATCTTGTTCATTTGACACAATGAACTCAAAGTGTGACATTTGAAAAATATCTTTTCCTTCATACGTTTGTTCTGTTTGATCACTATCAATATTGAGAATAACTGGTGTTTTATCTTGAAACCCAATCAAGTCTTCCACATTAATCACAATATTCGTATTGCATCCGATAATCAGTCCTATTTTTTGAATTTTCATAATACTGGTACGAGTTACAGTCTGATTACGAATCAGCTCGCCAAGACGACTTTTTGATAATTGAATCGTCTTAATTTTGGTTCCTTCTTTGTTATAATTTAGTAAAACATCTAATCCCAGTGATAGGTGTAGAATACGATCACTTTGAAACATTTCTCTCACTTAATCCTCCCTAAAATAATCCCCTCACTTTCATTCGAGAGGTTATATTATTTTCGAATAGTTAATCCATCTCTGACATTTCCAGTGATAGGGTAAATCATATAGCTTGATCCATATAAACGTTTTTTCAATTGGTGCTTCAATTAATTCCGCAAGTTCATAAATCATTAATTCTGGCTGTTTTTGACAAAGCTGTCGAAGAATTTTGATCTTCGACCGATCCTTTTGTTTTTCTCGACTAACAGGCTTCATTTTTTCACCCCATTTTTATTGTTATAAAATGATTCCTCTGCCATATGACAGATACAACAAGAAAATATTCCGATTCACCTCCACAAACTTTTTTTCTTTGTTATAATTTGCATAAAAAAGGAGGGGTAACATGCAGATTTCATTGACACAAGATGAACTGAATCAGATTGTAAAAAAAGCGATTGAGCGAAACAATGGTGCTGAACATGATGCTATGCGTGATGCTTTAGTGGAATGCTTGATTTCATTGTTTCCAGACAAAGAGTTTACGCTAGACGAAGCAGCTACCGTTGAAAAAATCGTTGATTTACTCATTCAATTTTCCGTCACTTCTGCTGCAAGAGCTTCAGTTGAATTATTGGATGTACTAGGTCAAAAAGCATTAGCCGCACAATAAGTAAGGAAATTCTTTTCCTTGCTTATTTTTATTGGAAAACAGGCAGCACAAACCATTGTTGTGCTGCCTGTTACTGAAGAGTAAGCGATAAGGAGCTTTCCCCCTTCCGGTTTTTAAAATGTTGTGAGTAGTCTAATAACCAACTCTCTTACTCTTGCTTGATCATTCGAAATTGTCTAAAAACAAGCGGCTAGTTGTCTAACCGCTTGTTCGTCTTTTTTTAGTCTTTGACCTTGTATAAGTCATAACCTATCAATCCTGCCGCAAGGACAAAGATCATGCCAATAATCATCAATACATTGCTATCTTCAGACCCTGTTTTTGGCAACGTTGGTACTACAGAAGCTGCTTTCACTGGTTGTGGTGGTTTTGGTGCTTCCACAATTTGAACCGTTTGATCTTCATTTGTTAGATCCACATTGTGTTTCGCCACTTCTTCAAATGTTTCTTCCTCATCTTCTGTTTTGGCTTGAAGCCATTCCGCAAAACTCAAGCCTTTTCCGGCAAGGTTCCGACCATCAACTAAGAATTCAAACAAGAATTCCATGGTTTCTTTGTCTGCCGTAAAGATTTTTTCGGCATGGGTACCTTCAAATGGCGTGCCGTCTGGTGTTAAATAGCCTTGAACAATCAACTTGTAAAGTTGACCAATTGCTAGACCATCTACTTTGACCCATTCAAGCACTTTTTGATTTGGCAAAGCGAAGATCTCTTTTCCACCATTTTCATTCGTGGCTTTGGTCGTAATGGTTGGATTAACGATTTTGATGGTTTGGTCTTTGTCGGTAATGTCTGCGTGAGAGGCTAATAATACTTCGTCTCTGAAGAGATTTTCAAAGACAACCACTTCTTTGCCTCGCAACGCACGAGCGTCCAACACAAAGTCTAAATTAACTGTACCGTCGGTACTTTCTGCTACAAACGTTAACGTACCTGTGACTTCTTTGTCGTCTACTAACACTGGTTGTTCGGTTGCTTTATCCATCAAGATTCCATTAACTGTATACGTGCGACCAATGATCAAATCGTTGTATTTCACGGCGTCTGTAATGGTGACTTTCGTTAACGGATTAACTTCTTTTAAGCCAGTTGTTTTGTGTGTAGCGGTGGTACGAACACCTGGATTCGTTACCCGTACCGTTTGCCCTTCATCCGTAATATCCGCATGAGAGGCTAATAATACGCCTTCTCTGAAGAGGTCTTCAAAGACCACGACTTCTTTTCCACGTAATGCACGTGCGTCAAAGATAAAGTCTAAGTTGACTGTACCGTCGGTACTTTCTGCCACAAAGGTTAACGTACTTGTGACTTCTTCGTCGTCCACTAAGACTGGTTGTTCGGTTGCTTTATCCATTAATACCCCATTGACTGTATACGTTCTACCGACAATCAGATCATGATAGGCAACTGCATCCGTAATCGTGACAACTGCCAATGGATCAATCACTTGAAGTCCCGTTTCTTTATCTGTTGCTTGGGTGCTGATTGCTGGATTCGTTACCCGTACCGTTTGCCCTTCATCCGTAATATCCGCATGAGAGGCTAATAATACGCCTTCTCTGAAGAGGTCTTCAAAGACCACGACTTCTTTTCCACGTAATGCACGAGCGTCCAACACAAAGTCTAGATTTACTGTACCGTCCGTTGTTTCTGCCACAAAGGTTAACGTACTTGTGATTTCTTTGTCGTCCACTAAGACTGGTTGTTCGATTGCTTTGTCCATCAAGATTCCATTGACTGTATACGTCTTTCCTACAATCAAATCATGATAGGCAACTGCATCCGTAATCGTGACAACTGCCAATGGATCAATCACTTGTAATCCTGTTTCTTTGTCTGTTGCTTTGGTGCCGATTGCTGGATTTGTGATACGTACGGTTTGCCCTTGGTCATCGATGTCTTTGTGGTTTGCCAGCTCTTCGTCATTTCTGAAAAGACTTTCAAACACAACGATTTCACGACCATTTAAGTCCGTTAAATCAAAGGTAAATGGCACGATCACCGTTTCATTTTCTGCTTTGGCAATAAAGTCCACACTGATTTCTACTGGATTTCCATGAACTAGTAAGGCTTCACCGGTTGCTTTGTCCATTAAGATTCCTTTGACCAAGTAAGCTTTTCCTGGAAGGATCTCTTTAACTTCAACGGTATCGTTTAAGGTGAACAGCCCTGTTGGGTCTGCGACCGTCAAGCCATCTTCAAATACAGCTGTGGTATGAACCGTTGGATTGTTTACCCGAACACTTTGATTTTCATCGGTAATATCTTCGTGTGCTGCAACTTCAATACCGTCACGGAAAAGTTTTTCAAAGACAACGATCGTTTGACCTTTTAAGACGCTGGCATTAACTGTAAATTCCAGGTCTTTTGTGCCACTTGCTTTGTCTGCAATAAAGGTCAACGTTTTTCTGATTTCTTTACCATCTTGCAGGATCGGTTCATTCGTTGCCTTGTTCATCAAGACACCTGAAATGGTGTATTCTTTGCCGACAAACAAGTTCGTATAAGAAACACTGTCTTTAATGACGATCGTTTCTAACGGATCCACCACTTTTTCTCCGTCTTCTTTATTCGACGCTTGTGTTTCAAGTGTTGGTGGAATCAAATAGTTGCGTACAGAAACGAATAAGGTTTCGCCATCATCTGGCGCATTTTGTTTGAATGTGACGGTAAATGCTTGTTTGTCTGTATTTGGTTGGAAGCTTTCTAATGGCGCTTTTTCTAAGAAATAATACTCCCCAGCTAACAAACCTTTTACAAGAATTTCACCGTTTGTATCCGTCGTATATTCACCGACTGCTTTTCCTTCGTCGTTATACAACGTAAACGTCACACCTGTAAGTGGCGTTTGTTTGTTATTCCATTCTTCATACTTGAACAATTTCACATTCTTACGTGCTTGACGGTTCGCAAAATTGATCACTTTGATCGGTTCGGTATCGTCTGTAATCGAGAACACCAACGGTGTTTTGTTTAAGACATAATTTTTCGGTGCGTTGATTTCTTCGATACGGTACCGACTAATTCCATACGTAAACGTACCATTCGTAACGAGATAACCTTTATCATTAGTACGGAAAATATCCGTTACTTCGGTATCATTTGGAATGGCAAAGGTGACATACTCATTCGCTAAAGTGTCAAAGATCTTGAACTCCGTATTAGCAAGTGGAATCACTTTGCCTGTTTCTTGATCGACTTTAACAATTTTGACTTGTTGCTCAATGATTTGGTCTTCTAACACATAACGGAAGGTTTGACCTTGTTCAGAAATCGTTACTTCGAACGGTTCAAACAATTTGTATCCTTCCTTACCTATTGTTTCAGAAACAATATAGGTATCAAAGACAACGGCGTTTTTACCGAAGGTAAAGTAACCGTCTTTGTCAGTCAAGACTGCTTTAACGACTTTACCGGTTGTTTTCGAGGTCAATGAAATTTCAATGCCTGAAAGTTTTGGCTTATTGTCAGGATCTTTCGTGTCCACAAAGTCTTTATTGCCAACTTTAACTCCTTCAATCGTTCCTTTGATCACTTGATCTTTTGCCGTTGTTTCCACAGTGACTGTTTCTACTCCTTGACCGGCGTAAACAAGATCGAAAATAAGTTTGTTTGTGTTCAAGTTGTAGCCAGCTGGCGCTTTTTCCTCGATCCAGAAATAAGAACTTAGGTTTAAGTCGCCGACTTCTGCTTGAACTTTGCCATTGATATTTTTTAATGTAACAGATTTGATTTTTGTGCCATCTGCTTGGTACAATCCATAAACTGCGCCTTCTAAGGTCGCAGCACCTTGTGCGTTGTTTCCAGTTTCTTCATCTTGTTTGAAAATGCGCGCAATCCCTTTTTGTTCTTGGTTTTGAATTTTTTGATCTACATTTGTAACTTCAACATCTTGGCCTGCATAAACAATGTCTACTGTCCATGTAGCAGTGTTTAGCACATATCCATTTGAGGCAGCTGTTTCTTTAATTGTATACGTGCCTAAAGGTAATGCCTTTGTTTGGGCTTTTCCTGCATCATTCGTCGTAATTGTGTCTACAAGATCACCTGTAATCGTTGGTCCAGCGTACACTTCAAAAACATTTCCAGCCAATGTATATTGATCATTTGGCATAGTTTTATTGAATCCTACCCCTGATTTATCGATCGTAATGGTCCCTTTTTGCGCTTTGTTTTCAAGATTGACTCTCACTGTTTTATTCGCTTCGATCGTAAAATCTTTGCTTGTTTTGTTCAAAATATAGCCGGTTGGCGCTTTGATCTCAACAACGGTCCCTTTTGTGCCATGCGTGATATTCTTGATCGTCGCAATCCCTTGATCATTCGTTTTCACGGTTTGATCTTTACCAGCAATTGTGACTTTGATTTCTGCATTGGCTAAAGGTTCTTTTGTGTCTGCATCAATTTTCAATATTTCAAGGTTGCCTTGTTTTATGACACTTAGATTGAGGATCACTTGTCCCCCAGTAGGATCCCCTAAAACTGAAATAGTTTGTTTTCCTGGCTGTTTATAAACTAGTGAAGTTCTATTCAATTTTGTTTTATGAAGCGTAATAGTTGCTTTTTCAGGCGCATCATTCGTTACAGTAATGACTAAATTGCTTCCTTGAATTTTTGCGTTAATACCTTTAGGAAAAGTTATATCTTTGATATTTCCTAAAGAATTATTCGTATCTGGAACAATGATTGTTTCACCAACTTTAACAGTTTCGGTTTTTCCAGCAAAAGATACTTTTTTATTAAATGTCGCTATTTTCTGATTTATCTCGTTTTTAAATGCCTCATAATTCAACACCTTATTAACCATCAACGGAGTTGAGTTCAACTGTTCATGAATAAATAGTTGTGTTGCAATTCGACGATAAAGTGACTTATCTTTACTATCTTCCCAGCCAAAATATGCAATTAACTCAATTTTTTTTCGAACATCTGCATTTTTTAAATACGTATCTAATGCAGATTCTGTAAATGAACCTGAAGAACCTTCTACCCCAGGTTCAATACAAAAGGCAATTTTCCCATCAACTTCAAAAAGATCAATTTTATCATAAGCAAATGGCGTTCCATTTGGCAAATGCATCTCTGCCCAATAGATACCTTCTGTCGGTTGTGGAGCAACTTCTGTCATTTTTACATTTGCCGTATTTGCGGCACGTGTAGAAATTGCAGCACGGCGAACACGAGCAGAACGAGGTTGAGTAACCACAAGCGTTTCTTCTACTTTTTTCTCAGATAACGTCGTTTCTTTCGTGTCAGTAGCAACTACAGTTTCTTCTGTCGTCTCTTCCGTATCCTTAGTGTCTACCGGTTTTTCCGCTGGCTTTTCCGTATCAGTAGCGGGTGTATCCGTTGCTTTTTCTACAGAAGATTCTGGTGAGGCAGGTACCTCAGGTGTTGGGTTACCTTCTACCGGTTTTGTCTCTGGAGTATCTGTTGTTTCTGCTGGTTCAGAAGAAGGTGTACTACTTGACGTACTTTCTTCTGAAAGTTCCGGTGAAATGTCTGTTTCTGGTTCTACCGGTTGCGTGACAGCTGGACTGTCTCCTGGATTTTGCGCTTCCCCAATCATTCGATCAAGGGCTGCTTTTGAGTTGGTTGTCGGTGCATTGGTCTCTGACACAGGCTCAGCTGGACTTTCTACAGCTGGAACTGCTGTTTCTACCGGTTGAACTTCAACTGCTTCAATGGGAGCTGGTACCGTTGTTTCTACTGCTGGTTGACTGGATATCGTTTCTTCTGCTTGTACTTGAAATGTCCCGATCAAAAAGCAGAAGTGCGAAAATGCCAGAAGCGCAGCTGCTTTTAACCATTTCTTTCTCGTTCTTTGTGACACAAGAATTCATCCTTTCTTACAATTTTTCTATAATAAAACGCCGTTACCGAAAAGCGATAACGACGTGAATGGTTGGTTTTATTTTGGTTGATCTGGAGATCTTGCCCGTGGGAATTGTTTCATCATGTGTTCCTCCAAACAAAAAAGATATCAGCACATTTACTGATATCTTTTCCATATATTTATTATTGATTAAAGTTCACCGTCCATTTACCAATAGGTTCGTAATTTTTATTTACTAAATCAAACCATTGCCATTCGTATCCATACCATTTGCTATCTGGATTTGTTGCTTCTGCTTCACCGTATGCTTCTGCTTCAGCCTCAGAGTTAAATATTTTCCCGCTATTACCAAGAGTTCCTGGCATTGGTTCTTGATCCGTTACTGGTGAAGGATCAGTGACAGGAACTGTTGTCGATCCACCTTGTTCCCCACCCGTAGTTGGTTGTGTCGGTGTCGTCGGTTGAACTGGTGTACTTGGTTTTTCTGTTGGTTTACTTGGTTGCGTTGGTTGACTTGGCGTAGCTGGCTTACTTGGTTGAGCTGGTGTTTCTACTCCTTAAGAAGCTGTTGTCCCGCTTTGACTACCGTTTGTTCCACTAACAGTAGTATTTGTCTCTTGACTGCTTTTATCCGTTTTTTCGCTAGTCGCAGTTGTTCCTTGCTCATTTTGTCCAGGCGTAGCCGTTTTGGTTTTATCTGTTGTTGATTTGGCAGGTTCTTGCTTACCTACTGGTTTACTAGCATCATTCTTATCCTCCGGCTGAATTACTGTTTGAGCAATTGTCTCACCTTGTTTGTTTTGAACTGTCGCTACTTTGCCTTCGAATACCAATGTGTTACCTGCATAGATCAGATCCACATTCGCAATCTTGTTCAGATCTGCTAGTTTTCGCACTGTCAAGTTCGTCGTTTGGCTAATACCGCTTAATGTATCACCCCAAACAATCGTATATTTATTGTCTTTGGCTTTCGCAATGTCAGCTTTGATTTGTTCCACTGTACGTGGTGTCCATTCTGCCGCACTTGCAGTTAACGGGTTGACGACGCCAACCCCAACAATTGCTACTGCTAACACTCTCAATACATTTAATTTCATTTTCAATTCTTTCCTTCTTTTTATTATTATTTTATTTACAAACATAGGGTGCCAGTTATAGGATCCTATGTCAATAGATGTTTTGAAAAAAATATTATTTTTGGTATACTTATCTTAGAATCCAATAAATAGGAGGTCGCGTTATGGAAAATAGCAATTTAAATCACTATCAAAGCTGGGTTACATCCAATTTAATTACTAGAAAACAAGCCGCCGAAATTACCGGTCAAAGTTTTGCAGCATTTTCTCAAACAATTAAACAAGGTCGAATTAAGCCCTTCGTTGAAATTGGAGAAGGTTCTGGTCCTGGAATGGTTCGCTTATATCTTAAAAGTGATATAGATGCATATGCCAAACAGCTACAAGCGAAAAAGCAGAAACAACAATAAGTCGTTTCTGCTTCTTTATCGAAAAAACAATTTTATTATGGAGAATGACTATTATGAAGAAAAAATCCCTCATAATCTTATCACTCAGTGTCGTACTGATATCTGTACTTATCATTGCTTTTTCCTTGTCTAGAAAAACAGAAACAAGTAAATCCATAACCATGACAACTTCTAGTAGTGTAGGTACAATCTCTAATTATCCATTACTAAATACGTTAAAAGACCTCCAAGGTGCTGACATACAAATTTTAGGTAAAGCTCAAATTACAACCGTGCTATTTCAAAATAATAATACAGCGGTTCTTTCTCTCGAATCCGGCGAAGAAATCAAATTACCGATTAAAGTAACCGACAAAAAGAAAAACTTATTTGAGATTCCAGAGATAAGCTATACCTCTAAATCGTTGGAAATAGGCGATACTTTTGGCTTAGCTCAAAAAAACAATAACTATTTTGCCTATACTATCGAATAACTTTTTAGTAACAAGGAAATCACTCAATCTCTTGTTACTCCCATTTTATTAAAGCGCTATCATATATTCAATAGTTCTCTTTTACTTTTTGATCGTTATCTTCTACCAATCCATTCTTTTGTTTCCATTCAAAAAAACTACATTCATTGGTTTCAATACACATTTCTTTTATCTGATCCTCTGTATATCCTGATTCTCGCAAACAATAATATTCATTCACAGTCAGAGTAGCTAAATCAAATACAAAGGGTGATTTACTCGGTCTCTCCTGTTTCGCAGTCTCTAGCTTACCTTCTAGTAACTTTCCTAAATAAGTTAGCTCTTTTTCTTGTTCAACCGTCAGTTCATCATTTTCTTTCAAACTTTCTAAAATAATAGAAATTCTCAATCGTATCATTCGCTTAAATCGACGGCTTTTTTTCCTCATTCTTCATACACTTTCCTTGCTTTTTTGTTTTTATTTTAATTAGAAATATCGAAAATAAGCAAGACCTAATTTTATTTAGTGAAATTCTGTTGTATAATACACACGAGCTAGTTAGTTCATTTCGCCATCAAGTGTGGATACCTCAGTTGGATAAATCTCCAGTAACCCTAAACCTCTAGCTCAGTGACTGTCGTTTGTTCTTCCACGACAGTCTTTTTGTGTTTGAATCACTCCTGTTACTTTAAGTGACTCTCTTTGTTTTCTGCTCCTACAAGCGCAAATTACAGATCATCCATTTCAAAAATTTTCATTTGAATTTTTCCTTTCTCCCCTCTATTTTGTTTGAACTTTACCGACAAATCAACATTTTGTATTTACCAAAAAATGTTTCGCAAGCTTTATGGCGTCCGGAAGCTCTAACCCTAGTAGAAAACGGTAAATGCTCGCTTGATATCAAGGTCATGGCAAGTATCTACATGTATGTAGCAGACAGTTTTTTGTTCCTTACACAAGAACGACTGTATAGCCCAGAAGCCCTATAAGCTACGCTGATAACTCCCGGAACATATTTGCTCTTCGGCATCGTTAAGAATAAATGTTGTTACACGACTGTTTTATTCAGTCGCTACATTCCCCCACTAAATCCTTTGAAAGAGACCAATTGAAAGATACCTCTTCCTGAAGATCGACTCAATCAATGTTGGACCACATCGAGTTCCACTTCAAATCATCAAATTTTCCAGCAGATCCTTTATTACTTTAACAATCCTCAGAGGATTTTCAGGCAAATACAAAATGTTGATTGTATCCGATTCATCCTCTTTTAAATCAACAAGGATTTTTTTCAACTAATTTTCCCATTCCTTTACCAGTCAATCGTAACGGTGAAACAGGACTTGCTCTTCTTGCAATAAGTACTCCGTTATGATCAAAAACAAGCCGAATTTTTTTCTCGATTTTTTTCAAACTAGTTTTTCTTCCTGTCTGTACATAGATAGCTCGAGTACCTTCATGACATAACTTCACCCCTAACAAACCAGATTCCGTAATCAAATAATTATCCCCTACTATCTTCCCAAAAGCATCCATTCTGCGAAATAATACACATCGATAACCCAAATTTAAAATATAGTTCTCTATATTTTTCATAAATATAATCATTCCTTTCGCAATTCCGATCAAGACGTAACATTAGATAAAAAGTGCTGAGTTCCTATCGGAACCTTCGAACATGCCTTCTAAGTTCATTTTTTAGTTAATCCCTTATGTCTGCCCCCTTTTTATCCATTTATACATAGATTATACGATTTAAACATTAATTATTATTTGTTTTTCATTGCAAGTATTAAATTCATTATTTTCAATCATTTTTGCTAAATCTATAATACTATCTACACTTGTGTTCAAAACACAACAAATATGTATTAACATTTCAAGAGAAGGTGTTGATTTATTGTTTTCTATACGAGAAATTTGTTTTCTGCTACAAAAATTATGATACAAATTTCGTTGTGGAATATTATTTGTTTTCCTCAATAATTTTATGGCTGTCCCTATTTCCATTAAGAATCCATCCTTCCATATCATTTTATTTATATAAACAAAATGATATGGAAGAAATGATAGAAAAATAAGAGACACATATGTCACTAAAAATGATTTTTGTGAAAGTACACACATTCTAGACAATATCATCGAAATATCAAAATAGATAAAATACAAAAAGCAACGATAAAAATATCTTCTGGTTTAGCTGCCCAAATAATAAATAAACAAGATATAAAAGAAAAAACAGCCCATCAAAAAAGTAGTTGACCAAAAGATCAACCACCCAATAATTACTCATTAATAAAACCAACATGTTAATAACCAACAATCATTCAAATAATAATTGTAAACAAAACTGTTATTTCTAATCAATCCACTCTTTTTGCCATTCTATAAACGTCCCAGTATTAGCATCAATTTCAAAATCATATTCTCTTCCATCAAAAATAAGATTTCCTTCATATTTCTGAATTCCATCATCTAAATCTAACTTTATTCTTATATTTTGTACCGTTGAACCCGGAACTTTTCCTAATACAAATTGAACTGCTTTATCTTCTGAAATCTTTGGTTCATTCATTTTACTCTGATTTTGTTTTTTATCCTGCGATACTTCTATCTTACTCTTATCTTGATTCTGTGATACCTCTACCGCACTCTGATTTTGATACAACTTTGTATCCATAACTCCTTCAGAGACTTCCTTATTTACTTCAAGAATACTACCATCTACTGCTGAGATTTCATAATCGTACTCAACCCCTGTAGAAAAAACAGTAAAATCTACTTCATAGACAACTCTTCCATCATCTTCACTCCTATTCACATACAACCTTGTAACATCATTTTCTGTAACTCCTGCATCTGAAAATGCAATCATTTTCGCATTATTACTTCCTACATCGTTACCATTATTTACAGTACATCCAGTAAATAAAAATATTAATATTGCAAAAACTAAACAAACTTTTTTATTTACCATAATTCTCATCCTTTCTCTTTCTACTTAAATTTTTAATTAATTGCATTTTGAAAACTACACAACAAATTATTCCAAAAATGATTCCACATGTAAAGAAATTTTTCATGCAACAACACCAAACAATAGCCATCCAAAACCACTTACTAATAAGCTATCTCTTAATTTACTAATCGATCTGTTCCTTTTTCTTTTTAGGCATCATACTCTTTTGAAACTCTTCTTCCAGAAATAATAACTGTTCATACACCTTATCCATTGACCATCCAGAAGACAAACTTAAACAATACAGAAAATCACAAGGCAATAACCCGACAGGACGATTCCGATAAGACCAAGTAGCAACAGTACTTTGCTTGTAATTATGTAACTCACAAAATTCCTCTACAGTTATTCCTAACTGCCGAATCACAAAAACACTGACAGGATAGGGATAAACAAAAGTATTTACTGACATAGATGGTAGACCTCATTTCAAATTATTATCACATATGCAATAATAATACCGCTCTTCTTAAAAGCTGGCAACCAAGGGAAGAAGTCATGTAGTTAAAAAAAACACTGAAAAACAGAAGAAGTATCATAGATATAATGTAAAAGGCAATTTGCACCTTTTAATTTCAACCTGTATCGATCATGAATAAATCTGTTTGAACTCCAATTTTATTAGGTTCTAGCAAGCGTTTCAGTGCTGTCTGGATAAACGTGGATTCTCTTCCAAAAGCTTCTGAAATCGCAAAGAAATAAGCCTCCTGGCTCTCTTTTTTTAGCCGGATAACGGAGCGCATTAATCCATGCATCGAAGCTAACATAATACCTCCATTACGACCAGCACGGATACGAAAATGAATTTTGTTCTCGTCTTTTAACCGCTTCAGTACTTTGTCCAGGGAACGTTTTGGGATCTTTAAGATTTCAGTTAATTCTTTTTTTGTAGAAAGAACGTATGGTTTTTCTTCATAGGATTGTTCATTCAAAAAAGACAATAGATCTTCTGCCCATTCATGACTATGTGAATACTTGCGGACAGCTCTTTCTTTCTTGAATTTCCACCAGCCACGTTTTTTGTTGAATAACTGCTCTTCAGAAAGGTTGGCATCCACCCACTCTTGGCACAATACAACAATTTTTTCTCTATGAGCAGCTTGGTACTTTCCTGAATAAGCCGATCGAATAATTCTGGTCAGCTCTCGATCAGTTAATGGACTTGTTAATCGATCATTGAACTCAAGGATAGCTAATTCACACTCTTCGATCTCATATCCTGAAGAAAAGTAGGCCAAAGATAGGGTAAATATGACATTATTTCGGCCATAAATCCCCTTCTCTCCTTGAATTTTTTGACTCTTAAATAACAGCTGGAACCACGGCTCATCGACTTGACGGAATTCCTGATTTGACGGTAAGACAAAGATATTCTTACTCTCAGAACTCTTGTCAGCATCTACACGCATCGACCAATTGATCCACTCTTTGAAACTATAACGGTACTCTGGCTCAAAGAATAAAACACTCTCTTCTGTAGGTATACGAGTAATTCCAAAATGGTTTGCATTAACATCAACTGGAAATTCATAGTCATTCGCTAATTTATTTCGCAGATTATTGGAAATCATTTTAGCCACGTTGATCACTTTGAAGTTGGATTTCTTTGTCACATAGGCAGGTTTATCTAATACATAAAATGCTTGGTATCCATGATTCGTCCGCAATACCATAGTTGGCATAAAACCAAGCTCATTACTGGCCAAAATGATTTCTCCGTAATCAAAATTTGGATCTAATGTGTCAAAATCAACAAAAAACGTATTGATCTGACGTAAATTGTCCTCAGAATGGCCTTTCGTGAACATTCTTCCTTCATCGACATATGTCCCATAGCGAAAAACGTTAGGTGTCCAGTGGCTAAAGCGATTATTATTTTCAATAATGCCCTCTTCAGAAGTAATTACTAGTCCGATCCCTTCAATCATGTGTTCTTTCGAACGGTAAGCAAAAATAGCCCCTTTCCCTGCCTGCTCGCTAAAAGAGACCGGCTTAAGGCGGCTATTTTTATATTTAAATTTACGAATACCGTTCTGTAAGATTGTTGAATAAACTGTATCTAGCCTTACTGTCATGCCTGCTTATCCTCCCCAAACAAAAAGAGAACACAAATAATTGTTCGATTTGTGTTCTCTCAATGCCTAGAAAGTCAAAAATTCTTTTAAATTGCATGACAAAATAAGCTTATTTATGTTGAGTTGCCCGTCAAAAAATGGTAAAATAAGTCTATAAGTTCGGATTACCAGTCCGAATAGATTTATTTAAATCACATAAGTGGTAACCAGCCACTTACATAATCCTGAGACGAGCGAGAACACATAGTGTTGTATGTGATTCAGAAGAATAGGTGAGGTCCAATTCACTTATTTTTCCGTCTCTCTTTTTTTGTTTTAATTTTCATACTAAGAATATCCGAAAACACCTCTTAATTCAAGCACTATTTTCCTCAAAAGCCATTACGTACTACCTTAAATATATTTTTTTTATATTTTTTACTACCCTAATTAAATAATAACTACTACATTTATTAAAATATTTCTTATAATATGTACTACCAAAATTATTGTTTAAATACTACTCTTTTGTCTTAATTCCTATATTATGTACTACCTTAAAATACAAATAAATACTACCTTATAATCAAAGTGTTTAAAAGTAGTAAATAATATATTATAATTTAGGTAGTATATATTTAGATAAAAAAACAGTTTGCTGCTCAATAATCCTAATACTAAATTTACATACTACCTTTATCATATTAATTACTACCCTTTATTTGTTGCTATCCCTAATTGATTACTACCTCTATTAATATGTATTGTTTACTACCTAAATGTATTGTTATATACTACCTTTATCCCGAATGGATACTACCTAATACTTCAATTATATACTACCTATTATTTATCAAAAAAAAAAACACATACTACCATAATCTAACTTTATCTACTACCTTATTAAACTTTTAATTACTACCTAACTAATTGTAATTTCGATCAAAGCAAATCAGTTTTTTTTAATACTACTTCAAAAAACTGATTTTGACTCAATCCTCTGTTTACTTAAATAAACAGGAAAGCCTAAAATACGTTTTTAGTGTTTCTACGTAAGTTCTATCTAATTACAACTAGCATCTTAACAAATAGTAGTAACTAATAAAGTTTGCTTTTTATACATTTAAGTACTATCATTTTTAAAGTAGTACTTAAATAAGTTTTTATATAGTAGTAACTATTTTATACGGTCACAAGCGTAAATTTCTAGGATTTTTTAAGTAGTATATAATTAAATTTTGATAGTAATACTTATGGTAGTATGTTACTATTGTTAAAAAAGTAGTAGTAAATTCAAGGAGTGATATAACTTGTCAAAGAAATTTGTTATTGGAAATTTTAAAGGAGGGGTAGGGAAGAGTACATGCGCGCAAATGTTAGGTTTCGAAGCTGCTGTTGCAAAAAATCAAAGAACTCTGATTGTCGACCTAGATATGCAAGGGAATACCTCTGACGTAATGAGCTTAACTCATATGAACTTTCCTAAGGAACAGGGTGGGGGAGACGGAGAACCTATTGATTATGAAAATACAATAACCGATGTACTCATTGGAAGAGAACCTATTGATTTAAATCTTGAAACAGAAGAGGAAGTTGACTGGAATAAGGTAGTAGATAATGATACTCGAGTCAATCCTAAAGATGCTATATATAAGGTAGTAAATAATTTGTACATCTTACCCGCAGATATGAGTTTTGAACTTTATGATGATTGGATCAAAGATCAATTCTCCGATTCTGCAGATAAACTCATTTATATGCAAAAAAGATTAGGCCCGTTACTTGAAGAATTTGATATTGTATATCTAGACGTTCCTCCATCTATTTCGATTTATAGTAAATCTGCAATGTATTTAGCAGATTATGCGATTGTTGTTCTTCAAACACAGGTTAAATCCATGCGAAATGCCATGCAATATTTAGAATATATGGATTTCTTTGTTGAAGGCTTTGATACTTCATTAAAGGTCGCTGGTGTGATTCCTTTTATGTTAGAAAGTGGCGACGCAGTAGATCAGGAAATGTACGCACAAGCACAACAAATCTATGGTGATCATTTATTAAAAAACGTTGTACTTAAAAATGCACGTCTAAAGCGATATGACGGGTCTGGAATAACGATGGAGCTAACTAAAGCTGGCAAGTTAAAGCAGTGGGATAGACGTTGTCATCATCTGTTTATTAATATTTATGAAGAGTTGCTTGAACATGAATCTTGGTACGAGTAGGAGGTTCTTAAATGGCTGACATAAAAGATTTAGGTATTTTTAGAAGCAATAAAGGTTTAGACAAAATAAGGGCAGGTACCACAGCTAGAAAAAATGTTAAGAAACCTCAAACTATAACTCAATCTAACGGCACAGACAAAACAGCACCTTCAATAGCTTCTTCTGAAAGTATGCCTAAAACAATTGTTCAACAAGCTAAGAAAAAATCAAATATCTCACAGAAGACAAAAGGGGTAGGGGCTCCGATAAGAAAATTCGATCGATCTTTTTCTGCACAAATGCCATTAAAACTATCACCTATCTTAAATGCCACTTCAAGAGTAATGGTTGAAAAATATGAAACTAATTTAACTCGAGACGAATTATTAAGAAAGGCTCTCGATGAATACATCAAACAGCATTTAACCCAAGAAGATAAGCAAGATCTATTTAATAATGTTATGAGAGAAATAGATATATTCAGGAAAAAGAAACCCACTATTCCAGAAACAGATGTAGATGGAACTGTAATTCGTACAGTCAGTGAAATAGAAGAGGAAACTCAAATGATTTTACGAACTAATTGGGGAATGAATTATAAACATTAAAAAGGTACTACCATAATGCGTATTATGGTAGTACCTTTTTATTATCTAATACGATATATTAAAGTAGTACTTAATAAAAAATATGATAATATACATTTCCCACCATAAATTAAAGATCTGAAAACCTTTAATATCAAAGTTAAATAGAATTTAGCTATACCTTAAATTACATACTACCTTTATATAAGGGTAGTATGTAATTTACTTGAGACTAAGATGAAAACTGTATTGAACGAGAGACTAGCCCCCTACCTATACACTTATTTATTTTATCGATAGTTTTGACGATCTATTATTATATTATTATGATTAGATTGGGAAAATAAAAGATCAGGAGTAAAACAATATGCCAGTTTAGAGAGTTGTTTAAGTTATTTGGTTTTGCAACGATTATTGTAATCGTATTACTCTTTGCAATATCAATAGTTACAGATAAAAGTGACAGGAAAGAAATTCGCTATTATAATGCTGTAAATGGTTCATTTACTGAAGAAAGCAGCGATGATAAGCAAATCACAATAACTATAGCTGAAATAGAATAGTCTGAGGAACCACTCAGTAAAGAAACTACTGACGAAGTACTTAATGAGTATATTCAAAATTGAAAAGACCATGCTGGTACTTTTGAAGGTCCTTTGCATATGGATTTTGTTAGAATCGAATTTAAAAACTAAATATAATACGCCATCTATAAGATTTTATGCTCCCGATCAATACTTAAATAAATTGAAAGAACTACAATAACATTATGTTTCTAGGAAAAATTACGATTCAAAGACGTAAGCCTCTGAATCGTAATAGCGCTCTGCCTTGATTAAAGAAACATTATTCAGTGATAATACAACTAACGCCGTCCATGACTATGCTCTTGAATTTGTCGATTTTGTAAATGTTAATATTTCCGAATTAGATAAAGTTGCTGCAGTCTAATGTCTTACTTGGATACTCACAAAACCATGAAGACTATCAAATACTTTTAAATAGAGTTACTGGATGAACGATAATATGAGTCTTTTCATACGCAAAATGAAAAGATTTAATGCGCAATTAGCGAAAGAGCATATCTCTACATCCGTTATTCTAATTGGCAGCTAAACAGGCTTTTTTGGAAGATTTCCGAATGACATACGATATCAATTTTATGATCAATGCTATTAATGACGCCAGCAAAAAACTCTTTTCGTGAGTTAATATTTCTAAACGCTATAGAAGATATTATTGTGTATAGATTCCATCACTAGAAAAAATTGGGTTTCAAGATTCTATATAAATTTTCGAACTTGCCGATATATATCCCGACTATTGAATACTTCGCTATCACAAAGCCTGCGTAAGACAACTTACTGTGTGCCTAGCAAGTCCAATTGATGAGGACGGTGTCGAACCGTCACCCTCCCGATATTCCTCCAGTTGTGATATAATAATTTTGGTCATGTTATCATTCACAGCCGGAGCAATCCGGCTTTTGGGGGTAAATTACTGCCTTAATGACAAAACAAAATTGACAATCTAAATATATTAGCTATTATCTAAAGCAAAGGCTAACAATCGTCCACTCCACGAATAACCTTTGTGGCTACACTTGTAACACCCGTCATTAGCTAATAAATGTTAGCCTTTTATCTAGCCTTCTATGAACACTTTGAAACTCTCTTCGTAGAAGGCTATTTTTTATGCTATTTCCCAAAGATCAGAAACACCATTCACTTGATTAATCCTAATATTTTTATTCTGCTAAGGATCATTATTGAATCTCGAGAAAAATATAGTGGCTATTAGTAAAAACAACATAAAATAAACCTATCATAGACAGTTGGCAAGTCTGACGAGTTTATTTGGCTATTTGACATTTAGTATTATAGAACCTCGAACAATCACATGATTTTCGAGTGCTCATCTTTTGGAAGAGCTTAATCAGATAACTTATTTCACGCCCCTTTTACTAAATGAATAGCCTCCTCCATAAACAAGAAAATTTCAACTTTTAGATTTATAGGGCTTAAAAATAGATCATTAATTGATATTACAATTGTGACAGTTAGTAAAAGAAAAAGTAATTAATTTGAAGAATGAAAGTTTTAACTGAATTTATATTTCCTACTTCTGGATTTAAAACCGGAAATATTGACGTAAAATAATTTTTGTTGGTAAAAATTACCGATCATGTAATTCCTATGCGTAAGATCTAAAGAGAAATCTTGGTAAATAGGAGCTTAGATACCTATTTTACAATTTATATCTGTATATTGCTTTTATATATAGTATCTAAATAAATGATTATTGGGTCAAAAAAACGATTGTTTAAGTTAGTTATATCTTCTTAGTTTTTAAGTTTTGTATTAAAAAGGGAGCTGAATAACTTGAACACCTTGTTGCTCAATCAAATCGATGACTTTAGGATCAGAGTAATGATCGGTGATCAGCAGATCGATATCCGCAATTGCGCCAATCGTAAAATTGGATTGCTTACCGATTTTGCGATAATCCGCGATAACGATCAACTTGCCAGAATTTTCGATGATTTTCGCATTGACTTTGGCTTCGTGGATTACTGAAGTGGAAATGCCGGTCTGTAAATCTAACCCACTACAGCCAATGATCGTAACATCAGAACGAACGTGAGAAAATGACTCCACGGCGATGTCTCCTGACAATGCCGCTTTAGGGTAACGTATTTCGCCGCCACTTAAAACAATCGTTGATTTTGGATGGTGTTCCATTTGGATCACACTCGTGTTGTTTGTCAGCAAACTGATTCGTTTGTCTGTGAGATGGCGCAACGTTTGAGCCGCACTGGTACTCGTATTGACGAAAAGGGTATCGCCATCTTTTACTTGGCGAGCCGCTTCTTTGGCCAGTCGATCTTTGATGTACTCGATCGAGTCGGTGGGATGTGCTTCATCTTCATAAGCTTCACAGTATTCGATTTTTCCGTGGGTTTGTTTGATCTGACCCATCTCACTGAGGACAGTACAGTCTCTGCGGATCGTCATCTCTGATACTCCCAACTGATGACTGAGGGTCTTCACATCAGAAAAACCAGATGTTTTTATCAGATCGATCAATTGTTTTCTCCTTTGCCTCACTTCTTCATTGGAACGTTTCACGATACTTCCTCCTTACATACGCTTTATTCTATTCTTGTCTTTCATCGTTTATCCAGATTGCGATTGTCTTTGCATAGCAAAAACCTTCTCGTCTCCTTCTTGCAAGTTCAAGTGATGATCCCACACCACTTGTTGCGAAGCAACGATGTTTTTGTTGTTTCTTCTTTCGAACTCATTTTAACATATCCTCTATAAATTACCATATATATTAAATAATCACATTTATTTATCGGTAAATTAACATATAATAAGATAAATTAACATAAAATTTGATTGAAAGCGTTTTTCTATATGTTAGAATCAAGGTGTAAATAAGCAAAGGAGGAATAAGAATGGCACATGTAAATGATGTTTCGAAAGAGAGTTGGCTGTTAAATACGTTTCCAGAATGGGGGACCTATTTAAACGAGGAGATCGAAAATGAACTTGTGAAAGAAGGTACAGTTTCCATGTGGTGGTTAGGCTGTACGGGTATTTGGCTGAAGAGTGCGGAAGGAACCAATATTTTATGCGACCTTTGGTGCGGCACTGGCAAACGCAGTCATGGTAATGGGCAAATGAAAAAAGGCCATCAAATGATGCGAATGAGTGGTGTACAGGAAATGCAGCCTAACTTACGGACGCAGCCCTTTGTGATCGATCCATTTGCAATCAAAGGAGTGGATGCGTTAGTGGTGACTCACATCCATTCCGATCATTTAGATATCAATACCGCAGCCGCAGTCCATCAAAATTGTCCAGAAGCAAAATTCGTCGGTCCCCATGAAGTCGTTGCAACTTGGTTGAAATGGGGAATTCCAGAAGAAAAAACCATCGTGGTCAAACCGGGGGATGAAGTGACCATTGGGCAGGTGAAAATCATCGCTTTAGAAGCATTCGATCGAACCGCTCTGATTACGTGTGAAGACCCGGATACCAGCTTGAAAGGAAAAATACCACAGGACATGGATCGTATCGCAGTCAATTACTTGTTTGAAACTTCCGGTGGGGCGATTTATCACGCTGGAGATTCTCATTATTCGAATGTATTTGCCAAGCATGGAAATCAGTACAAGATCGATGTTTGCTTAGGTGCATATGGCGAAAACCCGCGGGGCATCACCGACAAGGTTACTTCAGTCGATATGTTGCGGATGGCAGAATCCCTCAATGCCAAAGTAGTGATACCTGTACACTATGATATCTGGTCCAATTTTATGGCTGATCCAAAGGAGATCACTGAGATTTGGAAGTTTAAAAAAGATCGTTTGAACTATGAGTTTAAACCGTATATTTGGCAAGTTGGCGGCAAATTTACCTACCCAACGAATAAAGATGATCTTGAATTTAATTTCTATCGCGGCTTCAAAGATGTGTTTTCGGTCGATAATGATACGCCATTCCCTTCTTTTTTATAAAAGAAGGGGGGATGCTGCAAAAGCCAAATTTGAAAGGAGCAAAGGTAATGCTGCGTTATTTTTATGAAAATGAGTTGGTTGCGATCAATCATGAACAGCCCGAAGATTGGGAAGCCGCTATCTGGGCGAGTGGCGAAGGATTAAAGCAAAAGGCGTTGATCACGGATCAGTATATTGAAGATGTCATTCGGGATGTTCATCAATACGGTCCTTATATTGTGATCATTCCCAAAGTAGCCATGCCCCATTCTTCAGCAGAAAGCAAAGGCGTCTTAGGAACGGGGATCGGATTGACGATTTTTCCAGCCCCCGTTTCATTTCAAGATGATGACCCCGACAAAGAGGCGCAGTTGTTCTTTATGCTCGCTGCCAAAAACGCTGAAGCACATATGAACAATATCGCTAGTTTATCCGAAATGCTGATGGAAGAAGGGCTGGTGGAAGATTTACTAGGTGTAAAAACAATGGCAGATTTTGAAGCGGTGATGGAGAAATATGACCAAAAAGAAAGCAGGGATTAGATGGAAATGGTAGGAGATTTCTTATTGAGATGCTGGGATTACTTTGCTCAGAATATTTTGATGCAGCCAGCTTTTTTGATCGGTTTTATTGTACTGATTGGTTACTTACTATTGAAACGGCCGTTTGTTGAATGTGTTGCAGGTTTCTTAAAGGCCACCGTTGGTTACTTGATTTTGACGATTGGCTCTGGTGGATTGGTCAATAATTTCCGTCCGATCCTGGTGGGGCTTAAGGAGCGTTTTGAATTAGATGCGATGGTCACTGACCCGTATTTTGGTCAAAATGCGATCACCGCCGGCATTGAAGAACGATTTGGACGCACCTTTGGTGACACGATGCTCTTATTATTGATTGCCTTTGTTTTTAATATCTTACTCGTTCGCTTCAAAAAATATACGAAGCTGCGGGCCGTCTTCACTACTGGAAATGTGCAAGTACAGCAAGCCGCAACGGCCTTTTGGCTGCTGCTATTCTGTTTTCCAGACTTGGGTCGAATCGAAGTCTTACTTGTCATGGGCTTGATCTTAGGCTGCTATTGGGCGGTTGGGTCCAATTTGACCGTTGGCATCTGTCAAGATTTGACGGAAGGTGCTGGTTTTGCGATTGCCCATCAACAGATGTTTGGTGTTTACTTCTTTGCACGACTTGCGGAACGTTTCAAAAAGAACAAATCCAACCGCAAATTAGAAGATGTCGAACTACCGGGTTTTTTATCGGTCTTCAATGAAAACATGGTATCGACTTCGATTTTGATGCTCTTTTTCTTCGGTATCATTTTAGTAACGCTTGGACAAGATTATTTAATAACAGCAGGATTTATGGCAGAAGGACAAAGTTTCTTATTTTATATTTTACAAACTTCACTAATGTTTGCCGTCTATTTAGCAATTCTTCAATTAGGTGTCCGCACCTTCGTTTCTGAATTGACCGAGTCATTCCAAGGAATCTCGAATACGATTTTACCAGGTGCTGTTCCAGGGATCGATATCGCCGCAACCTTTGCCTTTGGGTCGCCAAATGCCGTGACGGTGGGCTTTTTATTCGGTGCATTAGGACAATTCTTAATGATTGCATTACTGATTTTGTTCCGTTCACCAACGATCGTCATTGCTGGGTTTATCCCACTGTTCTTTGATAACGCAGCGATCGCCGTTTTTGCCAACAACCGCGGAGGCATCAAAGCGGCTTGTCTCTTCCCATTCTTATCAGGCATTATTCAGATCGGTGGTTCGGCATTGATCGCTACTTGGGTAGGATTGTCTCAATATGGCGGCTATCTTGGGATGTTCGACTGGGCGACCGTCTGGCCATTCTTTACAGTATTGATGAAATTCTTAGGCGTCATTGGTGTGGTTCTTGTAGTGGTGATCTTATTAGTGATTCCACAGTTGCAGTACCGCAGAGATCCAGAAGGGTATTTCTTGATCGTAGATGATTATGATGCGTATGTAGAAAAACAAAAATAATGAATTCTTAGGAGGAAAAGAAGATGAGAGTATTGGTATCTTGTGCAAATGGATCAGGAACAAGTTTGATGATGATGCGGAGTGTCGAAAAAGCTTTGAAGTCAGAAGGGATCACGATCACCTCTATTCATCATTGCGCGATTTCTGAAGGCAAAAGCACCGCCAAGAATTACGATGTGGTCTTTACGCCAATGAACTTTGTCAATATGTTCGATAAAGCCAAAGAAAAGGGCGTAACAGTGATCGGAGTCAGAAATGTGATGTCCCCTAAAGAAATTATTGAGCGGGTCAGAGAAGCGGGTCTTTCGAAGGAGTAGTGCATCAGGACGTGACAAGAACAAAAAGATGATCGAACAAAAAGATGATCGAACAAAAGAGAGGGGAATTTCATGAGTATACCAAAACTGCAGATCGCTTGCGATCACTCCGATTTAGCTGGTGCACTGGCTGATATCAAAAAAGTTGGCGATGTGGTGGATATCATTGAAGCAGGAACTATTTTACTGTTGCAAGAAGGAGCACAGGTCTTACGCTGTTTCCGAGCGATGTATCCGGAAAAGTTGATCGTAGCAGACACAAAATGTGCCGATGCCGGTGGGACGGTCGCCAAAAACTGCCAGCAAGCTGGCGCGGATTATATGACCGTAATTTGTGCAGCAACGATCCCAACAATGAAGGCAGCGGCAAAAGAAATTGCTGAGATCCAAGTAGAATTATATGGTGACTGGACCTACCAGCAAGCACAGCAGTGGCTAGATGCCGGCATCTCACAAGCTATCTACCATCAAAGTCGTGACGCACTGTTAGCTGGTGAAACATGGGGAGAAAAAGATTTAACGAAAGTCCGTAAATTGATCGATATGGGGTTTCGAGTGTCAGTCACGGGAGGATTGAGCGTCGAGACGTTGGCTCTGTTTGCTGGCATTGATGTGTATACCTTTATCACAGGACGAGGCATCACTGCAGCTGACGATCCGCAACAAGCAGCAGTGGATTTCAAGCAAGAGATTTTACGGATTTGGGGGTAGTTTTCCATGAGTTTGATCGGTCTATATGAAAAAGCAACACCCAAAACCCTCTCTTGGTCGGAACGATTGCAGTTTGTCAAAGACCGAGGCTTCGATTTCATTGAAATGTCCATTGATGAAACCGATGAACGCTTGGCACGCTTAGAGTGGGACCAAGAGCAACGCAAAGAGATCGTCGAGGCAATCTATGCCTCGGGGATCAAAATCTTGTCTTTATGTCTCAGTGGACATCGGCGGTTTCCCTTTGGTTCGATCGATGAAAAAAAGCGCAAGCACGCGATGCATCTGATGGAAAAAGCCATTGACCTGGCTTCAGATTTGGGTATTCGCTGCATCCAATTAGCCGGATACGATGTGTACTATGAGGAAAAAAGTCTTTGTAGCCGAGAATGGTTCATTGCCAATCTAAAAGAAGCGGTCGCTAGGGCGTCTGAAAAGGGTGTCGTTTTGTCACTAGAGATCATGGATGATCCGTTTCTAAATTCTATCTCAAAGTATTTACGGATCAAGGAGCAGATCCCTTCGCCCTATCTACAAGTCTATCCAGATGTCGGGAACCTATCGGCCTGGCCAGAAAATGATGTCGGTTATGAATTAGAAAAAGGCATTTGCGAGATAACCCAGATTCATTTGAAAGATACATTGGCGGTTTCAGATAAGTTTCGAGGAAAATTTAAAGAAGTACCGTTTGGCACTGGGTGTGTTGATTTTGATGGCTGCTTACGCACGCTGAAGCGGTTGAATTACAACGGTTCTTTTGTCATCGAGATGTGGAGTGAGACGAGCGCTGACCCGATTGCGGAAATCGAACAAGCCAAAGCATTTTTATTACCAAAACTAAAGGAGGTCGGTTACCTTGATCAATCAGCTTCAATTGATGAAAGAGCGAGTCTATCAAGCCAATAAGAGACTGCCTGAGGAAGGACTAGTAAAGCTAACTTGGGGAAATGTCAGTGAGATCGATCGAGATTTAGGGATCATCGTCATTAAACCCAGCGGTGTTGATTATCAGACGATGACGATTGACTCAATGGTGGTTTGCGACTTAGCGGGAATGCCGAAAGAGGCGAAGGCGTTGAAGCCTTCCTCGGATATCAAAACCCATGCGCTATTGTATAAGCACTTCGAAGGCGTCAAGGCGATCGTCCATACGCATTCGACAAATGCGGTAAAATGGGCGCAAGCACAGCGAGACATCCCTGCATATGGAACGACGCATGCGGATACTTTTTATGGTAGTGTCCCTTGTACACGACCGTTACGGGCCTCTGAGGTAACGGCAAACTATGAAAAAGAAACTGGCAAAGTCATTGTCGAGACGTTTGAAAAGCGGGGATTAGATCCACTTGCATGCCCAGCTGTCCTCACAGCGGGACACGGTCCCTTTACTTGGGGGCAATCTGCGGAACAAGCGGTCAGCAATAGTATTGTTTTAGAAGAGGTCGCAGAAATGGCATTAGGTACCGAAGCTTTGACCTTGGATCGAACACCGATCGCTGATTATTTGCTGGATAAACATTATTTCCGCAAGCATGGCGAACATGCTTATTATGGACAAGGATAACGGAAAAGCAGCCATTCCTAGCGATCAAGGAACTGTTGATTTTACGTTTATGGAATACAGTCAATCCGATTCTGTCTTATGCGTAAAAATCATAAAATTCATAAAGTCTTTAAAAACGAATTACATTCCTTTAACATAATCAGGCATTCATCACCCATCCTCTATAGGCGGGTGATGAATGCCGTTTGGTATGAGGGTTAGCGTGGGTAACTCGAAGACCGAAAAGATAAATGCTATAATTAGTTTGATTCCAAGCATGATGGTGCAATTCCAGTGTGAAGGCGCTCAAGTGAAAGATATTGAGTTAGCGCCACAAGTAAAACTGTAAGACTTGAAGACATTCGTGACGATGCGAGTGTAACGATGATTATGATTAGAGTGAAAACCAAACTAAATCTGTCATAACGTTGTGTGGTTAGTATTTCGACCGACGATCAAAATAAAACTCAAGAACCGTAGGAACTACGGGAATAGCTTGGTAAATAAGAGACACCTCTGCAAATGAAAAAATAAACTTGCAAGTATGCTCTTTTCCCAAGAAGCTCCCACTTCAATCGTTAAGAACCGTCAAGTTTAGCTAAGTGATAAGTAGTTCACTTATATATTCTTTAGCGTTTTTACGTACAAAAAAATAAAAATAGTTTCTAAAAAAGCTTGATAAAAAAACATATCATATTGTATAATTAACTTACGATAGAGATATTTTTTCCATTATTATTCCAATCAATCTTTCAAATCACGGTAAAGGGGGCGTGACATAAGTTAACTAGTTACGCTCTCCAAAATATAAGGAGCACTCGAAAATCATGTGATTTTTCGAGTGCTCCTTGTTTTTTTTATTCATTTTGGGTAGTTCAAGTACCTATTTTTGTCAATTTCATCATATTGATTGCCGTAATGAGTAAACCCGTCTGTTTTCTGACTTTTTCTAAGCCCCGAACCGTGTATCGAGTGAAACCCAAACAAGCCTTCATAAATCCGAAGACTGTTTCCACGTCGATCTTTCTCCGACCATATATTTTTTGAATTTCAGGCATTGATAAGCGCTCTTTTTGTTTTTCTTTATGGTATTCCCAAGACGGATTTACAGTGATCTTTCTGCGATTCCCCTTTGGGGTTAAGGCTTCAGGAATGAGCGCTTGGTTCGCATCCGTTTTTTCTGCTTGGTATTCTTTAAAATCTCGGACAAAGCCATCCGCATCTGTTCGTTGACGGTAAGCATGAAAATTGAATCGTACCCCTTTGGGGTCGATGTAAAAGTCCTCCTTAGGCTCATAATTCCAATTCATTACTTTCCGATCATCTGTTTGCCATTTCTTGCTTTGTTCTTTAAACATTGTTCCATAAGGAATCAGTGCAGTATGCTGGGGAAGTTCATCTTCTATATAGCGGTAATTGCTTTCTGAACCATAGCCTGCATCGGCGACCAAATAATGAGGGGACTTTTGTGCAATCTTCATCTTTTCCAGTAATGGTTTCAGTGTCTTAGTGTCTGTTGGGTTTTGAAAGACATCGTAGCCGAGTACAAATTGATTACAAGTAGCGATTTGCAGGTTATACGCAGGCTTAAGTTGGCCATTTTTCATAGGGTCTTCTTTAACGCGCATGAATGTCGCATCATGATCAGTTTTTGAATAACTGTTTCTTGTCCCATAAGTAGAAAACTGCGTTTGATGTTCCAGAAGTTTTTCTCGTTTTGTATTTAATTTGCGTACTTGGCTTTTCAACGTTCTCCGTTGTTGTTTCGCTGGATTTGGCGAAAGACGTTTCGTTGCCTCAACTTCTTTTTCTAGTTCTTCCAAACGTAGTTCCATCCGTGTTAACAGTTCATCTATCATGTCTACTGTCAAGGACGTCCCTTCGGGAATCTGTTTCAGGGCATACGCTTCTCTTAGTTCCGTCATCATAGTAAGCAGTTTTTCGCGATTCATTTGATCGAATCGGATCGTGTTTTTCTTCCAGACAAAGCTGTACTTATTCGCATCTGCCAAGATTTTTGTGCCGTCAATAAACAGCGCATCATCAATCAGATTCCGTGCACGCAGATACTCTGTCAACTGATCTAAGCCTTTATTGGTCAACTCTTGTACATCGTTGGATACACAAAAACGGGCGATCGTTCGATAAGTCGGAACCCGTTCTTGCGTCAACCAGCGAGCATATAGGTTTTCTTCAGCTAAGCGTTCAATCTTGCGACTTGTAAAGGTTTCTCGCGTATACGCAAAAAGAACCAACTTCATCATGGCACCTAAATCATATTCTCTTGGTCGACCAAAAAGATAGGGGTCATTAATCTGAAGCGCTTCGACCAGTTCATGGATAAAAACGGCGACATGATTTTCTTTTGGAGAAAATGAAGTAGATAGATCCAAAGTGAGTTGATTCATGTTATAATTAGTATACATTTTGTTTAGTCCTTTCAGGATTAAATGATGGGGCATTGGAGGCAACCGGTGTTCCTTTTTATTTTACCCAAAAAACCGCAAGAAATGAACGATTTCTCGTCATTTCTTGCGGTTTTCTTCTATGGACTTATGTCACAGTCCCGTTTTCTTCTATGGACTTATGTCACAGTCCCTTTATATTTATAAAGCTGAAATTAAATATTATATAACAAAAAAACCAGATAAGTACTCTCCTTTGTTATGATTAAATTAAAAATATTCAAGTATTGGTGTATAATCTATGTTCTGGCAGAATCATTTGGAGGCTTAAGAAGAAAGAAATTGAAAAAATTAAACTTATTGATGAATTTTTTTGTGATTTTGCTATAATAGAAATAGATTTGCTATACTCTTTAGATTTGCGCTGCCCGTTATTGAAGTTTCAGGCAGCGCCCTTTTTTGAGGATGGAAGAAGAAAAAATATTTGAAAGGCGTTTACAACTGGCTTCTAGTTAGCAGAGAGCAAGATACAATAATTTGATACCCTCCTCCCCCACTGTTTACTGGACACATAAGAAAAAGAAATACTTACTTTGGTTGTGTCAGCTCGATATAGATACCATTAAAACTTTTGAAGTAATCCTGAATAAAATTAAACATAGCAGTAACAAAAGAGTGGATCTTTTAAAGATTCGCTCTTTTTCTTCTATGGACTTATATCACAGTTCCAAAACTAGATATTGTAGAACCTTTTTATCCAATATGATATATTAAGGTAGTACTTAACCAAAGTAGAAAAGTAGATAATTTTCGCTATATATTAAGCTCTGAAAACCCTTGATATCAAATTTTAATAGAATTCTGCTTTTTTTAATTATATACTACCTTCACATTAAAAGGTAGTATATAATTAAAAATCACGTAAATAGTATACATTAAATGTTTCAATCGTCAATACTTTGTCGGTTCCAAAACAATTTGAGTCTTTAATTCCTTTGAAAGATAGCAATTTTCATCCACTAAATTTGTCTAAGAGATAAAAAAATTAAAACAAAAAACGAATAGTAGATTATGATACAGACCATAAATTACAGCTATTAGCTGGAAAAACGAAAAGAAAAGAAAATTTTTTATGATAAAATACCCATGTAATCCAAGTTATCAATGTTTTTGAATCGTAGATAGTAAAAAATAGCTCAAAGGTTCTATTTAAGGAGGGGATTGAAGTAATTAAAAAGATATTGAGGTTTACGCATTGCCTGTATAATCAATTTCAATATGCTTACTTTTAGAAAGCGAATATTGTTAACCAATAAATTGATACGATTCTAGACTCTCAATTTTTATCTATCAGTGATGTTTTGGATTACAAAATGATTGATTTTTTCCTTTCTTTGATAAGTATTTTTTATTTGGTTTGATCTCAATTATTTGATTTGTTGTTAATATGTATCGAGAAAACATTGTATTTCTATAATGATAATATATAAATAAATGATAAATTGACTTTTTGAATAAAAATACTTACACATATTTAGTTACAAATAAAATAGTAGATCTTTAAAACGATAATTTTAATACAAGGAATAGGCTAAAAATCTTAAAAGATTTAATTCAGTACAGGGGAGTTTTTATGAAAAACAACTTTTATCGATGTTTAAATATTATAGCCATTACTCTAGTTGTATTTTTTATAGTGGGAAGTAACGGTAAAGAAATATATGCTGAGGATAAAATAGTAGAAGAAGTAAAGCAAACTTATAGTGATAGAGTATATCTATCGGATTTAAAGTATACGCAAGCTAGTGCATATGGCACAGTAAAAAATGACACTAATAGTAGTGGAGCAGAAATTAAATTAAAAGTTAATAACAGTTATATAACTTTTAAAAAAGGTTTATTTGCTCATGCTAGTTCAGATGTTATCTATAATGTTGAAAGTCAAATATCTGCGGGCTTTGATACCTTTATAGCTTATGCAGGAGTTGATGCATCACAAAGTGGAAAAGGAAATGTTAAATTTATACTATCAGTTTCTGAAGATAATAAAACATGGACACAACTTAAAACCACTGATGCTGTAACATCATCATCAAACAGCATTAAGATACAAGAAAAATTGCCAAAAAATACCAAATATCTCAGATTACAAGCAGATAAAAATGGTCATAACGGAAATGATCATGCTTCTTATGGAGATGCTGCTTTGGTATCCGAGGAGTATTTAAATGTTGCTGCTACATTAGGGATTAAACCCGTCAAAGATTTAGATAAAGAAATTATGGCCTTGGGAGAAAGCACTGTTGATACAGCAGATTCTTATGGACATAAGTTATATCAAAGAGAATTTGTAAAAAGAGTTGGTTATGATATCTTAGAACGTGTCATCAGAGATGAACCTCAAATGGTAGAAAGCATTAAATATTTGTATGAAAATGAAAATGCTTTGTCTTATTTTATAGAAACAGGAATCGGTGATAGTGGCGATAGTTATCTTACTGTGTTGCAAAACTTTGACTTAATATATAAGAAGCATGAAAATGAAATCAAGCATGATGAAGAATATCTTTTAAAACTTGCTGTAACAACGTCTTGGGCATTTGCTAAAGATGTCTACTTCTGGGCTGGTTCTGATGCTCCGCAAGATGTTGTTGAAAGATATGAGATATACAAAAGCTTCACGAATGATGAGGATACTTTATGGAGTAAAGCTGAAATAGAATTCTTCAAGAATCAATCACCAGCAATGTTAAAATATACTTTAAATACAAGACAGAATAATGATGAGATAAAGTGGTTTGCTGATTATATAAAAAATGTTAAGAATAGTAGTATGAATGGTTATCATTATGTTGAATATAAAGGGGTAAAAAGCTTTAAGGATCCTCAATATTATGGGAAAGAAAACTTTGATAAATGGGATAAGGTATACAATCTATCCAAATATAATATAGATACTAATGACCCTAATAAAGTTAGATGGTTTGCTGTAATGGAAATAGATGGGGTTTGTGGGGCTATTGCTAAAACATATACTGCTTTACAAGAAACCTATGGTAGACCAGCAGGTGTATTGAATCAACCAGGGCATGCAGCAGCATTAATATCTAATAATAATGGCGAATGGTCTATTGTCAATGATGTTTCGGGATGGACTGCGTCGAGAGATGAACTGGGACAAATGCCATTGGCTTGGGGAATGCAGTCTTGGAATTCAAACAGATCCGCATCTTATATCACATTAATTCAAAATGTACTTGATAATTATGATGAATATCAAATGGCGATTAAATTAAATATACTGGCAGATATTTATGAGAGTGAACAAGTTAATAGAGAATACATTTTAAATAAAGCTCTAGAGATTCAGCCTAATAATTTAGATGTAATGTATAATTTAATTCAAGCTTATAAAGAAAATGAAGATAAAACAAGTGACAATTATTTAGAGTTAGCGAGAAAAGTTGTTGAAAATTTTAAATATTATCCACTAGCAATGACTGATTTATTGACACAAATACAATCTAATATAGAAGAAAAATATTTACCTTTATTTGACTTAATAAGAACAAATGCATTAGAAGAGGCAAGTGTTGTTAAAGATACAGATGTTAAGCAATCAGGCATTACTAAAACAATGGCTAATTTTTTATTAAATTCAAATAATATGACCAAAAAAATTGATGTCTTTACCTTCTCCTTCTCAGGCGATAATGCTAATAAATTAGTTGTTTCTAATAAGTATAGCAATATTGAATTTGCTACTAGATATAGCATAGATGGTGGTAAGACTTGGACAGATACAACAAGCTTTCCAGAGATAGATTTAAGCTCTGTAATTAACAAAATAAATGCAAAAGATGATATATTAATCAAGATATTGGGAGCTGATGATATTTATAAAATAGATATTAAAGAAGCAGAAGCTCCAAACAATACCTCAGTTATTGCGAATCAATATGAAGATAAATTTTTTGGTTCAATAGAAAACCTAGAGTTTAGTATAAATAATGGTGAAACTTGGTGTATGTATACTAATGATACTAGGATAAAAGAAGGCTCTACAGTTTTAGTTAGATACAAAGCTAATGGTACTAATTTACAAAGTTCGCATACAAGCTATACTTTTGATGTAGAGGAAAAAAATCCTAAATTAAGCTATATTTCAATAGATAATATAGTGAACGTTGAATATGCTAACGAACAGAACGCAGAAAGATCAGGTAGACATATGGTAGATGGCAATCCTAACACTTTTTGGCATACAAAATTTAATATCAAGACAGACGACAAATCATACACAATTGAATTAAATGATATTAAAAAAATATCCGGGATTGAATATTTGCCAGCAGATGTTAATGGTAGAATATCTAAACTAAAAGTGGAAGTAAGTTCAGAGGGGAAGAACTGGATTGAAGCAGCTGTATCAGGAGAATTAGCTAATGATAAGTTAGTTAAACAGATTAAATTTGATACACCTGTAGAGGGGAAATTTATAAAAATAACTGCATTGTCAACTTATGGCAAAAGTGCCGCTCAGGCTGATCAGTTTGTAAGTGGCTTTGAATACAGACTCTTTGAAGATATAACTAAGGAAAATATGTCCGATATTGATAAAAATGCACCTGAAGCAACAATTTCTTATTCTGTCAATGAAGATAAAACTGCAATTGTTGCTACAGCAAAATTAAGTGATGGCATATTTATTGATGGTACTAATGGGATTAAAGAATTAACTGATGGACGATCTTATGTCTTTCGATTTAAAGATAAAGAAGGTAATATAGGAACAGCATTAGCTAAAGGGACCCCTTTAGTTTCTAATAAAAATTCTGATGTTTTATTCAATAATGTTAAAACAAATGCGGTTAAAATGATGAATCCCGTAACAGTTTACGTTGTAAATAAAAATGTTGAAGTAATAGATGGACCAAGTTCTTATACGTTTACTCAAAATGGTACTTACGTATTTACATTAAAAGATAAAAGAACTGAGGAGATAAGATACGTGCCTGTAAAAGTAGATTGGATATATGATTCAGCTGCTAAGTAGTTTTTCTACTACAGATTCATTTACTTACTATACAAAGTGCTTGTATTTTTAGAATAAAATTTATAAAAATAATTGAGTATGTTGTACCAAATCAAAGGGGGCGTGACATAAGTTAACTGGTTACGCTCTCCAAAATATAAGGCTCTTCGACATTTAGTGTTGGTAGAGAAAGATACAACTGAAAATTTAGGCTCTTTGTCAATAAGGACTGATGAGTTGTGTAAAATCAAATCTGGGTCAGAATGAACCACATTCTGGCTCAGATTTTTTGTTATCTTACTTTGATTAATTGATTGATCAAAAAGATTCTAATTCTCATGTTCTCGAATGATTTAAATCCGTAGGATACTCGTTTCATTGTCTGGATAGGCTACAATTAACTAGACAGAAAAATTAAGGTGTGTAGACTAGAAGAAAACATACCAGGAGGAATTTTTATGTCTAAGAGAACACGAAGAACTTTTTCACAAGAATTCAAGCAACAAATCGTCAATCTTTACTTAGCTGGAAAGCCACGTGTAGAAATCATTCGAGAATATGAACTAACGGCTTCAGCATTTGACAAATGGGTAAAGCAATCTAAAACGAGTGGTTCATTCAAAGGAAAAGATAATCTTACGCCTGAACAAAAAGAATTGTTAGAACTACGTAAAAGAAACCAGCAATTAGAAATGGAAAATGATATTTTAAAGCAAGCAGCGCTGATATTCGGACGAAGAGACAAGTAATCGATGCGAATAAGCATCTTTACCCTATATCAGCGATGTGCAGAATATTAGGTCTATCACGTCAGTCCTATTATTATCAATCAAAACCAAAGAAAGACGAATCAGAACTTGAAGAAGTAGTCGCTGAAGAATTTATCCGCAGCCGAAAGGCCTACGGCTCAAGAAAAATAAAAAAAGCCTTATCAAAACGAGGCATTCGGATCAGCCGACGAAAAATTAGTAGAATCATGAAAAATAGAGGATTAAAATCGAGCTATACTGTTGCTTATTTTAAAGTACATCATTCTACTTGCAATGAAGCCAAAACGACAAACGTATTGAATCGTAAATTCTTAAGAGACAACCCATTAGAAGCGATCGTAACAGACTTGACTTATGTACGAGTCGGGAAAAAATGGAATTATATCTGTTTCATTTTGGATCTGTTCAATCGAGAAATTCTCGGCTATTCTTGTGGAGAACATAAAGATGCCATTCTAGTAAAAAAAGCATTTAGCCGTATCAAACAACCTCTGACAGAGGTTGAGATTTTTCATACTGATCGTGGAAAAGAGTTTGATAACCAAGCTATTGATGAATTATTAACAACTTTTGACATCAATCGATCATTGAGTCATAAAGGCTGTCCTTTTGATAATGCCGTAGCTGAATCAACTTATAAGTCGTTGAAAGTAGAATTTGTCTATCAATACACATTTGAAACCTTACAACAATTGGATTTGGAGTTATTTGACTATGTCAATTGGTGGAACCACCTTCGGTTGCACGGTACACTTGGCTACGAGACACCGGTTGGTTACCGTAACCAGAGATTGGCGCAGCGAATCCTTGATAATGAGCTCGGATGTGCTAACGCTAGCGAGGCAGTCTAACTTTAACTGTTAGCTCCTGCCGAAGATCGTCACATCCGAGGAGGCTCATTGTCAAGGACAATCGGAATAGCATACGGAAGGAAGTTCTGCACCTTATAAAATTTGTCAAAAAAACTGTTGCCATTCCAGTCTTTATGTGGGTATTCTTCGCTTCTATTTTTCCATTGGAATAAGGATAGATCATTGCGTTGGTGATGCCTTCTTCATAGGTCAGAAGGTTTTGAAGCTTTTCCCGAAAGCTGTCATCTAACGTTTCGGGAAGTTCTGCCAATAAGGAGAAAAATAAGTCAGGGTCTTTGTCTCGAAAGGCTTCAACTAATTCATGAAAAAAGGGATACGCCTCCTTTAGGGGCGCAGAAAACTCAAGCAAACGATCAATCATCATTGCTTCAGTAAGAAATGGGTATTTTGGTGCTCGGAAACTTTTCCATGTTTTGTATTCATAATGGTTGATGTTTGCACGATTTTTTAGCAAAAAGCGCCAGTTCTTTTTCAGTTTTTCTGCCTGGCTTTTCTGTCCGGCTTTACGAAGTTCATTCATTTCACGGATACGCAACTCATTGAACGCTTGATTCATGTGTTTGACAATATGAAACCGATCAATCACTACTTTCGCATTTGGCAGAACACGTTTGGTGAGCTGGAAGTAGGCGGCGTTCATGTCTGTCACCAAGAATTCTACTTCTTCCGGATTGGTACAACCTAAGAAATAGCTTGTTAATCGAGGTAATTTACGCGTAGGCAAAACATCTATTAATTTTCCTGTTTCGCCATCTGCGCAAATAAAGCTCATTTTATCTTCTATGGAAGCATGCGAACGAAATTCATCAACCATCAATACTCTGGGGAGAATCTTCTTAGATTGCTTTGGTAAATAGCTTTTAAACTTTTTCAATGTACGAATAACGGTGGTCAAAGATACCTGACAGCTTTTCGCAATAAAAGATAAAGATACTTTTTCAGTCAATAAAGAAGCAATTTTATATCTAACATGATTTGCGATTGAATGTCTGGGTTGGACAAAATAACTTTGAGCAGTCCAATGGGTTCGGCAGTTTTTACAGGTATAGCGCTGCTTTTTTAGGCGCATAACCAAAGGCATATGATTGTATTGTTCAAAACGGACAATCGTTTCCTTCTTCCCATTTTTCATTATAATTGCTTTCCCGTTTCCATCTACCACAGTAGAACCACAACTTCTACAAGCACGAGGAGTAGGCGAGAGAACAGCATCGACGACCAACGTCTTTTTCTTCTGAAGGGTCTCGTAAGAGACCTCTGTAATCATCAAATCTTTCTCTATTATTCTCAGCATTTTTTTGATAGAATCATTCATATAGCATATCGTCCTCTCAGTTGTTTATTTTGTGGTGATTTAATCATACTAGAGAACGATATGTTTTTTAATACCTAAAATGAAAATGGGGCTGAAGAATCAATTCTGATTCATCAGTCCCATAAATTATAGAGCCCATGCCATTCATAATTTTTTAGTGACTTTGGTACAGGAAATTTGGCTAATTTTTCCATCCGTTCTAATTTGATTCGTTGCCTGGTTTCAAGTTCTAAACGGAATAGATCGGTAATAAATTGTTCTGGAGCTTCGAAAGAAGCTCTTGGTAAGTTCGTGATGATATGACTTAATCTGAGCTTTTTACAATAATCTTCTAGGTTCTGTCTAGTCATTTATAGGGTCCTCCTGATTTTGTAAGTGCGTCATAATTTGACCAATTGACATCAAAGTCAGAGGGGACATCCTCTTGAACAACTAACTCATAGAATTGTTCATTGATTTGTTGGATGTCGTAGGTTGTCAATAAACTCAGTATTTGATGGATACGTCTGTATTTGATGTGATTATTATCAATCGCCAGATAATTTTGAAGTCGTGCTGGTAAGTATTTCCAATACCTCGAATAACTAACAACATTCAGCTTATCACTCCATTGTTTTAAGATATCGCTCCACGGAATCAATCGCTTTTTGTTCATATAAGGACGATAGTCATTCATTAAGAGTTCTCCATGCGGCGTAAGGACTTTGAATTTATTCCAAGTCAAAACAACAGTTAATTGAGAATACCCGTATGCTTTAGGAATATGAATAATTGTTTGATCCAATTTGATTTCGTGATAGCGATTTAGTTTGATTTCTATTTCTTTAAACATTGGGTAATCCTCCTTTGGAAAAGAATATAGCACCTTACTTTCTTTATTCCACAAGTCTTCGATTAATTGATGTTTTGCCTACGCGTAAATTACCCCGATTAACAAGCTATTTCTTAGGTTGTACCAATCCAGAAGAAGTAGAATTCTTGGTGACAGACATGAACGCTGCCTACTTCCAGCTCACCAAACGTGTTCTGCCAAATGCGAAAATAGTGATTGATCGGTTTCATATTGTCAAACACATGAATCAAGCGTTCAATGAGTTGCGTATCCGTGAAATGAATGAACTTCGTAAAGCCGGACAGAAAAGCCAGGCAGAAAAACTGAAAAAGAACTGGCGCTTTTTGCTAAAAAATCGTGCAAGCATCAACCATTATGAGTACAAAACATGGAAAAGTTTCCGAGCACCAAAATACCCATCTCTCACTGAAGCAATGATGATTGATCGATTGCTTGAGTTTTCTGCGCCCCTAAAGGAGGCGTATCCCTTTTTTCATGAATTAGTCGAAGCCTTTCGAGACAAAGACCCTGACTTATTTTTCTCCTTATTGGCAGAACTTCCTGAAACGTTAGATGACGGCTTTCGGGAGAAGCTTCAAAACCTTCTGACCTATGAAGAAGGTATCACCAACGCAATGATCTATCCTTATTCCAATGGAAAAATTGAAGCGAAGAATACCCACATAAAGACAATGAAACGAGTATCCTACGGATTTAAATCATTCGAGAACATGAGAATTAGAATCTTTTTGATCAATCAATTAATCAATGTAAGATAACAAAAAATCTGAGCCAGAATGTGGTTCATTCTGACCCAGATTTGATTTTGCACAACTCATCAGTCCTTATTGACAAAGAGCCGAAAGGATATCTCCATGGATCATTTCAATCTTATTCATGCAAAACTCAGCCATACTATATATCAAGCTATTGCTTTATCGAGCAACAAAAACAGAATTACGCTTGGTACGTATGCGCTTTTACTGTAAAGAATATCAGTCGACATTCAACATTCAGACAAATTTTCTGGATGAAAACTGATATCTTTCAAAGAAATCAAAGGTTTAAATTACCTTGGAAATGGCGAAGAATACAACAAGAAAAGAAATTACCGCCCGCTATTTTGTCTCTGACGTCATTGTTCTGAGTGTCTTGCACACTTGTTAAAAAACGTATCATTCTCGCTTTTTTATTATTGCCGTAGAGTTTTTTGATATAGCTGTCAATGAAAATATTAAGACCGAGTTTTAGATTTTCTAAATTCTATAGGTGTTAATCCAATCTTTTTTTTGAAAACTTTAGTAAAATATCTAGGGTTATCAAATCCTACGAGTGTACTAATTTGTGAAGAAGAATAACATGAGGTAAGAAGATATTCTTGAGCTTTTTTTAAACGAATATCAGTTAAGTAATCAACAAAATTGATATTCATTTTTTTTTTGAAAAATGTACTTAAATATACTGGAGATATATAGAAGTTTTCTGAAATAGATTTAAGAGTAATCTTTTCTGGATAGTGTAAATTTATATAGTCTATAATTTCTGAAATTAAATCTTTTGATTTACTATCGTGATTTTGACGAACAATATTAAAACAGAAATCAAGATAGTTATTTACAGTATTTTTTATATCCATATACTTATTACTATTGAATAACATAATTATAGAATTTGTAACTAATTGATAGTTTTCAGTTGAAATAGAGTAGTTTTTTTGAATCATTTGACTTAGTTTCATTATTAATTCAAGATATATATTTTGTATTTGAGATATATCAGGAGATTTTGGTTCTATAATAGATTGAATCATATTGTTTATATGTATTCTAATCATATTGTGATTCTTAGGATCCAAAAATCCTGAAATTATAAAATCAAATTTAGAATCCTCAGAAGATGATAGGAACAAATTTGAAATATTTTCATATAAAAGAGGTACATGCGAATTTCTTAGACTTTGATAATGTAGAGCTCTTTCTGCTTCAATATAAGCAGATTGAATATCATAAATTGTATATTTATTTTTAGAAATTCCAATGAATAAATTAAAAGACATACACATATTTTGAAGTATATTAAAGCGATAGACATTTATTATTTTTGTTTTTATCATAAAAATAGCAGGAGTTAATGTTATTACAATTGCTTCATCAAAGTGTGTGTCTATATAAGCAAGTAAATTTGATAATTTTAGTTCTTCTTTATTAGTAGTGGATATCATTATAATTTGAAAGGGAGCATATAAATCAAAATATTCTCTTAATTGATTTTTTTCGTATTTTTTATTGTGTATCATATTCATAATGATAGATTTAGATAATTCTTTATTTATAGACTCTTTTTCTAAAAAAAATAGTTTTTGAAGTTTTAAAAGAAGATTGTTTATTTGTTCAAAGTTAACAGGTTTAACTATATAATCTATAACACCTAATCTTAAAGATTCTTGGGCATATTCAAATTCTGCGAAACTAGAAAGTACAATGATTTTTATTTTAGGATAAATATTACGAATTATTTTTATCAATTCTATGCCATTTTGCACAGGCATTTGTATATCTGTAATAATTAAATCATATTCATAAGATTCACAAAGATAAAGAGCCTGAGCTACGCTAGATGCACAATCTTTTATCTCAAAACCATAGTAATGCCAATTTATAAATTTTTTAAGACCATTTAGAACAGTCGTTTCATCGTCAACTAATAATATTTGAAACATAAGAACACCTCATTATAAATATTTATTGAACATTAATTGGCTGGAAATGATAATTCAATAATTAATCCAATAGTAGCGTTTCTTATATTAAAATAAAATTCATTTCCATATAATAATTGACATCTGTGATAGATGTTTTTTAATCCGATATGAGGATGAGACTTTGTATTTTTGGCTATATCAGTTTTTAATTTTTCTAATTTATTAGCTGGAATTCCAACCCCATTATCCTTATATATTATTTTAAACATTCCATTTTTTATTGAGGACTTGATGGTGATTAATTTGAGTTGCATCTCGTTATTAAAACCATGTTTTATCGAATTTTCAATTAATGGTTGGATTAGTAAGAAAGGAACAAAACATTCATCCTCATCAATCTCATTTTCATAAAATAGTTTTATTTTATTGTCATACCTAAAGTTCATGATATCTAAATATAAAATAGCAGTATCTATACTGTTTTCTAGAGTTTCTCTATCTGAACTAATATTACTTATTTGACGTAAAAATCTGCTAAAAGTTTCTACCATTTCTGAAGAGGGAGAAATTCCGTTATAATCTTCTAAGCATTGCCATCTTATTATATCCAAAGTATTGTATAAGAAGTGAGGTTTAATTTGTAGTTGCAGCGTTGCCAATTCTGCTTTTTGTCTACGTATTTCAGATAAATAGACTTGATTTATTAATTTATTAGTATTGGTAACTAAATAATTAAACTCTTTTGATAATAATCCTATTTCATCGTTAACATCTTTATCTTTTGGGAAGCAATATTTGCCAATAGCGATATTTTTCATGCTTTTAGTTAGATTGTGTATAGGGACAGATATACTTTGAGCTACTAAGTATAAAATAAAACTTCCTAAAATCATTATTACAATAAAAGCAATAGAGGTAATTGTATACAGTCTGTTTATGTTTGAATAAATTTTCTCTCGATAAATAAGGTTAACAATCCCAAAGGGTAAGGTTTTAGTTTTTTTAAAGGTAAGTAGCTTTGTTTTATTCTCATCATTAATAAAAAAATGTCCAGTATTTTTATATAAAATATTTTCTATTATTTTTTTATGGTATATAGGAAATGAAGGGGCATTTCTTGAATTGTTGCTTCCAATTATTAGGTTATTATTACCAATAATAAAAGTATTGCCATTTTGTTTGTCAGAATATTCTTTTAAAAGTGCTGATAGCTTTTTTGGATGAATAAGGACGAGAAGAATTCCATTTTTTTCGCTTTTGGAATCTTTCATTTGTTTAGATAGTGAGACATATCCGTCTATGTTTCTTTTTAGTTCTGTTTTTCTTATAAGCAGGTTAGTTTCTTCAGTAGAATCTAACCAGACTGGATAACCACTGTTTTTTAGAGTTAAAGTGTATAAATCACTTTTTTTATAGGATTCCATGTTTTGAATATAATAATTCTGAGGATTCCATGAAGTATCTTCTGATGAAAAAACTCTATTGTCTGTAATAAAAAGGATAGAAGAATCTCTAAGTTTATTTTTTAATAATTTAAGTTCTTGAATAATAGAGTCAGTAACCTCATGAGGAGCATTATCTGTTATTATGGATTCTTCTTTTTCGGAAAATTGAAATTGAGAAATTATATCATAATGATTTTGAAGATATGTTGTTAATTTGTCGTTAGCATTTTTAACTATGTTTGAAAGAACAAGCATATTATTTTGCTCTATTTCCTTTGTATATAAAGATTGATTGACCAAAAAAACTATTATCATAGGTAAAAAGAATAGAATATAGAAAACTAAAAGTAATCGAGGAAAAACAGGAATATTTCTTAACTTAGATAAAATACACGACATATTTATTCTCTCCTACATATTAATAAAGCATACACTATCATTATAATATATAGCGATAGTGTATGCTTGTTTTTTAATTCGAGTTTATTTTATTATTGAAATCGGCTAAAGCTTCAGCCTCAGCATTTTTTTGTGCTTCTTTTAACTCTTTTAAAGGATTTGAAGTTGGATTTGATAGAATATTTTGAACAGCTCTATCTACATAGGAACCGAATTCTACTTTTCCGTAAAATTCTAATCTAGAATCTTGTTCTGCGGAATTTAAAACATTTTGATATTCACTTGGCAACTCCCCAAAATCACTGATTTTTAAATCGTTACGTGGTAATGTTATTGGCGCTAATGCCCCTTTATCCGCTTGATTTTTATAATAATTAGAAACTTGTTCTTTCCCCATAATAAAACTAATATATTTCCATGCTGCATCTTGTTTTTCTTTAGATGACTTAGCATTAATAACAAAACATGTTCCGCTTATTGCTGTTGGAGATTTCCCAGAAGGACCGACGGGAGCTAAAGATAATCCTAAATTGTCAATGGACATTCCTCTACTTATAACATCCATTACCCAATCAGTTGCAAAAGGCATCATTCCAATTCTGTTTTGACTAAATTGAGTCAGGAGATCATCGAAATTTAAAGTTCTATCACTTGGCAATACGCCACTATCTGATAGTTTTTTATAATAATTAGCTGCATCAATTGCTGCAGGATTGGTGAAGTCTAATTTTATTGTACCGTCTGGGTTTTTTTGGGTTAAATCTCCACCAGCTTGCCAAACATAGTATTGAAAGAACCATTCTGTCCATTCAGCGGTAAGGGTAGCATAACCAGAAATTTGTTCATCTGGATTATTTATTTTTTTTGCATAATCTAAAGCTTCCTCCCAATTTTTTGGAGGCTGAGTAATATTTTTTTCGGAAAATAATTTTTTATTATACGCAAATAACATTGGATTAACTTCTTTAGGGAGTCCATATACTTTGCTATCAAGACTGAGAATATCTAGATAGTTTTGGTCAAATTCCTTACTTTCCTCCCAAGTCTTTAAATAGTTATTTAAAGGAACTATAACTTCTGATTTTGCTAGTTGATTAGCAACAGAAAATGATGCTTCTACAAAGTCTGGCGCTGTTCCAGAAGCAACTGCTTGATAAAATTCATTACCTGGATCACCTTCTTTAACAACTTTTTTTAATTTTATCCATGGATATTTTTTTAAGAACTTTTCTTCTAATTGTGTATCATAGTCATCTTTTCTTCTACTAGTCTCCCATACAGTTAATTCTACAGTTTTTTCTTCAGTACTATTACTATCATTATTATTACAAGCTGACATTGTACCTATTACTGTGATACATGGTACTAGAAAAAATATTTTTCGATATTTATTTAATAAGTGCATTGTTTGTTCTCCTCCTTTTTTGTTTTTATGGTGTTAGTTTAATAGTCGAATGACGTTTAAACAATCCATTATATTAATATAAAATTGCAAAATATTAACAGGTAATCGTTCTTGTCGCTCATTAAAATCTATAAATTTTAACATTGGAATGTAAATAAAATAGCTTTTTTGGGAATAGTTTTTTTTGTATTGTTTGTTTAACAAATTTACATTAGATGGGATGTCTGCTATATGTTAAAAAAATTTCAAATGAGGAATAACTTACACGGATGGTTAATATTATCTCTTCCGATTGTTTTTACATTATGGTTAAAATACTATCCAATACTAAGAGCGGTTTGTATTTCTTTGGTGAACTATAGCCCTATTAATGATACAGGGGAATTTGTTGGTTGGAAAAATTATACGAATATAATGTCAGAAAATTATTATTGGCAAGCTTGGAAGAATACATTTGTCTTTTTACTGCTACAGATAACAATGACTTTTTTTATTCCAATTATCCAAGCAATTGCATTGAGTGAATTAAAAAAATTCAAAAATTTCATGTCAACTATATATATTCTTCCAGTTTTGATACCTACTACTATTAATGTGATAATTTGGAGATGGATATGGCATCCCGATTATGGAGTAGCAAACTCATTAATAAAAATTTTTGGTGTAGAGCCTCAAAAATGGCTTAGTGATCCTAATTTAGTGAAATTTTGCATTATAGTACCAGGAATTATTGGAGGGGGAATAGGTGTATTACTTTATTATTCAGCTATTCAAAATATACCTAAGGATATATTAGAATCAGCTTCTTTGGATGGTTGTATTGGATGGAGGAAAATTTTTCACATTACTATACCTAATATTCGCTTTATTATTTTTATTCAATTTGTAATAGCTGTCGCTTCATCAATTCAATTATTAGATGTCCCGTATCTTTTTGCTTCTGGAGGACCTAGCGGTGCTTCTACTACTCAAGGTATTTATATTTACAATGTTTTTAATCAAGAAATGAACTATGGTAAAGGGTCCGCTGCTTCTGTGGTTTTAATGCTTGTCGCAATACTATTAACTACAATTCAAATGAAATTTGAAAAAACAGAAAGGTTGTAATAGCTGAATGGTTAAGAGAAAAATAAATACTAATAGACCAGATAAATCATTAAAAATTGCGGCAATAATAATTTCGATTTTATCAATTTTCTTTATATTATTTCCGTTTTTATTAACTGTTAGTAATTCTGTCAAAGATAATAAATCGATATACGATGTACCTCCTAGTTTAATACCGAAGCCAACACACTCAATGAGTATTGTAATTGATTATACAAATTTTGATATGAGTAAGGGAGAAGTTGCGATTAAAAATTCAATAGAACAAGATGTGTCCAATTCTATGTATGCAGCGTATTCTAATATTAATGATCAAAATATTTCAGAAGTTAAATATTATGCTATTAAAGATGGTAAAGTTATTTCTTATGCTAGATCTCATAAAATTCAACTTCAAATGGAACAAGATTATGGGATTTTCAAAGGAGTAGTTATTAATGATAAGACATTATTGTTAAATAATAGATCTAAAGAATTAGCTGGAAAAATAGGAATAGAGTTTAATTTAGATGGATTAGATGGGGTAGAAGCACCTGACACTACTGACACTAAGTTATTAGATAAATTTAGTGAAGGTATGGAAAATCAGTTTAATTTAATAGGTAATATAAGTCTATGTTCTGTAAAGAGAAATAATTTATTGCTGTTGGAGAACTTTAAGCATTATATGAAATTACCGCAATATGTTTATCAAAATAATGAAGCGATAAATAAATATGGTTTTTTTGTTTTTATTGTGAATAGCATTATAGTAATAGGCTTTGCAATTATTGCTCAGGTAATATTATGTTCTATTTGTGCTTTTGCTATTAGTAGATTAATGACTCCTAAGAGTGGGAAAATTGCTTTGATGTTTTTTTTAGGCGCTATGATGATACCTTTTGTAAGTATAATGCTACCACAATTAATAATGTATAAAGAAATGGGAGCATATGATAATTTTTGGGCCCTTCTTTTACCGTTCCTTTATCCATATGGGTTTTATGTGTATCTTTATAAAGGATTTTTTGATAAGATTCCAGAATCACTTTTTGAAGCTGCTAGATTAGATGGTGCTTCAGTTTATTATTTGTATTCAAAAATATGTATGCCGTTATCTAAACCAATTATTTCCATGATTGCTTTACAAACTTTTTTAGGTAATTGGAATGATTTCTTTTGGGCGTGGTTAGTGACTGAAAGACAAGAAATGTGGACTCTGAACGTCGCTCTTTATAATATATCTAACAATAGTGCAACAAAACAGAATGCATTGATGGGGATTTCAATTGTTACTATTTTACCGGTAATAATTGCAACAATCATCTTCTCTAGGCAATTAAAAGAAAATATAGTCTCTTCTGGTATTAAGGGCTAGTGAGCGATAGTATTAAACATTTTTACAATTAGATATAAAAAGGAGAGAAGTTTTATGGCTAAGTGGAAATTGTTACCAAAAATTTTTTGTTTTCTTTTGATTATTGGATGTCCTATTATCGTTAATGCTGATGAAAAGAATAGTTGGACTTTATTAGAAAGCTCTTCCGATGAGTTTGAGGGTAATATTTTAGATGAAAGTAAATGGAAAAAAGGATTATGGTACGATGTTTCCTCTGATTTTGCTTTTAAAGAAAGTAATGTAGAAGTAAGAAATGGACATTTGATTTTACAAGCAAAACAAGAGAATTATAATGGAAAGGAATTTACAGCTGGAGCAGTAGAATCAAAGTTTGAGATTCCAGGAAATAGTTATGTTGAAGTCAAGGCGAAGGTTTTAGATAGTAAAGCGAATGTCTTAAGTGCTATTTGGTTACAGAGCTCGCCTTTAGTAAGTTCATTAGATCCAAATCCAGAGATTGATATAATGGAAACATTTAATTTTGATCAAATAACTAGTACATTGCACACATGGAATCAGAAGCCTAACTTCCATTGGCAACATGCTAAAAATCGTTGGAATACTAATATAGAAGATATTAGTAAAGATTTTCATTTATTTGGTCTAGAAAGAAAAAATGGAAAGTTAAGATTTTTCTTTGATAATCAACTGATTTGGGAATACAGATCAAGTATAGGAATAGATTCTTTTTCGGAGCTATCGAGGCATATGGTTTTTAGTTTGGAAGGTCATTTAGGTTATCCTAATTCAGGTAATTTACCTCGCAGTTTTGAAATAGATTATATCAGAACATACTATAACAGTTCATTTGGAGACTTACCAGAGGAGGGAGAGTATAAGATAATAAATCGACAAAGTGGTAAAATCTTAGAAGTTCCACAAGGAAATAAAGAGGATAAGACTCAACTGAAGCAGAATAGCTATGTAGATAAAGACAATCAAAAATGGCTTTTAGGTAGAAATAGTGACTACACTTTTACTTTGACTAATAAAGAATCAAATAAAGTAATAGATTTGAAAGCTGATACAGGGGTAACTAAAAATGGTAATCCAATTTTACAATATACTAGAAATGGACAGTTGAATCAGAGTTGGTATATTGTACCAACTTCAGATAAATATTTTAAAATAGTTTCAGCCTTAAGCGGTAAAGTAATGTGTATTTTAAATGCATCAAATAATGATGGTGCTAATGTAGTTCAATGGAGTTATGGTAATGATAATAATGATGAGTGGCAGTTTGTGAGGGTGAAATAATGGTTGCTGAAATATTATATGATTCACAAAGTAGAGTTTTTCATATCAGTAATAGTGTTATGAGCTATTTAATTCAAGTGGATGGAAATGGAAAAATATTGCAGTTGTATTTCGGAGAAAAAATTTGTTTAAGTGGTAATTTTAAACATTTAGTTGAGAAGTCTAAGAGGCCAATGAGTATATATGAAACAACGGATGATGAATTTTATTCATATGAGCATATAAAACAAGAAATACCAGAAAGTGGATCGAGTGATTTTAGAATACCTGCAATAAAAGTAAGACAATCAAATGGAGATTATTCCATGGATTTAAAATATTATTCTTACAGAATTTTTAATGGTAAAAATAAGATAGAAAAACTACCACATAGTTATGTTTCAGTTAGTGATGAAGCATGTACGTTGGAATTAAAACTAAAAGATGCACATAGTGGTTTGATAGTAAATTTATATTACAGTGTTTTTTCTGATAGATCTGTTATTGCTAGAAGTATTGAGTTGGTCAATTCTGGTAAAGAGAACTTAATGATAGAGCGACTGATGCCGTTGAATCTGGATCTTCCAACAAGTGATTATGAAATTATTCATTTATCAGGTGCATGGGGGAGAGAGAGACATATTAAAAAAAATTCACTTCATTCAGGAATGCAAAGTTTTGGATCCACAAGAGGTCACAGTAGTCATAATCACAATCCATTTTTTATTTTAAAAAAGGAAAAAGCAGATGAATATAATGGAGAGTGCATTGGATTTTCTTTTGTGTATTCTGGTGATTTTACTTCATGTATTGAAGTAGATAGTTACTCTACTACTAGAGTACAATTGGGAATGAATTCAGAAACATTTTGTTGGAAGTTAAAACCTGGAGAACATTTTCATAGTCCAGAAGTTATCATCACACATTCATCAAAAGGATTATCGGATTTAAGTTATACACTTCATTCATTTATAAATGAAAACATTATAAATGGATATTGGAAAAAGAGGGAGAGACCGGTCAAAATAAATAGTTGGGAAGCTTTTTATTTTGATTTTGATGAGGAGAAATTATTAACATTTGCCAATAAGGCTAAAGAATTAGGTGTAGAACTTTTTGTTTTAGATGATGGATGGTTTGGTGATAGATCTAGTGATGATAAAAGTCTCGGAGATTGGATAGTTAATAGAGAAAAATTTCCTAACGGTTTAGATAAATTAGTCAGCAGCATAAGAAGCATTGGATTAGGATTTGGAATATGGATAGAGCCGGAAATGGTTAATCCTAATTCTAGATTATATAGAGAACATCCTGACTGGATACTTAAGTTTCCTAATAAGAAACCCAAGCTAGGTAGAAATCAATATGTTTTAAATTTTGGAAATATTGATGTCGTAAATTATATATTTGATAGTTTATGTGAAGTTTTTGATAAAGTTCAAGTTGATTATATAAAATGGGATATGAATAGGAGCATATTAGATAGTTATGATTCAGAACTTCTCTATGATGAACAAGGAGAAGTTCGTCATAGATATATAATCGGAGTGTATAGGTTATATAAAATGATTTCTCAGAAGTACCCTAAAATATTGATAGAATCATGTGCTTCCGGTGGAGGCAGATTTGATTTAGGAATGCTTTATTATGCATCACAAACTTGGACAAGTGATTGTACCGATGCAATTGAAAGATTAAAAATTCAATATGGTACTAGCTTAGCTTACCCTTTAAGTTCAATGGGAGCGCATGTTTCAGTTTCTCCCAATCATCAAAATAATCGTATGGTGAGTTTAAAAACTAGAATTGAGACTGCGTACTTTGGTAACTTTGGTTTAGAATTGGATCCTAATAAATTATCTGAATACGAGAAATTATTGTTACGTGAAGGAATAGAGTTTTATAAAAAGAATAGGTATACATTTCAGTATGGACGTTTTTTCAGACTTAGTTCTCCATTTGAAAATAATGATACAGTTTGGATGGTAATTTCTGAAGATAGAAATCATGGAATTGGTTCATCATATAAAGTTCTCAATGAAATAAATCATTCGTACAAACGAATAAAGTTAAAAGGACTGCATCCTGAAAAAAAATATCGAGTAAAATTCTCTATAAAGTCTCCGTTTAATAATCTTATTTATACTGGAGATGAACTGATGAAAATCGGCTTATCTTTGAGTGATGCTTCAAGTGGTCAGCATTATGATAAAATAGGATATGATCAATCAGAAGACTTTTCATCTATATTATTTTATATAGATGTTAATGAATAAGGGGAGAAGTTTAACATAATCAGGCAGAAGTCGCCCATCCTCTATAGGTGGGTGATGAATGTCGTTCGGTATGAGGGTTACTGTTGGTAACTCGAAGACCGACAACTAAGGTGTATTGCATTTTTATTTTGTCTCACGTTATAATCAGCCTATACAAGAAATGAGTTAATATAACATGGAATTAGATACAAATAATCATTCCGTGTTTCTCTTGTATTATCATTTTGTCTTAGTAACGAAATATCGTAGACAAGTAATAGATGATGAGATATCTGATTATGCTAAAGCGACTTTTGAAAGAACTTCAGAATCGTATCACATCATTTTAGTTGAGTGGAATCATGATAAAGACCATATCCATATCATGTTCAAAGCCCACCCTAAAACAGAGTTGACAAAATTTATCAATGCCTATAAAAGTGCCAGCTCACGTTTGATAAAGCGTGATTATCCAAGAGTCAAACAATTTCTTTGGAAAGAAATGTTCTGGTCAAAAAGTTTTTGTCTTTTGGCAACTGGTGGGGCACCAATTGATGTGATTAAGAAGTATATTCAAAATCAAGGAAACAATCACAAATAGAGGTGAATCTTATGGAACGTCTAAAAGCATATAAATTTAGAATTTATCCGACTGAAGAGCAAAAAATTTTCTTTGGCAAGTCTTTTGGTTGTGTTCGTAAGGTTTACAATCTAATGCTTGATGACCGAATAAAAGCTTATGAAGAAACTAAGAAGGATTCCTCTAAAAAAATGAGTTTTCCGACACCAGCAAAATACAAGAAAGAATTTCCGTTCTTGAAAGAAGTGGATAGTCTTGCTTTAGCGAATGCACAACTCAACCTAGATAAGGCGTACAAGAACTTCTTTCGCGATAAATCCGTCGGATTTCCTCGTTTCAAAAGCAAGAAGAACCCTGTTCAGAGTTATACAACCAACAATCAAAATGGAACCGTGGCTTTGGTGGATAATAAGTTTATCAAAGTACCTAAGTTGAAGTCACTAGTTAGAATCAAGCTTCATAGACAACCTAAAGGAATCATTAAATCGGCTACAGTATCACGCCATTCAAGTGGCAAGTATTATATTTCTTTGTTGTGTAAAGAAGAAGTTGTTGAATTACCGAAAACCTATTCAGCCATTGGAATTGATTTAGGCATTACGGACTTTGCGATCCTTTCTGACGGTCAAAAATTTGATAATAATAAATTTACGTCCAAAATGGAAAAGAAACTCAGACGTGAACAACGTAAGTTGTCAAGACGTGCCTTATTAGCTAAACAAAAAGGTATCAATCTGTTTGAAGCTAGAAATTATCAAAAACAAAAACGTAAAGTAGCACGATTGCATGAAAAAGTAATGAGTCAACGTACTGATTTTCTGAATAAGTTGAGTACGAAAATTATCAAAAATCACGATATTATCTGTATTGAAAACTTAAACACAAAAGGTATGTTGCGTAATCATAAACTAGCAAAAAGTATTTCGGATGTTTCTTGGTCTAGTTTTGTGACTAAATTACAATATAAAGCTGACTGGTACGGGCGGAAAATCATCAAGATAGATAAATGGTTTCCGTCTAGTCAAATTTGTTCAGAATGTAGACACAGAGACGGCAAGAAGTCACTCAAAATTCGAGAATGGACTTGTCCTATTTGCCATACGCACCACGATCGAGATATCAACGCTAGTATAAATATTTTGACCGAAGGTCTACGAATACAAGCATTGGCTTAGGAATAATCAAGAACCGTAGGAACTACGGGGATAGCTTGGTAAATAAGAGACACCGCTGTAGGTAAAGAAATACACTTGCAAGTACGCTCTATTCCCAAGAAGCTCCCACTTCAAGCGTTAAGAACCGTTAGGTTTAGCTAAGTGGTGAGTAGTTCACTAGGAATTGTATTCCTCAGTATATTATAATTTAGAGAGAATATATAGGACATGTGAATATTTTGAGAGTAATTATTGAACTGTTGTTACTGGAGGGAAATATAATTTTAAGAAAGAAGGACGATAATTCTCCACCATATCGCTTGATTGGTAGGTCTGCCCATTCATGAAAATTTCCACTGCATGATTTCATCGGTTTGAATTCATCAAAACAAAAGCTCACAGATAATGTATCAAAATGGATTCCATGCACACAGATACTCTGTCAACTGATTTAAGCCTTTATTGGTCAACTCCTGCACATCGTTAGATACACATTGACAAAGAGCCGTCATTTCTTGCGGTTTTCTTCTATAGACTTATGTCACAGTCCCAACACTAAATATTATAGAACCTTAAAAACCTACTACCATAATCGTCATTATGGTAGTAGGTTTTTATCAAACATGGTATATTGAGGTAGTATGTAATATACTTTTCGTTAAAATAAAAACTGTGGTGCACGAAAGGTAATGATTCAAATTTGTATATTTTGTTGATATCGTTGCTATACTCTTATGTTATGATTATATAGTAAAAATAAAAGAGTCGGAGTGAAACAATGTACCAATTTAAGAATATCTCGCAACGTATCGTCGATGACGCTGTAGAAAACTTAAATACTAGACCAAGAAAAATTCTAAAGTGGAAAACACCAGCTCAAAAGTTTAAACTAAAATACGCAAGAATTACATGATATTTTCAAGAGGATATTTCATTTGTTATAAAACGATTTTGTCGAACAATCGCATCAATTTAAGTTTATCAACAGGGGTAAAAAGAGCAAAAGACGAACTATATTTATATAAAAGCAATGTATAGTTGCATTTAATCTTAACATTCTCCCTTCTAATATAACTTTGTATAATCTATGTTATGTAAACTAAAAAAAGAGAACTAACATCACTTGGTTCACATTAAATATGTATAACCAAACAATCATGTTCCCTCTTTTTTAGTCGTGAATTTAATAAAAAATCCAACTCAATATTGCTAATAACTCTTTATGACCAAGTCTGAAATACTTCCCCAAGCATTCATCTTAGAATCTCTTCATACAGTATTACATGTTAATTAGCACCTTAAGCTATAAAATGGATTTGAGCAAGTGATTTACTTTAGAAAGAATGATATCAGCTCAAACCCAATTTGTTAAAGAATAACAGACTAAATTTAGAAGCTCTGTAGTTCTTTATAACTTATGATTGTTCCAACTACTTGTTTCTTTCTACATATAAACACGACTTGTTGATTTTTATGAAATGCTTACCCTTCGATTGATGGTTCTTGTGGTTTCCATTGTGAAAAACTCATCATTTTCTCTCCCTTGAAAGCATAAAAGTGTCTTTTGCTTTGTAGATATTAGTAGCTTGCAAGCCGCGTTGACCTTCTTCAGTATCAAAAGGAACTGCTTGACCTTCATCTAAAGATTTAAATCCATCCGCTTGAATCGCTGAGAAATGAGCAAAGACATCTTGACCATCTTCTCCTGTAATGAACCCAAAACCTTTATCTGAATTAAACCATTTTACTGTACCTTTATTCATATTGTTTCCTCCTTGTGCATCTCTACGTATGCGTTTTGTTGCAATAAATGTTTGATTAGCAAAAGGAGGGTATAAATTTAAGTATAGCACTCTTAATACGTTTCAAAATATATCACTACAAGTAATATACCACATATTTTTATAGGAATGTAGTTTTATGGAAACAAGGTGTTTTTCTAAAGTAAAACTTAATGATATAAATTTTGTGCCTGATAGACGTGACAATGTTTGTATGAATAAGTCATTCTTAATATCTCTCCCTATATCTACATAATAATATTCCTTAAACAAAAAACAGAAGTAAACTAAATCTCCAGAATTAACTGAATCCCTAGCTTGCTTCTATTCTCTAGGATCAATCTTTGTCGAATTGTTTTTTAGCATAACTGTTGTTGAATTCTTTAAGGAATCAAATTCACCCTGATACGTAGCAATTCTAACCACAAATTCCACAACTTCCTGATTTTCCATTTTTAGTGAATAGCCATTTAGCTTCAGAAAAACAAATGCAGCTAGAAATGCGGTACGTTTGTTTGCATTGTGAAATGGATGTTTCTTGATTAGATTTATTAATAGAACTGCTGCTTTGCTAAATTCATCAGGATATAGCGCTTCTCCAAAAATATGTTGCTTAGGTTGATTGACGGCCATACTCAAAGCATTTTTGTCAATGACGCCAATTGTTTCCTGCGGTGAATATTTCTTTATTTGAATGACATTTAATTTTACTATATCTTTTTCACCTAAATAGATCATCTATCAACTAGTTCCTTAAATGCAGCATCATATTCAGATAAAGCTTGATTCACATACATATCAATTTCAAGATCTAAATTGCTCTCTTCCTTCACAATTGCATCCATCATTTTGTCTTCATCAATAAAAATGGTATCGCCAGGTTTCAAACCCTTTTGTAATAAGCTTTCTTTTGACAAAGTTACAACTATTGAGTTACCTACTTCTCTAATCTTCCTTTTTTTAATATTCATATTACCAGCCCCCTATAATAAGTATACACCGTATATCCTAACCACTCAAATATTTTCATTCTTTATATAGCAACACTTAGAAAGCATTGAATTAATGGTCCTTATAATAAAGACTGTAGTTATAGCTGACATAATTTATAATAATTTCTATACTATTACTATGAACACTATAAGAGAAAAACACATTCTAGTAATTATGTTATGTAAATGAATGGTTTGTTTAATTTAATTAAATTTTATATCTAATTTTAGATTATCCGCATAAACACTATATTTTCCAATATTTTAAAGTATAGAAAACCATTTATTTTACCACGAATTTACCCCGATTAAATGAGCCTAGATATGACTATAAAATAACACCTAAAAGACACCTCAATGGTGTCTTTTTAAGTAGTCAGTTCTAAGACGAACTGCTTTATATGTATAGATATAAAATTGTCAAACTGGAAGTTATCACTCTATAATTTCATATCCAGCATTACTGAGCGTTTTTATTGCCTTTTGATAATTTTCTTTTTTTATCAAAATATAGTCTGTATTGTAAGTGGATACAGAAAAAATCGAAACGTCATTATCTGCCAAAATGCTGGCGATTTTAGACAGTACTCCAATTAACGAAAAATCTAAAACACCTTGAATACGAAAAGCTTTCCAATCGTCCTCACGCTGAATTACATTTGGTGGAACTTCGTTCGTGATACATACAAGGGAGTTTTCTTCATCAGTTTTTCTAGCTAAAACTATACTCAGAACCAAAATTTACAGACGAATAATCTTCTACTTGGCATACGAAAAATTCTTGATGTACCTTTCTTATTTCCACGATATTACCTCCCTCAAATTTAATTTATAGTGTATCAACATATTGCTTTGCTTGTACTAAATCCATAGAAGTCACTTCTCTCACTTTTTTTACCGCTTCTACATACTTACCACTATTTTTAAGACGAAGGATATATTCTTTATCCTCTTCTGATATATAATATGTTGCTAAATCTTTATTTCCTGTCTGTTTACACAAAGTATCAATCTGTTTTTGCTGAGATTTCACCTGCTTTTTCAACTCATAAATTTCAATAAAAAGTAAAACTCCACAAATTATCATCACAACTATAATTCCATATTCAATAAAATCTCCCTCCGTCAATTTAATTTATCGCTTTCTCCATATCCATATTGTAACAATCCAATATATCTATCACAATAAAACTCAGCATGTATCTCAATATTTTTCTTGCAAAAAAATGCAAACATAGAAGCATATTTTATTAAACATTACTACCTCCCAAAAAGCAATAAATATAATTGTTTTTTCACTCCATGCTACTAAGTTACTATTTAAACTATAACTTTTCCTATCATATTTGCAATAAAACTAACAAATAGAGTAGCACAGAATAATTTTGCATAAAATAATGCCCTGTTTGGGTCAAATTTTAACAAATCCATAATAAACGACATGTAAATCATCCTGTTTTTACAAAATGTAATTAAGTACATTTCCAACTATCAAAATAAATGCAAACAATGAAATCCAGAAAACTGAAGTGATACCTTTATCTTTCAGTAATCCTAAAAAAGTTTGTTTATTTTTGAACATCTCTATTCCTCCGATTATTGCTTGTTCTTTTTTATGTTTGCTAATAAAGATGGTGTAGTAGCAAACAACAACATAATCGGTGTCAATATGTTTTCTTTATATATCAATCCCACGATAATCATAATAATACAACCAATAGAACTTATACCTAAACACACAATTCCAACATCTGTGACTGTAATTATTTTCTTATCATTCTTCATTGTTTCAACTCCTAAAAATCCTATTTGTTTATTTTAGACTTCATCTGAATAACAGATAAATCATCAAAAGAAACCTCTGAAATAAATTCTCCTGTCCGTATCTTCAATCCATTTTCAGAAATATCTTCAATGCAACTAAACATGTATGTATGTCCTCCATAATAATTTCCTTTATTAATATAAGCAGTACATTTCCCACATTCCATACGATTATGAGGTATATAGTCTTCTTGACTTTTAACATGAATACCTAAACTTTTTCGTGCATTGAAATATCCATAAGAATTCTTCTTTTCAAAGCATACCATCCCATTCCACATTCCGACAATTTTAGCATTTCTGATGACACTATATCTGAAACTATTCATAGATATATCACACACTTTCCCAATATATTTGCTAAGGTCAAACTTATCAATTTTAGTAGATGGCGTTGTATCAACCACTTTTTCAACAGCCTTAGCCATAGGAAGTTCATATTCATCTCTGGCTAATTGATCAAGCGTAATATTATAGTAATCAGCAATTCTTGTTAACATTCCAACATCTGGCACTACATTGCCCGTTTCCCATTTTGAAATAGTCTGACGGCTGACGCCCAGTTCCTCTGCGAACCTCTCCTGTGAAAGATTATTCATTTTTCTTATGATTGTTATTTTTTCATTTAGCAACACAATTTATTCCTCCAATTCGTTGTTTTATATAATCATACAAAAATATAGGGCAATCACAAGAAATATCCGTTTACATTTTGCTAATTTTAGTTTCCATTAAACATCTGCAACAACTAGAAGGTCTATAAGTCATACGACAAATCGCGTAATCAGTGCAACTATAATACAAATTATCCCTGCAATTCTTACAGCCAATTTTCCTTTTTTATTATCGTAGCATTCTGTATGAACAGGATTTAAAAGAAAAAGCAGACCATATATAATCTCTGCAATATTATAAAAGATGCTATTATGACAAACATACATTAAAAAATTTGAACATAGAAGAAATCCATAAATATCGAACAACTCAAAGTTTAAAGTGCCCCCTAAATAGACATAAGTAAAACATTGGAAAATTTGTTATGTAACTCATATATTCTTCATCTTTCAATCACTTCAAAATTATCAGTTTTCTTCCTTTAGCGATAGTTTCTGCTGACAAAAGGAATTTCCGATACATCATCTTCTCGGTTGAATTTCATCGCTATCATAAAAAAATAACCCGACAACAAATTAAAAAAATCCAGCAAACCTGAATCAACCTTTTTATCTTGATAAAGATGGCGATACAGCAAACGAACTATCACTTTACAATCGACACGTAAGATATGAGACAGCGCACCTCGTTCACTTCCTTGAGGTAAAAAAAATGGTCCGTTTTGATTCGTTCTCTCTTCATTCAATTCATAGACACGACACTTTAACCAGTCAATCTCTTCTTGCGTAATAGTCATTTTTGTACGTACACACGCATTAGCATGATAAACCAATTCACCGATTTTTTCTAACTCCTCATAAAAAGGGGAATCTTCACATTTTGCACGTAATAACCCAATTTCTGAAGATAAACGATCAGTTTGTAATTCATAATCACAACGCAAATCATCTGCATCATCTGCTAAAAATGGATAAGCCTCATAAGAGCTACGAAAAATATCTTTCATGGTTGTAAAACACTCACTTTCATTTAAAATAAACAATAAGAAAAAATCGTACTCCAATTAATGCTGTGATAGCACCAATCGAAATTTCTGAGAAGATAATAGGTTTCTGGACGTCGTATCACCAATGCCCATCATAACCACCTAAAAGAACTACCCCACGTATGACCAAACAATGATTAATACCGAGGGAACAACGTATGACATGAAATATGATCAAGTCAACAAATCCAATCATGACAACAAATGCAACTATATTCCCTACAAGTAAGTCCGAAAGTCCCATGACCAAGAAATTGATCTTTCGAAAATCTACAAAAAACAAAGAGCGATTGTTCCAATCAATAAATTAGAGAAAACGTTTAGATTTTGGTACAAGTACTTCATTAATAGCTACCCATTTACCAGAAAACTAACTGCTGTAAATAGTCTTTGAACAAAGCAGTTACAATCATCAAAATTGCTCCCACAAATAATATCAGTACCATTCCCAGTGAACTACTCACCACTTAGCTAAACCTAACGGTTCTTAACGCTTGAAGTGGGGGCTTCTTGGGAAAAGAGCATACTTGCAAGTTTATTTTTTCATTTGCAGAGGTGTCTCTTATTTACCAAGCTATCCCCGTAGTTCCTACGGTTCTTGAGTTTTATTTTGATCGTCGGTCGAAATACTAACCACACAACGTTATGACAGATTCAGTTTGGTTTTCACTCTAATCATAATCATCGTTACACTCGCATCGTCACGAATGTCTTCAAGTCTTACAGTTTTACTTGTGGCGCTAACTCAATATCTTTCACTTGAGCGCCTTCACACTGGAATTGCACCATCATGCTTGGAATCAAACTAATTATAGCATTTATCTTTTCGATCTTCGAGTTACCCACGGTACCCCTCATACCGAACGGCATTCATCACCCACCTATAGAGGATGGGTGATGAATGCCTGATTATGTTAAAATTTATTGTATATTTATATCCCTGACCTAACAACCTTAGTGAGATCACTTCATATTATCTTCTCATAAAAAAGATTTCTAATAAAAACTTTTGTCTTAAAATTTCAAATATAATTAGCTAAATATCAGTAATTTCTTTTCCTATTCATTGATTCTGCCAATCTGCTGGAAAAGTGACATAAACAAAACGAGTCTCTTCTGCGACTGAAAACTGTATTTTGCTATTTTTAGGAATTAAGATAAGCTCACCTGCATTGGCAGAAACTTTCCGTCCATCAATAACAATATCTAATTTACCAGAAATAACATAGTCGATTTCATCGTAATCGAGAGTCCAGTCAAACGTTGTTTCTTTCATCACCATCAATCCACAACCTAGACGAGGACTTTCTTCGAGTGAGAATAAATCCTTTGTATAAACAATATCATTGGGTTTCCCCGTATCCAGACGATCTTCCTCAGAAACCGTGATCTCTGGTAACTTTATTAATGCCACACCGCTAGGATCCACTTGTTTTGTTGGCATCAATTGCTCCATTACGATTTGACGAACCAATGTTTCGATCATTTTTCGATTAAATTCTGCCATATTTTCACCTCATTATTTTATTTCTGCTTCTGGTTTCCCTAACATACGATTAGCCATGAAAATTGCTACAAAAATAGCAGTTATCCCACCAACTAATTTTCCGACGATCATAGGAAAAATCATTTCTTTTGCTACCCCAGCCGTAAAGCCTAGGTGATCGCCTAAAACAAAAGAAGCAGAAACAGCAAAAGCAATGTTGATAATTTTTCCTCTGTTATCCATATCTTTTAACATTTGGAACATCGGGATATTATTTGCTAATGTTGCCACCATACCAGCAGCAGCAACTTCATTCATCCCTAAAACTTTCCCTAATTTCATTAAAGGTTTGTTAAACACTTTCGTAATCACAGCAACCAAACAAAATGCCCCAGCTAAAGTCAATGCGATACTCCCTACAACTTCGATTCCTTCTGTAACAGGTGCAATGTCAGGAATGATTGTAATTCCCACAAGTAACTGAATCGCTCCGACAATCAAACCGATAATCGCAACGATGACAACACCTTGACCAAAAATCTGGAATCCTTTGATCATACCGTTTGGCGCCAACCATAATCCCATGATGATCAATGCAGCAACGATAATGATAGGAAGCAAGTTAGGCAGGATCATAGACATTGGCATTCTTGCGGTTAAACCACCAGCCAATAACCCGAAAGGAATGGTAATAATTCCACTTAATACCCCTGTGGCTAAAAACCGTTGATCTTCTTTTTGAATAATCCCCAACGCAACAGGAATGGTGAAAACAATTGTTGGTCCCATCATAGCCCCAAGGATTGCTCCCGCAAATAACCCTGCTTGAGGATCATTTGCTAATTGCTGTGCTAGAGCAAATCCCCCCATATCATTTGCTAGTAGTGTTGTCGCAAACATTGCCGGATCAGCACCCAGCAATTCATAGACGGGAACAACGATAGGACTTAAAAGATTCGCCAAGACCGGGGCTAACGTGATGATCCCCACCATTGATAACGCTAAAGCCCCCATCGCCATGATACCTTCTTCAAATTGTTTTCCGAGTCCTAATTTATTCCCTATGCATTTATCAATGCCTCCAATAATCATAAAAAGAACCATAATATACATAATAATTTCATTAATGCTCATAGATTCAACCTCCTTATTCTTCCTCTGCAGCATCGATGACGCCAACGATCATTGCATCAATAGGTACTTCTGGATTTTCAGCAGAGATTCGAGCAGCATTGCCTTGACTGATCAATACTTTGTCGCCAATTCCTGCGCCAGCATTATCCGCTGCAATAATAAATCCTTGTTTTTGTTCTTCTTGATTCAAAATGTCTACCATCATAAATTTCCAACCGTTTAACTTCTCGTCTTTTCTTGTAGACCACAAACTGCCGGTAACTTTTCCTAAAAGCATGCTTTTTCCCCCTTTATAAGCAACTTTTGAGTGCGCATATAATCTTGTGCTAATGGTGTCAATTGCGCATTCTTTATTAGAGGAATGCGGTATTCTAGCATTTTTTTCAATTGTTTTTCGGTGATGAAGGTCCGCTTAGTCAATGCCTTAGGCACTGATTTTTTCTGACAGGATTTCCAAAAATCAACATAGTCTTGCGGGGAGCGATAGAATGTCAGACCAAACTGCTGACACTTATCTCGATATTCTTGGATTGTCTTTTTCACTTGATATTTAAGCGGGGTTTCTTTCGGAATTGCTGGCAAAATTTCTAAAACAAGAATCGGTTTTCCTTGTAACAAAAATGAAAGTATTCTTCGGGTTAATAGATCCTTTTCTTGCAGTAAAGCAATACTGGACATTTGAGAAATCGTTAATTGCTTCACAATCATTCCAGCCGACTCTTGATCTTCATCGATTCTCCACTGAACAGTAGGAAACTGGGTATATAATTCGGCAGGAATCTCTTTTTTCTCTTGCGAAAAAGCAAGAGAAAGGGTAGGCTTTGGAAGTTGCTGACAGATACGATCAGCAATTTGTTGAACCAGTTCTTCTATTTCAGAAACTTTCATTGTTCAACCTCCTCTTACTTAATGATGTAACCAAGAACACCTTTTGACAAACCACAAGCGTTTGCTTCATCATAATCAATATGCATATACGTCGCAAAATGAGGACTGACACGTATCACTACATCATCAAAAATCAATGGTCGCGTACCTAATACTTTTACTTGGACGATTTGTCCATTAGTCACATTATTTGTTAGGGCATCTTCTGGTGTCATATGGATGTGTCGTTTTGCCACGATCAATCCACGATCTAATGAAACAGTCATTGCGCCATTTATCAATGTTACCCCTGGTGTTCCTTCAATATTTCCACTTTCTCTAACAGGCGCGTTAATACCTAAAATTCGAGTATCTGTCATTGACACTTCTACTTGTGCTTCCTTACGTTCAGGACCTAAAATTACGACATTTGGGAACAGTCCTTTTGGTCCTGCAACAGTGATTCGTTCTTTACATACATATTGACCAGGTTGTGATAAATCTTTTACTTTCGTTAACTTATACCCTGAGCCAAATAAATGATCGATTTCTCGACGAGATAAATGGACGTGTCGTCCAGAAGCTTCTACTTCAAATGTGTGATTTTGTAGTTGAATTCGTTTGATAACTTCTTCAACAATTTCATTGATTGAATCCAATGTGTTCATCTCCTAGTTCAGTTTTACTACAGTCATTGTTTGGATCAACGCATCCGCCCATTCTTGGAAATACTGATAACGCCTATCAGACTGTTCTTCGAACAAGAATAGAATCTTGTTCAATTGAAGTTGGATTTCCTTTGAAGAATAATCCCATTGTCTTAGCTGACTGCTCTCTAGCACTACTTGCTCTTGATCAATCGCTTGTTCAATCACCAAGAATTTTCCTTGAATAATATTCTCCAACCAAGCTTGTTGTTTCTCAAAGTACAGCCATAGTTCTGCAGGAAATGTGTCATCTCTCAACATAGGAAAATAAAGGAGATGCTTCAAGTGTTGGATTTCATATTCTATATTTCGTGATAGTAACTTTGTTTCGATCGAGGGGGTCCGAATAGGACAACTATCGACTCTTTTCTGAGTACCTGTCGTTACACTAGTGATATGATGCTCACGCAAATAACTTTTTGCAGCTGGTGTCAGCAGACTTCCTGAAGGAATAACAAAATCCATTCCCTCATATAACTCTTTACTAAGTACCTTTTTGCGAAGTTCATCTTCTGTAATGACTGTCATAACACCCCTCCTCACTTAATGTTTAGGACAGAAGCCACGCTCGCTTCTGCCCCAAACATTTAAGATAATCATTCAGTTACAGCATGCGGTAAAATAGCATCTACTTCCGTATGTGGTCTAGGGATCACATGAACAGATAACAATTCTCCTACTCGTTCAGCAGCGGCAGCGCCAGCATCAGTTGCTGCTTTGACAGCACCGACATCTCCACGAACCATAACAGTAACTAATCCGCCACCAACTTGTTCTTTTCCAATCAATGTAACGTTTGCCGCTTTAACCATTGCATCTGCTGCTTCTACAGCACCTACTAAACCACGAGTTTCGATCATTCCTAAAGCATTTGTACTTGACATTATATTTTCCTCCTAAAATGTTTGTTTTTATTTTTAAAAATTCAAGACGAGCCTCAAATGGATTTCAGTCTTAAACTTCAAACCCTAAAGTTATTTTATTTATAATTTTTTATAGTCTCTTTATACTTATTAAGATGGCTTATTTAAGACGAGCCATTACTTGAGCGATGATCGTATTGACCAAATCCTCTTTGTTATCCGTGATATCTGTGTTTGGTGTGATCATTGTCTGACTAAATTCTCGTCGAATATCCTCTAAATCACAAACGCCATAAGCAACTCTACGTAAGTTGAATAAATTTTCAACACCAATATTGTCTGAAGTTGAACTTCCTCCAACAGCGCCGCAACCGAGCGTCAGTGCTGGAACTAAGTTTGTTGATGCTCCAATACCACCAAGTGTTCCAGATGTATTGACAAGCAGTCGAGATACTGGCTTTTTAGCACCAAATGCTCGAATAACTTCCTTGTTTTCAGTGTGGATACCCATTGTGTGACCTGCACCTTCACCTTTGAGAATCTCAATCGATAAAGTACAAGCAGCGTCCCAATTTTCCACTGTATAAAAAGCGATGATTGGTGCCAATTTTTCTCTTGAAAATGGATACTTCAATCCAACATGGGTTTCTTCAGCCACAAGCAAGCGTCGATCTTTCGGAATAGCTAGACCGACTAGGGTTGCAATATGTTGAACCGAGCGACCGACGATTTGTGGATTCATTGTTCCATTTGGCCGTAAGATAAACTTAGCTAACTTATCTGCTTCGTCTGTACTCAAGAAATAAGCCCCTTGCTTAATCAATTCTTCTTTGACCGCTTCACGATTGACATTTTCTACAATAATGGATTGTTCAGAAGCACAAATGGTTCCGTTATCAAATGTCTTAGAGTCCATGATTTGCTTAACCGCATGAGGAATATTAGCACTCCGTTCAATATAGGCTGGCCCATTCCCAGGCCCCACTCCGATTGCGGGTGTTCCAGAGGAATACGCAGCTTTGACCATTGCATTGCCACCAGTTGCCAAGATTAAGTTCGTATCGCTATTTTTCATCAATTCACTTGTTGCTTGCATTGTAGGTGTTTGAATGACCGAGATACAGCCTTCAGGTGCACCTGCCGCTGTTGCTGCTTGTTGAATGATCTCAACGGTAGCAACAATCGATTTCAATGCATTGGGATGCGGTGAAAATACTATGCTATTAGCTGCTTTTAATGAAATTAACGCTTTATAAATCACTGTTGATGTAGGATTAGTAGAGGGAATAAGGCCAGCAATCACTCCTACTGGTACTGCAATTTCTGTGATCTTTTTAGACGCATCATCAGAAATCACGCCAACAGTTGTTTTATCTTTCAGCTCGTCATAAACGACCTTTGAAGCAAAGGCATTTTTGATAATCTTGTCTTCATAAATACCAAAACCTGTTTCCTCATGGGCCATTTTTGCTAGTTTTTCTCGTTGGGCAAAGGCGGCATCAGACACAGCTTTTACGATTGCGTCGATTTGTTTTTGTGAGAATGTTGCTAACTCTTGTTGCGCTTCCTTGGCTTTTCTGATCAAATTTCTTGTTTCTTGGATGGAACGTAAATCTTTATCTACTAATTCCACTCGTCTTCACTTCTTTCTATTTCTGCCATAATCGCTTGGATCAATGATTCTTTGTTTGCTAATTTGATTTCACTTTTCTTTAATGTACTCAAATTCATTTTGTATGCTTGTTTGCGTAAATCCACTACTCGTTTACTTTGTAGTTCTTTTAATTGAGCAGCATCGACAACAGATGCTTTATCCGATGTTTCAGTATCTGGTACTGATAGCTCTACCTCTGACTTATCTTTAGACTCTAGCATCGCTCTTGATTCTGATTCAGTGTCTGGTAATGTCATTTTAGATTCTGTTTGTGTTTGTAAATCTGATATTGGGTCTGTTTGTGATTCTGTCTTTACTTCTGATTGCGATTCTTTTTTTGGCTCTAAATCAGACAAAATAATCTCTGTTTGGGCATCCACTCGAGAAATGACGTGGTGTGCTATCAAGCAATTCAGCTCCTTAGCTACTTCAACACCAACTTTTACTGCTGCATTGACGGCTGCCACATCACCAATGACTTCTACGGTTGTTAATCCACCATGAATAATTTCCGCTTTTAATAAAGTAACATCAGCTGCTTTTACGGCTGCATCTGCCACACTGATGGCACCTAAGAACCCCCGTACCTCGACCATACCTAGTGCTTTCATCTGCTACACATCCTTAATAACCCAATGGATTATCGGCAATATTCTGTACTACCTGTTCAAATGCACTACAAGCAGCTTTACAGGCAGATTGACTCCCTGTCAACAATGCCCCACCAAAATTTGTTTCAGAAGGTGGGCCGTAAAAGACACCCATTTGCACATCTGCAGCCTTCATGGCAGCATCTAAAGCAACCATTGCTTCTAATGGCGGTGCAATAAGGTAAGCAATTGCTTCTCCTTCTGGAATATTAGCTTGTTCAGAAAGAAAACTACCAGTTCTAGAAACAACGTGTGCAAAATATACGATACTATCGTCGTCATTGGCACTATAAAAACTCGCCTCTTCTTCAATGACTTGGGTTATCACACTTAATCCACTATTGATTTCTGCTGGACTGGGTCCCGCAATAATCCCTATCACTTCACCGGCGAGTTTCGTTGATGCGTTTCCGGCTCCAGCATACATACTTTTTCCGTAAACGACTTCGACATCCGCCGCTTTTGTTGCTTCATCCAATGCAACGTATGTCACATCATCACAATCAGAAGTCACAATTCCTAGGGATCGATGTTCTGGCTTTAACGATAACTCTTTAGCCAAAGCTGGATCCACATTGGGAATAACTTTCATGCTTAATACATTGGCACCTAAACGATCATTTTTCATGTCCTTCCTCCTTTACTCTGCTTCTTTCAAATCAATACCCGATTTTTTCTTATCGATCATTTTTTTGATAACTTCAGCAATATAAGCGCCTGCTTCAACCGCTGGAGTACCACCACGATGAATGTTTGAGATCACTGTTCGTCGGGCTTCCGGCATACCGACAGTTGGCTTATATGCAATATACGCACTCATCGACTCTGCCGTTACCAATCCTGGACGTTCTCCTACTAATAGACAAACAACATCTGCATCTGTGATTTCACCAATTTTATCCATTGCTGGAACGCGACAATATTTTACGAATAGGACTTGATTAAAATCTAATCCATACATTTTCAATCCTTGTTTGATGGCAGGCAAAACTTCTTTGACATTGGCCTCGATTGCAGCTGAACTCAATCCATCACCAACAACCATTTGCACTTTTGCTTTCGGTGTTGTATTTTTGAGAATGATCTCACAGTTTTCTTCATCGAATTGTCGTCCGTAGTCTGGTCGCGTAAGATATTCATCTTTGCTCGTACAAATCGTTTTTGTAGCAATAAAGCCCATTTCTTTCACTAACTCTTCACTGACATCTGAAAAGACAGCATCTTGTGCTGCTGCATGATCCGCTCGAAAACGCAGTGTAGAAGGTGTCAAGTAGCGAGTGCCTGTACGCCCAACCCCTAATCTCGCTGGTGTGTAAGCTTTCATCTTCAATAATCCTTCTGCATTTTTTGCTCCTTTTAGCAATAATTGTTTCCGTAAATCAACTTCTGTGATATCAGGTATCATCCCTGTTTCTATTTCACCAGTTTCTGTCACTTGAGTTGCTGGTTTTTCTTCTGTAAGAACAGTTGCAGGCGCTACATGATCGTCCACCATTTCAGACAAAATGCCAACGATCATTTCTTTTAATTCTTTTTCATTCATTCGTGTACTCACCTCGTTTATTTAATAAAAACAGATGCATCTCCAGCGCAACTGGTCAGCTTGCCATTTTCCATAAAGCCCATCTTTTCCATCCACTCTTCAAATTCCTTAATTGGTCGTAGCCCTAAAGTCTCACGGATCGTAGCAGTTTCATGGAAACCTGTTGTTTGATAATTCAACATGACATCATCGCCATGAGGAATCCCCATAATATAGGTACATCCTGCTGTTGCCAGCAACATAGCCAGATTTTCCATGTCATTTTGGTCTGCTTTCATGTGGTTGGTATAACATACGTCACATCCCATTGATATTCCAGTCAATTTCCCCATAAAGTGATCTTCTAACCCCGCGCGAATCACTTGTTTTGAATCATACAAATATTCAGGTCCGATGAAACCAACTACTGTATTAACGATGTAAGGGTCAAATTTTTTCGCTAGTCCATAACAACGTGCTTCCATCGTTACTTGATCAGCACCAAAGTTTGCTTCCGAAGAAAGTTCAGAACCTTGTCCAGTTTCAAAATACATTACATTCGGTCCAGCCGCTTGTCCACTGTGTAACGCCAAATCTTGTGCTTCTTCCAAGATAGCGGCATTTAAGCCAAATGCAGTATTTCCTTTTTCAGAACCAGCAATGGACTGGAAGACTAGCCCTGTAGGTGCCCCTTGCCGAATGGCTTCCATTTGTGTGGTCACATGGGCTAAAACACAGGTTTGTGTTGGGATTTCCCATTCACTCCGAAATTCTTCAAATTTATTTAGAATTCGTTTAACGCTTTCTGTGGAATCATCTACTGGATTCAATCCAATCAAAGCATCACCTGCTCCATAAGAAAGTCCTTCCATGACAGAAGCCATAATACCATCTACATTATCCGTTGGATGATTCGGCTGTAACCGATTGGAGAATGTTCCCGGGCGGCCAATTGTCGTGTTCGCAGTTTTTTCAATGTGAATTTTTTTTGCACCGACGATTAAATCCATATTCGACATTAGCTTACATACAGCGGCAACCATTTCTGAAGTCAAACCGCGAGAAATACGTTTGATATCGAAATCAGTCGTTTCAGAAGACAAGATAAACTCCCTTAGTTCAGCTACTGTCCAATGTTTGATACTCTCAAAAATTCGCATATTGACTTGATCGATAATAATCCGTGTCACTTCATCTTCGTCATAATCGACAACAGGATGATTGAACAAATCATTTAATGTCAGCTCAGCTAGAACAACTTTTGCCGCCACCCGCTCTTCTGCAGAATTTGCTGCTATACCAGCTAGTTTGTCACCTGACTTTTCTTCATTTGCTTTGGCTAATACTTCTTTCACTGACGTAAATTGGTATACGTTACCAAATAATTTGGTTTTTAAAATCATATCCGTGTCGCTCCTTTTAATTAAATACTAATGTCTTAACAATCACAGGCAGGACTGCACCTTCTGCAACTGGTAGGCCGATATCCGCATAGTCGCCATTTTCCACCTTGACAGAATCGATACAGATGAAAGGATATTCTGGAGGTAAATTGGCACTTAGCGCATGGCCCAAAGCTTTAGCCATATCTTCGTCCACCATAACAATGATAGGAATGGCTTCTTTCACTAGACTGGCCAAACCTGCCACGATTCCTTTTCCATATCGCTGAATGTCGTCAAAAGTCGGATTTTTATCCCCTCTGATGGCCAAAGCCACTTGGGGTGTCCCTTCTGTTGTATGCCAATTGAGCTTTTCTCGAATCCGTTCACTCAATTCGGAAACCGCCAATTCTTCATCTTCTTTGGCTAATTTCAAAATGGGGATATTTTTTATAGGTAAAATCTGTTCGCGATAAGCAATGGTACTGCCACTGATTTCAGCTGTATGGGAGCCTGCACCAACCACAGTTGCACGAATCGTTTCATTGCTTTGAAGCACTTCTTTTTCCGAAAAAATCAACGACTGGCGGAGATATTTTCCTAGTAGCAAGCCGATGTCGCCGAATTTGAATGGCTCCTTTTCTTCGGAAACAAAACAGTCCGCCACTCCACCGGAAAATGTGACAAGCGGGATTTCTTCATTCCTTTTGAGGGGATGGTTGGTCACTAATAAATCAAAGAAAGGACTTTTTTCTCCTAAACCCACACTGTTTTCCAAGACATGAACAAGTTCTAAAAGAATCGGCTTGAGAGTTGCTTCCGTCACCTTATCCTCAATGGTAAGAGAAAGCTCTTTTTTCCTAATTATTTCTTGGATTTTTGGTGCGAAATAAGTGACCCGCTGCTGTTTATCGACTTTAATCAACCGACCACCAATATCAAAGCAAGCCGTGTCTATGACCTCACCATCTTTAAAAACAGCTAAATTGGTCGTTCCGCCACCGATATCCAAATTAACGACTGGTTTTCGTTTGCTCTCCGAAAACGATTGAGCTCCTGCTCCTTTTCCAGCAATAATGCTTTCTAGGTCTGGGCCTGCCGTTGCGACGACAAAATCCCCAGCATACCCGCTTAATGCGTCTAAAACTTTATTCGCATTGGCCTTTCTGGCTGTTTCACCGGTAATGATGACGGCACCCATCTGGATATCTTGCTTTTTAATCCCAGCTTTACGATACTGTTCCGCAACAAATTCATTGATCGGTTCTGCATCAATCTCTGTCTGATTCAATAAAGGTGTAAAGATGATATCACTCCGATAAATGACTTTTTTATTGGAGATGAATATTCGGGGAACTGTAAAAGCCGAAGCAAAGTTTTCAACTGTTAGTTCTGATAATACGAGCTGCGTTGTGGATGTCCCTAAATCGATCCCAACCGTCAAGAGTGTCTCCTTAGACATATTTTCCCTCCTTTTGCATACAAAAAAGCGCCTAAAGAATTTGCAGAAAATTTCTTTCCACTTTTCTTTAAGCGCCTTTGCTTAATCAATGAACAACATCACTGGTGTTCTGTTCGAAATAAAAACAGGTTTTGGTCCCTTGATCATTTGACTCTATCATAATTTTTCCCTTTAGTTTGTCCTTAACATAGCTTTTTACAATCATTAAGCCCAAACTATTCTCATTCTTTTGATGAACATCATAGCCTTTACCGTTGTCCATCACTGTGACAGTAATCATTTTGTTATCTAATGTTCCAATCACTTTCACAACGCCGCTAGCTGGTGAATCAAACGCATGATCGAAAATATTTTGCAGCAGTTCGTTGACGATCAAAGAGATCGTCACCATTTGCTCGCTGGAAACCATAATTGCTGGATCCACATCCATGGTCATTTCTAACGATTGTGCCCCTTGAAAAAGATGCCGAAAATTATACATCACTGCTTCCAATGTTTGCCGTAATGCCACGTCGTCCTTGACCTGTTTGGACAGCAATTCATGGGTGGCCGCAATAGCCATGATTCGGTTCACACTTTCATGAAGGACCTTTTTTGCTTCTAAGCTCTGTGTTCTTCGTTCTTGAATACGCAATAAAGAGACAACAGACTGCAAATTATTTTTGACACGATGATGAATTTCACGAATCGCAACTGATTTGGAAATAATTTCGGCTTCTTTTTCCTTGAATTCCGTGTTATCTTGAATGATCATTACTAATTGCGCTTCGGATTCCAGCCAAACTTTGCGGATTTTAAAATAATAATTCAAGTAAGTTGTGTTGCTTTCAATTGGTTGATTGCTGACTTTATACCTCATTTGATAAAGAACATACTCAAATGTCGTGTAGTCAATAGACAAATTATCATAGCTCATACCAATAATATTATCGCGATAGCCCAATTTTCGATACAATTCCTGTGCATTATTATTAGTAATCAATAGATGGCCCGCTGCATCAAAAATCAAAACAGCTTCAGCTAATTGATCAATAAACAACGCATCTACTTGACTCGTTGATTTCGCCACTTTAGCTAATTGGCAATGATTCAGCTCTTCCTTATGCAAATCTGCTTGAATCTCTCCATCTGCTGCCATCTCAACAATAATGACACCAATTGTTCGATGCTCATTTCGAATCGGATAAATATTTTGCTTGATCAACCGATTTTCTTGCGTCACAGCTAGCAGGCCGATACTGTTCAAACTTGTTTGCATGGTTCGCAACACACCTGGTTCATTTTCTAATAATGCTTCCATGCCCACAACATCACCACTGTATAAAGAGTCTGCTTTTATAGGTGGTTTGTGATAAACGACTAATGCTTGTTGCGACATTTCTTTATACACATCAATGAATACATCCGCACTTTGGTAGAGTGTTGTTGCAGAAAGATAGTTTGCTGTTCGTTGTAACTCTTTGATATCTGACTCGGATAGATTGGTATATTGTCTACATAATTGCGCTAATCGTTTCATCTATTCATCATCCATTACAATTAGCTCAGCAATTTCACTCATCCGCGCTCGTTTATTCATGCTTAACGTCCTTAACATCTGATAGGCTTCCTCTTCGGTAATATGATTCTCCTTAACAAGGATCCCCTTCGCTTTTTCAATAATTTTTCGTTCTTCCAACTTTAAACTTAATTTATCGATTTGACTTAGTAAAGCTTGCGTCTGTTTGCCTCGTTCAATGCTCATTTCAATTGTAGGTATCAATGATTTTTCATCTAATGGCTTGACTAAATAGCCTAGTGCACCAAGTTTCTTTGCCTTTTCAGTATTTTGGACATCACTATAAGCGGACAAAAAGACAATACTACTAGCTAACTGGTCTTGAACAATCTTCTTACCAGCTTTTAAACCATCTAAAATTGGCATTTGAATGTCCATAATCACTAAATCAGGATGTGTCTTTTTACACACTTCAATCGCTTCAAATCCATCTGCTGCTTCACCGACCACTTCATATCCTGCCTCTGCTACAATATCACGAATATCCAATCTCGTAATAGGTTCATCATCGACTATTACAATTCGTCCATCCATTCTTATCACGCCCTTGTCCGTTCGAGACTATGTTCTAGTAATCTTACAAGTTACGGAGAAATTTAAAATCTGTTGCAATCCTTCGATTACTGCTTGTAAAGCCGCCTCAACCGAACTGACATCTCCTGAAATAACGACCGAACCAGAAAACCTATCAATGAAACCAATTTTGATATCCCCACTTTTCGTTGCAATATCCACTGCGATAATTGCTGCTTCACTCGGGGTGATCGTTAAAATTCCTAGCGCATTGCTTGTTCCTTCAGGTAGCCCCAACTTTGTATAAATCTCTTTATTGGGACTTGCAATAATATGCGCCAATGTGACTTGTTTCCCAGGAACATATTCTTGAATCATTCGTTGTTTTTCTTCCAACAAGACTCGCTCCCTTAATTTAGCAAATAAAAAAACCTCAATAAAAAACGTAAAGATTCCACTTTCGCTTTCTACTAAGGAGCTTCCTTGCTCTTAAATTTTGAAGCACGCCGTTGTGCTATCAATATTATATTTTATTGGTTACATCCTGTCAATTGCTTATAAGACAGAGTTCAAAATTTCTATGACCTCTTCTTTTGTTGGATGAATGGGATTCGTTCTCGTGCAGCCATCTATCAGAGCAGCACTCGCGATTTTCTCACTATTCTCACGTACTTCCGCTTTTGTTAACCCATATTCGGTAAAAGAAGCTGGCATTTGTAGTTTTCTCCGCAATTGCTTGATTTGTCGAATGAGTTGCTGAACACCGAGCCGAACATTCGTTGTTTTCGTAGAGCAGATACAATCAGCTAACTGTGCGTAACGTTTTGCTGTTGCTTCATTTATTACTTTTCCATTTGTCAAACCACTATTGAATGCTATCACATCAGGTAGCAGAATCGCATTCATACGACCATGAGGCACATGAAGTCGTGCTCCTGCTGCATGGGCGATCCCATGATTGATTCCTAATGAGGCTATATTGAAAGCCATGCCAGCCATACAAGAAGCTAGGTGCATATTTTCTCGGGCTTGTTTATTGTTCCCATCATGATAGACTGTTTCTAAGTTTTCAAAAACCAATCGAACTGCTTTTTCGCATAGAGCATCTGCAACTGGATTTGCTTCTGTCGACACATATGCTTCTATGACATGTGTCAACACGTCCATCCCAGTATCAGCGGTGATTTTCGGTGGAACGCTCATGACTAAAGCTGTATCTAAAATTGCCACATCCGGTTGAATTTCATCCGTAACCAATGGTTTTTTTGTTCCAGTTTCAGCAATTGTAATTACTGAAAAATTGGTCACTTCTGAACCGGTGCCACTCGTTGTCGGTACAGCAATGAATTGATCCACCTTGATATTCATAGTCTGTTCTCCAAAAAATTTCATTGCTTTTGCTGCATCAATCGCTGAACCTCCTCCTAAAGCAACAATCGTATCTCCTTTAAAATCTGCCAATTGCTTGATACCTGAAACAATCTTGTCAATCGGTGGATCTGGTACGATGTCACTAAAAATAAAGAATTCGTTGTGTAACAAATGCTTCGTTAAATTATCCACAAAACCAGATTCAACCATGAATGGATCTGTAACCACAAAAACTCTTTTTTCTCGAAGCTTTTCAAGATTGGTTAACGCACCTTCCCCTGCCCATATTTGGGTAGGAAAATGAATAATTTTCATATGGATTCCTCCTAATCAAAAAATAGCAAAAAAAACGCCTCAAACAAACGAAAAACGTCTGCTTGAAGCGTCTTTGCTTCATTATGTATACGCCATTGTACACCAAACCGTGAACTACTCACCACTTAGCTACCCCTAACGGTTCTCAACGATTGAAGTGGGAGCTTCTTGGAAAAAGAGCATACTTGCAAGTTTATTTTTTCATTTGCAGAGGTGTCTCTTATTTACCAAGCTATCCCCGTAGTTCCTACGGTTCTTGAGTTTTATTTTGATCGTCAGTCAAAATACTAACCACACAACGTTATGACAGATTCAGTTTGGTTCTCACTCTAATCATAATCATTGTTACACTCGCATCGTCACGAATGTCTTCAAGTCTTACAGTTTTATTTGTAGCGCTAACTCAATATCTTTCACTTGAGCGCCTTCACACTGGAATTGCACCATCATGCTTAGAATCAAACTAACTATAACATTTATCTTTTCGGTTTTTGAGTTACCCACGGTAACCCTCATACCAAACGTCATTCATCACCCATCTATAGAGGATGGGCGACTTCTGCCTAGTTATGTTAAAAATAGAGTACAACATCATTAAATGATTGTCAATAAGAAAAGGGAATCTAGCAGTACCCCGTTGTACCTGAAATCTCCTTCATCGTTGAAAGACCAGCCCAAAATTCCCTAGACGCACACCTTCGTGCGCACATATGGATTAACACAAATATCTTGGGCTGGATTTTCAACATGCGCGTTGGAAAGAAACATCCTGTTTTGCCTCGAAACAGTATGCCCAATAATGAAAAACTGAAAAGACCTGACTTAAAAGCAACTCTGCTTTATCACAGTGGCGGGACCGTGCCAGATTTTCACTGACTTCCATTCATATTCTTCATAAAATATTCGTTTAATCTACATGGAATTTACCACATCTTATCTAGAAAAGCAACTGCCTACAATCCATCCTCTTTTATTTTATGAAAAACCTTCTCTCCTCTTTCATAAAAAACATCCGGTTCATTGGCTTGAACATTGAGATAACGCGCCAACGCATAAAAATAATCTGACAATCGATTCATAAAAATCAGCACTTGTTCATTAATCTGGGCTGTCCAGTTTAGACGAACAATCGTGCGTTCTCCACGGCGAGCGATCGTTCGCGCCACATGGACCATGCTAGCTTCTGGTGTGCCACCGGGTAAAATAAATCGATCAATATCCGGAGATTCGGCTGTAAATTTATCGATTCTTTCTTCTAGCCAAGTAACACTTTCTGGTTGAAGTTTAAATGGACGTTGCACTTCTATTGGTGTTGATAGATCCGTTCCTACATCAAAAAGAAAATTTTGCAAAAGTTTCAATTCATTTTTGATGACTTTATTTTCTGAAGATAGTTGACTGATGATATACCCTACCCACGAATTCAATTCATCGATCGTTCCATAACTCTCTACCCGATCGGAATCTTTAGCAACCGTGGAATTTCCCACGAGTTTGGTCATCCCCTTGTCCCCTGTTTTTGTATAAATTTTCATCATGCCTCATCCTCCTCTAAATAATTGATCAATTCTTGTAGACCAGTTTTTTCTACAGAAGATACTTCAAAAATCTCAGTTGCACCGGCGTTTTTTAATTGCTGATGAATTAATTGATCGGAGGCATTCACTAAATCTACTTTCGTTAAAATGCCGATCACTTTTTTAGGAAATATGCTGCCAAATCCTGGTGAAAAAATCTGTTCTGTCTCAAGAACACTTTGTACTAAGCCAATGACATCCGCTTCAGCTGCAGTGACGTTTAAGGCATTGTAATACTGACGATGCAATATAAACTCCCCTGGTGTATCGATCATCGTTGTATGGAATTCAACTGCTTGTGTCTTATTATAACGTAATTCTTTTCCTTGTAATGCTTGGCATAAAGTGGTTTTGCCACAACCTATTGCGCCCATGAGAATTATTCGTTTCATACTTTCCTCCATAAAAAAAAGCCTAAAGCACGTGTAATTATACACGAAGACTTTAGGCTCCATTGCCATTTATTGAAACACATCATTGTGCTTTCTTTATATTACCTGTTTCAAAAATACTTGTCAAAAGTTACCGGATATTTTTCCAAGCTTCGTGTTGTTGTTGAAAATAGGAGACGATATCAACATCAAAGATATGCTCCAGAAAGGCTTTTGAAGCGAGATCCTGGAAATTACCCTTTGCAGCAATTGCCCCTTCTTTCATAAAGACAATTTCTTCACTCAATGTCAACGCTAAACGAATGTCATGAAATACACCAATAATGGTTTTATTGGTGTTAGCGCCCCATTCATTCAACTGATGAATCAATTCTTGCTGGTAGCGAATATCCAGATGATTATTAGGCTCATCTAATAAAATGATCTCAGGATCCTGCAGGAAAAGTTTGGCTAAAAAAACACGTTGTTGCTGTCCTCCTGAGAGTTGATTGACAACTTTATCTTTGATATCAATCAGATGAGCAGTCTCTAGGCAATGAAGAACCCGTTCTTTTTCTTGTTTGGAGATGATGGGCAAAAAACGATGTGACTGTTGATGGTATGCACCCATCAAGACGGTTTCATAGACCGTATAATCAAATGCCACCGTTGTAAACTGACTCAACATCGCAACCTTATCGGCTAAAAATTTTCTTTTTAATCCTCCTACTTCTTGCCCATCAATCAAGATAGATCCTTTATAAGGAATCAAGCCAGCAATCGTTTTCAACAGGGTCGTTTTCCCACAGCCATTAGGTCCCAAGATACAGATTTTGCTTCCTTGCTGAAAAGTTAAAGAAATGTCTGTTAAAATACGAGATTGCTGCAGAGTTACTGCCGCTTTTTCTAATTGAATCATGCTACAGCTCCCCTTTTTCGGAAATAAATATACAAAAAGAATGGAGCACCAATAAGCGCCGTCACCGCACCAATTGGTATTTCTCTTGGCGATAAGATCGTCCGTGCGATCGTATCGCCTAGCACCATTAATATGCCTCCTAATAGAGCTGATCCAGGAATCAGCCACCGGTGAGTAGCCCCTAAGTAACGCCGAACAATATGCGGTGCGATTAAATCTACAAAACCAATCACACCAACAAACGACACGGCACTTCCTGCCAGTAAACTTGCAAAAAGTATAATTTTTAACTTCACTGTTTTCACTTCCACACCTGAAAGCATAGCTTGCTCTTCACCTAAACCTAAAACATCTAAATTATTTGCATCAACCCATAAAAATAGTGTACTTAAGATAGCAACAGGACAATAAATGACAATCTTTTTCCAATTACTACCGGAGAAACTCCCCATTTGCCAAAAAACAAGCTCTTTTAAATAATCTTGAAAGAGCGCTGTGATCAACGTTAAAATTGCCCCAACAAATAAAGTCATGACCATCCCCACTAAAACAACTGTTTGATTGGACATCTGACCATCTATCGCGCGTGTAAATAGTAAAACAAGAAAAACAGTTGTTAAACCAAAAACAAAGCCAGTAAAGGGCAATAAAAAATTGCCAATAATTGTTACCGTAGCACCTGTGACCATAATCAATGCTGCTCCGAGGGAAGCCCCCGCTGAAACGCCTAATGTATAGGAAGAAGCCAATGGGTTTCCCAAAAGAGACTGCATGACTGTTCCACTAACAGCCAATCCAGCACCTACTAAGTAGGCCAACACAACCCGCGGTAAGCGAACATTACAAATAATCCCTTCTAAAATACCGTCTTCAGAAATATTCTTTCCTACTAGAATATTAAATAGATCACTACCAGAGATTGGCACGCTGCCAATCTTGATGCCAAGTACAAGCATTCCCAAACTAATAACAAGCAATAGTAAAAGAAATATTTTTTTATTCATCTTTTAAATCCTTGTATGCTTCCGGATAAACAGCTTTTGCCATTTGTTTTAAAGCTTTTGTCATGTGATGATTTGGTAAAGAGCTTGCTAGATTATCAATGGCAAAAACTTCTTTATTTTGAACCGCAGGTACTTTTTCCCAATTTTTCCGTTCTAAGATTTCTTTCACCGGATCATCAATATAAGCCACATTTGTCAAAATAACATCAGGTTTTGCAGCAATTGCTGCTTCTTCTCCTAAAGGGAGCCAGCCTTTCTCGTTTGCTAGAACATTTTTGGCACCAATCGTTTCAATCATTTCATTTAAAAATGTACCACTTCCAAAACTATAAATATCTGGTAATGCAGCCACTTCAAATAAAACACTCTTTTGATTCTTGATCGTTTTACCGATTTTTGCAACATCAGCAATTTCTTGAGTCATCTTATCGACTAGTTTTTGTCCTTTCTCATGCTCCGACAAACTATCAGCAATGAATTGTACGTCTTCTTTAATGTCTTTAATGCTGGTACTTGTCGGTATATTGACAATCGTGATCCCCGCATCTTCTACTTGTTGCCAGACACTTTCAGCCCCCACTAAATTTATATCATTAACAAAAACCACTTGTGGATTTAAAGAAATAAGCTCTTCAGCATTAACAGCCATCATATCCATCTGGGGTAAAGAATCTAATTGCTCTCCAATAGAACCACTTTGAGGATCAACTGCTACCAATTGATCTGCTTTTCCTAAATCATCAATAATCTCTGTAATAGATGGTGCTAAAGAAATAATCCTTGTAATTTCTGCTTGCAAATCTATTTCCTTGCCACTACGATCCTTGGTAGGTAAACTTATTTCTGTTTTCTCAGTCGTAGTCGTAGTTTTCTTTTCTTGATTGCCGCAACCCACTAGTCCACTCCCTGCAATCAGTCCAATAGTCATGATTATAAATACTTTTTTTTTCATTTTTTCATCCTCACATTCAACTTTTTTTCTATATATGTTACCTCAAATAAAATTCCTCGTTCTTTCTGATGGTTTCACTATTCCCCCTTTTACTTTGTATCAACTACCAACAAAAAAAACTACTTTTTCTATTAAAGAAAAAGTAGTTTTTTACAGCACTAACAGTGAATCAAGCCAGTTATCATCGAAACACCTTCTTTTTCCTACAAAAGAATGCATAGACTTATCAAGCCGGTATCCTGACTTAGCTTCTTTTTACTCCCAATCCTTCCAGAATCATTCTGTGGTTCTATTGGTTTCATCCACCATACAGTAGGTAGGTCTGTAGAGGATTCACACCTCTTTCCCTGACACTTTATAAGTATATGTTTATTGTATCTTCGTCGATAACTAATTTTCAGAAGTATAAATAGACCTCTTTGTCTACTCTACTATAAATTTTATTATAACAACTATGACTATTCTGTCAACAATAATTAGCAAAGCAGGTGCTTATATTCTGTTTAGGCAGTTTTGTTCTAAAATATTTAGTGTTGGTGAAAAATCTACTGATTTTCTACTAACACTTTTTTATCTAAGCTCTGGCCATAGATCTTTATTAGCTTCATACAATTCGTTTAAAACTTTTTTTCCTACAGTATAATTAGGGATGGTTTTATTTAATAGTACTGCATTCAATGCTGTTTGATATGAACCAGACAAAGCAGCATCTACCGTCAGTTTTTCATAAGCTTTTTGCATCTCCATCAGCCCTTTTTGCATAGTAGGAATCTCACCGACATTAATTGTTTCTGCACCCATTGATCCTACATAAGCGGGTATTTCTACAACAGCTTCTGGATCAAAGTTAGAGATTGCACCATGATTCTTTTTATTTACGATGAATCGTTCTCTTGTATTATGGATGATTGCATAAGCAATATCCACGATATAGTTTCCATGAACGCCTGCATGCAAGGAAGAATTTTTTGCTGAACCTGCTGCGATTACTCGTCGGCACTCATCATAGATGCGTTTTTCTCTTCCTTGCATAACAAAATCTCCACGAGTGAAGGATGGGTCATCATGAGCCACAATTTCATCAGGTGTCAAATAGTACTGTAGGTAGCAATTAGGAAAATATTCTGGAAAACGTTTGAATAGACTAACCATTTGTTTATACGTATCAATCCAATATTGATCTCCCTCAGTTTCTTCATTCGACATTAACAAGGTATCAATTTTTCCACTAAGAACATCTGCTCGAAGCTGAGGCAATAGATCCTTTCCTGTTTCATCAACGATATTGGTCCACCAACCGAAATGATTTAAACCGAAATACTTAAAAGTAAGATCTCGCAAATCTTTATTGAAATATTTAGCGATCGCACCTTCAATTGAGATAGGCATATCACAAATACACAAAACGTTTGCGTCGGGGAATTCTCGGTAGATCGCTTCTGATAAGATCGCTTCCGGATTGGTATAATTAAGTATCCAAGCATTTGGACAGATTTGCTTTACCTTACGAATAATTTCCAGTACTGCTGGAATGACTCTCATGGCAAAAGAAAATCCTCCAAGCCCGCAAGTTTCTTGACCGACTACACCATTGTTTAAACAAATTTTTTCATCAATTGCTCGCTGTTTGTTCAAACCCGGACGAATCTGCATGAATAAGAAATCTGCCCCCTTTAATGCTTCATCAAGATCTGTGGTATATGAAACAGTTACTTTAGATCCTGTTTCTGCATAATACATTTTCGTATATTGTCCTAATAAGGAAACACGATCAGCATCGTTATCATACAAAACTAATTCCTTAAGATGAAGTTCTTCAGCACGCTTTCTCAACACTTCTAAAATTCCAGGCGATTGAGTAGATCCTCCGCCGATCATTACAAACTTGTTACCCATTGATTCATTCCTCCAATAATTCTACTAATTGATTATTATGCTTTTGTTACTTTAAGTTGAGACATGTAAGCTTCAACTTTTTCTCGTTCTTCTTCTACCCCTACACCGATAATGATTTGGATATGTTTACCTTTATCAATGATTCCAGAGGATTTGACCTTTTCTTTCAAAATGGACATATTCACTTTTGTCTCATCTTTAACGTCAACACGAAGTCGGGTGTAGCAATTAATGATGTTTTCAATATTGTCAGCACCACCTAAACCTACTACGATATTTTGTATTTGTGGCTCAAATTCCGAATTTTCATCAACGACATTTACAGTAGAATCGATAGAAGCGACATCCATTGTTTGATCCTCTACCAATTTCTTTTCTCTTCCTAAAGTTGGGATGTTTAAACGAACAATCAACGTTTTGAAGACGAAATATTCAAGTAATGCTGTAGCTCCGATTACAATAGGCAACAGATATTGATGTCCTAACGAGCTAGGAAATGCAAAACTATTTATAATCATATTGATTCCAGTATCAAATTGAATATTAATTCCGACAATATTTGTGATAAATAACGTCAAACCGTACACAACAGAATGAGCTAACCAAAGTACAGGAGATAGGAATAAGAATAGAAAGGTTCTACAATATTTAGTGTTGGTGGAAAATCTACGGATTTTCTACTGACACTTTTCTTAATCAAAAAAAGAAAAATATCTCTTGACTAATTAATAGCTAGCTTTCATTATTTATTCGGAAATTGCTGGGGTACTGTGGGATATCCCAAAATCACGTTGTCTAACGACAGCCTCGCATAATAGAGTTTTAATTCATTAAACTTCTAAGCCACCCAATCTCTACTAAGATTGGTAGAAGTTAATGGACTTAGCTAGTGTGTTGGAGGTTATACCAACGGTTCGGGTCACAGTCTTTCGTCTCAGTCTAGCTGAAAGGATCGATAGCGTCTTCTCGTAAGTCCTTTCCAAGGCTTATTATTCAGGAATATCCCTCAGCATCCAAGTAACAATCGTTATTTTATAAAAAAATTTAGGAATAGTCTATAAGGGTAATTGAAGGAATGAAAGTTTCTTCAAAATATATATTACGAGGATCAATCATATTGATGATTGGAACTATCCAGATCATAGGCATTCTTCAGGAGTAATTTCCAGAATCGCTTCAATCGTCGATACTTTGTCGGTTCCGTTTTTTGAAAGCTGTTCATTGTTTTCATTCGCAACGGATTTAATGCACGAGTGATTTATTGGACAATGTGAAAGCAATCGGTCACGATTTTTACGTTTGGGAAGACCGCCTTTACAAGTTGAAAATAAGGGGCATTCATATCCATTACGATGTATTTCACGTTCGCTCGTACTTTTCGAGTGAATTTAAGAAACTATGGTTTTAAGAAAGCAATGCGACGATTCTCCAATACACCGAGTAATTGCTGGGGCTGCTCCTTCATAAAAGCAAAACTCATTTTTCCACTGCAGGGTTTCATTGATTTGAACGCATCAAAACAAAGGACCGAAGGGAACGTATCAAAACGAGGATGATAAGTTTTTAAACAGGTGTGCAAGACACGCAGAACGGTTACGTCAGAGACAAAATAGCGATTGGCAATTTCTTTTCTTGTTTTATTCTTCGCTAGTTCCAAGGCAATTTGAACCTTTAAATCCTTTGAAAGATAGCAGTTTTCATCCACCAAATTGGTCTGATCGTTGAATGTCGACTGACATTCTTTACAGTAAAAGCGCGTACGTACCAAGCGTAATTCTATTTTGGTGTCTCGATAAGGCAAAAGTTGGACTTTTGTTTTATGTGAGCCATTCTTGATGATTTGTCCTTCATTTTTGATACCACATCTACGGCAATGGCTTGATATATAGCTAATTTTGGCATGAATAAGATTGGTGCGAACCCCCTCTTCTTCTATAGTCTCTAACCATTCTTCTTCGAAGAATAAATTTTCATCTGTTAAACCTAACAATTTTCTAGTACAATGATCCATGGAGATATCCTTTCTTGGTTTGGTTTTGTTTTAGACGACTAAATTCTACCAGTTAGGCTATCTCTTTTTCTATCTTTTTTACAAAAAAAGTGTCAGTAGAAAATCCATAGATTTTCCACCAACACTAAATATTGTAGAAACAACATATATAGTATATAAAAAGAGTGTTTAGAAAACAGGCATTTTCTAAACACTCTAAAAAGTTTTTTATTGCAATTATTCTTCTAGACAATAACTACCATTATCCAATAATTGCTTACGTCTATATTCCTTTGATAGAAACCATCTTATTTCTCTCTCGTTGAATCCAATCACTATCTTCTTTTCATCGATTATAACAGGCAACTTAATCATCAAAGGATTCTTGATAAGTATTGCGATTAAATAGTCTGTAGAACACTCATTTTCATCAATTTCTAGCACCTGGAATTTTTTGGTCCAAGAATTGATCAAGTCATCAACTCCATTTTCAGCAAAAAACAAAATTTTTTTAGTTTCGTGTATTTCAATCGGATTTTTTAGTAATCTTTCGATCGACACATTACAGATTGTGATTCTCCAACCACTTCATTTCCGTACGACACGAATTAGTATTAGAAATATAATAAACTTTAATCATATCATCGTCTTTCCTAAAAATTTGTTCCAAATTTATTGAAGTTTGTGTTGTGCAATAGCTTTTTACAAAAAAATGCAGCCGAAAGTGCAGAGTTTTGCTGCAACTAGTTTTTTCCTTCAATATGATTTAGATAATGAATTTTTCAACCTGAAACTTTCGCCTTTAAAGCTGATAATGTGAGTGTGATGGATTAGCCGATCAACGAGAGCAGCTGTTAAGCGAGAATCCATAAACACTCGATTCCATTGACTGAATTCTAAATTAGAGGTAATAATAATGCTCTTTTGCTCATACCAATCTGAAATCAGTTGGAAGAGCAGTTCAGCTCCTTCTTTCGTCAATGGTAAGTACCCCATTTCATCAAGAAATTCTGTTGTTTCGAATCGCTTCTTGAAACTGGCTAGCTGTTGTTTTTTTTAGGCACTCTCTAATTGTTCAACGAGATTGTTTACTCGGAAAAATTTGGTTGAAACACCTTCACTACAGGCTTTTCTCCCTAATGCGATCGCTAGATGCGTTTTCCCTGTACCAGGAGAGCCAACACAAACAATGTTTTCTTGCCTTTTTAGAAAATCAAGAGAGACAAGGGTCGCCTTATCTAGATGGACTGGTAGAAAAATATCTTCGTGCCATTCATAGTTCTTTAGCGATTTTGGTACAGGAAATTTGGCTAATTTTTCCATCCGTTCTAATTTGATCTGCTGTCTGGTCTCAAGCTCTAAACGGAATAAATCGGTAATAAATTGTTCTGGAGCTTCGAAAGAAGCTCTTGGTAAGTTAGTGATGATATGGCTTAATCGAAGCTTTTTGCAATAATCTTCTAGCGTCTGTCCAGTCATTTTTGCACGCCTCCTGATTTTGTTAATGCATCATAGTTTGACCAATTCACATCAAAGTCAGAGGGGGCATCTTCTTGAACAACTAATTCGTAAAATTGTTCATTAATTTGTTGGATATCATAGGTCGCTAATAAACTTAGTAATTGTTTTATCCGTCTGTATTTAAGGTGATTATTATCAATTGCTAGATAATTTTGAAGGCGTGCAGGCAAGTACTTCCAATACCTCGAATAACTAACGATATTCAATTTATTACTCCATTGTTTCAAGATATCACTCCATGGGATCAATCGTTTTTTGTTCATATAGGGGCGATATTCGTTCATTAAGAGGTCTCCATGAGGCGTAAGAACTTTAAATTTATTCCAAGTCAAAACAACGGTCAATTGAGAATATCCATATGCTTTAGGAATATGAATAACCGTTTGATCCAATTTCATTTCGTGATAACGATTTAGTTTAGCTTCTACTTCTTTAAAAATTGGGTAATCCTCTTGGGGAAGAGAATGTAACGCCTTGTTTTCTTTCTTCCACAAATCTTCGATTAATTGATGTTTCGAATAATGCGTCCTTTTTCGATCTGTTTTCAATTGTTCTTCAAGCTGCTTATTTAGGGACTCAAAAGAGTCCATGATTGGCGAAGTCGAGAAGAAATTGTATCGGACATAACCCACTTTATTTTCGACATGTCCTTTTTCATGCCCACTACGTGGGTTACAGACTTGAACATCACAACCATAATGAATGGTGAAACGTAAGAATTCATCGGTTAGTTGTGCTTCTTCAAATTTTGATTTTGTTTTTTTCACCGCTGGAGTTAAGTTATCTATTCTGATCTTTTTTGGAACACCGCCGCATTGATCAAATAGTTGCTTTAATGCTTCCAGGAAACACTCTTGGTTTTGAGCTGGCATGGCACTTGCGAACGTCGCATTACTATAGGGAAATGACATAATAAGAAGTTGTATGTCTTTCATGTGATCTTCGTGCATGACTTCCATTGTTCCAAAATCGACCTGTGCTTCTCCGATCGGATGATCAAGGCGATCGACAGCTTTGTAATTCGTTTCGTCGTACCGCTGTTTTTTCCATTGAGAAATATAGACGCAAACTGTTCGATAGGAGCCAGGGAAACCCAAAGGTTTCAATTGTTCATAGATAGCTTTGGCAGTTCTACGGAGTTTTCTACGTAAGCGTAGATCTTCTTCTAGCCAACTACCGATAATTTCTCCCCAGCCATCATCCATCATGGATTTATTTTTTCGAGTAGGATCCGTAATGAATAGCTGATCACTGTCGGCGTATTTTTTCGCTGTTCGCCAATTGATATTCATTGCTTTTCTTATCTGATCAATTGACTGATCACGATTATTTCTCAAATGTTTTATCGTTTTAATATCATCCAAAGTTAACAACCTTTCTGTACCTCCATCACTAAGTCACTAAAACTTATGATGGAAGGAAACTAGTTCGCAGTCAAACTGCTGCATAGTTGTGTACTTTCGGCTGCATTAGTGTGTAGTTAAATTCTGCCACAAACAGAAGTTGATTATAGCATAAAAAAAGCGGTTCTATAATATTAGGTTGACAAAGAGCCATTTTAGTTAACTACTCTTCTATCTATATTGAATTGAAAATTTTCAACTATCTATTAAAGATAATCTTCGTTGACTAACTTGAATTTTTTTATTAACAATTTCTAAAGCCCTTTCTCGATGGCTAATTATAATTACACCTTTCTGGCGATTTTTTTTTAGAACATCTAAAAAAATCTGTTCATTTTTTAAATCTAAGTTACTTGTTGGTTCATCAAGAATTAATAGTTGTGATTTATGAAGCAACGCTCTAGCTAATTCTAAACGCTGTAATTCTCCAGAAGAAAATGGGATTGAACCTTTTCCCAATGATGTATCCAAATTTTGAGATAGTCCAATGATTTTATCTGATAATTCAACATCATCTAAAATTTGCCAAATTTTTTCATCAGATATTTCACAACATAAAGTCAAATTCTCACGAATACTGCCATTTAAAATCTGTGGATTTTGTGGAACATAATTAATATTACCTCTTATAGAGTCTAAATCAACATCTTTTAATTCGTTTTCTCCTATCTTTAACTCTCCTGATTGATAATCATACCAACGCATTAGCAACTTAACAAAAGTACTTTTCCCGCTACCATTTTCCCCTATAATACCAATAATACCATCTAAAGTAAAAGATATATCTAGATCAGAAAATATATATTCAGTACTATTCGGATAATGAAATTTTAATCTTTTAGCTTCAATTTGTGTTACATTGCTTATTTCTTTACATCCAGTAAAAAAAGAGGTTTCCTCATAAAAAAACATTAAAAGATTTTTAATTGATGCTATTGACTTGCCTAAAGATAAAGGCAACCTACTTAATGAGGTTTGAGAGCGAAAAGTAAAAGGAAAGGATAATACTAATACTTGATTAAATGCATTCCAATCACCAAAGTGAGAAACTAATAAGAATATAACAAACCATATAACTAAAATTACTATTTCTACGTAATAATCTCGTTCTTTAGCAATCATTTTTATTTCTTTACTCGAAAAAACCTCTTGATCGATCAGTCTTCTCATTTCCGATTTTCGTTTATTTATCATATTAAACTGAGAGATTTCGAAACAACCTTTAATAGATTCCAATACATATACCTGAGTTTGCTCTTTTTGCTCCATCAATTTTTTATTTAATTGAATATTTGTATTTTTTTTATAAAACGGTAGAATAAATCCTATAAATAAATAGGAAAAGAATACAAGAACTCCTATATAACCTAAAAAACAAGAATAGATTCCTGTAAATAATAATAGCATTATCCCTCCTTTTAAAATAGGAACAATGGTATGAGCAAAAAAAACTTCTGCTAATTCAATATCTGTATGGATTAAAGCAATAATCTTACTACGATTTTTTGTGTCTAATTTAGCAGGACCCAGTTCTCTGATTTTTTGATATACTTCTCTCCTCAAATCTGCTAAAACTTTAAATGCTACATAGTGTCCCAAGTATTGTTCTAAATAGTTACATACACCTTCTATACACACTGCACCAATTAAAATTAATATCATTGTGAAAGAAAAACTAAAAGTAACTAATCCATAAAAAAGGCCAAAAATAATAGAGACTTGAATAAAAGCACCCAACATAGAAAATAAAAAACTATATCCCAAATAAATATTCAAATTTTTACTATATTTTAGTAATTTCAAAATCATTAAACTTTCCCTCACCTATCTTGTATCAAAAAACTCTTATATTCTACATTATTTTCATATAGCAGCTGATTTTCACCTTTAAAAACCTGTTTCTGATTAACAAAAATAACTTGAGCATCTTTGGGAATACTTTCTAATTGATGAGTGATAATTATTACAATGCTCTCTTTTGCTAAATCGTTGATAGCTGACATCATATTCTGAGCTGTTTTTTTATCAACACTTGAAGTAAATTCATCAAATATATAAATATCCTTATTGCTTATAAAAAGTCTAGCAAAAGCAATTTGTTGTTTTTGACCAGGAGATAAAAATCTTCCTTCAGGTCCTACTTGCGTTTCATACTTATCTAACAAATTACTAACAAATTTACAAATATCATATTTCTCGAATAATAGTTTAAGATCTTTATCTTTAAAATCTCCTAAAAATATATTATCAGCTATACTACCTTCAAATAAAAAAGGTGTACTATTTAAATATCCTATTTTAGAAAACCTACTATCTTGTTCGATCATTTTTAAATCACTGTCGTTCCATTTAATTTCACCATAAACTGACGGAAGAATCCCCATTATTAATTGTACCAATGTTGTTTTCCCAGCACCATTACGACCAACAATATAATATGGAGTCCCTATAACTAATTCAGCATTACAACTTGTTATAACACTCTGTCCATCATAACAAAATGACAAATTATTTATTTTTATTCGTTCTACTTTCTCGCAAAACTTTTCTTTATCACTAGTATTTCTCGAATTATCTATAATTGAAAATATCTTTTCGAAAATCGGCCTAGCGGATTTAACAATGTGATTAAAATAACCAATTTTTTGAGTACTTAAAAACCAATAAAAAATCATTCCTAAAAAAGCCCCACCAATCTGTATAGGAAAGATTCTTTTTTTTATTTCCATATTTACAATTAAAGTAGCAATAATTAAACTCAAAAATAAACTACATCTCAAAAAAAAACGTGCACGTAAATTATACGATAAAGAAACCATTGTATTCTTACGATACTTTTCAGAATCTTCTACAAATCTTTTTTGATAAACATCATCTTGTCGATACATCATTAAAGTACTCAAGCCTTCAATATCACTATAAAAACGTTTACCAATCTGCATAAATAATCTTATGTGCCTGCGATTTATTTTTTCGCTTTGTTTATTCCTAATTTTCATACTAACAATCATTAATAAAAAATAGACATAGATAACAATCACAATAGAACTATGAAAAATTACACTCAAAATCGAAAAGAATACTCCTCCTAGAACTATTTGAAAAATAGTTGGAAATAACTCTTCATAAACCACATCTAATTTATCCAATCCCTTTAAATCAGCTTGAATAATTTCCAATTCATTATTTAATAATGGATTAATATTTTTAAAAAGTCCATTAACATAGTGATTTTTAATTTCTATTTTCGCAGCAGTACTCCAATAATGAATATTTTTTTTCAAAAAAAATAAAAACACAATTCGCACTACACAATAACACAAAACAAGCAACACCGGAATAACTAATATTTTTTTTTGATACCAACAACTTAAAAAAGTATATAAAACCAATCCTATAATAATAACTAACATAAATTCTAACAAAGACAAGATAAGAGCCCATTTACGTTGCCTTTTACCATATTTAATTAATTTTTTTAACATACTCATCCTCCCAAATAAAAATCAAGTACAGGATTGTGTCTTCCAGATATAATTTGTGAATTAACTAAGAAAAGGTTTTTCACTAAATTCGGAGTCAATACTTCTATAGGATTTCCTGTTTTTAAAATATTCCCTTCTTTGAGAACAATGACATAATCAACAAATTGTAACACCTGGTTTAAATCATGTAAAATCGCTACAATTGTCTTGTTCTTCTTTTTAACCATCTCTTTAAAGAGATTTAACATTTCTAATTGATAGTAAATATCTAAATTATTCATTGGCTCATCTAAAAGGATAAATTCAGTATCTTGAGCAATTGCCAACGCCAACCAAACCCGCTGTTGTTGTCCACCAGATAATTCCTCTATTTTTTTATTTTCAAAAGATTTTAGTCCAAGCATTTCTATTGCTTCAGAAACAATAATTTCATCCTTTTCTAAATCTTGATAACCAAATTTTCGATAAGGAGTTCGCCCCATTAGTACGATTTCTCTCACCGTAAATCCGTTAACACCAGTGTTCTCTTGATGAACTATAGCCATTCTTAGAGCTCTTTCTTTAGAATAAATATCTCTAATATTTTGTTTATCGAAATATACTTCTCCTTTGTCAGGGGTTAGTTCACCTGTGAGACAAGACAACAAAGTGCTCTTGCCTGAGCCATTAGGCCCAATAATAGCTGTAAATTTACCTTTAGGTATGGAGAAGGAAATATCTTTTAAAATTTTATTAAACTTATAAGATAAAGAAACATTCGTAATATCAAAACAATAATTAAACATAACATCAGCCTCTTTTCTGTTTACTTAAAAGATAAAGAAAAAATGGTCCCCCTAAAACAGACATTATTGTTCCTATTGGAATTTCTAGTGGAGAAATAATTATCCGAGCTAATAAATCAGCAATTGTTGTTACAAGTCCTCCGATTAAAATAGTACAAGGAAATAATTTTTTCATATTACCTCCTACTAAAAGTTTAGAAATATGTGGAACTATCAATCCAACAAAACTAATCAATCCAACTTGAGAAATTGTTACTCCTGCTAAAAAAACAGAAATGGTTGCTATAATCATTCTGTTTCTTCGTAAATTAACTCCCAAACTATAAATTGTTTTATCTGGTAAATTAAGAATATTCATTTTTTCAATCATAAATATAGAAAATATAATTATTGGTAATGAATAGCTTAAGAGTACACCTACTTCTTGCCATTCTTTTCCACTCAGATCACCATGTAACCAGGTAATAACACCTTGCAACTGATCACTAAAAGCAATCATAATTAACGACTGAATCCCTCCAATAATTGCATTAACTGCAACTCCAGACAAAACCATATTAATTGGAGTAAGATTTTTTTCCCAAGCCAAAAATAGTATTGTAATAAATGTTAGTATTCCTCCAAAAAAAGCCACTAATGGTACTAATCCAACTGAGACCGGCAATACCAACATAACTAGTGTAGCACCTAAAGCAGCCCCAGAACTAATCCCTAAAATCCCTGGATCAGCCATCGGATTTTTCAAAACTATTTGTAAAAAGAGTCCTGACAATGCAAGGTTAATACCACTTAGAACCGAAAAAAATACACGTGGCAAACGAATATTTATTAAAATACTTCTGTTTTCAGTTATTGCTCCTTGTAAAATAGCGTTAATCTCAGAAAAAGTAATGGATACACTCCCTACTTTTAAACTAAAAACAATTGCTAACACCAGAAAAAGAAACAACATAATTGACAAATAAATATGTTTCATAACGATCACTTATTAGTTTCTCCCTTAAGTAATAACCATTTTAAAGACTCTGTTGTTTCAGCAACATGAATATTTCCTGTAACGGGAAATACTTTATCGTCTAAAGCATAGACGCTCCTTTTTTTGATTGCATTTGTTGTTTGCCATAATTCCTTCTTAAACTCTTCTTCAAAAGCTTTTACAGCTTGTTCTTTATGTCCATGTGCTAAAGTCAAAATATAATCAGGATTTTGAGAAACAATGCTTTCTAAACTAAACTTAACGTAAGAACTTGATGATTTAGAAACTTCAGACGCAACATTTTGTATACCTAATTTACTCAATAAGCTTCCTAAATATGATTTTTCAGTTGCTAACATGTAACTTTCACCTGTACCAAATAAAAGTGCTACTTTTCTTCCTTTTAAATCATCAATTCCTTTTAATGCATTTTCCTCAGATAGTTTAATTTCTTTTATCAGTTTATCCGCTCTATCCTTTTGATTAAGTACTTTTCCTAGTTTTTCAATACTGATTAAAATATTTTCATAGCTAGAATTATCTAACCATAATGCTGTGATCCCTTGTTTCTCTATTTGCTCCTGAACATTTTTAGGAGAAGCTATATCACCAACAAATAAATCCGGATCTATACTCATTATTTTTTCCATATTCACTTTACGAGGAGAGCCTATACGCTCTACATTACTATACTCAGAAGGAATATTCTCTTGATCAGAAACACCTTTTAAAGAAACATTAAAAGCAGATAAATATTCTGCTGCAGTACTAGTTCCAGCAACTATATTTTTGTATTCTAATCCATCTTTAGATGAACTAAATGTTATTTCTACATCTTCTTGATTGCGACATCCTGATATACTGATTATCATCAACATACCTAGCATAAACAAAAAAATTTTTTTCATAATCTTCTAAGTCTCCTTAAAATGTAAAATTTTTATATAGTTAACCCAAAATGCAAATAGTAATTATTACGCTTTAAAAATGATATCATCTATGATTCAATTTGTAAATATAAAATCATAATTCACAAAAACTTATATAAAGACTAACAAAAAGAAGTGGCCTACTATCCAACTCCTTTTTCTCTAAAAGTATGAAAGCAAATCTAGCTATTTCGCTCGTATTTAAAAAATAATTATACAACAATTTGATATTGAAAGCGTAAAATACAGAAATAGAACCAGATTGGGGAATACTCTAACTATAACTAGTTGTTAAACATGTTCCTTTTTTATTTACAATATCTTTGCATTCTTTATTTATCCACTGATTTTTAATCAGTGTAGCTTCAATATTCTCTACTAGAAGCTTCAACCGATTTATAAAAAATATATAAATTACTAATTATTTATGATTGTTTCAAAATTCAGAAAACAAATAATATCGTATAATAAATTTACTACAGGTAGTAGCTTTATTACAAATGCCATGGGATTCAAACAAATTGAACTTAATAAATATCAGCAAGAATGTTGGGAGAAATTCAAAAAATTCTCTCAAAGTCCTAGCGAAGATAGTTGAAAAGGACTTTCCATTTTGTAATGCATATTAAAGTTTTGAGAGATATCCTTTCCTTATAACAAAAAGAATATGTAATCTGATATCTGTCAAATCAATTGGAATACTGTTACAGCTAATACAATAAATTCTAGAATCACAAGAGCTCTATGGGACTTCCTTAAAAATGAGGTATTTTTATGGACAAAAAACTACGAAAACAAGCATATTCTTTGATCAATGAACTTAGTTGCAGTTTTAATCAATCTACACATTTTTCAACATACGATATAGAAATTCAAAATATGATTCATGATACTTTGCAAATTTTAGCAAATCCTAAAGTTAGCTACAAAGCTTCTGATTATGCGATATCCCGTTTCTATGCAAGAATCAGCAAATTAATAGGATTCCATAGCATTGATATTTCTGACGAAACAAAAAATCATTGGATTGCTTTTGTGCAATTCTTTCAATCTGATACTTTAAAAGATGTACGTTCAGTTGGCAGTCCTTTGATTAGTTAAATCCTTCTAAAAATAACTTCTTGATTAGGGATTTATTGGATATTCAGCTCTTCCAAAACAAATTTATAATTGCTATAATTAGGCTCAAAAACGTCTAACAGCGGTCCTAAGTCTCTTTTCAGAAGTTTTTCCCCTATTAGGCACCCTAAAACACAATCTCAAAAGTTTTAGAGTGCTTTTTTTGTAAAAAATCAGCAATTCTCATTCTATAATCATTCCATAAAGTACAAGAAGTACGTGAACAAGCCACAGGTCACATATTTCAAAACCCTTCTAACACGCTCTAAAACTCCCCGTATATTGTTTGAGGACGTTTTTTTGTTATCCTCTACCAAGCTACTATGAGTTTTTTATATGAGTAAAAAAGTTGATAACTATCTTTGACAACGGTTTATTTTCTGTGTATTCTAAAAATAATGAAACACAATTAATATACTAATTATTCAGGTGAAAAAATGGATCGAAAAGAAATTAAAGCACTCCAAAAAGAATTGCGTAGTCAAATCATTGCCATAATTGAGATAACTCCTACTTGGTGCCGATTACCGGATGATGCACCAGAAATACATCAAGTACGTAACTTACAGAAAAAGATTAATAAGCTGGACAAAATGCATCCATATAAAGAAAATTAAACAAATGCGACTTAAGCCCATGATTTACTACATTCTTTTTTGCATTATAATTTAGAAAATTTTTATCTGGAGAAATTACTAGATGAAAAAATCATTCCATTTTAGTTAAATAGATATAATAAAATGGAAGTTAGATAAGTTTGAAAAGAATACGAAGTGAACTGTATACTAAATTACAGAAAAAAGACCGCACCAAAGAAGCGGTTTGACCACTCGTTTTATTGGACTACACCAAATTAAACAGCTTGAAAATCATGGCATTTGCGACTTCGACAAGAAGAGGCTTGAGATACTGACCGCCTTTAGAAATTTGCGTAAAAATTTTTTGTCGGCAGGTTCGTTGTTTGCAGGAACGAACCTGCCCACGAACAGAGGTGACCCGCAGTCGGAAATTGCTCCATATCAACACCAATTTCTGAAATTACGCGTAATGCGGTTAGTGGTTTTTGAAATCCAGGAACGATTTGAATCAATGCTTGTTGGTGCGCTTATTCTTTGCCTAGTTCAGCAATCATCTCTTCGAGATCATTTTTACATAAGGTGATTGCCTTATAGTGAGCTTTGATCACACGCAGTTTTTCTTCTTATTCTTCAGATAGATCACCATCCATTGAGAGTTCTAACTCTTCAACAGAGGCTTTCATACAAAGGTCGACTAAGGAAACAATATCTGGTTTCTCCTCTGGATTATCCAGTACACTTTGAATGATCTTTTGAGCTAATTTCCCAAAGACATCTGAAACAACACTCGCAATCTGGAGATTTGACCAAGTGAGACTGTTCTGGTACCTATTTTTTTCGCTGGTTTGAAGGTGTGTTAATTTCATTCGATACCGAAATAAGTCCCGCAGCTAACGGATTTTCTCAGGGGAAATAAAGCTTCCTGCTACTAAGTCATGTTTGTACAAATCAGCGATTACGAACGTTTTGTGAACATCAATGCCACAACAATTTGGGTACACGATTTTTAATCTCGTGACAAACTCCTTCCATCAATGTTAGAAGAACAACTGTATAGGAACTGGTTGGCTCTACACAAACGAGTCGCTTATCCCAAAATAAGTTTACATACTCTGAGTCACAGTTAGTTGTGCTTGAAAAGCTAAGCTACACATATAAAAATACACGGTCGAAAAGTGGGTCTTCGCACTTATTCACCTCCCCATGATTTGTAGTGTGCACAGGCTTCTTCAAGAAAAGTTTACTACAAGAGAAATAGATTCCGCTAGGAACACAACACTTTTTCATTCGGTGTTGTATTCCTAGCGGAATTGCGAAAGGAATGACTATAAAAATGAAACAAGCCCTATTAATTGTAAACCCTAGTTCTGGTGGAGAAAAAGCCAAAGAGTTCAAAGAATTAGCAAAAAAGAAATTAAACAGTTTTTTTGATCAAGTAATCATAAAAGAGACAGAAAAACAAGGTGATGCTAAACAGTTTGCTTATGAAGCAGCAAAACAACACTTTGATAGTGTTTTTGTTATGGGAGGAGATGGAACGGTTAACGAAGGAATTAGTGGATTAGCAGAACAAGAGTATCGACCTAAATTTGGCTTTTTCCCTTTAGGAACCGTCAACGACTTAGCAAGAGCATTGAATATTTCATTAGATCCAGAAGAAGCTATTCAAGAACTTGACATAAATCAAACAACAGATTTAGATATTGGAAAAATCAATGATAGCTATTTTATGAATGTTGTAGCAATAGGAACGATCCCTGAAGCAGTAAATGACGTCGATGTAGAAGACAAAACAAAATTGGGGAAATTAGCCTATTTTGTTTCAGCAGCAAAAAAACTGACAAATACACAATCTTATTCGTTCCAATTAACGTTAGACGGAAAAGAAAAATCCATAGAAAGTAGCACCATTTTAATTGGATTAACCAATTCCATTGGTGGTTTCGAATCTCTTTTACCAGAAGCAGAAGTAAATGATGGAAAATTTCATTTGATTTATATCAAAGATAGCTCGTTATGGGATACGATTAAAGCAGTACCAGACTTGTTAAAAGGAGTAGATAATTCAACGGATAATTTAGCTTATCTAACATTTTCCGAAGGAATGATAGCACTGAAAAACGAAGAGCAACTGGCAACTAATGTTGATGGAGATGAGGGTGATTCTTTACCAGCTAATTTAAAAATATTGCCTCAACATTTATTGGTGTATCGAGGACCTTCTGAAGAAAAATAGTTTATTATCATATGAATAGATAATAAATAAAAAATAATATTACCAAAATACTGTGGAAGAATCTTTGAGCCCATGGTAAAATAAATTATCGACAAGACACCCAATAGAAAAAGTATGTGTTGCATTTTTTCTCCTTACCCTAGAACTCAGCTGTTCTAGGGTGTTTTTTTATTTTGTTCAATCTAAATCGTTCATGAAGAAAAAATAACTCTTATGAGCAATTTTGTAGACGACTTTCAGGTCGCACTTCAAAATAAATACAGGAAGTGAGGAATTTACACAGCATGAAATGTAACTATATTTTTGGGAATTTGGTAGTGATAGTTAAAGACAATAAAATATTATTAACAAAAAGGAATAAAAACGATTTCCAAGGTTATGTACCACCTGGTGGGAAAATAGAATTTCCAGAAACTTTTTTTGATTCTGCTAGAAGAGAAGTGCGTGAAGAAACTAATTTGATTGTTGATAACTTAGAGTTCAAAGGACTTTCTGGATATATCAATGAAATTAAAGGCGAGCAATTTATTTATGTAGATTTCTATTGTTCATCATTCCACGGTAATCTAATTAAAAATGGGCCAGAAGGTTTAGTAGAATGGATTCCTTTAAACCGATTAAATGAAATAGAAATACATCCTGATATTAGAGTAAGGATAAATAATATACTATTAAATAACAACTATGAACATCAAATTTCTTGGGATGAGTTAAAAGGTAAGCCTAAAAATAAACGTCTGGATGTTACTAATAGTGAAAACTCTCTTCCCTCCTAGAGTTCCTATAAGAGAACCTTTTTTCAGTCAATTGACATCCCCTTTAACTTTCCTACACTCTGTTTGAAAGCGTGCTCCTCCCTGGCTTCTCCTTCCTCCGCTATTCTCCTTATATTAATTGGGTATTGCTGGAAACAATGCCCAATTAATATATTTATCAAATAATCCTTCCATCTCTTAATGTACCTTTTCGATGCGGTTTCTCCCATGTCCATCCTTGTTTTTTTAATTCTTTTTCAGATACAACCACACGTGCGAAAGAAGAAGCATTGCTTAAAATCACCGTATGCTCATTCAATCGTTCTACCTTTCCAGTAAATCGTTCTCCATGAACTGTTATAGCAGTAATTACTTGTCCAATACACAATGACTTCATATCATGTCCTCACTTTCTCATAAAATAATTTTTATCAAATACTTTTTTGTCTCTAGCATAAAAGAAGACTATAGTCATTTTCAATCATTTTTCCTGTCCATTCTTCCACCTCCCCTAATTCTTGAATAATCGCACTTAGAAAAGCAGCGGCTTTTCCTCCCCCATATTGTTTTTTTATCCTGCCTGTAAAGCAAACTCACTCAATAACTTACGTTCTCCTGAAATAGAGAGAAACTAAATAATCTTATTTCTTCTCCTTCTTTTTTAGTTTTTCTAAAGGAACCGATAAACTTCCCATACGTGGATTATAAACGCTCTATGCGGCTGGTTCATTTTATCCCTCCTTATAGTTCTAAAAATTTGTAGTCTTTTTTCACTGCTATTCCTCATGTTTATTTAACTTTCCTGTATATGTTCTAAAATTTGTTAACATATAGAACTGACGTGTCTATCACATAGAGGATGAACCATTTCTTTGCCTTCACGTGTGGATTTGACTAAATAATATTCTTTTAAAATCCTTAGTTGATGCGAAACACCTGATTGTGAAATACTTACATGAGAAACAATTTTAGAGACATTCGCTTGTTCTTGTTAAAATAAAAAAAGTCACTCGTGTTGGTCTACTCAAAACAGAAAAAATATCGCCTATTTTTTCTGTTATTCCTCTGAAATCATCATTCTCCTCCTCACATATTCACATATGTTCATTTATTTGATAAACTAATCGTATAAAAATTAATCTCAAAGAAAAAGGAGACGATTACATGGAGCATCATACACACGAAAATCACACACATCAACATTCTTTAGGCTGTGGGCATACCAAAATTTTACACGAAGATCACGTTGATTACGTGCATAATGGTCATTTGCATCGTGCTCATGAAGATCATTGGGACGAATGTACGTTAGAAGTCAATGAAAAAAATCCAGGCATCTGTAATCATGTAGAAGCAGTTTGTCAACATCATCCAGATTGTGGCCATGAACAAGTGCCTCATGGTAATCATACAGATTATTTAGTGAATGGCCGTTTACAACATGTACATGACGACCATATTGACGACCATGGTGCAGTTGAAGTTCTTTGATTCATACCGTGTAAACTTCCTTAATCTCTAATCTTCTGAGCTTTAAGGGAGTTTTTGTTTACCTCCGCCTTCATTTTCTAAACTCGTTTCTGTATCTATCGGTTATATGATTCTATCCTCGCTATCTCTGTCTTACCATACTATCCTCTTTGTTTTGATTACTTTTAACTTTGGTCGATTTCAGTGGAATGCACTTCAAAATAGAATACTCAATAAAAAAACTGCTCAATTTTCATCTTGACTTATTACCATTAGACTTAACACTCGTTTTTTCTTGATTGTAAATCCCCCAAAGCCCCATACGCTCTTGTTTTTCTTTTATAGCCATATCCTCGTACATCATCGACAATTCCACTTATTTTCACATCAATAATGACAAATCGTGCTTCCCAGCTACAAGAAAAAACTGAAAAACAGACCACTATATACGATAAAATCATAAATATTCCAAGCAATGATTCATCTTGCACTCTCTTCTTATATATTAGACTAACAGTACAAACTAAATTTCTTTTTTATTCTTTTTACATAGGGATGTAACACAAGTTAACTAGTTACACACTCTCAAAAATGGGCTCCTCATCATTTAGTGTTTTTCTCTACCAACACTAAATGACGAGGAGCCATTTGATTTTGCACAACTCATCAATCCCTATTGACAAAGAGCCAATATTTTCAATCTAGACTATTCGTTCAACTGTTCCTCAAACTCTTCTGGTTCCCACGCCTTTCCAAATGTATAATCCTTAAATAAAGCTGCTAAACCTGTTATCTGTTTTAATCTTAGTATTTCATCTTTATCCATCCCTAAATGCTTTGCAATCCAATTATCACTTCTACCACACTCATGCAGTTCTTTTACAATATTACTCATCAAATCAACATCATGGCTACCTCTTGCCCTGTTATGCCTGATAGTAGATGCCATTCTATGATCAAGTGCTTTATCAATGATAGAAACAGGTAGTCTTCCTTCTTCTCTTTCATAAATATCAGAATAATCAAGCATGATACGATATCTATGAAATCCATCTACGATAATGTATTTATCCTCTTCCACATTGTAATAACACACAATCGGCATGGTATATCCATCCGATTTAATACTATCATACAAAAGTTTCATCTCTGGCGGTGCTACAGTATTAGGATTATAATCATTAGGAAATATTTTTTCTATTGGGATAGATTGAATTTGATAAACCGGACTTTTAAAATTACTCACGTTCCAATTCCTCCAAACTCGTTTTATATTTTTGCTTTATAGCATCTACTACTCTTTGTTGTTCACGAGTTAAGCCAAACCCCATAAAACGACAAATATGATCATTTTTCAAAATACAAAAACACATTCTTTTCCAACTAGGAATATCTTTTGTGCTTAAAATATCATCTGTATGATCCGGAATTTTACCTAAGAAAATAATTCGGGAATTTTTAAAAATGGTATAGTTTGAAACACCATTTCTTTCAATATTATAGCCTTTTTCTTCCAATTCTTTAATTGTTTCTTCTTCTAACCCTCCACCAGTATTATGCCAAAAGAAAATTGATTTATTAAATTTGCTAATATAATTATTCCTGAGTCTAACCGGTAAGGTTGCTAAAAGAAACTGTGTATAAGATTTCCATGTATGCCCTTCAGGAAGTGTCACATTTCTGTACCCTACGGCTTTTGTCTTTCCGTAAATATTAGCAAAATTAGCTCCCTTAACTCTACCCAAAAGTTTTACCCACACAGTAGGATCTATAACCCTGGATAGGCTACAATTAACTAGACAGAAAAATTAAGGTGTGTAGACTAGAAGAAAACATACCAGGAGGAATTTTTATGTCTAAGAGAACACGAAGAACTTTTTCACAAGAATTCAAGCAACAAATCGTCAATCTTTACTTAGCTGGAAAGCCACGTGTAGAAATCATTCGAGAATATGAACTAACGGCTTCAGCATTTGACAAATGGGTAAAGCAATCTAAAACGAGTGGTTCATTCAAAGGAAAAGATAATCTTACGCCTGAACAAAAAGAATTGTTAGAACTACGTAAAAGAAACCAGCAATTAGAAATGGAAAATGATATTTTAAAGCAAGCAGCGCTGATATTCGGACGAAGAGACAAGTAATCGATGCGAATAAGCATCTTTACCCTATATCAGCGATGTGCAGAATATTAGGTCTATCACGTCAGTCCTATTATTATCAATCAAAACCAAAGAAAGACGAATCAGAACTTGAAGAAGTAGTCGCTGAAGAATTTATCCGCAGCCGAAAGGCCTACGGCTCAAGAAAAATAAAAAAAGCCTTATCAAAACGAGGCATTCGGATCAGCCGACGAAAAATTAGTAGAATCATGAAAAATAGAGGATTAAAATCGAGCTATACTGTTGCTTATTTTAAAGTACATCATTCTACTTGCAATGAAGCCAAAACGACAAACGTATTGAATCGTAAATTCTTAAGAGACAACCCATTAGAAGCGATCGTAACAGACTTGACTTATGTACGAGTCGGGAAAAAATGGAATTATATCTGTTTCATTTTGGATCTGTTCAATCGAGAAATTCTCGGCTATTCTTGTGGAGAACATAAAGATGCCATTCTAGTAAAAAAAGCATTTAGCCGTATCAAACAACCTCTGACAGAGGTTGAGATTTTTCATACTGATCGTGGAAAAGAGTTTGATAACCAAGCTATTGATGAATTATTAACAACTTTTGACATCAATCGATCATTGAGTCATAAAGGCTGTCCTTTTGATAATGCCGTAGCTGAATCAACTTATAAGTCGTTGAAAGTAGAATTTGTCTATCAATACACATTTGAAACCTTACAACAATTGGATTTGGAGTTATTTGACTATGTCAATTGGTGGAACCACCTTCGGTTGCACGGTACACTTGGCTACGAGACACCGGTTGGTTACCGTAACCAGAGATTGGCGCAGCGAATCCTTGATAATGAGCTCGGATGTGCTAACGCTAGCGAGGCAGTCTAACTTTAACTGTTAGCTCCTGCCGAAGATCGTCACATCCGAGGAGGCTCATTGTCAAGGACAATCGGAATAGCATACGGAAGGAAGTTCTGCACCTTATAAAATTTGTCAAAAAAACTGTTGCCATTCCACGATAATCCTGCTTTATAGTACAAATCATATAAATAATTATATCTATACCCAAACTTATAATAGGCATGCCATATATCTTCTACAGACCAGTCATAAAGAGGAGAAGCTGCCCACATATCCTTAAATTGCTTTGTGATCCAACACTTATTCTTATAACCATATTTTTTATTTACAAACCCACTATATCTTTGTAAAGATTCATCTGCTCTAATACCAAGTAAACAAACCGTCTTTTTATCTCCACTTAATTGTCTATACCATCTGCCGAACTGTTTTGCCAAGTCCTCCTGGTGCATTCGATAGTGATAAGTGGTCATTGGATTATTATCTAAATTGATTACATAGTCATGCCTTGGCATAGGCCGAACCCATGAAGCTTCTTGTTTATCATCCCATGGATACCAATACATTTCATAGCTGCTAAGTGCTGTTCTTGTAGCCATAGGTAAACAAACCCAATACAATCTTACATTTTTTCTTTTCTCAAGTTCTGAAAAAATAGACTCTACATATTCTGTTGTCGCACCATACTGAGCCTCAAAATCTTGATGAAATACCCCTATTTCTCTTTCAGGATAATACTTATCTCTAAAGTCTAATAGAACATTTAAAAGCAAGCCACTATCTTTTCCGCCTGAAAAAGAAGTATAAATCACAGGGAATTCTTTAAATACAAAATGTAGACGCTCAAGTAGTGCTTCGTATACATTCTTTTTTAAATATATCCTCTGCATCTACCTATATCTTCTCCTAACGTGTTATAAAATAATATTAACAACATATTAATATACTTTTTTATTTTATCTATATAATCACACTGTTTTTTAGCTTACAACTACAATATAAATTCAGGACTCATTTATTATCGTACTCTTTTAGCTACAACAATAAATCTTCCTTCTTCTACAAAATAGCTACAAGTAGATAACATAAGCACCTGTTCTCCATATCTAATATCTTTTACCTCCCCATATAGAGTAATTTCAGAAAGTTTGCTTATATAGTCATCAAAAGATTCTTCTGATAGATCCCCATAATAATCATAATAATCAAAATGGGGATTTTCCAAATCTACACGAAAAGCACCTATCACTTCATATTTTCTACTCTCCCCTATTATATTAAAATAGATAAATGGATGTGAATCTTTATATCCAACTTCCTCATACTTCTCCAACGTACCAAACATCGAACCATTCTTCATATGATGTCCGTATATAATAAAACATTTTTTATCTGGACCAATACCTTCTCCAATATAAGGCGTTCCATTTAGTGAATATTCCTTTTTAAAGTTTCTTCTTAAATAGTAATTTGGATTATCAGGTGTACTCATTACAGGATAATCAATTGAGGTATCAGGTATTGTAAGCCATCCTATATAGTCTTTATTTTCTTCAGCTAATATCTCATATCCTGTATTGTCATCAATGTCTTTGGTATAAAGAGACTTTGTTTTCGTATCTTTATTTAAATCATCATTCTTTTCTTGTTTTTTTTTATTTTCGCGTTTTGCAGTCTCTATCTTCTGTCTAAGCTCTTCAAACTGGTTATTTTCTTTATGCTCTGTCATCTTAATATGTATGATTTTATATGCAGAAAATAAAAATACTACAATTAGAATGATCTCTGTCATTTTAATGACCCGATTCTTCTTTTTCCTCTTCATAATTTAGTTTAGCACCTCTTTTCGTATTTCATGCTATCAACTATGTTTATGCTACATAAGTTATCTGAAATTCTCATCTATCTTATACACTAATTATACATGAAAAGAGGACTTCTACATCAGTTTGTAAAACGTCCTCTTTCTTTTATAACCAAATAAACTCGTTATTTTTTATATTAATTTTCGTCTCAAGGCTTTCAAAAGAAGTAAACATCCTGATCCTCCCAACAAGCCTACATACAAATATAAATTCGTATGATCCCCTGTTTTTGGAGTAGAGGTTTTAGTTTCATTCACTTTGTCTTTACCTTTTTTCTGAGTAGATTTCTTTGATTTATCTGTTTGGATTTTGTCAGTTTTATCAGCTTTCTCTTCTTTTTCTGCAACTATTGTATCTTCTGTTTTTTCTGCACCAGCATATTCTGGGATCTTAGGTAATCCCTGTTGTGCTTTCTCTAAATTATTTTTAGCTGTTACTAAATTTTTAAAAATCTGTTGCAGTTCTGTATATAGCAGATTTTCTTTGTCTTTAGATGAACGGACCAACTCTTCTGCCTGTTTTTTGATTTCTCTATAATTTAACACCTCTGGTGTTGTGCTGTCACCAATAACCGGTGCACTTGAAATAGCATCTTCTAAATCTTTCAAGGCTTTTCTATACTTTGCTATTTCTTCCTCTGTTCCAGTACGTTCTATTAAACCGTTTTTAGCTGCTTGAATACTTTGAATATGTGCTTTAACATTTTGATGTTCTTTTTGCAACTCTTCTAACGTTACATCAGATTGTTTTAATAGTTGAAAAGTATTATTATAAGGATCATATGCACTCTGCTGAGCTTGCGTATAATTGTTTGCGGTTTCACTTGTATAAATAAAAGTATTTGGATTTTCCTGAATCAAAGCAAGAAGCGTTTCTAAAGAAGTGCCAATAGCCCTCTTCTCTTCATCAACTAGACCATTTTTAGTTACTTGAATATTTTGAATATTCTCTTTAATACTTTGATGTTCTTTCTGTAATTCTTCTAAAGTCAAATTAGGTTTCTTTAATAGGTTGAATGCATTCCAATAAGGATTATACGCATTCTGCTGAGCTTGTTTATACTTATCAACAATTTCACTCGGATAATTAAAAACATTTGGATTTTCCTGAATCAAGGTAAGAAGTGTTTGTATGGAGGCACTGATTGCAGACTTTTCTTCACCAATATAGGAATTTGTCACAACCTTGACCACTACTTCTGTAATCGAACCATCTTTATAGATCACCTGAACTGGAAATGAATAGTATCCGTTTTCTTGGATGTTAAAGGGAAATTTTCCTTCATACGTATTCACTAATGTTTTGGTTACTGGTGACTTACCTGCTGCTGTAGTGGTAACCGCTGATATTACTTCCGCTTTAGTAACTGTATCTCCCACATTTTTCGTTATGTTATTTACACTTACCTGCCAATTATCCTTTTCTGTAGCATTCACTTCCATAGAGGTAAATACTAAAGAACAAAGAATCAAAATACAGCAGCTAAATTTACAAAACAACAAGAATTTCAAGTAGTTTCTATCTGTCATTTTCATAATTTATTCTCCTTATCATAAATTTTCGTTCATATTATATATATATAGTCAAGTCTAATTTAACATTATATTTGTTATTTATAAACGCTTCCACGATATAAAATCCTCGTTACATGTGTTTTGATTTTTATGACTTCATTGATTGTTCTACTAACCGCTTTGAAGGGATCGGACTTGCTTTTCTAATGTCTTGATACGATTTTGTTCGTCATTTGTTGTATTTTCTTTTTCTAGTCAAAGTAAGTGATCGCCCTTTCTCTTTTGAGAACCCCTCAATACCTGCTTCTCTGAAATCACGCATCCAATTGACAATAAGCGCAGGGTTATTCATTTCTAAAGCGCTGACAACTTCCCGATAGGACATCTCACTTGTTTGATATAACTCTAGCGCATTTAACTTAAATTGAACAGAATATTTCTAATTTTGACGCTTTCTCAATAGACCATCCTCTCCGTATTCACAACAGGCATTCACCCAATCACTTACTTAAGACTTGCTTGAAACACCGTATTTGTTGGCAAAATGACGATATCCGCCTACGCCACTAAGATATTCTTTAACGATTTTTAGTTTTAATTCAAAAGGATATTTTGCCATACAAATAACGACCCCAAAAAGTTAGATTTTTGGGTCTAACTTTTGGGGATCGCTTCAATTCTCTTAACTAAGTGTCCAGTTTTTCTTGACACACCTCCCTTTAAACACATTAAGAAACCGTCCATTAAATAATTCAATTTTTACAGTTCATATGTAACAGACTTATACATAGAACAAATATTCACCTGAAGATAGTAAAATAAGATTGTTTCTGACATATGAAATCCGTTTGGTTTAGCTCCATGGTAAGTAGCTCATTCAAAATACTTATACGGAATTTGAAACTGAGTATATTTCACAAAATTTACTGTTTTTGAGAAAATGAAACAACTAATCAAAGTAAATAAAAACTGAGAATAGTTCATGTAGCTTAGTGATAATAAAAGTATAATTACGGTAATACATAATAGACTAGTACCAATTCTTATACCAAAATATTTTTCTAATAATAGATATAAAATATCTGTTCCACCAGTACTTCCACCAAAACGATATATTATACCGCAGCCTAAGCCAGACAGTATTCCAGTTGCTATACTTGAAAGAAATAGATTGATTTGAGGTGGGGAAGGAATAAGCTGTGTCCAAAAATTTAAAGACACTGTTAATGTAGACATTCCAAATAAGGTTTTTAATATTGCTTTTTTTCCTAACGCGAAAAAAGACACTATCAACAATGGCAAATTAATAAGTAGAATTGATAGTGAAGGGGCAATTGCCCATAAACTCTTTAGAATCAATGCAATACCGGTTGCTCCACCATCTCCTAATTTATTGGGAATATTGATTACACAAATTGATAATGAATAAAGACAAATGCCTAGTATAATTCCTAAAACATCCAAAACATATTTTCTTTTCATTTTACATTCCTTGTATATTTAGATTACTCAATTAATCAACTATTCCGTTTTAATTAGCTGTTATTTTATCTATAATTGAGTTAGGCGCTGTGGACTAGTATCCCCTCCGCCAGATTCCTTTGGAATACTGTTTTTGAAAGGCTCTGGCCACAGCTCTTTGTCACATTGTTAATAAGTTTGTTAGCGTATGACATCAGTTCGTGACGCTTGATTGATCGCAAGATTACATAGGCAAATAGTAAGTAGAGCACAGCGTAAATTTTATCTGATTAGGAGTGATCCTTAGTTGTATGTTGGAATTGATGTTGCCCAGCATAAACATGACTTAGCGGTCATTGATACTGAAAGAACGATTTTTGTCCGTCACCTTCAAATCGAAAATAACCGTGAAGGATTTACGAAGCTTCAAATGACACTTGCCAATCTGCAGAAAACAACCGGTGAAGACATTCAAATCGCCTTAGAAGATACCGGTCATTATTGCTTCAATATCCTCCGCTTCCTTCGGACGCAAGGGTACCCAACCTATAGCTATAATCCGTACTTAATTAAAGAATTTGCCAAGAATCAAAGTTTACGAAAAACAAAACCGATAAAAAAGACGCCATGACGATCGCTCGTAAATTACGAACAGATCTTGATAAACAATCATTTAGTGCGAACCCTTCAATGATTGAGTTGAAGTATTTAACTCGACATACAGCCAGATTGAAAGAAGATTGTACTCGAAAAAAAAGTAAGCTGCACACGTATTCTAGACATTCTCTTTCCAGAACTCGCCCCTTCTTTGGGTTCTTCTTCTGCGAAACACCAATCCTATGTATACGCAATCTTAAAAAAATCCCCCTCTGCTAAAAAGCTAGGGAATGCACATTTAACGAAGCTGACCAATCTTATTTCAACGCACTCAAAAGGTCACTTTGGAAAAGAACCGGCGATCAAGCTCAAATCACTCGCACAAGCCGCCCTTGTCTGAGAGTCGCCAGCGTTAGAGTTTGAACTCCTTCAAACCATTGATGCCATTCAGTACCTTACAACTTTGCGGAACGAAGCAGATAGGGAGGTCGCTCGATTAATGAGTAAAATCAATTCGCCTATTTTAACGATTCCTGGCATTGGTTTTAAATTAGGGAATGTCATTCTCGCCGAAATTCGGGACATTAAGAATTTTCGTTCGCCGAATCAACTGCTTGCTTATGCAGGCGAAGAACCTTCCGTCTCCATTTCTGGAATGAATCAAACGGAAACTGGACGAATGGTCAAACGTGGATCTTAGCAATTACGTTGAGCATTGCATGAGTCCGCCAGGCTCATGTCTATTTGGCCACCGTCTATGCGTGTCTACTTCCAGAAAAAACTAGCGGAAAGATAACACTATAATGTCGCAATTAGTCATGTCATAAGAAATCTGGTGCGGATTATTTATCAACTACTGAAAGATAATAAACCTTATGAAGAGCAGAAAAAAATCGTTAACTGATCTTTTCAAAAATTCCCGTTACCTAGGATTTCTTTGCCATGCCTTCAAACCATATACAAACTACATTATTCAAACTTTTCCTATTGTACTTGACTTAATATAGTTTGTCTTTCTACAATAATATTAATCAAAAAAACATCCTCAGTTGAGAAAGCGAAAGAAAAACAACCAAAATCTATATTTTATTTTAGAAATAAAAAGTAATTTATCAAGATAAATTTTATGCATTCCACTAAATCTTACAGTAAATTGTTAGATTCGGTAAGATAACAATTGAAAAATTTCATTTCACATTTTATAATCTAACTATCCAATAAATTTTTTCATTAATCTCCTTCCAAAGGAAGCCCGCTCTCTCTAGAGTGGGTATTTTTGTACTCGTATACAATCCCTTGATTGAGCTAAGGACTTATAATTTTTGCATATTTTGTCTGTAAACAATAGATTTACTTTTATTTTGAACCAAGTTACTCCCCAAATACCTAATGTAATCCCCTCGTTAAACGTCTTATCCATCAATTGGGAAAAGACATAAGAAATCAACAATCCCACCAACAATCGAATAAAAAAATAACAACTTATTATCTGATGGCCATACATCTAATTCTTTTATCTTTTATGATTCAAAATATCTATCATAGTTTACTGTTTCTTTTTTCGTTTTTTTCATAATAGGTAATCCTGCACTAAACGTTTAATATATATAAACAGAAACACAACAAAAAAACAACAGCTAAAAGACCCTTAATAAATTTTTAACGTAATTCAGGCAGAAGTCGCCTATCCTCTATAGGTGAGTGATGAATACCGACAATTAGGGTGTATTGCCTTTTTATTTTGTCCCATGTTAAAATCAGTCTATACAAAAATGAGTTGATATAACATGGAATTAGATACAAATAACCACTCAGTATTTTTCTTTATTACCACCTTATTTTAGTAACGAAATATCGTAGACAAGTAATTGATAATGAAATATCTAACTACGCTAAAACGACTTTTGAAAGAATCTCAGAACCATATCACATCACTTTAGTTGAGTGGAATCATGATAAAGACCACATTCATATTATGTTCAAAGCTCAACCAAAAACAGAGTTGACAAAATTTATTAATGCCTATAAAAGTGCCAGCTCACGTTTGATAAAGCGTGATTATCCAAGAGTCAAACAATTTCTTTGGAAAGAAATGTTCTGGTCAAAAAGTTTTTGCCTTCTGACAACTGGTGGAGCACCAATTGATGTGATTAGGAAGTATATTCAAAATCAAGGAAATAATCATAAATAGCAAGCGAGTAAGCTTTATGGAGTGACTAAAAGCATATAAATAACCCCTTCTTACTTGCTATGAGTAGAATGGGGTTATTATGTACCTTGTAGGACTCGAACCTACGACCGGACGGTTATGAGCCGTCTGCTCTGACCAACTGAGCTAAAGGTACAAAAACACCTATCCTCGGAAAAGGATAGGATAAGGTTGTTTGAAAAAAAGATTAAAAATTGGCTGATTTAATTATAAGGTTGGAAATTATATTATTCAATGGTGTTTAAGCCTAATTGATGAAATTTACAATAATACTCAGTTTTACTGATAATTGGTACTAGTCATAACAAAGATCATGATTGAATTTGAAGCAATAAAAAAGACCCCGACTAAGGGACGTAAAATTTCGTCTGAGATAGCCTCAAACCGTTTTTACGTCAAAAATTTACGACTAGGTAAACAACATAGATATATGTTAAAGTAATCATTCTAATAAGTCAAATACGTATTTCAACTTAATTATATATTAAATAATGTTTTAAGTCTAATTTTAACATAATCAGGAGTTCATCGCCCATCCTCTATAGGTGGGTGATGAACTCCTATATAAGTTAAATAGTATTTAAAACGATAACTACCAAATACCATTATTAGATTTTCCATTAAAATATTTAGAACTTATAATTTTTATCTCTGTCAAGAATTTTTTCTTTTTTTTAATCCAATGCCACTAAGAGTCACGAAAAAGAATCCTATTAAACTTGAAAAATAGATATTTTTCTCTCCTGTTTGAGGAAGCTCTTTATTGTTTGAAAAGTCCTTATTTGTAAATTTTTTAGTATCCTCAATTGCTTTTCTATTATTAGAATGGTCAATTAAAATATTTGTGCCTTCATTAGATTTAAGAGAAACTTGCTCAATTACAGAATCAAATTTTTCCATACTAACCTTCTCTGATGTAATGCTATTCGAATCTCTCTTCCCAACACTATTTTCAGATTTATTTTTCAATTCTCTATTTAAATGTCCATCAATAGGGTTCTTTTTGTCAATCATTGTATCAGGAATATCAACTATGACTGCACGAGAACCTTCATTTGTCCTGAATTTCACCTTATAATATTCTTGCGATCCTATCAGTTGCTGATCATCCTCCCAAGTCCAACCTTCAGGAAGCTTAATTGTAGCTAACTTAGCTCCTGTCGAACCTGAAAGACCCGATTCGGGAAGAACAATTAATGATACCGTCTTCAAAAGCGTTTTATAAATATCTCCTGTAGCTAATCCATCATTATTTAATGATTTATCTTTAGGAACAACGCTATAGTGAACATTGTAAATGCCTGGTTTCAATTTAGAAATATCATTTATATTAATTGTGTTAACTAATTTAAGTTCCCCAGTGTCCGTGTACATGTATTCATCATCAATACTAGCATTAACAATATAGTCAACTCTATCTACTGATATATTAGACAACACATCATAATTTGTTCCTTCTTTAATTACTATATCTGATACACCGATTAGTTTTGGAGCATCAGCATACCACTCTTCTGCAGCCTTCTTTTGCTCTTCATTTTGGGACCAACGAATCCAATCAACAATCATAGTAGTATTGTCCTCAGCTAAATAATCACCTGCATCTCCAGCCCAATCCCCACCTGTTGCTAAATTTAATTTTAGAATTTGTGGTCGATTGATACTTCTAGCAGCTGCTTCTAACCTTTCATCACCGACAAGATTCATAGAATTATAAATGACTCCATCAAGATACCAATCAATTCTTTCTGGAGACCAATCCACACCAAAAATATGCCATTCATTCCAAAAATCTTCCTCTATCTTAGCATTACCACCCAACTCGTATGGATCATAACTACCATCTTTATCTACATCACCATTTATATAGTAAAAATGAGGAGTTCCGTAAACAATTTGATTACTTTGTCTTCCATTATCTGTTGGATCAGTTTCTCCATTAACCGCTCTTTCTGTAGTTGGAGCACCAATTAATTCCATAATATCTATTTCACCACCACCAGGCCAACCATATGATGTCCCCATTAACCAAAATGCAGGAAATGCACCTTTACCTTTAGGTAGCTTAGCTCTCATTTCAATACGACCATACAAGAAATCCTTTTTTCCAGATGTATTAACATAACCAGAATCATATTTAATAGGACGCCCATTTTCCCTTCTAGGATTAATTTCTTCACTTCCACGATCAGTAACTTTAAAAAACAAACTACCATTTTCTGTATATACATTCTTCTTACTGGTAGTATAATTTTGTTGCTCACTTCTCGCTAAAGTCCCAACCATGTAACTCCAAGTATCTTTATCTAACTCTGACTTATCAAAATCTTCTTGCCAAATAATTTCATAATTACTTTCTGATTTCTCTACAACAACTAAATTGTCAATACTGATTTCTGTTTTTTCGGTATTAATAGTCGAATCATCGGGATTCCACTTAACAATACCAACAAGTGTTTCTGCTCCTTCTGCAGTAAATTCAAATGTTTGCTTCGTCCAATCTTTTAACGTTTCATCTAAATATAGTTGGTTATATACTTTTCCTTGTTGTCTATTTTCTGTGAATTCCTTTGCAGTAAAATAGACTCCCGTAGGTGTAGCATTTCGAGCAACTACTTTCAAATCAGCTGTAACTAAATATTTTTTCCCTGGTGTTGTTGGTATTTTCTGCAAAATATATTCATCTTTTGTTTCACCATTAATTTTCCCAAACGTATTATTTCCCTCAGTTACAATAGTAGAAACTCCCCAAGGCTTCATCGTCCATTTTGATTTATTAGAAACAATGCTTCCTTCAAAATCACCATCTGCTGCACGATTCAATTCACTATTCATCTTTTCTACTGTTATTTCTTCACTTACTGTTGATGGCTCTTCGACTTCTGTAGATGCAACTTCGTTTGATGTTTCTGCCCTATTCTCTACTGTTGTACCATCACTTACTGTTGATGACTCTTCAACTTCTGTAGGTGCAACCCCGCTTGATGCTTCTGAACCATTCTCCACTGTTGCTTCTTCACTTACTGTTGATGGCTCTGTAACTTCCGTATATGCAACTCCATTTGATTCTTCTACACCATTCTCTACTGTTGATCCTTCGCTTACTGCTGATGGCTCTGCAACTTCTGTAGGGGCAACTTCACTTGATGCTGCTGACCCATTCTCTACTGGTGCTCCTTCGCTAACTGTTGATGACTCTTCTATTAATGCAGCATTATTACTATTTACCTCTGTATCAGTAACCTCTGCAGCGGATACAGAATTACCTAGATACAGAGCTGTTCCTACTAAAACTGATGCAACTCCAACACTTAATTTTTTGATAGAGTATTTTTGAACTTTATAAGCGTATTTTTGTTTCCGCAATAATACATTTCTTTTAGACACCATTATTTCACTCCTATATTAAATAAAATTAGATATTATAAAACTCTACAACACTTTAGAAGAGTTTAATCCACCTCAATGTATTAATAAAACGCTCTCATTTATAAAAAAATGCACTATAGAGTTTAAACCGCCAAAATATTTGTGAAATCACTTATATTCATACCAGAATAATTATAATAGCGATTATTCTGGTATGAATTAGCAACGCTATAAAATGTTAATTATATATTATCTTTATATTGTTCACTAGCTTTCCATCTTCTTTCAACATTAAAGATAAACGGTAAATAGAGCAGAATATCTAATACAATCAAAATGACTTGTAAAACAGAAGCTTGCCAGCTACCAGTTGCTAAAAAACCTGAAATAACTGGTGGCATTGTCCAACCAGGATCTGTATATGTTCCAGGGACTATGCCTGAGCTGAACGCAAAATAAGCAACAATGAGATTTACTGCTGGAGCTAAAACAAACGGAATAACTGTTAAAACATTCAAAACGACAGGAACCCCGAACATTGTAGGTTCGTTAATATTAAAAAGACCAGGTAATAATGTTAAAGGAGAAAGAACCTTGGCCTGTTGACTGGCTTTACGACGTTTTGCTAACCACGCTAACGCAATAACTAACCCAATTGTCGCACCCGAGCCACCAATAAAAACAAAATTATCCATAAATACAGATGTGAAAACATGAGGAAGTTCTTGTCCAGCTTTATGAGCTGTCGCATTTTCTGTTAAATTAGCTAACCAAATAGGCTTCATAATCGGATTATTTAAAACATTTCCTCCGTGAACACCACAGAACCACAATAAACCATTTAATAAAACTACAATAAAATTACCAAACAACGTACTTCCCAACATACTAAATGGAACACCTAAAACTGTTTTTACTATGTCATGTACATTAGGTAGTTTCAGACTATCTAACAGTCCATAAATAATAAGCCAAAAAACTAGAATTACTGTTCCAGGAATAATAGCACTAAAACTTTTTGACACCGCTGGAGGAACTCCTTCAGGCATTTTTATACGAATATCTTTTTTCATAAACCACTGATACGCATAACCATTAAGCAATCCTAAAACAATGGCTACAAATAATCCGCCAGATGATAAATATGATGGTGCGATTCCCCCAACAGAACCTAACGTTTTACCCGATTCATCTAAAAAAGGAATTGTAAACGGAGTAACCATTAAAAACGCTGATATATTAATGACACCAGCTGAAATTCCATCTTCTTTATACTGTTTGACAAGACTATAAGGAATGGCAAAAGCAGCAATTAAAGCGATCAAATTAAAACTAGAATCGACCCCTTTCCAAAGATACGTTGAAATGCCCACTTCCCCGAGCCAAGTTTCCCAACCTGGAACTGGAAAACTTGCAATCACCATCAAAAATGAGCCAATTAGAATTAACGGCATTGAATAAGTAATACCATCCCGAATAGCTATCAAAAACTTATTACTTCCAAAACGACCAGCAATAGGAACCAATTTTGTTTGAACTACTTCTTCAAATTTATTCATTCGCCTTCTCCCTCCTATAAATAAAAATATCTTCAAAGTTTATAAACTAATGATAATTAGTTCATTTTATTCAGATGCTAAGGATTTATATAAATCAACAATTTCTTTAGCTAAATCAGTAAATGTAATGCTTGTCATTAAATGATCTTGACTATGCACCATTAACAAAGTAATAGTATTTTCTTTTCCTTGTGCTTCCGCTGTTAACATTTCTGTTTGGGAATTATGTGCACAAACCAAAGATTCTTGAGCAGATTTTAGCTTTTTTTCTGCCTCTTCAAAATCAAATCGTTTTGCTGCTTGAATTGCCTCCATTGCATTATTTTTTGCATCACCTCCATACATAATTAATCCCATTACTGCTTGCATTGTTTTCTCATCCATATTTTCCATCTATTTCATTAATCCTTCCGCTAAATCAATTACTTTTGATCCATTCATCATTCCATAATCTGTCATTGGAATGACTGCAACTGGAATACCTTTAGGTTTCAAATTTTGTTCAAATTGTTGAAGCATATATCTTACTTGGGGTCCTAACAATACAACATCAACATTTTTATCTTCTACATATAGATCAGCTTCTGCCACTGGAACTGCAAAAATTTCTACATCTAAATTCTTTGCCTCTGCAGCTTTTTGCATTTTTGTTACTAACAAACTAGTACTCATTCCAGCCGCACATGCTAACATAATCTTTTTCGACATCATTATTCTCCTATCTATTAATTGATCTTGCGATAACAGACACTGTATGTCTGGTTCCTCTAATTGCTTTACTTAGTTCATAAATATTTTCTACTGGTGCTAAACCACCATATCCTGCATCACCAATGTGCTGAATATCAACACCACAAATCTTATTACGAATTGCAATATCTCTAATTGTTGACACATCAGAGCTTTCTTGACTTGTACCAATAGCTGAGAGGACTAAGCCACCATTCTTATGAACTTCTTTTACAATTTCAACTAAATCTTTTTCTTTAAATCCTGGAACTGTTCCGACAGCCGGTACTAAGATAATATCTGCACCAGCATTTAATAACTTTTGTGTAATCTCCACATCTATAATTGTTTCATCTAATCCAGCCCCATGCATCTTACCCGCAATAATCAACCCAGAGAACGTTTCCCTCGCTTCTTCAATAGCTTTAAGAATCTGTTTGTTTGATACACCAGTTCCAGGATTACCTGTTAAACAAATAAAATCAAACCCTAAATCTTCTGCACGTTTAAAAGTTTGTATATTTGCTTGTCTCCCAATTTCTAATTCCAAACGTTCTTCTTGTATCTCAGCATTTAGATCAACAGGTTCTAAATTTACACCTATCGGACATCCGATTAAAGAATGCAACTCTTCAATAATATTATTTTCTTTACTATCTAATCCAAAAATTTTTGGATGTAGTACGTCTAAACCATTTAATAAAATTAAATCTGCACCAAATGCACGCGCAATTTCAGCATTGGTAATATCACCTATAAAACTTTCTCTCGGTGCAACATTTTCGGATAATACAACTCTTCCTTCACTAGCCTTAATACTTTGCTTTAATTCTTGAGCATCCATTTTTAAAATTTCTGAAGAATTTGCGCTTATTAATCTTTTTGTCAAACATCTCTCTCCATTCAAATTAAAATTTCTACAGCCAAAAATATAATATCTATGAGACAAAATTATACAAATCTAAAATTTTCTAATCAACTTACCTTATAACATCAACCAAACAAAGATTTTCTTATAAAAAGGAAGCCTTATTCTCAATTATATCAAAATCTTACATCACTCCTAACACATTTAATCTTTTATTTATGTAATAAAACCTCCTCGCAATTTGCATTTATATTTCATTTTATAACTATTAAAACCTTTCCACGATATTTATAATAATATATTATTACTAAAATCATTTTAATTTCTTGAGGCAAATATTGTCAATACCGTTAAAATTAATTTTTTCTAATTTCCCCTACCCCAAAAAATTGTAATAGTAAATCTTAACCCGATACATTCTTATATTCTAATATGCTATAATTCTAAATAAAATATAGGAGGTGTTCAAAATAGAAATTACAAAAAAACAGAAAGAGCTATGTTCCCAAATATTAAATGTTATTTATCCTGAAGGACCAATATCTAGAATAGATATTTCAAAAAAAACCGGTATTACTCCTGCAACGATTAGCTTACTAACAGGAATAATGATAGATAAAAATATCTTATACGAATTAGGAGAATACTATAATAATAAAGCTGGCAGAAGAAAAATTTTATTAGATATTTCCCCAAAGCACAGTTTCTTTATAGGGGCTGAAATATCTGAGTCATTCTACTCTTTCGTCTCAACTGACAATACAGGAGAAATTTATAATAAAAAAGTGTATACAATAGATGCGTCAGATCCTTCTATTACACATGATAGTTTTATAAATAATCTTTTATCTTTTTACAATTCATTAAATGTATCTGTGTCTGCAGTCGGTATTGCTCTACCCGGCCATTATAATAATTCGACAAGAATCCTGACTAATAACTGTACATGGAAAAATTTCGATCTCAAAAAAATTGTGGATACGATAAAAATCCCAGTTTATTTTGAAAATAATGTAAATTGTATGGCCCTTGCGGAACATTTCTTCTATAAACGGACAAATGATAATTTTATTTTTTTTCATATTGGGCGTGGTATACATTGTTCTTATTTTTACAAAGGAGATATTTTTAGCAAAGATAATTTTTTGATTGGTGAAATAGGACACACAGTAGTTAATCTTGATGGACATTTTTGCGAATGCGGAAAAAGAGGTTGCTTACAAACATATACTAGTGAAACCTGGTTATTAAAACATTCAAAATTAATTTATAAACATTCTTCTTCTACTTTTTTACATCAATTAGTCGATAACGAGCGTGATATATCTATTGAAACAATTTTATATGCATATGAATTAGGTGATTCTGCTATTTCCAAGTTAATAAATACGGCTCTTAATTATATTGCTTTAACGCTAAATAATTTAAATATGATTCTTGATTCTACTAAATTAATCCTGCACGGAAAAATTTTTGATAATAAAAATATCACTAATACCTTATTACAACTACTAAATATTAAACCTAAACTATTAACCTTTCAAAACCAAGAAGAAGTGATCAAAAAAGACTATAAAAAAACTAATGGTGCAGTAGGGGCAACTGCATTATGTGTCTACAAAAAATTAGAAGAACATAATTTTATAAGCTAGCCGAAAACACCCATGATTTTAATCATGGGTTGAATCTGTTTCAGTTATTACCTAGCTTTAGCTAGGTTAAACAATTGACAAATATAAGCTAAATAATAATAAAACACCTTGTTATAATTGATTTTGTAGAAATACATATTCTAAAATTATTGCGCGGCGTTTTTATATGTCAGAAATTCATTATGGGCGTGATTATGTCTATTCTAGACAATACCATCTTGTTTGGTATGTAAGATATCGACATGATATTTTGTCTGGTCAGGTAGACATTGATATCAAACAGCTATTAAAACAAATCGCTAATGATAATAATGTGAAAATTATAGAAATAGAATCAGATAAAAAACATATTCATTTACTTACTGAATGCTTTAACAACACTATATTCCTAGTATTGTTAAAGCATTTAAAGGCGTATCCGCTAGGCTCCTGTTTAAAAACATCCTGTACAAAGCTATATAACTAAAAATGTGAATAATAGTATCGAAATTAGAAATAATTTCGTAAAAGTTCCTAAGTTAGGACTTGTTAAATTTGTGAAAAGCCGAGAGCCCAAAGAGCGAATCTTAAATGCTACAATTCGTAAAGGTTCGAGTGGTAAATTTTTTTGTTTCCATCCTGTGTAAGTAAATATCCACCCGTGAAACGGGTGACTTTTTAACAGCCCTAGAAAAGCTCACCACTCGCTAGGGGGCGTGACATAAGTTAACTAGTTACGCTCTCCAAAATATAAGGAGCACTCGAAAATCATGTGATTTTTCGAGTGCTCCTTGTTTTTTTTATTCATTTTGGGTAGTTCAAGTACCTATTTTTGTCAATTTCATCATATTGATTGCCGTAATGAGTAAACCCGTCTGTTTTCTGACTTTTTCTAAGCCCCGAACCGTGTATCGAGTGAAACCCAAACAAGCCTTCATAAATCCGAAGACTGTTTCCACGTCGATCTTTCTCCGACCATATATTTTTTGAATTTCAGGCGTTGATAAGCGCTCTTTTTGTTTTTCTTTATGGTATTCCCAAGACGGATTTACAGTGATCTTTCTGCGATTCCCCTTTGGGGTTAAGGCTTCAGGAATGAGCGCTTGGTTCGCATCCGTTTTTTCTGCTTGGTATTCTTTAAAATCTCGGACAAAGCCATCCGCATCTGTTCGTTTACGGTAAGCATGAAAATTGAATCGTACCCCTTTGGGGTCGATGTAAAAGTCCTCCTTAAGCTCATAATTCCAATTCATTACTTTCCGATCATCTGTTTGCCATTTCTTGCTTTGTTCTTTAAACATTGTTCCATAAGGAATCAGTGCAGTATGCTGGGGAAGTTCATCTTCTATATAGCGGTAATTGCTTTCTGAACCATAGCCTGCATCGGCGACCAAATAATGAGGGGACTTTTGTGCAATCTTCATCTTTTCCAGTAATGGTTTCAGTGTCTTAGTGTCTGTTGGGTTTTGAAAGACATCGTAGCCGAGTACAAATTGATTACAAGTAGCGATTTGCAGGTTATACGCAGGCTTAAGTTGGCCATTTTTCATAGGGTCTTCTTTAACGCGCATGAATGTCGCATCATGATCAGTTTTTGAATAACTGTTTCTTGTCCCATAAGTAGAAAACTGCGTTTGATGTTCCAGAAGTTTTTCTCGTTTTGTATTTAATTTGCGTACTTGGCTTTTCAACGTTCTCCGTTGTTGTTTCGCTGGATTTGGCGAAAGACGTTTCGTTGCCTCAACTTCTTTTTCTAGTTCTTCCAAACGTAGTTCCATCCGTGTTAACAGTTCATCTATCCTGTCTACGGTCAAGGACGTCCCTTCGGGAATCTGTTTCAGGGCATACGCTTCTCTTAGTTCCGTCATCATAGTAAGCAGTTTTTCGCGATTCATTTGATCGAATCGGATCGTGTTTTTCTTCCAGACAAAGCTGTACTTATTCGCATCTGCCAAGATTTTTGTGCCGTCAATAAACAGCGCATCATCAATCAGATTCCGTGCCCGCAGATACTCTGTCAACTGATCTAAGCCTTTATTGGTCAACTCTTGTACATCGTTGGATACACAAAAACGGGCGATCGTTCGATAAGTCGGAACCCGTTCTTGCATCAACCAGCGAGCATATAGGTTTTCTTCAGCTAAGCGTTCAATCTTGCGACTTGTAAAGGTTTCTCGCGTATACGCAAAAAGAACCAACTTCATCATGGCACCTAAATCATATTCTCTTGGTCGACCAAAAAGATAGAGGTCATTAATCTGAAACGCTTCGACCAGTTCATGGATAAAAACGGCGACATGATTTTCTTTTGGAGAAAATGAAGTAGATAGATCCAAAGTGAGTTGATTCATGTTATAATTAGTATACATTTTGTTTAGTCCTTTCAGGATTAAATGATGGGGCATTGGCGGCAACCGGTGCTCCTTTTTATTTTACCCAAAAAACCGCAAGAAATGAACGATTTCTCGTCATTTCTTGCGGTTTTCTTCTATGGACTTATGTCACAGTTCCTTTTTAAATGACCACCAACCGCTCACAGCCCTATCTCTCTTTAACTATTTAAATGGATCTACATACTCTTGTTTACTTATACTATCTCTTATTCGATCATCTCTTCTTGTTCTCGAATATATTTTTCAATTGTTTTTTGATTTAACCCAACCGTACTCACGTAGTATCCTTTGGACCAAAAGCTTTTATTCCCATACTTATATTTCAAATTCGCATGTTTTTCATGGATTAAGGTTGCACTTAGTCCTTTTAAGTAGCCCATAAAACTAGAAATACTGATCTTTGGTGGTATTCTTACTAACAGTTGAATATGGTCAGGCATTGCATGAGCTTCAATGATTTCAACATCTTTCATCTCACACAATTTTCTTACTATCTGACCAATACTTACTCTTAACTTTCCATAAATCACTTTTCGTCGATACTTCGGGGTGAAGACTATGTGAACCTTACAATTCCATCTGGTATATGCTAAACTTTTATCGTCGTTAGACATAAAAAAAACTCCTTTCGATCTGATATGCGGTTGGTAGCCACTATTAGTATATCGAAAGACAAACTATATTAAGTCAAGCACAAAATGAAAAGTTTGAATAACGTAGTTTTGACATTATTTGAAGGCATGACAAAGAACCCTTAGGCAAAGGGGATTTTTGAAAAGATCAGTTAACAATCATTTTCTGCTCCTCATAAGGCTTATTATCTTTCAGTAGTTGATAAATGATTCGTACCAGTTTTCGAACAACATGACTGATTGCGACATTGTAGTGTTTTCCTTCTGCTAGTTTTTTCTGGAAATAGACACGCATAGACGGAGACCAAATAGACATGAGTCTGGCGGCTTCATGCAATGCCCAGCGAAGCTGAGAGGAACCTCGTTTGACCATTCGACCAGTTTCAGTCTGATTCATTCCAGACGTAGAGATGGAAGGTTCTGCGCCTGCATAGGCAAGCAATTGATTCGGCGATCGGAAATTATTAATATCTCGAATTTCGGCGAGAATGACACTCCCTAATTTAAAACCAATGCCAGGAATCGTTAAAATAGGTGAATCGATTTCACTCATTAATCGAGCAACTTCCTTCTCGGCTTTGTCTCTCATAGTTGTAAGGTACTGAATGGCATCAATAGTTTGAAGGAGTTCAAATTCTAACGCTGGCGACTCTTGACCAATAGAGGTTTGCGCGAGTGCTTTGAGCTTGACGGCCTGTTCTTTTCCAAAGTGACCTTTTGAGTGCGTTGAAATGAGATTGGTCAACTTCGTTAAGTGTGCATTTCCTAATTTTCTAGCAGAGGGGTATTCTTTTAAGATTGCGTACACATAGGATTGGTACTTCGCGGAAGAAGAACCCAAAGAAGGTGCTAATTCTGGAAAGAGAATATCTAAAATGCGTGTGTAGTTCACTTTTTTTCGAGTACAGTCCTCTCTTAATCTAGCTGTGTGTCTGGTTAAATATTTCAGCTCAATCATTGAGGGGTTCGCACTAAATGATTGTTTATCAAGATCTGCTCGTAATTTACGAGCGATCGTCATGGCGTCTTTTTTATCGGTTTTGGTTTTTCGTAAGCTTTGATTTTTGGCAAATTCTTTAATTAAGTATGGATTATAGCTATAAGTTGGGTACCCTTGCGTCCGAAGGAAGCGTAAGATATTAAAGCAATAATGACCGGTATCTTCTAAGGCGATTTGAATCTCTTCGCCGGTTGTTTTCTGCAAATTGGCAAGCGTCATTTGAAGCTTCGTAAAGCCTTCACGATTATTTTCAATCTGAAGATGACGGATAAAAACCGTTCCTTCAGTATCAATGATCGCTAAGTCATGTTTGTGCTTGGCAATATCTATTCCAACGTACAACATAAGGACCACTCCTGACAGATAAAATTTACGCTATGCTCCACTTACTCTTTGCCTATGTAACCTTGTGATCAATCAAGCGTCACGAACAGATGTCATGCGCTAACAAACTTATTAACAATGTGACAAAGAGCTGTGGCCAGAGCCTTTCGACAACAGTATTCCAAAGGAATCTGGTGGAGGTTATACTAGTCCATAGCGTCTAGCTCAATTATAGACAAAATAACAGCTAGTTAAAACGGAATAGCTGATTAATTGAGTATCTTAAATATACAAGGAGTTTTTTATCGCTAAAGCTATTTCGTCCACGCGTAGAAACGTGCGGTTTTTTGTTTCATACGCTAAGCGAACGAAACTGACTAAAGTCAATAATAACGACCATCAAAAGTTAGATTTTTTGGTCTAACTTTTGATGGTCGATTCAATTCACTCTTTTGTCATTACTATTTTTAATTTTATTCAGGATCACTTCAAATGTTTCAAAGGTATCTATATCGAGCTGACACAACCAAAGTAAGTACTTCTTTTCCTTATAAGTCCAATTGATCCTAGGATAGGAGGACAACAGATTCTTGTATCTCGCTCTTTGCTCACTTGGAGCTAGTTGCCAGCGTTTCTTAAATACATCTTTTTCATCCATACTTAGTCCCCCTCCAAAAAATAGCGTTGCATGAAACTTCATTAACGCGCAACGCAAGTCTAAATTATGTAAATCTAGAAATAGTTTATCATATTAAAATCCACGTTCATAGTGTGACCAAACATAGAGAAGCGTGATCGTTTTACTCTCTTCATCCATGCTGTAAACCAGTCTGTGTTTGATATTTAGACGTCTTGAATGGTAAGATAATCCAGTTAATTTTTCGTACGGTGGCGGTGTCTGAAAAGGATTTTCCTTTATAAATTTGATTAGTTCATCAAATTTACTAGTTAGATCAACACTTTTCAATTTAGGCAAGTCTTTGCAAGCATTCTTTTTAATCTTTACATTATATCCCAATCAATTTCATCTAAGTCTTCACTTTTTTCATTCTCAAAGTGTTTGATCCGATCCAGTACACCCACATTTTGTAAGTAGATTGTTTCTTGTAAGGAGTTCCAATCGCTCTTACTAATCATTATGACACTTTCTTCCTCTTTTGTGCTTGCAATTTCTATAGGTTGACTGTCAGACACAGCATGCTTAATGATTCCATAAAGATTTTTTCTTGCATTTGTTGGTGTAATCAATTCCCTAAGTTCTTCTCCTTTACACTTGACTTTCTTAAAAACATTATAACGTACGTTTAAGCGTACGTTAATAGAAGGACTATTTGGACAGGACTGTTTTTACATGAGCAAAATCTTCGGATTGATTCACCAAGCATTGCTCTGGGATTCGAATCCTATACTCTAACTTTTTTAATATTTCTCTTTGTCTCACTGTACACCGCACCACACGAACTAAAACCTCAGCTGTATTTGACACATCTAGAACTTGGACTTGAAAAATACCTAACTCATCGATAGAGCAATCATAAATCAATCCTTCCTGTATCATCACTTTTGATCCTTTCAATTCATTCATTGTTGGTCAATTTTAAATTTTCTTCTTTTTCTTGTCTCTTAATACGTTTCAAGGTAGACAATGAAATATTTGTTTTCTTCTCAACGTCTCTCACACTGTTCATTTCCATTAGATCCAAAGCGTGCTTGTAGCGATCGTTCCCCCCCTCTTTGGACGGCCTTCTTTCTAATTCTTTTTATTGGCTCTATACCTCTTAAGTTAACCCTGCTTCCTTCTGAGCATGATAAAGAGCTATCTCAGTTTCGAGTTTTCTTCCTTCACGGTCATATGCTTCTGCAAAATCTTTATCTTTTTTCTTCAATCAATTTTTTAATCATCATTTATAAACCACTCCCCTCTGAGTTCTTTTGCATGCTTGAGTTCGCTCATTGATGTTTGCTCCGTTTTTTTTAGTAAATCCATAGGAAATAACATACCTTCCATCTTTGAATTGTACAAACTTCTTAACTCTTCCCGTTCATCTCAATTCATTCTCAAGAGGAATCAACTCATCGTCTAACATTTTACGCCATGCTCGCTTCATTTCTTGTGGGTATTTAAATGGCTTCGCTTCTGGATTTTTGGCTTTATATCTTTCGTAATCCTTACTGTTGATAATTACTTTTATATTAGGAATTGACTCTTCACCTGATATATATTGCAAATTAGAAACATGTAATTCTTTCTCAGAGACAAACCACTCATTAGAAAAGGCATGAATCAACTCATCACTCGCTTGTGTAAAATAGCGACGTTTAATAACAAAAATATCTTCATTACTATTTAAAGTCCCCGCATCAAATGCATTTAAAATTTGTCGGTAAACTTCTTTGACTCCTTCTGTTTTATTCAATTTCGCCAAAGCTTTTTCAATTTCTTCTCGTGCATCTGAACTATTTGCAGCATAAGTTCCTAGTAATTGATCAATATAAGTTGAATCAATATCATACAACTTAGTGGTATTTTCACTATAAAATTCGATCGTTGAAAAATCTTCTCCCTCTTTTTCTGGTTCTTCCTCTATTAAGGAACCCTTCACGGTCTCGTACACGCCAATTTGTTCTTCCAAAAGTTGAATTTGATTGTTCAAAGTTGAAGATTGCACCATGTCATCATTGTAATCGTCATAAGTCACTAACGATTCATAAGCACGATTCAATTCTTGGAATGCTTTGACATATTCGATACGAGTTTCAAGTGGCGTATGTTCATCAATGGATTCCATGGATGAAACCTCTTTTAACTTACGATATGCTTGCTTGAATCTTTTTTTGGATTCTTGGTAACTTGGATAAATCAAGCCCGATTCTTCTTTAGCTTCTGAATACAGTTTTGTCGCATTCTCGACATTCTTCTCCATTGTCGCTGGCTTACGAAACGTCACAATCAATCCTTTTGTCTTTTCAGGATACGTACGGTTTGTACGTGAAAAAGCTTGGATCAATCCTGCATACTCTAGATTACGATCCACAAATAGGGTTTGAATCGTAGGGGCGTCAAAACCTGTCAATAGACGATCCACTACGATCACTAAATCAATTTGTTTCCCAAATTGTTTGAATTCCGCTCTTTTTCGTGCCAAACGATTATTGATGTCTCCGTTATAACGCTCAATGTCTGCTAGTGACCAGGCAGTATCATAATACTGATTATATTCCTCAATAATTTTTTGCATTTCTTCTTGTTGGGCGCTTGAATCTCGGCTATTTTCTTCTAATGAATAGGTAATAGCGATTCGTGGAAAATCAGGATCCTCCATCGTTCGTCCTTCACGAATGGGCTGATTGGGAAACTCTTTTGTTAACCAATCAGGCTCTTTCGACATCTCTTTTATGGCCCGATAATACTTTTTGGCCATGTCAATGGAACTCGTGGTTAAGATTGCAGATTTCGTTGGACGGCCATTTCGAAAATCAAATTTTGTATAGGCATTGTCTGGACGGAACATTTTATGAATGACTTTTTGTATATGTTCATCTGCTTCAAAAACAGTAGGGTCCAAATAACTTTCTTTTTTGACAGGCTCCATTTGATCAATCATACGATTGATCTGTTCTGATGAATACTCTGCATATGTTTCTACTTCTTTTAATTTCCGATAGATTTTATTCTCTAATGAAGTCGGCTCCACGGTGTTTTCATGCTCTACTTGAAATCCTAAAACCGAGCCATCTTCTAATGCATTCTTGATGGTATAGGTGTGCAAGACCTCTCCATACTGATCATGGGTCGTACGTGCCAATTGCCCTTTGGCTTGTTTCCGATTCTCAGGGAAAATCGGTGTACCTGTAAAGCCAAACCAAGTGGATTTCGGAAACATTTTTTTGATTTCTTCCATATTTTCAGCACTTAGCGCTCGATGACACTCATCTACTACAAACACGATATGTTGCCCCATTAATTTTTGGAAGCGATTGGTTCCTTTTTTCTCTTCTTGTTTCTTTGCATATTTCAACGCCGCATCTAGTTTTTGACGGGTTGTAATGATTACAACATTTGCATTGGCATCTGCCAACAGGGTTTCACTTAACTCTTTGGCACTTCCTGTTCCCACGATCAAGCTATTCGCTTTGGCGTTCCCGGAAGAAATCCCAGTATTAAATTCCGAAGCAAATTTCGTAAACTCTGTGGTGGTTTGATTATCTAAATCTTTGCGGTCCACTAACATGATCGTTCGATCGATCCCCGATTTTCGTGCTAAAAGCTTAGTAGATACAAAACTAGTCAACGTCTTTCCTGAACCAGTCGCATGCCACACATACCCTGATTGATGTTTATTTGCGGCAATAAACAAGGCTTGAATCGCATGTACTTGATAAGGATGTAACACCATGAGGGTTTTATTGTCTTGATCTTCACTGACAATCGTATAATCCGCAATCAAGCGATGGGCATCCGGAATATTTAATACTTGTTTACAAAATTCATATAAGTTTTCTACTTTTTCATTGTCTTTCGTTCGCCAACTAAATAAAAACTTAGGGTGTAAGTCTTTCGGTAAGGCATTTGCAAAATAACGAGTGGTTTGTTCATTGGAAACCACAAACAACTGCAAGGTCGAAAAGATATTATTCCGAAACATGCCTTCTTCTGCATACTTTTTGATTTGATTAAAGGCTTGATAAAAACCATCTTTTGCAGTTACTTGTTTCAACTCGATTTGGACAATCGGTAATCCATTGATTAATAAGGTGACGTCAAAACGTCGATCCCGTGCTTCTATGTTACTTCCACGTTTTGCAATTTGATGGACCACTTCATAAGTAGAGATTCCTCCACCAATGTCTTGATTGGAATAAAGGATAAGTGAGACAGAACCCAATTGTGGATCTTCCCGTTCAATCGTGATCCGAGCCATCCCATTTTCACCTTTTAACCATTTCGCAGCATCAAATGGGGTTTTCGTTCGTAGCAATAATTCGGTTTTGATCGTTTCAAACTCTTTGTCGGTCAAAGGAGAATCATTCAGTTCTGCTTGATTATTTGACATGATTTTTTGGCGTAAATTGACCCAAAGATCTTCTTCTGATTTTAGATCCGGACGATACGTCCACTGATTATGTCCTTCCCCCAGTACACGGATCAACTGTTCTTCGACTTCCGCTTCCTCACGGTGACTAATTTTCATTCTTCTTCCCTCCTAGACAAACATCTTTTGTAAAAAGCCTTTTTTCATTTCTTTTAGTAAATCTAACTTACGTTGGTGAAGGGTAATGGTGTCATCGAGTTGTTTGAAGAAGTTACCGATTTTTTTTTGTTCTTCTTTAACAGGTAATTTAGTTATTATTTTTTTAAATTCTGTTTTACTAATCATAGGCTGAACTCCAGGAGTTGTACGTTTCTTTATTTGATTACCAATATCTATTGTATTTAACATATAATAAATAAAATTATTATTACAATTAGAGCTTCTTAGTAATACAGCATTAGATGATAATGTCATGGGTCTATCTAATTTAGGAACTAAGAAAAACTTACCAATCGTCCCTCTATCTGACATGAGAATATCATTTTCGTATACAGTTGATTTTTTTAGAAAATCGAATCCGTGTTTATCAGTATATAGCCAAGGACCACGCCAATTATTACTTGCATCTTGCAAACGTATCATATAGGCATAATTTTCATCGTTATAAAATCTTACATTATTTTTTAAAGATTGAAAACTACCATTTGATACGAAGTCAGTATGAACATCAAAAATTCTTCCCAACTTACACAGTTCCCAAGCTTCCGTAAATCCAGGAAACCGGATTTCTGGCACTTTTGCTCCGTTTTTAGGGAACATTTTTTGTAAGAATCCTTTTTTCGTTTCCTTCAGCAAATCTAATTTGCGCTGATGAAGAGCGATGATGTCGTCGAGTTGCTTGAAGAAGTTACCAATTTGTTGTTGTTCTTCAATATGCGGAATTTTAAGTTCAATATTTTTTACTATTTTACTATTTAATTTAGGTTGTGCTGTTCCCGTGTTGTATTTCTTATAATCAATTTTTTCTAATACTTGAACTAAAAAATAGTTACTTCCATTTCTCATGCGCATAATATGAGCGTGATTGTTTAACCAGAACTTACCTTGGGTCAAATAAGCTACTGGATAATTTCTCATAATAATATTTGCTCCATCTTCAGCAAGTAGAACGTATTCACCATTGAATATATAATCATCGACATAATCGATAATTCCCGTAGCACCATAATAAGGGTATTTACCTGAAATACGAAGATCTGAATCGATAGGAACACGTTTCCCGTCGAATGATTCAGTCAATTCCCCCAACTTCCGCTCTTCCCAATCCTCTGTAAATCCTGGGAAACGGATTTCTGGTCGTGTATCATTACTCATGCTTAAACACCTCCAGCGCACCTTGTAACCACGCTTCATTTTCAGGTGTTGTTTGCAGGGAAGAGATAGCTTCTAAAAGTTCTTTTTCTAGCACTTGCTGTTCTTGTCGTATCTTCTTGATGTCATTTCCGACATGAACCATATCAATTGGTTCTTCTTCTTCAAACGTATCGACATAGCGTGGGATATTTAAGTTATAGTCATTTTCTTTGATTTCATCAAAGGTTGCCAAATGAGCGTATTTCTCGACATCTTTTCTTTCAGCGTAGGTTTCGAGGATTTTTTGAATGTTTTCTTCCGATAATTTATTCTGATTTTTCCCTTTAACAAATTCACGACTAGCATCAATGAATAATACATCTCGAGTTTGACGATTCTTCTTCAATACAATCACCGTCGTTGGAATCGATGTCCCAAAGAACAAGTTCGCAGGCATACCGATCACAGCATAAATACTGCCGTCTTCTAATAATTTTTGACGAATGACCCCTTCTGCAGCGCCACGGAATAAAACTCCGTGTGGCAAGACGATGCCATAGTCCCTGTTTCCTTCAAATGATAGAAACCATGAAGAAGAAACGCAAAATCTGCTTTGGATTTTGGCGCTAATTTTCCATAACGATTAAACCGAGAATCGTCTAAGAAGGTCGTATCTGCTGACCAATTAGCCGAATAAGGTGGGTTCATTACTACTGCATCAAATGTGTAAGGTTCATCTGTTGGCCAGTCCTTATTCAACGTATCCCCATTGCGGAGATTCATTTCTTCGGCATCTACCCCATGTAAAATCAAGTTCATTTTTGCTAGATTGTATGTCGTTGTATTTAGTTCTTGCCCATGATATTTAACGTTATCTGGGTGTGTTAAGTAGTTACGTACGTTTAACATCAATGAACCTGAACCCATCGTTGGATCAAAAACACTAAAGAATCGTCGTTCCTTTTGATCGAGCGTTACGATTTGCGCCATCATATCAGAAACCATATGAGGCGTGTAAAATTCTCCGGCTTTCTTCCCTGCTTCTGAAGCAAATTGACTGATCAGAAATTCATACGCATCCCCGATCACGTCCCCATCGTGACCTAAAACTTCCACGTCATTCAATTTCTTAATGACTTCGGTAATCGTCACGTTTCGTTGTTGCTCATCTGTTCCTAGTTTTTTTGATTGGAGATCCACATCATCAAATAACCCATTAAATTGATTGTAGGTAGATGCCAATTGCACAAAGGCTTTATTTAAATCATTCAATTGGAACGTTGCTTGTTTTGCTTGATCTGCTAAGACATTGAAAAGATACTCTGGCGAAATCGCATACCCCAAAATATCAACGATTGTTGCAATCAGATCTTCTTTTGATTCTTCATCTGAAAGTAATTCACGATACAACATCGTTTGTTTACTTACCGTATCATATTCCTCTAAGGATTCATCTGCTAAAAGAACCACTTGTTCCAACAATCGGTCGGATAAATATTTATAGAAAATCAGTCCCAATAAATAATTTTTATATTCTGACGCATCCATTTTACTACGGAGATTATCTGCCGCACTAAATAACTTGTAATTTAATTCTGCACCCAAAAAGATACACTCCTATCTCTTATTTAAAGTTGATATATCCACTCTTATTTTAGCATATCCAGTTTTAAAAAAAGAAAAAACTTATTCTTTGTAATAAACTACGTAAGAGGTGTCTAACGTAGTTTGACAAAACGTAGACTAGATCATTAACTTAAGAAAGGCAGAAAATACAAATATAGCTACAATTTTTGGGCCCTATAATTTATGGAACACCCTAAAATTTTTTCCTTACAATTATTCTTCTAAAAAATAACCACTATTTTCCAATAATTGCGTATGTCTATATTCCTTTGTTAAAAAACATCTTATTTCATTCTCATTAAATCCAATGACTATCTTTTTTTCATCGATTATAATAGGCAGCTTCATCACTGAAGGATTCTTTATGAGTATTTCGATTAAAAATTCTGTAGAGCACTCATTTTCATTAATTTCTAACTCCTGGTATTTTTTTGTCCTAGAATTGATCAAATCATCAAATCCATTTTCAGTAAGGGCTAAAATTTTCTTTATTTCGTGTACTTCAATCGGATTTTTTTTGGTAATCTTTCGAACAACATATCGCAGATTGTGATTCTCCAACCATTTTATTGCCGTACAACCCGAATTAGTACTAGAAAGATAATAAATTTTAATCATATCATCGTCTCTCCTAAAAATATATCCCCAATTTATTGAAGTTGATTATAGCATAAAAAACGACTCTATAATTTATGGTACATTCTTCAGTCTCATTTTCATTTTTTGGAATGGCAACAGTTTTTTTGACAAATTTTATAAGGTGCAGAACTTCCTTCCGTATGCTATTCCGATTGTCCTTGACAATGAGCCTCCTCGGATGTGACGATCTTCGGCAGGAGCTAACAGTTAAAGTTAGACTGCCTCGCTAGCGTTAGCACATCCGAGCTCATTATCAAGGATTCGCTGCGCCAATCTCTGGTTACGGTAACCAACCGGTGTCTCGTAGCCAAGTGTACCGTGCAACCGAAGGTGGTTCCACCAATTGACATAGTCAAATAACTCCAAATCCAATTGTTGTAAGGTTTCAAATGTGTATTGATAGACAAATTCTACTTTCAACGACTTATAAGTTGATTCAGCTACGGCATTATCAAAAGGACAGCCTTTATGACTCAATGATCGATTGATGTCAAAAGTTGTTAATAATTCATCAATAGCTTGGTTATCAAACTCTTTTCCACGATCAGTATGAAAAATCTCAACCTCTGTCAGAGGTTGTTTGATACGGCTAAATGCTTTTTTTACTAGAATGGCATCTTTATGTTCTCCACAAGAATAGCCGAGAATTTCTCGATTGAACAGATCCAAAATGAAACAGATATAATTCCATTTTTTCCCGACTCGTACATAAGTCAAGTCTGTTACGATCGCTTCTAATGGGTTGTCTCTTAAGAATTTACGATTCAATACGTTTGTCGTTTTGGCTTCATTGCAAGTAGAATGATGTACTTTAAAATAAGCAACAGTATAGCTCGATTTTAATCCTCTATTTTTCATGATTCTACTAATTTTTCGTCGGCTGATCCGAATGCCTCGTTTTGATAAGGCTTTTTTTATTTTTCTTGAGCCGTAGGCCTTTCGGCTGCGGATAAATTCTTCAGCGACTACTTCTTCAAGTTCTGATTCGTCTTTCTTTGGTTTTGATTGATAATAATAGGACTGACGTGATAGACCTAATATTCTGCACATCGCTGATATAGGGTAAAGATGCTTATTCGCATCGATTACTTGTCTCTTCGTCCGAATATCAGCGCTGCTTGCTTTAAAATATCATTTTCCATTTCTAATTGCTGGTTTCTTTTACGTAGTTCTAACAATTCTTTTTGTTCAGGCGTAAGATTATCTTTTCCTTTGAATGAACCACTCGTTTTAGATTGCTTTACCCATTTGTCAAATGCTGAAGCCGTTAGTTCATATTCTCGAATGATTTCTACACGTGGCTTTCCAGCTAAGTAAAGATTGACGATTTGTTGCTTGAATTCTTGTGAAAAAGTTCTTCGTGTTCTCTTAGACATAAAAATTCCTCCTGGTATGTTTTCTTCTAGTCTACACACCTTAATTTTTCTGTCTAGTTAATTGTAGCCTATCCATTTAAATAAATACAAATTAAGGATTCAATATGTTTTAAACCCCTGTATAGTAATGGTGCATTAGAAGGAAGGAACAAACAACAAGATAAAGGTGATAAAACGAGTAGCCTACGGCTATCGAAATTCCCATAACTTTCGAGCAAGAATCTATCTCATTCAAAACTTGATCTTCCAAACAAAAACCAGTTAAGCACTCTGCCTAACTGGTTATGACTAAATTTTCAGTTGTATCTTTCTCTACCAACACTAAATGTCGACGAACCTAAATGTTGAAGAGCCACTAAAAACTAATTGCCGGTGCTTCTCAAACATCGCTTTTTCTTCCATCACATATAATCACCCAAAAAGAGCGCTACCTTATACTTCATTAATAGGCATCACAAATCTAAAGAGTATAGCAAAATCACAAAAAGCTCATCAACGTGTCTGATTTTTTCAATTTCTATATTCTTAGGATCGTTTCTGTCTTCTTAAGCATCCACATGAGCGCGTTCTGCCAGAACATAGACTACGCGCCAATACTTGAATACTTTTTCCACAATTACAATCACAGTACCAATATTTACTTCCATGTTTCTTTTTACTTAGTGGATACTTTGCTGTCAATCGTCCAAACTTTTTATTAGTCAAATCTTTGCTTCTTCTTCCAACTCGTTCTCTTCTTAAACAACCGCATGAGCGCGTGCACCCTGAACTAAGATTCCGTGACAGTACCTCTACATATTTCCCACAATCACATTTACAGTACCAATAGATACTTCCGTTCTTCTTTTTATTCAGTGGATATTTTGCTATCAATCGTCCAAACCGCTGATTACTCAGGTCTTTAATAATTTTCTTTGAGTGCTTTAAACACCCGCAAGATTGAGTATTACCATTAACTAACGAGCTTCCAATAACATCTACTTGAGTCCCACATTTGCACTTACAGTGCCAGACTATATGACCACGTTTACGTACTTCTAAAGGATACTGTACAGATAACCAACCAAATTGCTTGTTTGATAAATCTTTTGTATTTTTCTTCATAAAAATCACTCACAAAATTTTTGCTGTCTATTATATTAGGTTATTTATTTTAGTAGTTTTTAGTTTTCCAAGTGTATTTACTATTCTCATTAGGATATTGGGGCAGGATTCTCCAGATAAAATCATATGATTTTGTAGTTATAGTACTAGTTGTTGACACTTTCCAATCCATATATGATAATTTTATTCTACAAAAATTTATTTAAAAATCCAATACCTTTGGTGATGTTTTGACCATTAAAGAAACTAGATTGATTTTTCTTTTTTAAGTATTGGGGAATTAAATCATTTTCTTGAACCTCTCATGACTAAAGTCACGAGATTCTTGGGAATAGAGCATACTTGCAAGCGTATTTCTTTACTCACAGCGGTTTCTCTTATTGACCAAGCTATCCCCGTAGTTCCTACAGTTTTTGATGATTGGATCTAAGCTAATCCCATGGAATGTAATCTTAGACCTTCGGTCAGAATATACATTTCAAAGACATTGGTAAGCGAGGACTCAACCAAGCCTTTATCTATGACACCATCTAAACCACCAGTAGCTTGAATCAATTGGCTATGTAGGGCAACTATCTGATCTGTTGTTAATCGTTTCATTTTGCTAATACCTTAAAGGCATCCAAATGACGGGGCAAAATAGAATTTACAATGTCATCAACGGTTGCTTGATCAGCTACAACTGTTTCCTCATTTTCAGCATTTACTAGGGTTTGATAATCCACTAAGATATATTTAAGTTTATTATTTTTCAGAATAACAGCTGTTCCGTTACTATCCACCATCCGAGCCACCTTAGAAAAATTTTGGTTAGCTTCTGTAATTGGTACTAAGTTTTCAATATTTATTTGCATGTTCATCACCTCTTGTTTTTTATGTAACATCTAATACGATAAAAATCAATATTTTAGGATATATTTAACCTATTCCTTTGCTTTTTACTAAATCTCATCAAAATCAACATCGTCACTATCCAAGTTAATCAGAATTTTAGCCATTCGATTTAGGGTGGCTATTTTTTCGTTTAGTTGAGCTATTTCTTAAATCAGATTATCTTTAATAGAAATATAAGACTCCTCCTGAACCCCAAGTGCTACAAAAAAATTTAGCCGTTTCCCTAATATAGATGTGATAATCTCTCCTGTTATCCTTATCCTTAATATCCAGTTGTCTATTTTAGATAAAGACCATCCCTTCTTTACCAATGTCATAAGAAACTTTGATAAAAATACCGTCATTGACTACTTTTTCAATCTGGCGTTCCAAAAGAACCAACTCAAATTCATAAACAGCATTTCACTTTTCCTCTTGGTAATACTTAAACTGATGAAGCCAGTCACCCTCTAACAGATCCACTTCCCTTTTGTTATCAAAATAATCTTGAAAATAGAATACGCTATAGAAAACATTATCACGCAGCTTCTGTCCAGAAATGGTCATCCCATCAAAGGTAAAATCAACATACTTGACTTTAGGAGAAATCGTTAGCCCCAACTGGTGTGCTTTTTGAATAAGTTCATCAAAAGTCTTCACTCGTGGTAAGAGGAAATCCAGTCGATCACAAATCTCTCGTTTGACAAAGTACAATTCAAAATAACTTTTAGAAAACTGTTCTCACTCATCTAACTGCCACGAACAGGATGCTTCATCTTACTATCTGTCATTAGAAAAGTGCTATGTTTTCCTGAAAAATCTATTCTAAGGTGAAGTTGCTTTGCCTTTCTCAAAAAATCGTCAAAGTCAGACGACTGTTCCACAAAAAAACAAAGTCGCTGCTTCAAGTCATAACGAAAGTTGCTTCGTTTATAGACTTCAAATTTTGTATGCAAATAACGGTCAGGAACTATGATTTTTACCTCTGCTTCCTTACACAATCGATCAGAAATCATTCTCAAGTTTCGCTGACTTTCATTGTCCCATCGAAACTTTTTATTAGATTGAATATCGATGACATTAATTAAGATATAATTATGCAGATGGTCACTGTCGGTATGTTTGCCACGATAAACTTGAACTGTCCACCAGTTAATTCCATAGCTAATTGATATCCTAGCTGATTGACTTCTTCAGGAGTCACCTTATCCTCAGGTGAAAAAGCTTGAATGATATGATGCGCATGAATGCTTTTCTGCCGTCTTTCCATGCGGTCATTACGACTGTCGTATAAATGATCGTTCATCTTAAAATTAATCTGGTACATCTCAACTAGCCCATCATAAGTCGCAAAATCAATGTAGCTATGAAAAACAAACCCTGAAATCAATTTGAGGTTCTGGATCTTAGCTGAATTGATGATATACTTAACTAAATTTTCCGCTGTTTCTTGCCATGTGTCGCAAAATGTTTAGTCACAACCATATCAATTTCTCCTCTGTCTGTGTAGTGCAAAATAAAAGTACACAATAATGCAGCCGAAAGTACACAACTATGCAGCAGTTTGACTGTGAACTAGTTTTCTTCCATCATAAGTCTTAATGACTTAATGATGGAGGTACAGAAAGGTTGTTAACTTTGGATGATATCAAAACAATAAAACATTTGAGAAATAATCGTGATCAGTCAATCAATCAAATAAGAAAAACAATGAATATCAATTGGCGAACAGCGAAAAAATACGCCGATAGTGATCAGTTATTCATTGCAGATCCTGTTCGAAAAAATAAATCTATGATGGATGATGGCTGGGAAGAAATTATTGGTAGTTGGCTAGAAGAAGACCTCCGTTTACGTAAAAAACTCCGTAGGACTGCTAAATCTATTCATGAACAATTGAAACCTTTGGGTTTTCCTGGCTCCTATCGAACAGTTTGTATCTATATTTCTCAATGGAAAAAACAGCGTTATGACGAAATGAATTACAAAGCTGTCGATCGCCTAGATCATCCAATCGGAGAAGCACAGGTCGATTTTGGAACAATGGAAGTCATGCATGAAGATCATATGAAAGATATTCAGCTTCTTATTCTGTCATTCCCTTATAGTAATGCGACGTTCGCAAGTGCCATGCCATCTCAAAACCAAGAATGTTTCCTGGAAGCATTAAAACAACTATTTAAGCAATGCGGAGGCGTTCCAAAAACGATCAGAATAGATAACTTAACTCCAGCAGTGAAAAAAACAAAATCAAAGTTTGAACATCACAACCGTAATGAATTCTTACGATTCACCATTCATTACGGTTGTGATGTTCAAGTCTGTAACCCACGTAGTGGGCATAAAAAAGGGCATGTCGAAAATAAAGTTGGCTATGTTCGATACAATTTTTTCTCGACTTCGCCAATCATGGACTCTTTTGAATCCCTAAATAAACAACTTGAAGAACACCTGAAAACAGATCGAAAGAGAACACATTATTCCAAACATCAATTAATCGAAGACTTGTGGAATAAAGAAAGTAAGATGCTATATTCTTTTCCAAAGGAGGATTACCCAATGTTTAAAGAAATAGAAATAGAAATCAAACTAAATCGCTATCACGAAATCAAATTGGATCAAACAATTATTCATATTCCTAAAGCATACGGGTATTCTCAATTAACTGTTGTTTTGACTTGGAATAAATTCAAAGTCCTTACGCCGCATGGAGAACTCTTAATGAATGACTATCGTCCTTATATGAACAAAAAGCGATTGATTCCGTGGAGCGATATCTTAAAACAATGGAGTGATAAGCTGAATGTTGCTAGTTATTCGAGGTATTGGAAATACTTACCAGCACGACTTCAAAATTATCTGGCGATTAATAATAATCACATCAAATACAGACGTATCCATCAAATACTGAGTTTATTGACAACCTACGACATCCAACAAATCAATGAACAATTCTATGAGTTAGTTGTTCAAGAGGATGCCCCCTCTGACTTTGATGTCAATTGGTCAAATTATGACGCACTTACAAAATCAGGAGGACCCTATAAATGACTAGACAGAACCTAGAAGATTATTGTAAAAAGCTCAGATTAAGTCATATCATCACGAACTTACCAAGAGCTTCTTTCGAAGCTCCAGAACAATTTATTACCGATCTATTCCGTTTAGAACTTGAAACCAGGCAACGAATCAAATTAGAACGGATGGAAAAATTAGCCAAATTTCCTGTACCAAAGTCACTAAAAAACTATGAATGGCATGAAGATATTTTTCTACCAGCTCATCTAGATAAGGAGAGTCTTATCTCTCTTGATTTTCTAAAAAGACAAGAAAACATTGTTTGTGTGGGCTCTCCTGGTACAGGGAAAACACATCTAGCGATTGCATTAGGAAGAAAAGCTTGTAATGAAGGTGTGCCAACCAAATTTTTCCGAGTGAACAACCTCGTTGAACAACTAGAAAGTGCCTTAAAAAAGCAACAGCTAGTTAGGTTCAAGAAAGGATTCGAAACAACAGAATTAATCATTCTAGATGAAATGGGTTATCTCCCCTTAACCAAAGAAGGAGCGGAACTGCTTTTCCAACTGATTTCAGATTGGTATGAGCAAAAAAGTATTATTATTACCTCCAACCTAGAGTTCAGTCAATGGAATCGAGTATTTATGGATTCTCGTTTAACAGCCGCTCTCGTTGACCGGCTAATCCATCACGCACATATTATTGGATTTAAAGGCGAAAGTTTCAGGTTGAAAAATTCATTACCTAAATCATATTGAAGGAAAAAACAGTTGCAGCAAAACTCTGCACTTTCGGCTGCATTTTTTTGTAAAAATCTATTGCAAAATACACCTCTGTCCTAGATACTTGTCTTGAAGACAGATAACGATAATCCTAAGACTTTCTTGAGTTACCGATTGACTTTGATTAGATAATTGATAAAGCAACTAAATATCACGGCTAATCTGTTCCAGTTTTTGATGTTGCCAAAAAGTCGATCATTTTTCAAAACTCCTATCAGATTGAAACCATTTAAGAGGTTTTCATCTTGAATTTCTTTGTTAATTTTATTTTTGCAATCAAGTCATTTTCAGAAGTAGCAGCCCACTACATCTGCAAATGGCTTGATTGCAAAATTGTCAAAAAAACAGCAAGCCTACCCGTTGATCTGAATAGAACGTAAAAGTACTCTATAATTTATGGGACTGAAGAATCAGAATTGATTCTTCAGTCCCATTTTCACTATTAACAAAAAACTATTTAAACAAAAAATAAGATTATCAATATCTTGTATATAAATATCAAATAAATTGCTTCTTAATTAAGTATTGGATAAAGATCAATGAGAATCATGGATGGCAGACTTAACTGGAGAAGGCAAAATTTAAACTCACTGTTGTAGAACATACGGGAACAAATTTTATTACTATAGCCCCTCCTCCAATCCAATAACACCATATATCTACTAAGGAAAAGCAATAATAACTAGATACTCTACTATTATCTTTTCTGCATAAAATGATAATATGCTCCGAGCATCCCAGCACTATTTTTGTGTTTAGCAAAAACAACATTAGCTGTCAATGACGGTACAAGATGTTTATTTACAGCATGTGTAATTTTGTCTGATAAATATTCTGTTTGGGACATAATACCTCCTCCTAAAATAATTGTTTCAGGATTTACAACATAACATATATTAGCAATTCCTTCAGCTAAATAGTTAATCATTCGTTCTATCCCTAAAATACAATTAACATTGCCTTGTTTTGCTTCTTCAAAAATTCTTACTCCTGACCATTTACTTTCTAAATCATTCTCTTGTTGAGCAACAAATCGAACCAATTCACTTGCTGAGGCTACATCTTGAAACAAACCATCTGAAACTCGAATGTATCCTACCTCACAAGCAGAATAACTAGAACCATGAAATAGTTGATTATTGATTAGTAAGCAGCCTCCAATACCTGTTCCTATTGTTAAACAAATACTAATATTACTGTTTATCCCGGAACCAGATATAGATTCGGCAAGCCCTGCACAATTAACATCATTCTCTACTTCACATAAAATATTAAACTCTGTTTCTATCTCTCGCTTGAAACAAGTTCCTGCATAATTGGGTATTCGATGTCCAGCATAAAATACTTTCCCTTCAATAGGGTCCACCATGCCAGCTGTAGAAATACAAATACCTTCTAATCGATATTTCGATTTATACCATTTAACTAACTCTTTTACAGTTTTTAAGATATGAGGTCCACCTTTGTGAGCATAAGTCTTGATTTTATCTTGTTCAAGAAAGTGTTCATTCGAATCAAGAATCCCCAATTTTATAAATGTTCCGCCAATATCAATTGTTAAATAATACGTCATTATCTTATCCCCTTATCCAACTTGCAACTGAAAAAATAATCATTTACAAAATTCTTCAATAGCATCTCGAATTAATTTAGCACCACAAATAACAATTTCATTATCCGCAATAGTAACAGATGCCAACGGCTTACGTACAGAGCCTAATTCTAAGCCTTCGTTTAATTTTAGAATCTCCTTAATAATCGCATACATATGCCCCTCACCTGAACACATCAAAGAGATAATATCATTGATGCGATATTGTAATTTTTTTGCTTGATTCCATTCTTTATTCAACAATAAATTATCCAACTTTAAAAACAGCTCAGGCATAACCCCATAGGTTCCACCGATTCCACCTACTGCTCCCATAAGGCGACCACTAATAAATTGTTCGTCTGGACCATTAAATACAACACAATTATTCCCCGCAATAGATATAAAGGTTTGAATATCTTGAACTGACATAGATGAATTTTTCACCCCAATAACACGAGGATTTTTCAACATCTCCTGATAGAGACTAGAAGTCAATGAAATCCCTGCCAATTGAGGAATATTATATATAATAAAATCGGTATTAGGTGCGCTATCACTAATCTCATTCCAATATTTGCAAATTGAGTGTTCCGGTAATCGAAAATAAATTGGTGGAATAGCAGCAATCGCATCCACTCCTAAAATCTCTGAATGTTTTGCCAGCTCTACACTATCTTTAGTATTATTACAAGCAACATGATTGATAATAGTGAGCTTTCCCTTGGCAATATCCATAACATTTTCCAGAACCATTTTACGATCTTCCACGCTTTGATAAATACATTCACCAGAAGAACCATTAATATATAATCCTTTAACACCTTTTTTAATAAAAAAATATGTTAATCTTCTTACACGTTCTGGACTAACTTTACCAGTATCATCATAGCAAGCATAAAAAGCTGGAATTACACCAAAATATTTACTTAAATCACGCATATACTCACCTTACATAAAAAATATGTTTTTATGTATTTTCCTTTCTCAACTCATTATTTATGAGCCGTATAATTGTATAAATGATGTGGCTATTTTTCATCTACAGGGCTTTCACTCATCGGTTTATCTAGATACTATAACCACAACTATTTGTTTAATTATTACTGAATTAGACAACACATTTATTTGATACTTGATATCAAATAAGGATACATTTAATTACAAATCTTTTTAGCAAAGCAACGACTTTACGTAAAACCAAAACTGATAAAATCGCTGCTCATGCTACCGCTATTTCTTTCTAAACCAGACAGACAACCCTTCTGAGCAAATGATCAAAACTAAGAAAAACTTACGCATTCACCAAAATGCGTAAGTACTTAAGAGAATGATTATTCAAGGATAAAACTCAATTTTCTCATGTCATTGATATTGTTTTTCCCGAACTTACATCCTGTGTTTGCCCCATCCATCAAAAAGCAATATATAAATTACTAAAAATTTCCCTTTAGCTAAAGCTATTTCAGCAGCATATTCAACAACTTTGATCTCGTTATCCTCTAAATCTTCTGGAAAAAATTTGGAAGAGAAAAAACAATTGAGATTCAAGAATGTACCAGAAATTCAATTGGAACAGTTAATAACACCTTAGAAATTGAGACTCAAGTAAAATTTAGGCTCACCTCTCTAATACTACCTATCCCTAGAAAAATTTTTATAGAATTGGTTAAATTTATTTGTTATAAATAAATTTAACCAGAAACTCTTCAACGCTTGTTTTTAAAGCTTGACTTCATACAGTTAGTCTCTAAAAAATACTACTTCATAATCTCTGACAGTTTGACCTTCCTATCCTCCTTGATAGAAATAGTACATGCATCTGCAGTAGCAATCGCTTCAAGTGCAGCCTCACCTGTCAACAATTTTTTGTACTCATCGTCAACAGCCTGTCCTCTCATAACGCCATGTAAGAAACGCATTTCCTTTTCAATAATAGAAGATAACCACATTGGAGTGCGCTTTCCTGGTTTACCATATGCAATTGCCCCATCCATTTCTGTACTATGATAAATTCGAGTACGGTCATCATCCTCTTCTTGGGATTCATGAACTAAGAAATGGGTCTCTTTGCCATCAATTTTTAATGTTCCTTTACAATTAAACATGTCCAATTTAATAGCGCCTTTTGTCCCTTGAATAAGAACATAATGTTCTCCCCACCGATAAGCTGAGCCCCATTCACAAATTGCAAAACGTCTATTTGAAAATTCCATATTAACAAAAATCATATCATCTTCATCACCAAAACCTGCACCAACATGAGCCACATTACCACCAGTCATAGTAACCGTCTCAGGAATTCCATCCATAATAAACTGCACACAATCTAATTCGTGGATATGATGGTACAGATGTCCACCTGATTTTTCACGAATTTTTTTCCATGAAACAGATGTTTGCATCTCTTCCCATCCATTACGCGCAGTATGACAATATAATACATCTCCAATAACCCCTTCATTAATGAGTTCCTTAGCATGGTGGACTCCATTAAAGAAATTCATTATGTGACCTGCCATAAAAATAACATTATTCTTTTTACAAGTATTAACCATCTCACGACAATCTTCATAGGAAAGAGCAATTGGTTTTTCACAAAACACATGTTTGCCATTTTGTGCCGCTTTTATAACAGGCTCCTTATGCAGATAATTCGGCGTTGCTACAATTATGCAATCAACGTCTTGACTAGAAACCAATTCATCTAATGATTTTGCAACATTAGCCTCTAACTCTGCAGCAACTTCAACTGCATTATCCGGATCATAAACAAGGGTGATTTTTGCTCCATCATTTTTTTTTAAAGAACGTGCTAGCTCTGCTCCAAAATATCCTGTACCTACTACACCATAATTAATCATTATTTTTCTCCTTTATTTTAATAAATCCTTAATTTCAAAATCAATATACTGTACTACATTAGTTAGATGTAACTCATTACGAGACCATGAATCATATTTTTCAAATAACAAACCTATGTGATTGTTTGGTAATTCTGTAATTGCTGAGTATGCATATCCATATTTGGGTAAGTCTATATCATAATGATACTTCCAGTTAACGGTATCATCTGCTGGATCAATCAAACCAATCCAAATTTGTCCACCCTTTCGTCCTTCTGTTGAATTTGGGGTACTTAACAACACCGCTTCCTTTCCTTCAATCAACTGAGAATATTTAATGGCAGAAATTTGCGTTCCATAACTAGTTTGTTTTATCATATCCAAATAAGAAACATCAGACCATGTATCTCCTGAATCATAACTTGTCATATAAGCAATCTTACCTGTTGTTGTTCGGAAAAATGTTCTAATAACACCATCACGAAGTTCAACCATTTGCGCTTCCGCAGTTGCATTCGCAAATGGTACAGAAGCAGATGATTTTTTCCATGTTTGTCCTGCATCTTCAGTAATCAAATAAGTTAATTCGCCACTAGTATATGTAGCAAATATCAAACGATTACTATTTTTAAGAGATAGTCCTTGTCCCGGACTCAAATACGTCGCATTGTGATTTACTCCCAAAAATGGTGGCAACAATTTGAAATCCTCCCATGATTCTCCTCCATCATCGCTGGTAGATACCCCAATATAATTTGTCGGAACTACCTTAAATAAAGAATCTTTATAAAAGATATTCATCGGAACAAATATACCATTATGAAACTCATTTAGAGTATCTCCGTTAAACTTTACAGAATACTGTTCAACAGTTAACGGCTGCCCATCCTCCAACAACTCATATTTTGCATTTACTGAATAAGATGTCGGCTTCCCGGTTCTATCATCATATATCTTACCGTTTTCCCTAATAGAATAATTATAATTAGAATCTTCTTCTTTCTTAAGCTTCACAAAATATTGACCCTCTATCTCCTTAAAACCCGAATCTGTTTTAACTGCATTACTATTACCAACTCCTGATGGCATCACATCAGCTAATATAACAACTTTACCAGTTTGTTTATCCTGAGCTAACGCAGAATCAATAAAGGAGGCGCTACCATTTATTTGGATATTTTTGGCGTTGCCATTTCTTGGCCATTCAATAAGCTGCTCAGCATAGTCATTAAATTTCATAGCGAAAATTGGTTCACTCCATGATGCTCCATTATTGTCACTAAAAGAAGTCGCTATATTAATTTTACTTCTAGAATCATGAGTGCCGCCATATCGTGCGTCAATACTTGCAAGAACACGATCATTCTTCAATGTATATAGTGCCGGAATCCTAAAGTAATTTGCTTGAGTTGAATCCCCTGATTGGAAAATCAATTTATAGGGAAGTTTTTTGGTAAAAGACTGAGCTTCCGAAAAGTTAAACGCTTTATTATAAAACAATATACTTTCAATTTGTCCTGTCATACCATAATCAATTTTCCCCTCTCTATTTACACCACCCAGAGTAACATTATTCTGTCCCTCAATACTTGTAATGGGAAGAAACTTATCAACAGTTTCAGTAAATATTCTTGTGCCATTCACATACATTGTATATGTTTTTTGAATTTCATTACTTACAAATACAATCGTGTTCTCTACAGGTTGACCTTTATGTTGTCCCCATAACGATGCAGGTCTTGCAAATAAATAATTTATTCCTTTTTTAGCATCTCGGATCTCAACACCAATTTCACCAGTATCTCTGATGAAAATAGAGAAATAATTATTCCTGTATCCTTTAGAAGAATTAGAAATGCCCACTAAAGCCTGTAATGCATTTCCATTACTTGAAGAGAATCTCACTACTACACTTTGTGTAGTGGAATTAAATTTATCTAATACATTTGACGTAATATCAAAGCCTTGATTATTGAGAGTGATAGGGCCCGCTTGATATACTGGAGTATCCACTACTTGCGTAACAATTGATTCATTTGCTAAACCCATAACAGAAGAATTTAAAAATACTATTCCTACTATGAGTATTAGACCAATATATGAATAAAGCTTACTGCACTTCATTGCAACGAAACCTCCATATAACGAGTTTATTTAACAGAACCTTCTGATAACCCACTAGCTATTTTATTTTGAATCATCGAAAAGAATATAATAGACGGTAACACTACAATAACTGATGCTGCCATCATATCTCCCCAATCTAAAATTTCTGAGCCATTCAGCGAACGCAAAGCTACAGCAACAGTCATCTTGCTTGTATCATTAATTAAAATCAATGCATATAAAAATTCATTCCAAGCATTGATAAATGTATAAATTGCAGTTGCTACAATACCTGGAGCTACAATAGGTAATACTATCTTATAAAACGTAACAAATTTATTAGCACCATCAATTCGTGCTGCTTCCTCAATCCCCACAGGTACTGTTTGAAAAAAACCTACTAGAAGCCATACAGCATACGGAATACTAAACGAAAGATATATTAAAGATAACCCAAATAAACTATTGGCTAAACCTGCCTTTGAAACTGCAATAGAATATGGAATAGCTAATAAGATTGGAGGAAATATATACGTTGTAACTAAAAGACGTGACATAATCGCCCCTAGTTTTGGGAAAAATCTTACAATTCCGTATGCAGCCATAGAAGATATGATTATAGCAACGATTGTTGCTCCCAAAGAAATCAACAAACTATTCTTAATATTATCAATAAAATGAAGATCACTGATAACATGAGTAAAGTAATCTAAGGTTAATTTTTCTGGAAGAAATCGGGTTGGAAATTGTGTCAACTCTCCTTTGCCCTTCACCGAAGAAACAATAATCCATAGTAGGGGGAAAATAGCTATTATGGTGGCAATAATCAGTATCAAATGAGCAGCAATATCCAATAATAAATTTGATTTTTTCTTCATAGCTAATTCCCTTCTTTCTCCCACTTACTAATAACCTTGAAGTAAACGAAGCAAACCATCAATAAAAAAATAAACAATAAAACGGTAACCGCTGATGCTCGCCCCAATAGTTTGGTACCCCAACCTAAATTATAGGCATAAATAGGTAATGTCATAGTAGCATTAGATGGTCCCCCCCCCGTAATTAAATATATAATATCAAAGTTGTTAAAAATCCAAACAGTCCTTAAAACGACTAACAGTCCGACAACAACTTTAATATGTGGAAAAGTGATAAATCGAAATACTTGCCAAGAGGAAGCCCCATCAATCTCAGCAGCCTCAAATTGCTCTTGAGGAACCGTTTGCAAAGCTGACAATACGTTAATCATAATCATTGGTGCTCCAAACCAAACATTGATAAATACTAAGCAGATAAATGCCCATGTACTATCTGCTAAAAACGATGGTGCAATATCCATTAAGCCAAGTTTTACAATCATATTCGGAAGATAACCATAAACACCATTTAAAATCCATTGCCATGAAAAGGCAATAACAATTGTAGGAAATGCCCATGGAACAATTAATAACGTCCGATACAATTTTTTAAATCGCTTAACCCTATGAAGTGATAACGCTAAAATAAAACCAACAATTACTTGCCCAAACAATGATATAATCGTCCATTTTAACGAATTGAAGAAAGCGGTAAAAAAATTGGAATCTTTTAAAACTTCAATATAGTTATCAAAGCCAATAAATTTATAATTCGGCATGATTAAATTTTTATTAGTAAAACTATAGAAAATACTTGAAAAAAATGGATATATAAAAAGTAGTCCTACAACAATCATAGCAGGAAGCACAAATACCCAACGAGTTATATTTCGATCTTTTCCCATACTTCCTCTCCCTTCTTAAAATTACGGCTAAAGGACTAAAGCCCTTAGCCCAATTTCTCACTATTTATTCTATATTTACTGCTACTGTTTCAAACAAATCATTTAATTGTTTTTCTGCTGCTTCGGCAGCTTTCTTAGTATCGACACCATTGCTTATAATTTCTTGGAACATTTGTTCAATGACATGTTGGTTTATTAATATACCAGCTTGTACACTTGGTCCATTCTCATAACCAATAGCAGTTCCAGAAGAGGCTGCTTCAATGATTACTTCTTCAGCATGCTTAAATTTCTGACGGGTTTCATTTGCCTTATAACTTTCTAAATCTGCAATACCACTTATAGCAGGGAGCATACCAACTGGTGTTGAATCTAAAAATTCAAGATAATTATCTTCTTGATATAAATATTCTAAGAATGCCTTAGCAACTTGAGGATTCTTTGAATTTTTCCATACAACCATTGGAATATTCGAAGTTTCAATACCATAATCTTTGTCAGAAGCATTTACTTTTGGCATTGGATAAGCATCAATATGATCTACAAGTTGTGGACTATTTGTTTGAACACCGCCGATATGAAAGCCTGAATTAAAATCAAACGCTGTTTGACCTTGATAAAATAATGTTGCTTGTTGAAGCGTATTATAGTTTAGAGAATCTTGAGGAGAAATTTCTTTATACATTTTAACCCAATATTTAATACCTTCTTGGACTAAATCGTTAGTCAAATCAACTTTCAAATCTTTTGTAAGAAGACTACCACCTGCACTACGAACATAAAAATTCAAAAAACGGGTACCCATGAAATCATTAGTACCAAAAGGAACTCCTAAACCATACACCCCTTCTTCTTTCAATTTTTTGCTAACTTGATAAAGTTCTTCCCATGTTTTCGGAACTTCTAAACCAAACTTTTTCAAAAGATCTGTCCTAACCCACATTACCTGAGCATGGGAATAAATCGGTATTGAATAATATTTCCCACCTACTTTAGCTTCATCTAATGCAGTTTCACTAAAACGATCTTTACCGAGACTTTCAATAGTATCATCCAAAGGAATAATCGCATCAGAATTTATCATTTCCATTACCTGATTTGGCAAAGCTGTACTAATATCCGGAACATTCCCATTAGCTAGACCAGTTGTCCATTTAGTATAAAAATCATTCCAAGAAAAAGTTTCTATTTTTATTTTTACTTTTGGATGCTTTTCCATAAACTCATCAGCAGATTTTTGTATAGACTCCAATCGAGGTCCTTGTGTAAAAGAATGCCACATTACAAGATCTCCTGATAGTTCTCCTGATTTATCTGTTGATGCAATAGTATCATTTTTACTTGCAGAACAACCTACAACAGCAATTGTAGTTGCTGCCAAACATATCAAACTTAAGATTTTACGAAACTTCATGATATCTCTCCTTTATGAAATAGCTATTTTAAAAACTACTTTTTTGACTTCTAAATCATTTATGCGTATTTTAGGCTGATGTAAATCTTCAGGAAAAGTAATTAAACAAATACCTGGCACTAACTGAACAATTTGTTCAGGATTTCCTTTATATAATTCAATATCTTTTTCTTCATTATATTCTTGAATAACAGCAACATTCTTTGAGGATGTTACACTTATATTCTCAACATTTTTAATAACAAGATGAACATCTATATATTTTTGATGAGTTTCAAAAAAGTCCCCTGGTTTTCCATCTGCTATATAAGTAAAGCAATTTCCGAACACCTTATCTTCATAAATTCGAATCGAACCTTCTTCAATCTCTCCCATATTAGTTAATTTGAAATATTCAACCAAATACTTAATATATGGATTTACTCCTGTATATCTAGATAAATGTTCAACACGGGTTATAATCATATCTATTTTCTCCTACTAAAATTTAGTTAATAGCTTTTATAAACCGTTCCGCAATCTCTTTTGGTCTAGTAATCGCACCTCCTATTACAATACCCGCTGGATTTAATGCTTTAACGGCTTTTACATCATCAATTGTATGAATCTTTCCTTCCGCAATCACATCTACTCCAACAAAACAAAGGTTCTTTATTAATTCCAAATCTGGTCCTTCTTCTTGCCGACTATAACTCGTATAACCAGATAAAGTTGTTCCAACAAAATCAATACCTGAATTAAAAGCTTGTATCCCCTCATCAAATGTACTAATATCTGCCATAAATAATTGCTCA
>NZ_JBIOQM010000004.1:0-56405 GCF_051713745.1 Enterococcus sp. DIV0421
GCACTTCGTTCTCTTAATAAAAAATAATGTAAAAAATTACATATAGCACCAATAAAAACTTTGACAGGACTTTTTTATCGCTAATATTCCCTTAAACAAAGAAGCATTCATTGAAAACGGAGTATATAAATAGGAGAGTGTATCAATAATAAAAATCAAAATAATATGACATTAATTTACAAAAAAGGCTCTATAATTTATTGAACTGATGCTACATTCATTACTACCACCACGAGCGCATGAAAAGGAACCCAAATTTACCGATACAATTTAGAGAAACAGCAGGAAAAGCAAGTAAAAAGCCATCCGTGAAAACGGATGGCTTTTTACTCTCTATATGGTTTGTCTCGTAACATTGTAATCTTTACAATCTGAGAAATAACAACTCCATTTTTTTAATTCTCAACAATGTTTTTATCAACAAAATAATGATGAGAACTTTTTTCATTAGCACTATATAACTTAGAACGTTCTTTAAGTTAGATTTTATAATCTCTTGGTGTCGTTTTGATTCGGTACGTGCTTGATCAGCAATCATAGTTAAATTTTGAATGATTAAATTCTTAATAATTTATCAACAAGTAGATCACCAATTGCTTCAGTCTATCGCTATTCAATCAATACTTTTGTCAATAATAGAACGCAAAACTTTTTCTCTTAATCCAACAGAATCAATATTGTTATTTTGTTCATAGCCATGTACCAGCAAATCACAAATATAAAGTTGAGAGATTTTTCCTGCCAAAGATCCACCATTCAAAAATTCTTCTATGGCGGTTTGTAAAACTAAATCAGCAGATTTTCCTATAGGTGAATGAATATAATTAGTGACTGCAATAATTTTTGCGCCATTTTTCTTAGCTATTTTTAGGGAATCAAAAGTATCTTTTGTTTTTCCAGACAAAGAAAAAACGATTACTAAATCATCAACAGTCAATAAAGAAGCAACTTGAGCTTGAAAATGAGGGTCTAATACAGCTTTTGCTTGAACCCCTACTCGTAGAAACATACTTTCTAAATCAAGAATCGTATTTCCACTAGCCCCAACACCAAATAAATATATATTTTTTAATTGAGTAATCATTTTAACGGCTATATCCAATTTTTCCTCGTCCAATAATCGAATAGTCGAATAAAGAGCTTCAGTTAAATTATTAGCAATTTCGTCATAATATTTTTTACTAGTTGGTTGTTCTTTTTTTTGGCTAAAGTCTTCCTTCGCAATTTCAATTTTTAAATCAGAAAAGCCAGAAAAACCAATTTTTTGACAAAAACGAATAATAGTTGCATCACCAACTTTTATATTTTTTTTAATATCACTCATTGTACTATAAATAATGGTATTTCCAGAATTTAAAACATAATCAGCAACTTTTTTTTCAGATCTCGTTAAAAACGGATAATTTTCTCTAATTAAATAAGTGTACTTCATATAAACCCCTCTACAATTGAACTTTTCTCCATTATACACCATTTATTCTAAAAAAAACTCCCAAAAACTCCATTTTTATCTTTACATTTTTAAAATCGAACGCTATATTATCTTTAGAGTTATTCTCCAAAAAAAATATAAATTCGGAGTGTTTAGGATAATGAATAAAAAAGAGTTTTTAGATAGTATTTCAAATGGTTTGATTGTTTCATGTCAGGCATTACCTGGCGAACCATTTTATAAAAAAGAAGGGAGTTTAATGCCTTATTTTGCTTTAGCAGCTCAAAGAGCTGGGGCGGTTGGAATACGTGCAAATTCTGTTCGAGATATTCTAGAAATAAAAAAATGTATCTCGTTACCAATGATTGGAATTATTAAAAGAGATTACCCGCCAGAATCTCCATTTATTACTCCAACCATGAGGGAAGTTGATGAGTTAGTAAAAACTGGTGTTGAAGTAATAGCTCTTGATTGCACTCTCCGAAAACGACATGATGGTTTGACTATCAATACTTTTATTACCAAAATAAAAGAAAAATATCCTCAACAATTATTTATGGCAGATATTTCTACTTTTGAAGAAGGAAAAAATGCTTATGCAGCAGGAATTGATTTTATAGGAACGACTTTAAGCGGCTATACTGAAGAAAGCAAGCAACAAGAAGGTCCAGATATAGATTTGATTAAAAAGTTAGTCAACGAGAATATTTGTGTAATCGCCGAGGGGAGAATCCATACTCCAGAACAAGCAAAAGAAATAAAGAAATTAGGGGTTTCAGGCATTGTTGTGGGTGGGGCAATTACTCGTCCACAAGAAATTGCTTCAAGATTTATTAAAACACTAAATTAGTTAGGAGAAGAAAAAATGTTTAAAAAGTTTTCACAATTAGGTCGTGCGTTTATGTTGCCAATTGCTATACTACCCGTGGCTGGATTGCTACTTGGTCTCGGAGGAGCATTGACAAATGAGAGTGCTATAAATACTTATCCAATCTTAAATCAAGCTTGGTTGCATACGATTTTGAGCATTATGAGTTACGCTGGAAATGCAGTTTTTGCAAATTTAGCACTAATTTTCGCAATTGGGATTGCTGTAGGACTTTCAAATGGAGATAAGGGAACAGCAGGTTTAGCTGGAGGAGTAGCTTATCTAGTATATACTGCAACTATAAGTGGATTTCTAGAACTTTTTTCAGCAAAAGATGCAACCCTTGATACAGGAGTAGTTGGTTCAATTGTTATTGGAGGAATAGTGGCATTTTTACACAATCGATATAGAAAAATAGAATTGCCACAATTCTTAGGATTTTTCGGAGGATCAAGATTTATTCCAATCGTATCCAGTTTAGTTGCAATTATTATTGGTGCTTTCTTTTATTTGATTTGGCCACCAATCCAAAACGGTTTAGTAGTTGCTGGTGAACAAATTGCGCAAATGGGTAGCTTAGGAACCTTTCTATATGGATTTTTACTTCGATTAACTGGTGCTGTGGGCTTACATCACACAATCTATCCTTTATTTTGGTATACATCATTGGGTGGCACAGAAATGGTGGCTGGAGAAACAATCTCTGGTGCACAAAATATCTTTTTTGCTCAACTAGCTGATTCAAATCATACTGGTTTATTTACTTATGGTACTAGATTTTTTGCAGGAAGATTTGCCACAATGATGTTTGGTTTACCTGCAGCTTGTTATGCAATGTACCGTGTAATTCCTAAGAAAAATCGTAAAAAGAATGGTGGTCTTTATTTTAGCGGTGCCCTTACATCATTTTTAACTGGAATCACTGAACCTATTGAGTATATGTTTTTATTTGTTGCTCCTTGGTTATATGTAATTCATGCATTTCTGGATGGATTATCTTTTTATTTTGCTGACATATTAAATATTCGTGTAGGAAATTCTTTCTCTGGCGGGTTAATTGATTTCCTATTATTTGGGGTTCTTCAAGGAAATGATAAAACTAATTGGATGAAATTAATACCTTTCGGTATTGTGTGGGCACTTATATATTTCTTTGTTTTTACATTTTTTATTAAAAAATATAAAGTAGCTATTCCTGGCATGTTAGAGGATACAGAGGTTTCTTCTGAAAAAATAAAAAATAAAAACACTTCACTGCACGAAGAAGCCATGGTAATTATTGAAGCACTGGGGGGAAAAAATAATATCGAATCTGTTGAAGCTTGTGCAACTCGTCTGCGAGTAGCTGTTTTGGATCGCCAAATTATACAAAAACAAAAAATAAAAAATCTTGGTGCAACAGCTGTTTTTGAGGTTAATGGAGGTATTCAAGCAGTTTTTGGTGGAAAAGCAGATTTATTTAGCCAAGAAATTAATCAAATATTAGAACAAGATAATTAGGAGGTATTTTGGATGTTTCAATTTTTAAAAAAGAAAAAAGAGGTAATTTATGCTCCATGTTCAGGGCAAGTTATTCCCATTACAGAAGTAAAAGATCCTGTATTTTCACAAAAGTTATTAGGAGATGGATTTGCCATTATACCTAATAATAAAAAAATTACTGCTCCATTTACTGGTCAAGTAGTTTCAATATTTCCAACGAAACATGCAATTAGTTTGAAAACGGAATCTGGGATAAATTATTTGATTCATATTGGAATTGATACAGTTAAACTAAACGGAGAACCTTTTTCAATTTTTGTTAAAGAGAACGATACAGTAAAAAATGGAGATTTAATTGCTGAAGTTGATTTTGAGCAAATAGTGAGGGCAAAAAAAGATCCTTCTGTTATTGTAGTTTTTACAGAAGAAACTCAAATCAACAACTTAAATATAAAAAATGAATTGATAGAAAATAATCAGTCTTGTGGGGAATTTTATTCTTAAAATCTATTCGCTTTCTGATACTAACTGGTTATCTATGTAAACAAGATGAGTATTGGTTCAAAATACATGGTTAACTATTTCTTATACAGAAAATATGAGAAAATTTTATGGGAAATAAAACAACAGTTTACCGTAATGACCAAAAAAAGTTAAACTTGTATGGAGTGGAGAAATTCACTCCTTTTTTGTACGATAAAATTAACTGTTAGACAGCTGTTTTTACAGCTTCTCGAAACTGAACCGGACTTCGCCAATTTAATTTCTTTTTGATGCGTTTATGGTTGTAATACTAGATATATTGGTCAATTTTTATTTACAATTCATCTAAACTCCGATAAACTTCCCCATGAAAAATCTCTTGCTTTAATAAACCAAAGAAGTTTTCCATAGGTGAGTTATCTAAACAATTCCCTTTACGAGACATACTCTGGAAGATTTTATGCTGCTTCGATTTATTTTTATACGCATTCATTTGATAGGCCCATCCTTGATCTGAATGGAAGGTTCTACGAAAAGGGCAATCATTTGTTATCTGGATTGCTTCTTCTAATCCTTCCATTATGGCTATGCGTTTGGTTTTTCAGAAATCCGATAAGATAGAATTTCACTATTGTAGAGATCTATAGAAAGATCTAAATACAGTTTTTTCTGACGAATGATACCTGTGGTACCTACTTCATAATACTTAAACTCTGTGGTATCAGTTGTAATTTTTGGATGACAGTACCAACCTTTCCACGATAAGAATTGTACCGTCGAGATTTTCGAGTGTAAGTCTTTACTTCGATACCTAGTTTTTTATCAGACGTTGAATCTTCTTTTTATTGACATGAATCCCTTGATTCTCTAATTCTTTTTTTAGTCGAAGACAGCCATAGTCTTTATGCTCTTTGCGAATTTCAAGCATTTTTTCTTCAATTTCTTGGTCTGGATTTGATCTGTCAAACCGTTTCTGCCAATACATATAGGTTGCTTTAGGAAATTTCAATGTTTCAAGAAGCTCAACTAGTTTGAATGATCCTCGAAGGATGTCTATTGCGTCTTTTCTGGGCGTCCTGTTTTCGCAGCTTCCTCAACTCTTTTAAAAAGGCATTCTCACTTTTAAGGTATTGGACTTGCTTTTCTAATGCCTTGATACGATTTTGTTCTTCAGCTGTTCTATTTTCTTTTCTCTAGTCAAAATAAGTGGTCGCCCTTTCTCTTTTGAGAGCCCCTCAATACCTGTTTCTCTGAAATTACGCATCCAATTATAAGCGCAGGGTTGTTCATTTCTAAAGCGCTGGCAACTTCTCGATAGGCATTCACCCAACTACTTACTTGAGATTTGTTTGCTGTTGGCAAGATGCTGATATCCACCCACACCACTAAAATATTCTTTAACGATTTTTAGTTTTAATTCAAAATGATATTTTGCCATACAAATAGCGACCATCAAAAGTTAGAGTTTTTGGTCTAACTTTTGATGACCGATTCAATTCACTCTTTTGTCATTACTATTTGTAATTTTATTCAAAATTACTTCAAAGGTATCTATATCAAGCTGACACAACCAAAGTAAGTACTTCTTTTCCTTATAAGTCCAATCGATCATAGAATGGGAGGACAACAGATTATTGTATCTCGCTCTTTACTCACTTGGAGCTAGTTGCCAGCGTTTCTTAAATACATTTTTTTCATCCATACTCAGTTCCCCATCAAAAAAATAGTGTTGCGTGAAACTTCAATAACGCACAACGCAAGTCTAAGCTAAGCAGATTTAGAAATAGTTTATCATATTATAGTCTACGTTCATAGTATGACCAAACAGAGAGAGAATCGTGATCATTTTACTCTCTTCCTCCACAATGTAAACCAGTCTGTGTTTGATATTTAGACGTCTTGAATAGTAAGGTAATTCAGTTAATTGTTCACATGGTGGCAGTGTCTGAAAAGGATTTTCCTTTATAATGTTGATCAGTTCATCAAATTTACTAGTTAGATTGACACTCTTCAATTTAGGCAAATCTTTGCGATCATTCTTTTTAATCTTTACATTTTTATATTTCAAATTCGCATGTTTTTCATGGATTAAGGTTGCATTTCGTTCTTTTAAGTAGCCCATAAAACATGAAATACGAATCTTTGGCGGTATTCTTACTAACAGTTGAATATGGTCAGGCATGGCATGGGCTTCAATAATTTCAACAGCTTTCATCTCACACAATTTTCTTACTATCTGACCAATACTTACTCTTAACTTTCCATAAATCACTTTTCGTCGATACTTTGGGGGGAAGACTATGTGAACCTTACAATTCCATCTGGTATGTGCTAAACTTTTATCGTCGTTAGACATAAAAAAAACTCCTTTCGATCTGATATGCGGTTGGTAGCCACTATTAATATATCAAAAGGAGTTTTTTATCGCTAAAGCTATTTCGTCCACGCGTAGAAACGCGCGGTTTTTTTGTTTCGTACGCTACGCGAACAAAATTGACTAAAGTCAATAACAAAAAAATCTGAGCCAGAATGTGGTTCATTCTGACCCAGATTTGATTTTGCACAACTCATCAGTCCTTATTGACAAAGAACCTTATTCCTTAGAATAAGACTGTTTCTGGATCAAACAATTGTGATTGAGAGAGTGTATTGTCTAAACAAAGTTCAAAATGCAAATGTGGACCCGTACTATTTCCTGTTGAGCCAACATAGCCAATGATTTGACCTTGTTCTACTTTGTCACCAACGTTGACTTGATATTCTTGTTGGTGGGCATATAACGCTGTTATACCATCTTCATGCTCAATGGCTACATAATTCCCCCAAGACGGATGAAACTCTGCTTTAATGACAGTCCCTGCTTTACTTGCAACAATCGGTTCGCCTTGTGCAGCTGCTAAATCAATTCCACGGTGAAATTCGTCACCACGAATACCAAACACACTAGAAATCGTATAGTTTTTGACTGGTGCAATATACCCTTCTTTACTTAATTGTGGCCCTGTTACTTCTTTGTCATACGTAGTTAGATCATAGGTTTCGATTAAACTATTCAATTTTTTATAGTAGCTAGTATCGGTCGCATAGCGTCCAGTCAAAAATTTTGTTGCTTCTTGATAGGTTTTCGCATTCGTTTTCCAAACACCTTCGTAGAAATGACTATTTCCTGTTAAGCCCTCTTTCAACAGTTGCGCATAGTCATTTAAGCTATCTTCATAGTTCTCATACCGCCGAAAAGTTGCTTGAGTAGTGTAAAGCGTACCATCTCCTAAATCTTCTTGTGTCGAAAAAGAGACGCCTTTTCCTTTGTGTGTGCCTTTAATGCCAAACAAATTATAATTCGGTGCTTTAGCTAACTGACTCTGACCACTTGCCGATTCTAAAATCGCTTGTGCAATCATAACAGAAGCATACAAATCCTTTTCTTGTCCAATTTTACGAGCAGATTCCCCAATCTTACGAATAAAGCTTTCTACTGATTCATCTTTTTCAAAGTGAATGTTTACTTCGCTATCTTGTTTGCTAAAAGGCACTAATTCTTGAATCGGTGCTGTCGGTGCTTGATGATGCGCTTTTGACTCTTCCTCCATGGTTTTCTGTGTTTGTACTTCTGGTTGATTCTGTTGTTCTGTTGTCAAATGTTGCGCCTTAACTTGTTGTGATGGAATTACTTCCGTCGGCTTCGTTGAGTGTAACACCCCTTGATTGCCCGTTTCACTAGGTTTCGTTGTTGGGTGTTCCGCAGTTTCCGTTTCAGAAGGCTTGGTTGGTTCTTGTGTATTATTTTCTGGTTGACTAGAATCTGTCGTATCAGGAGTGCTTGTCTCTAGTTTCGGATCCATTGGTTGTAAACTGTCTGTTGTAGAATCAGTTGGTTGATCTGTTGATTCACCCCGTTGTTGATCAAATTGTACAACAACTGAAGAATCAGCTGTTGTTTCTTCCACAATTGTAGAATTTTCTGTATTTAAGGTCGTTGATTGTTTTGTTGTTACAGTTGGTTGGTTTTCATCTGCGAAGACAGCAGGAGTATAGCCAACAACTTGACCTAATAAAAGAAGAGCAGATAATAATTTACTTGTTTTTTTCACTACATTTCCTCCAATATTTTAGCTTAAGATATTATAATTGCTATGTAGGATTTACTTTAAAAATAGACTTACAAGAGATAGTATAAATTTTATATTAAAAAAATCTTGCATTTAAAAAATTTTTAATCTTTTTTTCAATTATTTATTTTTCGAGTTTCTTTCTCCCACCCTTACTATATATGTTCGTCACCTCAGACAAATATCCCAAGAAAAGTACTTCACTATTTTAATTGGTTTGATTATGATATATTATCTCAATTTTAATAAACGACAAAGAATTTTTCAATACTTCATTGCTAACAGTAGTATCTTTTTTATTATTTTTCTCGCTCCATTCTCAAAGATTTTCGGAAGTTACTTTCCTATATTTTTAAACATTTCCTTATGCTGTCCATTCCGATATAGATTATATTTTCCACGTTGACTTTCTTATTGTTATGGGGTAATAACCTATTAATAATTTTGTTTCCAGAAATTATTATGTGTTTAACTACTTGACTTGACAATCTAGGAGAGGTTACTTCATATTATCTCTAAATTTTTCCCATTAATTTGAATTATTAACTAAATATAATAAAAATCTGCATCACAGAATGTCTCAAGATAAAACCATAATGCAAATGAATTTATTTATTCTGTCCTCAAAACATAAATGACATTATCTATCAAGTGAAAATGTCCCAGAAAAAATCATAGATAATCAGAAAGATTGCTGTGACAATTGTTACAATCAATTTCTTTTTCGAAGGCAAATCTTTCTTTTTTAGATAGTTACCTAAGACAATTAAAGAGATTAAAGCAGAGAAAATCAATGCTTTTACCATTGATCCCAACTACTTCCTATGGCTACCATCAGACAACCTCCACCAAGAGCCCCACCAATTATAAAACCGCCAACACAGGAATCACCGACGCTTCACTAGCCAATTTTTCCGCCAATTAATTTTAACATTTCTCCTTAGTATAGTATTTCTTTTTTCATTAATAGTCCCTCTTAATTCCCTAATAGTTCACCAATACATGCAGCACAACCACCAATTACTCCAAAATATGTTCCAACAAATACTCCTGGGATAGCAACTAATCCATTCCCAGCTATTGTCCCTATTCCTTTACCGATGTCTTTTAGACAATCTTTTGAGCTGTATCCTCCAATTAATTGTTTCATTTCTTGTTCGTTTAGTTTTTTAAATTCTTTCATGATAAAACTCCCCTTCAAATAGATTTATATTCCATATATAACACATCAACAGATTCTTCTTTAATTCTTTCAAAACTAGGTGTTGTCTGTAAACCAATTGCTAAATTTTCAATAATTGTCCCACTAAAAAAAGAATTCTTGAGGAACATAGGTTACATGATCACGTAACTGCTGAAATGGAATGTCGACATGACTAATTTTTCCATATCTAATAGCCCCTTCCGAAGGCGTATAAAAATTGACCAGTAATTTAGCTAAGGTAGACTTTCCTGACCCACTAACACCAACTAGGGCTGCCTTACTTTTACTTCGAATAGTACCTGTTATATTTTTTAGAGTTGGAGCTTTCATATTATAAGAGAAGGTAATGTTGTCAATACTAATATCGTTATTAAAAACTTGATTTGAAATATCTCGTTCTACAGTGGTTCCTAATTGTTCAGATGTAATTGCAAAAATTTCATTTAAGTGTCTGTTAGCTACTTGTGCAGCTTGCATTTTCACTTGTAAAATTATTATATTTTGCAACGGATCCGTGAAAAACACTAGTAAAGCATTATAAGTAATAAGTTGTCCCAAACTAATTCTACCTTTCCACAGAATAAGAGCACTGCTAATTAGTTGAATGGCTTATTTTATTGCTTGTTGGATGTTATCAAGGGTTACAGTGCGAAAAGATTTTTTCATTAGTTTAATGAATTCACGATCAACACGATCATATACTTTTTCTTCACCACTATACGCCTTAATCGTTTCGATACCTTTCAGACTTTCAATTATACTTGAATCTAACGTAGCTCCAGCAACCATCTCTTCTTGATTAGCTTTGTCATAACTATTAACAAAAGCTGTAATTACGATAATATAAAAAGGCAAAGAAGATAAAGTAATCAAGAATAAAGTACCGTTTTGCACAGCCAACATAATTCCAACAAGAAGAACCATACCGATGTCTAAAAAAATAGATATTGATATCCAAAAAACGGGAAATGATTTCACCGGATTTTCGAGTTGAAAAAAAGTTCATAGGCAATGTTAATACATGTTTAAAATATTGAAGCATAACCATCATACTCATACGCTGACCTAGAATGACCAAAAGATAACTGCGACTATATTCGAACAACACGCTAAAAACATGGGTCACAATCAGTCCAACAGAAATAGTATTCAACGTAGATTTCGCTTGATTTAGAATAAAATATTCTAAAATCCCTTGAAAATAGTAAGAACTTCCGATTCCTAAAAATGTAATAAAAAGAGAAGATAAAACAATATGAAGTACCCGTCCTTTTTGTCGCCAAATAATAGAAAAAAAAGAGCTTAATCCCGCTACTCTTTCCTTGCAAGGTGTATAAGATTCTTTAGGTGTAGGAAAAAGCAAAATACCTGTCCACTCTTCCGAAAACTCTTCAATTGTTTTTTTGATTTTTCCTTTCATTAGATCTGGATCCATAATCAACAATTCCTCATCTTGTACCTTGTACACAACCACATAATGCATATATTTTTTTCAACCATAATATGCGCAATCAATGGCAGTGGCAATTCTTTTTCTTTCCATACATCTTTTTCAGCTTTGAGTGCGGGAGATTCAAAGCCAATTTGTTCAAATACATGTTTTAATCCAAAAGCAGAGGTACCTTCCAAATCAGTTTCAGACAATTCTCTAAGCTTATGAATAGGAATTTCAGTTTTATAATGTTTTAAAATCATGGCCATACACGCAACGTCACAATCCTTTTCATCTTTTGGAAAATTATTTTTTCCATACAACAATCCAACCATATAATTGATTAATAATTATAATAACTTGTGTTGAAAAAAAAGAAGGAACATTAGGTTGGATCGATTGTTTAAAATATTATCTTTCTTCAAATTATAAAATAAGAAAGCAATGCAGGAAATACATATAACTTCTAAAACGTTTGAAGTATAATCTGTAATCGGCCTACTGTATGATATTACATTAATAAAAATTGATAAAATAAAACTAATAAAAAAAGTTATATACAATTTTTTAGTCAAAGAAGTAGGATAACTAATATCTGCCCCTACAGCAATATAAATAAAACTTAAAAAATTCAATAAAATTACTATGTTAAGCAATAAAAACACTATCCTTTCATTTAATATCTTACTATCCTTATAAAAAAATTTTATATTTCCTTTAGAAATATATTCAGGAAGCTTTTTTTATAATAGATTTCTGATATATTTTTTGCTTTTTTAGTTGTATGTCAAAGAAAAGTCCATTCGATAGGTCTTTTCATTATAAGCAATCTTAATAAAGATCATTCCATCTTCACTAGATTCAAACCGCACTTATTCCAAGCTAGGAAAAGGTACTTGTTTAATTTCAAAATTGTATATCTCATTATTAATTTTTATTGGTATTTCAAATGGTTCAGGACTGATAAAGAATTTCCCTTCTTCACTTTTAATTTTTGAATCAAAACTTTTTCTTATTTGTTCAATTTTAACTGGACTACCATCATATAAAATTTCAGGGACTTCAACTGCTCTCTGTGTTCTGCATAGCAATTCTGTAAGTTCTTTTGAATTACGAATTTTGATTTCTTTTAAATCCTCAGGAATACAAACCTTTACTTTTAATTTAAGTGAAGCGTCTCATTAGATGTCAAAAAATAGTACGATTTACCATTAAATTGATAATGAGTTCCTTGTGGAGCTTGAGCATTTATATATTTTTGCCAAGACTCAGTGCCAACATTCAATAGATTCAATTTTTTTCTAAAAGCAGCTTTAAAACTCATTATTACCAATCTCCTTCAATATACTCATAAACTAGTATTTTACTAGCTAAAGTCATTGCTTCCATTATATTATCTTTTATTTAAATGTTATACGTACTAGTGTAAGCTTATCTAATTTAGCGTCAAATCAAGCAAACATAACAACGTATTGACTTGAAAAAAACATACTAGATCGGACTAGTTATTCAACGTTGTCCCTTTTCTGCCCCTTTATTTTTTGATATTATTTATTAAAAAAATGAAATGAAGGATTATAGTGGGTTTATTGATGGATTAATGGGAAATGCAACACAACTTTCAAGTGAATCTGTGTCAAAAGAATTGCAAGATGTACTGATTTCAGGTGAAAGAATTGATTTATCATTTAAATTAGTTCGCGATTTGATAGTCTTTACCAACAAACGTTTAATCATAATTGATAAACAAGGAGTATCCGGTAAAAAAGTAGAATATAAATCAATTCCCTACAAATCAATTTCTAGATTTTCTGTTGAAACTAGCGGACATTTTGATTTAGATGCTGAGCTAAAAATATGGATTTCTAGTGCAGAACTCCCAGCCGAAATACTTCAATTCCGTAAAGACAAAAATATTATTGCCATTCAACAAGCATTGGCCTCCGCTGTACTTCAGTAATTACACAATACAGTTTTTATCAGTTAATTATTATGAGAACACACTATAGCTAAATAAACAATCCTCTTACTCTTAATTGAGTAGGAGGGTTGTTCTATGTACCTTGTAGGATTCGAACCTACGACCGGACGGTTATGAGCCATCTGCTCTGACCAACTGAGCTAAAGGTACGAAAACACCCGCCCTCAAAGGAAAGCGGGTTGTTGAAAGAAGGTTAAAAAAATTCTTAGATGTCTATATTTTAAAACGTCAATCTATAAATTTCAATATCCTTTTTACCAAAAAAGACAATTTTTTAGCGCGGATTAAAAAACAAAATACCCACTCCTCGGAGTGGGCCCTTTCAAGGGATTTAATGAAAAAAATTAAATTGGATAAGTAGATTATAAAATGTGGAATAATTTTTTTCAATAATATTTTCCCAAAAATATAAATACGTAACTGTCATAAATATGTACAAGCCTGCTTCTTGCAGGCTATTTGTTTATTAAATAAACTCAACCAGTTTATGACGGTTTTCTAATCAATAATATCTATTAAATTGAAATAATGATAAAATATAAACATTGAAAAGTATTATGCACACTTCCCCAAGCATTACCGCCTAATACTCCTCGTAGAGTATTGCACGCACCTACTAATCTATAGAATAAACGTAATTACTACAAGTAAAGTAACTTTTGAATAAAATAAAGGCTCTTTGTCAATATGGACTGATGAGTTGTGCAAAATCAAATCTGGGTCAAAATGAACCACATTCTGGCTCATCAGCCCCATAAATTATAGAGCCAAAATTTAGTCATAACCAGTTAGGCAAAGTGCTTAACTGGTTTTTGTTTTACTTGGAAGATTAAGCCTTGAATGAGATAAATTCTTGCTCGAAAGTTGTGGAAATTTCGATAGCCGTAGGCTACTCGTTTTATCACTTTTATCTTGTTGTTTGTTCCTTCTAATGCACCATTACTATACCTGGTTTTTAAAGCATATTGAATCCCTAATTTGTATTTATTTAAAAACGTCAGCTTCTTACAAAACCATTGTGGGAGGCGTTGATCTAAGCTGTTGATCGTATCGAAAAAGCTTTGGCTGTCCTTGTTTTTAAAGTGATAAAGGAGAAGCTGACAAGTCTCGTAAGCCCTTGTTAATTGCTCGTCATAACTCAAAAGTTCATCGACGATCGCTTTTTGCGTCATTGGTCTACGAAAGGATCGATCCTATTGATAATTGGAACTATCCAGATCATAGGCATGCTTCAAGAGTAATTTCCAGAATCGCTTCAATTGTCGATTCTTTGTCGGTTCCGTTTTTTTAAGTTGTTCATTTTTTTCATTCGCAACAGATTTAACGCACGAGTGATTTGTTGGACAATGTGAAAGCGATCAGTCACTGGCGTTTGGGAAGACCGCCTTTACAAGTTCAAAATAAGGGGCATTCATATCCATCACGACGTATTTCACGTTCGCTCATGCTTTTCGAATGAATTTAAGGAAATAGAATTTTAAGAAAGCCAGGCATCGATTCTCCAATACACCGAGTAATTGCTGGGGCTGCCCATTCATAAAAACAAAACTCATTTTTTCACTACAGGACTTCAGCGATTTGAACGCATCAAAACAAAGGACCGAAGGTAACGTATCAAAACGAGGATGGTACATTTTTAAACAGGTGTTCAGGACACGCAGAACGGTTACATCAGAGACAAAATAGCGATCCGCAATTTCTTTTCTTGTTGTATTCTTCGCAAGCTCCAAGGCAATTTGAATCTTTAATTCCTTCGAAAGATAGCAGTTTTCATCCACCAAATTTGTCTGAGCGTTGAATGTCGACTGACATTCTATACAGTAAAAGTGCGTACGTACCAAGCGTAATTCTGTTTTTGTTGCTCGATAAGGCAAAAGTTGGACTTTTGTTTTATGTGAGCCATTCTTAATGATTTGTCCTTCATTTTTGATGCCACATTTACGGCAATGGCTTAGTATATAGCCAAGTTTGGCATGGATCAGATTGGTGCGAACTCCCTCTTCTTCGAAGAATAAATTTTCATCTGTTAAACCTAACAATTTTCTAGTACAAGGATCCATGGAGATATCCTTTCTTGGTTTGGTTTTGTTTTAGACGACTAAATTCTACCAGTTAGGCTATCTCTTTTACTATCTTTTTTTACAAAAAAAGTGTCAGTAGAAAATTTGTAGATTTTCCACCAACACTAAATATTGTAGAACCGTTTTTATCACTAAAGCTATTTCATCCACGCGTAGAAACGCGCGTTTTTTTGTTTCGTACGCTACGCGAACAAAACTGACTAAAGTCAATAACAAAAAATCTTGTTCAGAATGAATCTCATTCTGAACAAGATTTGATTCTGCTCAACTCATCAGTCATAATAAACAAAGAAACAAAAAAATGGTTTTTGAGCGTTCTTTATATAGCATTCTCAATTATATATATATTTGTTGAGTAACCTCGACTGTTTCTTATTTTTAATAAACAATGATAAATATATTGAGTAAATCCCAATAAAATTAAAAAATGAAAACTATTTACTCCTCAACCTTTCTCTTTTCTATCCTGCAAATGAAACAAATTTTCTTGTTTCTCATATTTCATATCTGCATGTTTTTCAAACCACTTAAACAACTCTTTCTCGAAGGAATTTCTAGGTACTGGCTTATATTTTCGGACTTTCTGTCTTTTTTTCATAATAAAACTCCTATTCAACTATTTTATTCATTAAGAAAACAAATAATTGTATTAATCCAAAATAAAGACTACTAATCAATATTTCGTTTTTTATTAAAATTATTTAACGCCTCATACTATCGGATAAACTTGTTTCTAAAAAAAGATTATTCGATAGCACTTTAAGGTTATTTTCACAATCACATTTGCAATAAAAATATATTTTTTTTTATTCTATGCATATTTTACTAACAACCGATTAAATCATTGATTCCCCCCCCTTTCTAACCTCTTATTACATATTTTTAACACAAATATAATTTTGTATTAGCATTAACCAATTATCTGTTAGTTGGCCTATTCAGTTTACTCATTCCCCCCCAATAACATGAATATCTTGATGTTAGTAAATTAGATTGTTGATTTAAAATATCTTTTCTATCCTTTCTAATGAAAAACACTCTAAAATTCGGCATTAATCATTAAATTTTTATTTATACTAATCAATAAAAATTTAATGAACGATATTTATCTCAAATATATAACTCTTTCTTATATGTCTTATCTATTTCTTAAATATAAAATTATGTTATTGATTATTAAGAGTTGTTTCAAATTTGATCAAACTTCCGACTATTCAAATTATGAACCTTATCAAAACTATCTACAAAACTAAGTTTTAAAGATAAAATAATGTTTGGATTATAACTTATTTACTTTTATAACTAAACTATTTATTTTATCCTCTACGAAAAAAGAGATATACTTATATTTCCCCCTGCTCAGTTCAATAGCACAATTATCTAGAACTTAGGTAAATACTCGTTTTATCAAAAAAATATTACATACTAAAATATAACCTAATTTCATTACTATCCTTGAAATTCAAAATCTAATCTGAATAAATTTTTCACAACAAGCTCTTTTCATGAGAGATTCTGATAATCAGGTCATAAACTAGTTTTTTTGCTGGATAAGAAATCTTATTTTTAAATAGAAAACATCCAATTTGCATTCATTACTTTACTTCTTGATGTACTGATATTTTCGCTTTAATAATAGCAAAAAAACACCCTACAAATCCAAAAACTGTAGCTACATAAAATGTCGCTCGGTAACCGGCTAACGTAGCATTAACAGTTTGAGTAACATATTCAGAATACGATAAATCACTCAAATTAGCTTGTATCATTTTATCAGAAGTAATATTAGTCAAGACACTTACTAAGATAGCTGTCCCCAATGAACTTGCCACTTGTCTACATGTACTATTGATAGCTGTTCCATGGCTTATTTGATAAGGTGCCAAAGAATTCAATCCCTCTGCTGTTAACGGCATTAGAACCATTGAAATTGCGAACATTCGAATACCATATATAACTGCTATATATGATAACGAGGTATCCATCGAGATCCATATAAATGGTATAGTTGCTCCTGATAAAATACCTAGACCCAAAATTGATAACCACTTTGCTCCGTATCTATCGAATATTTTCCCCGTGATAGGCATCATTATTCCCATTACTACTGCACCAGGTAATAGTGTTAGTCCCGAATTAAAAGCAGATGATTTATGTATATTTTGAATATACATAGGTAATATCATTTCAGTACCTATCATTGCCATCATAACTAACATCAACAAGATTGTTGTTAACGTAAATATTTTAGATTTAAAAACTTTAATATCAAGAAATGGGTTTTCCATCTTTGATTGACGCAATATAAAAAGAAAAAGAAATACTACGCCTATAGAAATGTATGTAATAACTAATTTATTCTTCCATCCTAAAAATCCAACTGAGGAAAAACCATATAATATCATGCTTAATGAAGCACATGACAGAATCACTGACAAGAAGTCTAGTTTAATTTTCGACACACTTAAAACATTTTTCATATAAAAAAACGAAAAAATAATTACTATGATACTAATAGGCAGCATCATCCCAAATAAAACCCTCCAACTGTAATGATCTACTATCCAACCTGATAGAGTCGGTCCAATTGCTGGAGCTAGACCTATAACAATACCTGACATCCCCATAGCTGATCCTCGTTTTTCTTGAGGAAATATAGAAAACATTATGTTTTGTTGAAGAGGCATCGAAATTCCTACTCCTACTGCTTGAATTAATCTTCCAAGAAGCAGTATTGAAAAATTTGGAGCCACAAAACAGCATAGTGTTCCTCCCATAAAAATACTCATAGCTGATAAATAAAGATTCTTTGATGGGAAGCGATTAACTAACCATCCAGTAATTGGAATCATCATACCGTTTATCAATAAAAAACCTGTGGTCAACCATTGGACATCATTGGCATTAATCTTAAAGGCATCCATAAGTCTTGGAGCAGCAGTAGCCAATAATGTCTGATTCAAAACAGTGCAGAAAGAACCGATTAAAAGAACTGTCACTAACCATCCTCTAGAATATTTATTTCCATCAATATCTACACACTGTTGCTGCGTCACTAAAAAAATCCTCCTTCTTAATTTTCCAGAAATTTTTTTGTCGTATATCTCACTATTACCTTATATAATAATGAGCAGATCGTATTTAATGACATTATAATAGTTTTTTTTAAATAATATACAGATAACAGATTCATTGAAACAAATATTATATAAATCAACACTAACAATCTCAATTTTTTTATTTTTCTGTTAACCATTAGTACCTCTATTTTCTATAATCAATTTGCTATTACTATTACAGGTACTATTAATAAAATAATAAAAAACGTTAAAATATTCTTGAATGCAGGTTACATTAACTTAGATACTACAAGAATTTCAAGAATGCATTCAGATATTAAGGGAGGCTTAAAACTTCACTATTTGTTAAAACAGGGTCCCATCAAATCCTAATATACTTCCTAGGAAGCAAGATTAAAGTCTTGAATAATTAACAACCGGCTAGGGCTCTTAAAAGTGGATTTTTAAATGACTACTCACGGCTCTCCCTTTAATTATTTATATTGATAAAAAAACTCTTGTTTACTTATACTGTTTCTGATTCGATTCTATAACTATTATTTATGTACTTATATTTAGCATATTTTCCTAAACTCATACTACATTCCCCCCTCCCCGCCTTCTGGACCCACCGATTTTCCAATAGTCTAAGAACTATATGACCTCAAACTTTCTTTTGGCTATGCTTGCCAAAGCTGTTTCTTTCAAAAGTTAACTTTTAAATCTTTCATAAATTGCACACCATTTCTAATGGTTAAAATTAATACATCCATTATTACGTAATTCTTCCACCAGTCAAAACATTTTGGTATATAATGTCTATGCGAAGCTACATTCGATACATAATTAACAATACTTTCTGATATTAAACAATCAGCATTAACTTTCTCAGTCGCTTACAAGCTCATTTCTGAGCTTAATAATAAAGTTATATCTGCAATTATGCACTAATTAAATATAATAATAGCGATCTGAGTCATGCTAGTTTATATATTTTTTTTACTTGTTTAAATATAAAATATTTTTCTGTCAATTTTTATCTATTATTTCGGCAGTTACACGCACATCTTTTAGTTTCTGAATATGTTTAAACATTGTTTTTGTTCCTTTCAGTACTAAATGAACTTTTCCCTCTTCTTTCCCTAACATCACTTCTTTTTCCAATTCTAATGGCTTATTATCTGGTCCTACAAATTCACGTTTGCTTCCATCCAAAAATTTTATCACTATCAAATACTTTTTTGTAGGATCTGCATGCTCAAACGTTAACTCACCTTCATATAATTCGTTAATTATATTTTCTCGTACTAACTCTTGTTCCATATCTAAAACCTCTACATCCAAACTTAAGTCCGGCGAAGGTTCTTTTACAGTGCTGATCGTTTCATGTTGCGTTTTTTTTCTAATAATGGATTCTTTAGTGCTAGCCCTCCCCCTATAATAGTTAAACACAAAATAAGCATCACAAACATTCTTTTCACAATTCAGCCTTCTTTCCTACTTATTCTATTTTCATTCTATATCTTTAATTCCCTCATTTCTTAAATAATTAATCAAGTTGCTCATTTTATACTGCTCTATGAACAATATTTTTGATGTATTGATAAAACATCTTTAGTAAAATCCGTAGATATGACCTAATTTAAAATTTTGCTAAAAAGGATACAAAGTCAATCAGACACTTCTTTATCCAAACCTTTGCACGTCGAAATAATATTTAACTTATCTAACAAATCATGAACAACCTACTAGGTGTTACGTAGACAAAATGATAGTCCAAATTATTTTGAAATAAAATAATTTGGACAGCAAATATGGACTGAATATATCGATTTTGTGATTTCACATTCAGTTCAATTTTCAATTGCCAATCACTTATCTTCCTTTTCTAACTTCTAAAACGAAACATACTAATATTAATACATGAGAATGATTCCCCTTTTTATTTTGACAGATTTTTTTCCTCATAGATTTAGCAAAAATTCACTTTGCGCCAGATCGCCAGATAATAATTAGTGACTCAACTAGATGCTTAGTAACTCCAATATGATACTTTAATTATATCCCAAAACTTATGTAAAATAACACAATTCACCGATTGAATTATGTTAATTCATTGTAAAAAAACACATATTCTTCTTACTCTGATATTTCACAAAATCAATCGACTCTCTCTGCAACAAGATACATAAATTTTAATAATATTTTCTAAGTAAATATTCAAATTTTGGACTTAATAATCTGTTTACTTGATTTATCTCAATTTACTGTTTTATGTTTACTATAACTAGAACGTAGATTCTGAAGATGAGTCTTTTCTATCTTTATTATATTTTGAAAATTCAGAATTAGCCCCCCCTCTTTTTTTATGAATCGGTTGTTATCTAATCAGTGAAGACATCTATATCCACACATAAAAGATAAATCTATAGAATACTTTACCTGCTTTTTTATTCATCATAATTTTTTTCTAACTGATAGCTTTTATCCGTTGTTATACTGATTTTTTTAGATATGACCAAACAAATTGATATCCAGTAGACATAATGAAAGTAAAAAGCGTTATCTTTGTTTTTCAATAAAAATAGGCTCTATAATTTATGGGGCTGAAGAATTAGAATTGATTCTTCAGCCCTATCTTTATTATTGACTTTAGTCAGTTTCGTTCGCGTAGCGTACGAAACAAAAAAACCGCGCGTTTCTACGCGTGAACGAAATAGCTTTAGCGATAAAAGTTTAGCACATACCAGATGGAATTGTAGGGTTCACATAGTCTTCACCCCGAAGTATCAACGAAAAGTGATTTATGGAAAGTTAAGAGTAAGTATTGGTCAGATAGCCAGAAAATTGTGTGAGATGAAAGCTGTTGAAATCATTGAAGCTCATGCCATGCCTGACCATATTCAACTGTTAGTAAGAATACCACCAAAGACTCGTATTTCTAGTTTTATGGGCTACTTAAAAGAACGAAGTGCAACCTTAATCCATAAAAAACATGCGAATTTGAAATATAAGTATGGGAATATAAGCTTTGGGTCTAAAGGATACTACGTGAGTACGGTTGGGTTAAATCAAAAAACAATAGAAAAATATATTCGAGAACAAGAAGCAGATGATCGAATAAGAGATAGTATAAGTAAACAAGAGTATGTAGATTCATTTAAATAGTTAAAGAGAGATAGGGCTGTGAGCGGTTGGTGATCATTTAAAAAGCCCCTTTATAAGGGGCTAGCAAGTGGTGAGCCCTTCTAGGGCTGTTAAATATCCACCCGTGAAACGGGTGGATATTTACTTCACGGCAGTCTAAAATTAACTGATACCTATAAACACCTTTTTTTATCTAAGCTCTGGCCATAGATATTTATTAGCTTCATACAATTCGTTTAAAACTTTTTTTCCTACAGTATAATTAGGGATGGTTTTATTTAATAGTACTGCATTCAATGCTGTTTGATATGAACCAGACAAAGCAGCATCTACCGTCAGTTTTTCATAAGCTTTTTGCATCTCCATCAGCCCTTTTTGCATAGTAGGAATCTCACCGACATTAATTGTTTCTGCACCCATTGATCCTACATAAGCGGGTATTTCTACAACAGCTTCTGGATCAAAGTTAGAGATTGCACCATGATTCTTTTTATTTACGATGAATCGTTCTCTTGTATTATGGATGATTGCATAAGCAATATCCACGATATAGTTTCCATGAACGCCTGCATGCAAGGAAGAATTTTTTGCTGAACCTGCTGCGATTACTCGTCGGCACTCATCATAGATGCGTTTTTCTCTTCCTTGCATAACAAAATCTCCACGAGTGAAGGATGGGTCATCATGAGCCACAATTTCATCAGGTGTCAAATAGTACTGTAGGTAGCAATTAGGAAAATATTCTGGAAAACGTTTGAATAGACTAACCATTTGTTTATACGTATCAATCCAATATTGATCTCCCTCAGTTTCTTCATTCGACATTAACAAGGTATCAATTTTTCCACTAAGAACATCTGCTCGAAGCTGAGGCAATAGATCCTTTCCTGTTTCATCAACGATATTGGTCCACCAACCGAAATGATTTAAACCGAAATACTTAAAAGTAAGATCTCGCAAATCTTTATTGAAATATTTAGCGATCGCACCTTCAATTGAGATAGGCATATCACAAATACACAAAACGTTTGCGTCGGGGAATTCTCGGTAGATCGCTTCTGATAAGATCGCTTCCGGATTGGTATAATTAAGTATCCAAGCATTTGGACAGATTTGCTTTACCTTACGAATAATTTCCAGTACTGCTGGAATGACTCTCATGGCAAAAGAAAATCCTCCAAGCCCGCAAGTTTCTTGACCGACTACACCATTGTTTAAACAAATTTTTTCATCAATTGCTCGCTGTTTGTTCAAACCCGGACGAATCTGCATGAATAAGAAATCTGCCCCCTTTAATGCTTCATCAAGATCTGTGGTATATGAAACAGTTACTTTAGATCCTGTTTCTGCATAATACATTTTCGTATATTGTCCTAATAAGGAAACACGATCAGCATCGTTATCATACAAAACTAATTCCTTAAGATGAAGTTCTTCAGCACGCTTTCTCAACACTTCTAAAATTCCAGGCGATTGAGTAGATCCTCCGCCGATCATTACAAACTTGTTACCCATTGATTCATTCCTCCAATAATTCTACTAATTGATTATTATGCTTTTGTTACTTTAAGTTGAGACATGTAAGCTTCAACTTTTTCTCGTTCTTCTTCTACCCCTACACCGATAATGATTTGGATATGTTTACCTTTATCAATGATTCCAGAGGATTTGACCTTTTCTTTCAAAATGGACATATTCACTTTTGTCTCATCTTTAACGTCAACACGAAGTCGGGTGTAGCAATTAATGATGTTTTCAATATTGTCAGCACCACCTAAACCTACTACGATATTTTGTATTTGTGGCTCAAATTCCGAATTTTCATCAACGACATTTACAGTAGAATCGATAGAAGCGACATCCATTGTTTGATCCTCTACCAATTTCTTTTCTCTTCCTAAAGTTGGGATGTTTAAACGAACAATCAACGTTTTGAAGACGAAATATTCAAGTAATGCTGTAGCTCCGATTACAATAGGCAACAGATATTGATGTCCTAACGAGCTAGGAAATGCAAAACTATTTATAATCATATTGATTCCAGTATCAAATTGAATATTAATTCCGACAATATTTGTGATAAATAACGTCAAACCGTACACAACAGAATGAGCTAACCAAAGTACAGGAGATAGGAATAAGAATAGAAATTCTAACGGTTCAGTAACTCCCGCTAAAAATGCAGTAGTAACAGTAGGAATCAAAACTGCTGCGACTTTTTTACGATTCTCTGGTCGAGACGTTTTCCAGATGGCAAACGCAATACCAATTGGTAATGAAATGGACCCTAGATTAGATAAGTAACCAATAGAAGGATGCATAGTAGTAATTTGACTCGCATTACCTAATTCAGCTAACCAGATATTAAATGCTCCATTGTACATTTGGCCAGCAATCTCTGCAGACCCCCCCAGTGGAGTATAAAAAATTGGCATCCATAAGAAATGATGCAAACCTAATGGCAATAACAACCGATTCAAGAATCCATAGAAGAAGAACCCAGCCGCCCCAGCGGTTGTAGTTGTTTTAACTATAGATTCTACCCCAGCATTGATGATCGGCCATACATAGGTGATCCCCACAGCGAATAAAATAGTAGCAAATACGATCAAGATGTAAACGGATTTCGTCCCTGAATAAGGAGAAAAATATTTATGCAGTTTAATTTCTCCAAATTTATTCACCATAAAACCAACAAACACACCTAAAAGAATACCTAAAAACACACCCATATCGGTTACTTGAATACCGAAAACCATTCCTTGACCAGTACCGTAAAGTCCTTGTTCTCCAGCCTTCGCTAGTCGATCAGTCAGAGTCAACCAAGCATTGTTTGCATACAAAAAGATGAGATAGGTCACAATGCCAAGTATGGCAGCATCTGTTTTGTATTTTTGTTTTGCCAATGCTGCAGCAATTCCAACACAAAAAATGGCGCTTAATTGACCAATCATCCCTCCAGAAAGAATATTGAAGACAAAATTTCCGACCTCTTTTGAAAAGGAAGGCATAACTTCCAGTTTTAAGATTGCACACACAGAGAGGATGATCCCCGTTACTGCCATGAACATAACTGGTTGAATAATGGCTTTAGAAAAGGTACTTGCCGATTTCATAAACTTTTCTTTCATTTGTTGTTCACCTCTATTTTTTCTTTTTCATTTTTTTAACTGACAGGAATTCGTATGTCACCGTAATGACAAGTTTCTATTTTGTTCTGAATAAAAAGTTCTTTCATTTGAGGATCACATAATAGTGCTACTTCTCTTGTTCGTTGAATATTAAAAGAGGAGTGGAAATACAAGTGCTCATCAACGAAAGCTGGATGGACCATCAATTCGGTTATTTGTTCGTCCGCCACTTGGTTCAAGACCGATTGAATCTCTTCAAAACATTGTTTACGGTTGGATTCTAATGGAGTTGTGAAATCACGAATATGTTTATGGTTCATAAGATCTAAAAAGCCAGTAATACACTTTTGATAAGGCAAAGCGACTTGATCTTCTAACCCATAAGCATTTCTAAAACACAGTTGATACTTTTCAGCAATTTTTTTGGTAATTTCTTGATTTTCGGAAAATGTATGAACATGATGATGACTATCAAGGTGTGTTAGTTCCAGTCCCTGTTCTAATAGGTAATCAATTTGACTGGACCATTCTTCAAAAATCTCTTGTTCATCCATGTTTGATCGATTTGTTTTATATTCCTTCAATCCGAAGAAATTTCCATCTTCCTTCACTAAAGTAGAACGTTCGTACAAAGGCGCGCCGCATGTCAAAACTAAATGTCCACCAACACCGAATGAAGGATTTTCTTTGGCCAACTCAATTGCTTCATCACAGCCGGGCATATTTGCCATCAATGTTGCTGATGTTAAAACTCCTTTTTTGAAAGAGTTGATGATCCCTAGGTTCACAGCTGTTGAATACCCAAAGTCATCGGCATTGATAATAACTTTTTTCATATTTAACCCTCGCTTATTAAAGAAATTACTTTCATACAATTGTATTTACTTTCTTTATGCTCGTAGTATAGTATAAATAGAGAGCGCATACAACGTTTGGAAACAAGGTTGGTTTCGCTTTCTATAAATGAAATTACTTTCACGGAGGCCAGGGAATGGTGAAGATTTATTACATTAATCGTCTTTTTCCAAATAACCATCTTCGACAAGATGACGAAAAAATAATAGAAAGTATCATTGAAGAAATTGAAAATGGACTCACTGTAAGTATCAAAGCAGTTGCCGAAAAAAATTATACTTCGCAGTCTTCCATCAGTCGCTTAGCCAAGCGAGCAGGATTTAATAATTTTAAAGAATTAATTTTCTTTTTAACCAATACATTTTCTGTAGGTTCATCAAATCAATTAGATACGCTTCCTTTTGTTTCCGCAAATCAGGAATGGGATAGAATAGATAAATGTTTTACAAATGCTTTTTCTACAAAGAAAATCTATTTATTTGGTGAAGGATTTTGTCAATTTCTAGTAGAGTATACGTATAGAAAGTTACTTTTGAAAAAAATCTATGCGATAGATTTAGAAGGTGTAGAGATAAAATTAGTATCTGACGAAACCCCGCATACGTTGATTACCTTCTCCCAATCGGGTGAAAATAAACGTGGTCTAATTAAAATGAAAGAATGCAAAGAGTATGGGGGGACAGTGATTGCATTGACAGCAACAGAAGGCAGTAGTTATGTGAGAGAGAGCGACCTTTCTTTCATTGTCGAACGAGGCGCAACTAGAGTCGATCAGGAAAATCAGAATTTGAATTATTTTTACGGAAATTCCCTTAATTTAATTGAATACTTGCTTGATCGATGTACACAAAAAAAGTAAGCTCTCTTTGTATAGCTTACTTTTTTATAGGAGCTATTCTAACGACCATTGACTGCTCCAAGCACCTTGATGTATTGATCCGTATTCTAGGTAACCAAGATTATTTTCGATATGGATCACTTGATCGGGTTTCCAACGATTGATAAAGCGAGAGTAACCATTTATGGTTTCTTTCTTCCATTGAGCACTATAAGCAGTTTCTTGCAAATGACTATGCTCGACAAATCCTTTTTGGTTTTCTACATTTAGAATCTCTCCGGTTTCAACATTTTTGATTAAGAAGTACTCTCCTTTGGGAACAAGTTGCCATTGAGTGTTCTTTTCAGCGGAATTAGATAAACTGACTTTTTCAGAATTGGTATCTAAGTTAATAAATTTCCCTGTTTCATGGTTTTTTAAAGATTGATTAGGAAGCTCATAACCTTCATTTTTTTTGTACACTCGAACATAATCAATCGCCCATTCTTTGGGAAAACCGTCATTGTGTTTTCCTGATCCTGAGTCAGTATAGATATTTAGTATCATCCCCATGGGATAATCGGGTGCTTGATTAATGGTTCTGAATAATTTTCCATCAAAATAGAATTTTAAAGAACCAGGTTGCCAATCCAACGCATAAGTATGATAGTCATTAGTAAGACTATCTAAACCAACTTCACCAGGAACAACAGCTTCTGATCCTCCTAAAGTAGATGTGGTACTATCTGTCCATGAAGTAGAAAAGAATGGATCGTTCCAGCCAAAGGTACAAGCCTGCCATAACCCTTTTAGTCTATTTTCTTCTGTTACTCCCTTGGTGCCTACTGGTCTTTGCACATTCTCACTATAGTCGAAGAATGTTTCAATGATGTCTATTTCTCCAGTTTCTTTTGAGTTTGCCCAATCATTCGTGTCATTTTGCATCCCCACTAGCCACCAAGCTTGGTGACCGCCTCCAAGCGATTTACTTAATTTCGCTCGAATTTCAAAATAGCCGTAAGTAGTCGCGTATCCGCCAGTTTCAACATCTCCGAGCATTTCTTCTTCTTTTGGAATAGGGGACATCAGCTTGTCAGTGTTCGCAAAATTATGAATCCAATTCTTGTTGAAAGATTGAATAGCACTTGATTTTACACCATTGGTTCCGTACCCATAATTATCTTTATCAAGAGTGGGTGCCCACGGTTTTTGATCTTCCTCAATAAATTCAATCAGGGCACCATTCTCGAAACGATAATTTGCCTTCGCATCTGCTGGATTATCTGCCCAATGTTCTAAGTAACGATCTATCCATTTACTTTGGTCTAGTTCAGGACCATTGAATTCGTCATAAAAATCTAAACGATACCCCTCTTTTTCAGGAATAGCTTCTGCAGCATCGGCTGTCATTCCGACTCCAAGTAAAACAATTGAAATAGCAAAACTAAAAAACAACTTATTCATTTTAGTAACCCCTTTCATTATTTGTATGCCTAATGTATCACGATTTACATAAAAAAAAATCAGATTACTCAAATTAGAAATAGCATTCAAAATCAGGAAGTACTTTCAAAACGTGTAAAACACCACTAAAAGTGCTATCTTGGAGTCTGATGTATTAACAAAATATTAGCATAAAATAACAATATAATCTTGGTTATATTGTTAACAGTAAAGACGCTTATCACATTTCCAGAGATTACTATTCATCCTAAAATCACACATAGTTTTCTAAAGAAAAACGACAAGTTGTATGTATCCTAATAAAGTTGACATATTTTTTGATATATTATTGAAGTTTTAAATCACCTTGGAATTGGCAAAGAATACAACAAGAAAAGAAATTGCCGATTGCTATTTTGTCTCTGACGTAACCGTCCTGCGTGTCCTGCACACCTGTTTAAAACTTATCATCCTCGTTTTGATACGTTCCCTTCGGTCCTTTGTTTTGATGCGTTCAAATCAATGAAACCCTGCAGTGGAAAAATGAGTTTTGCTTTTATGAAGGAGCAGCCCCAGCAATTACTCGGTGTATTGGAGAATCGTCGCATTGCTTTCTTAAAACCATAGTTTCTTAAATTCACTCGAAAAGCACGAGCGAACGTGAAATACATCGTAATGGATATGAATGCCCCTTATTTTCAACTTGTAAAGGCGGTCTTCCCAAACGTAAAAATCGTGACCGATTGCTTTCACATTGTCCAATAAATCACTCGTGCGTTAAACCCGTTGCGAATGAAAACAATGAACAGCTTTCAAAAAACGGAACCGACAAAGTATAGACGATTGAAGCGATTCTGAAAATTACTCCTGAAGAATGCCTATGATCTGAATAGTTCCAATCATCAATATGATTGATCCTCGTAATATATATTTTGAAAAAACTTTCATTCCTTCAATTACCCTTATAGACTATTCCTAAATTTTTTTTATAAAATAACGATTATTACTTGGATACTGAGGGATATTCCTGAATAATAAGCCTTAGAAAGGACTTACGGGAAGACGCTATCGATCCTTTCAGCTAGACCGCGACGAAAGACTGTGACCCGAACCGTTGGTATAACCTCCAACACACTAGCTAAGTCCATTAACTTCTACCAATCTTAGTAGAGATTGGTAGAAGTTTAATGAATTAAAACTCTATTATGCGAGGCTGTCGTTAGACAACGTGATTTTGGGATATCCCACAGTACCCCAGCAATTTCCGAATAAATAATGAAAGGAGGTCCTTCCACATGAACCTAGTTGTCGGTTTAGACGCTAGTTCCGAAAAATTAGATGCCTGCTTTATGGCAGACGACTCAAAGTTGCTTGTCCTAAAAGAAGCGACCTTTGAAAACAGTCAGGTTGACGCAAGTCAAATCAAAGTATTGATTCTAGAATTTTCTCGAGATTTTGAAATAGAAAAATTAGTGATTAGTATGGAAGCCACATCTTTATACAGCTTTCATCTATCGATGTTCTTCAAAGAAGATTTTGAGTTAAACCAGTTAAACCAGTTAAACCAGTTAAACCAGTTAAACCAGTTAAACCTTACGGTTTCAGTCGAACAACCAACTAAGCTTCAAAAATATTGTAATATTTTTGAAGGACACAAAAACGATCGAATTGATGCTTTTTATAATGCGAACTATTTTCGTATACAAAGACAAGTGAACCCTATCGTTAAAGAAGAAAAATATCTTGCACTCCAACATTTAGCCCGCACTCTCGTTACCAGCTAATCAAACAGTTGGTTCGGGCGAAACAACACTTTGTCGAGAACACTTACTATAAATGCAACACACTTTCAAAAGCGTTAAATGCCGAATTTATCTCATTCAAAGCTTGATCTTCCAAGTAAAGTAAATATCCACCCGTTTCACGGGTGGATATTTACTGCTTCAAATTCACTCAAAATCTTCGTTTTGACTAATACCAATTATCAGCAAAACTGAGTATTATTGTAAATTTCATCAATTAGGCTTAAACACCATTGAATAATATAATTTCCAACATTATAATTAAACCATCCATTTTAATATTCTTTCAAACAACCTTATCCTATCCTTCTCAAGGATAGGTGTTTTTGTACCTTTAGCTCAGTTGGTCAGAGCAGACGGCTCATAACCGTCCGGTCGTAGGTTCGAGTCCTACAAGGTACATAAAAGATCCCCTCCTATGTGTAAAGCTACATAATGCAGATTTTAAAATAACAAATTTAACTAGATGTACCGCAGTTGTTGACATTAAATATGTTGATATCTCTCGATCGCCTAATTCCCAATCTTGCACTGTGCGTTTCGGTATATCGTACAATTGAGCAAACTCAGCACGAGTGCTTGTCAGTTGCTTCCGATTCTCTGTAAAATCATTTTTAGCAAGATTGTAAATATGTGTTAATAACGATTCGACGTTGTCAACATCTATCTAATCTAGACTGGCTTGTTTAACAAAATCGTTAACATTATTGCTTTCTATAGCTCTTTGATAGAGCTGTACGAATAATTGATAATTCATTCTTAGTCCCAACTACTTTCTTCAACTAGTCATTTTCTGAACACTTCTATTAGAAAAAAAGAAGATCAACTCTTTTAGATTCTGATATGGATGGCAGTCCATAAAAAGCGAGAGGGGCAAATTTACATTCCACTCTTTTAGATTCTGATTTCAGCGTCTCCCCCACCAATTTCTGTTCCTACATCATTTACATTCCACTCTTTTAGATTCTGATGCAATCCTACGAAATAGCAAACAGGAGGTATAAGCGATTTACATTCCACTCTTTTAGATTCTGATGCAGCACACCCTGAACGGCAGGGATACGCAAGGGCTATTTACATTCCACTCTTTTAGATTCTGATAGGATTTGTTAAAGATTCCAATTCTAGACCAGACTAATTTACATTCCACTCTTTTAGATTCTGATGAACAAGTAGATGAATTGAAAAAGGATCTAGCTTTCCATTTACATTCCACTCTTTTAGATTCTGATTAAGTCAGTTTCAGGGACATTATTATAATAACAGATATTTACATTCCACTCTTTTAGATTCTGATTGCGGTTGAACCGTCTTTTTTTGTATACTTTTTAATATTTACATTCCACTCTTTTAGATTCTGATATTCCGAATCATGAAGGATCGTTACATTGTAACTCCATTTACATTCCACTCTTTTAGATTCTGATCTGTTCATTCCACTTATTTGGATAAAAAATAGTATATTTACATTCCACTCTTTTAGATTCTGATTGAAAACTTTGCTCAAGTCCTACTAATATTCAGTAAAATTTACATTCCACTCTTTTAGATTCTGATCAGGACATTTTTGATTCAGAGTTGGCAATCTATTGGATTTACATTCCACTCTTTTAGATTCTGATGTTATTGTACTTTGAAATATGTATTTATCCAAAAATATTTACATTCCACTCTTTTAGATTCTGATCCTTTGACTGATCGGGATCAACTGCATTTAGCCTAATTTACATTCCACTCTTTTAGATTCTGATAATGTTCTTTCTTTCCACGAAAACCGTGTTTATCTTTATTTACATTCCACTCTTTTAGATTCTGATGCGTTTACGGTAATCTTTGCCGTAAGCGTGATTATATTTACATTCCACTCTTTTAGATTCTGATAAGCGCTCGTTGCAATGCTTTGACCATGTCAGACACATTTACATTCCACTCTTTTAGATTCTGATGAGGAGTCCTTTGACGTTCTCAAGGAATAAAAACCGATTTACATTCCACTCTTTTAGATTCTGATAAAAGAAAAACGTAACGTTGTCGGAAAAAGATTGAAATTTACATTCCACTCTTTTAGATTCTGATCCCGCTACTCACGCGCATTGAAACAATAGGCTTTTTAAGCCTATTTCTGTCGATCACCAAAATTTCAGTTGGATTGCCTGTTTAAATAACAGGTTAAATTAGAATAACTTTGTATTTTCAATGCTTTACGTCATCTGTCGTAACTATGGGAAATTACGGTTATTCACCATCGACAGAGAAAATGGTTAAAAGAAATTTGAAACCAACTCTGTACCATCGATACCAATATAGTCTTTTTGCAGCCATTTTTTATTAGTATTTTTAAAAATCAAGATTGAATCCAGTTCTTCTCGAACGTGTTCTCTTAATTCTTGTTCAAGCTTTTTTAGTTTTGCAGGTGTAATCTCACCTTCAAAAACAGATTTTTGTACATGGTTCAAATATTTTTTACAGATTTTAAATACTCGATTCAACACTCTTGCTCCTTTTTCTTCTAAGGAAATATCGTAAACAAGAATAACATACATACGTTTCACCACCAGATTTTGAAAGGTTCGTACTCTTTATCATTCATCAAATGTTTGATTAATTTGTAACATTCCAATCGCATTAACTTTCGATAGGATACATTTCTTTTCAATTCACGATGTCGAATCGTTTTGTTTAAACGTTCGTCAAATTGGCGCAGGACTTTTTGTTGACCGGTTTGTTTTAGGTAATTGCCATTCGATCCGCTCTCAAAATCTTTGTCCGTAATGATTTTTTTATTAATCAACGAAAAAATCATTCGGTCTACAATTAGTGGCTTAAAAATCTCGGCAATATCCAAAGATAGAGAAAACCTTCGCTCTGAGTTGCTATGAAGATAGCTGATCGTAGGATTGAAGTGATCTGCTCTTCTACCTCTTTTCCACGTCGTCGATAATACTGCAAATTACGCAAACAATTAGTAGTTGCCCCATCAACAAACTTCCTTGCGAGAATGATTCGCTTGTCTACTTCTGTCGAGTGGCAAACTTGCTGAACAAGAAGTTTGCCCGAAACATTCTTCTCACGAGGATAAAATGTGCCGGTGTAATACCCGTAATAGTTAAAAAAATGAACGGGAATTTTCATCTCCGAAAGATAATTTAAACATTTCGTATTCGTCGTCACTTCGCCAAACAAATAGATATCACGTGTCATTTCAATTTTCAAGTCTTTTTTTCGACCATCTGAGGTTTCCATACGAATAACATTATCTTTACGACTTAGTGTTCCACTAGAATACAAATAGTAACTCTCTATTTTTCTCACCACCTAAATAAAACAATACTCATAATATGCACATTTCGAGCAAATTTTCTTTTTTTCAATTTTGGGTGAATCCGGTTGAGTAACAATCGTTTTAATAGAGTCTATCATCCCTTCAAGTGTCTTTATTTCTTTTTCGTTCAAGGTGACTTCTACTCGCTCTCTAAGTTTTGGATAATCGATATATCCTTTCTCTACTAAAACACCCTTCTTTTGCAAATAATACAGGTAATACCTCAATTGCCAGACTGCCGCAGGTTCAATCGCTCGAGATTTTTTCACTTCATGCAACACTTTCCAATCCTCGAGAAAATCAATCATGATCGTATCATCTACCATAATTTGTTTTCGCTTGTCCTTGTATGTACCCGTATCCAATAATTTCCCCAATTGAACATTCTCGTTTTCTTCTTCATATTGTAGCCCTTGTGCGAATAGCCACAGTTTTCTTTGACATACAAAATAGTAATTGATTATATTCCCAGTAATTTTCATAATGAACACCTACACAAAATTATCTTCTTCAGTACCTTCCAACACTTCAAATCCAATGTTGGCATCGTACTTTCCTGCAACGAAAAAAACATGCTCAAAGCGGCCGACTTGTTGCAAGCGGACTTGATTTTGTTTCAGACACTTTCTAAACAACCATTCAGGGAGGGACATCGTGAAATTTTCCAGTTTCGCTTTAATTTTCTGTCGGTACATTTTAGGATTTTTCTTTTCACTTATTGGTAACTCGTCATTTTTCATCGCCAACGTCTTCAAATACTCATCAATTATTTGTGAATTTTCCTGGTAGACATCCTCAGGAATAACCATCCTGCTTTGAATATTTCGGAAAAGCTCGCGGACTTTTTTTGCAGACTTGTCATCATTTTCAGTTGCAGACAGCCATCGTAGCATATTCACTATCTGCTGGTAATAATCCGTATCTTTCATCTGTTCTGTCGTATAGGTTTCTTCGATCAAACGCATCTTCTTTGTTTCACTATAAATACCAGAACCAGCTTGACGCAAGGCTGCTTTTGATAGCGCAAATATCTGACGATGGACAACAGCTTGCGAACTAGCACCAATGCCGCTAGTTGCATGAGCACCACCATCAAACACATAAACATTCGGTTGCTCATAATTGCGTAAGGGGCGTTTACGGTAACAACGTCCCATTCTTTGAAACAAACCATTTAACTCAGACAGTTCAGTGATCAGCAGATCAAAATCAAGATCCAAAGAGGCTTCCACTACTTGGGTCGCTACCCAAATTCCTTCTGCTTCTGATTCGGCAAACTCTTGAATTTCTTGCTCTTTGACTTGACGGTCTTTGCGAACAAATTGACTGTGAATCAAACGAATCTTTTCACTTTCCATAATTTGAGACAATTGTTGGTATATCTGCTTGGCTTTACGAACTGTATTACAGATCACTAATAGTTTTCCTGTACAATAAAGTTCTGCTATTGCCTCTGCCGAAAGGCCTTCTTCTACAATTTGTACATTATGGCGTTCCAATAACTGTTCATCTAGAAAGCAAGGCGGATTTTTCGGTATATTTAACCCTCTTTTTTCAAACAAATCTAACAAATAGGGCGGCAGGGTCGCTGTCATTACAAGAAATTTCCCGCCGAAATCTTGGATTTCTTTCAATCCTTTAATTAGATAGGCCAACAGATCTGGGGAATACATTTGTATTTCATCGATGACCACTTTGGAATAAGCAAATGTTGCTAATTTTTGTTCAAAGCCGGCATAATGGTAAACAAAGTCAAACGTTTGATCCAATGTTGTGATGGTTAACGGCAATGACCAGCCTCGGATTTCAGTGAGATAGTTATCTAATTTGTCTAATTCGATGTCTTCGTTTTTTTCCTTTTCTGCAAGTAAAACGGCAAGACTGTCAGAATGCAAAATCCCGACTTGCTTTTGGTAATCCTCTTCTTTCTCATCCGCAATACCACTTCGAATACGTTCGTATATCGCATTGATCGCTGTGCGTAACGGCAAAGTGAAGAATCCTTTATTGTCACCAATCCACAGCAATCCCGCTTCCGTTTTCCCTAACCCTGTTTGTCCAATTAAAACGAGGCTCTCGTCTTGATGCCTTTGAACATAGTGTTGCATCTCATTCCAATCAAGTGTCGGATTTTCCGCTTTTTTCCGCCATGCGTCTCTTACTTTAGGCATGTTTTTCGTTAAAAAGTTTGCGGGATATTCAATTGCATAATTCCCACTCGCAGCGTAGTCGATCCGATTCAGCAGACCTTTTAGCATCACATATTCTTCAAAAGCATTTTCCTGACTGCCCAGTTTATGCCGTAGAGAGTAATAACGCGCCGTAGGACATTCGAATTCCAATGGTTTGACTGCACTTAGCGCCTTAAAAGGGAACGTTTCTGCAGGTAGTTTTAACGCTTGGATCTCGTTTTCAAACTGCTCGGTGTCAATATCAGCGAGATTTCGTTCATGATGCAAAGCGACTGCATACGTTAATGCTTTGATCTCTTTGACTTCGTATTGCTCTTCTAGTTCATCAAACGGTAATAATGCCGCACTCAATAGCCCGTGAGGAATTTCTCCTTCTTTCTTTCGTACGCCTTGTCTGATTTTTTCTTGAAAGAGATGATTCATTTTCCCTAAATCATGGTACTGGCATGCTATATGAAGAAGATCCCAATTTACTGGGATCTCGGGGTAATACATTTTTAGTTGCTGGTATCGTTTTAGTAACTCTTTGGTGTGTGCTACAATCGTTTCTCCTGTTGATTTTGCCAAAAATTGATCCGTCATTTATTCACCTACATTAAAAAGACCGCGTCTTCTTCTTCATCCATCCATATTTTTGTACGTCTTGGAAGCACAAATATACTTGTATAAAGGACCTCTTTGCGTTCAATCCAATTCCGCTTGAATTTCGGTTTGCTTTTTGTGCCAAAATTGTAGAGCTCATACACCTTCGGTAAAGTAAAACGTGTACCTGATAATCCTGTTCCTTCTGCATCGATTACGACCGTTTCATCCTCGATCATTTCTATTGGAAGATACGCATGCCATTGGTCTCGAATCACTTTATCTTTCGCCAATTTCTGCTCGGTGATCTCTACGATCGAAACCTTTTCAAAATTTGCTAAATCTTCTCGACGACCCAAAGAAGGAAACTCAGCAGGATATTTTAAAAACTGATAGATCTCCTCCACTTTTTCTTGATCATTCGGCACGATATGTAGGACTAAGTGTACATCTACCAACAATTCAGTGTAGCCAATCCCTCGACTAACACCAAACTCATTGACTTTTAGTTGATGACGCGCTTTATCAAACTTCATGCCATTTTTAAATTCATATCTCGTAAATAGGTCGTTGGTTTTGGAAAAATAATTCCCCTGAATACTTATATCCATCGGTTCATAGTGTTGATACCCGCACAAATTATGCACCATGCCGATGACCGTTGATAATGGCGGTAATGGGTAGGTTTCACGCAACTGAAAACTGGTCGGGCGACGATAGTTGACCATGTCTTGATGGATGGTAAGCTTAATCCCCTTCATAGTACTCTGCTACTTTCTGCTGCAAGCGTTCAAAAACTTGCGGGATTTTTTGACCATGTAAAACCGCTTGGATTTCTGCTGTGTTTTCAAATGCATCCTTCACAACCCCAACAAGGGTTTGCTGCCGAAGCTCATCCGTTAAAACACCTTCAATCTTTTCAACATCCACGCGATTTTGTTTAACATCTACCACATTTTCAAAAAGAGGATTTTTACGGTCATAGACGCCACCGACAACAAATAGCGGCTGTAAATTTTCACGACGACCGCGAATATCACGGTATAAATACTGAATCGTTTCCAATAACTTTTGAACACGACGACTTCTTTCTTCCTTCGGTAAGGCAATATCTGAATTGCGATCGATACCGATTTCGTCTAAATCAACAGTGACTGTATAACGATAGAAAGAGCGATGAATTTCTGATTGCGCAATTGAATTCATGGCTTTCTCATCCCCATTTTCTCGCAAACGCTTTGCTAACCCCATATTCGTTAGAAAATCCGTATCGCCTTTGTACGTTTCAAGCGAGATCGCATTAGACAAGCGCACTTTCGCAGAACGTGTCAAGGCGTTGTCGCCTTTTACAGTCTTCATATACCCGAATAAGTCCACTTCGGGGTAACGATCAATCGTTGCTTTTTGATCAAACTGGATGACCTGCTTGGTTCCACTACCTTCTGCACTGAGGGAGGCAAGAGGTTCCCCTAATTGTTCAACGATGTTATAACGAAGCGCTTGTCGAGAAATATACGTATACTGCTCGCCTTTGCCGCGAGTAATTTTTTTCAATGTTGCCACGTTCCCTAACGATTCCCCATAGTTCGCACTTTCTGCTAAAAAGATCATTGTGATTGTTAAGCCTTTACTCATTGTCATTTCCTCCTTCAATTTTCGCGTAGTCCCCAATCATCCCTGCAACGAAACTATAGCCAATGGTTTTAAATCCTTCCTCATCGTTGAACGTTGCTGATGTGAAATATTTAGGAACTTGCTTGTTCAAATACATATAGCTATTTAACAAAAGATCCAAGAATCCGTTTTTGTCACCGATTTTTAAGGCGTTCAATAATCGGAGACCAATTGAATCAGCTTTGTTCTTATTCGCGTACTCTTTTTTTAAGAAGAATCCATCGCGACGAATTCTTTGTAACTCTTCATCTTTTAATTCTTTCATTTGAATCAGCTCCTTTAAAAAGTTTTGGTTGATCGCAATCAGTTTTATGATGTGATCTGTTTTCATATAGACCTGCCCACCGGTTGCCTGTGTTCGTATTATTTGATAAATCAACGAAAACAAATTCGTGTTATTCATTAAATGAGTGATCGTCTCTTTATAAACACTCTGGTATTCACCGTTTAGAACAAAGCCCAAATTGAATAGTTTTGCCAGCTTGTCTTTTGATTGTTCTATCGTCTTTAAAATATGCTTTGGTAAAAGATTGAAATAATAGCGCTCATTTTCATAGCGCACAACTTGAATGTCTTGCAATTCTCGGCAGTGTTGCTGATTCATCGAATCTTGTAACGTTCGAATCAATGCCGCATACGTATCATCAGCCTTCACTTCCGCTTTATTTACACTTAATACATTTAAACGGATATTTGTATTGACATCCAACAACGTTCTTACCGAGTGATTATCGTTGACGAAGATCCCTTGGTTGTAGACATAGGTAAAGCCAGCTGGGATACAGGTGTACAACAAGCGGCATACAGGACACATAAATAAATCATTCGTGAATCCCCAGGCATTGCTTTGTTTTCGATTGGCATCATAACCAGCCTGGTTAATAAAGCTGTAGGAGATCTCGCCTTTTTTGATTGGCTGCCCACAATTCGTGCAGGACAACTTATCCTTCTCGTGATTCTCTTCTAAATAAGAGAACATGGATTCAATAAAATAAGCATGATACTTTTCGAAAAAATCCCCTTTGCTTTCTTGCCGATTTAAAAAAGAAACATCGTTATAGCCATTGTTGATGACAGCGTAGATTTGGATCTTAGCTGCCAGATAACGTTGCACCTCTTCTTGATGATAGTAGGCAAAGATTTCAGTTAGTAGGTCGTAACACTTTTTTACTCGCTCAATCACTTGCGCTTTGTCTTGTGCCATCTCGCCTTTTTTTAGTTTGTCAATTTTCGCCTGTTTTATTAGCGAAACAATATCTGTAGGCGAATCAATCAACGGATAAACAGCAAGATAACTGTTGCTTTCCCCATAACGCTTTAAGTCTGTCAGGTACTTCTGCAATCGTTGGTATGCTTTTTCGTCAAAATGAGCAAACTGTTCTTGTTGCTGACGCAGCATCTCATCTTCATACGCCAGTACTTTCGTTAAAGATGACAGCTTTTGGTATTGTTTCGCAAAATAGCCAAAATAGCTCTCTTCAAAATTTCTTAGCGCTTCGGTTGTCACTTCAACACTTTGAGGATTGATCTTAACGTGCTCTTCCCCAAGAATATTCACTAAACCGCAGATCGCCGCATTCTCCATCCATGAATTCAAGCGAAACTCTATTCGATCATCCTTCATGAGACTGTCCATTCCTTTCACCACCTTGTTTTATCTGATTCAAATAACCGAAATATAGCCCGGTTTTTGCGCCTAAACCGACATCCCGTATCACGTTTAAGAGATACGGCTCCCCAGTCACCTCAATACTGCCAATGGCACCTTGATAAAATTTCTCGTACGCCTTCGTGACCGTTTTCTTCATGTTTAATGGTTTAATTTTCAAGTGATCGATGTCATACTTGATTCCGTTACCCATTTCAGGAACCAAGCGATTGACCAAGTTTTGCTTTAAGACTGCTTCATAGTTTTCATCGCTGAAAGCTAAAAACCAATCTTTTCTAGTCTCTCGATTATGATCCCTCGCTAATATGGGGGATATCGCTTGAAAGACGACTTGTTTCTCAGTAATTGGTTCCTGGTAGATCGAGGAGACTGATTTGATTACTATCTTTGAATCACCCGCAAAAGGTATCGCTTTCATCTCTTTCAAAAAAATAAAGGCGTTATAAACTGCCATGGCCAAATCCGCTTTAGGTGTGGAAAATAAATAGGTGATGGTGGAGGTGTTAAGACGTATTTTTTCTTTTTCAAATGTTGCCCCTTTAAAGATAATCGCCTGAGAAAACAATTTCTCTTTATTTTGTTGATAAAGTGTTTGGTAAATTTCTGGAGACGCATTTTCTAGACCGCGTTTTAATAAAGACAAAAAGATTGACTGATACTTGATGGGAATTTCAACTTCATCTCTTGGTGATTGAACTTCTAAATTGATTCTGAATCGCATATTTGTCCCTCCATTTTTTTAGATTTTGATGCATTACCTTCCTAGATATTGTAGCAGGTTTATAGCATTTCCTGCAATATTTATCATTATTCCTGCTAATTCTACCCTATATTTTGTTAAAAATGAATTTTTAACCTCCGTATTTTGCGTGTCCAACAGAAGTGCGTCAATATCCTCTTCCAAAATACCATCAGCAATCATTCGGCTTTTATATTGCTCCAACTTATTTGAAAATGTATTTCCGTCTAGATATTGGTTTGCTTTACCGCTTCCTGTTATCACTTGAACAAAGCCACTTGTTTTTTCAATAGTAATATTCGCTTGCCCTTCATTGGTTTGCTTGCATCAACAGCATTTGTATCGGAGAGTTCGATTTTGTTTATAATCTCTTTTAAGGCTTCGCTCTCTCCTTTAATCCGCATCCAAAATTCAACATTATGCTTTACACCGGCATTTCCTTCGATCAACTTGATTAAACACCTTACAGATCTTCGTGAAGCTGCTGATAAAGAGGTCGCAGCGCTTATGAAAGAGATTGATTCTTCACTGTTAACCATTCCTGGTATTGGCGTTAAGCTAGGCGCTGTGATTCTTGCGGAAATTCGGAAATTCACTCCGTTCACAACTTCAAGACACCCGCTCAACTGTTAGCTTTCGCAGGATCAGAGCCTTCAATCAGTACCTCTGGGGAAAATCAAACAGAGAACAGTCACATGGCTAAACGGGGCTCTTCCCAATTACAGTAGGCGTTGCACGAAGCTGCCCGTTTATGCGCCATTTGGTCTCCATCCATGACGACATACTTCCATTTGATGTATTTTCCTCGTACAGACTGAGCGAATTTTAATGTTTTAACACTAGTATTATTTGGTAAAGACTCAGTAGTCCATGCTAGCTCCCATAACTGACCATCAGCACTAACGTCAACTTTGTATTTAGCAAATCTACCATTTACTCCTGCAGGAACATAATCTACTGCAGAAATATCCTTTTCATCTTTTAATATAATCGTATAGGATTTATCTGGAGTAGTCATATTCCATTTAGTATGCCATTGAGTATTTAGCATACCATCCACCATATGTTTTCCTGAGCTGCCAGCATTTTGCTTGTTAGCATATTTGACCCTTTCTATATCATAAATAGAAATATAACTGTACTGCTTATCTTCAGAATTTTTTTTTAAAGTATATCTAGCTTTATCACTAACTACATAAGTTCCATGCGCTGCATAACGCGCATATGTAACAACGTCACCTTTAATTTTTTCATGTAGCTGATAAGCTTTCCAAGTTTCGCCTCCATCTACACTGTATTCCAAATTTTCAATATTACCAATATATTCGTTTTCAAAATCATTGACTTGAAGAACATTAGCTGTAGGTGCAGTCCCAACTTTAATGTCAATTGTGTAAATTTCATTTGATCCCATTAATTTATTTTTAATATCATTTTGGGCTGTAATCGTAGCAACTTGTTCGTCACTGAGACGGATTGCATGCTCATCTGTCTCGATCCAATTAATGCCCCCATCAATGCTATATGCTACGCGGATAGCTGATGAATCATATTTGGAATTGAAAATAATTGTATTAGAGTTACTACCATTAAACGAGAAAGTAGCCAACTCGGTACTCATTGTGCTGAGCAAACTCTTAGCAATTCTTTGAGCATCTACTGGTTGTAATATATCTTTGGCGGTCGCACTGGCAGCTTTTTGAATGGTATTAGTCTTAATCAAGTCAAACACAGCTAAATTTTCTTCAGCAATGGATGGTTGAATTAGATTCATTATATCTCCGAAAGGAATTGGGAAATAGGCTAATCCGTTTGCGACCTCACGAGCCAAGTCTAAAAATTCAGTACTTGATTTTTTCGATACTTTATATTGATTGATAAGTTCAGCAAGCATATCCACATGATAAGGCATAACTTTTAGACCAGCTTAATAAGCTTCAGTTTTCTTATGCGTTTCCTGATAACTTTTAGCTAATAAATTATAGTACATAGCTTTTATATAATCATTTTCGTTATTCATAGCCTGCTGAGCAAGGAGAATATAGCTAACACCGTAATAACTATCCCAAAATTGAGAACCCTAGTTTAATACAGCTCTCTCTCCTTTTTCTGAACCTAATCATCCAGAAATATCATTCCCAATCCCCCATTTTCCTTTACCGTTTTCATCAACAGAGTAACTCAAAAATGCTTGTTTTTTATATAAAGACGAAAAAATATACTTAATTATTTAAAATTCATGTATTCCATTTTTACTTCCTCTATTTTTCTTTCTATTATTAATAGTTAAAACTTACTTCATATCCAGCCCCACTCTTTAATATATTGTTTGTAAAGTATGCAAAATAATTTTAAAGATTAATTATCATTTTAGTCAATATTCCAGAATATCATAAAAAATATAATGGTTGTATATAACGACAAATAAAATAAGATAACTAAATATTGTAGAACTCCAAAAAACCAGTTAGGCAGAGTGCTTAACTGGTTTTGTCATTGACTTTAGTCAGTTTCGTTCGCGATGCATGCGAAACAAAAAAACGCGCGTTTCTAAGCGTGGACGAAATAGCTTTAGCGATAAAAGTTTAGCACATACAAGATGGAATTGTAAGGTTCACATAGTCTTCACCCCGAAGTATCGATGAAAAGTGATTTATGGAAAGTTAAGAGTAAGTATTGGTAAGATAGTAAGAAAATGGATAGAGAGATATGAAGAAGGTGGTTTTTCTTCACTTGAGAACAAAAAAGAGGTAGAAAAACTAGCATGAATGCCAAGCCAAACACTCCAAAAAGACATAAAGATGAGTCTCTTGAAGAAGAAGTTCTTCGTTTAAGAGCAGAGAACGCATATTTAAAAAAGTTAGGAACCTTGATTTAAGAACAAAATTTGAGCAAGAAGAAATCAAGGTTAAAGCAATCCTTCAGCTCAAAAAAGAATTTAAACTGAATCTATTACTTTCAATTGCTTAATTAGCAAAATCAACTTATTATTACTGGATAAAAAAACTAGATAAGCCAGATAAATACAGCAAGATTAAACAAGGGATTAGAGCGATTGTAAAAGAATCAAGAGGCTCTTATGGTTATCGTAGAGTCACTTTAGTGCTGAAGATGAAGGGATATTCAATTAATCATGAACCGTTAGAAAATTAATGTCCCAAATGGGACTTACCTGTCAAATCCGAATAAAACGATATAAATCTTATAAAGGAACCGTAGGAAAAATTGCCAAGAATATATTACAACGAAAACTTTCAGCAGATAAACCTAACAATTTTCTAGTACAATGATCCATGGAGATATCCTTTCTTGGTGTAGTTTCGTTTTAGACGACTAAATCCTACCAGTTAGGCTATCTCTTTTCTATCTTTTTTACAAAAAAATGTCAGTAGAAAATCCATAGATTTTCCACCAACACTAAATATTGTAGAACCAAAACTTTTGATTTAGATAGGGTTTCCTAATTTTCTTCTGACCAAACTTATTCAGGCATGTCAACTATGAGATAGTTCAGTGTAAAATTCAATCGGTGATCCACTCTTTGATGAGATTCTTTTGAGACCACATTGGAATGTATTACTTTATTTTTTGTGTCCTTAAACTTGTTAAAAAATCATTGTTTATTTGAATATAAAATTTATAAGTTTTAGGACAATTTTATTGTGGTCAAAAACTTAAAAGTTGCTGATCCCTCTATATCATTAAGTAACTAGCCGTCATAAATTGTTTCTCTCTTACCAGTTTTTATAACTAAAACCAAAGCATAATCATCACGAATATCACATATTAATCTATATTTTCCTATTCGATATCGCCACAAGCCACTTTTATCAGCAGTAAGACCTTTTCCAGTCCATCTCGGATTTTCACAACCGTCAATATTCTTATTCAACCAAAGCAAAATCTGCTTTCGAATAGGTTTATTTAACTTCAAAAATTCTTTTTGTGCGCGTTTATCAAATTCAACGTGATAATTCATAAACCCTCAGCCTTCATCATGTCTTTAAGAGAGACCGATTCACCAGATAAATTTTTTAGCGCTTCAGATCCCGCTTGCAAGTCTAGGTAATCTTCAATTTTTTCTGTTAATGCTTGTTTCATTAAAGTTGATAAAGGCTGACCAGTTAGCTCAGCATAGCTTTGAAAAAATGCCTCTTCTTGTTCATTCAATCTTATAGTAGTAACGCTCATTGTAATCCCTCCCCTTAACTATATAACCATTGTATTACAATGTAATGCAAAAGTCAATCTTTTATAGTTTATAATACCTATCGATCAGCGAATCTACGTTTTTGTACTTTTGTTTCTTCAGCTGCTCTTCCCTTTCTGTCAGATTCTCATGGCAAAAAAAGCCAATCGTATCATTTACCTTCAAAATCCCCAATCGGTCTGATAAATAACAATACTCTTTTACTGATTTATCAACAATAATTGCATGGTCATACTAGAAGTAAATTCTTTTTAACCCCCTCTTTCTCAAGAGAATTCACCTCACCATTTCTTTTCATCAGTATCTACTAAAACAAACCGATTGGTGCCTGTAATTAGTTGATGTCTTCGTTGACAAGTTTTACATTCATAAAACTCAGTAGGGTACTTAAATTCATGCTTTCTTTCATACACTTGTTGTGCAAGTTCACCACAATCACATTCAATCCACTTTGGCGGCCAGTATAATCGCTTGTTATAAAATGTAATCGGTACTTTCCATTGGCCACCGTAACATTTCCGATCAAAAACCATAAGAATCATCCCTTCAATCTCTTGTTCTTAGTTATTATCGGTTGTTTTTCCATTCCTTCGCTTTAGTAGTCAGTTCATAAACATAAGCGACAGCCATGCCACATCGGATCGCTCCAAGTCTTTCTGAACAAGTGACATCTGCATCAATCAAGGCTTGTTCAACGCCAGTATTTTCAGACCAACCTTTGATTGCTACAAATTCCTGTTTAATTTGCATGTCTGTATTTACTGTCGCTGTCTCAACTAGCTCTTCTTCCTTACTTCCTCGTTTTTTCTCACCAATAAAATCACAACATTATTGTTGGCTGAATAGTTTTCAAATCTCACACGACATTTTTTCTTGTTTAAAACAACATTCATCAAATGTTCCTACTCTATTGATAGCCTTTATTGACTTACTTTATACTCTCATTATATATGGATTTCCCTATATAGCCAACGATTTTCTATGGATATTCTTATGTTTTTGTAGTACATTAGATACTGAATCGAGGTGTAATTATGGAAGATACATATAAAACAACAGAGGCTCAACGCAAAGCAATCAAAAAGTATGAACAAAAGAATGCTGCTGAAAAGCAATACCGAAATAAGAAGTATGCAACAAAAAGTTTTATTACAAAACTTGCAACAGACGAAGATATAGAATTAGTTCGAGAATGGCTAAAAGAGCGAGAAAATCAAAAAGACATTGACTAATTTCCAACAACAGAAATAAGGGGGCGTGACATAAGTTAACTAGTTACGCTCTCCAAAATATAAGGAGCACTCGAAAATCATGTGAATTTTCGAGTGCTCCTTGTTTTTTTTATTCATTTTGGGTAGTTCAAGTACCTATTTTTGTCAATTTCATCATATTGATTGCCGTAATGAGTAAACCCGTCTGTTTTCTGACTTTTTCTAAGCCCCGAACCGTGTATCGAGTGAAACCCAAACAAGCCTTCATAAATCCGAAGACTGTTTCCACGTCGATCTTTCTCCGACCATATATTTTTTGAATTTCAGGCGTTGATAAGCGCTCTTTTTGTTTTTCTTTATGGTATTCCCAAGACGGATTTACAGTGATCTTTCTGCGATTCCCCTTTGGGGTTAAGACTTCAGGAATGAGCGCTTGGTTCGCATCCGTTTTTTCTACTTGGTATTCTTTAAAATCTCGGACAAAACCATCCGCATCTGTTCGTTGACGGTAAGCATGAAAATTAAATCGTACCCCTTTGGGGTCGATGTAAAAGTCCTCCTTAGGCTCATAATCCCAATTCATTACTTTCCGATCATCTGTCTGCCATTTCTTGCTTTGTTCTTTAAACATCGTTCCATAAGGAATCAGTGCAGTATGCTGGGGAAGTTCATCTTCTATATAGCGGTAATTGCTTTCTGAACCATAGCCTGCATCGGCGACCAAATAATGAGGGGACTTTTGTGCAATCTTCATCTTTTCCAGTAATGGTTTCAGTGTCTTAGTGTCTGTTGGGTTTTGAAAGACATCGTAGCCGAGTACAAATTGATTACAAGTAGCGATCTGCAGGTTATACGCAGGCTTAAGTTGGCCATTTTTCATAGGGTCTTCTTTTACGCGCATGAATGTCGCATCATGATCAGTTTTTGAATAACTGTTTCTTGTCCCATAAGTAGAAAACTGCGTTTGATGTTCCAGAAGTTTTCCTCGTTTTGTATTTAATTTGCGTACTTGGCTTTTCAACGTTCGCCGTTGTTGTTTCGCTGGATTTGGCAAAAGACGTTACGTTGCCTCAACTTCTTTTTCTAGTTCTTCCAGACGTAGTTCCATCCGTGTTAACAGTTCATCTATCATGTCTACCGTCAAGGACGTCCCTTCGGGAATCTGTTTCAGGGCATACGCTTCTCTTAGTTCCGTCATCATAGTAAGCAGTTTTTCGCGATTCATTTGATCGAATCGGATCGTGTTTTTCTTCCAGACAAAGCTGTACTTATTCGCATCTGCCAAGATTTTTGTACCGTCAATAAACAACGCATCATCAATCAGATTCCGTGCCCGCAGATACTCTGTCAACTGATCTAAGCCTTTATTGGTCAACTCCTGTACATCGTTAGATACACAAAAACGGGCGATCGTTCGATAAGTCGGAACCCGTTCTTGCGTCAACCAGCGAGCATATAGGTTTTCTTCAGCTAAGCGTTCAATCTTGCGACTTGTAAAGGTTTCTCGCGTATACGCAAAAAGAACCAACTTCATCATGGCACCTAAATCATATTCTCTTGGTCGACCAAAAAGATAGGGGGCATTAATCTGAAGCGCTTCGACCAGTTCATGGATAAAAACGGCGACATGATTTTCTTTTGGAGAAAATGAAGTAGATAGATCCAAAGTGAGTTGATTCATGTTATAATTAGTATACATTTTGTTTAGTCCTTTCAGGATTAAATGATGGGGCATTGGCGGGAACCGGTGCTCCTTTTTATTTTACCCAAAAAACCGCAAGAAATGAACGATTTCTCGTCATTTCTTACGGTTTTCTTCTATGGACTTATGACACAGTCCCTTATGTTTATTCAAGTTTGTTCTACCAGATTGTCTTTTCATATTTGAAATGAAGCGTGAATTGTCAATCGATATCTTCATTTTTTTACAAACTGCTGAATTAAGATATGTCTATTTCAAACTCCTCCTGTTTCTCAATTATACTAGAATGTTCTCTTTCTTTTGTCAAATAAGCTTCTATTTCAGACTGAATCTCTTGTTGTCGCAATACTTTCTCTTGTAATTCTTGAGCGTGAATAAATGGTTGCTTGATTTGTTCTTTAGCACTTTCCATCTTTTCTTTTGTTTCTTGAACTTCCCCAGCTGCTTCTTGTAACATTTCGGGCAGTTGACTGATTTTGTTCTCTATCCGACGAATGCTTCCAATTTGAGTGCTAGGATCTACAAGCAGATCGTAGTGCCCCTTTCCTTCAAGTCGAAGTTGTAAACTCCCATATGCTAACTCACTTTTCCGCACAGAAAATTTAAATCCTTTATATTCTCCGATTTCCACAAAATCTGGAGAGCGTATATAAAGGAACGTAGCACTTTCAAAGACTTCTCCTGCTTTTGATCTTTCCGTGTATTCTTTGCCATCGATCACGATCGAAAACTCGTCAGGATCATTGTCTTTATAGCATTGAATGTCTTCTTGTAACGTGGCCATATGCTGCTCCCCGCTTTTTATCATTGACGGATAGATTTGATCGATCGAGCGTTTCAATAGCTCTCGCTCATTCAAATACGAAGATTGCAACATCCTCAATTTAGCTATCTCATTATCCAAACGCATTTTATCCGCAAGTAGTGGGTTACCTGTTGCAACTGCTTTGATCTCAGAAGCGTCTAAAACCGTTTCAGACATTTCATCTACGGTTCGAGTGATTGCCTTACCAGTCATGACTTGAGAGATATACGTGAGTTTTTGTTCCTGGATCTGCCACAAGAAGCTGTCAAACGTACCTTTGGCTACATAACGATAGATCTGGATCTCTTTATTCTCATTCCCTTGTCGAACAATACGACCATCTCTTTGCTCAATATCTGAAGGACGCCAAGGGCAGTCCACGTGGTGTGCCGCAATCAATTTATCCTGGATATTCGTACCGGTCCCAACTTTTCCGGTACTTCCGACCAAGATACGGACTTCACCTTCTCGGACTTTCTCAAATAAAGCGTCTCGCTGCGCTTCAGTTTTTGCATCGTGAATAAAGGCAATTTCGTTTTCAGGTATATTTTTTTCGATCAGCTCACGCTTGATTTCATCATATACATTGAATTTACCTGGTTTTGGCGTTCCCGAATCAGAGAAAATAAGTTGTGTCGATCGTTGTTCTTTTGTTTCTAACCAAATAGAAAATACTTTTTCGGCTGCACGTGCAATTTTGGTCTGTTTTAATTCTTGTGGATCATATTTTGATTCTTCATAGTCATCTAACAAACGTGGATCTAGTGCCATTAACTTCGCTTCATTCGTGATTTTAAGCATGTTATCCTGTTCCGGAAATACTTCACGATTCCTGATTTTTTCTGCACGCATTGCTAATTGATCCATCTTATCTTTTTGATAGGAAATTGGATCTGTGACAATGATTTGTGCTTTCTCTCCTTTGATTGCTGGTACAGGAAGAGTGAGCATATCTTTGGTTTGAATGTCCGCGATCAAATTAAACATACTCATCAGTTCCGGAAGATTGTGGAATTTAGAAAAACGATTCTTCATCTGATAACCACTACCTTCAGGTGTGATTTCCAGTGAAGAAACGATTTCACCAAAGGTAGACGCCCAAGCATCAAAATGATAGACACCAAAGTCCTTTAATACATCTGGTTGTAAGTATTTTTGCATCGTATACATTTCTGACATCGAGTTAGAGATTGGCGTTCCTGTCGCAAAAACAACACCACGACCCTGATTTTCTTCAAGCATATACTTCACTTTCATTTCCATATCACTGGATCTTAGACTGTTAGACGCATTGACCCCTGCTACATTAGATAACTTGGTGTAGGAATAGAGGTTTTTATACAAATGAGCTTCATCTACAAACAGAAAATCGACGCCCAAGTCCTCAAAGTAAATCAAATCATCTTTCTTATCTTGTTTATTTAGTTTTTCCAATCGTTCATTGAGCCTTTTCTCAAAGCTGATCATCTGCTTGATCGACCAAGAGTCCACATCATTCTCCATCTGATAAGCAGCGATTGCTTCAGAGACTTGATTGATTTCTGCTTTTAACATGCTTCGTTGGCGTTTTGGAGATAAGGCAATTTTTTCAAACTGAGAATGGCCAATAATCACGGCATCATAGTCGCCTACAGCGATTCGAGAAACAAACTGTTGACGATTGGCTTTCTCAAAGTCTTTTTTGGTCGTAACAAGCACTTTTTTGGACGGATAGAACCGCAAAAGTTCTGTTCCGAAATCGCCAGTCAGGTGGTTCGGAACGACATACATCGGTTTCTTGATCAATCCATGTGCTTTCATCATCATTCCTGAAGCAATCATAGTTAACGTCTTACCCGCACCCACCACATGCGCCATTAATCCTCGTCCATTTTGAATGATTCGGGCAACCATGTTCTTCTGGTGCGGTCGTAATTCAATTTTTTCATTTAGATCGTCAAACTCCAGGTAACTGCCATCATAGGTTCTTGGTACTAATCGATTGAAGCGTTCCTCATAAATTCCTTGCAGTTCTTCAAGAACTTGGGAATGATTCATGACCCAATTTTTGAAGATCTCTTGCAGCTCTTCTTGTTTTGACCGAGCATACTGCGTTTCTTTAGGGTTCAAGACGTAATGTGATTTTCCATCGCCATCTTCTACTCGATCTCGGATTTCGATTTTTTGGAGATTCAAACTGTTTTCAAAAATAAGGTACGCGTTGGCACGAGCTGTTCCGTAGCGATTGCTGACGATCGGTCCTTTATGGTTATTTTTTCCCGAAATAAAATAGCGAGAAGCCATTGGATCATAATCCAGCTGCACGTAGTGTTCTCGAACCATCCATGGTGGGGTATCAAACGTCTCAAACATAAATTGCTCATATGTTTCTTTAGGTATCCAGGTACTTCCGACGGAATAATCGATCTCACCAGCTTTTAAAGGTTCCGGCTGTGCTTTCTCTAAAGAAGACACATTCTTTTCAAATAGTCCTGGATAGACTTCATTGAAGTGACGTGCTTCTACTAACTTTAGTTTGACGTCACCACTTAGGTATTCCTCTCTTACTTCCCAAACATCACCAAATTGATCTCCTTTATACTTCAGTGGATCAATGAATATCTGACCTTCGAGTTCTTCCACTATGGTTCCCTTATCTTTTCCATAAACATCCGCCATGAAATCTAAATCGACTTTTAGCCGACGTCCCAATGACAACTGTAAGGCTTCAATTGCCGTATTGACTGTGGTAACTGGTTCTTTCCTCCGGATAGTTGCTTTAAAAAAGACATCCCCTTTTTCAACAGAGCCATCCTTATGGATAATTTCAATGGATTTCAAAAGTGGCAAATATTCTTCTCGTTGAATTACTTTTGCATTTTGTGTTATCGGACCAAATTCAAAGACAAAGGTATCGTACGTTTGATTTAGCTTTGCCAGTGCAAGTTGAAACTCTTCCTCACTATAATCTTCTTGTCGTTGAATATGGATCACTTGTAATAACTCTTCTTTGATTTTGATTAATTGTGAAAGCTGTTTTTCTACTTTTTCAGATCCCTCAAATGCTTCTAGGTAGCCATTGTTGTTGAAGTAGATTTTCCCTTGGCTTTGGCCGTAATTGAAATTCGGAATCTCGGAAACTGAAACTTCATTGTCTGTTTTTTGTCCTACGATAGAGATCTCTTCAGCTGAAGGCGTTAGCTCGAACGTTCCTGGTATCTTTTCAATCGCAGTCCTTAGTTCATCAATCAAATTCGCTTCAGGATTTGCTTTCACATCGAGGGTTTTCCCACGAAAATTCTTAAGTGAAAGTTCGCCAAGAATCATGTCCGTATTATTAACAAAATAGTTGTTAAATGCTTTTCCTGGTACATCTCTATGCATGCCGACAAACACCCAGTTAGGCGTATATGAGCGGTCAATTTCCGAATTCTTTTGAAAGAATATAAGGTCAGTAACAACATCGGTACCTGCTATTTTTTTGAACGCATTGCTTGGTAAACGAACGGCGCCAAGCAATTCACCTGTTTTTGCATACTCACGTCGAACATTTTCACTTTGTTTGTCTAATGTTGCGGTGGACGTGATAACAGCTACAATACCGCCTTCTTTTACACTATCCAATGCTTTTTTGATAAAGTAATCATGAATGGCATAGCTATGGTCGTAGTTAAGATCTTCGATTTGTATGCTGTCAAAAGGAATGTTACTGATTACGAGATCAAAGCCATTTTTATTTAGAGGGGTATTTTCAAAACCAGTCACCTCAATGGTTGCATCTTGGTGTAAGTGTTTTGCGATCGCTCCAGTCAATGGATCTAATTCAACCCCGTATAGATTGGACTGAGTTCTTAATGATTCAGGCATAGCAGAAAAGAAGTTTCCAGTTCCCATCGAAGGATCTAAAACATTTCCTCCCTGGAATCCCATAGTCTGTAACTTCTCATAGATCACTTCTATTAGCCGTGGATCTGTGTAGTAAGCCGTTAACACACTTTCACGTGCTTGACGGTATTCCTCTTCAGTCAACAATTTTTTCAGCTGTTGGCGCTCATTTTTTAATTGATCATCACGTGTATCGAAGATACTTGCCAATCCGCCCCATCCAACGTACTTCGCCAGAACCTTTTGTTCTTCTGCCGTAGCCATTCGCTTTTCAGTTTCGAGTTTTCTTACTAGCGCAATGGCTTCAATATTCGCTTGAATTTTGTCTTTAGTTCCTTTGGGATAGAAGGTGTCTAGCGATTCTAACGGAAATGAAAAAGAATTACTGCCTTTCGTTTGAACAATTCGGCTTTCTCGTGTTTCAACTGGTTCAGAAGTTTTTTCTACTTTTGGTTTTGGAATCAAGGCAACCTCAGATCCATAGCCGGTATTTTGAAGTGGTTCTTCAGCTGCTTCAAAATCATCCATGTCAAAGAGGGTAATTTCTTCTGGTTCCACTTCTTCAGTGTCCATTTTCTCGCTTGCCGTTATTTGTGACTTGGTTTGATAAACCTCGATTCGTTCTTTCTCTTCAGTCGTCAAATAATCATTTTGGGCAATGAGAAACTCTAAACGTTCTACAATTTCTTTCCATTTGTAGATTTTTTCCTGTTCTTTGCCATCGACTGTTGCTAAAATTCGAATGCCTCTGCTTGGCATGCTATCCATCATCGAAAAGGTTGATCCCTCGATTGAAAGTGTTCGGCCATACCAGCCAAATTCACCTTTCAAAAATTGGATACGTTCCTTTAGATTTTTCGTTTGTGAAAAGTGCAGATATACACGAATTCGCCCGTCAACTGTACCTGTTCCAGTTTTCAGTAGATCGTTGATTACTGCTTCAGTAAATATTTCCGGTTTAGGAGAAGCTTGGCTATCTGATTGCTCATTTGAAGAAATTAAAAAAGGTTCAGAAGACGTATTTTCTTCCAAACCTTTTTCCGGATCATTTTGTTTTACAGAATCTCGCTCATCGCTATCTCGATTGCTTGTTCCCGATAGGTGTTGCGGATCTTTGTGGCTGTCTCCAGATCCTGTTGTTCCTCTAAAGTCAACGGATTCTTTTGCTCCATCTGTTCTGCTAGCGCTACTGCTCGTTCCCAGACTTTCTTGTCGATAGCGTGGCCATAAGTCATTAATTCCCCTTGCATCAGTTTCATCTGATATTCCGCTGGCTGTTCTTCCTTCAATTTTTCCACGGCGATTGAACCAAAACGACCGAGCGGTTGGTTTTCTGGATACTCCACTTGCGGAATCAGCTGTCCGTTCTGGTTCTCTTGATACATCAATTTCATTTTCCTTGCTCCTCTCAGTTTTATAAATCAAAATATCTTTACTTAAAAATCGGTTGATCTCGTTTGCTTTGGTCATCACTTCCACAAACGTCCGAAAATTTTGCAGTTGTGCCAGTTCTTTTAATTCAGGAATTGGCTGAATCAAGGCTTTACTTTGAACCATTGCTAAACCTATCTCTAAAGCCAATCTTCTATGAACAGGATCTTCCAAGTCTGCTGTAAAAGAGTCGATCATATCCTGTCTTTCTTGTGTGATAAAATCTGGCCACGTGTGTTCTTCCAAACTGTAATCTGGAAAATCTAGCACTTTCCCAATGGTCTGATTCAAATCAAAGTAATACGAGGCTTTTATTTGGTTATTTGAAAAACCGAGTGTCATGATTGCTTTACTGCCACGTTTGACTTGACGACCGATTTTTTTCCATGTAGCGAAATCCGCTAAATAGCGAGCTTCGGGATTTTGACCATGAATAAATAGTTGGTCATTTACATCGTATTTTTGAAGGAACTTTATTTGTTCCAAGTACTGTTGAAAGGATTGTACCGTTTCTACAGTTTCAGCAAATGATTGCTTAAAAAGCATTCGTAAGGTAGATTTTTTTTCTCGTCCATGTGCGCCTCCTGAAAGTTAGTGTGGCGCATGGATAAACTCAATCAAAAAAAGGAAAGTCAAAAATGGCTAAGAAGGTTTGAGCAACTAGAAGAAACTCCCCTTCATCGCATGTGCCGGACAACGTGTACAGATCTGCGGAAGGATTGATCGTAAAAAACTCAGAACAATCAACGATCATCGAATGTTTTGAAGGCTCTAAGCTAATTTTGACCTCTAACGGTGCTTCAGTCGCAGCGTCCGTCACTTTGCAGACGATCACTCGCTCATATGTGTCGTAAAAGACATCTGCACTAAGAACTAGATACATTTGTCCCTCGTTATCTGATAGAATGTTGCGTTGACTCCAGTTACTTTTCATCGCTTATCTGCTTTAATGGATTTTCAATCTTTGGAACAAGCTCAATAATGCCATTTTCTTTTTGGTGGCAATAAAAGTATTGATTTTCTTTTATTTGTAATTCTTTGGGCAGAGAAATGACGAGCGAGTTTCCAATGATTCTAGTTTTGACTGCTTTCATGATTGCTGTTCACCTCATGCGCTATTATACTCGTATATCCGCAGATATACAATAGTTTTTATTTGTAAAAAAAAGAACCAGCTATGCTGATTCTTCAAAATTCAATTTCGTTCTGTTTTTGTTTCGCACGTTTTTTATTTGCTTTTATCCCTTTTTCTTCCACCGCAATTGCTTTTTCCATAAGATTTGAGATAGAGTTCATAGTGTCCTCATAAGAGATCATTGCAGCATAAGGATTGCCCTCTTTATAACGATCCCATGTTTTTCTTAGATCTCCACTATTTTTTATAAGATCCATGTTTTCTTGGAAATAATTTTTCAAAGGTTCAGTTTTCCCACGTTTACTGAATGTATTTCGTACACTTTCCATCAAAGTTTTGTCATCAATTTTTTCCATTTTAGGAATCATATACAAATCATAAAAATCTTTTCCTCTGGAATTATCAGTCAAGAAATCAAACGTTGCACTTAATTTTTCAGCTACAATTTGTTCAGTAGGATAAGACTCCAAGTGAATGGTCCGATCCTCAAACATAAGCTTGTGTTCATGATTGACTGTTTCAGGGTGAATAGAATCTCCAGTCGTAATGTCCACTTTAAAGTCGGGTCTCATATTTTCTAAATGAGCAAGTACTCGCAAACTGAACCCTGGATAAAAATCAGCTTCCCTCGTTTCTTTGATTGCTTTGATCTCGAATTGAATCCCTTCTTTTGTTGGCTCTGAAAAAATATCATCTAAGACAGAGGTTAAAACTTCTTCAGTCAACTTCATTTCACGGAAAGTTGCATCAATATCTTTGGTTGTTCTATTTTCAATACCATATTTTGAACCAATGAGAAATCCACCCTTTAGAACAAAGTTATCTCGATAAGGAGATTCTGCAATTTTTTCTAAAAACTTTTCCATCATGTAATGACGTAATACTAGTTGGGGATCTACTTCTTTTTCCCTAGCAATATTTTTAACTTTACTCTTTAATTGAGTAGGTGTCATAAACTGTCCTCATTTAATTTAGTGCCATGATATATGAGCGCATTTCCTTTTCTACTGGAAGAATATTTCTGTATTCATTAAGCTTTCTAAGATCTCTTTTATCGGATTTCATATAAGCTTTAATCGCCTTAATCCTAATTTCGTCTTCAACGATATACCAAGGATTCCAAATATCACATAACGTTCGCTCAACATCATATGCAACGAGTGTATTTCCATATCGACTTCTGACTTTTGTTCTTCCGACACTATAATATTCAGGTTTCGTAAAGTGCAAATCAACTGCAAATTCCGTCAATCCTTTTTCGGAAACATGATATCCATATGGAACAGTCATGTCAATCTTTCTAGGGATCATATCAGTTAGATCATATAGATCCAAAGCAGTAATGTGAGAGATAATACCACGTTCATACTTCTTTTGTGCAATAAGGAGTTCGTCTGCAAATTGACCAGGTAAAGTAAAAAAACCAGGATATTCTCTGTCTAACTCGCCACGATCAACCATTCGCTTAATAGTAACTGGTGAAACGCCTGCTTCTTTTGCATCCTTCATAGCCAATGTCCCATTGTATTGTTCTAATAACTGATAAACAACTTTTTTCATTTCAATCGCCCCCTTTTTTTGTATACAAATAGACTTATAATTACATTATAACATAAGTCTATTCGTATACAAGGGATTTTAATTGAATCTAAAATGGCCTAAGTCATTTCAAATCCTTGTGCTTTTTCTTTCCGCTTCTTTTTACTTTTGTTAATTGCCACCTTTTCCTCGATAATCATTTCATCATCTTCTTGTATGAGCAGATTGGTAGTTTCAATTTCGTCCTCTTCCTCAATCGGTCGATAAAGTGTTTCAAATTCCTGAAATGAGCGCATTCCCTGATTTTGAGCTATGAAGGTTTCGACATCTCGATAAGAATAAACCTTTGTATAGTCTTGAAGACGTTCCGCTAAAACATACAGCTCTTGCTGATTCTCATCAGGAACCACCGAAATCGTTAACGTTGGATCTTTTTCAAAATAAGCGACAATCTTTTCTCGTTCTTTTCTAACATCTAATCCTTGATCTCCAGTATCTGTCTGAACCATAATTTCCCTCCTAAAAAAACGGTCAGGCACTTTCGCCAAACCGTCTATTCTTTCTCATTGTTTTGTCAAATATTTGATTGACTCTCATACTGCAGTTCACGATATGCTCGCTCGTTTAGATAATGCTGCAGACTGTTTTCGCAAGATCTCCTTAATGATTGAACCATCTTTCGCATTTCCATTTCTTTGCGACGATTTTGGAATCGAGAAACACTTCTTGGAGCCACGCTTTTCCGCTTTGCGGTTTCTTTTTTTAGTAGCTCTTCGAGTTCTGCAGCTGTTGGTTGATAGGCTTCTGTTTGACTAATATCGTAAACACAAATTTCTTCAAAGACGACTGTGTCTTCTATTTTGTACGGCGCAATGATAACCAACGGTTGATCGATCTCGTCATCACGCACCTTACGGCCATTTAGTTTCCATTGTTGGGGCCCATAAACAAACGTAGCCCCAGGGTTTTGACTCAGGATCATCGTTCGGTTTTTTTTTGAAAAT
>NZ_JBIOQM010000005.1:0-19755 GCF_051713745.1 Enterococcus sp. DIV0421
TTTTTTTTGTTTCGTTCGCGTAGCGTACGAAACTGACTAAAGTCAATAATAAAAAGCACTCGAAAAAATCAAGTGATTTTTGAGTGCTCCTTATTTTTCTATTCATTTTTGAGAAATCAAGTACTTATTCTAGTCATTTTCATCATGTTGATCGATGTAATGAGCAAGCCTATCTATTTTCTAACTTCCTGTATGCCTCGAACCACATATCAGGTGAAACCCAAACAAGTCTTCACAAATCTCAAAAATGTTTCCAAGTCGATCTTTCATCGCTCACATACTTTTTAAATTTAAGTCATTGATAAATGTTCTTTTTTCTTTATGATAATCCAAAGACGTATTTACAATGATATTTCTGAGATTTCTCTTTGGAGTTGAAGATAGGTATGAAAATTACATCACAAATCTTTGAGGTCGATGTAAAAATCCTCTCAGTTTTGCACTTTTATAACTAATTTGAAATTTTCGTAACTAGAGATTGCTCACAGAAGACGAGGTCTTTGATTTCTATCCCCTCAGTTTCAAAGATTACGACCTCGTTAGTGCCTTTCTTCAAAAACTCTTTCGGACAATACAAAGAACGAATCGGTCCTCTTTGCCAGTAACGGCCTAAATTGATACCGTTAACGATAACCACCCCTTTGCCATAGCTGCGACAATCAATAAATGTATCTACGAGATCAGTTAACGTGAATTCAGCTTTATAAAAAGAAGGCTGAACCGGATTTTTACCAGCAGTATAATCGATTCTTTGCAATTGTTCTGCTGACAAAGTCAATGCATATTGCCGATAGCCTTGATGAAAATGGATGTCTTGCATGATCCCCCCTCGAATACCTTTCACCTGTGTATGCCCATTCAATTTAAAGCCATAGTTTACCCTTCCCAAGTTCTCCACTAAAACATCTATTTCAATTAATCCTTTCTCTGGCGCCCCCTTGATCATCACCTCATCCCCAAGAGTCTCCTGGTATTGAATCGTCTGCAGGAGGCCATCTGCATAAAGATGTACTCGATCACTGGCTTCCACCACCTTGAGCTTGTTTTCGTGATGATAATTTTTTAGTTTTACTGAATAAAGCATATACCCATAACCAGGTCCTGCTTCTTCCATCGTTAATGGATACGTCGTTTCTTGTGCTGTCATCATTTGGTCTTTTATCGCAAACAGTGAGACACTGTCTTGCACAGGGACTGTTCCTATAGAACCAAACGTTTTCCTACGGGGCTCGGCTTGCCATACTTCAGGACATACTTCTTTAATGGCTTTCTGCACAAGGAAATATTTCTCAGTCGGCTCGCCAGCTTCATTCAATAACGCATCGTAGTCATAACTAGTCACTTGTGGCAAATCCAACACACCGCGAGCAGAACAACCATTATAAAAACCAAAATTGGTGCCTCCATGGAACATATAAAGATTTAATGAACCTAAACCTAGCATATCCTTAGCTTCATTAGCTAAATCTTGACCATCACGCTTAATAATCGGTTCTCCCCAACGATTGAACCAACCATCCCAATATTCCATGCACATAACCGGCCACTTTTTGCCGTGTTTTTCCATAAATGCCTTCATCACTGCAGCGTTCTCTTTGGAATGGCTACCGAAATTTCCTGTTATGAAAACATCCTCTTCAATCAGTGTACCAGCATCCAGTACTTCTTCCCAGGCACCATCTGAAGTAAATAGCGGGACATCGATGCCGAATTCTTCCATCAACCGTTTCGTTTGCCGTAAGTACTCTTTTTCCATGCCATAAGAACCGTATTCATTTTCGACTTGCATCATGATGACTGGTCCACCATGTGTCACTTGCAAAGGAACTAATTTTGGTAAAAGCACACTGAAGTAAGTACGGACTTTTGACATAAATCGTGGATCAGTTGAGCGCAATCGCACGTTCTCTTTCAGTAGCCAAGCTGGTAGTCCGCCGAATTCCCATTCTGCACAAATATAGACAGAGGGCCGCAAAATGACCATCAAACCAAGTTCTTGTGCCAATGACACAAAAGCGACGATGTTTTTCATTCCCTCAAAGTCATAGACCCCTTCCACTGGTTCATGTAGATTCCAAGGAATATAAGTCTCTACGGTATTCGCCCCCAGTGCTTTTAAATTGTATAAGCTATCTTCCCATTGCGCCGACGTTATGCGAAAATAATGGATCGCACCACTGATCAATTTAGTTGGTTTTCCATCTACCAAAAATTCTTCTTTTATTTCAAATGTTTGCACCTATTCTACTTCCTTAATATACAAAAAATAATTCTTACCATGCTTCTATTCCATATAATCTACAATTTATTTAAAAATTATAGAAACTTCTTATTAGCCATTCTTACAAACGGCAAATAAATTAACGTGGCTAAAATTAAATTGATAATTGATAAAATAATTGATCTCCAATCAAATCCTGTAGAAAAGAATCCATATAGGATAGGCGGCATTACCCAAGTTACATTTTGTGTCACTGGAGAAACCCAACCTAAATCCGTTGCTAAATATGCCACACTAGACATTACAGCAGGACATAATAAAAACGGAATAAATAAAATAGGATTTAATACAGTAGGCAATCCATACATTACAGGTTCACCAATATTAAACAAAACAGGCATAAAGCCAAGTTTTGCAACTTCTTTGTAATGACTATTTTTTGATATCAAAAAAATTGCAATTAATAAACCTAGAGTTGCGTACCAAACAAATGAACCATATGATACACTTGTCCAAACATATGGAATAGTTTCATGGTTTTGATAAGCTTCTAAATTAGCTAATAAAGCTACTCCAAAAACACCTTCCATAATAGGGGCCATTACATTTCCACCATGAATTCCGAAAAACCAGAAAAATTGTGTTAAAACTGCTACTAATACCACTGCAGCAAAACTTTGAGATAAGCCTAACATAGGTGTTTGTAAAACTTTGTATATCCAATCTATAATTAACGAATCAGTAATTTTATTGAAAAAAAATGTAAAAACAGCTACAATATACAATGAAACTAGAGCTGGAATTATTGATAAAAATGGTTTAGCAATAGCTGGAGGGACTGTGTCAGGTAGTTTTATTGTCCAATTTTTATTCATTAATTTACAAAAAATAATTGAAGACAAAAAACCTATGATTATAGCTGTAAAATAACCATTTGAATTAATTTGAGTACCAGGTAGCAATCCTGTTATAGTCACATTCAAACTACTTCCCGTTACTTTTATTCCTTCAACACCTGTAAACAAAGCTGATAAGTCAATATTATTGTTCTCCAGATTGTAAGTTGAAGTCATAGAATTACCTATAGAAATAACAAATGAAGATAATGCGACTAATCCTGAAGACAAGGTATCTGTTTTGTATATTTTGGCGATATTTACTCCTAAACAGTAAATAAATAACAAAGCTACTATCGAAATACTACCTTTAAAAACTAAGTTATTAATATCTACCCACCATTGAAAAAAAGACGTAATCTCTTGAAAATTAAATTGATCAGGAATATCAACCAGAAATGCATTAATTAACAATGCAATTGAACCTGTCATTACTACAGGCATTGTTCCTATAAATGAATCTCTTAATGCGACTAAAAATCTTTGATTACCAATCTTAGTAGCTATAGGTAAAATTTTATCCTGAATTATATCCATTGTTTTCCTACTCATTATATAAACTCCTTCGAAAAGCAATATTTAGAAAGCGCTATCTGATTTATATTATATATTTTTTTGACTATTTGAACATGATAATTTATACTTATAACATGTTTTTTTCTTCATAACTCATTACATAAAGGAGATATATGATGGAGGACTTTTGGTATCATAATAGATTATTTTCTGCCCCCATTTCCCTTTCCCAATGCGGATACGAATCTTATCATCCTAACTCTTCTATTCGTAATTATATTGTTCAACAAAAATGGATATTTCATTATATTTTATGTGGCAAAGGATTCTTAGAAGTAGACGGTCAATATTTTGAACTAAAAGAACATGATATTTTCTTTTTTTTTCAAGGTGAAAAAGTAAAATATTATACAGATAAAAAAGAACCTTGGACACTGATTTGGTTAGGAATCCAAGGTGATAAGACGTCTGCATTTTTGAAAGAAACAACTTTAATAAATAATCATACAGCTCGTTTAACTGAAGATATGAATAAAAAGATAAAAAACATACTATTTGAAATAGTATGTGAAAATAGAGAACTAATTGATGAACCGGAAACTGTAAAAGAATTAAGGAATAGCGCGAATATTTATAAGTTTTTATATCACATCAAAAAATTTTTTTTAAGTCCTTCTTTAATAACAAATACTCCAACTCAAGTTAATATCATTGACTATATTAATAACCATTATATGAATGATATTTCTCCTGAAAAAATAGCTCAATATTTTAACATAAGTTACAGCCAGTTATATAAAATATGTATATCTAAATTTAATACCAGCCCCAAGAAAATAATAACTAATCATAGAATTAGAGTCGCTGTGGATTTATTAATTGATTCCGATAATACAATTAAAGAAATAGCTCAAAAAGTTGGATACAAGGATGAATTTTTATTTTCTAGAACATTTTCTAAAACAATGGGATATTGTCCCTCTAAATTTAGAAAGCTTGATAAAGATCAGCTTAAAAACATACGATTTAAATAGGTTAATCTACCTATCAAAAGTAGCAGAAATGTGACATAAGTCCATAGTAGAAAACTGCAAGCAGTGACGAACAAAATAATACAACGTCGACTATCATTTTTTCATAGTTTTTTATTTTTATTAATCCTTTTTGAAAAGTAAGAATTTCTTTAAAAATTGTTGGTTTAACTCTCATAAACCCACCCAATCTAGGATTTATAAAAACTTATTTTGAGTCAAAGTTAGAAATCCCCCCTTTAATACTTCTATAAGAATACATTTTTTACTTTTTCAACGATGTCAAAGTTATTATGATTTGTCAAAGTAAAAATTAAGATAGTAAAGATATCACTATAATAAATCAATAGGTGGTTCCACTTAACAAAAGAAAAATCTTCTAGAAAAAAATACAAATTAATAGAATATTTCCTTTAATCTTTTTTGATTATCTATCCATAAGTCCGCAAATGCTGGAATATCCCGTATTTACGGACTTTTTTACTTTTCAATCGGTAGATATTCGCCTTAATTCCGCATATTTCCGCTTCAAACCTGCTTGAAAAGTAGTAAAAGTGTAGTAACTTTATGCTTTTACTACTATGCTACAAATCGCTGTATTTCAGATTTTACTGTTTTCAGTGAAGCGTGAGCATAAAGGTTCAAAGTGATTGTGATATTAGAATGTCCCATTACATACTGTAATGCTTTTGGGTTCATTCCCGCATTAGCCAGCCTTGTGCAGAATGTATGACGCATAACGTGTGGCGTGACTTTTGGAAGCTGGTCTTTGTTCTTCTTGTTGTATTTCTTGATAAGATTACGGAACATAGCTTCATAATTACTTGCAGATAGTAATGTTCTGTGTACTTGTAATGTCCGTAGTCCTCATGGAGCATATAGTCAACATTGAGCTTCAATATATCTCTGATAACGTGCTGTATATCCAGCGTGGGAAAACGGATACGCACATAGTCGAACAGCAGGAACATGGGAGCGTCGGGATTGAATTTCTCGACCGCTTCCATGAGCTTGTCCTGCATATCGTCCGTGAGCTTGACCTTTCCCGCTTCGATACGGTTCAGGTGTTCACGGCTGATACCAGCCATGATTGCAAGCCTTGTCTGGGACACGCCGTAAGATAGGCGTTTCTCTTTCAAGGCGGTGATAAAGGTGCTTTCATTCAGCCTGCATACCCCCAATCGTGTATTTATAGAAATCTGTGATATTTTCCGCCGATTGTCACAGTCAGCCATGAGTGAGGGAAAACCCTTATGCCTAGCGGGATTTCCAGACTTTTTGACCGTAGTTTCCAGCGGAATTGTGCCCCTCTGTTAGATACCGAGGGGCTTCTTTCGTAGAGCAGGGCAAGCCCTGCTCCACAGGACGGCTTACACGGTCTGGGTCGCTTCGCTGACCGTGTAAGCCGTCAGTGGTTCAGTCAACCCTTGTTACGCCCGTATAAACTACGATAACGTCGGTATCAGCAGAAAGGCATTTTCTGACGATATCCTTGTCAATCCCATATTCATGGTATATCTGTCTGAAAAAATCCTTATCCACCACAAGAAACGTAAAACGGTAGTTGAAGCCATGAATGGAAAGCCATTCGTCCAGCACCACGGAAAAGAGCAACGGAAGTTTCAATCTCCCAAGTCCCGCTTCTGTCAGAATATCTTCCATATGTGCATGATAGGCTTCTGTCGGAAATTCCTCACATTTATCGTCAGTCGTGCCAGCGACACTTTCCAAATCCGCAAGGAAGCGGTCAAAGTCTACGCAGACACCCTCAACGTGCAAATCTGCGGTAGGGTCGCTGTACCCCATTTCTAAAAGTCCCATATATTTTTCAATTCTCCTTTCGTTCATCTGATACGGCTTGCCTTGCCAGTGCAAGAGAGCCAATAGTCTGTAAAAAATCATGACCCTTTGGTCCAAGGGGAGTGTAAAACTCCGATATGACGCTCGTACCCACGTCACAATAGCCACGTCCTTTGATACGCTTCTGGAAAAACTGTTTCTTTACGTCGCTTCCGAAAAGCATACCGTAGCCAAGCTCGCTGATACGTCCCAAGCCTACACGGAAGTTGAAGTTATCTCTGATACCGTCGCTGAAATACTTTGCGTCGGGACGCTGGCAGGCGACAATGAGGAAATAGCCCGCCTGTCTGCCAAGCATGACGATTTTCTTTAGCTGGCTTAAAAGGCTCATGCTTTCCTTTGTCCCCAGCATTTCCAAGAACGCCACATACTCGTCAAAGATAAGGAAGCAGGGCGGTAAGCCCAGATAGGCATAGTTCTCGCCCGTCTTGTAGTCTGGGTGGTGCTTCATTTCCTCGCTTCGCTGTACCATGCCCTCATAGAACGCATTGACACACTCTATCATATCTTCTTTGGTGTGGTACATGTTATCCATGACCGTACCCAAGTCCGCAAGGTCAGCGTTCTTAGGGTCTAAGATGAAAAGCTGGGCGTTGGTCTGCAAGAGGGCTTCAATGATTGTCAGCAGGAAATAGGTCTTTCCACCACCAGTCCCGCCACAGATAAGGGCGTGAGGGAGTGCGTCGTATTCCCATGTTAGGTTCTTCATCAGACGCAAGCCCCCGTTTTCAGCCTTTACCTCGTCAATCGTAATACGGTTCGCTATCATGTCATAGAGCAGGATGTACTCGATATAGCCGTCATGGAGCGTCTTGTCGGTCAGCTCGCAGTAAAGCCCGCTTTCCAGCTTATCTTCCAGTCTAAGGAGCTGGTCTTGATACTTTCCCAAAGAGATTTCACAGCGGATATGGAGCAGTCCCGTGTCCATTTGATAATAGATTTTAGGAAACCAGACGATTTTTTCCCTTGGTCTGCTCTGCAGGTCAGTGAAAAAACCGCTGTCCTGTACGGTCTGGGCTTCATACCACTTATTGTCCAGTATCATGCGGGAGAGCTTTTGACGGTGTAATAGCTTCTTAAAATTGTCATGGAAGAAGCGGTAATAAAGAAAAGCGACCAATGCACAAACACCAGTCGCTATCCCTATGGTTATGAAGTTGTATGTGGAAAGCGTCACGCCATTATCAAGTAAACTGAAATGCTCCCAATCGGTACGCATGAGCTGTCCCATGTTCAGTAGCAGGAGAACCGCCACGAACAGAAATAGGAGCGTACCTACGCAGAAGCGGTACACAAGGTTCTTGTCGCTGGCTCTGATACGCTTTCCCTTATATTTCAAAATGTTCATAAACACCCCTTTCTGGATATGGAATAAGCGGTCAATCGTATAGACTAACCGCTTTTGTAACTACTTTAATCAATTTTTAATATGGCTTTAATTTCTGGAATAGTTTTCTTTTGCTCACGCAATTCTTTGATGTAGGAAATTCGTTCCATACTTTCCACACGTTTATAACGTCTTGTCAGATTTTCTTCCGCTTGCTCAAAAGGGAGCATACCTTCTTCCGTATAGAACTTTAATGCACTGTATCTTACATCTGTGAGCCTTACTAATTCACCGATAGTTACATACTCTGAATTTTTTATTACTTCCATACTTCTTTGCCTTGACATATCAACCAACTCCCTTTAGACAGAGAACATTACAGGTATGATAGCAGCTATATCTAAATCCTCAATATGTTGAACCATTTCTTTCACAAGAGTTCCTGCGTCGCTCTTTTTGATTGTTTCTATTTTATTTCTTAATTCTTTCTGTTCAAATTTTGAAAAGTAATCTTTCAAGTTCCCTGCTTTATCCATGAGTGCAGTTAATGCAATAACATCTTCTGATATTTCTCCGTTTTCCAATAATTCTGCACGAATTTTTTCAATAATCCCTGTAATAATTTCTTTTCTAGGAACGTAGGTATCTTTATTCCCTAGAAAACCACTTTTAGCAGGTTCTAAAACATCTGCTTCCTTTAAACTATCTATTATAGCATTTTCAAAGTCATACAATTTTTTGTTTGTAAAAGCAATCGTATAATTTTCTACGACTTTTTCAACTTTCACAGGTTTATCTTGATTTACCACATCATATAGCGATTTTAAATACGCCAAATGTTCTGGTAATTCATCACAGACACTGACTTTCTTATCATTTAAAGAAATACATTTTGCTAATTGCATATCCAGTAACCCACTTGCAATCAAACATGCAACTGCTTTTTGATTAGAGCTTGGTAAAATACCTTTCCCATTTACCGTACAAACCATATATTCTTGTGTAATTGATAAATCTTTCATTTTAATTCCTCCTTATTTCTTATCAGTTATTACTTACTACTCATGATTTAATATCACACTTTCATATGAGGCTTGTCAATAGAAAATGCTATTTTTTCTGCTGTCCCTGTGGAGCGTGGTTCTGTGGATTGCCTGCGGGCTGACCGCCTTTATTTTTCAGCACAATGTCGTCTGCCTTGATGTACCATTCCACGTCTGCCCCTCGGTAGTTGGCGTTTGCCACGGTATCGGCAACAGGATTGATAAGCTCCACCTCGGCATTGTACGGGTAGTCCTTTACAAGGATTTCCGCTGGGATAGATACCTGTATCGTGCGTTCCTGCTGACTGCATTTCAAATCATAGGTTCTGCGTTTGATTTCCTCACTGGTTGTCCCGTCCTCATTCTCCACGCGCACCTCATGTCTTAATGCGGAGAACTTCAATACTCCGAAAGTCTTTTCCTTATCTAATACAATTCCATTCGCTAATCTCATAATCTGTTATCCCCCTTTACTTGCTTTCCTCGGCTGGAAGCATATCATCAGCGTTTAAAATATAGTTGGTGTAGCCACGACCTCGCACGTTCTTTCCCTCGGCGGTAATCTTTGGATTGACGAGCTTTACTTTTTGCTCATACTTGAAACGCTTTTCCCCAGCCTTTGCGGGAAGCACCACGATAATGTCGTCGGCTCTCTGAATGTCGGAATACAGGTTATAGCTTCTCGTCACGGGGACAAAGCGACCATTGACACGCTGTTGCTCCACGTCATTTTCTCCTGCAAATTCTAAGTTACCAAAAGTCTGTGCCATGTTAGGCACGATATATTTCAATTTCATGTGTTCATACCTCATTTCTATAAAATCTGTTGATTATCAATGCTTTTATTCTGGCTGGTGGTGTGATACCCGTAAGCCCCAGACCGTCAAGGGCAGGTAAATGCTTAAAAGCACCTTTGACTGTCCGTGTGCTTACAGGTGGGTGGCAGACAAGCCAGAATAAAGGGAAGCTCCGCCGTTTCCATGTGTCGGCGGGGAGCGTGATTTCTTCATCATCATAGAAAGATTATCCTATGAGCGTTTACGACGCTTGATGAAGTATGTTCCTGCCACGCCTGCACCTGAGAGAACAAGAAGCCCTAAGAATAAGGCAATGTTTGTATTATCGCCTGTCTTTGGAGCGTCGCTTGTTTTTGTCGGTGTATCTGGTGTGGTCGGCTGTTCCGGCCCTGTTGGTTCTTCCGGCGTTTCTGGTACTTCTGTGATTGTCACCGTCTGCCCGTCGTCCTCAATATCCTTATGCTCTGTAACCTTTGTCGGTTCATCTGGATTGCTCAAATCGTATAATTCCTCAAAGGTCACAAGCTCTTTCCCGCCAAGCTCGGAAGCGTCGAATGTAAAGGCAATCTGTACTTCCATGCTTTCACTGTCGGCGGTAAAGGTATAGTCATTCTCGACACGCTCTCCGTTGATGATAAGCTCTGCGTTTTCGTTCTTAATCATCTGCCAGCCTTTGAGCTGATACTTAGTGCCGATTTCCAAGCCGTCAAGGGTAACAGTATCAATGATTGTCACATCTTTTCCAGCTTCAATCTCTTTCTTTCCGTCCTCGCTGGTCGCTGTGGTATGGATAGAGATGATACGCTCTGTGATAAGCACCGTCTGTCCCTCGTCGTCAATGTCCTTGTGTTCAGCCACCTTTACAGGCTCGTCCTCATTGGAAAGGTCGTAAAGTTCCTCAAAGGTAACAAGGTTCTTGCCACCTAAATCAGACGCATTGAATGTATAGGGAATTTCCACTTTCATTTCTTCATCATCAGCAGTAAAGGTATAGCTGTTCTCTACACGCTGACCGTCGATAAGAAGCTCTGCATTTTCCTCTTTTAACATCTGCCAGCCTTTGAGCTGATATTTTATACCTTTTTCCAGACCGTCAAGCGTAACCGTATCAATGATTGTTACCTCTTTGCCAGCCACGATAGACTTTTCACCGTCCTTGCCTGTGGCTGTGGTATGGATAGAGATTTCTTTCTCGTATTCATCAGTCAGTGTCCCTAAGTCAACGGTCACATTGTTTCTGGACACCACGATTTCAAACGGCGGGATAAGCTCAAAGCCTTTGTTGCTGTCACAACGTAATTCCTCAATGATATAGGTATCGTAAATCAAAGCACCTTTGCTGTCGTCTGGCTCACTCGTTCCAAACCAGATACCGTCCTCACTGGTCTTTCCTGCATTGGTGTTATGCTTGTGGGAAGCCCAGTCAGAAGAAGTGGAGAACTGCCCATTGTCGTCAGTCACGATAATATGGCTCTCACCTGTGGTCTTGCTTGTGATCCTAAACGGAACTCCCACAAGACGCTGGTGTGTGCCAGCTCCAATCTTGACACCCTCAAGGTCGCCACGCTTCACTTGATTGTAGATTGACGTGTCCGTACCTGTAAGGTCAACGATTTTTCCGTCCTCTGTGATTTCAAATTCAATCGGTTCTGCACCGTCCGTCAAATAGCCCTCTGGTGCTTTGCTTTCCTCGATACGGTATTTTCCATAAGGTAAAAGGTCAGCAGAAGTAGAAGCCACGCCCTCAATATCGGTAAGGATTGTCTTTACCACTTCATTCTTGTTGTAAAGTTTCCCCTCGACAAGTACGGCATTGTCATTAAGGGAAATGATTTCAAATTCAGTGTCTTTCAAGGTCGCACTTCCTTGACCTTTGGTATCGCTGGTTTCTAAATCTCTTTTCTGGATTTTCACACCGCCACGGATAACCTTGTCTGATACATGGTACTGATTGCTTCCAGAAAGTACGGCAATGTCGCCGTCCTCGGTAATCTGTGTAAGGTACATTCCCTTAATCTGTTCCTCGCTACCGTTTGCCTGCATATACGCACCGTCAAGAAGATAGCCGTTAGGTGCTTTCGTTTCCTCAACGGTCAGCGTTCCTAAAGGAAGTACGTTCTTTCCGTCCTGAGTATAGAAGCTGTCCCCAGATACCTTGTATTCATCAGAAAGGCGGGAAACGTAATGGATAGTGCCGTCGCTGTCCTTTTCAGCGATTGTCTTTGTCACCCATGTCTTTGTAGGCTCGCTAGGAAGATTGTCGGCGGTATAGTGTCCCGCATAGAATTTCCATGTGAACTCCGCACCCTCTAGGGAAGCGTTGCCCTGTGGATCGTCTTTCTGTGTTTCCATATCAATCTTGAAAAGCTCAATCAAGGTGTCTGTGACCTTTGGCGTATCGGATACATTGAGTGTCGCTGTCTTGCCAGCTTCCACGTTTAAGGAATACACAGTGCTGTCCACCTTATAGCCAGCAGGAGCAGAAAGCTCTTTGATGTAGACTGTGCCAGCCTTTACTTCCACGGTATCAGTATTTCCGCTGTTATCAGTCGTAAGGGTGGCAAGCTGTTTCGTACAGTCCTTATCAGAATAGACATCATAAGTCGCACCAGCGATAGAGTAAAGCCCGTTTCCGTCGGAAATGCTGGCATTACTGGAAGTCTTTTTAAGGGTGGCATTTCCTACGGCAAGTTTCGCCCAGAACTGTCCAACGTCCTGTCCCTCACCAGAGTAGATATAACCGCCACATTCATAGCGTCTCTTGTTCTCGCTGGCAAAGGCTTTTGCCCCAGCGTACACCTCGTCCTGTATAGCTTTAGGGATTTCATCATAGGAAGCTCTGACGTTATCGCATTGCCAGCCCAGATGAACGCTCAATCTCTGCCATACGACGCACTGTTTCAAAAGGTAGATATGCTGAGTGCTCAATCCGCTGTGGCTCTGCACATACTGATTAACATACTCGATTGAGAGTGCAACATCTGAAATCTGGTCGTAGCTCATGCGTGTGCTTGCGTCGGCTCTGGTCTTGTAGCCGTTCTTGAAGTTGGTGTTGATGTCCACGCAGAAAGCGTCCTCACCCTCAACGGTCATGTGTCCCTCGTTGAATGTCGAACCAATAGAACCGTCATTCATTACTTTTTCAACGATACCGACACGCTCCGCACTTTCTGTCCAATATTGCTTCTCGGAAGCGTGGACTGCCGTTGTCGGCAAAGCGGTAACGATAGTCGCAAAGGCAAGGAAGCCTGTGGCTAATCGCTTCAATATCTTTTTCATAGCTTTTAAAATTCTCCTTTCGTTTGGATATAGAAAAAGCCGTTCATTTCTGAACGGCTGGAAATAGAAAAGGAACGTCAATATCGGCGTTCCATAATCTACTTGCGATATTCAATTTTTAGTTTATCAATACTGATGTGCTATACCATATCTCCGCATAACTGGGACTTACCCTCGTATCAAAGCTCAATCCGTAGTAGTAAATTAGTAGTAATTCCAATGCTCTAAGTCCCTAAATATGGCGTAAAATCAAGGGTTTTGGTAGATAATCTATGAAAATATATTATATTTACACAATTCTTCAATTAATAAGTAATTATCCGTATACTAAAACCAATTTTATTAAAAGACATAATTTGCTTAACAATTAATAGAGAATATAACTAAAAAAACTAGTCGATTCGTCCTCTATTCATCCATGTAGACTTTGCATCATATAAAATGAAACAATATAGTTTTCTTTGTAAATAACGACCAACAAAGATGAATAAAATTGACAATTACAATAGATATAATATTATAGAATAAAGGCTAACTTGTATCTTTCTTTTGAGAACCCTTTTATATATTACGTATAATTACAAAAAAATACTCATCCAATCATAAAACGTTAGCCTTCTATCGAACCTTCTACAAAATTTTTTCTGTAGAAGGTTCCTTTTAATTCCATTGTTGATGTCCATCAATAATATTAGCAAGTAAATTTCAGCTCTTCGACATTTAGTGCTGATAGAGAGATACAACTGAAAATTTAGACTGTTTGTCAATATGGACTGATGAGTTGTGCAAAATCAAATCTGGGTCAGAATGAACCACATTCTAGCTCAGATTTTTTTGTTATTGACTTTAGTCAGTTTCGTACGCTACGCGAACGAAACAAAAAAAACGCACGTTTCTATGCGTGGACGAAATAGCTTTAGTGATAAAAAACTCCTTGTATATTTAAGATACTCAATTAATCAGCTATTCCGTTTTAACTAGCTGTTATTTTGTCTATAATTGAGCTAGACGCTATGGACTAGTATAACCTCCACCAGATTCCTTTGGAATACTGTTGTCGAAAGGCTCTGGCCACAGCTCTTTGTCACATTGTTAATAAGTTTGTTAGCGCATGACATCTGTTCGTGACGCTTGATTGATCACAAGGTTACATAGGCAAAGAGTAAGTGGAGCATAGCGTAAATTTTATCTGTCAGGAGTGGTCCTTATGTTGTACGTTGGAATAGATATTGCCAAGCACAAACATGACTTAGCGATCATTGATACTGAAGGAACGGTTTTTATCCGTCATCTTCAGATTGAAAATAATCGTGAAGGCTTTACGAAGCTTCAAATGACGCTTGCCAATTTGCAGAAAACAACCGGCGAAGAGATTCAAATCGCCTTAGAAGATACCGGTCATTATTGCTTTAATATCTTATGCTTCCTTCGGACGCAAGGGTACCCAACTTATAGCTATAATCCATACTTAATTAAAGAATTTGCCAAAAATCAAAGCTTACGAAAAACCAAAACCGATAAAAAAGACGCCATGACGATCGCTCGTAAATTACGAGCAGATCTTGATAAACAATCATTTAGTGCGAACCCCTCAATGATTGAGCTGAAATATTTAACCAGACACACAGCTAGATTAAGAGAGGACTGTACTCGAAAAAAAGTGAACTACACACGCATTTTAGATATTCTCTTTCCAGAATTAGCACCTTCTTTGGGTTCTTCTTCCGCGAAGTACCAATCCTATGTGTACGCAATCTTAAAAGAATACCCCTCTGCTAGAAAATTAGGAAATGCACACTTAACGAAGTTGACCAATCTCATTTCAACGCACTCAAAAGGTCACTTTGGAAAAGAACAGGCCGTCAAGCTCAAAGCACTCGCGCAAACCTCTATTGGTCAAGAGTCGCCAGCGTTAGAATTTGAACTCCTTCAAACTATTGATGCCATTCAGTACCTTACAACTATGAGAGACAAAGCCGAGAAGGAAGTTGCTCGATTAATGAGTGAAATCGATTCACCTATTTTAACGATTCCTGGCATTGGTTTTAAATTAGGGAGTGTCATTCTCGCCGAAATTCGAGATATTAATAATTTCCGATCGCCGAATCAATTGCTTGCCTATGCAGGCGCAGAACCTTCCATCTCTACGTCTGGAATGAATCAGACTGAAACTGGTCGAATGGTCAAACGAGGTTCCTCTCAACTTCGCTGGGCATTGCATGAAGCCGCCAGACTCATGTCTATTTGGTCTCCGTCTATGCGTGTCTATTTCCAGAAAAAACTAGCAGAAGGAAAACACTACAATGTCGCAATCAGTCATGTTGTTCGAAAACTGGTACGAATCATTTATCAACTACTGAAAGATAATAAGCCTTATGAGGAGCAGAAAATGATTGTTAACTGATCTTTTCAAAAATCCCCTTTGCCTAAGGGTTCTTTGTCATGCCTTCAAATAATGTCAAAACTACGTTATTCAAACTTTTCATTTTGTGCTTGACTTAATATAGTTTGTCTTACGTTTTATGTTTGTATCATATAACTAATTAAGCTCTTATGAGTCTATTTTATTTGTCGAAAAAAATAAAAACAAAAAGATTTCTGTTATGTGAATCCAAAATTATGTTTATTATTCTTAATAGTAAATTTAAAAATCTAAACTTAAAGCAATTGGAATACTTTGATCAAACGATAATAAGCCTCTCTCTTTTTATCGTTTTAAAATTAGATTCAATTGAGTAATTTTCAGATATCACTTGAGGCCGCTATCTAAAGGAGACTTATCCCTATGCAATGTTCTAACCCTACTCCAATGGAAAAATAGAAACGAAGAATCCCCATATAAAGATAATGAAACGAGTATCCTATGGATTTAAATCATTTGACAACATGAGAATTGAAATCCTTTTGATTAAACAATTAATCAATGTGAGGTAGTAAAAAGCCCTCTCTCTTTAACTATTTAAATGGATCTACATACTCTTGTTTACTTATACTATCTCTTATTCGATCATCTGCTTCTTGTTCTCGAATATATTTTTCAATTGTTTTTGATTTAACCCAACCGTACTCACGTAATATCCTTTGGACCAAAAGCTTTTATTCCATATTTATATTTCAAATTCGCATGTTTTTCATGGATTAAGGTTGCATTTCGTTCTTTTAAGTAGCCCATAAAACATGAAATACTAATCTTTGGCGATATTCTTACTAACAGTTGAATATTGGCAGGCATGGCATGAGCTTCAATGATTTCACCATCTTTCATCTCACACAATTTTCTTAATATCTGACCAATACTTACTCTTAACTTTCTATAAAATCACTTTTAGTCGATACTTCGGGGTGAAGATTATGTGAACCTTACAATTCCATCTTGTATGTGCTAAACTTTTATCCTCATTAGACATAAAAAAACTCCTTTCGATCTGATATGTGGTTGGTAGCCACTATTAGTATATCGAAAGACAAACTATATTAAGTCAAGCACAAAATGAAAAGTTTGAATAACGTAGTTTTGACATTATTTGAAGGCATGACAAAGAACCCTTAGGCAAAGGGGATTTTTGAAAAGATCAGTTAACAATCATTTTCTGCTCCTCATAAGGCTTATTATCTTTCAGTAGTTGATAAATGATTCGTACCAGTTTTCGAACAACGTGACTGATTGCGACATTGTAGTGTTTTCCTTCTGCTAGTTTTTTCTGGAAATAGACATGAGTCTCGCAGCTTCATGCAATGCCCAGCGAAGTTGAGAGGAACCTCGTTTGACCATTCGACCAGTTTCAGTCTGATTCATTCCAGACGTAGAGATGGAAGGTTCTGCGCCTGCATAGACAAGCAATTGATTCGGCGATCGGAAATTATTAACATCTCAAATTTCGGCGAGAATGATACTCCCTAATTTAAAACCAATGCCAGGAATCGTTAAAATAGGTGAATCGATTTCACTCATTAATCGAGCAACTTCCTTCTCGGCTTTGTCTCTCATAGTTGTAAGGTACTGAATGGCATCAATAGTTTGAAGAAATTCAAATTCTAACGCTGGTGACTCTTGACCAATAGAGGATTGCGCGAGTGCTTTGAGCTTGACGGCCGGTTCTTTTCCAAGGTGACTTTTTGTGAGATTGGTCAACTTATTTAAGTGTGCATTTCCTAATTTTCTAGCAGAGGGGTATTCTTTTAAGACTGCGTACACATAGGATTGGTACTTCGCAGAAGAAGACCCCATAGAAGGTGCTAATTCTGGAAAGAGAATATCTAAAATGCGTGTGTAGTTCACTTTTTTCGAGTACAGTCCTCTCTTAATCTAGCTGTGTGTCTGGTTAAATATTTCAGCTCAATCATTGAGGGGTTCGCACTAAATGATTGTTTATCAAGATCTGCTCGTAATTTACGAGCGATCGTCATGGCGTCTTTTTTATCGGTTTTGTTTTTTCGTAAGCTTTGATTTTTTTGCAAATTCTTTAATTAAGTATGGATTATAGCTATAAGTTGGGTACCCTTGCGTCCGAAGGAAGCGTAAGATATTAAAGCAATAATGACCGATATCTTCTAAGGCAATTTGAATCTCTTCGTCGGTTGTTTTCTGCAAATTGGCAAGCGTCATTTGAAGCTTCGTAAAGCCTTCACGATTATTTTCAATCTGAAGATGACGGATAAAAATCGTTCCTTCAGTATCAATGATCGCTAAGTCATGTTTGTGCTTGGCAATATCTATTCCAACGTACAACATAAGGACCACTCCTGACAGATAAAATTTTCGCTGTGCTCCACTTACTCTTTACCTATGTAACCTTGTGATGAATTAAGCATCAAGAACAGAGATCATGCACTAGCAAACTTATTAACAATGTGACAAAGAGCTGTGGCCAGAGCCTTTCGACAACAGTATTCCAAAGGAATCTGGTAGAAGTTATACTAGTCCACAGCGTCTAGCTCAATTATAGACAAAATAACAGCTAGTTTAAACGAAATAGCTGATTAATTGAGTATCTTAAATATACAAGGAGTTTTTTATCGCTAAAGCTATTTCGTCCACGCGTAGAGACGCGCTTTTTTTTGTTTCGTACGCTACGCGAACGAAACTGACTAAAGTCAATAATAAAAAATCTGGTTCAGAATGAGATTCATTCTGAACCAGATTTTATTTTGCACAACTCATCAGTCCTCGTAAAATATATTTTTCCAAGTAAGTTTCTTTTAAAGTTTTTATAAAACACAAATTTTTTTGAATAACACATTCCTTTCGGAATTTGTTTCGTTATTGTGTGATTTCTCAGAGTACAATGGATATATGCAAAGGATCCAACAGCAATTTGCTAATCAGTCCTGTAGCTTTGTCTACCTTATAAGTCTGTTACCCAAAACACAAGTAAAAAGTCGCTTTAAAGATCCAGAAAAAATTGCAAGATCTATTCAACGTGCGAGTACCATAAGTTATCGTTTAGGTAGTCTTGCACAAGAATCCATCAATGTCGTTCTAAGTGTTCTTGTACGTGAAATTCGAGCACTTGAAAAGAACATCCAAGACTTGGATAAAGTAATCGAGCAATTAGTTGTCGTTATTCCAAAATATCAATGTTTGACCAGTGTTCCAGGTATTGGAAAGATGTACACTGCTGGATTAATCGCTGAAATCGGTCAAATTGAACGATTTAAAGACCAAACAAAATTGGCAAAATATGCAAGCTTATGTTGAAAAGTTAAACAATCTGGTATTTATCAGTCATAAAATACAACTCTGTAAAAAACTATCTTCCTGAATATCAAGTTTTTATCATAGTAAATGTAAAGAGGTCCCAAATCATAAACACAAACGAGCAATCGTCTTAACCGCAAGAAAATTTACGCGTCTGGTGGATACACTACTACGTAACCATCAACTATACACGCCACCAAAGAGCGTGATAGATAAATAACATTCTGTTATTGGCGCAAACCTTTGAAATACCCCGAAAAAAATTGATTTCGGCCGAGGCTAGTTAAGTGCGCTTCAAACCAGGTTACATAATAAAAATATTCTCAATCTTCAACTTGACTTATTACCATTAGACTTATTGATAAAGATCCAAAAAGATAGCAAAATAATAATTTATCCAGAAATATAAATAACGTAAAACATTGAAAAAACAGATTTTATTTAGATCTAATTATAGAAATTCTCTAAGCAAGGTATCCAATAAAACATTTTAAACTTTCTTAATTTAACTAATTACCTTCTAACTTTATTTATCAAAAGCAAAAACTCTCAATTTTAACATGGATTCATTAGTATCTTAATTCTTCGAATTTTGTAGTTCTTATATCAGAATATTTCATTTTTAAAATATAATTACTTAATTTTTCAATTTTTTTAACAGTAAATGGTTTTCTTAGAACAAATGTCTCTGCTTTTAATAATACTAAGTTATCTAAAGAATCACCATCCGATACCACAATTCTTTTTTCTCCTTCTATTGATATAAGTTGGTCAGGTTTATTTAGCCATACATCCACTAGCTCTACATCGATTTTCAAATTTTGTTTCAAAAAATAATAAATTTCGTAAAACTCTAATAACGAATCACTATATATATATATTTTGATTCTGTCATTTTTTTCCATAATAAAAGAAAATATATGATTGCTCAAATATCTTAAAGATTTATTATTCACATTCATTCCTACATTCTCAAATATATGTTTTACTTTTAAGTATATACTCTCTCCTAATAAAGTAGTTATCGATTCGTTAGGTATAAAAAAATCAAGAACATCCAAACAGCTGTACTTTATAAAATTAAAAA
>NZ_JBIOQM010000006.1:0-10415 GCF_051713745.1 Enterococcus sp. DIV0421
GAGCATAGATAAAAGAAGCCAAGAGGGAAAGAAAAAACTCTCTTGGCTTCTTTTTTACTTAGGTTTCCAATTGGTACCTTCAATCACATACCCAACCATGAATGAACCTACTAACCAAACACCTAAAGGGATAACCCCACCAGTAATTTCTTTAGAATCAGTATCAGATAATTCGTGATATTTTGTTGTTAGATCCATAAATTAACAGTCCTTTCTATTTTCTTGTAAAACCTAGTGCTCCGTAAACGGTTTGAGCACACCACTTGCCAAAATCATAAGTAATTTTGATAACAGAAAAATTGTTTAAAAAGGTTCCGCCACCAGAAATAGATTTGGCTTCATTAGTAGACAATTCTGTATACTTTTCCATGTAGATTCCTCCTTTCATGGTTTAAATTTATTTTAAAGAGGTTTTATACCTACTTTAAATTTTTTGTTTTCAATATTATTCTAAAAATATTGATCAATAAATCACAAACAAAGGTATATTCACAACTTATTGAGTGATTTGAGTTTAATTTTTGTAAACAACCACACAAAAATATTATTATTTCGTGGGTGAATTTAAGTTAAATGGACTAGAATTTTGTCCACTTTTTTTCTATAAAATAAAAGAATCGATATGATAAAAAATGTTATTTTATCAATTAGTTAACATAATGTGCATTAACTCAAGACGCCCGTCAATCAAGCGATTGACGGGCGTTCTTTGTGATTTTCAATTGGTCTAGTTATGTTGGTTTACTAAAATGCCGATAAATCAAATTTCCTTTTTTGGTTTTTTTGTGAATTTTATTTATCTATTTTTTAGTATGTTGTTATTTTCAGCAAATTTTGATAGGATTATTTTATCCTACTGCTGGTTATTCTAAGATTAGAAGAAAAGGGAGAACCAACCTTTTCTCTTGATAGTCGTTCGTGAAATGAACGGCTATTTTTATTTATAGATATAAAGAATTTGGTAAGGAATGATAAAGAGATAGTCTTCTCAAATAAATTTCTAATTGTTATAATTTACTTGGAGAACGGTCGTTACTGTTCTTACTATTCTTTTCATAGATTTCCTATTTTCCCCTAAAACGTTTGAGAGTGCGTTTTAGGGTGCTTTTTTAAGATTTTCCATAGATTCAGAAAAAATGCCTTAGAATGTCTTACAAAACGTTTTTAAGGTATTTTCTCTATTTTTTACATAAAAACTCTTTATACTTCACTGATTTTTACTAGAAAATAATTTTCTAAGTCTTTTTGTATTTTTCTTTTTTATGACATTTCACCTAAAATATACAACAAAAAAATGTTTTTTGTTGTATATTTTAGGTGAAATGTCATTTTTTTTATTTTTTCCTTCTTCTTTTCCTTATGCATGTTATAATTTTTTTACCCAAACTAATCGTTTATTCCTTTTAGCACTCTAAATATTGAAGTTAGAGTGTTTTTTTATTTTTTCTCATATGTATCACATACCAATATCAAAAGGAGGCAATTTTTTTTAGCATTGTGTCCTTTTGGCGTTCTTTAAACTATGTTATAACCCTCAAAACTATCAGTTATTTCTTGTAGTATTTTAATTCAACAATTATAGTATATTTTTTCGATACAAAAAAATATAGGCTGCTAGCATTCTTTGGTCATATTTTTAAAAATTACACATCAAATTTTTTATTTATTTGCTGATTACCAAAATGATTCGTTAACTATATTGTTGTTAATTGAATCAGTTTATATAATTAACTAAAAGCAATTTAGGTGAAAACATGAACAGAAAACAAATCAAACAACGACAAAAAGAACTTCGACAACAGATTCAAAACTTGATTGATTCTACCCCTCAATGGGTTCACTTATCAGACGACGCACCAGAAATTAGATACGCTAGAGAACTCCAAAAAGAAATTGAACGCCTTGGAAAACTGCGTTTATACAGAGAAACATAAATAAACAAGTTGAGCAATTGTTCGACTTGTTTTCGTTCTGCAAAACAACCTATCTGTAAATCTATCATCTTTCACGTTTTTTTGATGCCCAAAATCACACCATTTCATATATAATCCGTATAATTTTTCTCAAAAACTTTTTGACAATCGCTAAAATTGTTATAATTCTTTTCGAGAACGTTTTCAAGCGTTATTATGACCTTTTCGTGGTTCTATTCGTTATAGTCTGCCCTAAAACAGCCCAACTCGCGTTTTAGGGTTCTTTTTTTGTTTAAAGCTATCAGGACAGTATTTTCTGGACCTTCTATACGTTCGCCATTTGTGAACGTCCTCAACAAAGGTTTATCGCTATAAATATTATGTTTGTCCGTTTTACGGTTTCTTCCAGAAAAAATGCCACCACTTTTTTTGTTTTGTAATCGGTTCTTTTAGTAGATTTACTGGTAAATCAAGATCTTCAGAACTCGATTCTTCAGGTTTGGAAAGTAACAGTTGTTCCTGGAGTTTCTCAATTTGTTTGTTGGCCTGTAGAGTGAGTTGTTGTTGCTGGTCTAGTAACTTCTGCATTAGTTTTATTTGTTCATCTTTTTCTTTAGAAGAGTTTAGAACGTCTAAATAGATATCATAATCGACAAGCTTATTTGTCGATTTGTTTGTCGAAAAATTGTCGACTTCAAACCCCATTAAAACTTTGATATCATAAATATTTTTCTCGTTTAGAACAAATTTATTGCCAACTTTATTTGGTTTTTTACTTGTCGGTAATTTGTCGATTATTTGTTGAATTCTTTGTTTGCTGACTCCTAATTCTTCAGCAAGCTCTTTTATCGTTTTATCAGCCAATTTCTTCACCTTCAGTCTGATCTTTTGAAAGAGATTGTGCCCAATATTTTTCCGAATCAAAAGCCATTAGAGTGGCTAAGGTGTCTAAAAACTGAGTAGCATTTGGCATTCTGTAAGTATCAACTTTTCTAGCTTCAGAAAAAAATACTGCTTGTTCTTCAAAGGGCTTATCCCGTAGTAGCATAGCTTTTCGGAAATATTCTTCTTGAATTGTTTTCTTCTTCTCTTCCTCTTCTTTTTCTGCGACAAGTATATTTTCTGGTACAGTTTCTGAGCGTTTAGGTATTTGTTGCCCTTTTTTCTTTTTTAAATCATTAAAATCATTAAAATCTTTCCACTCACCTGTTTTTTCTGCTTGCCACGTAAATTCATAGCCAGTAATTGGATTGCCTCGAGATTTTGATTTTAGTGGGGTTATATTCAAATTTTTAAAATAAGGTGACAACTCTTTTTTTATAGGATCCAGCACTCGTTTTGCGACCATTCCAGACTTAAAAGACTTTGGTATATCAAGGTAATCTCTAAACTCTTCAACAGAATAGACTTTTCTTCCTTGTATACGCCATTGCTTTAATAAACGGTACATTGTTTTAGCATAAGTAGACCGAATTTCTGTAAATTCTTCAAGCTCAAAGCTAGTAAAATTAGCTTGTATTTGATTCAGAATATATTGGAAATTTTCAGATACTTGTACAGTAACTGTTTGTTCTTCAAAATCAACTTCAAAGCGACTAAACAGAGTCATTACAACTTTTTTCTTAGTTGTTCGTTCTGTATAAATTAACTGAGCAACTTTATTTGTAACTTTATCCATAATGTCATTCCATCGATGGTTATAATCACCAGCAAATTTAGTCAATTCTTTAAGCTCATGTGACTGGAAAATTAAGTTTTTACTCTCTTGTTCTCGTGCTTTTGCAATGATTGAAAAGAAAAAGTTCATTTCTTCTTTACTCCAACGTCGCATTGCAACAGTATTTAGATCATTGTGAAACTTTACGACTTCGTTCATAACTGATATCACCTCTATAAAATGATACTACAGACGTTATAAAGTATCAACTAACAAAATGATACCTAAGAACCCGCAAAATGATACCTAAGAACCCGCAAAATGATACCTAAGAACCCGCAAAATGATACCTAAGAACCCGCAAAATGATACTCATAAAAAGCTGTATCCCTTGGGAGAGTAAGTATACAGAAGTCGTTAAACATATATTAAACATATATTAAACATATATTAAACAGTTCAAGGGCAAAATTTCCCGCCTAAAATCCCCTTCTTTTTTCTTCGAACAGATTCGCGCAATTTTCTAAACTGAAAACCTTGCTCCCTTCTGTCGCTAGAAAAGGAGTGAGCGAAACCCACGCTCACATTTTACTTACAGCGGTCGCTCTGCTCCCTCGTTAAAATCAAAACCGTGTTTCAAAGAGACCTTTGGAAGGCGCTCACAGCCTGTCTAAGCGATTCTAAGACAAGTCAGAATCATTTTGCTGATCTGACTACAAAGCGCCTTACAGGCGGTCAGGGCAAGCCCTAACGACCCAAAAACGACACATGGGACCCCGTTCTGTCTGTGTGGGTATCTTTACTAGCGGGCGAATATGCTATACTCAAAAACGGCAACTTGCCCCTGAAAGGGGGTGCTATTCATGTACGAACTTATGTCTTTGGTTATCGCTCCACTCTTTGTGGGTCTAGTGATTGCGCTAGTTAATCATTGGTTAGACGATTAGCAGATAGCCTCGCAAGTTGTCCTAACCCACACGCCTATCCGCAAGGTGAAAAAAAAGCCCAGACCTCGTCACAGGTCTGGGCTTTTGTGCTATTCATACAAAACTTATGTCTTCCGCACGTTTATTATAGCATAATTGTGACCGAAAAGTCACATTTTGTTCTTTGGTATCAATGTCAGTACAGCCAAAATATCCGTCATATGGCGGTCTATGTGACCATATGCGCAAAAGAGTAAAAACATCAAAGCGTCTCTGCATAGAAAAAATAACAAAAACACTAGGGGCGAAAATAGGATGATATCGGGGCGAACCAAGGGCGAATAGGGCGACTGAGGGGTGAAAATAATCGCGACGTTCGGAAACGATCGTAAAATCAGGGCGAACCAGGGGCGAATGTTCGATAAATTTGGGGCGACTATGGGGCGAAAGAAGTCAAAAGTGTACCCCACCGAAAAGCCTTGCACGGCAAGGCGGGACACCTTGTGTGTACCCCATTTTCCCTTATGCTCTTACAGACAACTGAAACAGCTTAAACAATAGATAGCCCAATTTGAACAAATTCCGAAGAAAAAAGCAGAAAAAAAACAAACCTACAAGAACGAATGAAGGTTTTTGTAGGTTTTGAAGCCCTCACAAGCGATTTAAGAGCGTTTGGTTGTCCGGTTGATGGAAAAGGCGTCTATAAAATAAAACCTCTTAAAACGGAAATTAGGCACCTTAGAAACGATTGCTCAATTTCTCGTTGATTATCTTTTCTTCAACCATTCTTTGTTCTCTTTTTTAACAAGCGCTAATATGTTATAATCACCTCGACAGATACAATATAGCGAGAACTTGTTTCCTTTCAAAAAAACGCAAGTTCTCGCTTATTTTTTTGCTCATTTTCTTTTCCGTTAACATTAACCCAAATTGTAATAAGAGCTGACTTACTAATTATCAAAATTTTGTTTTTTGGAGTCTTCCCTATCAAGTTCAAAATTGCTATAATCGCCTTGAGAGCGTTTCTAAGCGCTCTTAGACCTTCTATGGTTCTATTCGATTATAGCCTGCCCTAAAACGTCTCAGCTTGCGTTTTAGGGCTCTTTTCATGTATCAAATCACCATGCTATAATTTTAAACGGAATTGTGGTATTGCCATCCACAACTCCGCTAATCATTCTCTGAGCCTTACAACATATGTCCTACGTTGTAAGGCTCTTTTGCGTTTGAAGTCGCAAATGCCAGTCATGAACTCCTTCCATAAGATCTTGGGCTTTGCCCAAACCCACTAGGAAATAATTTCCTGGATCTTCTACACGCTCACGAGTGGGGTCTTGTTTTTAGCCGTCAACTCCTCAAAGCCTCACAGAGGCCCCAAGAGGCTCTCAGGAGCTCTCTAAGCGCCTCTAATTCGATTTGCCGTTTATTTCTCTTTCTGTCCTTAAAATCGCTTAGAACGCAAAATAAACCCCTTTTAGAACAAAATAAAGCATGATATATTACTCCTATACCCATATTTTTTATATCTTTCTTTTTTTGCAGCTTTGATTACAACAAAAAACAAGTCTTTCACTAGACTTGTTTTTTGTTGTACTTTTCAATCAAAATGCTAAAACCTTGGCATTTCACTTGAACGATTTAGAAATTTTGATAAAAATTTCTTCCAGCGCTTCCGCTCGGCAAAATCGCAAGCGATTTTAATTTCAGGGAAGTGTCAATAGTATTGACACTTAACCGCCTGTTAGATAGGGCTGTCGAACAAATTTCACTCAAAATATTTTTGTATACGCTAAAATTTGCTATAATCAAACTAGCCGATTCATATGCATTACACACTATACAAAAAGTCCTCAATGTTTTTGCATCGAGGACTTTTTGCTTTTTTCATATCGTGTTATACTCCCATTATAAAAACCATCATTTATTCCTTTTTGCACTCTAATTATTGAATTAGAGTGTCTTTTTTATACCAGCATTTGATCATCACAATTTCACAAATTTTATTTAAACTCTTTTTACCAAGCAATAAAGTTGCTATAATTAGTTTTGAGAACGTTTCCGAGCGTTCTTGTGACCCTTTTGATATTTATCATTGTTGCCTGCCCTAAAACGCCTTAAATTGCGTTTTAGGGCCCTTTTGCGTTTGAAATCGCAAATGCCAGTCATGAACTCCTTCCATAAGATCTTGGGCTTTGCCCAAACCCACCAGGAAATTATTTCCTGGACCTTCTACACGTTCACCACTCGTGGGCGTCCCCAACAATGAGGTTGGGGCATGCAAGAGCGTAGAGGCTTGTTTTTAGCCGCCAACTCCTTAAAGCCTCACAGAGGCGCTAAGAGGCTCTAATTCGATTTACTGTTGACTGCACCTTATCTTTGTTTCTCTTTGTCTATTTCCCCTAAAAGGCAGACACAAATATCGAAGGAGCTTGCGACTGATATTTGTGGTTGACTGAAGGCTTCATGAGCAAAGCGAATGACCTTTTTTTCTTTTCAGCATTTTCTTCCTTTTCCATACCCATAGATTTTACCTTTTGTTTTTTTACTTTTTCTAAATAAAATCTATCAAAGTTTTATGGATACGCTGACTAGAATCGGTTCTAGTGATCTCCTAATCTTATTCTAGTCAAATTATAGTCATTTATTAAATAAAATAAATTTCAAAATAACTTTCTATTTCAAGTTTTACAATTTAACAAACCATAAATACTTGTTATTTTTTATTTCGCTCTTCCCACTTACGACAACTTGCCCTGAAAGACAGAACTTTTCTCGTCTGCTTCTCTCTAGTTTTCCAGAGTGAGGGTAACTCCTTCCCCTTGAATTACCCTCAAAGAGTGACACTGGGATATCCCTAATTTAATTATAAAAAACGAAAACCTTTCGCTCAACTAATTTTTGCTTCTGCTGAGTCAAACCTCGATAGAATTTATTTTTCTTACACGCAGCGGAGGAGACACCCCTGTCTATACGGTTACGTAGAGAGAGGGGTGTCTCCTCCGCTGCGTGTAAGGTTCAGGAGTATCGCCATTGATTTTAAATTTAGTAAACATTACAAACATTTCGTAGGAAAGCCCAGATTCACTTCTGCGACCAAAACGCAAAGATATCCTTTATGACCGTCTTCCAACCTGTCTAAGTTTTTCTAAGCCGTTTTTAGTGATTACAACTAATCTTGGTTGTTAAACGCCTTACAGGCGGTCAGGGCAAGCCCTAACAACCCAAAAGCAATTTTAGATCCAATAAACCACCTGAACAGCCGTAAAAAGCCATACTATGCTCACAGAGCCGATTTTACTTGATATTGGTATAAAAAATAACGGTCGAATGAGAAAAGGCTTAAAACGTAAAATATGCCGCTTTAGAGATATCTTAGGAATTATGTCTTGATAATTTAAAGACACCTGTCATTAATTCCTAGCACAAAACTATAGACGCGGTTATTGACGCGTCTATAGTTTTGTGCTACTCTAAATTGAATTATAGAATCATTTCTGACAGTTTTTGGACGTTAGATTGTTCTAAGAGTTTATTGTATGGTTCTAGGCTCCCTAAATAGTTAAGTATAGCTTTGTAACTGTCGTATAAATTATTGGAAATTAAATCAGTGGGAAGATTTTTGCTCCAATTCTCTTTACATAGTTCAAAGAAATCATCAGAAGCATTATTTAAAGTTTGAATTAGCAACTCTCTTAAGGCAACTAACGTGCCAATAATTTTCGGGAAATCTGTTGTATTGAAAGTATAAACTCCACCAGAAGAAAATAAATCTCTCAGAGATTTATTGTAGACGTAATATGCTTCCAAAAGGTATTCAGCAGACCTTGTATATTTACTGTGTTTACTACCATGTAGTAAATCATCTGGAAAAAGAATTAGAAGTTCTGCTCGTATTTGATCCCTCTTTGTAGAAGGCAAATCATTGAATTTAGTTGGAGGAACGGTTTCAGCAGGTGCCGTATACCATTTAGCTCCACCGCTATTTTCTTTAAGAAATTTTTGAACGAAACGGACTTTCTCTGATTCACCCATGCTTCGTAAAGAGTCATATTCTTTTTTAGAATCAAAAACGGATTCACTCAAATTTTCCATGTCAATGGTGAATCTTGGACTATGGGTGACTTTTATACTTGAAGTAACTTGCCAATAAGGAGCAAATTTAACCAAAAGCCTTTTCTCTTTTGGAACTTTGCTTCCAAACACAAGATATATCTCTTCGTATCCTTCCCCAGTTATAGATTCAAAAACAGAATTACCATTGGTATTCCAAGAGCCGTTTCCTCGATACTTTAGCTCAACACCATATTTAACATCGTTCAGAATCAAATCTACATCTGGAAAATGATGACCAAGGTGTATTGTAAATTGTAATACATTTTGAGGAGATAATTCTTCTGAAACTTCTTTTACAACCAAAGGGAATAACTCTTCAAATCCGTTATCATTCCCTTTGCTCCGTAAAAAACGATCATCTATTGGACTTATAGATTCAATTTTTTTACGGATTATGTCTAAAACATCAACAATATTCATTTATCACACTCCATTCTTAGAAAGGGTTATATATTATGAAATCATATTTTCACAAAGAAACCAATACCATTAATACTTTTGAAGTAGAAGTTCCTGAGGAAACAAAAAAATTAAATGTAGTTTCCTTATTCAGTGGCGTAGGAGGGATGGACTTAGGATTCCGAGGGAATTTCGATTTTTTAGGAACCCATTATTCTGAACAGCCATATAACTTAATTTTTTCCAATGATATTTTTAAACAAGCGGCAGATGTATATGAGATTAATTTTGGGCATAAGGTAGAGAGAAGAAGTATCGATGACATAGATGTAAGAGAGCTGCCTAACGAAGAAGTAGATATTGTTTTAGGAGGATTCCCCTGTCAAACGTTTAGTTATTCAGGAAAAAGAGGAGGATTAAGTGACCCAAGAGGACAGCTGTACCTTCAAATGATTCGAATAATAGAACACTATAGACCTAAAATGTTTGTTGCCGAAAATGTAGATGGTATCCGAAATTCAAAAAAAGATAACAAAGGAAATGCCGTTGACGTTTCAGCATTGGATACTATTCTAAAAGCTTTTGATGTTGCAGGATATAATGTGCAATATCGCGTTTTGAATGCGGCTGATTATGGGGTGCCACAGTCCAGAAGAAGGGTTATTATTTTAGGAATAAGAAAAGATTTAGGCGATCAAGAAGATGTGTTTTATCCTAAAGCATTGTTTGATCAAACAGGGTTAGAAACAAAGCTAAAATGGCTTTCTGCTAAAGAAGGTATCGATGATTTATGGGGAAAAATTAATGATCCTACTGTCTTAAATCACACTCAACGTGATTATTCTAAAGCTAAGTTTTATCCTGGCAAAAAAATGCAAGGAAATAATCGTATAAGTGCTGACCGACCTGCCCCTACAATTCGTGCAGAGCACCACGGAAACATAGAAGCTCACTACAGAACTACTTTGAAAGATGAAAATAATATGGACGGTTGGAGAAGGCTGTCTGTTCGTGAGACAGCTAGATTACAGTCATTCCCAGACGATTTTAATTTTGCTTGTTCCGCTAGTTCAGCTTATAAAATGATCGGAAATGCTGTTCCACCAGTAATGTCATGGCATGTAGCACGCTCTGTTTTCTATACATTAAACAAATTAGTGATAACATCAAAATAATATATTAAACCTCTAGATATTGACCTGAAGGGCAATTGATAATAATCACCTTAAATACAGACGGATAAAACAATTACTAAGTTTATTAGCGACCTATGATATCCAACAATACAGAAAGGTGATAATTATGAGAGGAAAAAATACTTGGATAAAAGTGGGTAAATTTTTGTTGGTCATCTTTGCTTTTTTTGCTGGTACATTAGTAGCAAAAACGGTATTTTCGTTATTTATG
>NZ_JBIOQM010000007.1:0-6004 GCF_051713745.1 Enterococcus sp. DIV0421
TAGGCTTGACGTACTTCTCTTTGTACTACTATTCATTTCCTCTATCTTTTGACCCAGAGAGGATACAAATCTTTTTATGGTTAGGAATAGTTTTGGGAATATTATGGATACTATTGGCTGTGCAACAATATATATTTATCTCTGAATTTTTATTTTGTTATAACAGTTTAGCTGCTATAAGAAACAAACATTTTTGTAATCGACTGTGTAACTCACTAGAGAATGATGGAGAATTCAAATTGTCTGAAGCGGGTGTAAATACTGATTTTAGAGATTGTGTTGAGAAAAATCTTATAAAAATAGTCAATGATGACTCACTATCGAATCTGAAGTCTAATAGTAAAATCTATATTCATTTTATAAAACCATTTGATCAAATTTGTAAAGATAGAGAAAACATCTTATCTGATGGTCTCTTTTTAGATTATTACTTTGAGTAGGGATCAGATAGTAATAAGTTTATATGTAAAAATCTAATATTGATGATTAAAGACAGATGAACAATTTCATTTGTCTTTTTTTGTTTGAAGAATGAACGAGAGAGGAGGTTAATATGGGAAAGAAAAATAAACAGAAAGAAATAAGCAAAGACCACAAAAAGAATTACGAAAAAGAAAAGAAGAATAGCTTGCGCTTTTTAGCCAATCGTAAATTTCTTACTTATTTTTCTGTGATCGCATTTTTGGTGCTAATGACATTAGGAAATTGGCTTTTCCATCAGTGTGTGGCTTTTTTTAGTCAGTCACTCTTTGAGTTCACAGTGAAGCGATCGCATGTTTCGTATGGTCAAACGATATTCTATTACCCAATATTGCGCTATCCCTTCTTCTATTTCTTATTATTTATAGGAATAGTTACTTTCATTGGTTACTTTGATTATAAGCTGTACACATCTTTTCGACCATTGGAAGACGATTTAACACAAGGAACCATGCATTTTACCCCAGAAGAAGATATGGAAAAAGAATATGAGAAAGTTCCTGTTCATATTTTTTCTGAAGATGAAGATTTTTATGATGGAAAGCCAGGGTATCCGGTAGGTCGTAAACCGCAAACGACAGAAGAGAAAGAAAAAGGCATATTTTACTATTATGTAGATACGTCCGATTCGAACTCAGCGACCCTTGCCGGTACAAGGCAAGGGAAAGGCATTTTCTTTGTTGATCCTTTCATAGATATATTAACTAGAGCCCGCTTAATTGCCAATCGGGCTTCTTTTGTCATGACTGCGACCAAAGGAGACGAGCCGAGAAAGTGGTACAAAACACTGAAACGACGAGGATACAACGTTCGAATCTGTAATACTGTAAATCAATATTTCTCAGACCCAATCCCAACTTTAGCCGTCTTCAATAATTATTATCGGCACTACAAACGATTGAAGAAGAAGGCAGACAAAGCGAAACAAGAAGAGGATAAAGCGAGTCGCATGAAGTACAACGTATTGGCAGAACAACAATTAGCCAATGCAGAAAAAGCAATCAACCAAGCTGCATTCCTTTATTTCAAAGAAGTAAATGAAGGAAAAGACGGTGGTTTTTGGACGAAAGCTTGTCGCAACTTGTTTATTTCTACTGGTCTTGCTTTAGCGGATCAAGAGTTTGAACAAAATGAAAAAATGAAGGTGAATCCATACACCATTTATACGGTAGTCAATGACATGATGTCTAAACATATCAAAGAAGGCAGCCATGATTTTTTGAATCAGTTCGCAAAGGATAAAAAAGACCTACAGCGCTTGTTAGCTGAATATGAAGAGAAATCATACTTGGATGTCTTTTTTAGCGAAATGCCAAGAAGTCACCCCGCAAAGCGCTATTTTGATGCAATCAAAGCCTCTGCTCCCGCACAAGTTACCCTGGGAAATATCGTGACTCATTTTGATGGAGATCTCCAACAATTTCTCATGAGTGCTAATGCAAAAATGACTGCTTATGATGATGGATTTGATCTGGAATCAATTGGTTTTGATCGTGAACGTCCGACTGCAGTTTTTGTCGTTTTATCCGACGCAGATTCTTCTAATAATGCGGTAGGGGTCAATTATATTGATCAAATTTATCAAGTGTTACTCAATCGTTGCAATTTAGAAGACGATTCGGCTTGTTACCGAGCAGTTCACTTTATTTACGAAGAAGGCGGAAATCTAGGTGTGGCAATTTCTGATTTAGCTCGCAAGTGGACTTCAGGGGCGAGTCGGAAATTATTTCAGCATTTGGTCTTACAAGATACGGAACAATTAACGTCGTTATACGATGAGCAGACCAAAGAAATCATTTTAGGGAATACAGCGAATCTCGTGTATATCCGGACTGGTTCCAAGACAACCAATGAATATATCTCTGGACGTTTAGGAACCCGCTCAAATTATTCGAAAACACGGCACAAAGATCCAACATCGATCAGCTCTACTGAAACAGAAAGTTCGGAACGAATCGATCTATTAGCTAGTTTTGAATTGGAGAGAATGAGAGCCGGTGAATCTGTCGTTCTTCGAATCAATAAGCATAAAGATTTAAACGGAAATCCAATCTATCAGTATCCCATTCTAAATTCTCAGGAAAATGATTCAAATATGATTCCTTTTTATGAATACCGGAAGTTGGATAAAGTCTCTTGGGAGGAAATACCTGTAAATAACCAATTTGTAGAAATGGAACTAGAAGAGCTGGATTGGTCACTCATGCCACAACAGGAAAAAGCAACTCAACCAGCTGTGATACAAAAAGAGGTGCCACCTATTGAAACGTACAGGAAACCTATTCCTAAAAAGGAGGGGACGCAATTGTCTTTATTGTCACTGGAAGAATTGATCCAGTTAGAAAAAAACAGTGGGAAGGAAGAACGGCGGAAAAAAGAAGAAAAAGCAAAAGTTTTAGAACAGCTATATTCAGTCGAAGAAAGGAAGCAATCGGTTCAAACGTATTACTCAAAGGAACAAGTGGAAGAAATACAGAAAATAATGGCTCGCTTCTTTGTTGGCCAAAAAGAAGTGTTACAAGAACTAAAACAAATACTTGAAAATGGCCAGGTACAGTCTTTATGTACGTTCTTGTTATCGACTAGTGAAGAACGCATGATCAACCGGTATATCCAACAATTTCGAGAATGGAAGGAGGCAGTCTATGAGTGACAAAGAAATTTTAGAAAAGCTACTCGAATTTGCGCCATTCTTGAGTATTCAAAGTATGATCAAAGATATTGGTCGTTCGATACTTTATTGGATCACTAGTGTGTTGATGTGGATTGTTGAAAAAGTAGGTGGGGTACTGACGGAAATGGTTAGTGTCTTAGGCTTTTACAACGCTACGGATATGACTGGAAAAGGGGGAATCCTGGATACTTTTAGTGCGTTTCAAAAATTTGGAATTGGGATCACACTTTTAATTATCGGCGCTGTGCTGTTTCTTGGGAAAACAGAAGAAACAAGAGCGGTTCCGATAAATGCTTTATTGATGGTAGTTATCGTTATGTTACTTCCTTCAATCATGTCAGATGGAATGAAGATCGTCAATTCTACTGTCGATGCAGTTAGCAGCGAACAAGCCGAGTTCGGTTTTGACAGCTTTAAAAAGAATGTGACTGATGTTTATGTTTTAGCAGACAATGGTTGGACTACAACGGAACCAAAAAATAAAAATTACTTAGAAGACCGCGATTTTTTTGATATTAATGAGAAAATCACCGATGCTGAAGAGATTGATAATGGCGAACCATTATTGTATGAAGTGGTAAATAGCAAATCCGGTAGTGGGAAAGAGCTTCAAAAGTTTGATTCTGATGGAGGAGGAATCACTGATTGGCTTATGAAGAAATTATTTGTGAAGGGATACTATCGGTGGTCTGTAAACTGGTTACCATTGATCGCCACTCTGGCATGTCTTGCATTTTCTTTAGTCATTTCTTTGGTTCGGTGTGGAAGGTTAGGAATTGAACTTGGCTTTAATTATATTTGGGCGAATATTGTTGCTTACTTCAGTATTCGAAACATTAAATTCCTCAAAACTGCTGTTTTGGAGCTTTTTTCAGGATTTGTCCTGATCCTTTCTATTTTCGGCATGTATGCAGTGTTTATTGCTTATAATTCCTGGTTGGGGATACAACAGTTATCCGTATTAGCGCAGATATTTGGGATTATCGGTGGTGCATGGTTTATCTATGATGGTCCTTCGATTATCCAAAAAACACTCGGTATTGATGCTGGACTATCTACAGCTGGAAGTTTCATTATGGGGATTGGTGCATTGAAAGCCGTGAAGAAAGCAGGTGAAATGACTGGTAAAACAGTTAATGGTGCCGCAAACACGGCCGGTTTTGTGAAAGGATTATCTGAAGGAATGCCTTCAAAAGAGGAACCAAAAAATGATGAAAAAGCTGGTCTAAATTCCAAAATGGCGAAGAATACCAACGAGGATCTTCCGGAAGAAGAAAACAAGAATGGCAGTAACAACCAACAACCGGATGTGCAAAATCAAGAAGATTCGAATGAAAATTCCGAAGAACTCGATCAACCTCAAGAGAATGAGCCAGGTACAAGTGAAGCAGAAACAGAGCAAGAAACAAACGAAGATCAATTACCACAAACGCCGGAAAATCAATCAGTTGAACTTCAAGAAGAGCCAGAAGCTCGTATTGAAGAAAATCTTGAACTGTCTGAAAATGATGCGAACTTGGAACAAACTGAGCCGTATGCGAATGATTACGAAAATAATATGGAGGATGATCACAATAACAATAGTATAGATGACTTTGAAGGGGAATCCAGCGGTTCACCACATGTTGAAGAACAAACACCACTAACAGATCAACCAGAAAGCAACAATGATCAATCAAATCTATCGACAACTGATAATGAAGTGCCAATTAATGAGTCAACTGCGACCAGTTTAAATTCAGGTGATGTTGAATCTAAAAAGATAGGGAATGAGAAGGATTCAGCTGTGAAAAATAATTCTATGACTAAGAATATCCACGGAAACCATGTGGAAAATAAAAAGCCGGAAAATGATAAAGATGAAGAATTACCGAATCCATTTGTTAAAAAAGTGAATCAAATGATCCATACGCCAAATTACCAAAAGAATACGAAAAATAAGGTCGGGAACATGGTTGATGGGTACAATCGCAACAAAGAATTTGGCCAGGAAGTCAATGAATGGTTAAATCAACGCAGAAATAAACGAGAAGAGGAACATCCTGAATCAGTTGCCCCTTATCTAGAAAGAAAAAGAGCTAAAAATAAGAATAAATCGGGGTAGGTGAAAACAGTATGCACGATATTCAAAACGAGATATTTACGGAAACGAAATTTTGGGGCGCTATTTTATTAAAAGATAGCGTAGCAGGTTTTTTAATCTTTAATCTTGCGAGAAATGTCCAGGATGCGACTTATGGCCCATTACAAAGCGTTTCTTTTTGGTTTGTCATTTTGATGGGCTTTTTTTGGTTATGTCCGAGTGTGAGTAATGCGAAACTGAGGAATTACCAACGACTATTTATTACTTTAACAAATAATCGATCGACCTACCATGCGATCGATCGAATGGATTTTGAGGTACAAGAACGAATCGACATGGTCATGGGAACTGTAGAAGAAATGGAAAAAGAAGACGAAATGCTTTCTTTAGAAGAACTTGAAACTGAGCGCTTGGATAACGTGTAATTCAGGGAAGTGTTTGTGGTATAATAGCAGAACAGTAAAGTTTGTGACGGTGGCTATCTTTTGAAAGGTGGTGGTGCATTATGAATGTACTATCGAAATCTGAAGAAAGGAGTAGCCCTTTGCAAGATGTGGATATAGTCGGTATTTTGTTAGCAATAGCGCCTGTTTTATTGGCCTTCATTGGTTTAATCGAAGCATGTGTGAAACTAGCAGATACGATTATACACACACGTTCTTCTAGGCGTAAAAGCAAGAAGAAACGAAAAAAGAGTGCAAAAAAATAACCGTCCTCTTTAGCCGGTTGACGATTATTTTTTTAAGTAATTAAAACTGGCCACCGTC
>NZ_JBIOQM010000008.1:0-4412 GCF_051713745.1 Enterococcus sp. DIV0421
CTTCCACAACTTTCGAGCAAGAATATATCTCATTCAAGGCTTAATCTTCCAAGTAAAACAAAAACCAGTTAAGCACTTTGCCTAACTGGTTATGACTAAATTTTCAGTTTTCTCTTTCTCTACCAACACTAAATGTCGACGAACCACATTTCAAAAGTACCTATATTGAAATAAAACTGGTATAACCAAAACATTCCTTCTCCTTATACGTTGATCACTAAAAACTAATTGCCGGTGCTTCTCAAACATCGCTTTTTCTTCCATCACATATAATCGCCCAAAAAGAGCGCTACCTTATACTTCATTAATAGGCATCACAAATCTAAAGAGTATAGCAAAATCACAAAAAGCTCATCAACGTGTCTGATTTTTTCATTTTCTATATTCTTAGGATCGTTTCTGTCTTCTTAAGCATCCACATGAGCGCGTTCTGCCAGAACATAGACTACGCGCCAATACTTGAATACTTTTTCCACAATTACAATCACAGTACCAATATTTACTTCCATGTTTCTTTTTACTTAGTGGATACTTTGCTGTCAATCGTCCAAACTTTTTATTAGTCAAATCTTTGCTTCTTCTTCCAACTCGTTCTCTTCTTAAACAACCGCATGAGCGCGTGCACCCTGAACTAAGATTCCGTGACAGTACCTCTACATATTTCCCACAATCACATTTACAGTACCAATAGATACTTCCGTTCTTCTTTTTATTCAGTGGATATTTTGCTATCAATCGTCCAAACCGCTGATTACTCAGGTCTTTAATAATTTTCTTTGAGTGCTTTAAACACCCGCAAGATTGAGTATTACCATTAACTAACGAGCTTCCAATAACATCTACTTGAGTCCCACATTTGCACTTACAGTGCCAGACTATATGACCACGTTTACGTACTTCTAAAGGATACTGTACAGATAACCAACCAAATTGCTTGTTTGATAAATCTTTTGTATTTTTCTTCATAAAAATCACTCACAAAATTTTTGCTGTCTATTATATTAGGTTATTTATTTTAGTAGTTTTTAGTTTTCCAAGTGTATTTACTATTCTCATTAGGATATTCGGGCAGGATTCTCCAGATAAAATCATATGATTTTGTAGTTATAGTACTAGTTGTTGACACTTTCCAATCCATATATGATAATTTTATTCTACAAAAATTTATTTAAAAATCCAATACCTTTGGTGATGTTTTGACCATTAAAGAAACTAGATTGATTTTTCTTTTTTCAGTATTAGGGAATTAAATCATTTTCTTGAACCTCTCATGACTAAAGTCACGAGATTCTTGGGAATAGAGCATACTTGCAAGCGTATTTCTTTACTCACAGCGGTTTCTCTTATTGACCAAGCTATCCCCGTAGTTCCTACAGTTTTTGATGATTGGATCTAAGCTAATCCCATGGAATGTAATCTTAGACCTTCGGTCAGAATATACATTTCAAAGACATTGGTAAGCGAGGACTCAACCAAGCCTTTATCTATGACACCATCTAAACCACCAGTAGCTTGAATCAATTGGCTATGTAGGGCAACTATCTGATCTGTTGTTAATCGTTTCATTTTGCTAATACCTTAAAGGCATCCAAATGACGGGGCAAAATAGAATTTACAATGTCATCAACGGTTGCTTGATCAGCTACAACTGTTTCCTCATTTTCAGCATTTACTAGGGTTTGATAATCCACTAAGATATATTTAAGTTTATTATTTTTCAGAATAACAGCTGTTCCGTTACTATCCACCATCCGAGCCACCTTAGAAAAATTTTGGTTAGCTTCTGTAATTGGTACTAAGTTTTCAATATTTATTTGCATGTTCATCACCTCTTGTTTTTTATGTAACATCTAATACGATAAAAATCAATATTTTAGGATATATTTAACCTATTCCTTTGCTTTTTACTAAATCTCATCAAAATCAACATCGTCACTATCCAAGTTAATCAGAATTTTAGCCATTCGATTTAGGGTGGCTATTTTTTCGTTTAGTTGAGCTATTTCTTAAATCAGATTATCTTTAATAGAAATATAAGACTCCTCCTGAACCCCAAGTGCTACAAAAAAATTTAGCCGTTTCCCTAATATAGATGTGATAATCTCTCCTGTTATCCTTATCCTTAATATCCAGTTGTCTATTTTAGATAAAGACCATCCCTTCTTTACCAATGTCATAAGAAACTTTGATAAAAATACCGTCATTGACTACTTTTTCAATCTGGCGTTCCAAAAGAACCAACTCAAATTCATAAACAGCATTTCACTTTTCCTCTTGGTAATACTTAAACTGATGAAGCCAGTCACCCTCTAACAGATCCACTTCCCTTTTGTTATCAAAATAATCTTGAAAATAGAATACGCTATAGAAAACATTATCACGCAGCTTCTGTCCAGAAATGGTCATCCCATCAAAGGTAAAATCAACATACTTGACTTTAGGAGAAATCGTTAGCCCCAACTGGTGTGCTTTTTGAATAAGTTCATCAAAAGTCTTCACTCGTGGTAAGAGGAAATCCAGTCGATCACAAATCTCTCGTTTGACAAAGTACAATTCAAAATAACTTTTAGAAAACTGTTCTCACTCATCTAACTGCCACGAACAGGATGCTTCATCTTACTATCTGTCATTAGAAAAGTGCTATGTTTTCCTGAAAAATCTATTCTAAGGTGAAGTTGCTTTGCCTTTCTCAAAAAATCGTCAAAGTCAGACGACTGTTCCACAAAAAAACAAAGTCGCTGCTTCAAGTCATAACGAAAGTTGCTTCGTTTATAGACTTCAAATTTTGTATGCAAATAACGGTCAGGAACTATGATTTTTACCTCTGCTTCCTTACACAATCGATCAGAAATCATTCTCAAGTTTCGCTGACTTTCATTGTCCCATCGAAACTTTTTATTAGATTGAATATCGATGACATTAATTAAGATATAATTATGCAGATGGTCACTGTCGGTATGTTTGCCACGATAAACTTGAACTGTCCACCAGTTAATTCCATAGCTAATTGATATCCTAGCTGATTGACTTCTTCAGGAGTCACCTTATCCTCAGGTGAAAAAGCTTGAATGATATGATGCGCATGAATGCTTTTCTGCCGTCTTTCCATGCGGTCATTACGACTGTCGTATAAATGATCGTTCATCTTAAAATTAATCTGGTACATCTCAACTAGCCCATCATAAGTCGCAAAATCAATGTAGCTATGAAAAACAAACCCTGAAATCAATTTGAGGTTCTGGATCTTAGCTGAATTGATGATATACTTAACTAAATTTTCCGCTGTTTCTTGCCATGTGTCGCAAAATGTTTAGTCACAACCATATCAATTTCTCCTCTGTCTGTGTAGTGCAAAATAAAAGTACACAATAATGCAGCCGAAAGTACACAACTATGCAGCAGTTTGACTGTGAACTAGTTTTCTTCCATCATAAGTCTTAATGACTTAATGATGGAGGTACAGAAAGGTTGTTAACTTTGGATGATATCAAAACAATAAAACATTTGAGAAATAATCGTGATCAGTCAATCAATCAAATAAGAAAAACAATGAATATCAATTGGCGAACAGCGAAAAAATACGCCGATAGTGATCAGTTATTCATTGCAGATCCTGTTCGAAAAAATAAATCTATGATGGATGATGGCTGGGAAGAAATTATTGGTAGTTGGCTAGAAGAAGACCTCCGTTTACGTAAAAAACTCCGTAGGACTGCTAAATCTATTCATGAACAATTGAAACCTTTGGGTTTTCCTGGCTCCTATCGAACAGTTTGTATCTATATTTCTCAATGGAAAAAACAGCGTTATGACGAAATGAATTACAAAGCTGTCGATCGCCTAGATCATCCAATCGGAGAAGCACAGGTCGATTTTGGAACAATGGAAGTCATGCATGAAGATCATATGAAAGATATTCAGCTTCTTATTCTGTCATTCCCTTATAGTAATGCGACGTTCGCAAGTGCCATGCCATCTCAAAACCAAGAATGTTTCCTGGAAGCATTAAAACAACTATTTAAGCAATGCGGAGGCGTTCCAAAAACGATCAGAATAGATAACTTAACTCCAGCAGTGAAAAAAACAAAATCAAAGTTTGAACATCACAACCGTAATGAATTCTTACGATTCACCATTCATTACGGTTGTGATGTTCAAGTCTGTAACCCACGTAGTGGGCATAAAAAAGGGCATGTCGAAAATAAAGTTGGCTATGTTCGATACAATTTTTTCTCGACTTCGCCAATCATGGACTCTTTTGAATCCCTAAATAAACAACTTGAAGAACACCTGAAAACAGATCGAAAGAGAACACATTATTCCAAACATCAATTAATCGAAGACTTGTGGAATAAAGAAAGTAAGATGCTATATTCTTTTCCAAAGGAGGATTACCCAATGTTTAAAGAAAT
>NZ_JBIOQM010000009.1:0-3358 GCF_051713745.1 Enterococcus sp. DIV0421
ATCCTCTCATGATTAAACCCTTTCCGTGTACGATAGCTGTATCGACTGAACCAGTTTTTCTGCTTCTCGTTTTTCTTTTAACTTTTCAGAACGACTATTTAAGACACCAGTTTTTAAAAGCTCTAATTGCTCATTCCAATCCCCATTTTCCAATTCAGGAAGAAGTAATTTGAGTGTGTGGGCGAACTGGTACTCTTTTTCATATTGATAGGTTTCGTGAACATTTTGAACAAATTCTTGGCCTTTTTCATCGTTATTTACGGCAAGAATACTTTCTACTTTTGGCGCTTTAGTCAGCTCTTGTAATAGAGCTTTTACCTCCCAAAATGTATCTTCTTTCAAACCAGAAAGAGATAAAAACCAAGTATTGATAGGCAAAGATTCTTTTTGTAATTCCATCAATGAAGCGGATTCGATGGGGCCTTCTGTCACAAATAAAGTCAACGGAACACTATAGGCTACGTTCACTCCAAACAAAAAGCCACGCTTGCTCATGGAGTTTTCGCCCATGCCTTTAAAATATTTACGGTCTAATTTCAATTTTCCTTTATCATTGAGTGAGACTCGTTTATCAAGAGACCGTGCATACGTTCCTTGTATATCACACCCTACAATGTTTCCAGTTTTTCCGATTCCTATATCAATATGCTTGAATAATAGGTTATTTTTGTTATCAGTAGAAACGAGATTTAACTTTTCTAAATAGCCGATTGTTTCATCCGACAGGTAACGGGACCGTAAATACTCACGGCCTTTTTGGCTAAGCACATTCGTATCATAATTTCCCATAGTTGATAAATGGGTAAGCGTAAATGGCTCTAGTTTGTTTTCTAAGACGTTTTTATTGGTGACCGATCGATTCGTCGACCAATCCATTACACGCTGTGTCCGTTGAAACTGTAAAAGATCTTCTACAGTTGTTTCAAAGGATTCATTAAAAAAAGCCATTGAGAATTCAATGGCATTATTCCAAGACGTTAGATTTTGTGAATACCAGTTAAGTACACCGGTCTTTATATTGGCTCGTAAACTATCATGTTCCCTATGTTCGACGAATTTTGAGGACACTTGCCTAAACGGTTCTCCTCGTTCAAGCATATAAGAAAGCATATTGGTCTTACGTGCATAATTCAATTGCTTTTCCGTATAAACTTTTATTTGGCTCACTTAGATCACTCCAATCCTACTTAAACGAACAGCTGCAATAACAGATAAAGAAAAAAGACAAAGACCACAATGAGATACAGGGTCTTTGTCTTCGTTGTTTGGATCTTTTCGCCTGGTTTACCAATGATGATCCGTCTTGTCAGCTTTTTCGTCTTCTGCCAATGTCTAGCTCGCTTCTCTTTCTTCAGTGCTTTCTTCTCATTTTTGTTCTTCATTATAGACCTCCATCAAAGATTGCTTTCTCATGTTCGGTTAGGTCGTAGCGAAACTTAATATTCGTAGATCCCTTAATATTTAACAGAATATCCCGTTCTTCGAACCTAAAAATCTCTGCTAATTCATAATTGCTTAATTGCTTCCCAAAGACTTTTTTCATTAATTCTTCTGAAGAACTATCTTGTTGCAATAAAAACCGATAAGTAGTCAATTTGAACAGATTCATCACCGCTTTAGAGATTTCCCCCATCTTTCCGTCCGTATAATCCGGAAAAGCATCCGCAATATCATGCAAGATAAATGTTTGCCCAATCAATAATTTACGCGCTTCACGGTTATAGCGGTCTAATTCATTTAATAGCGTCAAATTTTCCGTTCGAATTGGATTATGGAACTCATCAGAAGTAATATTCGTGTAGATCAACTCATCTACTCGTTTTTGTTTCCGGTCAAAGAGATACTTTTCTCGCTGTCCTACACGTACCGCTTCACTGAAAGCGGCAGTATAGAGGTTGTAATACTGCGCATTGTAAGTGGCTCGATCCGATTTGATCAAGTTTTGCATATCAAACGTCACTAACTGCCGGTAACTAAAATCAAATTCTGATCGTTGATTAAAGATATTTCCTGCGTTATCAATAAAAGATTCCAGTTGCGATACCAATTGATACAAGCTTTTTTTTCGGAATTCTTCCACTTCACTTGCTTGTTCTTTCTTCGCAAAAGCTAAAATATCCGAATAGATTGGATACTGTTCGGGATCATATTGAGTAATTTTTGATAAATCAAGGTTGTGATCTTCCATATACTTGGCATAGGCTTTGGGAAATAACTTTTTCGCCTCCACCATCACTGGATCATCACTCTTTATTTCGTTGTTCAAGGCAAAAATCAAGCGCATTTTCGTTAGATTGGTCAAATAGGACTGTTGTTCTTTCGTTTTCTTTGTTTTTGCGTCCACATCTGAAGCGTAAATCTGACAAGGATTTAACCGCGCTTCTGCGCCATCTAAATGGATTCCCCCCAGGTATTCCGTCAAACGCTTGGTTTCATCAGACATATAAAAACCAAAATGATTATTGCCATATTCCACAAATTGTTTCGCTAGTTTCTTGGAAACCGTCGTTTTCCCAAACCCCTGACTCCCAATGATCATCATGCTATAGGATTTTCTCTGATGATCCTTATGGGTAGGTGAAAGACAAATAATTCCGGATCCATAAAGCGGATAACCAGAATAAGGAGCGTCTGGATCGATATGATTCGTGAAATGGAACGGATAACTGCCGGCAAGCGCAGACCCTTTGATCTCTTTGCCTTTTCTTCGAATGAGTTTTCTACCTTGCGCAAATGAAACAAAGGAAGCTTTAAATTGGCGTTCTTGTTCGTCTAAGAAGCAAGACGCCTGAAATTGGCGTTTCCCTAATTGCCTATGCACTTCTTTTTCCTTTTCATTCAGTTTCTCTATTGATTCTGCACTGAGGATATATCGGACATGAATTTCTTTTAGCACCTCTTGTCCTTCAAGAATCTGTTCAACCGTTTGATCTAATTTGTAGTATTCGTTCTTCGCCTTTTTCTTCGATATTCTGGATTTTGACGTGACGACTTGATCTTCGTATTCTTCCAAGGAATTATTCAGATTTTTCTCTACCAAAGGATTCGTTACGTCGATTGATCGCATGTCTAGCGTTGTCACCGCATTCTTCATATTGAAAATATGTTGCCCCCAAAAATTCGGATTATTTTTCGGCCGATAAACGAGTAGATTCAATACACGAATAAACCCATTACCGATTTGTAATTCCGTTGGAGAATAAGGTCTTAATCCCCCGAGTGGTTGAATCTGCCCGATAAATAGTGGATCGTATCCTTTTTTATCCACGATTTTTTGGACATCCGGTCTTCTTCCGGTTTCATCTGTATCCTGGTAAGGAACGCCAATAGGGATCGTTGATAAAGGATTATACAATCT
>NZ_JBIOQM010000010.1:0-2974 GCF_051713745.1 Enterococcus sp. DIV0421
TGCTAGTTATTTGTCGGTAACGAGTGCAGAACGCTATGAGTTGATTAGAGAAATGATGTTGTTTGTTGATTCTAAGAATATCACTGAAATCAAAGATTTAATCGACTATGCGATGCTGGAAAGGTTTGATGATTGGTTTCCGCTTCTTTGCGATAATTCAGCTTATATTATTGGGCAATATATAAAATCGAATCGTCATGGGTAAAATTTCAAAATATCATGTGAAATTTATTTTTTGTTTTTTTGGACTAGAATTTCGTCTAATGTAGTAGTGCAAATGTAGTGTTAAAGCAACGTCAAATCACCGTTATGATAACGTAAAAGTGACGTTAATTCGTTTGAAAGTGTACCCATTGAAATCCCTACCCGCACTGCGGGTTCAGATGAAGTCTAGGTACAGATTTCCCTTATGCTCTTTTTTGATTTGCGTATGATTTTTTTCTTGTTTCTTTTTTTCGTTTTTTGTAAACTAAGAAATGCCTTGGATAAACTTTTTACATTTTTTATGAAATGGTTGCTAGCGAATGCTGGCAGCCTATTTTTTATTTCCAGTTCAAGTTTTCGATCGTTTGGCGGGCGCGCCAGGGCTTGTTTATTGGCTTCACTCGTTCTGTATTCTTGACCATTTACGTCTAACAAGTGGGTTTTTCCCACGTTGGACGTAAATGGTCAAGAATTTTGCTTCCGCAAAAAGAACGAGTGAAGCCCGTCCTATCAACGTTTTGCCCCGGCGCGCCCGCGTCGCCCTGTTCTTACCCTATTCTTACCCTATTCTTACCCTATTCTTACCCTATTTGCAAAAGTGCGATCAAAAAAACGGCCGTTTTTTTATTTCCAGCTGACTTTTAGATGATTTGAATTTTCGTTTCCATTGCTTTTTAATCAAATCCACAATTGTTTTTAATCGATTTTCTTGCCTTGTTTTGATGAAACATTGACAGAATTTTGTCGAAACTTTCGAATTACTTTATCAAAACTTTTGGCTTACTTTGACGAAACTTCGACAAATTTTTATCAAAACTTTGTCAAAACTCCTCTCAAGTTTTAGCGAAACATTGACAGAATTCCCCCGAAAATTTTTGAATCGTTCAAGTGAAACGAGAGAAGTGAGATGCCAAGGTTTTGGCATTTTGATTGAAAAGTACAACAAAAAACAAGCCTAGTGAAAGACTTGTTTTTTTGTTGTAATCAAAGCTACAAAAAAAGAAAGATATAAAAAATATGGGTATAGAAGTAATATATATCATGCTTTATTTTGTTCTAAAAGGGGCTTATTTTGCGTTCTAAGCGATTTTAGGAATAGAAAGGGAATAAGGCGCAGTCAACGGTAAATCGAATTAGAGGCGCTTAGAGAGCTCCTAAGAGCCTCTTAGCGCCTCTGTGAGACTTTAAGGAGTTGGCGGCTAAAAACAAGACCCCACGCTTTTGTATGCCCCAACCTCATTGTTGGGGACGCCCACGAGTGGCGAACGTGTAGAAGGTCCAGGAAATAATTTCCTGGTGGGTTTGGGCAAAGCCCAAGGTTTTGAAGTTAAGATACTCAAAGATTGATACAAAAAGCCCTAAAACGCAATTTAAGGCGTTTTAGGGCAGGCAACAATGATAAATATCAAAAGGGTCACAAGAACGCTCGGAAACGTTCTCAAAACTAATTATAGCAACTTTATTGCTTGGTAAAAAGAGTTTAAATAAAATTTGTGAAATTGTGATGATCAAATGTTGGTATAAAAAAGACACTCTAATTCAATAATTAGAGTGCAAAAAGGAATAAATGATGGTTTTTATAATGGGAGTATAACACGATATGAAAAAAGCAAAAAGTCCTCGATGCAAAAACATTGAGGACTTTTTGTATAGTGTGTAATGCATATGAATCGGCTAGTTTGATTATAGCAAATTTGAGCGCATACAAAAATATTTTGAGTCAAAAAAGAACGATCGTAAATGAGTGGGAAAAATTTAACCGTATATCTAACAGGCGGTTAAGTGTGCAAGGTACGACCACCCCCCTAAAATTAAATTGGTCAATCGACCGAATTACGATAGTCGGAAGGCTAAAGGAAAATATTTATTATCATACTTCGAATGATGTGTTGATTTTAGATTTTGCCGAGCGGAAGCGCTGGAAGAAATTTTGATAAAAATTTCTGGAATTTAGGTTGCTGAGGGGGGGACTACGACACCCCCCTTATTGGTCGTTGGTCATTGGTCGACGACTGTTCAGCCTTACTCTCCCAAGGGTTTCAGCGTTTTTTTTTGACAAAATCAGTCGTATCAAGGGTTTGAAGGTTGTTTTTCGCTTTTTAGATGCAAAAGTGTTTCATTTTGTTCTATATTATGCTACATTGGTTTTTGAGAAAATCAGGACAATGCTAGGAGGATAAAAATGGTTGCTGATGATAAAAAAAGAGTTACAGTTACGTTAAATGAGTCTATTGCTGAAGAACTTGAGAATATTGCTAAAAGAATGGGTCTTAATAAGTCTGGATTGATTACGGTTTGGGTGAATGCTAATAGAAAGGATTTTGAGCAAAAAAAATAGCAAAAGCTTCGTGTTGGCGCACTGCTTTTGCTATCTGTTATCGCTCTGTTAAGGTGATTATAGCATGACGAGTAGAAAAACTAAAGATGAACGTACGAGGAATTGGACGTTTGTAGTCTATCCTGAATCGGCTCCTGAAAATTGGCGGGAGTTTTTAGATGGGTTACATGTTCCTTGGGTTGAGAGTCCGCTTCATGATAAAGATGTGAACCCTGATGGTGAAATGAAAAAACCTCATTGGCATATTTTGATAATGTTTAGTGGTAAAAAAACGTATGAGCAAATATGTGAGATAACTCGAAAGCTTCGGTCTCCAAACCCGCAAAAATGTGTTAATGCAAAAGGTATGATACGATATTTTGCTCATATGGATAATCCGGAAAAATTTCAATATGCTAAAAGTGATATTATTGCTCACGGTGGTGCAGAGAT
>NZ_JBIOQM010000011.1:0-1888 GCF_051713745.1 Enterococcus sp. DIV0421
ATCATCACGACTTTTGTATCCTTTTTTCTTCGCTATAACAGCTAATCTATGTTGAACATCTTTGCTAACACCACGTATTTTTAAACGACTTGTTTCATCTTCCATACATACCTCTACGTTTTTTTATAGCGATCTGAAGCTCTATTTTTCTATCTAGGTCTTAACATTGGCTTATTCGCCTCTGTCTAGTGTAAGAGCATAAGGGAAAATGGGGTCCACACAAGGTGTCCCGCCTTGCAGTGCAAGGCTTTTCTCTGGGGCCCACTTTTGCACTTTTTCGCCCCATTTTCACCCTATTTTCGCCCTGTTGTCGCCCCATTCGCCCCATTTTCGCCCTATCATCGCCCTATCATCGCCCTATTTTCGCCCTATGCTTTTTTGTTATTTATTTTCGGTTTCCACTTGCGCAGACTGGTTTCGATCGATCAATTTTTGACGACGTTCTTCGATCACCTCAATTTGTTTTTGCGCTTCTTCAATTGCGTTGGAATAGCTATCAATTTGACTACTTAACTGCTTATTTGCGTTCTCTATCTCTTCTTTTTCCCCTGCCGTAAGATACTCCATTGACGTTTTATTTTCTAAGATTTTTGATTTCGTTTTCTCGATTTCTGTCTCAATTTTTTGAATACTATCCTGCAAGTTTTTTCGCTCTTCGATTGCCTTTTCAATGTCTTTTTCGGTCAACTCGATCACATGATCATTCAACTTTTTCTTCTTAAGTTGGGAACTATTTTTCACTTTGCGATAATCAATGTAAAAGACTGTTTGGTTCACTTCTTCCGTATCTTCAAACACCATTTCTCCTTCTTGATTGTAGGTAGGATTCACATTGATCTCTTTTTCTGAATAACCAAAATCGATCAAAAGTGTTGTCCACTTTTGAGGAACTTCTGGAATAGTTAAAAGATAATAATTGTCATACAGGGGTTCTAATTTGGACGCTAAAGCAGTCCCTTTATTGCCTTCTTTCACAGACCCAACAAATGCTTGATACGCTCGATTCACACTCGTCTCATTTCGACTTGTTAAGAAAATCACTTCCATGTAATTTGTTTTCGGATTATACGTCCGTTGATAGATTTGAACTGTATCATTGCCGATAGTTTGGCTGCTTTTTCCTCCGACACCACTATCTATAATTGGACGATCGTCTTCAAAAAGAAGACGTGAACTGAAGAAAAAAAGAGTTCCTACGATCGTAAGTAGAAACATTCCTCGATAAATAATGGGTGACAATTTCGCACGTTTTTGTTTCACTTTTGACTTCTGAAAGTGCCCTTTTTGGAAGTCCTCTCTGAAGGTTTCAATCCGTTCAATCAGTTCGTTCATTTTCTTCATTTGTGCCGTCCTCCTCTAGTCATAGAATCGTTCCGGCACATCATTCGTGGTGACTGTTTCTCGGAGTTCATTCACTTGCCAGACATTATTTTCATTCTTTTTCAGATCCATTTGTATCAGGTAACGAACGGTAAAGGGCTTGTCTCCTTCATAACTTGTCGACACATATAAGAAACCCGTCACAGTTGCTTCGCCTAATACATTTTCTAAATTCACGTAATATTTTTCACCGATTTTGCTTTGTTCAACCGTCAGTTTGTCGTTACTTTCTACCCAATAGGGAACGATTTTCCCTTTGGCTTTTGGCGTAAGATACTCTTGAATCTGATCCATTTTCTCTTGAATATTTTCAGAATTGTTCGTGTAAAAACCATCTGTAAATGCTTTGGCTACTTTCTCAATATTCTTGAATTCTACTTCCGATCGTGTATCTTTTGGAAGATTCACTTCCTGTGAATCAAGTTCTTCTTGCAACAATTTATTTTCTTTTTCATAAGAATTTATCGTTTCCTGATTTGCTTTTTGTTCAGACAACAACGTATTATTT
>NZ_JBIOQM010000012.1:0-1673 GCF_051713745.1 Enterococcus sp. DIV0421
CGCTTTATGGGTGTAGTGGGTATCCGTTGATACAGAATAAACTTCTGCGCCTAATTCTTTTAATGATGCATATTGGTCTTGCAAATCTTCAAGTTCTGTCGGACAAACAAATGAGAAATCTGCAGGATAAAAACAAACAACGTTCCATTTTCCTTTAAAATCTTCTGATGAAACATCGATAAATTTTCCATTGTGATAAGCTTTCGCTTCGAATAAACCAATCTCTTTTCCAATTAATGACATATCATTTCCTCCAATTAGAATAATTATTTGAGAATAATCTCTATTAATTATTTAGTATATTTAACTATGAAATGCAATAATTTATTCTGAAATAGTCAAAAAATGCAATCATCCTCAAAACTAAGCATATTTAACATAATTAGGCATTCATCACCCATCTATAGAGGATGTGCGACTTCTGCCTAGTTATGTGAAAAATCTCTTCTCTGATTCCCTACAGAGTTCCTATAAGAAAGCCTTTTTTCAGCCAATTGACATACCCTTTAGCTCCCCTACACTCTGTTTGAAAGCGTACTTCTCCCTGGCTTCCCCTTCCTCCGCTATTCTCCTTATATTAATTGGGTATTGCTGGAAACAATGCCCAATTAATATATTTATCAAATAATCCTTCCATCTCTTAATGTACCTTTTCGATGCGGTTTCTCCCATGTCCATCCTTGTTTTTTTAATTCTTTTTCAGATACAACCACACGTGCGAAAGAAGAAGCATTGCTTAAAATCACCGTATGCTCATTCAATCGTTCTACCTTTCCAGTAAATCGTTCTCCATGAACTGTTATAGCAGTAATTACTTGTCCAATACACAATGACTTCATATCATGTCCTCACTTTCTCATAAAATAATTTTTATCAAATACTTTTTTGTCTCTAGCATAAAAGAAGACTATAGTCATTTTCAATCATTTTTCCTGTCCATTCTTCCACCTCCCCTAATTCTTGAATAATCGCACTTAGAAAAGCAGCGGCTTTTCCTCCCCCATATTGTTTTTTTATCCTGCCTGTAAAGCAAACTCACTCAATAACTTACGTTCTCCTGAAATAGAGAGAAACTAAATAATCTTATTTCTTCTCCTTCTTTTTTAGTTTTTCTAAAGGAACCGATAAACTTCCCATACGTGGATTATAAACGCTCTATGCGGCTGGTTCATTTTATCCCTCCTTATAGTTCTAAAAATTTGTAGTCTTTTTTCACTGCTATTCCTCATGTTTATTTAACTTTCCTGTATATGTTCTAAAATTTGTTAACATATAGAACTGACGTGTCTATCACATAGAGGATGAACCATTTCTTTGCCTTCACGTGTGGATTTGACTAAATAATATTCTTTTAAAATCCTTAGTTGATGCGAAACACCTGATTGTGAAATACTTACATGAGAAACAATTTTAGAGACATTCGCTTGTTCTTGTTAAAATAAAAAAAGTCACTCGTGTTGGTCTACTCAAAACAGAAAAAATATCGCCTATTTTTTCTGTTATTCCTCTGAAATCATCATTCTCCTCCTCACATATTCACATATGTTCATTTATTTGATAAACTAATCGTATAAAAATCAATCTCAAAGAAAAAGGGAACGATTACATGGAGCATCATACACACGAAAATCACGTTGATTACGTGCATAATGGTTATGAAGATCATTGGGACC
>NZ_JBIOQM010000013.1:0-1590 GCF_051713745.1 Enterococcus sp. DIV0421
TCTTGTGTTTAAAGTGATAGAGGAGACAAACTATATTAAGTCAATGACAAACTAAAAATTTTTGAGCTGGTTTTATGAGCCATTCCTGGGTACAACAAATAGACCTGAAGCTTCTAAAATTTTTGAAACCTCAGTTGACAACCATCTTGTCTTCTTCGTAAAATTCTCCCGTCTTTAAGGTGCGAAAGATGATTCGCACTAACTTTTTGACAACGTGGGAAATCGCAACGTTGTAGTGTTTTCCTTCATCTCGCTTCTTCTGGAAGTATGTCTTCATGGATGGAGACCAAATGGCGCATAAACGGGCAGCTTCGTGCAGCGCCCACCGCAATTGGGAAGAGCCCCGTTTAACCATGTGACCGTTCTCTGTTTGATTTTCCCCAGAGGTACTGATTGAAGGCTCTGATCCTGCGAAAGCTAACAGTTGAGCGGGTGTCTTGAAGTTGTCAATGGAGCGAATTTCCGCAAGAATCACAGCGCCTAGCTTAACGCCAATACCAGGAATGGTTAACAGTGGAGAATCAATCTCTTTTATAAGCGCTGCGACCTCTTTATCAGCGGCTTCACGAAGATCCGTAAGGTGTTTGATCAAGTCGATCGTCTGAAGTAACTCAAACTCTAGTGCTGGTGAAGATTGTCCAATTGAAGAAGCTGCGAGTTGCTTAAGATCTAACGCTTCCTTTCTGCCGATTTTTCCTCGAGAAGAGCGGTGAAGGATATTTGTTAACTTCGTCAAGTGAGCGTTAGCCAGCTTTTCTGGCGAGGGAAAGGATCTGAGCATCTCGTATATGTAGCGATTATGAAGTGCGTTCGTACCTTTTAAAGTAGGTGAAAGCTCAGGAAACAGAATGTCTAATAAGCGGACATAATGAATTTTTTGTTTGGTGCAATCCTGTTTCAACCGGTTCACGTTGCGAGTGGCATACTTCAACTCGATCATAGTCGTATCCGCATCAAACAGTTTTTTATCGATATCGTCGCGTAATTTTCGGGCGATCGTCATGGCATCTTTTTTATCAGTCTTGGTCTTTCTTAGAGAGTGTGATTTCGCAAACTCTTTGATCAAAAAAGGATTATAGCTGAAAGTCGGATAGCCATTGGTACGTAGGAATCGAAGGATGTTAAACGAGTAATGCCCAGTATCTTCTAAAGCAATTTGGATACTCTGGCCAGTGGAAACGCTCAAGTTTTCCAGCGCCATTTGAAGCTGGGTAAAGCCTTCACGATTATTCGCAATTTGCAGGTGACGGATAAAAATTTCTCCCTCACTATCAATGACTGCTAAATCGTGTTTGTACTTGGCAACGTCAATTCCAACATAAAGTATGACAAACCACTCCTTGTGTAATAATTGTGCGCTATGATCCACGTTCTCAATGCCGATGTAACCTTGCAAAATTAAGCGTTACAGTCCTGCCATACGCTAACAAACTTATTAACAATCTGACAAAGAGTTGTGGTTAGAGCCTCCTCGAACCAGTCATCCAAATGGAGCTGTTGGAGCTAGTACTAATCCACAGCGCTTATAGTCAGTATACCAATACTAATGAAAGGAAAGTATATTTAACTGACTGATTTAAATATACAAGG
>NZ_JBIOQM010000014.1:0-1469 GCF_051713745.1 Enterococcus sp. DIV0421
AAAAGCCCCATACGCTCTTGTCTTTCTTTTATAGCCATATCCTCGTACATCATCGACAATTCCACTTATTTTCACATCAATAATGATAAATCGTGCTTCCCAGCTACAAGAAAAAACTGAAAAACAGACCACTATATACGGTAAAATCATAAATATTCCCAAGCAATGATTCATCTTGCACTCTCTTCTTATATATTAGACTAACAGTACAAACTAGATTTCTTTTTTTATTCTTTTTACATAGGGATGTAACACAAGTTAACTAGTTACACACTCTCAAAAATGGGCTCCTCGTCATTTAGTGTTTTTCTCTACCAACACTAAATGACGAGGAGCCGTTTGATTTTGCACAACTCATCAATCCCTATTGACAAAGAGCCAATATTTTCAATCTAGACTATTCGTTCAACTGTTCCTCAAACTCTTCTGGTTCCCACGCCTTTCCAAATGTATAATCCTTAAATAAAGCTGCTAAACCTGTTATCTGTTTTAATCTTAGTATTTCATCTTTATCCATCCCTAAATGCTTTGCAATCCAATTATCACTTCTACCACACTCATGCAGTTCTTTTACAATATTACTCATCAAATCAACATCATGGCTACCTCTTGCCCTGTTATGCCTGATAGTAGATGCCATTCTATGATCAAGTGCTTTATCAATGATAGAAACAGGTAGTCTTCCTTCTTCTCTTTCATAAATATCAGAATAATCAAGCATGATACGATATCTATGAAATCCATCTACGATAATGTATTTATCCTCTTCCACATTGTAATAACACACAATCGGCATGGTATATCCATCCGATTTAATACTATCATACAAAAGTTTCATCTCTGGCGGTGCTACAGTATTAGGATTATAATCATTAGGAAATATTTTTTCTATTGGGATAGATTGAATTTGATAAACCGGACTTTTAAAATTACTCACGTTCCAATTCCTCCAAACTCGTTTTATATTTTTGCTTTATAGCATCTACTACTCTTTGTTGTTCACGAGTTAAGCCAAACCCCATAAAACGACAAATATGATCATTTTTCAAAATACAAAAACACATTCTTTTCCAACTAGGAATATCTTTTGTGCTTAAAATATCATCTGTATGATCCGGAATTTTACCTAAGAAAATAATTCGGGAATTTTTAAAAATGGTATAGTTTGAAACACCATTTCTTTCAATATTATAGCCTTTTTCTTCCAATTCTTTAATTGTTTCTTCTTCTAACCCTCCACCAGTATTATGCCAAAAGAAAATTGATTTATTAAATTTGCTAATATAATTATTCCTGAGTCTAACCGGTAAGGTTGCTAAAAGAAACTGTGTATAAGATTTCCATGTATGCCCTTCAGGAAGTGTCACATTTCTGTACCCTACGGCTTTTGTCTTTCCGTAAATATTAGCAAAATTAGCTCCCTTAACTCTACCCAAAAGTTTTACCCACACAGTAGGATCTATAACCCT
>NZ_JBIOQM010000015.1:0-1456 GCF_051713745.1 Enterococcus sp. DIV0421
CTCACTATCTACCGCATGAATGTACATCGCTCTTCGCTCGATCGTATCCTCCCGATTGGCGTTCTCCTGATTCAGCTTATACTGTATCCCCATTTGACGCTGGTCTAAAGATTCATCTCGCTTGTCAAAGTGCTGTTTCATCAATTCGAATGCTTCAGAGAGTGCTTTCGTTCGTTCAACAGAGTCGGAATTCCCCTCCGTTTTCAATATACTATAGCTGACTGGCTGTTCAACTTCCTCGTGATCAAGTGGTGGCGGTATCTCATTTAACAAGTGGAATACATCTTCCATTTCCGGTGTAATGAAATCTTGTTCTGTTGGAGATCCTAAATCAATTGGTAAAACCGCTTGTTCTTTTTGAAGGGCATCAAATTCTTCTGCAGTCATATTTCCCACTGCTTTTTGCATTTGTTGGCTCTTGGCAAATGTTCTTATCTCATGCAAAATTTGGTTTCCAATCTGAGCGTATAAACCATTTTTTCCATACAACTGATTCTCGTAATACGTCGGTGCGTTTCTTGGATTTCCATACGCTGATTCGTATTCGTCAGAAATTGGTTTTAAAAGACGAATCACTTTTTCCATCGTTTCTTTTCCGTCAGTGTTTAAGAACAAATTGACCATCCGATCGAGCGGTTCTTTAAAGCCATGCCTTTCGGAAAATCCATATTTCCAAAAGTATTTGTTATCAGGCAATGCTTCCAGTAAATCGGTCGCTAACATTTCGTATCGACCTGCCAAAAACTCACTACGATTCTCTTTAGCCAACGCAACTTGTTGCCGTATTGATTGACTCAATTCTTTCAATTGCGATTCATTTTTGAGAAGCGTATTTACAAATGTGCGACGTGTACTTTTTATGGCGGACTGTTTGAATTTGGCCATATACTGCCAACCAGTTTTCTCTGGATCAGTTGGGTGTTCATAATATCCCCACTCCCTCGTTGGTTCTTTTTCTACATAACCAATATGGACATGGATATGTTTCGTATTGTAGTGAATGGCACCCGACCACTCGCCTTCCAGCCCTTCTTTCTTTTCCAAATCTGTGACTGCCTTTCTTGCTGCATCGATCAGTGAAACAGTATCCACTCGATTCGTTTTTTCGTTCATCAAACCATGTTCTACCAACCACTCATTTTTGAAACTAAAAACCATCTGCCAAAGCGGCGATTGATTTTCTTGTGCTTGTGTAAAGTAATCCTTTAAGTGATTCATGACTTCGATTGGTGCTTGATCATAGTGACGAGTAAAAGACGAGCTTGTCTTTTCTGGATTCGACATATAATCGTTATAAGTGGAAAACATCGTTTCATTTCCACCTTCAACACTGTTGTAACTATCCGCTTGATTCTGTGCTGAAAATGCGTTGTATTTATCAAAGTTCTCGTTACGAACTGCTGCACTTCGATTCATATAATCAATGAATTCTTTGAATGCCTGTGCGCTGGAAATG
>NZ_JBIOQM010000016.1:0-1365 GCF_051713745.1 Enterococcus sp. DIV0421
GGATAGGCTACAATTAACTAGACAGAAAAATTAAGGTGTGTAGACTAGAAGAAAACATACCAGGAGGAATTTTTATGTCTAAGAGAACACGAAGAACTTTTTCACAAGAATTCAAGCAACAAATCGTCAATCTTTACTTAGCTGGAAAGCCACGTGTAGAAATCATTCGAGAATATGAACTAACGGCTTCAGCATTTGACAAATGGGTAAAGCAATCTAAAACGAGTGGTTCATTCAAAGGAAAAGATAATCTTACGCCTGAACAAAAAGAATTGTTAGAACTACGTAAAAGAAACCAGCAATTAGAAATGGAAAATGATATTTTAAAGCAAGCAGCGCTGATATTCGGACGAAGAGACAAGTAATCGATGCGAATAAGCATCTTTACCCTATATCAGCGATGTGCAGAATATTAGGTCTATCACGTCAGTCCTATTATTATCAATCAAAACCAAAGAAAGACGAATCAGAACTTGAAGAAGTAGTCGCTGAAGAATTTATCCGCAGCCGAAAGGCCTACGGCTCAAGAAAAATAAAAAAAGCCTTATCAAAACGAGGCATTCGGATCAGCCGACGAAAAATTAGTAGAATCATGAAAAATAGAGGATTAAAATCGAGCTATACTGTTGCTTATTTTAAAGTACATCATTCTACTTGCAATGAAGCCAAAACGACAAACGTATTGAATCGTAAATTCTTAAGAGACAACCCATTAGAAGCGATCGTAACAGACTTGACTTATGTACGAGTCGGGAAAAAATGGAATTATATCTGTTTCATTTTGGATCTGTTCAATCGAGAAATTCTCGGCTATTCTTGTGGAGAACATAAAGATGCCATTCTAGTAAAAAAAGCATTTAGCCGTATCAAACAACCTCTGACAGAGGTTGAGATTTTTCATACTGATCGTGGAAAAGAGTTTGATAACCAAGCTATTGATGAATTATTAACAACTTTTGACATCAATCGATCATTGAGTCATAAAGGCTGTCCTTTTGATAATGCCGTAGCTGAATCAACTTATAAGTCGTTGAAAGTAGAATTTGTCTATCAATACACATTTGAAACCTTACAACAATTGGATTTGGAGTTATTTGACTATGTCAATTGGTGGAACCACCTTCGGTTGCACGGTACACTTGGCTACGAGACACCGGTTGGTTACCGTAACCAGAGATTGGCGCAGCGAATCCTTGATAATGAGCTCGGATGTGCTAACGCTAGCGAGGCAGTCTAACTTTAACTGTTAGCTCCTGCCGAAGATCGTCACATCCGAGGAGGCTCATTGTCAAGGACAATCGGAATAGCATACGGAAGGAAGTTCTGCACCTTATAAAATTTGTCAAAAAAACTGTTGCCATTCCA
>NZ_JBIOQM010000017.1:0-1344 GCF_051713745.1 Enterococcus sp. DIV0421
TGGCATGATCATTCTGATGCCATCAATAAAATCGAATATATCATGATTGCAGATCCTTCTCATGTGATCTCAGAGATCTTTGATGTACTAGATGAAGCTTCTGGGTTGTCTCAACGTGGAACATTCATCATCGATCCAGATGGCGTAGTCCAAACAGTTGAGATCAATGCGGACGGTATCGGTCGTGATGCTAGTGGTTTGATTGATAAAATCCGTGCAGCACAATATGTCCGTACTCATCCAGGTGAAGTATGTCCTGCAAAATGGAAAGAAGGCGAAGAAACTTTAACGCCAAGCTTAGACCTTGTAGGCAAGATTTAGGAGGCTCTCATGGCATTAGATAAGGCAATCAAAGACCAACTGACGCAGTATCTCGCGATGCTAGAATCAGAGGTTGTTTTTGCGGCAACTTTAGGTGAGGATGATTCTTCCACGAAAGTACGTGAATTCTTAGAAGAAATCGCAGAAATGTCGCCAAAAATCACTATCCAAGCTGTAGCAAGTGAACGGACACCAAGCTTTTCGATCAATCGTCCCGGTGAAGAAAGCGGCATTGCTTTTGCTGGTTTACCGTTAGGACATGAGTTCACTTCATTTATTTTAGCGTTGCTTCAAGTAAGCGGTCGTCCGCCGAAAATTGATGAAGCACTACAAAAGCGCATCAAAGCGATCGATAAGCCATTACATTTTGAAACCTATGTCAGTTTGACCTGCCATAACTGTCCGGATGTTGTTCAAGCGTTAAACATTATGGCAGTGCTAAATCCTTCCATCAGTCACACCATGATCGAAGGTGGGATGTTCAAAGAAGAAATTGACAAGAAAAAAATTATGGCTGTGCCAACAGTCTTTCTAGATGGCGAAGAATTTGCAAGCGGCCGTCAAACGATCGAACAATTATTGGAAAAAGCAGCTGGTCCAACGAGTAAAGATGACTTTGCTGAAAAAGAGCTTTTCGATGTTTTGGTCGTCGGTGGCGGACCTGCAGGTGGAAGTGCAGCGATTTATGCGGCGCGTAAAGGTATCAATACCGGGATGGTCGTAGAAACGATGGGTGGCCAAGTGATGGAAACCCTTGGTATCGAAAACATGATCGGTACTCCTTATACCGAAGGACCAAAATTAATGCGTCAGGTAGAAGAGCACATCAACGAATACAAAGTCGATGTCATGAAAGGGCAGCGTGCCAAGGATATTCGTCGCAATGATGTCATCGAAGTTGAATTAGAAAATGGCGCAGTATTAAAAACCAAAACGGCTATTTTAGCAACCGGTGCTCGCTGGCGCAACATCAATGTTCCGGGAGAAAAAGAATTCAAAAATAAAGGTGTTGCCTATTGTCCA
>NZ_JBIOQM010000018.1:0-1334 GCF_051713745.1 Enterococcus sp. DIV0421
AGTTTGACTGCGAACTAGTTTCCTTCCATCATAAGTTTTAGTGACTTAGTGATGGAGGTACAGAAAGGTTGTTAACTTTGGATGATATTAAAACGATAAAACATTTGAGAAATAATCGTGATCAGTCAATTGATCAGATAAGAAAAGCAATGAATATCAATTGGCGAACAGCGAAAAAATACGCCGACAGTGATCAGCTATTCATTACGGATCCTACTCGAAAAAATAAATCCATGATGGATGATGGCTGGGGAGAAATTATCGGTAGTTGGCTAGAAGAAGACCTACGCTTACGTAGAAAACTCCGTAGAACTGCCAAAGCTATCTATGAACAATTGAAACCTTTGGGTTTCCCTGGCTCCTATCGAACAGTTTGCGTCTATATTTCTCAATGGAAAAAACAGCGGTACGACGAAACGAATTACAAAGCTGTCGATCGCCTTGATCATCCGATCGGAGAAGCACAGGTCGATTTTGGAACAATGGAAGTCATGCACGAAGATCACATGAAAGACATACAACTTCTTATCATGTCATTTCCCTATAGTAATGCGACGTTCGCAAGTGCCATGCCAGCTCAAAACCAAGAGTGTTTCCTGGAAGCATTAAAGCAACTATTTGATCAATGCGGCGGTGTTCCAAAAAAGATCAGAATAGATAACTTAACTCCAGCGGTGAAAAAAACAAAATCAAAATTTGAAGAAGCACAACTAACCGATGAATTCTTACGTTTCACCATTCATTATGGTTGTGATGTTCAAGTCTGTAACCCACGTAGTGGGCATGAAAAAGGACATGTCGAAAATAAAGTGGGTTATGTCCGATACAATTTCTTCTCGACTTCGCCAATCATGGACTCTTTTGAGTCCCTAAATAAGCAGCTTGAAGAACAATTGAAAACAGATCGAAAAAGGACGCATTATTCGAAACATCAATTAATCGAAGATTTGTGGAAGAAAGAAAACAAGGCGTTACATTCTCTTCCCCAAGAGGATTACCCAATTTTTAAAGAAGTAGAAGCTAAACTAAATCGTTATCACGAAATGAAATTGGATCAAACGGTTATTCATATTCCTAAAGCATATGGATATTCTCAATTGACCGTTGTTTTGACTTGGAATAAATTTAAAGTTCTTACGCCTCATGGAGACCTCTTAATGAACGAATATCGCCCCTATATGAACAAAAAACGATTGATCCCATGGAGTGATATCTTGAAACAATGGAGTAATAAATTGAATGTCGTTAGTTATTCGAGGTATTGGAAGTACTTGCCTGCACGCCTTCAAAATTATCTAGCAATTGATAATAATCACCTTAAATACAGACGGATA
>NZ_JBIOQM010000019.1:0-1247 GCF_051713745.1 Enterococcus sp. DIV0421
TGGATTTGAGTCAATATCTTGGACACATTTTAGTAGAGACGGTTACGCCATTTTTTCTTTTGCTAACTCTTCAAACTCCTGAGGGGTTAGATAGTGAATCGAGCTGTGAATTCGATTCCGGTTATAAAATCCTTCAATGTAACTAAATAGTGCTCGATTCGCTTCTTCGAAGTCTGAGTAAGTCGTCGTGTATACTTCTTCTTTTTTCAATGATGCATGGAAGGACTCAATTCCTGCATTATCATAGGGTGTTCCTTTGCGACTATAGGAATGTCTTATTTTATTGTTTTCAAGCCAACTTTCCACTTCGATTGCTGTATATTGACTACCTAAATCGGTGTGTAGAATCATTCCTTCTGGAATGTGGTACCGTTGTTTCGCTTGATTGAGTGTTTGTAACACACAATCGACAGTCATTCGCTTAAAAAATGTATAGCTAATAATCTTTTTCGTGTGTAAATCCATAATTGAAGATAAGTAACACCAACCATTTTTCTTAGTTGGAATGTAGGTGATATCAGCTACCCATTTTTCACAGATAGTTTTAGTAGAAAAGTCCTGATTTAAGATGTTCTCTTTTAAAACAACCGGCTGAACAGACCGTTGAGGTCTGTATTTCTTAACCACAATTGACCTTAGATTTAATTGTTTCATCAATTTTTGAACATGCTTAAGAGATACTGAAATTCCTTCTTTTAGCAACACTTGATGGATTTTTGTTGCACCATATCTCTGTTTATGATCAAAAAAGATCGTTGAAATCTTCTTTTTCAATTGGTTATTTCTGACTTCTGTAGCTGTTAACGATTTATTTTTATAAAAATAGTAGACGCTTCTAGGAATTTCTAATAACCGACACAACAAAGAAACAGTGTAATCCTTACACCATTTTTCAATGAATCGGACAAGTGACTTCAGGTCTTTCGAGAGAATATGGCTGCGGCTTTTTTTAATATTTCAAGTTCCTCTTTCAAACGAGCATTTTCTTTTCTCAAATCAGCCGCTTCTTTTCCGGTTAGTCCTGTGGACGGATCAGGTAAGTATAAATTCTTCCACTTATAAATCGTCGCTTCAGCTAAGCCATATTCTTTCGCCAACCCTCGAACAGAACGTCCAGTTTGATTTAGTTCAACAATCATCTGTTTAAAATTTTCTTCATATCGGGTCATAAAATCCATCCTCTCGTAGATAAGTTTAATTTATTTCTGTCTCTACGAAAAGATGTCTAAGATTTGATACTAACACTA
>NZ_JBIOQM010000020.1:0-1240 GCF_051713745.1 Enterococcus sp. DIV0421
TAAAGATCAAACTCCTAGTGGTTGTGCTTCTTTCTGTGTTTACTTTCTCAGCAGTAGCGATGGTTATAGAAGAAACACAAAACATGTTAGCTGGAATTTTAGGTATCGAACAGACGAGTCAGACCGTTGAAATCAGCGGAAATAAGGCGCTCTCAGCGGAGGTTTTAGCGTTAAAATCAATTGTTGAAAAAGAAGCGCAAGCAGCCGAAATTTCTTCGGAAGTGCCCTTTCTACTTGCGATCATGATGGTGGAATCAGGCGGTAGGGGGAGTGATCCGATGCAATCAAGTGAATCAGGAGGACTGTCGCCAAATAGTATTTCAAGTGTTGAATGGTCGATTCGTCAAGGAGTAAAGCACTATAAGACCACCTTGGAATTGGCGAAAAGATATGGACTTGAAAATGATAAGAAAGCAATCGTTCAAGCATATAATTTTGGATCTAGTTACGTTTCTTGGTTAGGCAATAGTAAGAAAAAACATTCTGTTGATGAAGCAGAAACCTATTCAAGGACGGTGGTCGCACCAAGCCAACGTGCCAATGGGTATCCCAATGCCGGTCAAAAGTATTCATACGTCAATGAAGTATCAAAAGCAGATGGGCGAACGTATCTTTATCGGGATTCAGGGAACTTCTTTTATGCCGAACTTGTTTACCAATACATTGATAATACAGAAAGCAGGCAATCTTCGAATGGTGCCTATGTTTTGCCAGTGGATAATCCAGTGATTTCGAGTGGATTTGGTTGGCGATCGGATCCTTTTGGAGGCGGAACAGCCTTTCACAGAGGTCTGGATTTTGCGAATCCTTTTGGTTCAAATATCAAAGCGATTGCGGATGGAAAAGTAATCACAGCCGGTCCACATTATAGTTGGGGGAACCATATAGTTATCCAACATGAGAATGGTCAAGTAAGCCTTTATGCGCATTTAAACAAAATTTTGGCTACAGTTGGACAGACTGTCAAGCAAGGGCAAACAATCGGACAGCTTGGTAGTACAGGAAACTCAACTGGACCGCATTTACATTTGGAAATTGCAAAATCAAGTGATTTATCTCAAGCGAATTTGATCGATCCAGCCGTATCTTTGGGATTGAAATAGACAGAAAGGAAGAGGTCGAATGAAGAAAAAAAATAGTGCCGTAATTTTTATACTTGTTAGCGTACTGAGCTTTATTTTAGGTGTTTTGATTGCCTTAAATTATCTTCAACCAGTTCTAAAAGAGAGGGAAAATAATA
>NZ_JBIOQM010000021.1:0-896 GCF_051713745.1 Enterococcus sp. DIV0421
TGCAACTAGTTTTTTCCTTCAATATGATTTAGATAATGAATTTTTCAACCTGAAACTTTCGCCTTTAAAGCTGATAATGTGAGCGTGATGGATTAGCCGATCAACGAGAGCAGCTGTTAAGCGAGAATCCATAAACACTCGATTCCATTGACTGAATTCTAAATTAGAGGTAATAATAATGCTCTTTTGCTCATACCAATCTGAAATCAGTTGAAAGAGCAGTTCAGCTCCTTCTTTCGTCAATGGTAAGTACCCCATTTCATCAAGAATAATTAATTCTGTTGTTTCGAATCGCTTCTTGAAACTGGCTAGCTGTTGTTTTTTTAAGGCACTCTCTAATTGTTCAACGAGATTGTTTACTCGGAAAAATTTGGTTGAAACACCTTCACTACAGGCTTTTCTCCCTAATGCGATCGCTAGATGCGTTTTCCCTGTACCAGGAGAGCCAACACAAACAATGTTTTCTTGCCTTTTTAGAAAATCAAGAGAGACAAGGGTCGCCTTATCTAGATGGGCTGGTAGAAAAATATCTTCGTGCCATTCATAGTTCTTTAGCGATTTTGGTACAGGAAATTTGGCTAATTTTTCCATCCGTTCTAATTTGATCTGCTGTCTGGTCTCAAGCTCTAAACGGAATAAATCGGTAATAAATTGTTCTGGAGCTTCGAAAGAAGCTCTTGGTAAGTTCGTGATGATATGGCTTAATCGAAGCTTTTTGCAATAATCTTCTAGCGTCTGTCCAGTCATTTTTGCACGCCTCCTGATTTTGTTAATGCATCATAGTTTGACCAATTCACATCAAAGTCAGAGGGGGCATCTTCTTGAACAACTAATTCGTAAAATTGTTCATTAATTTGTTGGATATCATAGGTCGCTAATAAACTTAGTAATTGTTT
>NZ_JBIOQM010000022.1:0-765 GCF_051713745.1 Enterococcus sp. DIV0421
TGCCAGGCGTCGATTCTCCAATACACCGAGTAATTGCTGGGGCTGCCCATTCATAAAAACAAAACTCATTTTTTCGCTGCAGGACTTCATTGATTTGAACGCATCAACACAAAGGACCGAAGGGAACGTATCAAAACGAGGATGATACGTTTTTAAGCAGGTGTGTAGGACACGCAGAACGGTTACATCAGAGACAAAGCAGCGATCGGCAATTTCTTTTCTTATTGTATTCTTCGCCAGTTCCAAGGCAATTTGAACCTTTAAATTCTTTGAAAGATAGCAGTTTTCATCCACCCAGTTTGTCTGAGCATTGAATGTCGACTGACATTCTTTAAAGTAAAAGCGTTTACGCAACAAGCGTAATTCTGTTTTTGTTCCTCGATAAGGCAAAAGTTGGACTTTTGTTTTATGTGAGCCATTCTTGATGATTTGTCCTTCATTGTTGATACCACATTTACGGCAATGGCTTGGTATATAGCTAAGTTTGGCATGGATAATATTGGTGCGAACCCCCTCTTCTTCTATAGTCTCTAACCATTCTTCTTCGAAGAATAAATTTTCATCTGTTAAACCTAACAATTTTCTAGTACAATGATCCATGGAGATATCCTTTCTTGGTTTGGTTTTATTTTAGACGACTAAATTCTACCAGTTAGGCTATCTCTTTTTCTATCTTTTTTTACAAAAAAAGTGTCAGTAGAAAATCCGTAGATTTTCCACCAACACTAAATATTGTAGAACCATTAAATCACGAAAAAATAAACA
>NZ_JBIOQM010000023.1:0-750 GCF_051713745.1 Enterococcus sp. DIV0421
TACAAGCAACTTGATTTTTTGAGTTAATGACATTTTGACAGGTCGGAAATTCGCCGTAGAAACACTCATGATTTCTCGTTCAACATCTTTTAATTCGTCTTTATCTGTAGCGAATATTTGTAAGTAAACCGTGTTGATTGGCTTATTATTATCTAAATATTCCAACTGACTAAGGGTGATTGCCTGTTCTGCTTGTACATTTTTATTTCCTTTTCGCATCTTAAAGCGCCTACGTGCATAATCAATGTTTTCCGACATATCGACCGGAAAGCTGGTGAAGATCAATTTAAGATTCTTGTGAATGGTACGCAAGAATACCAGGTAATCGTGCAACGCCTCTTGACGCTGTTGTTCACTTCCATCACGTGCGGAAGCATCTTCGATTCGGTAAAAATTTGTGACTTCTTTTTCCATCGCAAAACAATCCTCTGATATGATTCTCCGGTAGGGAATCAGGGATAAAACAGTTTTTTCTTGTTTTAATCGACGGACTTTCTTCGGTTTTTCCTCAAGTAAGGGATCTTTCACTACTTTAGAGGTTGTTTCTTGTTTGCCTAATTCTTTTAATAACGCTTCTGAATCAATCATTTTCTTCCTTAGCACCTCCATTAGTTACAAAAAAAGGCGTTCCATCAACTATCAGTCAATGAAACGCCTACTATCTTATCTATTTGAATCATAGGGACAATTGTGTTACTATGACTATGTAAAGAGGAGTTGCGCTAACAACTCCCCTACAGCACCGCTTAA
>NZ_JBIOQM010000024.1:0-697 GCF_051713745.1 Enterococcus sp. DIV0421
GTTAAATATCCACCCGTGAAACGGGTGGATATTTACTGACTTTAGTCCTTATTAACAAAGAGCTACAAAAACCAGTTAAGCACTCTGCCTAACTGGTTATGACTAAATTTTCAGTTGTATCTTTCCCTACCAACACTAAATATTGGCAAGCCTAAACTATATAGAATTAAATACTAACTCCTTATGAGCGAATCAGGTGATCAAAGGCACCTAATGCCGCAGTCGCACCTGAACCCATTGAAGTGATGATCTGTTTGTATACACTATCGGTACAATCCCCTGCTGCAAAGACCCCTTCAATATTGGTTGCGCCGTGTTTGTCTACGACGATCTCATTGCGTTCGTTTAAAACGATGCGATCTTTTAACCATTCGGTATTCGGCATCAAGCCAATCAAGATGAAGACACCCTCAACAGCTAATGTGAATTCACCATTCGTTTCACGATCAACGTAGGTCAATTGTTCGACATGATCGGATCCAGCAATTTCCTTCGTTGCCGCATTCGTAATAACAGTCACATTTTCTAACGTGTTCAAGCGGTTTTGTAGCACAAGGTCCGCTTTTAGTTCCGGTAAAAATTCAAGAACATAGACGTGTTTTGCCATGCCAGCTAAATCGATCGCTGCTTCGATCCCAGAGTTTCCGCCGCCAATGACAGCAACCTCTTTCCCAGCAAATAACGGGCCGTCACAATG
>NZ_JBIOQM010000025.1:0-688 GCF_051713745.1 Enterococcus sp. DIV0421
ATGTTGCGAGAAGTGTTAACGCAACTTGCTTATGATGAGTTCCAGTTGGATAGTGAAATCCGGTATCGACAATTCATAGAAAAGCAAAAACAATTCATGGAATGGTTAGCTATAACTGTCGTTGAAAAATCCTATTCGGAAATAGAAAAAGATCCGTTCACAGAATAAAGATAGGAGAGCAGAGGTATGGAACAAGAAAATTTAGAACAAGAAAACCTGACTAGTGATCCAAGTAAGGACAAACTAGAGGAAGAAAAATGGAGAAAGAAAAACTATTGGGTAAAAGAATCCACGATCGAACGAATTAAGCATTGGAAAAGGATTCGAAAAGATAAGCTTGAAGGGGATACTTTAGAAGCATTGTTGGATTTTTATGAGAAGAATCAGTCGGCAGAACAAAAAATATTTGAAGAGTTAATGGCTCTTTACAAGCAGCAATTGGCTATTTTACGTGAAACGGAAATGAATAGTAAAGTAAATCAACAATTACTCAACACCATGATCTGGTTTCATGAAATTGAGAGCTTCCAGCCAACTGATTCTGTGCCACTTATTGAAGCGAAAAAGTATCTACAAGAATTACAAGAAAGTCAAATCAAAACAGCGCACCACCGGAAAAAATATAGTCAGGTTGGTGATGAGTAATGGCTCGCCAAACAGCTGGCATCATTTATTCAGCTGCATTCGT
>NZ_JBIOQM010000026.1:0-674 GCF_051713745.1 Enterococcus sp. DIV0421
TTTTTTAGTGACTTTGGTACAGGAAATTTGGCTAATTTTTCCATCCGTTCTAATTTGATTCGTTGCCTGGTTTCAAGTTCTAAACGGAATAGATCGGTAATAAATTGTTCTGGAGCTTCGAAAGAAGCTCTTGGTAAGTTCGTGATGATATGACTTAATCTGAGCTTTTTACAATAATCTTCTAGGTTCTGTCTAGTCATTTATAGGGTCCTCCTGATTTTGTAAGTGCGTCATAATTTGACCAATTGACATCAAAGTCAGAGGGGACATCCTCTTGAACAACTAACTCATAGAATTGTTCATTGATTTGTTGGATGTCGTAGGTTGTCAATAAACTCAGTATTTGATGGATACGTCTGTATTTGATGTGATTATTATCAATCGCCAGATAATTTTGAAGTCGTGCTGGTAAGTATTTCCAATACCTCGAATAACTAACAACATTCAGCTTATCACTCCATTGTTTTAAGATATCGCTCCACGGAATCAATCGCTTTTTGTTCATATAAGGACGATAGTCATTCATTAAGAGTTCTCCATGCGGCGTAAGGACTTTGAATTTATTCCAAGTCAAAACAACAGTTAATTGAGAATACCCGTATGCTTTAGGAATATGAATAATTGTTTGATCCAATTTGATTTCGTGATAGCGATTTAGTTTGATTTCTATTTCT
>NZ_JBIOQM010000027.1:0-664 GCF_051713745.1 Enterococcus sp. DIV0421
GATAACAAAAAATCTGAGCCAGAATGTGGTTCATTCTGACCCAGATTTGATTTTGCACAACTCATCAGTCCTTATTGACAAAGAGCCTTTTTATGTCTAATGACGATAAAAGTTTAGCACATACAAGATGGAATTGTAGGGTTCACATAGTCTTCACCCCGAAGTATCGACGAAAAGTGATTTATGGAAAGTTATGAGTAAGTATTGGTCAGGTAGTAAGAAAATTGTGTGAGATGAAAGCTGTTGAAATCATTGAAGCGCATGCAATGCCTGACCATATTCAACTGTTAGTAAGAATACCGCCAAAGATTCGTATTTCTAGTTTTATGGGCTACTTAAAAGGACGAAGTGCAACCTTAATCCATGAAAAACATGCGAATTTGAAATATAACTATGGGAATAAAAGCTTTTGGTCCAAAGGATACTACGTGAGTATGGTTGGGTTAAATCAAAAAACAATTGAAAAATATATTCGAGAACAAGAAGCAGATGATCGAATAAGAGATAGTATAAGTAAACAAGAGTATGTAGATTCATTTAAATAGTTAAAGAGAGATAGGGCAGTGAGCGGTTGGTGGTCATTTAAAAAGCCCCTTTTAAGGGGCTAGCGAGTGGTGAGGCCTTCTAGGGCTGTTAAAAAGCCACCCGTTTCAAGGGCGGATAT
>NZ_JBIOQM010000028.1:0-577 GCF_051713745.1 Enterococcus sp. DIV0421
GTTTTTCGTAAGCTTTGATTTTTGGCAAATTCTTTAATTAAGTATGGATTATAGCTATAAGTTGGGTACCCTTGCGTCCGAAGGAAGCGTAAGATATTAAAGCAATAATGACCGGTATCTTCTAAGGCGATTTGAATCTCTTCGCCGGTTGTTTTCTGCAAATTGGCAAGCGTCATTTGAAGCTTCGTAAAGCCTTCACGATTATTTTCAATCTGAAGATGACGGATAAAAACCGTTCCTTCAGTATCAATGATCGCTAAGTCATGTTTGTGCTTGGCAATATCTATTCCAACGTACAACATAAGGACCACTCCTGACAGATAAAATTTACGCTATGCTCCACTTACTCTTTGCCTATGTAACCTTGTGATCAATCAAGCGTCACGAACAGATGTCATGCGCTAACAAACTTATTAACAATGTGACAAAGAGCTGTGGCCAGAGCCTTTCGACAACAGTATTCCAAAGGAATCTGGTGGAGGTTATACTAGTCCATAGCGTCTAGCTCAATTATAGACAAAATAACAGCTAGTTAAAACGGAATAGCTGATTAATTGAGTATCTTAAATATACAAGG
>NZ_JBIOQM010000029.1:0-550 GCF_051713745.1 Enterococcus sp. DIV0421
CAAAACCGATAAAAAAGACGCCATGACGATCGCTCGTAAATTACGAGCAGATCTTGATAAACAATCATTTAGTGCGAACCCCTCAATGATTGAGCTGAAATATTTAACCAGACACACAGCTAGATTAAGAGAGGACTGTACTCGAAAAAAAGTGAACTACACACGCATTTTAGATATTCTCTTTCCAGAATTAGCACCTTCTTTGGGTTCTTCTTCCGCGAAGTACCAATCCTATGTGTACGCAATCTTAAAAGAATACCCCTCTGCTAGAAAATTAGGAAATGCACACTTAACGAAGTTGACCAATCTCATTTCAACGCACTCAAAAGGTCACTTTGGAAAAGAACAGGCCGTCAAGCTCAAAGCACTCGCGCAAACCTCTATTGGTCAAGAGTCGCCAGCGTTAGAATTTGAACTCCTTCAAACTATTGATGCCATTCAGTACCTTACAACTATGAGAGACAAAGCCGAGAAGGAAGTTGCTCGATTAATGAGTGAAATCGATTCACCTATTTTAACGATTCCTGGCATTGGTTTTAAATTAGGGAGT
>NZ_JBIOQM010000030.1:0-481 GCF_051713745.1 Enterococcus sp. DIV0421
GGGGATTTACAATCAAGAAAAAACGAGTGTTAAGTCTAATGGTAATAAGTCAAGATGAAAATTGAGCAGTTTTTTTATTGAGTATTCTATTTTGAAGTGCATTCCACTGAAATCGACCAAAGTTAAAAGTAATCAAAACAAAGAGGATAGTATGGTAAGACAGAGATAGCGAGGATAGAATCATATAACCGATAGATACAGAAACGAGTTTAGAAAATGAAGGCGGAGGTAAACAAAAACTCCCTTAAAGCTCAGAAGATTAGAGATTAAGGAAGTTTACACGGTATGAATCAAAGAACTTCAACTGCACCATGGTCGTCAATATGGTCGTCATGTACATGTTGTAAACGGCCATTCACTAAATAATCTGTATGATTACCATGAGGCACTTGTTCATGGCCACAATCTGGATGATGTTGACAAACTGCTTCTACATGATTACAGATGCCTGGATTTTTTTCATTGACTTCTAACGTACATT
>NZ_JBIOQM010000031.1:0-369 GCF_051713745.1 Enterococcus sp. DIV0421
GTCCAACCCAGACATTCAATCGCAAATCATGTTAGATATAAAATTGCTTCTTTACTGACTGAAAAAGTATCTTTATCTTTTATTGCGAAAAGCTGTCAGGTATCTTTGACCACCGTTATTCGTACGTTGAAAGAGTTTAAAAGTTATCTACCAAAGCAATCTAAGAAGATTCTCCCAAGAGTAGTGATGGTTGATGAATTTCGTTCGCATGCTTCCATAGAAGATAAAATGAGCTTTATTTGCGCAAATGGCGAAACAGGAAAATTAATAGATGTTTTGCCTACGCGTAAATTACCCCGATTAACAAGCTATTTCTTAGGTTGTACCAATCCAGAAGAAGTAGAATTCTTGGTGACAGACATGAACGCC
>NZ_JBIOQM010000032.1:0-261 GCF_051713745.1 Enterococcus sp. DIV0421
GTCATTCTCGCCGAAATTCGAGATATTAATAATTTCCGATCGCCGAATCAATTGCTTGCCTATGCAGGCGCAGAACCTTCCATCTCTACGTCTGGAATGAATCAGACTGAAACTGGTCGAATGGTCAAACGAGGTTCCTCTCAGCTTCGCTGGGCATTGCATGAAGCCGCCAGACTCATGTCTATTTGGTCTCCGTCTATGCGTGTCTATTTCCAGAAAAAACTAGCAGAAGGAAAACACTACAATGTCGCAATCAGTCAT
>NZ_JBIOQM010000033.1:0-243 GCF_051713745.1 Enterococcus sp. DIV0421
ACTTATTTTTCTCCTTATTGGCAGAACTTCCCGAAACGTTAGATGACAGCTTTCGGGAGAAGCTTCAAAACCTTCTGACCCATGAAGAAGGCATCACCAACGCAATGATCGATCCTTATTCCAATGGAAAAATAGAAGCGAAGAATACCCACATAAAGACAATGAAACGAGTATTCTACGGATTTAAATCATTCGAGAACATGAGAATTAGAATCTTTTTGATCAATCAATTAATTAAAGTAA
>NZ_JBIOQM010000034.1:0-229 GCF_051713745.1 Enterococcus sp. DIV0421
TGCAGATCATGTGAGATATAAAATTGCTTCTTTACTGACTGAAAAAGTATCTTTATCTTTTATTGCGAAAAGCTGTCAGGTATCTTTGACCACCGGTTATTCGTACATTGAAAGAGTTTAAAAGCTATTTACCAAAACAATCTAAGAAGATTCTCCCAAGAGTAGTGATGGTTGATGAATTTCGTTCGCATGCTTCCATAGAAGATAAAATGAGCTTTATTTGCGCAGA
>NZ_JBIOQM010000035.1:0-226 GCF_051713745.1 Enterococcus sp. DIV0421
ACTCATGCCATGCCTGACCATATTCATATGTTAGTAAGAATACCACCAAAGATTAGTATTTCTAGTTTTATGGGCTACTTAAAAGGACGAAGTGCAACCTTAATCCATGAAAAACATGTGAATTTGAAATATAAGTATGGGAATAAAAGCTTTTGGTCCAAAGGATACTACGTGAGTACGGGTGGGTTAAATCAAAAAACAATTGAAAAATATATTCGAGAACAAG